>CAVSHP010000028.1:0-120116 GCA_963727635.1 uncultured Gammaproteobacteria bacterium | reverse complement strand
AAGCGGGAATGCGCGTGGGCCGGGTTTTTGGTGTCGGCATGGTGTTTCTCAATGCCGACCCTGAGATAGCAGCGCGTTCACGCAAGATCCTTGAAAAACACATCAAAAACGAAACGCTGGAAATTGCCGGTTGGCGAACCGTGCCGACCAACCCATCGGTTTGCGGCCAGATGGCCCTGGATTCCATGCCGACGTATTGAACAGGTGTTCGTCGATGCGCCGCCGGGATGGGGAACCCACGACGCGGAACGGCGGCTGTTCGTCGCCCGCCGTATGGCCAGCGCTGAAAACATGAACATGGACCAGCCGGATCCGATGTTTTACGTGGCGACGCTTTCGAACCTGACCACGGTTTACAAGGGCCTGGTCATGCCGGAGAACCTGCCGGAATTTTATCCCGGATCTGAAAGACCCGCGGCTTAAAGAGCGCCATCTGCCTGTTTCATCAACGTTTTTCGACCAACACCCTGCCAAACTGGCGCTATGCACAGCCGTTCCGTTTCCTGGCACACAATGGCGAGATCAATACCATCGAAGGCAACCGCAGCTGGTCGGAGGCGCGCACACCCAAGTTCCAGACACCGTTGTTACCCGATCTGCAAAAGATCCGCCCGCTGGTCAACCAGGAGGGTTCGGATTCGTCGTCGCTGGACAATATGCTGGAATTATTCCTGGCCGGCGGAATGGATGTATTCCGCGCCATGCGTATCCTGATTCCGCCCGCCTGGCAGGCCGAACCGGATATGTCGCCGAAACTGCGTTCCTTCTATGAATTCAATTCGATGCATGTCGAGCCCTGGGATGGTCCGGCGGGTATCGTCATGACCAATGGCCGCGTTGCCACCTGTAACCTCGATCGCAACGGTCTGCGTCCGGCGCGCTACGTGGTCACGAAAAACAACTGGATCACCCTGGCGTCCGAGGTCGGTGTGTGGGATTACAAGGAAGAGGATGTGGTTGAGAAAGGCCGTGTCGGACCCGGTGAAATGTTTGTCGTTGATACGAAACTCGGCAACCTGTGGCGTTCACGCGAAATCGACGATGCACTCAAGTCACGTCATCCCTACGGTGACTGGCTGGCGGAAAACATCATCCGCATCGCCAGCAATGATGAACTGGAGGAAACGGCGGCACAGGTTTATATGAAGGAGCCAGCCAGGACCTGCCGGTTTTTCAGAAGCTTTTCGGTATCAGCAATGAAGAACGCGAACATGTGATCCGGGTCATGGCGGAGAACTCCGAGTGAAGCGACCGGTTCAATGGGTGATGATACGCCGATTGCCGTTTTATCCCGCCAGTCACGCCCGGTTTATGACTATTTCCGTCAGCAATTTGCCCAGGTCACCAATCCGCCAATCGATTCCCTGCGGGAACGTTCAGCCATGTCGCTGGAGACCCTGATCGGCAGGGAACACAACATTTTCCAGGAGACCAGCACCCAGGCGCACCGCGTTGTACTGCCGTGGCCGGTATTGAATGTGGTCAAGTACCGCAAGTTGTTTGAACTGGACCAGCGCTGGTACCGCAACCAGACATTCAGTCTCAATTATGCTCCGCAGGAGGGATTGCACGCGGCCCTCGATTCGGCTTTCCGAAGCGGTTTCTAAAGCGGTGGCAGATGGCGCTGTCGTAATTGTGCTGACCGACCGTGATATCAGCCAGGACAAGTTGCCGATGCAGGCGGCGCTGGCAACCGGCGCCGTACACCAACGCCTGATAAAGGACGGTCTGCGCTGTGATTGCAACATCATCGTCGAGACCGGCAGCGCACGTGACTCGCATCACTTTGCCGTGCTGTTCGGGCTGGGTGCAACCGCCGTTTATCCCTACCTGGCTTTCCAGGTCATCAACGATCTGCATGCACGCGGCGCACTCAAGGGTGACCTGCTGCAACACCGCAAGAACTACCGGCGCGGCGCACGCAAGGGCCTGCTCAAGATCCTTTCCAAGATGGGTATCTCCTGTGTCACCAGTTACCGCGGTGCGCAATTATTCGAGGTCATCGGTCTTGGCAAGGAAATCACGGACCTCTGTTGTCCGGGTGCCGCCGGCAATATCGGTGGCGCCGGTTTCCGGGAAATCGAGGCCGACCAGAAAATACTCGCACATACGGCCTGGAATTTCGCTCTCCCCCTGATCCAGGGTGGTCTGCTGAAATTTACCTGGAATGGGGAATTCCATGCTTACAATCCGGACGTGGTCACATCGCTGCAAAAAGCCGTGCAAAGCGGTCAGCAACAGGACTACGCGGTGTTTGCCAACCTCGTCAATAAACGACAACCGGCGGCCTTGCGCGACCTGTTAAGTCTGCGTCCGGCGGCGGTTGCCACCCCGATTGAAAATGTCGAACCGGCCAAATCGCTGTTTCCGCGTTTTGATACGGCCGCCATGTCCATAGGCGCGTTGTCGCCCGAGGCCCACGAGGCCCTGGCCGTGGCAATGAATACGCTCGGCGGCCACTCCAATTCCGGTGAGGGGGGTGAAGACCCGGCCCGTTTCAACACCATTCGCAACTCACGGATCAAGCAGGTTGCATCAGCGCGTTTCGGCGTGACCGCCCACTACCTGGTGAATGCCGACATCCTGCAGATCAAGATCGCCCAGGGCGCCAAGCCGGGCGAGGGCGGGCAATTGCCCGGTCACAAAGTTTCCGCGCATATTGCCGCCCTGCGTCACGCGGTGCCGGGGGTCACCCTGATTTCACCCCCGCCGCATCATGATATTTATTCGATCGAAGACCTGGCGCAGCTGATATTCGATCTCAAGCAGGTGAACCCCGAGGCGATGGTGTCGGTGAAACTGGTTGCGGAACGTGGCGTTGGAACCATTGCTGCCGGTGTGGCCAAGGCCTACGCCGACTGCATCACCATCGCCGGTCATGATGGCGGCACCGGCGCAAGCCCGCTGACCTCGGTGAAGTACGCCGGGTCCCCCTGGGAAACGGGATTGCCCGAGGCGCACCACGCGTTGGTTGCCAATGGTCTGCGTGACCGTGTCCGCCTGCAGGTGGACGGTGGTCTGAAGACCGGTCTTGATGTGATCAAGGGTGCAATTCTCGGCGCCGACAGTTTTGGTTTTGGTACCGGTCCCGATGGTGGCGCTGGGTTGTAAGTACCTGCGAATCTGCCATCTGAACAACTGCGCAACCGGTATTGCCACACAGGACGACCAGTTACGCCGTGAACATTTCCACGGCTTGCCCGAACTGGTGATGACCTATTTCCGCTTCATAGCCGAAGAGGTGCGTGAACACCTGGCCTATCTCGGTTTTGAAAAACTCGAAGACATCGTCGGACGCAGTGATCTGCTCGAAAAAATCGAACCGCTGACCGACAAGCAGCGTTGTATCGATCTCGATCCGATTCTGATCAGCGCGCGGCGCTGCCGGCAAACGGGGTGGTGGTTACCAGGGCGTGCGCAATCATCCACATGACCGCGGCGAACTGAATTTGCGCATCGTTGCCAGTCTCGAAATGGCTCTGCAGCAGCGAGAAAGCGCCGACCTTTCATTTGAGATCCATAATTTTGACCGTTCCGTCGGCGCCGGCCTGGCAGGCGAAATCGCCCGCCGCTATGGCCGTGATGGCCTGGGTGGTGCGCAATACAACCTGACCTTCACCGGTTCCGCGGGGCAAAGTTTTGGCGTTTGGGCCACCACGGGTATGCATCTGCGTCTGTACGGCGACGCCAATGATTATGTCGGTAAGGGCATGAGCGGCGGGCGGATTGCCATTTCACCCACGCATGACTCGGGCATCGTTGCCAAGCGCAGCGCGATCATCGGCAACACCTGTCTGTATGGCGCCACCGGCGGCGAATTGTACGCAGCGGGCCAGGCTGGCGAACGTTTCGCGGTACGAAATTCCGGTGCCACCGCGGTGGTTGAAGGTGTGGGTTATCACGGTTGCGAGTACATGACCAGCGGCATCGTTGTTGTGCTGGGTCGTACCGGCGCCAATTTTGCCGCGGGCATGACCGGTGGCCGTGCTTTCATACTTGATATTGATGAAAACTTTGAACGGCGTTGTAATCCGGAACAGGTGAACGTATCCCGCTTGAATATGGATGAGGACAGTGAAGATAAGGCACTGGTGAAGTCGCTGATCGAGGCACATGTGCGTCACACCGGCAGCGACTGGGGGCAACGCATTCTGAATAACTTTGATCACTTTGCACTCAAATTCCGGGTTGTCGATCCAAAACGTGAAAACGTCAAATTGCCGGAGACTGCCGTAACCCTGAGGGTGGTGGGATGAGCAAGCTCAATATACGCACCCGCTTCGAGTTCATCGACCGGAATCGCGCTGCGCCGCACAAGCACTCCACTGAATCACGCAAACATGAATTCCTCGAGATCTATGATCCATACGAGCAGCAGGAATGTTCGGCGCAGTCGGAACGCTGTATCGCCTGCGGCAACCCGTATTGCCAGTGGAAATGCCCGGTGCACAATTACATCCCGGACTGGCTCAAACTGGCTGCCGAGGGCCGGATATTCGAAGCGGCCGAACTGGCGCATCAGACCAACAGCCTGCCGGAAATCTGTGGCCGCATCTGCCCGCAGGACCGTCTCTGCGAAGGGGCATGTACACTCAACAGCGGCTACGGCGCCGTGACCATCGGCGCAGTCGAACGGCACATCACCGATACCGCATTTGCACAAGGCTGGCGTCCGGACCTTTCAGGTGTCGTCTCAACCGGCCACAGGGTAGCGGTCATCGGCGCCGGCCCGGCAGGCCTGGCCTGTGCCGATGTCTTGACCCGCAACGGGGTCAAGGCGGTCGTCTATGACAAGCACCCCGAAATCGGCGGCCTGCTGTCTTTCGGTATTCCCGAATTCAAGTTGGAACACAAAATCATCAGGACCCGCCGCGGGATTCTCGAAGGCATGGGTATCGAGTTTGTCTTGAATACCTGTATCGGCCGGGATATCTCTTTCAACGATCTGCTGGAAAATCACGATGCAGTATTCCTCGGCCTGGGCGCTTACACGCCGATGCAAGGCGGTATGCCTGGTGAAAGTGCCAGTGGGGTATACAAGGCGCTCGATTACCTGATCGGCAACACCAAGTCCGTTCTCGGCATGCCCGCCGGCGAGCATGCATTCATCGGTCTGAAAGATCAGCGCGTGGTGGTGCTGGGTGGTGGCGATACCGCCATGGATTGTGTCCGCACCGCGATACGCCAGGGCGCCAGCGAGGTACATTGTCTTTACCGGCGTGACCGTGAAAACATGCCGGGATCACAGACCGAAGTGTCCAACGCCGTGGAAGAAGGTGTGCAATTCCGATTCAATGTCCAGGCCCTGGAAGTGGTTGAAGAACAGGGACTAGCCACCGCAGTCAAAGTGGTTGAAACACGTCTTGGCAAGCCGGATGAATCCGGGCGCCGTCGTCCGCAAGTGGTCGAGGGCAGTGAAACCCTGATCGATGCCGATGCCGTCATCGTGGCTTACGGTTTCCAGGCGTCGCCGGAAAACTGGTTCGGTGAGCACGGTATCCGCACCAATCAATGGGGCCTGGTGGAAGCTGAAGATAGTGACCGGTTTGCGTTCCAGACTGCCAATCCGAAAATTTTCGCGGCCGGCGACATGGTGCGTGGCGCCGACCTTGTCGTCACCGCTATCGCCGATGCCCGCAAGGCTGCGGATGGAATTGTTCAATATCTGAAGCGGTAAATAAAAAACGGAGAGCCTGGGCTCTCCGTTTTGTTCTGTCTGCTAAACGCCTGTACTCAGGGCGCACACGACGCAGAGGGCGTGACTCTAATACCATCATACATGGTGACGCTCTGTCCGACCGTGACCATGGCTTCAACCAGGTCGCAACTGACGACGTTGAATTCGATAGTACCCACCGGCACGGTCATTTGCTGCATGCCTCCCGAGCTTTGATACAAGGTCGTCAATGCGCTCATGCCATCGAAAGCGCCGGGTGTTGAACAACCGCTTTCGTCTGACAGGCAGCTATCAAAGGTAAACCACAGCGGTTCGCCGTCGCCATTAAAGGTGTACCAGCTTCCGACCAGGCGATTTTGTGCCGGGATCGGCACGAGAAGAAATCCCTCCGCGCTAGAACCGTCGAGTCTGAATGCACCGTTGGCCGAGTTATCAACCGGGGCACGAAGCGGCAGTTCGGCGATCGGTGTGGCAATGATGGACAGGTCCTGTGTGACGATATCACCTACTGCAAACAAGGTGACGATCGTGCCTTCCGGCAGCGTCACCGGCAATGGATCAATATAGTTTACCTGGCCATTATTTGAAGCCACCTTGAGGTCATAGGTATCAGCAGGTAATTCGAGGTAACCGCTGGCAACAGCATAAGGCACGCCCTGCAGTCCACCTACGAGATCCCCGCCCGCGGTACGGATGGAAACTTCAGTCCCTTCCAGGGTAGACGCAAATGGCGCCGCGTGTACCACCCTGACTTTAACGTTGCCCGCGGCAGGCGCGGTATTGTCATCAACCAGGGCAAATAATTCCAGCGGTTGAAGGGTTCCGTTTCCGGATGCAAAAACAGTGTAATCCTTGCCGTCTTCCAGGGAAAAGTTTTGGCTAATGGCAGCTGTGGATGACCCGGTGGGAATGATATCGACCGTCCATACACCGGGTTGCAACTCGATATAACCCGTAAAATCCTTGAACTTGACGTTTTCAAGTGCAACGTTACCGTTCAGGGCGACACTGACCGACGTATCCGCGATATCTTCGGCAAAAGGTGCAAAGTGGGCGACCATGACCCGGGCATTTGCCGATGCCAATTGACTGAACAACATGGTCGCCGCAGTTATTAGGTACAAACTTCTAAGTGACATGATCAACTCCTTCGTTTCGTCATTAGCCACTGTTTAGTGGCGGTGCGGCCGATTCCGCTCTTGGTATGAATACCGGTGCGAATTTAACCCCGTATCCGTCTCAAGTAATGAATAAGCCCGATGGCTCTTCACTCACAATGAGATCATAATGTATAATAAATGTATAAGTAAAGTAAAGCCCTCATCGTAATTATTTCAAGGGTGTTGCTGTATATCTACTAATTGCATAAGTGTAATGTTTTAACTATATATACTTAAATTAACGAAGCATAATTCAATACAGATAGGATAGATAATAGGTAGTTGTTTATAAAATATATATAATTAATGTATAATAATATATAAATTGTTATGATAGCGACACTGAAACCAGAAGGGTTTTATGCGCACTGCAGACAGCGGCGAACGCCTTGAACCAATGAGGAAACACATTGAGGAAAATTTCAGCCCTGACCGATTTCAAAGAAAGGGTCGGTCACAATGGTCTTCGGTGAAAAACGGGATACCTGGTGGCTTCGATCCGGCACATCTCCAGGACCCAAAAAAACAGTATCATGGATGTCCTGTCATTCAGGCCCGGGCACTGGACATTAATTTCGAACTGGACGTTTTGAGTTGAGGAGAGTTTGCATGAAACATTTAGTTAAGCCTTTAAATCAAATATCCTTGTTGGGAATCCTGGTTGTTTTTAGTTTGACCGGTTGTCTTGGTATACCCAAGGGTGTCGAGCCCGTTAAGGAGTTCGACATAGAGAAGTACCTGGGTAAATGGTATGAGATCGCCCGCCTGGATCACTCCTTCGAACGCGGATTATCCAATGTGACAGCGCAGTACAGCTTGCGTGATGATGGCGGCGTGCGTGTTATCAATCGTGGTTACAAGACCGCTGACGGTAAGTGGGACGAGGCGGAGGGCAAGGCCTATTTTGTCGATGACACGACAACCGGGAAACTGAAGGTATCTTTTTTTGGACCGTTCTACGGCGCTTACAACGTAATCGCACTTGATAAGCAGAACTACCAATGGTCACTGGTCGTCGGGCCGGACACGGGTTACCTGTGGATTTTGTCGAGAACACCAACGATGGAAAAAGACATTTTTGATGGGCTGGTTGCAAAGGCGAAATCGTATGGATTTGATACCGAAAAATTGATCCTTGTCGAGCAGGCGCAGGAATGAGATCGCACATCGCCGGACGGGTTATTTTAGTCTCGGCTTTGTTGCACTGAATGTATAATGATGCGCTTCGTATAAATGAATCCCCTGAAAAAAACCAATGAGTACGAGCAAGCTTGACCAGCTGAAAATTGAACGTGAACCGGAAGTGGAATCCCATTCGGGGCGCGGGTGGTGGTGGCTGATCGCTTTGGTCGTAATTGCGGCAGGCGTGGCTTCCTGGATGTTTTTGAAGCCGGATGCTGCGTTCGAAGTGCGCACCGTGGCCGCGCGTGAAATTTCCAGCCAGGCCGCAAATACCGTGTTGAACGCTTCCGGCTACGTGACGGCGAGACGGCAGGCGACGGTCTCTTCCAAATTTACCGGAAAGGTCGTGGATGTCCTGATCGAAGAAGGTATGGAGGTGCAAAAGGACCAGGTCCTGGCGCGTTTGGACGACTCCAATTTAGGCACCAGCTATGCGCTGGCCGAGGCCCAGTTACACTCTTCGGAATCTTCACTCAAGGAAACCCAGGCCCTGCTGACCGAGGCCCGTTCCAATTACGAACGCACCCTCAGCCTGGTTGAACGCGGCTTGTCCAGCGGGGCTGAAATTGACCGTGCCCGCGCGCTTTCCGATTCGCTGGCAGCGCAACTCGGACACAAGCAGGCGGAGGTGAAGGTCGCGGAGAAACAGTTGGATGTTTACAAGCAGCAACTGGACGACGCGGTTATCCGCGCACCTTTTGCGGGGGTCGTCGTGGCCAAGAACGCCCAGCCGGGTGAAATGATTTCACCCATTTCAGCCGGCGGTGGATTCACCCGTACGGGTATCGGGACCATCGTTGACATGAGTTCCCTGGAAATCGAAATCGATGTCAATGAAGCCTATATCAACCGGGTCAATCCGGGCCAGCAGGTCGTCGCCACGCTGGATGCTTACCCGGACTGGGCGATTCCCGCCCATGTCATCGCGATCATACCCACGGCCGACCGGCAAAAAGCCACGGTTGAAGTGCGTGTGGGTTTCGATGAACTGGACCCGCGTATCCTGCCGGACATGGGGGTGAAGGTTGCATTCCAGGAGTCAGACGGTTCGGTTGCAAACAGCAGCGCGGGTGTCCTGGTTCCACAATCGGCGGTCAGTGAAAGCGGCGGCAAGCAATATGTGTTGCTGGTGGCTGATAACCTGGTCGAACGACGCGCCATTTCGACGGCGGGGGAACGGGGTAAGGACATACTTGTGACCGCGGGCCTTGCGGGTGGGGAAAAGGTTATTATCAATGCACCAGCCGGTCTTAAAACCGGTGATCGTGTCAAGGAAACTAACGGATGACGGATAACAAGGACAATGACACCCTGGTCAAGGTCAGCGGGGTCGATAAGATATTCAAGCGCGGCTCCGAAGAGATTCACGTGTTGGGTGGCCTGGACCTGGAAATCCCCAGGGGCGAATTCCTCGCGTTGATGGGTCCTTCCGGTTCCGGCAAATCGACTTTGCTGAACCTGGTCGGCGGCCTGGACCGGCCCAGCGAAGGCGCGGTCGAGGTCGGGGGTCAGCGTATCGACAAGCTTTCCGACCGCAAGCTGGCCGGCTGGCGTGCGCGGCACGTGGGTCTGGTTTTCCAGTTTTATAACCTGATGCCGGTGCTTACCGCGCAGAAAAATGTCGAGTTGCCGTTGTTGCTGACCAAGCTTTCCAAGGCGGAACGAAAAAAACGTGCGGCCATCGCGCTGGAGATCGTCGGCCTGTCACACCGCTCAGGTCATTATCCACGGCAATTGTCCGGTGGCGAACAGCAGCGTACCGGTATCGCACGTGCGATCGTGACCGACCCGACCCTGCTGCTGTGCGATGAGCCGACCGGTGATCTCGACCGCAAGTCCGGCGATGAAATTCTCGATCTTCTGCAGGCTCTGAATACGGAACAGGGCAAAACCATCATCATGGTGACACACGATATCCATGCCGCGGCCCGCGCGAGCAGAACCCTGTACCTGAACAAGGGCCAACTCAGCACCGAAGCGGTAGATTGATGAGCCCCCATATGGCACCAGTATCACGTTTCTGTCTCGTCCAGATACACCTGGACTTGAGCTTCCCTCAACCAATAGCTATGGCTATTGGTTTCAGTCCAGCCCTGCGTTCAGGCCAATCTCTACTTCGCCAGACTCCGCGATACCAGCGCTATATGCGGGCTTACTGATGAAATATTTTTACCTGATATTCAGCAACCTGCGGCGTAAGAAATTACGTACCGGCCTGACGCTCATGTCGATCATGGTGGCATTCCTGTTGTTTGGTTACCTCGCGGCCATCCGCCAGGCCTTTGACGCCGGTGTCGAAGTCGCCGGCGCCGACCGCCTGATCGTGCGGCACAAGGTTTCGATCATTCAACTTCTGCCGCAGAGCTACGAGGCCAGGATCGAGAGAATCGACGGCGTTGACAATGCCGCCGCTTCTACCTGGTTTGGCGGGATTTACCAGGAGCCCAAAAATTTCTTTGCACAGATTCCGGTGGTCCCCGAGGAGTTGTTCGACATGTTCCCGGAGTACGTCGTCAGTGACGAGGACAAGGCGGCCTGGCTGGCGACCCGCACCGGTGCGCTGGTGGGGCGCGGCACGATGGAACGATTTGGTTGGAAAATAGGCGACCGGATACCGATCAACGCCACCATCTGGGATAAGAAAGACGGTGGACGAACCTGGGAATTTGACCTCGTAGCCGTGTACGACGGTGCGGAAAAAGGCACCGACACCAGCCAGTTTTTCTTCCGCTATGATTATTTTGATGAAACCCGCGCCAGGGGCCAGGGAATGGTCGGATGGTATACCGTGCGTGTCACCGACCCCGACAGGGCAGCCGAGGTCGCAGCGGCCATCGACGCGGAGTTCGCCAACTCGGCGCAGGAAACCAAGACCGAACCGGAAGGCGCCTTTATCCAGGGGTTTGCCAACCAGATCGGCAATATTGCCTTTATCATCATTTCCATCATGTCGGCGGTATTTTTCACCATCCTGCTGGTGGCCGGCAACACGATGGCCTACACGGTGCGTGAACGCACCAATGAACTGGCGGTACTTAAAGCAATTGGCTTCACCGACAGGGGCGTGCTCGGACTGGTGCTTGGCGAGTCGCTGGCCCTGACCTTCGTCGGCGGCGTATTGGGGCTGGGTCTGGCCGGTTGCTCGTTTCGATGGGTGACCCGACCGACGGCTCCTTTCCGGTCTTTTACTTGCCTGTCAAATCCATCGTGCTGGGGTTCGCCTTGATCGTGGCAATGGCCTTTGTTGCGGGCATCCTTCCGGCTCTGCAGGCGCAAAGACTGCAGATCGCAGACGCATTGAGGAGGTGAGCCGTGTTTAACTGGATATCACAGGTTGTATCGGTTACACAGTTCAGCATCCGTTCACTGCCGCAACGCAAGGGTTCATCAGCGGCCGCCTTGCTGGGTATTGCCGGCGTGGTGGCGGTGATGGTCGGTGTGCTGTCGATTGCACAGGGGGTGCTCAGGACCATGCAAAGCTCGGCGGGTGACAGCAATGCCATCGTGCTGCGCAGCGGCGCCGATTCGGAAATGATGAGCGGCCTGGGCGGTGATGACACACGCATCATTGCCGAGGCACCGGGCATTGCCCGGGATGCGGACGGCGCGATTGCTTCGCCGGAATTGTTTGTCGTCATCAACCTGCCGATGCGTTCGACCGGTACCGATGCCAACGTTCCCTTGCGCGGTGTGCAGGCGACCGCCATGAAAGTGCGGGAAAACTTCAAACTGGTCGAAGGCCGGATGTTTGAATGGGGTCTTAACGAGGTCATTGTCGGCAAGGGCGCCCGGCAGCAGTTTGCCGGACTCGATATCGGTTCGACTATCGAAGTCGGCCAGGAGCGCTGGCCGGTAGTCGGCGTATTCGAAACCGGTGGGGGTTTGGCCGAATCGGAAATCTGGGTGGACGCGGCCGTGCTGCAGCCGGCCTACCGGCGTGGCAACTCCTACCAGTCCGTCTATGTAAAACTGAATGACAGGCAAGCCTATGACGAATTCAAGGATACCCTGACCAGCGACCCGCGTCTCAATGTCAAGCCGATGCGGGAATCCGAATACTACGATTCACAATCGACCACGGTGTACAACCTGATCACCGGTCTGGGTACCCTGATCGCGGTCATCATGGGTCTGGGCGCGGTTTTCGGCGCGCTGAACACGATGTATACCGCCGTATCGAGCCGCACAAGGGAGATTGCAACGCTCAGGGCGCTGGGTTTTCGCGCCGGTCCGGTGGTCATCTCGGTGGTCAGTGAATCCTTGTTGCTGGCGTTTGTCGGCGGGCTTTTCGGCGCGGGACTTGCCTGGCTGGCGTTTGACGGCTACCGGGCGGCGACCCTCAACTGGGCCAGCTTCAGCGCGATCACTTTTGCCTTTGACGTCAATATGAAGTTGTTGGCCGAGGGTATTTTTTTCGCCATGCTCATCGGCCTGGTGGGTGGCTTGTTTCCCGCCATACGGGCGGCACGACAGCCAATTGCGCAGGCTCTGCGGGAGCTTTGATTTACCCGTTTTCGAATAAAAATCTGAAACTTACCTATACTTAAAGATACCTGTCCGGCGCCAACTTGGCCCGGATGGTATTTACTACTCATCTAAATGGAGGTTTCAAAGATGTTTTTCCGAAAAACAATGATATTGGTTTCTGCTTTGGCATTGCTGTTTGGCATGTCATCAGCGGTCGCGCAGGATAAAGAAAAGAAAGGTAATATCGCGCAAGTTGTCATGATCACTGCCAAGGAAGGCCATAGCAAGGAATTGGAATCCGCCATCACCGAGTACCACCATTTCATGGGCAAAAAGCCCGGTGCGATGCGTTGGCAGTGGTACGAGATCATGACCGGTCCGGATACCGGCAAGTACCTGGCACGTACTGGCGATCATAACTGGGCGGACTTTGACGCCGAGCATGACTGGGATGATGAATCCGGTGCCAAGTTCACCAGCCTGGTTCAACCGCATGTTGAAAGCGCCGTACGCACGTTTACCAGCACTAACGATATTGGAAACTGGCCGGAAAGCATGGACGGTTACGAGTATTTCTCGGTTTCCCACTGGTATATCAATCCCGGGCAGAGCAGCGCATTTTATGAGGGTCTGAAAAAGGCGACCGAAACGCTGAAAGCAAACAATTTCCCCGGATACTACGGCTTTATTAATGTCGTTTCCGGTGGTATGGGCAACGCGATTTCCCTGGTAATTCCGTACAAGAATTACGCCGATATGGTGCCCATAAAGCCCGGCTTCATGGACATAATGAACAAGGCTATGGGCGAGGATAAAGCCAAGGCATTCGTGGCAGACTGGGGTTCCACCTATAAAGCGGGAGACAATCGCCTGCTGCATTACCTGGCAAAACAGAGTGATTATGGTGATGGTAAATAGAACCTGAAACATATGTGACATTCAAAACCCCGGCCCTGTTGCCGGGGTTTTTGATGAAACGTCATTTTCATTCTGCAGGTAAGCACACGACAGACACAAAACCGGCGGAATTTCCGATATCATAGCCAACTCCAATGGCAGAAAAACTGAATAATTACCCATGAACACTTCAATCGTAGTGACCATCCTCGCCGATGATCAGCCCGGCATCATCAAGGCGGTATCCAGAACCCTGCACAAACATGGTGGCAGCTGGATTCAGAGCAGCATGAGTTCATTGGCCGGACAGTTTGCCGGTATTCTTCTGGCTTCCGTGCCAACCGAAAACTCGGTCGCCTGCCAACAGGAACTGCTTGGGCTCGAGGCCAGCGGTCTGCAAGTCATCGCCCATATTTGTGAACCGGCGACCGCGACGGAGGAGACACGTGAGTGTGTGCTGGACCTGGTCGGCAACGACAGACCGGGTATCGTTCACGACATTACCACTGTGTTGGCGAACCACAATGTCAATGTCCGCGAGTTGGAAACGCTGGTCGAGGCGGCCTCGATGGCCGGCGGGGAATTATTCAGGGCCCGGGCGGAACTGCTGGTACCGGTCAGTACCGATATTAACCTGCTGGAAAGCGAACTCGAAGACCTGGCCAATGATTTGATGGTGGATATCCGCTTGGAAAAATAAGACCGTTCCAATCCGCGTTTTATGCGCAGAAAAATAAGCAATAAGGCAGACATATGAACGACGTTACGGAGCCGATCCAGGCTGCCAAGAGGCATTTGCTGGTTTCAATCATTGTCATTGTGCTGGCCAGTTTTATCGCATCCATGGTGCAGGACTCATGGGGCCGTGTGCATGTGCAGGACATCAAGATTCCGACGCAAAATGGTCAATGGGTGGTGGCCGACCTGTATAAGCCACGCACCGCGACGGTTGAAAACCCCGCCCCGCTGGTGGTGGTCGTGCCGGGGTTTCAGCGTTCAAAGGAAGCGCTCGCGAATATCGCCATTGAACTCTCGCGGCGTGGCGTGGTTGTCATCCTGATCGATCCTTACGCGCAGGGATTCTCAAGCGCCTCCATGAGCCCCCGGGCGGCAACCACCGAAGGCTATGGCTTGTACGCGGTGGTGGATTACGCGGCAGATACGCCGAACATGAATTACATCGACCGCACCCGCATCGGTGCAACCGGCCATTCTGCCGGCGGTAACGCGGCTATTCACGGCGCGAGCTATTTTGGCAAGGAGGCGATCAGGACCGGTCAACCCAGCAAGCTCAATTCGGTGTTTGTCTCGGGTTACATGCTCTCGATGACCGATGAGGTGCTCAAGGACGTGCGTTCCAATGTCGGCGTGAGCTACGCGTTTTACGATGAGGGCGCTTATCGCAATGAACTGAAAAACGGCGATATGCGCTATGCGCCTGAAGCGATAAGGACAGTTAATTCCGGCATCGCGGCCAGCGGTGAGGCGATTGACGAAGTGGAAATTGGCCGCTACTACGGCAATAAGGAAGACAGGACGCTGCGGGTGGTGCACAACGAAAAAATCCTGCACCCGTTCCAGCCATACATCACCGAGGCGACCGCTAACCAGATCGAATATTTCGAGCGGGTCTTTGACCTGCATAGCGATATTTCCACCGATAACCAGGTCTGGTACTGGAAGGAACTGCTGGGTCTGATCGCATTGGTCGCGGCCCTCGTGGCGGTCGTTCCCATGGGCCGCCTGATGCTGCAGATCCCCTATTTCAAACCGCTGGTACACCCGTTGCCACCGGCGCTGGCGAAACCACGGGGCAAGGGTAAAGTGATTTTCTGGGGTATGTTCGTGATCGGCGCGCTGATTGCCTGTTTCACCTACATCCCGATGGCCGAGTTGTCGCAAAAGTTATTCGTCGCGGCCTCGAGCAGACAGCAGACGTGGTTTTTCCCGCAGCGCATGAACAATGCGGTCATGCTGTGGGCGGTGCTCAACGGCAGCATCGGCTACCTGATGTTCTGGCTCAGCTACCGGTTTTTTGGCCGTAAAAATGGCGTTGTGCCCGAAATGTGGGGGGCATCCACCAACCGTATCGAACTGTTCAGGACCTTCGTGCTCGCATTCGCCCTGTTCGCGTTCTATTTTCTCACCCTGTTCACGATTTACTACTTCCTGCACGTGGATTACCGTTTTCTGTTCATGGGCGTGCGCACCTTTCAGCCTCCCCTGCTGATTCTTCTGGCCATGTACGTACCCTTTTTCTTTATCTTTCTGCTTTCAAACTCCCTGCGTATCAACGGCGCCATGCGTTTTGCCGGTGACCCGGAATGGAAGAGCATGCTGGTCGGGGGCTTTGCAAACTCCCTTGGTTTGATGTTGATCGTGGTGGTCCAGTACCTGACCTTTGCGCTGACCGGAACGGTTTACTGGACCGATGGCTGGTTGTACGTCAACCTGCTGTTCGCGGTGGTGCCGATGATGTTTGTGCTGCCATACCTGAACCGGTTCTTCTTTAACATGACCGGCAGGATCTACCTTGGACCGATGACCACGGGTCTGATATTCATCATGATCCTGATTTCGAACACGGTGATCTACCTGCCTTTCTAGCTTTTAATTCCAGCAACGTTGAATACTGGTGGCTTCGTTACAAGCCGTACGCTCAACAGGCCGGGTGGTATTGACTGCCCAGGCTTATCCGCCCCTTCGGGGTTCCCTCAGCCGGTATTCCGCCTGATCGGGACCGCGCTGGCGGTACATCCCTGTACCGTCAGCGCTTGATTTTCATCCATGAAAATCATCCCTGGCGAAATCCCGTCTTCGGCGGATAAATGGGCAGTCAATACCACCCGGCCTGTTGAGCTCTTCAGCTGAAAGCTGTGCACCCTGGTTCAGACCCGGCAGGTGGTTGCTGGCTGGGCGAACTTTGAAGCGCCGAGTAGCCGGACGGATTAGGGGCGATCGGGCAGGAAGCCCGATCGAGGCCAACCAGTACACGACCACAGGGATGTGGGAGGTAGAGCAATGCCGGGAGCAATTGCCGAGGATGTACTGTGAGGCCGGTCCCGTTAAGATCCGGCCGGCTGCGAGGGGAGTCCCGGATCGAGATCCGGGACCGCTGGCATGAGAGCACAGACAGCAAGCACCTACCGGGTCCCTGCACCATTGTCAGTTTATCTGGTACCTGATGTTGCCTGGCCCTGGTGCATGCAACGGTGCTGCATTTGACAGCCAGGTCAGTACGGTGCTTCAAAGTTCAAGATGCTCAGGAAGCAGGATGTTGACGGGTGGGGATCGTGTAGATAAATGGTATTGCTGGACTGGCTTGTGACAGGATGGTTTTAGCTCCGGGGTATTGCGCAGAATAGATACGCTAGCTACAAATCATCCTCGTCAAACAGGTCATCCCATTCGTCCAACTCTGAATTGAGGGCTTTGAGTTCATTGCGCCTTTCAATCTCGCGCCTGGCTGCAAGCCGTCTTTGCTCTGCTGATGTATCCTTTTTAACCTGCAGAACCGGGTCATCTGATGATTCATCAAAATCCAGGTCGTCTTCAAAATCATCAATGGTATCCAGGTCGTCATCCTCGAATTGTAATTGGCTCTTTTCACCCATCTGAGCATCTCCACACTGAGCTAGGTACTGATAGGGCGCATTTAAAAATCACTTTGTCTTTATGTCAAGGCTTTTTATGCAGGGAACTCAATGCTTCGAAGCGAAAATCCGGGCGGTGGAAATGGCGAATTTGAGCAAGTGCCCGGTGTTTTGAGTGTGCAGTCATACCGCTTGTCCTGCAACGAACCCCGAAGACCAGGCCCACTGGAAGTTAAAACCACCCAGGTGGCCGGTGACATCGACCACTTCCCCGATGAAGAAAAGACCCGGAACCGTTGACTCCATGGTCCTGGATGACAGGTCGCGTGTATCAACCCCACCCATGGTCACTTCTGCAGTGCGGTAACCCTCGGTGCCAGCCGGCTTGAGCACCCAGCATTCAAGTTTTTGCGCAACCGCTTCCAGCCAGACATGGGGCCATTCGGCCAATGCAGTTTCTGCGAGTTCCGGCCACCATAATCGTTCGAGTTCCAATACCAGTTTGCGTGGCAGCAGGTGATCGAGTTGCGTGCGTAACAGCATGCGGGGGTGCTGGCGCTTCCAGTTTAGCAGGAGTTCCATGACATTCTGATCCGGCAACAGGCTGGCCTGGATGGCTTTACCGGGGGACCAGTAACTGGAAAGCTGCAGCGCCGCCGGCCCGCTGAGACCTCGGTGGGTGAAGAGGATATCCTCGCGGAAGGATTGCCTTTCATTAAACAGGACGGCCCCGGTAGATACACCCGACAGGCGTTCGCAAACGCCGTGCATTGCATCGGTAAACGTAAATGGCACCAGCCCCGCGGACCTGGGCAACAGGCGCAGGCCAAAACACTCCGCCAGTTCATAACCGATACCGGAACCGCCCAGGCTTGGAACCGAAAGCCCGCCGGAGGCCACCACCAGGGTTTCGCAGGCAAACATGCCGAGACTGGTGCCGAGATGAAAACCACCCTCGGACCCTGGTTTTTCGGTGGATACGCCTCCGCCAGCGCGCCCGTGCTTGCCTCCGCCGGTGGCGCCGTTGATCCACTCGGATGCGTTGTGCTGAACCGATTCGATCTCGCAATGTAGCCTTGTTTCGACACCCGCCTGCCGGCATTCCTCCATCAGCATGGCCAGGATGAGTTTCGAGGATAGACGGCAGAACAACTGTCCACTCAGGCCGTTGTGTGTTTCCTTCTCAACGTATTCGATGCCGTGTTTTTCCACCAGTGAAATGAAATCCCACTGGGTATAACGGCTCAGGGCCGATTTGCAGAAATGTGGATTCGCGGACAGGAAACGATCGGGCGCCACGTACAGATTGGTGAAATTACAGCGCCCGCCGCCGGACATCAGTATCTTTTTACCCGGCTTGTTCGAACGCTCCAGCAGCAGCACCCGCCGTCCGCGTTTTGCGGCCGTGATGGCGCACATCAGTCCCGCTGCACCGGCGCCGATAATGATCAGGTCGTGGCTTTTCATGACGTTGCATTATGGCTGGGGAACACACTGTTTGATACACGCCCCCACGTCATAGAATTTAGAAACGATATTCGAACGTCGCGCCAAACAACAGTGCAGGATCGTAGTCACTTTCTTGCATCAGATCACCCATGGCGTCCTTCAGCTTCAGTTTGCCATTGAACTGCAGCCCGGTAAAAACGGACAGGTTGAGTTTTTCGGTGGGTTTGAGTTCGGCCGTGAACACCAGCGGTATGGACTGGTTGCGCCCGACGCCACCGGGGGCGACGCCCTTGTTGTCGAGACGGAACTCCACGTTCTCATAGCGTCCAGCCAGGCCGAGCGACCAGTCCTCGTTCAGCTGGTAGCTGAGGGTCAGACCGGGACCTTGTGACGCGGCCAGTCCGCGGCCGGTCGACAGGTTCCAGCGATCGCTGATATCCCAGTCGATGGCCAGTATCGGAAAAAATTTGGTGCTGTTTTCCAGCCGTGAAAATATGCCGATACCGGGGCCGATGGTCAGGTTGTCCCTGAGCCGCCAGGCCGCCGCGGCGTAGAGACCATAGGTGCGGCTATCACTGGCACTGGCGTCATTTTCACCATTGAAACGCAGCGCGGGAACGATAAAAACCGAACCGGTATCACCAAAACCAAACCGCCACGTCAGGGTCACGCGGGTATCATCGATCTTGTTCCAGGGCGCTCCGCCGCCAAAACCACTTTGGTCGTTGAAATCATAGTTGGCCTGACCACCGCCCAGTGAAATTCCGATGGAGTCGCGTTGACTCCAGGCGTAATTGACACCGGCTGAGACAAACCAGCGGTCCACCGCAAAACCACCGCTGCTGTCACCCAGGTCAGCTTCGGATTGATGGACACCACCGCCGTCTATCTTGAAAAACCAGGGGCCGCTCTGCCGCTGTTGGGCATTGACCGGCATGGCAAAGAACAGGGCAGCCAACAAGGCAGCAGTTAAGAATCGGGTGCTTGGAATCATATAAAAGCCTTTTTATCGTTGAGTGTTGGCATGACAAAGCCACGGCAGGGCACAAGCTTATTGAAACTGCCGGCGAATGTCATCAAAAGTCATTGATGACAGCGCTTTTGCGGAACCCGGACATATACATCAAAGCCAACGTAGCTGTCATATCCGGAAAGACCATGAGCACAACCCGGTCATCATGTAAGATTCACGCATGGCCCATTTCACCCCGTCCGGACCCCCGCTCGAAGCCACCACCCGTGGTTTCTTCGGCGTATTCCGCTATAGCCGGCGGGCCATGGAACTGGTCTGGGCCACCAACGGCCCGCTGACCGTGGTGCTGGCCGTGTTGACCCTGGTCGCCGGCGTGCTGCCGGCGGCAATGGCCTATGTCGGCGCCTTGATCATCGACGCGGTGCTGGCTGCAACAAAGATCGCCCAGGAGAGCGGTGATATTCAGCATGACCCGGGTATTTACCCTGGTGGCCATCGAGGCGCTGATCGTGGCGGCCATTGCCGGGGCGCAACGCGGTATTTCCCTGTGCCAGGCGCTGTTGCGCGCGCAACTGGGTCAGCGGGTGAACGTGATGATCCTCGAAAAAGCGATTACGCTGGAACTGGCGCAGTTTGAAGACTCCGAGTTTTACGACAAGCTGACCCGCGCCCGGCGCGAGGCCTCCAGCCGGCCCCTGTCGCTGGTCAACCGCACCTTTGGCCTCGGCCAGAACCTGATTTCACTGGTCAGCTATGGCGTATTGCTGGTGCAGTTTTCACCGTGGGCGGTGCTGATCCTGATACTGGCCGGTTTGCCCTCGTTTGTTGCGGAAACGCGTTTTTCAGGCGAGGCCTTCACGCTGTTCCGCTGGCGTTCACCCGAGACCCGTATGCAGATTTACCTCGAAACCGTGATCGCGCGCGAGGACAACGTCAAGGAAGTGAAACTGTTTGGCCTGGGTCCGCTGCTGTTGCAACGCTACCGGGATATTTTCCAGCGTCTCTACCAGGCCGATCAGTCACTGGCCATACGCCGTGACGGCTGGGGTTTCGTGCTGGGCTTGATCGGCACCGCGGCCTTGTACGGCGCCTACGCC
The DNA here is from genome assembly GCA_963727635.1 of uncultured Gammaproteobacteria bacterium. GTDB lineage: Bacteria > Pseudomonadota > Gammaproteobacteria > Xanthomonadales > SZUA-36 > SZUA-36. The sequence goes on along the minus strand of CAVSHP010000028.1, from coordinate 99,621 downwards.
TGGATCGCTTTTGCGACCGTCGTCAGCCGAATCACGCTGGGCCAGATGACCATGTACCTGATGCTGTTCCGCCAGGGGCAGTCGGCGGTGTCCGCGATCCTGTCCGCGATCGGCGGCATGTACGAGGACAACCTCTACCTGTCCACCCTTTACGAATACCTGGAAACGCCGGTGGCTTTGCCAACGGCGGTCAACAAAAGCGGTCCGCATCCCCATGATGGCGTGCGCTTTGAAGGCGTCAGCTTTACCTACCCGGGCGCCAGCGATAGCGGCGCTGAAAGACATCGACCTGCACATCCCACCCGGTGAATCGCTGGCGCTGGTGGGTGAAAACGGCTCGGGCAAGACCACGCTGATCAAGTTGCTGACCCGTCTTTATTACCCCGACAAGGGCCGAATCCTGCTCGATGGCATGGACCTGAAAGAATGGGACGAGGATACCCTGCGTCAGCGCATCGGCGTGATCTTCCAGGATTTCTCGCGCTACCAGTTCCTGGTCGGTGAAAACATCGGCGCAGGTGACGTGCGCCAGTTTGAGGATGAGTCGCGCTGGAAAGACGCCGCCGACAAAGGCATGGCTGATGATTTCATCGAAGATCTGCCGTCCGGTTACAAAACCCAACTTGGCAAATGGTTCAAGGATGGCCAGGAACTGTCCGGCGGCCAGTGGCAGAAGATCGCCCTGTCACGCGCCTTCATGCGCACCGAGGCCGATATCCTGGTGCTGGATGAACCGACCGCCGCCATGGACGCTGCCGCCGAGGCCAGGATCTTCGAACATTTCCGCAAACTCACCCAGAAACCGCATCGCCATCCTGATCTCGCACCGTTTCTCCACCGTGCGCATGGCCAGCCAGATCATCGTCATCGAAAACGGCCGGGTGATCGAGCGTGGCAGTCACGAGGAGTTGATGGAACTGAACGGGCACTATGCGAACTTGTTTTCATTGCAGGCGGCGGGTTACAAATAAGCCGGGTACGGCAGACATACCGGATCGATGTCTGTCTGGAAATCAATAAGCGCGCTTCTGTGTTTGTGTTCCCATAATCGCCGACAGGGTGCGGATACAATTACGTCCGCCACGCGGCAGGAAACCATCGCTCAATAACGGCCGGGTACGTACAGTTCCGGTGGCAACACGGCGCGCTCGTAGTTCTCGTTGAACACGCGGTCGGGCAGTGTTACGTTTTCGTCCGGTACATCCTCGTAGGGAATCTGCTCGAGCAGGTGGTGGATGCAATTTAAGCGTGCACGCTTCTTGTCGTTGGCCGGGACCACGTACCAGGGCGAATCGGGGAAGTTGGTGCGCTTGAACATTTCCTCCTTGGCCTTGGTGTACTGCTCCCAGCGAACCCGGGACTGCAGATCCATCGGGCTCAGCTTCCATTGTTTGAGCGGGTCGTGGACGCGCATCAGGAAGCGCAGTTGCTGTTCCTCGTCGGTGATGGAGAACCAGTACTTGATCAGGCGAATGCCGGAGCGGACCAGCATTTTTTCGAATTCCGGGACATCGCGGAAAAATTGCTCCACCTGCTCGGGTGTGGCAAATTCCATCACGCGCTCAACGCCCGCGCGGTTGTACCAGGAGCGGTCAAACAGCACGATCTCACCGCCGGCGGGCAGATGTGGCACATAGCGCTGGAAATACCACTGCGTGCGATCCCGGTCGCTGGGCTTTTGCAACGCCACGACGCGGCACACGCGCGGATTTAAACGCTGCGTGATGCGCTTGATGACACCGCCTTTGCCGGCTGCATCGCGGCCTTCGAATATCACCGCGATTTTTTCACCGCTGTGCTCCACCCAGTCCTGCAGCTTGATCAGCTCTGATTGCAGGGTCAACAGCGTTCTGAAATAGACTCGCCGGTCGAGGGTCTCCGGGATGCTTCTTCGGTAAATCCGGCGCAACTCCAGCGACAATGCCGGTTCGGACATCTCCAGTTCGTAGTCTTCGTCGAGGGTGTCATCGAGTTCGGCCTCGAGCCAATCCTTACCATCAAACTGGTCGGCTTCCTGATTCATTTCTTTCTCTCCTGTAATCTGATCGCCAGGGAGCGAATCAGAAACGATAGGTCAGATTCAGCATCTGGCTCTTGCGCTTGCCAAGCCCGAGTTCGGCGAGCAGCGAGAAACTGCGGTTGATATCCCACTGTCCGCCGATGACATAGTTGTAATTTTCCTGCGTGGACTGGTCGATGGTCACCAGCAACGTGTCTTGCCCAATATCCACAGGCAGGTCGAGGGTCTGCGAAATATCCTGGTACATCACACCGACCCAAAGCACACCGGTAAACCCTCCCAGTTTACCGTTCCAGCCAATCCGGCTGGAGATCACCCTGGCCTTGGCATCGGTCAACGAGATATCCAGGTCGGCCGTGGTCCAGTTGAAGTCGATCATGCCAAAGAAATCCTTGTAGCCGCCGGCGATGGTTGTGCCGTAGCCGCGAACATCGGCCTTGTAGTCGAGTTTAAAGGTGGTATCGACACTGCAGTTGTTGCCGGGTAGTTTGCACAGGGCGGGAAAAACAGGTTCGAGATCGAGCATCAACGGTCCGACTGCCCGGCCACTGGTCCTGCCAAGAATGCCGTAAATATTCCAGAAAGGCAGTATCCACGCATCTGCCCGCAGGGTGTAAGTGGTTTCCTCGTTCTGTACTTCGTTGACCACCGCGACACCGGGTGTCTTGACATCGATACCATTGACGAAAATGCCACCGACATCAAAAGGCTGGTCCTGGTGCATGTAACCCGCGGAAATACCGAATGGCCTGGGCAGGACGTAACCCAATTCACACGCAGCTTTGCCGAGAATCGGCAGGAAATTTGACCAGCGGTCTTCACAGGTGGGTTCGCCAACCCGGCCGGATTCGTATGGTACTGCAGACACCGGGTTTTCGCGCTGGCTGGCGGCATCCGTTGCCTGGATCTGTTGCGGTTCTGAAGCCGGTGTCTTATCAGACGGTTGCTGGGCGAGTAATGGCGGACTGCACAATATGAATAATATGCCGGTCAACAAGGCTTTTTTGAGTTCAGTCATCGCGGGAATTCAACCTCTGCCAGATCAGGATTTCCAGGCTCAGAGCCCGGTCAATACCGCGGCAAAAATCTCGATCGCATCCCACAGGTTTTGCAGACGCAGGTTTTCATTGGCGCCGTGCTGGTTATCGTCGTGGTTGGCGGTCGGCAGGATCAGGACCGGTGTATGCAAAACATCGTCGATGATATAAATCGGCAGGCTGCCGCCCATGGTCGGGGTCTGGATCAGCGTACCATCGGACAGTTCATCCAATAACGCTGAGACTTTAACCGCCAGCGGGTCGCTGAGCGAAGTCCGGTAGGCCGGGTATCCACCCGATGAAGACCAGTCGAGACGTGCGAGCCGTTTGTGCTGTAGGCGTTGTTCAGCGGTCGGTTCTTCATGGATGATATAGAAGCCCTGCTTCTCGATGTGTTTCTCGATGACCTCACGCAGGTAGTCCGGTGTCTGCGCAGGGACCAGGCGTAAGCCGATCGAGGCTTCGGCGGATGGCTGGATAACATTGCGTGCCTTGGCGCCAACATCCCCGCCTCGGATACCGCGAAGGTTCATGGCCGGGCGTGAAATGGCAATATTGAGTGGCTCTGCGGTTTCCGGCGCGCCGATGCCGAGTTCGGTGATCAGTTCCTGGTCCATCTGCGGCGATGCTGCAATTGCATCGAGTTCGGCCTGTGACAGCGGCAGCACCTGCCGGTAGTACCCGTCCACCAGGATATCGCCGTTGGCGGCGCGCATGCTGCTGATCAGTTCAGTCAGCAGCATGATCGGATTGGGCACCCAGTTACCGTAGTGGCCGCTGTGGAGCGGGCGGTTGGGGCCATAGACCGTCAGATTAAAACCATAGGCGCCGCGCACACCGTAAACCAGTTGCCAGCGGCGTGACTGGTGCGCCGGGCCGTCACAGAACAACCACAGGTCCGCCGCCAGCTTGTCCCCGTAGGTTTCGATCATGCGCCGCAGGTTGGGTGAACCGTCCTCCTCTTCGGCTTCCATGAAAACCTTGAGGTTGACGCTTGGCTCAATACCCGCAGCCGCAAGCGCCTGTAAAGCGGAATAGAGCGCCATGATCGGCGCCTTGTCATCACCGGCCGAGCGGGCAAAAATACGCCAATCCGGATCGAATGGTGCTTTCATTGGCACCAGTTCGCCATCGTTTTCGACCATGTCGGTACGCATCACCGGCGTCCATGGGTCGGACGCCCAGTTGTCCGGGTTGACCGGCTGGCCGTCAAAATGCATGTACATCATGATGGTCCGAGTCGCGCCGGGTGATTGCTTTTCGGCAAAAATAACCGGGTTGCTGTCTTCCAGTTCAAGCCGCTCCACGTGCATTCCCACGTCTTTCAACATCTTCCCGATGTAATCCGCGTTGCGGCGGATATTGACCTTGTCGGAGGCGACATTGGGGATAGCGAGGAATCCGGCATACTGGTCCACGATCTGTTGTTCGTGCGTCTGTCGCCAATCGTTGACCTGTTCCGTAACCGGGTTGGCGCTGATATTGGTTGTAAACAGCAACAACAGTGAAATTGAAAGTGATAGACGTGCAAACATATGTTCAGCCCCTGCCTTGATTTCCGTTATCTTAAACTGCTTTTGCGATAACTGCGCTGGTAATGAGCAGGCAGTGGCGATCATGACAGCAAGCAAATCCGTCAACGCGAATCCAGGTACAGCTTGAGCGCGCGGATCTCGTCATCGGTCATCACCGAAAATCGCATGCGGCCCATCAGCGTCATCAGGCCCGTCGCCGATTCCGTGCCGCTGATGGTGATGCCTGTCTTCATCAGGCGCGCGAAATTCTCCATAGAATAAGCCTTGGCGACGACCAGTGGCGGCGCGTCGTCGCCCGGGAAGCCATTGAGGTCGCGGCCATGACACTCGGGACATGAAGTCATCGCCAGGTGTCTGCCCAATGCCAGGGTTTCAGTCGGCGGTTCGAGCGGGGGCTGATTGCCAGGATCGGGCCGCATGTCTTCCAGGTACGGTTGCGTGTCATCCTCAAGTTGTTTTCTTGTCTCGTCCGAGAACCAGCTTTCCTTCAGGTCCGGATTGACGACCGCCGGTATCGAACGCAACCAGGCGGTGATGTCGCGGACCTCGCGATCACTCAAATGCTGGAACATCAGGATTGGCATGCCGAAAGGTACGTGGCCATCGAGGGTGCGACCCTGGCGCAGCAAGCCATCGATTTCCACGTCGTCGTACAGGTCGCGCTTGACGGTAAGGTTGGGCGAGAACATTTTGAATTTGCCCTCCTCTTCCCACAGTTCGCGGCCGCCGCCATCGGCGCCATGGCAACCGTTGCAGCCGACCCGGGTGGCGACACGCAATCCCTCGACCGCGTCACCCGTCTGTACCGCGACGGGCGCTACCACAGCCGTCGCGAGCGGTTGTTCCGATGCCGCAACCCAGCCGGCCAGCAGGACCAACGGAATCAACGCCTTCGTGCGCATACCACTCCTATGCAAGATGCCACCACCGCTCCCGGTTCAGGATCACCGGGAGCAGTGGTTTCCGGCTGATGTTTGTTCAGTCCCTGGCGCGTGTGAATACCAGGTAGGCGAACAACAAAATACCGAGATAAGCGCCGCCCAGGAACATATTCATGACCGGGCCAATCTTCGGCCCAAGGTCTGGATTGGTGAGTAAAAAGTAAAGCAATACCAGCGCTGCAGCCACGCAAATGGTATGCAAGAAATAATGAACCGTAGCCAGTTTGCCCTCCTGCATCTTCGGCCAGCTACGATAGCAAAGACCGAAAAGCGTCATCAGCACGAAACCGAGCAGGTTCAGGTGCGCATGCAGACCATGCAAGGTGAAATCCATCGTTGCGGACATTTTTAGCCCAAACGCCATGCCAATTAACAGGAACACCAACCCAGTAAGCACAAACAGCCGATCGAGATTTTTCATTGTTTTATCTCACTATTATTTTAAGGACGCCCTTCTTCTGATATGCGACAAAGGAAGGGATATTCGTCATGAGTATAGGACAAATAAAAAAAATGACAGGGTTTGAAACGCCGGCCTAAAGCACGGCCAGGACTGCCCTGAAAACGGTTTTGGCAAACTCGTAAAAACAAGCACGGCAGGGTCGTTTTGGCAATAACCGGGTCAGCCGTATTGCGCCTCCCCCACTGAAGCCCGGCTCAATATGTTATATGTATATAGTAATTAGGATGAATTGATAGGGGATACCCAAACCCGGACTTATGGATACGTTTTATAGCCAGACCCTGGCAGGGGATTTTCATGCCACCCGCGACTACTCGGTAAAAGTGTGCGAATCACTGGAACTGGAGGATTACGGCTTGCAGGCGGAAGCCTTTGTCAGTCCACCCAAATGGCACCTGGCCCATACCACCTGGTTTTTTGAAACCTTTCTGCTGAAGCCGTTTGCCAGCGGATACAAACCGTTTCACCCGGATTTCGAGGTGCTTTTCAATTCCTACTACAATGCCATTGGAGCGCAATTTCCGCGCGCGCAAAGAGGTTTGCTTTCCCGTCCGACCGTTTCACAGGTACTCGCCTACAGGCAACACGTGGATCTCGAGATGTCGCGCTTGCTGGCCAGTCAAGACCACCCTCAGCGGCCGACGATCGAAGCGCGTTGCCGTCTTGGCATCGAGCATGAAAAGCAACACCAGGAACTGTACTTCACCGACATCAAGTACTCGTTCTGGGCCAATCCCCTGTTCCCTGCCCTCGAAAACGGCGGTGTAGCGGCGTCCACATCAAGCGGGGAAGTCCAATGGCGGAACTACCCCGGTGGTATGTTTGAACTGGGTGTCAATCCCGGTCAGGCAGAATTCGCCTTTGATCACGAGATGCCTGCTCACAAGGTATACCTGGAACCGTTTTCGCTGGCCAATCGCCTGGTCACCAACCGCGAGTACCAGGCTTTTATCGACGACGGCGGCTACACGAAACCGGGTCACTGGCTGGCGGACGGCTGGGCGACGGTGCAGACGCAACAGTGGACGCAACCGTTGTACTGGCTGGAAAAGCAGGGCAAGGCAATGGAATTTACCCTCTACGGTTTGCGCGAAAGACAGGCGGACCAACCCGTTTGCCATTTGAGCGGCTACGAGGCCGACGCCTACGCCAACTGGGCCAATGCGCGTCTGCCAACGGAAACCGAGTGGGAGTTCGCCGCCAGGCAGCAGGCTTTGCCTGGCAGCCCTGCGTCCGGTCTTCATCCGCAAGCGCCTGCGGACAAGGCACCCGCGCAACCGCTGCTACAACTCTATGACAGTTGTTGGCAATGGACCGCAAGCGCCTACCGTCCCTATCCCGGTTTCACATTCCAGGCAGGCGCGATTGGTGAATACAACGGTAAATTCATGTCCAACCAATGGGTTTTGCGGGGTGGCTCCTGTGTCAGCAGCGCCGGTCACCTGAGACCCACTTACCGGAATTTTTTCTATCTCCAGGACCGTTGGCAGTTCAGCGGAATCCGACTCGCGAGGAATATATGAGATCCAGGGTCAAAACTCAGTCTGCGCCGGAAGGAGAAGAGACCCCGGCTCATCCAGTGCCGGATAACGTCGTGTTCAGCGACCTGCATCCGCGGGCGCATGATAAGCGCATGGAAATCCTCAACGGGCTTCAACAGGCACAAAAAAGCATCGACTCGAAATATTTTTACGATGCGCGCGGTTCCGTGTTATTTGAGCAGATCACCGGTTTGCCCGAATACTACCCGACCCGCACGGAGCGGCAGATACTCATACAAAACGCCGGGGCCATGGCTGATTGTTGCGGTCAGAACTGCGTACTGTTAGAGCCGGGCAGCGGCAGTAGTGAAAAGGTCAGGTTGTTGCTCGACGCCCTGCAACCGGCCGCCTATGTGCCAATGGATATATCCGCCGATTTTCTCGAGCAGTCGGCCATACAACTGGCGGAAGAATATCCGTGGTTACACGTGCACGCGGTTTGTACTGACTTTTCCGATCTTGAAAAAGTGCCTGATGGCTTACCCCCGGGCCGCAACGTGATTTTTTACCCCGGTTCGACACTGGGCAACATGAAGCCCGCAGATGCGGTTGGGTTTTTGCGTCACCTGGGCCGCTGGCTGGATCGGGACGGTGGAATTTTGCTCGGTATCGATTTACATAAATCGACCCGGGTCCTGGAGTCGGCATACAACGATGAAGAGGGTATCACGGCGCAGTTCAATCTGAATATATTGAATCATATCAACACCTTGACGAACGGGAATTTTGACCCTGACCGTTTCGAACACCACGCGTTTTATAACGAGGAAAAACAGCGGATTGAAATGCATCTGGTCAGCAAACAGGACCAGGTGGTGACACTGGACGATACCTGCATCAGCTTTTCACGTGGTGAAACCATTCATACCGAAAACTCCTATAAATATACGCAGGAAAGCTTTCGGGAAATCGCCCGGGCCGCGGGTTTTGACATCCACTCCAGCTGGTCGGACGAACAACAGTTGTTCAGCGTTCATTACCTTGAGCCGAAACGGGGCGGTGCACAGAACCACGATAACCTTTGATGAATCACAACCCCCGCTATCCTGAATAACAATGATGCTTTGGCATTTGCAGCCCAAGCAACTATGCTTAGTAGCAACCAAGCCCAACAAGAAGCCAGCCATTGTCACTGTTTAACGAACTCAAACGCAGAAACGTCTTCAAGGTCGGTGCCGCCTACGTCGTGATTGCCTGGTTGGTGGCGCAGGTTTTGCAACTGATTTTCGAGAGTTTTGGCACACCCGACTGGGTGATGAAAACGGTACTGGTGTTACTCGGTACCGGTCTGCCGTTCGCACTGTTTTTTGCCTGGGCCTTTGAAATGACCCCCGAGGGGCTCAAGCGTGAAAGCGAGGTCGACCGCTCACAGTCGATCACTTCAGAAACCGGCCGCAAACTGAATAATGCCATCGTCGGTGTATTGATCCTGGCGCTCGGCTATTTCGTGATTGACAAGTTCGTGCTCAGCGCCGCGCGTGATGCGGCCCTGGTCGAAGCGGCAAAACAGGAGGTCAAGGAACAGGTACTGGCCGAGGAATCTGTACAGGCGGAATCAGCACAGGCGGCCGGGCTTGCAGCGCAACAAGGCACCCAACCGGATAGATCCATCGCCGTGCTGCCGTTCGTCAATATGAGCGGCGATGCTGAAAACGAATATTTTTCCGATGGTCTGACCGAGGAGTTGCTCAATTCACTGGCCAGGATCAAGGAGCTCAAAGTCACCGGGCGTACCTCCTCATTCGCGTTCAAGGGCAAGAACACCGACCTCCGCGAAATAGGGCAAACACTTGGTGTCACCCATATTTTGGAAGGTAGTGTCAGGAAAGCGCAAAACCGGGTCCGAATAACCGCACAGTTGATCAAGGCGGAAGATGGATACCACCTGTGGTCGGATACCTTCGACCGTGAACTGGATGATATTTTTGCCATCCAGGAGGAGATTGCAACCCGCGTTGTCGGTGAGCTGAGTTCAGCACTGTTGGGTGATTCAACGGAAAAACTGGTCCACACCGACACCACCAATACGCAGGCCTACGAGGCCTATATGCGTGGCCGCTACCTGTTTTTACGTGATCCCGACGATGTGCAGTTACAAGATGAAGCAGAACAGTTGTTTCAGCGTGCGCTGGAACTCGACCCCGACTTCACGCTGGCCTGGTTTGGGCAATTTGGTGTGATGAATTACAGGCATCGCGCGGGTTCTATCGATTACAAGGAAGGCGCAATCCAGCTCCGTAATCTTGCTGACAAGATGATCGACATGGACCCAAACCTGCCGGAAAGCCACCTGGCGGTATCGCGGGTGTCGATGATTGAAATGAAGTGGTCGGAAGCAGAAGCCGCCATCAAGCAGGCCCTGCTTTTAAGTCCGGGAGATATTGAAGCATTGAATGACATGTCAGGTTTAATGATGGTGCTGAACCGGAAGGATGAGGCCATGGAGTATGCCCTCGAAGCCCAGGCCCGGGACCCGCTAAATTTAAGGTCCTTGACCAATGTCAGGAACGCATACGGGTTGCTGGGCCGATGTGATGAAGCTGCAGAAGTGACCGGGCGTGCGCTAAGCCTGGTGCCTGGTGCGAGTCGTTATAACGGCGGTCTTGCCAATTGCTGGATGATGCGACAGGGTGAAACAAAAAAAGCCATTGAGTTGTTCAACAAAGAACCATTGGCCTTCATACGGTTGACGGGTTTGGCAATTGCGTATGACAAACTCGGGGACCGGGCCAGGGCCCAACAAGCCCTGGAAGAACTGATCACCGTCGAAGCTGATGATGCCTCTTATCAATACGCGCAGATCTACGCCCAGTGGGGTGAAACAGAAAAAGCGCTCGATGCCCTCGAGCACGCCTGGGAGATCGGCGATCCCGGTACTATTTTGCTCAACACGGACATTCACATGGACCCGATACGGGATCAACCGAGGTTTATCAGCCTGCTGGAAAAGTGGTGGGACCCGTCAAAGCGCTAAACTGACAACCCTTTCCGGGTTGTTCGCCGCCAGCTGTCCGGTTCCGTCGCTAAGTCCGACTAATGCGCCCGCCCCCAGGTATGAATATAGTCCTTGAGTGTCCTGCTTTCGAATATGTTCTCTTCAAAGTGCGCATTGACCAGGTCACCGATCGAGATCATTCCAGCCAGCTTGCCATTGTCAAGCACCGGCAGATGCCTGATATGGTGTTTGGTCATGACGCCCATGACATAGTTGAGGTCATCGTTGGGCACGCCGATGACGAGATCTTTCGACATGATGTCGCGGATCATGAATGGGCAGGTGGCCTTTTCGGCCGGTGTCGTGGTTTGCAGGTGGGTGCAGTTTTCACCACAGCTTTTCAGGATATCCCGTTCGGTGACAATACCGACGATCTGGCCGTCATCCCCGGTCACGATCAGGGAGCCGATGCCATGTTGGTTCAACATGACGATGGCAGCATGAATGGACTGACCGGCGTCTATTGACACGACCTCGGTACCTTTTAATTCAAGAATGTCTTTTATACGCATGGTTATCGTCCCGCATGGCGTGGATAAATTAATTCCCAGGCTCTTTTTATTTCGGTTCAAAGCCTAAATAAATATTTTGGTGAGTCATGCTATGCTCAAAATCGATCGGTAAAATTGATTTAAGTCAGTTGCTTGTACATTTGCGGGTGCTGTCCGTCGCGGGCGCGGCGGGTTATTTCATTGCCATCCGGCGATCCATTCGCTGGATTTCTTAAAGTCCCGCCACGAAATTGAGAAAGAGCGCCGGGTCATAACAGCTTCCACCAGGCAGTGAATGACAGCGCCGTCCTCGTCATATTTCACCTCGGTAACCAGGAAATGTTTTTCCTTTCGTGAAGGGTTTACAGCCGTCCACTTGCTATTGAGCAGCTTTTTCGGATTGAGCGGATTCAAGGATTCACGATCACTTGCTGACGAATTCGGTGTATTTCCTGGCGTTACCCCGGGCCATATCGACGGGGTACTTCTTTTCGTTGATTAAGATCTTGGCGGATGCGGCGGCGGCCAGGTCTATATTGAGCTTGTCTGCCAGCCGGACCAGGTAAAGCAACGTATCGGCAAGCTCGGTCGCCACCTCGTCGAGCTTGTCCTGCGGCAGGTTTTTGCTCTGCTCTTCGGTGAGCCATTGGAAATGCTCGTTGATCTCCGCAACCTCGACGCCGAGCGCCATGCAAAGATTCTTTGGCGAGTGAAACTGGTTCCAGTCGCGTGTATCGGCAAATTCACGCAAACGGAGTTTTAAGGTGTTGAGGTCGTCTTTGTCCATGCTTTGATTGTGCTTTGAATCAAGCAGTTTTTCCATCCTTGAAGGCGTCTTGTGAACATCCCGCCCTGTTATATCCCGGCACAACAAGCCGGGGCGGAGCAGCACGGATTCACATGGCGATTTTGAGCCATGGCGGTCACTGCCTTGATTTCCGCCGGTACAGGCTCAGCGATACCCATGTAATCCAGCATCGCATCCACGACCCGCTGGTGTACCTCTTCGCCGCTGACTTCGTTGATCTGGCGGACTGCCGAGGGGCTGGTGATGTTGAGTTCTGTCAGGTAACCACCGATGAAATCAGCGCCGGCCAAAAAGATTCCATGTTCACGCAGGAACGGCGCTATGGATGTGATGATCTGAACCTCCCGGGGTTCAAGCGAAGTTGCTTCGCAGGTCGCACCCTGGTGAATATTGGCGAGAAACCTGCCCTCTGCGGGAATGCGGTTCACCATACCAAACGGTTCACCGTTGACCAGGTATACCCGCTTGTCACCACGGCTGACGGCAGGCAGATATTTCTGCGCAAGCAAAAAACGCAATCTGCCCTGTTCATCGCGCAGTGCTTCTGCAATCTGTACACGGAAATCTCCGCCTGCCTCCAAGTCAATTTTTCTGATACCACGTCCGGAGCAGTCATTCAGCGGTTTCAATACGACGCTTTGGTGTTCTTCGCTGAAGCTCGCGATCTGCTCGGCATTCATACTGATCAGGGTCGGTGGTGTAAACCCCGGCCAGCGAAGGGGCAGTATCTTTTCGTTGAAATCCCTCAGTGCCCTGACGTCGTTAAACTGGGCAATGCGCGGGTCGAGGTGATCGAGAATCAGGGTCAATTGCAAAAACAGGGTATCAAAGGGCGGATCCTTGCGCACCAGCACGGCATCGAAACCGTTCAGGTTTTCCCATGCCGGTACGTTGCGCTGCATGGGCTCTGTTCCGGTGACCTGGTATACCTTGCCCATCGGCTGGTCATGATAGAGGGCAAGGTCCTCCTGCTGCAGCCAGTAGACCAGATGCTGCCGTTTGATAAGTTCCTGCATCAGCAACAGCGAAGTTTCAGTTTTCAGGTTCAGGGTTTCAGCCGGATCCATGATGAAAAGGAATTTTGCGGGTGTATTCACAGATAAATCCATAATTCCAGAATGTTCGAAATAAAGTGTTAAAAAAAGTGACTATTCAGCCTGGATAATCCAGTCCTCGGTACAGCAATTCTGCACGAGGAAGGCCATCAGGCTATCCATGTTTTCATAGTCAACCCTGCAAACCAGGCTGCGGCTGTCGCGCTCCTGGGTCACAAGACCTGTATTAACCAGCTTGGCAATATGGTGTGAAAGCGTTGATGCAGGTATATCCAGTACATCCCGGATATCACCTACCGGGCTGCCATCGGACCCGGCCTGGACGAGATTGCGGTATATCGCGAGCCGGGTCAGGTTGCCCAGTGCTTCGAGTTGTTTTGCGGCGTTTTCGAGTTCCATGGACCAAGCATAAGATCTTTGATAATAAAAATCAACGATAATTCCAGAATTATCGAACTATTAACCTGGAAGAATCACCAAAGAACCGTCTTCAATCCAGGTAATGATGCAGCCACTGGTTCACTTCGTTATGCCACTGTACGGAGTTTTGCGGCTTCAGCACCCAGTGATTTTCATCCGGAAAATACAGAAATTTGCTCTCGATACCCCTTCTTTGCAGAGCTGTGAAGGTGGCAATACCCTGGGTCACGGGCAAGCGGTAGTCCAGTTGCCCGTGGACCACCAGCATCGGTGTGCGCCATTGATCGACGTAATTGACCGGATTGTATTTTTCGTAGTTTGCGGCATGTTCGTAATAAGGCCCGCCATTTTCCCATTCCGGGAACCATAGCTCCTCGGTTGTGTAGTACGCCATGCGCTGATCGAAAATACCGTCATGATTGACCAGGCAATTGAAACGGTCCGGCCAGTTACCCGCTATCCAGTTGATCATGTATCCGCCGTAGGACGCACCCAAAGCACAGACCTTTTCGCCATTCAGAAATGGATATTTTTCCAGCGCGGCGCGAGTCCGAGCTTGAGATCGATCAACGGTTTGCCGCCCCAGTCGCCGGAGATGCTGTCCGTGAAGTCCTGCCCGTAACCGGTGGAACCGTGAAAATCGATGAAAACCGCGGCAAAGCCCTGACCTGCATAGGTCTGCGGGTTCCAACGGTAGTGAAAATGATTGCCAAAGCTGCCCTGTGGACCGCCGTGAATCAGGAAGGCGACAGGATATTTTTTACCCTTTTCAAATTCCGCCGGCTGCATGACGTAACCATAAACTTTTTCCTGGTTTGCGCCGGTGAATGAAAACTGCTCAAACTCACCCATCTCGACGCCCTGTAATTGTGGCGCGGAGAAACGGGTCAATTGGCGGGTCTTTTGGCGCCATTATCAATCGCGTAAAGTTCAGTAGGTGATTTGAGGTTATCCATGGCAAACACGATACCCAGCGGACCTGCTTCGAAAGCGCTGACGTTGCCCTGGGCTACCAGGTTCCGGCGTTGGCCGCTGTTAATATCCAGCTCCCACAAGGCGAGGTTACCCTGGTTTTGTGCAGTCACCAGCAGGGATTTTCCTGCCGGCGAGAACGCCATGGCTGAAACTGAACGATCCCAGTCGCCTGCAAGGGTGCGGGTCTTGCCTGACTCGAGGTCGCGGATCATGACCTGGAAGCGGTCCGCTTCGAAACCGGGCCGTGACATCGCCAGGTAAGCCAGGCTTTTTCCATCCGGACTCAAAACCGGCCAAGTGTCCCAGGCCTTGTTCGCCGAGGTCAGGTTGACCACCGCGCCATCGCCGTTCATTGGCGCCGAGTAAATATCATAATTGGTGGAGGTCGGTTCATCACGGTCACGTATGCGTGCGACGAAATAGACCTTTGCGCCATCTTGGGAAACCGCGTATTCCTCGACACCGCCCCAAACACGCGAAGGAATATCGGCGCGAATACCCTTGCTCAATCGCAGCGGTTCACCGGCACTGACACCGCTTTCATCCAGTGCAAGTGCAAAGAGCTGTGAGTATTTATCATCCAGCCAATGGTCCCAGTGCCGTATGAAAAGGTGCTCATACATTACACCGCTGTCCGGGCTGTCTTGCTTTGCCTTGTCGCGATCGGCAGTACAGGCCAGGTTTTCACAGTCGAGGTAAACACTGGCAGAAAATACCAGTTGGTCACCATCCGGCGCGAGCCGAAATGTTGCCACATCTACCGGCAAATCCGTGACCTGTCTGGCTTCACCGCCGTCGAGCGCAATCCGCCAGACCTGCGAAGAACCGCTTCTCGTTGACAGGAAATAAACCCCCTTGCCATCGGCTGACCAGGCTGGACTGGTGTCATTTGCAGCGTGGGTGGTCAAGCGGTGGGTTTCAGCGTCGCTGAATCCGCTCCACCAAAGATCGTATACGCCCTTGTTGGCATCCATATCGGTCGTGCGCACGCTGTAAACCACTTTGCTGCCGTCGGGTGACAGCACAGGGTTCCCGACGCGGTCCAGGCGGACCAGGTCATCTGCAGTAAAGGGTTTTCCCAATACCGTGGTGCTGACGAAAAGGGTTGCCAGTGTAATCACAATGGTTTTTAGATAATTCATCGATTCACCCATGTATTTTGCGTGTGGAATCAGGGTCTGGTAGCGGCTCAAACGCAGTCATTGAATATATCTGGAATTTTACACTATCCATCAGTAAGGATGCTGTCTCGCGAAGATTGCCAGCACATCAGCTTTTGATGAGGGAGACCAGTTCCTTCACGGTTGGCTTTGATGCCTTGTAACTGACGATGGCGACATCCAGGGGTACATGGGAAAATAACTCGAGCGAGCGCTCTATAGCGGCGATAATCCAGTCTTCCTCATTGCCAAAAACACCTCCACCCAACAGGGTCAGGTAAACCCGGTTGTTGCCGGTCCTGGCAAAATTCAAAATGGCCGCCCACAGAGTCGCCTCGTAGGATGTCTCGAGTATAAAGCGGGCAAATTTCTCACATGAGCCTTCCGCTTGTCCTGAATAGGCCACCGGCAACGCGGAACCGTATACCTGGGTAACGAGGTGGCGGCAGTCCCGGATCGTTACCTGGGTGTCCCACTGGATGCCGATACGCAATTTCTTGCGCAAGGCGTCACGTTCCTGTTTTGTCATGGCCTTGAGCCGGGCGGCAATTTCAGTCAGTCCCGTCGCCGAGGCCAGCGCATAGCCGTTTTGCATGCGCCACAGTCGTCCGTCGGTATTGCCGAGGGTCGCGCCGATGTCCCGCAGACAATCGATCTGATTGTCCGCCGTCTGCCCCTTCCGTCCGTTTAACTTTAGCAGGTAATTCCGGTAGATCGTGCCCGCCCCGGCAGCAATCGCGCAGGCCGGACCCTGGGTATGATCGCCTTCGTAGCGGTCAACGCCCTGTTCAGGGGTCACATCCGGGGAAACCATTTCGAGCAGGTTGAACTGTGACGCCACCTGGAACAGGGCGCCGGCATTGACCGGATCAGCGTGCAGCGTTTGTGCATCGGCGATGACTTCGCGGATGCTGATCCGGCCTGAAGGCACCGGGCTTTCCGGTACGGCGGCGCGCAATTCTGCCAGCGACGGGGTCTCAAGCCGGCCGCAGATAAAGGTTTTGCCGTTGACCCTTGAGGTAATGCTGTTGCCATTCAAATCCAGGTTTGAGCGAACCTGCGCCGGTGAATGCTCGGTAAAACCTGTCAGTTCTTCGAACCACATGATGAATCCCTAAAATTCAAAGCAAACGTGACCAGAAAGGTCGCGTGACCAGCATGGCCAGGAACATGGCGGCTGGCCCCCACTTCTTTTTACGCCACAAAAACCGCAACTGCGCCCGGATGAACGGTGTGCTTAAAAACGCATCGGCGAGCGCGATTGATTCGCTGGCGTTGACAGCCTTGAGTTCATCGCGGCTGCTGCCGCCGCGGTAGCTGCGTTCCGCCCCCGTCCTGACCCATTCAAGGGCAATGCGGCGAGCCTCCTGCGCAAGTTTCCCGTGCGTTGTGGCCCATTGCACCAGGCCGGCCTCGAGAGCTTCACTGGCGGTTGGTTTCCAGCCTTCGCTGGCGAGCATCCTGGCGGCATTTTCAGGACCCATGATACGCGCGAACTGCACACTTGAGCAGCCCTCGGGTGGGACACCCAGCGCCGCAAACGGGGTCCAAAAGGTTGCTTTCTCCGATGCGATGATACCGTCGCAGAGTGTCGCAGAGGTTACGCTGGCACCGATGGCCGGTCCATTGACAGCGATCAGCAAGGGCTTGGGGAAGTCCAGGAACATATCAAAAAGCGCCTGGTTGTGTTCGATGATCAGCGCGCGCATTTTACGCGGATGGGCAGGCCGCAATGTTGATGACAGCTTAACACCCGCGCAGTAGTACGGATCCGTACCGGTCAGGATCACGACCCTGGTCTCATCGTCTCCGGCAGCGGTTTTCAAAGCCGCCTTGAGTGCGTCCATCATCTCCAGCGTCCAGCCATTGAGACGCTCGGGCCGGTTCATCGTCAGTGTCGTTACAGCGTCACTTTTGTGGCTGAGGATTGGCTCGCCTTTGGGTAGATTTTGCTCCGCTTTAGCCGGCATGGCTAATGCTCCCATGTTGTCATCCAGAATTTTGCAGTGGGGTATACACTAATCATAGACAGAGCTGATGACAGGTATCATCCCCGTTATTCACGCTTCGGCAAAGCCAGGGTAAAAAAGGGTCTCCTACTGGTATGGTTGCCGGATTGGAACATTGATTCACCCGGCAAGGCATGCAACCGGCAGGGCTACATCGACGGGCCGCTTTTCCCGGCGTAGTTGTGTTCGTGATTCACTTCGCAGCGGCGACAACGCCTGGCAGTCGGATAGGCTTGCAGACGCTCAACAGCTATCGCCGACTTGCAGTCCTTGCAGACGCCATATCGACCTGCTGCGATACGCAACAGCGCGGCGTCGATATCCCTGATTTCCGCTATATGCTTGTCAATCTCCGCCAATTGCAGATCAACCAGCAGATCGGCTACCGATGCCTCACCGATGTCGTGCACCTGGCCGGCGAGCTCGATATAGGTTTCATTATCTGAATTGAGCAGTTCCTGCCGTACTTCCTCGCGCAGCTCAAAAAAGCGCTCGTCCAGTAACTTTTTGAATTCGCGAACCTGGTTTTCGGTCAACATCACTGTCTCCCCGCAATGGCGGTCTGTCGTGTACTCAGGATATGTCGAGTCGGCGACCGACGGATTGATTTGAATCAACAAAAACGGTTTCAGGTAACACGCAGAGTGGTGGCCGGTAAGGGCCTGTCCTGTGTATGCAGAAACCAGCGCCTGATCAGCAAATTCTTTGAAAACCAGTGGTTTTTCAGCAGCCATCCCGCCAGCAGTCGCCTGAGTCCTGCCGATATTTCCCCGCCCGGTCCGGGGTTGAGTTCGCGTCTGCCAAAACGCGTTTCCACAGCAATGGCGTAGGGGCGCAATGTTTGTGCCGAATAATCTCCGGCGCAGTCAAGTATGACCCCGGCCGCAAGCAGTGCCGATTCGACCGCGGGACGGATACCCTCGCCACTTTGCGCATAGGCAAGACCGGCGGCATCACCGATCAGCACGACCCCGTCTCCAACCAGCGAGCGGCAGGCGTGCGGGTAGAGCAGGTAGGCGTGACCCTTGAGCTTTCCTGGCAATTCACCGGGGATGCGGCCGATCCCGGCAAGATAATCGCAAAACTGTTCGACGTGAGCGGATAGCCGGTGCTTGTCCTCCCGGCCCAGACCGATATTCAGGTAATCGCCCTTGCGGAACACCCAACCGTAACCTTTCAGGTCAGGTGTGAAATACAACTCGGGCAGCTCACCGTCAACCTTGCATTCCACCCTTTGCTGCGGGTTCATTTCAAATTCGATTTCCTGGGCGGCGACGGCGGTCTCGCCGGGCTTCTTTGCGCCGATGAGACGGGCCACCGGGCAAAAATGACCCCCGGCTCCAACCACCAGGCGGGTCCTGACCTTTTCGTTGACCAGCCAGCCACCGGCATCGCGTCGCATGGTTTCGAATGCCTGGCCCAGCAACAGTTCGGCGCCGCTGCGTTGTAACAGGTAGTGGTCGAACTCTATGCGCCGGATACCATAACTGGCGGGTTCGCCGGGAAAGTCTGATTGCACGGACGGCTGGCCGATCCGGCCGGTGTGAAAACCGTGGATGGGCTGCAACACGCGGCCACGGGCATAATCTGCGAGGTCGATATCAAGTTCCTCAAATACCGCCGGGGTGACCCAGCCTGCGCAGACTTTATCGCGCGGAAATTCAGCCTTGTCCATGACGGAAACGTCTTTTCCGGCTTGCCGAAGGGCCCGCGCCAGTGTCGAACCCGCTGGTCCGCCGCCGATGATGAGTACTTCGGTCTCAATCATCCATGGCCGCCAGGTCACTGCCAGCCTGGCTTACCCCGGTGGCGTACTGGTGTGCGCGTGACCATGGGATGTGGTTATCGTTCTCGCGTGCGAATACCACCTGGAAAAGCTGCATTTGTGCCGAGGTGAATGCCGCCTTTGAACCGGACAGGTACAAACGCCAGGCGCGCACAAACCGTTCGTCCATCATCTCTTCCACCCGCTTTGCGTTCTGCTCGAAACGTTGCAGCCATTCGCCGAGGGTCAGGGCGTAATGCAATCTCAGGTTTTCGACATCCAGTACCGAAAAACGGTTGGGCTCGAAGATGTCCATCATTTCGGCCAGGGCCGGTGGATAGGCACCCGGAAAAATCCGCCGTTCGATCCACGCATTGATGGGCCCCGGGCGGTTACGCCCGATGCTGTGAATCAGCCCGCGGCCACCATGTTTAAGACACTTGTCGATGACCTTTCCGAGTACCGGGTAATCTGCGGGGCCGACGTGTTCGAGCATGCCGACAGATACAAAGACGTCATATTCGCCACTGATGTTGCGGTAGTCGTCAAGGACATACTCGACACGACCGGCGAGATCTTCCGCCTCGGCCTTTTCACGCGCGTAATTTACCTGTTCGCGGGAAATGTTGTATGCCCTGACCGTGACGCCATAGTGCCTGGCCATGTGCAGCGCGAAACCACCCCATCCGCAACCGGCTTCAACGACCCGGTCACCGGGTTTCAACTGCAGTTTTCGGCAGACGTGATCCATCTTGGCAAGCTGTGCTTCCTCGAGCGTCATGGCCGGGTCCGGGTAGTAGGCACAGGTGTACTGCATGGCTTCGCGGTCCAGCCAAAGGCGGTAAAAATCGTTGCCGATATCGTAGTGATGGTGGATGTTGTCGGCGGCCTTGCGGGAGGTGTTCCTTATCTTCCGCTGTCCCAATGTCCTGCGAAGCCGGTGAACCCAGCTCCGGCCTTTGTTGCTCTGCATACCGCGGTAAACCGCATCCAGAAGTTCGACGAGATCACCACCGACATCGACGCGACCCTGGGTATACAGGTCACCCCAATTCAACTCGGGTCGCAAGAGCGTCCGGTAAAGGGATGAACGATCCCGGAAGTACAGCGTCGCCAGTGGCTCAATGACATTCGGGGTAAGCTTGCTGCCATCCCAAAAGACCATGTCTACAGATGGTTGGCCGAGGAAGTCCAGCAACTTTTTCGCGCAGAAACGATCCAGCGAATTGACCCTGCCCGAGTGGAATGGCGGACTGTGTGTGGCGGGTAGAAATGTAAATTGTCTTGCATGAGTGGTGTGGGTAAATGTGCCCATGTTCTGGTCACGGGAAGCATTGAAGGGTTGTCGTTGCGCTTTCATGATTCGACTCCGGTTACCTCTGGGGGGGCAGCAAAGTTTGGCCATGACTGACTATGAGTTGTCACTGGATAGTATAGAACAATGGTGCCGATCCTTCCAATTGCCGGCGATGGAAAACGTGTAGTCGACAAGGGTATATACGTTAAACGGCCAATTTAACCGCGCCTTCCGGATACCTGCGCGGGTATCAGCTGTCTACCAGCAATACACCGGCACCCCTGATCGCATCCTGTTTCAACGCCAGCAAGGCCTGGTTCGCCTCGGCCAGCGGAAAGACCTCGGTATGTGTGTGGATATTGGCGGCAACCGCTTCTGCAATAAATTCGCGGCCATCCGACCGCGTATTGTTGGCGACCGAACGGATAAGCCGCTCCCAGTAAATATCCTGGTAGGCAAATTCAGGCACCGGGCTCATGTGGATACCACCGAGCACCAGGCTGCCCCCGCGTTCCAGCGCTCGCAATGCAAGCGGTACGATTTCGCCGGCCGGGGCAAATATGATCGATGCGTCGAGCTTCACCGGTGGCGTGTCAAAGGTGCCGCCAACCCAGGTTGCCCCCAGTTCCCCGGCCAGTCTCTGATGACGTTGATGGTCCCGCGTGAAAACGTAAACATCGGCGCCACGGTGACGTGCAATCTGGATGGCGATATGACCAGCGGCACCGAAGCCGTACAGTCCAAGTTTCGCACCTGCCCAGTTGTCGATCTCACATTGACGCAGACAGCGGTATCCGATGATACCTGCACACAACAGCGGGGCGACTTCGATATCGCTCAACTGCGGTGGCAGCGGATATACAAAGTCTGCGGGTGCGGAAACGAATTCCGCAAACCCGCCGTTGCGGGTCCAGCCGGTAAATTCGGGCTGAACACACAGGTTTTCCCGACCGCTGCGACAGAAGGAGCAACTGCCACAGGTCGAATTCAGCCAGGGCACACCGACCCGTTGGCCCGGTGCCAGTCCGGATGATTCCGGCGCTGAGACGACCGAACCGACGACCTGGTGCCCGGGGATGATGGGTAACCGGTAGCTCGCCGGATCAAGCTCACCCTCGATGACATGCAGATCGGTACGGCAGATTCCGCAAGCGTGCACCTTGACGAGTACATCAAGATGACCTGTTGCCGGACATTCCAGTTCGGTCAATACCAGCGGTTGTTGCGTGATGGATTTACATTCGTGAAGCACTTGCGCATACATGGCACTGAACCCGTTCGCAGACATACGTAAGGACAATATTACCAATCATCCAGGTGAATAAGGTCAAGGCCGTGCATAAATTGGTCAATTAGGTTTGCAAAAAGTGTTAATCGCGACTATTGTTTTTTCAAGGCAAGCGGATGTTATTGCGGCAAAAATGAAGGGTTGCTCCAGTCTGCTTGCTGAACGGTCTGATATCATTGAACGGGGAGGTTTGAAATGCCTAGTAAAGCGACCAAGAAAGCAGCAGCCAAGAAAGCTCCAACCAAGAAAGCCGCAGCCAAGAAACCTGCAGCCATGAAAGCGCCAACCACGAAAGTAGCAACCAAGAAAGCAGCAGCCAAGAAACCTGCAACCAAGAAAGCGCCAACCAAGAAAGCAGCAGCCAAGAAAACTGCAACCAAGAAAGCGCCAAGAAAGCGCCAACCAAGAAAGCAGCAACCAAGAAAACTGCGGCCAAGAAAGCGCCAACCAAGAAAGTAGCAGCGAAGAAAACTGCAACCAAGAAAGCGCCAACCAAGAAGGTAGCAGCGAAGAAAACTGCGGCCAAGAAAGCGCCAGCCAAGAAGGCAACAACCAAGAAGGCTGCAGCGAAAAAATAGTCAGCAGATCAACGGGGCCGCCAATCCTTGAGCGGGATTTGCGGCCGCCGTAGTCGTGTTGTCCGACATCCGGCCTGTCCAGGGCCCGGCAGCTTTTACCGTCTAATTCTGCAGTTGGGATTCGATCAGCGCCTGCACACGCGCTTGTTCATCGCGGAACCCGACAGCCTTCCTTTTGACAAATTCCAGGCTTGTCAAATACACCCCAGGCAGGTTTTTGACCATTGGATCTGCCAGTAACAGTCCATCTTCTCCGGAACGCTCTTGCAGTCAGGATAATGTATGTGAACTGGATCACTGCATTACTCGTCAGCGTAAGTAAGCTTTAATTTGCTGCTCTGGCTAGTGATTTTCGGGGGACGTCAGGATGAAGTCCAAAGGGGTCAATGCCAGAGCAGCCTTTTATTCAGAATCAGGAAGGTGCCTTGCCCGGTAGCGCCATTGGAAAGACCGGATTTGCTGCGACCTGCCTGTCAGACCCGTTTGGAGTAAGCCAGGTCGAAGAGTTTCTCGAGTTCGGAATGGGTGCCGCGTAACTGGTCGATCACCTGTTTGGCCCAATCGAAATATTCACGCTGTCTTTCGATGCTCCATTTGGCGGGCGGATCGTTGACCAGGTCGCGCAAATTGCTGATTTTATCAGCCAGTTTAAGCAGTTTGGCCTGATCACTGATTTGCGAGGCATGCTCGATCTGCAATTGCTTGCGTTTTTGCCTGACTTCGATCGACTTGTCGTCGGTCACTTCCATCACGATGTCACAGATGACCTGGCCAAACTCGGCGACCAATTCGTCAGCCGTCGTTTCGGTGTCTTCCACCGTATCGTGCAACAGGGCGGCGCAGATCACATTGATATCTGTTATTTGGGCTTCGTTACAAAGGATATTGACCAGGGAAATCGGGTGGTTGATATAAGGGAACGCGGCAACATTCTTGCGGCGCTGATTGCGGTGCTTTCCTGCCGCAAAGGCGAGCGACTTTACCAGCAATTTTAGTTCAGCTTCTCTGGTCACGTTCTAACACCTGTCCAGGCATTCCGGAATGAGACAATCGGGTTTCCTGTTGACAGGTTCAACCCGCCAGATGCCTGCTCTATTGTAGCCAATAATAATATGTAGAACACCATACTTGTCTTGTAGATGGAAATTCACGCTTTGAAATGGCCGCCAAGGCCGGTGATGAGGCGCCTTACTAACGATGGCTCAATCTGCCGGAGATCTGTCCGAACTGGCGATCGTCAGATCCGCAGCACCTGGATTCCCGGCATTACGCTTCCTGGTATTTCGAACTGAACCGCAGCTCGCCGCTCGCATCCGGGTGTAGTTCGGAGATATTCCATTGCTCGCCGGCCGAACCGCGTTCTATCTTCTGCGCTATGACCACGACCTTGCCGTCGGTGCGGACATAGATCGCGCCATAGACCTGCACGGTGCGATCAATGGTGTCGTCGACCAGCTTGCGGAAGGTCTTTTCGGCCGCGTTTTTCTTTTTTGATGCCGCGGCCTTTTCCTGCGGGGTTATGGCCTCGTTCACAGCATCGACGGCTTTGAGCACGGCGGCGTGTGCGTCTTTTATTTGCTTGCGTTCTTTTGCCGGGTCGCGGATGGCGTCCCTGGCGGAGCGCGCCAGTTCGGTGCTGAAGATCAACGGCCGCTCGCCGCGCGAGTTCACTCCGATGGCGCCCAACGTTTCCGCGCGCGGGTGCGAATGCGGTTCGTCGTCACCGCTGGAAATGACGGTCACGATCGGGTTGACCGCGCCGAGAAACAGCGAGGAAAAATCCGCACTGCCGTGATGACAGCTCTTGGCAATGTCGACCTCCAGCTTTTTGCGCGCCTCGTTGATGTACTTTTTGAACTCCGCAGCTTTCTCCGGAACAGGCTTACCCATGATGGTGCTGAGCAGTAACTTTTCAGCCGGTATATTGAGGTCGCCGCCGAGCAGCATCCTGACGTTGCCGTAGGTCAGCCTCAACACCACCGAATGGCCGTTCTTGGTGAAGCCGGTATTACCGAAATCGCGCAGACCCGATTCGCCCTCAGCATTGGTTTCGATCACCGGACCCAGCACCTCGATGCTGACCTCGTCACCCGGTTCGAAGCCTGGCAGGTAGCCGTCATCGCGCGATAGCATCCGGAAGTCCTTGAACTTGCCCGCATCCAGCGCGGATTTCAACATGTCGGGATAGGTTTTACGCCCTGCAATTTCAGCGTCCTTGTCGAGCAGTGCCCTGAGCTGGGCCTTTGTCCTGACCAGGTCGGTGAATAATTTTGGCCTGGTGCCGCTGCGCGATCCCAGGACAGCATCACCCCTACGCTCGACCAGGCCGTTGTGATAAAGGGTGTTGAATGATAGACCTTCCTGCTCGAACAGGGATGCAAAGCCCTTGTAGTGATCCTGGTCGGGGTGCGAAATAATACCGGCGTGAATCTCCTTGGGCCGCCTGGCGCTCGGATACATGAAGCGGTATTTGACGTAACGCGTCATGTTGGTATCTTCGCCGGCGTCGATGACCATCACCCTGCGCTGGAAATCCTTCCTGTCCTTGTCCGGCAGGATCATCAGGCAACCATCGCCCTGTCCGATATCGACAAAGGTGACTTCAAGGACGGGTTCAGAACGCAGCTCGCTTTTCTTAACCCAGCCCTGGTATATCTTGGCGCCTTCATCGATACGCACGCCGACTTTGGCAAAGTCGCCGGGAGGTTCTTCGCGCAAATCGAGCAGGTCGCCCCAGAGTAACTGGACCAGCTTTTTCTTACTTTTTTCCCCGTTTTCGTCCTGGTAGACAATCGTTGCAGGACCGGCTGCGTAACGCGCTTCCATGGGGGCTCTTCGCTCCTTACGAGTCAGGTGAAATAACGCTCCGTGTACATACAGGATAGTCCCGGGAATACCCGAATACCACCTTGCCAGGAGGTTGGGCAGCGTGCTTACGGGTTGCGGGCGACCGTTTTTGACAGGTGTCGTGTCCTGCATTCGGCATGCTCGGCTAAGCCACGTACACCACCGTTCACTTTTGACTCAATGTGCTAATCTTTCATTAAGCTGGTAAGGCCGGACGGGGCAAAAACACAGTAACGGCAAGGATTTTTGGAGAGTCTCATGTTTATCGGTCATTTCGCAATGGGTTTTGGTGCAAAGAAATACGCGCCGCAGGTGTCACTGGGCGTGCTGTTCCTGGCCTGCCAGCTGGCCGACCTGATCTGGCCCAGCCTGGTTTTGCTGGGTGTCGAGAAACTGGAGATTTCACCCGGCGCCACGGTGATGACACCACTGGATTTTCTCTACTACCCCTGGTCCCACAGCCTGCTCGCATTGCTGCTTTGGAGTGTCCTGTTCGCGGGGCTTTACACAGCACTGCGACACACCGGCATGCGGGCAGCGATCGTGATCGTACTGCTGGTCCTGAGCCACTGGGTGCTGGATGTGCTGACACACCGGCCCGACATGCCGCTGACGCTGAGTGACACCAACCGCATCGGTTTCGGCCTGTGGAACCATCCCGTCCTCGCGGTGAGTGTGGAATTGCTGCTGTTTGCAGGAGGCGTGTGGTTATATACCGGCAGTACGCGGGCGCTGAACCGCAAGGGCAGCATCGGTTTCTGGGCGCTTGTCGTATTTCTGCTGGTGGTCTACGCCGCCAATATCTTCGGCCCTCCCCCGCCCTCGAGCACGGCGGTGGCCTGGTCGGCGCAGGCACTCTGGCTGTTGGTGGCGTGGGGATTCTGGGTCGATCACAACCGTGTGGCAAAAGCGGCAGATAGCCAATGAAAGCCACCATGATTGCGCGGCAGCGGCTTTCTGCAATAAGGTGTTTGACCTGACTACGGCTTCATGCTTCAGAATCACCTCCACGGTGATCATCCGCTGCAATCAATGTTTAAATCTGGAGGTGTGAAATGAGCAATAAGCGAATGAACAAGGAGAAATGGGTGCGGTTATTCCGGGAAATTGGTCTCGATGATGAGACCATGGTTCTGTGGCACAGAAAATTTGAGGCCAGCTACCCGGACGGCCACCAGTCCTTTCTCGAGTGGCTGAACATTTCGCCGGACGAAATTAGCCGCATCCGGGCCCTGTAAGGATCTTGCGTGGCGGGGTGGTTGGCCTTGTTTTAGCCAACCACCCCATTTCCCCGCATACCAATGGAAAACCACATGTTAACGATCGGGCAGTTGGCGAAAAAGTATTCGCTTTCGCGCAGCACGCTTATTTACTACGACAAGCTTGGGGTCTTGTCACCCAGCGGCAGAAGTTATGCAAACTACCGCCTGTATTCGGACAAAGACCTGAAGCGTTTGGACCGTATCGTGCAGTTCCGCAGTGCCGGATTGTCATTGAATACCATTTCGCTGCTGCTAAACCGGCAGGGCGGCGACCTGGCTTTAGCGCTCGAGCAAAGATTGTCATCCCTGAATGACGAGATCCAGACGCTGAGAAGCCAGCAAAAAGTGATCCTGAACCTGCTGGAAAATACCGGCGCCGCACAAAATGCCAGGGTACTGAACAAGCAAACCTGGGTGTCGATACTGAAGGCGGCGGGTCTCGATGAAACCGGCATGAGGCAATGGCACATTGAGTTTGAAAAAACCTCGCCAGAGGCCCACCAGGACTTTCTCGAATCCATCGGTATCGAAACTGATGAAATCAAGTTGATACGCGCGTGGTCGGGACATGCTGACGGATAGTTAATCAGGTAGCCGTCCTTTGTAAGCGATCCCGCGTCTCTGCAGAGCACGGCCCTGAAGGCCCACGGATCGGAGCAGGAAAAGCGGGCGGCAACACGGAGCGCGCACTGGAATTGCTCGAAATACACGCCAGGGCCGGTACCGTGCACCGGGATTGGCTGGTCAAGGACAGCGACTGGGATGCCGCCCGCGACCATCCGAAGTTCAAGGCGATCGTCGAACTGCTGAGCTGATAACCCCTGCAAAAATTCGGCTGCTCCGGCTTCCCCGGCCTTTCATTTATGCGCTGTATTCAACCCGCTTCACCGGTTTGCTGGTCGGGCTCCGGCGTCTCGGGCACCGTTTTGGGCTTGGAGGCAACGACTTCGAAGAACATGCCAGCCAGCGCGTTAACCCGGGTCACGCGGAAGATCAGTTCGCTGACCTTGATCGGGCGCACCCTGCGCACCTCGCGGATTTTTGGCAGCAACACGACAACCATCAGCGCCCTGGCCAGCGTCGAAACGGCAAAAACGCCCAGCAGCGCGCTGCCCCAACTGAAGGTGTGACCCAGGAGGGTTAGCCTGGTTGGCAGCACCATGCCCAGGTAACCGCCAAGCATTGCGCCGGCGAAAAGCCCGGTGTTGGAAAGCATGTTATGTATCGCGAGGTAGGTGGTTCTCTTTTCACGCGAGACCAGGTCATACAGAAAGTTACTGGCACTGAGCGAAAAACCCGCCCAGGTCAGACCACTGATGACCTGTGCAAATAACAGGTACCAGTAATTTGATGAAAATATCCACAACAGCGGCATCAATGGAATGACCATACCCGTGATAGCCAGTATCCGGCGGTTGCCGAAAACGTCGCTGATGCGCCCCCACTGGCTCAGCGTCAGGAACTGGGCCAGTATCGCCATGCCCGTGTTGGTCATGAAGGCGAAATAACTGTAATGCAGATCGCGCAACATGTAGACCGAGAAGAAAGGTGACGCGATCGCCACCGAAAATTGTGTCATCGCGAAAAAGACCGAAAAACGGGCGAAGTTCGAGTGCCTCAGACGCTCCCACCAGTGGCGTTCAATGGCAGGTTCGATGGCTGCCGCCTGGCCACGGGGATCGTGCATTTTCGAAAGATGGTATACGGATACCAATCTTGCCAGCAGTGCGATGCCAAACAGAAGTGCGAATCCAAAAAGTGTTTGCCCCCTGCTGCTGAAGTTCTGTAAAACCAGGCCGCCAAACGTCAACGCCAGGAATGTCGTGAGTGAGACGATTTTTGTCCGCCGTGCAAAAAATCGCCCGCGCCGCCGTGTCGGCACGATGTCGCCCATCATGCTGCCCCATTGCGGTGTGGTCAGATGCGCCCCGCACTGGTAGAGGACCACCGACATGATCAGCAACGGCAGCGCGTGGCCGGGAAAAACCATCGGCAAAACGGCGATCGGCAGCCATGCCATGGCCTGGATGCTTGCCCCGGTCAATACGATGGCTTTTCTGTGCCCCGTCATCCTGCCGAGCCAGGCGGAGACCGGCTGAATGAATGAACCGAGCAAGGGCGGCAGAGAAGCGAGCAGCCCGATCTGTGGCGTGGTTGCACGCAGAAATATGGCGAATGCCGAAAGATAGGTTTCTCCAACACCGGTCATCACTGCGAATGCTCGGGCGTCTTTGAGCGAGTGGTTCAGTGAGTTTTCGACCACGGGGTCGCTGGAGGCCACCGGCGCTGGAGTGGTCCTGGTGAACGTGCCGAATGGGCGCCAGTTAAATTTCATTGGAACGGATCCGGTTTTGAGCTCGGGTCAGCTGCCTGAGCAGGGAACTGACACTTTACACCATCACCGTTATTCACTCACGCCGTTGCCGGATATCCCACCCAACGCGTCAAAACGAAAACAGTCCTCCAGGTGATCGTTGACCAGTCCCGCAGCCTGCATAAACGCATAACAGATGGTGGTGCCGACAAACGTGAAGCCGCGTTTTTTCAGATCTTTTGACAGCGCGTCCGAAACCGGCGTATTGCCCGGCACATCGCGCGGTGAACGCCGCTGGTTCTGGATTGGACCGCCATCAACGAAGCCCCAGAGATAGCTGTCCAGGGTCAAGCCCTCATCGAGCATGGCCAGGTAGGCGCGGGCGTTTTTGACGAAGCCATGCACCTTGAGCCGGTTGCGCACAATGCCCGGATCGGCCAGCAGGGCAGTGGTTTTGGACTCGTCGTAACGGGCGATTCTATGCGCGTCGAAGCCATCGAAAACCCGCCGGTAATGTTCACGCTTGCGCAAAATTGTGATCCAGCTCAGACCGGCCTGCGCGCCTTCGAGACAGAGAAACTCGAAAAGCCCCCGCTCGTCGTGCACCGGCACACCCCACTCTTCATCGTGGTAAGCCTGGTACAAGGGGTCATCCCCGCACCACCAGCAGCGTTTTGGTTCAGTTGACGGCATGGCTTGGTGTTCTCCTTTATGTTAAGCAATCAGACCTGATACCTATTTCGTTTCAGCGCCATCGTCGAGGCGGCTTCTCCAGGCGCTTGGGCTTTCGCCACAGCAAGCCAAAAACGCCGCGTTGAAGGTCGATTTATTCTGAAACCCCGATGCATACATCACCTCGGTGATGCTTTGCCCGGGATTCTCACGCAATTGCCGTTGCGCCGCTTTGATTCTGTAGTTATTCAGCCACTGATTGTAGTTGTAATTCCGGTGGTCGTTGATTGCTGCAGACACCTCCCGTGGGGATACGCCGACTTTGCGGGCAAACCGTTGCAGCGTCAGGTTGGGGTCGAGGAAAGCGCTACTCGCCAATAGTTGCTCCTCGAGATATGCAATCAGGGCCTCGTGTTCCGGATTGTGATGACGCTGACGACTGCTTGCCCAAATCAGCGGGCCCTTTCGATGCAGACTGACCACGAGTAAATAGGCGAAGCACAGGGTCAACAACACGCCGAGAACCCCGAACATCCATGGTTGGGGCAGGGCATCCGCGGTATCGCCAATTTGAAACATGATCAGGATGTCGAAACACAGGACGGAGACCAGGAATAACAAAACCAGGCGCCGCCAGTGATTCAACAGCGATGCCAGGGCCGCGCCGAGATGTGTGAAACTGGTGGCGCCACTGCGGGCTCCCCAGGCAATGAGCCCCAGGTAGCAAAGGTTTGGCAGCGCGATCGCCAGGTCCAGCCACTGGCCTGGCGCCGGCAATAATCGCACGGCCGTTACAGCCAACGGGCCGATCATGTGGATGGCATCGGTGGGTTGCAGTGCCTGGCCGACACGCATGGCGGTTGCCAGGTGCAGGTACAACAACGCGGGCAGTGCCACCGCCAGGGCCGGCCGGATCACCAGAACCGGGGCGCCCGGGTCGCCAAGTGCCAGCAGGGTCAGCAAATTCAGCAGCGCAAGGATCAGCATGGCGGCGGACAACAGACGCCGCGTGGTCTGCGGCAGACCTGCGCCGGTTGCAAGATAGACCGCAAGCACCATGGCCAGGCTAGCTGATACGTACAGGAAAGCGTTCATCAAATTCCTTTTCGGGATCGCCCAAGGGTCTCCGTGGGAGGTCCGAAATCGTGATTCCAGTCGCCCCGGCAGATCAAATGACCGTAAATACCAGCCAACAAGCGATCAATCAGGAAAATAATACAATGACATGCAGACTCTACGGTATCTTTTTGCTGCTGGCCTCCAGCGTGGCGTTCAGCGCCGGGCCCTCGACGATTATTACCAACGCAACGGTGCTCTCAGCGGAACGATTGACCCCGCTTTCGAATGCCTGGGTACGTATCGAGCAGGACAGAATCAGCCAAATCGGGACCGGTCCGGTTGACACCACCGGTTCCACGGTTGTCGACGCTGAAGGCGGTTACCTGGTGCCTGGTCTGATCGACAGTCATGTCCACCTGTATCACGCCACCGGCCTGAAGCGTCGATACACGAAAGACTATGATGCGCTTTACCAGGCGTATATGGAGCAACAACCACGCAGTTTTCTGTACTTCGGGTTTACCACGGTCATTGAACTGAATGCGGACACCGCTAGCAATGCCCGGTTCGATGCCTCCCCTGTCCATCCAAACCTGTTTCACTGCGGCCAGGGCGTGATACTGTCAGACGGGTTCATGGCCCTTGAGCTTGAGGGTGAGCCCATAGAACAGGTGTATCCCGGTTACCTGATCGACCACTATGCCGGCGGTTTGATTCCACCCGGCGCGGATCCGAAAAAGCATACGCCGCAAGCCGTGGTCGAATATGTGCGGGAACACGGTGGCCGCTGCGTGAAGCTCTATTATGAAGAGGCCCGGTGGTGGCCCGGTGGAGCGCCCGACTTCCGTCTTCCTTCTGTCGAGATCGTGCGCGATGTGGTGGCTGCCGCCCACGCTTACAACATGCCGGTGATACTGCATGCAACCACGCCGAATGGCCATCGCTTTGCCCTCGAGGCCGGCGTGGATATCCTGGCCCACGGAATGTGGGAATGGCCGGATCAGCCCTTTGACGCGCCTGAGCCCTCGCCGGAGTCTGCAAATATCGCCCGGCAGGTCGCAAGAAGCGGCAAGGGTTTGCAGCCCACGTTTAGCACCATTCGCAATACTGCATCATTGTTCGATCCAACCGTGCTGAGCGATCCGGAGTGGGCGCATGTTGTCCCGCCAGCATACATGACATACCTGCGAACTGAAGGACAAAGACAGCGGGAGGACTTTATTGCCCGATTTGCTTCCGAACTGGGCAAAGACAAGACGGTCGGGGACTTTCCCTCGCTATTGTCAGGCTATGTGTCCCGCTACGAGAGACTGATCGGTCGCATGGATGCAGATGGCGCCAGGCTGTTGTTCGGTACCGATACGGCGGTAGGCGGATTCGGTTGGGCCTCACCGCCCGGCCTCGCCGGCTACTGGGAAATGCAGGCCTGGAGACGTGCAGGGGTACCGCTGAGGACCCTGTTCGAGTCGCTCACAATTGGCAACGCCAGAGCCTTTCGTCTGGATAAGGAAATCGGCACCATCGAGGCTGGCAAACGTGCGGACCTACTGCTACTGGAGGCCAATCCGCTGGAAGACGTGAGCGCATATAACAGCATAACCCGCGTTATCCTCGGCGGGAAGATATTCACCAGGGCTTCCCTTTCGGCCGGGGAGCGGAGCGTAATCCGGTAATGGCCAATGGGGGTGGAAGCGTAACTCCGGGAGTTCCGGTTCGACCCCGCTTTCGATAATTGGCCGCGGAAAACATCGGCGATACCCGGCAATCCGGTAAGCGGGGGCTGAGCCTGGCTGCTGGCAAAAAAGCTTTGCTTCGACATATACTCGAAGCGTCGGATTGCCAACGGGGAAATGTGAAAATGCCACCAGCCAGACATTTTTTAATCAAGTCACTCATCCTGTTAAGCGCAGTTTTTGCTTTCCAATGGACTTTTGCCGAAGACCTGCCCGACCTGCCGGAAGCCTTTGATGCGGGCTGGAAGGGCCAGAAGGTTTGTGAAGTTCTCTATGAAACGGATACCATGCGCGCCGCTCGATGTACTTTTCCACCCGGCATCGGTCACGAAAAACATTTCCATTACCCACATTTTGGTTATGTGCTGGAGGGTGGGACATTGCGTATTAAGGATGCAACCGGGACTGAGGAAATCGTTCAGACCATTACGGGTCAAACTTGGTCGACAAATGAAATAACGGTTCATCAAGCGGTTAATATCGGTACGACGACCACCTCCTACCTGATCGTCGAACCCAGGGTGGAAGGGTCGGGTTCAGAGTAACCACGCAGTCCCGGCGATCATGCACGTACTGGGAATAGACATCGGCGGCAGCGGCATCAAGGGTGCGTTGGTCAACCTCAACAGCGGCAAGCTCGCCACTGAGCGGGTCCGCATCAAGACACCCCCTGCCTTTGAAATTGACACAGTGACAAATGCGCTTACCGTCATGGTCGACAAATTTAACTACAGTGGAAGCGTCGGTGTCGGCTTTCCCGCTGCGGTAGCGGATGGTGTCATCCTGACCCCGCCCACCGCTTATCACGTACCGGGGCTGGGTGAATCAATCAGTCAATGAACGCTTCTCGGCGGCAACCGAATGTAAGGTTTTGGTTTTGAATGACGCCGATGCCGCCGGCATGGCGGAAATGCGCTTTGGCGCGGGCAGGGGTGTCAACGGCGTCGTCATCACCGTCACCCTTGGCACAGGTGTTGGCGCAGGCTTGTTCATGGATGGCAAACTCGTACCGAATCTCGAAATCGGCAAGCTATTCCTGGAAAGCCACGAGGAAGTGGTCGAGCAATACGTTGCGGGACGGATCAGGGTCGAACATGACCTGAAATGGTATGAGTACGGCGAAAGACTGAACGAGTTCTTCCTGCACATCGAGCACGTCTTTTCACCGCAGCTCATCATCGTTGGCGGAGGCGTCAGCAGGAAACACAAGAAATTTCTCAAGGAAGTCCGCTTGCGGCGTACCCGTATCGTGCCGGCCAAACTGCGCAACCGGGCGGGTATTGCCGGTGCGGCGGCCTGGGTGGCCGCGTCCGAGGTTTCCTAGCTCTTTAAATTCTTTTTGATCTCACCTGCTTTCTTGAGGACTTTCGCCTCGACGACATGGTATTTTTCGACAAAGGCGGCCTCGGCCTTTTTCATTTCCTTGGCCGCAGCTACCCGGCCTTTTTCAAAGTGCCTGGCCAGCGTTTCATAGGTTTCGTGCAACGCCTTGGAATCCTTCATCATCCTCGCCGCTTCATCGCGGGTCTCGCGGATTGAGGTCATGATGTCTTTATGATTTGCCGCCTCTTTGCCGGCGTTCCGCTTCTGAAACGCCTTTATTTTTGCAGAGATCATTTCCTGAAAATCGGCAAGTTGGTCTTTTGCGATGATCACCCGGGTGTTCATTTCCGCGAGCAATTTCATCTGGCGATCAATATCCATCGACAGGGCCTGCAGATCATTTTCACCGGGCCTGCCCGCCGCAACCTGGGTGGATGACGATTTTTTCACGGCTGGATTCTTTGCAGTTACCGTCTTTTTGGCAACTTTCCTGGCGCTCGTTTTCCTGGCGCTTGTTTTCTTGGCAGCCGCTTTCTTAGCGGTCGCTTTCCTGGTGGCGGCCTTCTTAACGGCCGCTTTCTTGGCAACAGATTTTTTCGTGGCAGTGTCCATCTCGCTATCCTTGTGATGTATCTGGTTCAGGTCATATGCAATTAAATCACTTGCAGATGTTCCAGGCGTATTTTAACTCCAAAACACGAGCCGTTAATCACCCGGTCGGATACGCTTGAAAATGAATGACCGGCGAGGCTGCTTACGTCATAGCAGGCAAACTCTATACCCATGCGTAAATTTTTGCCAACACCGTCACTGAAGCCCGGCTGCGGCTCAGCTACCACCCGGATTCAGACCGCCTGTGTCAGGGCAAGCGGGTTGCTTCGATGGCGTAAATCCCCGGTTGCCAGGTCTTGCCGCCGTCGTAGGAACGGTCGGATTTGATGCTGAAGGAGTTTTCACTGATACCGTAGTAGGTTTCCCGTGCCAGGAACTGACCGTTCTGGTCCTCTGCATGGGGGTTGTAGACGATCATGTTGCCGTCGACGAATTCGATCTCCGTCGCCCGCCGGGCACTGTACGGTGCCTGGCCAGGCCCAACCAACGACGCTGCGGCAGAACGCTCCGATAACACGGTCAAGCCCGCTCCCAATCCCTATCTGCGCCTCCGAATCTATTACGATAGTGCCGTGATTCTGAAAAAATTTGAAATTCACCTCGAATTGATTTCGCTGTTGGCTTTGCTGTCGGTTTCCACCCTGTCCCGGGGCGAGACGATCGAGATACCGCCTTTGGCCACGGATGAAGAGATGGCCAGGTCGGTGGAAGTCTTCGAGGAATGGACAGCCGCTTACCAACGCAAGGATTTTGAGGCCCAGTACAAACTGGTTCACCCGCGTATCCAAAAGTGGAAAACCCGGCGGATGTGGAAAAAGGCGATGAGCAAAAGTCTGCACAGGAACGGCAGGCTAAACGAATACGAGCCGGTTTTTGTTTCCGCCATCGCCGCCGACAAGATACCCTGCACCGAAATGGGTCACTGCTACCGCAAGGACATGCAGGTGGTCATTATCGTTTTGAACAGCCACTATGAAAAAATTGGTGATATGGAAAAGGAATACGTCCTGATGAGCAATTCAGAGGATGGCTGGCGTTTTGGCGGCGGCACCTTCCTGAACCGGCCATTTGGCGAGACCCTGGGCATACTCAATCGCCTCGATGAAAAGCGCTACGAATACAACGGTATCGATAAAAGCCAAAGCAAAACTTACTGAGACGCGAAGCTATTCCAGGTTGATGACGATCTTGCCCCGCGCATGGCCCTGTTCCGAATAACGGATCGCCTCTGCAACCTCGTTCAACGGATAGCGGCGGTCAATGACCGGCACGATTTCCCCGGCCTCCAGTAAATCCGCCAGCACACCGAGGTCATCCTTGCGCATCTGCGACATCATCATGCCGAACTGCTGGTCGACGAACGGTGAGTACAACAAGGCCTTGATGGGGTTCACAAATGGCCCGAGCCAGTTGCCTTTGCCGCCGCCGATGATGATGAAATTACCCTCCGGCGTCATGACCCTGCGGTTCTCCGAGAGCGTGTGATTGCCGACCATGTCGAGGATCAGGTCGTAATGCTCTCCGCTTTCGGTGTAATCCTCGCTTTTGTAATCGATGACGTGAGTTGCGCCGATCGAGCGGACCATTTCGGCATTGCGCGCGCTGCACACACCGGTCACTTCGGCGCCCATTGCACTGGCAATCTGCACCGCAAAGGTGCCCACGCCGCCGGATGCGCCGTTGATCAATACTTTTTGCCCTGCTTTTAGCTGGCCCTCATCGCGCAGCGCCTGCAGGGCGGTGATCGCGGCGATGGGGACCGAAGCCGCCTGCTCGTAACTCACATTGGCTGGCTTCAACACAATTCCGCGGTCTTCGGCAACCGTCAGGTACTCAGCGTACGCGCCGGTCCTGCCGCCAAACACCCCGTCACCCGGCTTGAAGTGCTGCACGTCCTTGCCAACTGCCTCGACGGTACCGGAAAAGTCCACTCCCAGGCGGATCTGATGCGGTGCACCCAAACCGGACTGGATACGCACGACGTACGGTGAACCGCGCATAAAGTGCCAGTCCAGCGGATTCACGGACGCCGCCTTGACCTTGACCAGAACCTCGTTGGCCGCGGGCACCGGTTTTTCGATGGTTGCAAGCTCAAGCACATCGGGTGATCCGTAGCAACGGTAAACGATGGCCTTCATCGCCTCTCCATCGGCAGCCTGTAAAGCCGCTGTCGGGCAGGCGGAATTGTGGCTCATCATGACCGCCAGCACGGATATGCCAAGCGCCACGACAACGACCAAACCGCCGGCAATTTTGTAACGTAACTTCATATACCTTCTCCGCGATACGATACCGGAACCGTTTTTAGTCAATGGCTGTCAGGTTGAGCCAGCCTGCTCAAAAACACATTGCGTCCGGATATCATGATTTTTATGAACCCAGTGTAGGCGAAATAGTCCAGCACTGAAAACCCAGGGTGAAGACACCATTACGCTAATGGGTGACAATAAAAGCGTCGGTAAAGCGTCTTTGCCAAATGATTAGAGATATCTGAATTCTGAAAATGACACCATTAAACCGCGAATTCATTGAAGACTGCCCGGTGGGAAATGGTTTCCACATGCGCAGCCTGTAAAAATAATGCGGCTGAAATTGCGACCCGATTAGACCATGACAGACATCGATAAAAGCAGCGAATCGAACGATCTGGACCGTTTCATCAGGGCCCAGGAACAGGTATACGGTCACGTCCTTACCGAGCTGCAGAACGGCCGCAAAAGAACCCACTGGATGTGGTTCATTTTCCCCCAGCTCGATGGCAGACGCGATGGCAGGACGCTTGATCTGTTGCAATATCCAGGTTCAGAACAAAGCAAGATACGGACTTAGGGACTATAGTCAGGGTAAGTTTCGGCACCGATGTAAAAGCCCGAATCTTCATCGATGTCGAATACCGTGGAGCAACACTTTTAACTATCAGCGGGAATAAGAAAATGTTTCTTCCAATCACCATACCATTCGATTGCGTCATGCTATTCAACCGGATCTATTTAAAGGAAGGCGTGACCGCGGAGGATCTTGAACTGGAGCTTGGCGAAATGTGCAACGTGGTCAAGAACAACTATAGCGACGAGGGTGGGTTTATCGCCGGCCAGGTTTTCGAGTTCACGGGATTCGCATCGGCCGAGGGTTCACTCAATCAGGCCGGCAACGACCAGAAGCACGTTGCCATCGTGACCTACTGGAAATCGTTTGGTCAACACGAGAAGTCACACGCGGATAAATTATTCAGGGAGAAGTTCAGCGCCCTGCTCGAGCACGTCGAGGAAGCGGACGAACTGGGTTACCGGCTTTTATGGCAGGGTGAACCTGAAAATCTGTAAACAGCGAATTCGGGCTAGTGTTTGCCACCACCCTTGGTAGAACCCACCGTCACGCCCACCGTGTTACTGGGTGATGATTCCCCGGCTGCATTCGAGGCCGTGACCCGGTAAAGATGACTGCCATTAGGCGGGCTATCGGCGATGTTCGTTGTATTCGCACCGAGCTGTGCAACGGCAATGAAGTCCGGCTGCGCCTTACCCTTGGGTTTCCACGCCCTGTAAAGCGTATAAGCGGTCTCGTTGTCGGCATTGTCCGTCCAGTTCAACTGTACCAGCGTGCCGTTTACGCTGGCAGCGAGACCGCCCGGCGCCGCAGGCGGCTGCTCGCCACCGCCACCGCCACCGCCATCCAGGCGAGTGACCATGATGTAGTCGATATCCCAGGTGAAATGCTGGTTCTGTGCTGCTGAGCCGACCGGCGCGAGTGTGGTGTCATAGGCATCCGGCCAGGTCGTACCGGCGGCCCACAGGCTGGCGCGCGCCGGCTGATCCTGGTCCGGCACCGGGCTGGTCAGTATCTTTACCAATTGCTCATTGACGTACCACTCGACGCGGTCGGGATACCAGCGTATCGCGTAGTCGTTCCATTGTTGCCAGTCGTAGGAAGGCAGCTCGAGAAACTCTCCAAGGTGGTGTACGCCGTCGTCGTAATTGCTGCCGGGCGCGCCCCAGTCATTCCAGCTGGTTGCCAGCACACCGTTGGAGGCTTGCTTGCTCAGGACTTCGAAGTCGATTTCATCAGATATCCAGCGACCTTTCTGGCGTTTCTGGTTGTAGGTGAAAAAGGCCGCCACCAGACCCGGCGCATCCGTCGACAGCCGCGCCCGCGTCAGGTACTCGATACCACCGGTGTTACTGAAGTTCTGCAGGGAATAGATCTCGGTGCCCAATACACGCTGACCAGGCAGGTTGGGGTTATAGGTATCGAGCGGCAGACGGATAAAGGTGTCGCCATCCTCACTGCCAAATTCGGGCTGATTGCCGAATTGGGTGCGGTCACCGATGTTCCAGTTAGCCTGTCCCCAGGTCGAAGTATCCAGCGGGCCGCCATTGAAATCGTCAAATAAAAGGATTTCCTGGGCCACGAGCCAGGACGGCCAGGCCGACAACAACAACGCAAAAACGAATAAGCGGCTATTTCTCATTAAAATCCCCGTTGACGGCGTTGCCCCGGCTAGCGACGCTCTGAAATCAGTATAGGATGAAGAACACAATCTTGCCATGAAGCCGGTTCCCATCTGCCAGCGTTCGATCAGGGTCGCTTTGAATCCAATTCCCCGGGCTGCCAGCCCCTGAAAATATTCTCCATGGTGTACTTCCGCGCCTCATCTCCGCTCAGCTGTTTTGACCATGGAACGCGGTCACTCCTGTGTGCGCCAAGGCCTGTGTTGGCGTACTCGGCATAGAACACGGTTTCCTTGTTCGCCTGGTTTTCCCAGTGATCCCAGCCCGCCGGCACGATGTGTGCACCCAGATCGCTGTTCATGAATACCGTTTTTGCGTACTTCCGCCATGGCCGTCCGAGGTACACCTTGTCGACGTCATCGTCAGCGGTCAGCCTGCAGTGTTTGAAGACAAAGCCATAATCGACACCCTGAGGGGTTGAGGCAGCGGTTACGTAGCCGTCGGTCAGTGACTTGATCTCACAGTTCTCGAACAGCGCAGTGCCTTCGCCGAAGATGAAGTCCACCGACCCCTCGATAAGACAGTCCCTGAAATACGAGCGGTAACCTTCGCCGGCCAGGTACAGGGTATCCTGGTAGCCTTTCAGGGTGGTGTTGACGAAAGAGACCCGGTCGGCCTCGACATGCAGCGCCACCGCCTGGCCCACTGGGCCGGATGAATTGATGATGGTGAGGTTTTCGGCGTGGAAATCGTTGCCGCGCACACGCAGGGTATAGGTGTGGAAGGTGCTGTTACGGCCTTTTTGCATTTTGTCGAAGTAATCGTCAAATGTGATGATGGTGCCGTCACGGCTTTCACCGATCATCGATATGTTCGGGTTCCAGGGATAAACCTCGACCTTCTCCTTGTAAATGCCATTTTTCACGTGGATGGTGATGCGCTCGTAAGGAAAGGTCTTGCTGGCGTCGATGGCGGCCTGGATGCTGGTGAAGTCGCCCGAACCGTCCTGCGCCACGGTCATCTGTGTCTGGTAGTCCTGCGCGGACGCCGTATTCGCCAGTGCCAGCAAGCTAGTCAGTAGCACCGTTTTAAGTATGTGCAACAAGCGCCGTCCCCATTTAACTTTTCGCGAAGGGGATCCGTTTCAGTGCAACCCGGCCATTGCTCATCACCAGCAAAATGTCCTGCAATGCCGAGATATCCTCGAGGGGGTTGGACGGCACCAGGATCATGTCGGCCTCAAAGCCGGTCTCGATACGGCCGGTGCTGTCACCCAGCATCAACAGTTCGGCGGAATTGACGGTGGCCGCCTGCAGGGCTTCAAACGTGCTCAGACCGAGCCGCACCAGGTGCCAGGCTTCGAGAGAAATCCGGTTGATGGTCTGCGCATCGTAATAGCTGTCGGCGCCGGTGGCGATCGGCACGCCCAGCTCATGCGCCTGCCGAATGACCTTTTCCAGCCTCGGCACCATGTAAGTGCCACGCACACGCAGGGCGCCCTCGTATTCCTCTTCGAGCATCTCGACCATCGTGATGTAGGTCGGCACCAGCCAGGTGCCGCGCTCTTTCATCAGTTTGAGGGTGTCGGGTTCGAGATAACTGCCGTGTTCGATACTGCGGGCGCCGGCCAGCACCGCGGCGCGCGCGCCTTCATCGCCATGCGCGTGGACCATCACCGGGACTCCGCCCTTGCGCGCCTCATCGACGACTACTTCGAGCTGATGCTGCGTATAAACCTGTTCCCTCGGGTCGGTATCGGCCCTGCCGGCACGTTCGGTGCCGCGGGTTTTGATGACGGCCACACCGTGGTCCAGGTTGATTTTGACCAGCAGTCGCAGGGCCTCGTCGCTTTCGACGCCATCCGCAAGCGGGACCATGCGGGGGTCGGCCAAAATCGTATCTTCGAGTCTCGGCGTGACGTAAACCCCGGCCGCCACCACGTCCGGGCCGGGAATCTTGCCGGCCTTTGAAAGCGCCGCCATCGCCACGTCCTGGTAGGCGGGCACGCCGGCGGTACGGATGGTCGTTACACCGGATGCCAGCGCGCGAGCCGCCTGTTCCAGTGTTTCGAGGTGGGTGTGGACGTCAATCAGGCCGGGCATCAGGTAGTTGCCTTCACAATCGATGACGCTGTAATCGTCAGGCACATCGGCCGCGGCGTCGAACATACCTTCGATGATACCGTCACGTACCAGCACGGTCTTGCCGGATATGATGTCGTTATCGACGCCGTTGAAAATGTTGACGTTCGTCAGTGCATAAGGACGGTGTTCGGCGGCGAGGGCATCAGCGCCAAACGGCGTGAAGGTGAGCAGGCAAAGTAACAAGCCGAGGCAATGCGTGATTTTGAATTTCATGTGGTGTGCTTCCAGCGACAGGTGCCAGGTCATAGTAATTGCGCGGCCGGTGATAACTCAAGACAGAAAAGGTCTGCGATGCATTTAAGTGGTTGTTTTGCCGTGCGCCACGCTGAATAACTGAAAATTTTCAGGACCTAGTTACATCCGGGCAATTTGAAACTGATGATCCGGGTGACCCAGCCAGACTCCGAAGTCTGTTCATAATATTCATGCGTGTACCAAAAGGTGCAGTCATCGACGGGATCGACGTCCATGGTGCTGTAATTGCCCCATCTTTGATATTCGGAGGTCTGCGAACCGCCACCCGCCATGGCCACGTATTCGGTTCCCGGCATTGATCCCGGCACATCGCCGGCCATCCGGTGTGCTACACGGATGCCCGGAAACACATCGGAGCTCGAAGCCGCATAGCCCAGCGCGATATTGCCCTTCTTATCCATCGAAATGCCGCCCATGAAATAGTTCAGTTTCTCGTCCTGGTGGGTACCCAGTTGAAAGATCGACCAATTGCCATTGTCTGGACGGCGTAATTCATACCACCTGATGCCGGCGTGGCCCGCACCATCGGTGTCAATGGTGTGGTTGAAAAGCAGGGTCTCATGATCGCCCATATTGCGGTATTGAAGTCGCCATTGCGGCCAGGTTCCCAGGGTTTCCAGCACCCGGTCAGTCCCCGGCTGGGGCACGCAAGGGTCTAAAAGATCATTTTTGCAAAAAAACGAATTAAACGATTTGACAGTCAGGCTGTCCGCCAGCTTAAAGGTTGAGTTGCCAGTCGTTGCCCAGTCAGCGGAAAACTTGAATACTTCGACACGGCCATGATCGTCACCACTGTCCACCTGGCGTGCAAACCAGGCGGGTGAACCCGCAGGTGGCGGCGATCCGTCCGGATCACCTGGAAGCAAGGCAATACCCGGCGGCGAAATATGGAAACGGACCACTCCCGCCGGCTGTCCCGCCAGCATCTTGTCACGCTCGAGGGCCCAGGCGTCGACCCCGAGGGTCAAACTTTCTACCGTGCTCAGATAATAGGCATCGGGCCAGACGGATATCTTGGGAGCATCAATCGAAAAAGCGCACGTTGGTGATTGGATCCACGGCCTTGAATTCATACAGGAACCAACCACCACTCACCGGGTCCGCCGATTGGGAGACGGCAATACACATGTAATCTGAGGACGGCGAGACAAATCCGCTGATCAGCCAACGCTCTGCCACCTTGTCATAGCGGACAACGGGGTCTATCGGATTGCCCTCGCTGCAAGGGCTATTCACACCAGTCCAGAGGACATTGATGTAAAGGGCATCAGTCGCCGGCTCACCGGTCCTGTTAAAAATCTGAAATGCCGAGTTCACCGCCTGTACGTAGTAACCGGGACCGATGTCACCAACCGGATCCGGGACGATAAATGAGGTCGACGGAATCCCTTGAAAATTGACACCCTCATTTACGCTGGTGGGAACGGGAGGTTTGGGTGCCTCTGCCTGTGGTTTTGATCCGCAGGAAAAAATGGCGCACCTCAGCCGCCATAACAATTTTTTGAACCAGCTTTCTCTCGCTAAGGACCGGACTTGCGAGGACTCGATATCGCCGGGATCAATGGTAGGTTCACCCGGCTTCCAGTGTGGTGCCAAATATCCGGAGGGTGGATGCGCCAGGTCGATGTCCCGTTTCGTTGGTGTCATGCGTTCATGGACAACTGGGCCGACAATTTCGGTCCTGTATGTATCGGCCTTTTGATAGGACGCGAGAACCCAAACGACAAAGGCCAACGCGCACACCAGGGCAAAAAATTTCATGATCCAGTGCTCCCAGGGGAAATTTCCTATACACCAAGCATAGTCTCAGGCTTCAGAAATATCTAAATTTTCAGCTAAACTCAAAGTAACAAAATATTTTCAATAACTGTTAAGGAGAGATTGATCATGTCTAAAAATAAAGTCGTATTGGAAGTGAGTCTGGATACTACGCTAAATCCGCCAGTCGTCATTTCAGATCGAAAATTAAACGCCGTCGGACGCAAAATTCAATGGAAAAGAAAGAAAGGTGAGACTTTCGAGTTCGACCGTCTGAATGAATTGGACCAGGCGTATTTCTACAGGCAAAGCATTGAC
Organism: uncultured Gammaproteobacteria bacterium; assembly: GCA_963727635.1. Taxonomy (GTDB): domain Bacteria; phylum Pseudomonadota; class Gammaproteobacteria; order Xanthomonadales; family SZUA-36; genus SZUA-36. The sequence goes on along the minus strand of CAVSHP010000028.1, from coordinate 56,498 downwards.
GTGGATCGGAAGAAAATCACCTGTAACAACCGGGCGCCGGCAGGTCCCGAATACCCGTACGTAATTGTCGTCACTCAGGGTGGAGTAAAATATGACTCAACCAAGACGGGACCAAATCCAGACGGCAAACCTGTCATTCGAAACTGATGACAGAAGCCGCGGCAGGCGGTAAAGACAGGGATTTCAAATACCGGGTTTTCATCAGCTACAGCCACGCGGACAGTGTGTGGGCACGCTGGTTGCACCGGGCGCTGGAATCTTATAAACCGCCACGCGGTGTCGTAATTCAGGGCATATCCGCTGACGGGCGGTCAAAACCACTGTCGCCGGTCTTCCGCGACCGGGAAGAGTTGTCCTCGGCCGCCAGTCTTTCCGACGCCGTCAGCCAGGCCCTGCAAGATTCCGCAAACCTGGTCGTCATCTGTTCACCTGCCGCAGCGCGCTCAAAGTGGGTGAACGAAGAAATACTCACCTTCAAACGCCTGGGGCGCTCCGCGCGCATATTCTGCTTCATCGTGGACGGCGAGCCGCACGACGCCGGCGAGGCAGAATGTTTTCCGCAAGCCCTGCGATATGAGTGGAAAGATGGCGGCATAAGCGATGTGCCGGCCGAGCCGCTGGCCGCGGACGCGCGTCGAGGCGGCGATGGGCGCACGCTGGCCAGGCTGAAACTCATCGCAGGCATCCTGCACGTGGATTTGGATAACCTCAGGCAGCGTGACCTGCAGCGGCGCAACAAACGGTTGCTGGCCGTTTCCGCGGGTTCCGCAGCCGTCGCCATTCTCACCGTTTCGCTTGCCATCATGGCCTTCCTTTCCAATGCCGAGGCGCAGCGCCGGCGGGCCCAGGCCGAAGACCTGATCGGCTTCATGGTTGGCGACCTGTACGGGCGTTTGCAGGAGATCGGTCGTCTCGAGGACTTCATGAGCGTCGGCAACAAGGCCATGGAGTATTTTTCATCCCTGCGTGATGAGGACGTGGATGACAAGGTGTTGAGCCAACGCGCGGATGTATTGACCAAGATCGGCAACACCCGCCTGGACCAGGGCGATTTGGCCGCCGCCCTCGAGTCTTTCCGCGAAGCCCGCGCCACGTCGCTACGGTTGGCCGAGTCGGACCCATCAAATGCCGAGTGGCAGATCGCGCTGGCCAATAGTTATTTCTGGATTGGGCTGGTTTACTGGCAGCGCGGAGAACTGGAGGCTGCAGGGGACGAATTCCAGAAAGTCATTCCGATCGTCGATGAGGTGGTCCGGCAGGAACCCGACAAACCGGAGTGGCTGGCGGAAAAAAGTTACGCCTACACCAATCTTGCGCGCGTGCTTGAATTACAGGGTCAATTGGAACGATCGCTGGACCTTTACAGGGAAATTGCCGCGATCAACGACAAATTGCTGGAGATGGATCCGGACAACATCGATTACCGGCTGGAAGTGGGGTTTGCGCATAACAACATTGGCAAGGTGGACCAGTCGTTGGGTCGGCTGGAGGAAGCGGAAAGGCATTTCAAAACCGACCTGGAAATAAAACAGGCGGTTTCTGACACGGACCCGGGTCAGAACGTGTGGCGCAGCTACCTCGCGACCAGCAATCAGTACCTGGGACGCAACGCCATGGTGCGAGGTGATTACGACAGGGCCCATGCTGCTTTTGCCAGTGCCATCGAGATTGTCACCGCCCTGTACCAGCTCGATCCCGAAAGCGCCGAGTGGAAGGAACGACTGGCCACCTACCAACGTGAACTCGGTTCGGTGGAGATTCAACAGGCGCAGCCGGAAGTGGCGAGGGCGGCACTGGCTGAATCGTCCAAATTGTGGGCTGAGTTGCTGCAAACAGACGAAAAAAAGTGGTCCTGGCAAACCGGTGATGGTCTGACCAGCATCTACCAGGCCCTGCTGGCGTTGGTGGAAGGCGACGGGCAGCGGGCGCTGACAGTTTCGTCTGCTGCCAAAGCGGTTTTCGAGAAATTGCTGGAGCAGGACCCGGGCAATATCGAATCCCGCAGAAATCTCGTTCTTGCCGGTTTGATCGCTGGCGACGCGCAGTCCGCCACCGGTTCAAAACAGTCCGCCATCACCACCTGGCAAGACGCCCTGGCGCTGCTGGACGCCGTTCCGGTGGTTGGCCGCAATCCGGAGTTGACCGAGTTAACCGCCGCATTGCAGATGCGGCTGGGGCTCGACGAGCAGGCGCAAACCAACCTGGATCTGCTGGCCGGTATGGGCTACCAGCCCACGTTCGTCCATCTTCCGGAGATGCTGACTGGCCCAGGGTCAAATGCCAGCGTGAATGAACGTTTGTGATGATCCTGGAAAAGGATGAGAAAACGGTTGAAAACTGGATGTAAAAACGCTCAGGCCGATTGGCTTGAATCATGTTTGCAAGCGGTCGTTAAACAAGCAACGGCGCGCATTTATTCAGCGCGATATCCGGAGTCAGCGTAACTAAATGATTACTGGTCGTTATTACGCACCGGAATAGGCAACACGACATTCAATACAAGAAACAGCACGACAAAAATGCTGCATATGGCAATCATGATGGTCAGAAAGGATTTATCCGCCCGGGCAACCGGAATCGACATTGGAACCGAAACCAACTGGGCCCCGATGGTTTCCCCGACTTTCCAGCCAAAACCATTTTCTGAACCATACAGTTCCACCATCGTCCGTGGCGCCTTCTTGGCGGTGTCATGGCAATTCAGACATTCCGGGTTCTTGATCGTAATCGGTCTGCCCATGTACAACTGCATGCCCTCCGGGGTTTCACGCTCGCCTACAAACTCTTCTACATTTTTGTGGTCACTGAACCAGCGGATGATTTCAGCTTCCCAGTCCGTTGCCCTGTTGGCCGGATTGGTAGGGTTCAGGGTTGCTTCCCTGTAACTGTATTCGGGATGTTTTTTCTGAAAGCGATTCGCATACTGGGCGGCGGCGTAGGCCGGCACTATCTGTGGAATAAACTTCCTGGTCTGTTGAATGACGAGCAGGGGTTTAAGCTCGGTAACGGTGTATTCGCGCACGGCGATTGCACTCTCCATCATGATACGTGCAGACTGTAAAACTTCCTCGCGCGCATTGCTCTGCAAAACAGAGTGAATAAAGTAGCCGGTGAGACCCAGAGCTGGCAGCGAAACTAACAAAAAGCCCAAATTAAATTTGGTGCGTGGTCCCATGCATAATCTCCCCTGAAAATTCTGATTAATGCCTGATTTTCAACAGGCTGTTAAATGAGTATAGGTAAAACTGGCGCGGAAAGGCCAGAATTTCGTAAATCAGATATTGAGCAGCGGTTTAGGGAAAGGGTGCCGGTTACATTCAGTCGATAAGCGGACCGCACCCGGGTGGTGCGGTCCAGCCTGTTATCCAATCAAGCCGTCTTAGCCAAGGTTGGCAGCGACGAAATCCCAGTTGACCAGCTTCCAGATCTCATCGAGGTATTTTGGACGGGCGTTGCGGTAGTCGATGTAATAGGCGTGCTCCCACACATCGATGGTGAGCAGCGGCTTTTTGCCGTCACGCATCGGATTGGCGGCGTTCGAGGTGTTGACGATCGCCAGGCTGCCATCTGCATTCTTGACCAGCCAGGTCCAGCCGGAGCCAAAATTACCCACGGCCGACTTGATGAAGGCTTCCTTGAATGCCGCGAAGGAACCGAATGCCTTGTTGATCGCGGCTGCGAGCGCCCCGCCCGGCTCACCGCCGCCGTCCGGACTCAGACCATTCCAGTAGAAAGTATGATTCCAGACCTGCGCTGCGTTGTTGAAGATTCCGCCGTCAGCCTGCTTGATGATGTCCTCCAGCGAGGCGTTTTCGAATTTCGTTCCCGGCACCAGGTTGTTCAGGTTGGTGACGTAGGCCTGGTGGTGTTTACCGTAGTGGAAGTCGATGGTCTCGGCCGAGATGACGGGTGCGAGTGCGTCTTTGGCAAATGGCAGTGGGGGCAATACGTGTGTCATAAAAACTGTCCTCTTTTCGTGGTGAATGAAAGTTACTCTTATTATATAGGGATGACAGCCGCGCAGATAAAGGGTTCGACCGTCGATCGATCCAGATGACAGCAGGGGATTGAGTCAGACGACTGAAATTAAGGCAGCAATTTTTCCAGTAGCGCCGTGGCATCGGCGCGCGTCATGTAGCGAGGCACGGCATATGTACCGTGAGCCTCGGCAAATGCACGGTCGATGATCTTGTCGAAATCTTCTCGTTTGAGCTCTTTGACAGACACGGGGATTTGCATATCTGCATTGAGTTTGCGGATCCGCGCGATGAAGGCATCCGCCAGTTCTGCGTCCGACGCACCACTCTCGCCGATAGCAGAAATGCGGGCCAGCTCGGCCAGGCGGTGGGCACAGTTCGGCTTGGAGAAGTCCAGCACATAGGGCATCACGATGGCATTGGCCAGCCCATGCGGCACATGGTAAAGACCGCCGAGCTGGTGGGCGATGGCATGAATATAACCGACCCCGACACGTGTGAAGGCGAGACCGGCCATGCAGGCCGCCACGGCCATGCGCTCACGGGCTTCCAGATTCTGGCCGTCCGTGTAGGCGATGATGAGATTGCGCATGATGCTGGCCGATGCCATGCGCGCCAGTTCATCGGTTTCGGCCAGTGGCAATGGTGGAGACGTAGGCCTCGACCGCATGCGTCAGGGCATCCATTCCCGTGGGTGCCGTGATGAAGGGCGGCAGCCCGACCATGAGATCGGGGTCAAGCGCCACCATGGCCGGCATGGTCTTGGGATCGATAATGGCATATTTGATCTGCGCGGCCTTGTCAGATACCACGGCCGCGATGGTCGCTTCGGCGCCGGTTCCGGCGGTCGTTGGAATAGCGAAGAAAGGCAGGCAACGCTTGCGTGGCAAGGAATACAGCCAGACCCCGGTCAAGCTGGATGGGTGACAGTCGTTGGCATGGCTGAGCAGAATCGCTTTTGCGCCATCGATCGACGATCCGCCGCCCACCGCAATCACGGCATCGGGCTTGAAATCTTTTGAGGCGTTCGACACCCTCCAGCACCAGCTCGTAGCCCGGATCGGGTTCGATCTCGCTGAATACCTCCACCTCGATCCTGTCGGTCTTTCAGCAACTCGAATGTGCGGATTCACTATCCCGAGTTGCAACAATTGCCCATCGGTAATCACCATCACCCGTTTTACGCCAAGACCGATAATCTCGCGAACCAGTGAAAAGGAGGCGTCAGGCCCTACGAAGGTAAAGGGTTTGGGAAATTTCAACATGTGACCGACCAGGCCCAAGATTCCCACCCTGATACGACTTATGAAGTACATTCGTCAAACTCCTCGATTAATGATTATGTATATTGGGATTTGCATATGGGCTCAACGTTTTACGTAGCGGTAGCGCTCACTCATGCAGCGCAGGCAACGATCGAAGGTCCGGCTGATTTGCGTGGTATTCCTGATCCGTTCGATTTTTGGCCAGGTGGCGCGGCGGCCTTCCCAGAGTATTTTTTCAATTTCCGCCGAGCCGAAGTTGGAAAAAGATTTGCCCAGGTTCATCAGGTGCCGGTCCGGATATATTGTGATGTCGCCGCTGTAGCTCTGCCGCGCCATTGCGTGCGCTTTCTTGATTATGGGGCTCAGGCCAGGCAATTCAAAGTGCTGGTGAACCAGTTCCAGGAAGTGCTCTACCTGCACCATCGGTCCCTTGATGACCACGTCATGGATGAAGGGCAATATACCCTTTTCGTCCAGATTCTCACTGAGGAAAGGCACCACATGCGGATTCGTCTGGCTGACGATGTAGTGATTCACATTGTGCAAGCGGTTGACCCGCTCTTTTGGAATATCCTCGTGCACCGAGCCGTCTATCCAGCGGCTTCGCGGCATATAGGCGACCGACTTGCCGTTAAAATTCTTGGCCCGCAGTTGTACCGGCGGGAACAGGCCGGGAATGGCGGCCGAGGCGAGCACGGCCCTGCCGATCAGGACATTGGGCGCGGTCAGGTAGTTGAGCAGCCGCGGGTACTGGTTGGGATCGGCCGGAGAGACGGTAATGTTGAGGATGCGGTTGGTGTAACCGTAGGCCTCGAGGAAGGTCATCTCCGGGATATTGCGGTCGATCGATTTTTTCAGCAGTGACTGGTCCAGCACCCCGGAGCCCTTGATCATGTCGGTAATACCGAACATGCGGCACCACTCGAATTCCATCCGGCTGGGCACCAGCAATTCTTCGAGTTCCGCAACGGTATGCGTGGCGATGATGCCGGCAATGACCGCGCCGGCGCTGGAGCCGGTGATGACACGTGGCATGATTCCCTCGGCCTCCAGTTCCTTGATCACACCGAGGTGGAATAAACCCTGTGATGCACCGCCGCTGAGCAACAGGCAGGAGCGCCCGAAACTGCGAGCCGCACGCTTCAAAAAGCGTCGTTTGCGCATCGGCGGGAACGACTTGATATCGCTGTCACAGATAAGTTTGAGACAGGTGCATACCTCGTCGAGGTATTCGTTGATCAGGTTCTTGGTGCCGCTGCGGGCATGTTGATACAGCGCCGGATTGGCCATGTTGCCGAGGTTGCCATGCAGTTCTTCGCGCAGGCGGAAGATCATGCGTTCAACGTCCTGCTGGTGTCGCAGCTTTTTCAGTACCCTGACGCGGGAAGCCAGCAAGTGGTAGTCGTAGTCGTCCGATTCGAGCTCCTCACGCCAGTTGTCCCGCCCTTCATGCCGGTCAAGCTCAAGTGCCGCCTCGTACCACTCGGCGTAGCTGGTGGCCGTGGCTAGCGCCTTTTCACTTTGGCGAAAAGTTCTGCTCATTGAATGAGAATATCAAAGAAAATTCGCCATTTCCTTGATCCCGGACAAGCACGAGGGTTTTCGCAGGCAACGCGAGCGGGTACTTGCACTACGCGGCTCTTTTCTGAAGGGCTGCTGATGGTCCGGTTGAATGAAGCAGGCGCCTTTTATGATTATCGACTCGGCAGCCAGGGAGTGGCCCCATAACAAAACGGCCAGGCATTTTGCCTGGCCGTCTGCTTTCCGGAATACCGGTTGATTTACCCCGTCAGGGATTCATCTGGATATTCAACGTTGTGGTTGCCCCGGCCGTTATGCTCGCCGAACTACTTGTATCACTGTAGCCGGAAAGGCTCGCAGTTACTGTGCGGCTACCCTCGGGTACATTCGAAATACTGTATTTGCCGCCTTTGTTGGTGGTGGCGGACTGTCCGGTATCCACCCGCACCGTTACACCCCGGAGCCTGGCCCCGCTGGAACTGGTGACTGTGCCCTTGAGCGTACCCGTACCGCCTCCGACCGGAACCGGTGTCAGCGCGAAGTTCTCGGTGCTGCTGCCACCTTCGGTAACGGTGGTCGAACGCGAGTCCGGGTTGTAGCCGCTGGCACTGGCCGAAACCGTGACGCTGCCGGTCGGCACGTTGGACAAAGTATAGCTGCCGTTGCCTGCCGTACTGGTATTTTGACCGCTGTTGGTGCTGACCGCGGCGTTCGCGATCGGGTTGCCACTAACGGCGTCATTGACCACGCCGGTGATTGAACCGGTCGGCCCAGGCGGGGGATTACACAGGAAGGCAGCGCTGCCTGCCAGGTCAAATTCCCAGCCGGACTTGCTGGCGGTATTCACACAGAAATTAAAGTTGTTGCCGTTCTTCACCGCGGGGGTTTCGAGCACCAGTACACCACTGCTGTTGGTGGTGCCGCTGAGGCTGCCGGACCAGCTGCCGCTGAAGCTGCCGCTGATGGCAACGCCGGATACACCTGCGCCGCCCGCGCCCGATTCCACAACCGTGATGGTGGCACGGCCCAGGTTCCGGTTCTTGCCATTGGTCGCAACGGTCGCAACGCTTACCGAGTCAACCAGGAACTTGGGCGTGGCGGCCGTGGTGAAACTCCAGGTTGTTCCGGTTGTGGTCAACGGCCCGTTCACTTCGTCGACGCGCCAGTAATAGGTGGTCGAGTTGGCCATTGTTCCGAGGTTGAACGTTGTGCCTGCCTGGTTGCCCTGGAATGGCGGATTGGACGAGGTGCCAAAGTAGACATCGTGTGAGATTGCGTTGGAACCCGCAGTCCAGGACAGGTTGTCGTTGACATTGACACCAGTCGAGCCATTCGCGGGGCTCGGGTTGATAGCCGGATCCGGTTGCACCGGTGCGGCGGCGGTGGTGAAACTCCACACATCCCCGGTGGTCGTGCCGTTATCGTTGACCTCGTCGATCTGCCAGTAATAAGTGGTCGAATACGACAGGGTCCCCGGGTCGTAGGTGGTTGTGGCCTGGTTGCCCACCAGCGCCGGCGAAGGGTTGGTGCCAAAGTAGACATCGTGACTGGTGGCGCCCGAACCGGCTGACCAGTTCAGATTGGCTTCGGTATCGACACCGCTGGCGCCATTGGCCGGGTTTGGACTGCTTGCAGCACCGGGAGGCTGGGGCGTGTCGCAGGCGGGAAAGCTGAATGAAGCGATGTAGTTACCCCAGCGGGTGCCCGCCCCGGTGTTTTTGCTGTACTCACCCAGGTACCAGAAGGTCTGGCCGTCCGGGTCGATGGTCATGCCGCTATAGTCACCCCAGCGATAGGGAGAGCCATCAAACGCCGTGTAGAATACCTCGCCCGCTTTGACCAGCGACTCGGCTTGAAGGGTGCCCGGCGCATCACCGCTTTCCCGGCCACTGACGTAAACACTGGGATAAGTGCTGGCTGAAGTCTTGGTGTAACCGATGGCCATGTCATTGCAGTCGTTGGCAGCGACATCCGGAAAGGTACGGTATTCACCGCTGCTGCCCAGCACGCCGGCATTGACGACACTGGGTCCGGCCGGGTTGATCTGCGCCCAGCGGACACAGTCCACCGTGCCGCCGCCGGGGTTACAGGCCAGCGTGTGCGACATCCAGATATAACCATTGCGGTATTCCGCGTCCTGTACACGCCAGTCGTTGGCCTGCAGTTTGCCGGTGGAGCCCAATTGGGGTACTTCCACGGGGAAGCCCGCCGTAAAGCCGCTCGCGGCGGCCAGGTTAACCAGGCCCTGGTTGGTAAGCGTGTTGGCGCCAAACGGCGCATTCCAGGACCAGACGCCAAAATTGTTGCCGTCAAATAATGGACTATCCGTGAGGATGTAGTGCGGCCCGCTGGTGGGCCAGGTACCCTGTGCAAAGCCATGCAGATTCATTGGCTGGGGTGTGCCAGCCTGGCCGGTGCTTTTGGTCTTAACCGTCACGGGTGAGCCCGCATAAAGGGCGACTTTGTCGATTGCCCAGACCCGCCCTTCGGCAAAGGAGTTGCCGGAAAACATATTGGCGCCCAGGTAAATGGCGTCCTGGCCTACACCAGCGTGCGGATAGTCAAAAAAGTTGCCGTTGATATCGGTGGCGAAACCGTTCCGGTTCCAGCTACCGGTGGGGTCGGATCCGGTGGTCGCTGCAACACAATAAGAAGTGCCATTGCCATCGATGCCCAAAATGAAACGGTCATTTTCTTCGTCGTAGATCACGTTGGGGTCAAACACCCCGCCGTCGCATCCCGCTGTTCCGTTAAAGAAGCTGGAGAACGTGATGGGCCCGGCAAGAAGGCTGCCGCTCTTGTCATAAATTTCGAAGGCAGCGTTGACCACGGCGATGATGTGGTTGGGGCCGACTGCCAGTTCGGAATCGGGTGGAACATTGCCACCGCCACCGCAACAGTCGGTGTAGTCGAGGCTATCAAAGCTGGCGCCCGCGACGGGGCCCAATTGTCCAGGACCGTTCGACCGGAGTCGATCGAGCCCGGCCTGTTCCGGCATCAACAAGGCTTCCTGTCGTAACAGGTCGGCAATTTCATCGGAAATCTGGCTTTCGATGCGACCGCCACCGCGTTTGTTGTCCAGTTGGTTATTGGGGTCATAAACCCCGGCGGGTACGTCTGCGAGGTTGATCGGATAAGGACCATCGGCTACGTAGGTGAGCGATTCGGCCGCTTCAAGACCCGCTGAACCGCCATTTGAGCCGCTCGGTGGCGTTGGCGCCTGGATGCCGCGCAGGGCGTTCATGTCTATGCCGCTGTATTTGCTGTTCACATCCTGTGGAGGCGTGCCCGCGCAGGCGCTGATTAGCGCAGTCAAGAGCGCTATCGATAACATCCTTTTTATCTTGTACATGTTATTCCCCTTAATTTTGAAGAAAAAATACCAAAACGAGCGGTCGTTTTGACCGTCGCAGAGTCCGCCGAAAATGGCTTTATATCAATGATTTAGTTCTCGTTGTGCGTGCTGTGGCGCACGCTTCAACATTTTTAGTATAGTCACACAGCAGTGTTGAGTATAGGTATCAGGAAAACGATATTGCAGAAAATCGCAGGTCGCAATGTATTCGTAAGCTTGTATTTTTTGCGAAATAGGGGGGACAAAACATTGCTGTCCCACTTAATCTGTTTGGGGGGAAGCTGGGGTGGGTGGTTATTACCAGGACACGGCCATGAACCCATACCCTTTGGCGCCCACGCAGATTAAGCATCAATGTCCAATCTTGGTGAGATCCATTAATCTGAAACGGAGCCTCTACTTGAGCATGGCGATCTGGCTTAAGTGGGACAGCAATGGGGTAGAAGTTCCTTTCAAATTTGGCAACATCGCCAGTTTTACTTTTTTTGACACACGGTAAAAAAATCGGGTACCTAATTCTTATCGATCATGAAGCGTACAACCAACGGTGGATCGTAGCGTTCCGGTACGGGGATAGGGGCCTGCAGGCGCATCACCCTTTGCAGCACCACCGAACCTGCGATGCGTTTGCCGGAGGCCTCGGCGACCAGGACGAAACCATCCATTGCATCAAAGTTTCCAGCGGCGGCGCCGTCGAGACGTAGCTGGAAATTGTTGTTCCCGGCAAGGCTGAGCGGGTATACGCCGCGTGGCCAGGAGACGCGGTCCAGATCATCGAATGCCTTGCCCAGCCCCAGTCTCAGCGTAATTTGGGCCGGATAGCTTTTTTGCCCGAACTCGGCTTCGCCCGCAGCTTCCAGGCTGAACACCTTGGCGCCTCCGGGCCCTGTACCCAGGTGTGCCGCCAGGCCATTGGCAAAGCTCCGCTTGAGTGTGCCGTTCTGCCATATGTGAAACCCGCGGTTTTCGATATGCAATCCAACAGATTCACCGGTGCAATCGCGGACGTCCTCCGGCCAGACCAGGCCGAGGTCCTGGAGGAAGTGCAACTTGGTGTAAACCGCAGCGTATTCGGCGGGCAGGTTGGGTTTGCTGTACTCACGCATCACCATGCAGCCGAAGTCTTCGCGAAGATCATCCGAGACGTCATTTTCGGCATACGCCGTGCGCACCGGCTTTGACATGTACGGCCACTTCACGTGATCAGCGATATCTTCGGCCCAGTTACTTGAGGAATACTGGGATATGAACCCTCCTTTGAGCACATCATCCGGCCGCCAGGCGGCCGGATTCTCTTCCGTGCCCAGGGGAAAGCTGCCATATGCCGCCGCCCAGCCTTGTTGCTGGAAGGATTGGTGCAAGCGCTGCCATTCAGTCGGCATCCCGACCTCGAGCCGAACGTTGTCAACCGTTTCGCTTGCAAGCTCGTGAGCCGCGACTGTCCAGGCTCCCTGGTAGTTGGAAGGGTTAGAGCTCTCGAAGGTCAACAGCGTCTCGGCAGCATGTCCTGCCTCGTGGGTGATCGTGCTTTGCAGCATCAGGCGCCGGTTTAACTGTTGTTCGAGTGCGGTCTCGCTCACCAGGCCGGCAACGTTGACGACGATCAGGTCGCCGGCCGAGGCGGAAGCGACTGCGCCCCCCACCGTACCCGGCACCCGCGATTCGGGCACCAGGCCGAACGCAATACGGCTAACGCTTTGGCACAGTAGAGGCGTCAAGCGAGCCAGGGCCGCCTGGGTTGCGGCCATCTGGTATGGGCCGGGTCTCACCAAATGGATGGTATCGTCCGCGCCCAGCCACTCACGCAGACGCAGCACGGGTGAATTTGCCGTTGAGAATTCCATGCCCTCACCCAGGTCGCGTTCGAACTCACCCTGCAGAACGATGATGTGTGCGCAATAGGGCGGCAGGTCCACGAATGGCCGGGTTACGGCATATGCTGCTTCGATACCCAACCAGCGCAGTGGGTTCCTGCCGAAACCGGCAGCAGAAACGTCTGGCAGGTCGCGCTTGGCCAGGGTTTGGCCGGAACTGTCGCGAACCTCGACCCGGATCAGTCCGGACAGCGCAGGCAGGTATCCGACCGTATCCACTGCCTGGTCTTCCAGCGAGATGGTTTTGGTCTCATCACCGCCCTCGAACTCGATGCGCAGTTCCGTGGCAAAACGCAAGCCACCAGCCGCGACGAGCTTGCCACTGGCGTCGAGGCCGACCAGCGCCAGTTCGGCCCCCGGCGGACTCAGCGGAATACCCGTACCGGCAATAACCGCGACACGGTCCGGCGGACCAATACTCAAAACCCCGTCGGACGCCCTGGTGACAGCCAGGCGCCAGATCATTTCAGTGTCCCTGGCACCGCTGTCGCCAGGTGGTGTGCAGCCGGGTGTGTTGTCACAGGCGGTTATAAAAGCCGGGGCGGACACGGCTTCCGCAAGCCAACCATCACCCTCGGGCTTGCGCTCTGCTCGCCTCCTGCTCGGGGGTCCCTGGAGAACATGCCAGGCATGCAAGGGTCATTATCAGGGGCAATGCCATAATGGATTTCATGTTATTCACAACTCCTCGGCTGCGAGCCCAACTTGATGGACCCGTCTGTCAAATTCAGCATAACCAATTTTTTACAATGCTGCTCACTTGAGCAGCCAGGGGATGTCTGAGTTATCGGTCATCATCGGGTGTTCAGGCCCGGGCTGATAATTATTGATAGCTCACACACTGGCAGTGAAGGGTTCTTTTTGGATACACTTCACACCATGGATACTGAACAGATGGTTGGCGAGTTATTTGATGTCTTTGACGTCAATAATGACGGTGTCATTTCCAGAGGCGAGTTCATTGCCCTTGCCAAGAGCCTGCTGAATCAGCAGGGTATGAATTTCAGCAGCGATATTTTCAAGCAGTACGATGCGAATCACGACAACGTGATATCCAGGGACGAGTTGATCGAACTTGTCCTCGACCTTGCCTTGTAGCGCTCCGGCCCTTTCTTTTTCATCTCTGCAAATGGATTTTTTGTGCCCCGCTTGTAATGTCTCACTCCAGGCGCAAAAAGTTGACGGCATCCGTCTGTGGAAATGCGCGTCCTGTGGCGGCTTCGCAATTTCCTTGCCCGTCGTCCGCAAGGGGCTGAAAACAGAAACGTTTAAGAAGATCTGGCAAAAACTTTCCTCGGGTGAGATTAAAAAGGGCCGGCCGTGTCCTGGCTGCAAAAAACCACTCAGCGTGGTCGAGGCGGAAGGACAGGCAGGGGCAGTATTGATCGATGTGTGCCGCACCTGCCAGATTTTTTGGTTTGATGACAAAGAGTTTTCAGATTTGCCCAAAGTTGAGCCCGACGTTGCAGATGGCGCGGTACCTGGCGTTTTGCCAAAAGCTGCTCAGCAAAAGCCGTTAAAAAGCAGAGTTCTCACACCGGAAGAACTGACGCTTAAGGCGTTTAAAGAAGATCAGTACAGACGTCGCTCTTTTTTAGTTAAGCTGCTGGACGGCAGTGTTTCGAAAGAGATGGGGCTTGACGACTATTTTGGTGATTTTTTCAAAGAGTAAACACAATATCATCCCGAACCGACCGCATAACCTGCTTCGATTGACTTCCCTCAATTACAGGGCACGATCAAGCTGCTTTAATGAATGCAACCCCTTCGGAGACCGAATTGATGGAAATACACGCCCACGAAGTAATGCGTATGATGCTTGAGCTGGATACTGATTTCAGCCGTGACTCACTTACCCGGGCCATCACTGAGCGCTTCGGCGCAGATGCAAAGTTCCATTCCTGTTCGGAAGCTGGCATGGGCGTAAACGCAGTGGTCGATTTTCTGGAAAGCCGGGGCAAATTTGTGGCGCGCGCTGATGGCTTCAATACCGCGCAAGACAAAATCTGCAACCACTGAGAATACCGGCTATCGAAAGGAGCGAAATGGGCACCACCGAAAAGATTGATAAGTCGCGCATGATGGGTACGTCTGCGTTCAAGAAAGAAATCAATCACCTGCTTTATTCCAATGGTTTTACCGGCAGTGACGGTGAATTTGATGCGGGTTGGAATAGCCGGGAACACGCGCTGGTAATGGCATTGATGCTGAAGAGTGGTGATAGCTATCCAAACATAGCCAATGGCAAGTGCATGTTTGTGCAGGGACCGGTTGCCGGCAATGCCGCATTCAGCATCGGCCAGGAAAGTCATTACAAAAGCGGACACAGCTGGCTGGTGCACGCAAAATTCGGGCTGATTGATGTCAGCCCTTCTTTACACACAAAGGAGCATCGGTTCAGGGAGCCTTTTAACGGCATCTTCAACCGCGTCTGGCTGCCGCCGGGTAAAGAGAGGGTCAGCGTGGTTTTGTGTCAAGAGCCAAATGATTATGCAGAAAAGATCGAAAACGCCAGGCACGCGATGTCCCGTTCAACCGCAGTGTATTTGCATGAGGATGAACAGGCGGTTACCGAAGAGCTGATCACGAGCCCCTTCAAATTCCTCAATTCCCGGTTCTCGACAGAAATAAAGAGCCGTTTTGGCGCAGATTATTACCCTGCCGTGGCAAAACACCTGCATGACTTCATGCTTGGCAAAAATGACTCATTAATGAGCCTGGCGAGATTAAAGGCATGGGGCACCGTTGTTGATGGGTTTTCCGGCTGAGCGGTCTTCTTTTCTGTCGGATCTCAAAATCTATGGTGATTTCCCGGGGTTTTGTCCGACACAAGCGCCCGCTATGGCAATTTTCCCTGGATTAATGAGCCCGTCCTTCGCCTATACTCTGGTAAGTCGATCCGATCAGCCAATCCAGGAACAGCATCACCATGATACATAAGCACCAACGAAGACTTGCCCTCGTACTTTTTCTTTGCCTGATGGCTGGCACTGCCGCGGCCGCCGATATTGTGATTCATGCCGGCAAATTGATCGATGGGATTTCTTCGAAAGCACAAACTGAAATGTCGGTTTATGTGCGTGATGACCGGATCATCGCCGTCGAGAAGGGCTTCAGGACGCCTATCGATACTGAAATCATCGACCTGTCCGGCGCCACGGTGATGCCCGGATTCATCGACAGTCACGTGCATATTGCCGCGCAACTGCCGAGCAGGACCAACGCCACCGAGTATAGCGTGACGCATTCCGACATCGATCGTGCGTTCGACGGCGCCCTGTTCGTGCGGCAAATGCTGCAGCAGGGCTTTACCAGCGCCCGTGATGTGGGTGGCGGTGAAGATACGGTCGCGGTCAGGGATGCCATCAACGCGGGCAAAATCGCCGGCTCGCGGCTGTGGGTTTCGCTCGAAGTGCTGGGACCGACAGCAGGGCATGGCGATCCGGCGACAGGTATGGACCCGGCCCTGTCCGATGCCAGTTGGGAAAACGGCATTGTCGATTCACCGGACGAGGCCCGTTTGCGGGTGCGCGAACACAGGCGCCGCGGCGCCGACCTGATCAAGATTGTCCCCTCGGGCGGTATCGCATCCACCGGAACCAATCCGCGGCAGCAATTGATGACCAACGATGAAATCCGCACGGTGGTGGAAACGGCGCACGCGATGGGTATGAAAGTCGCCGCCCACAGCTATCCTGCTGCGGTGATCGAAAACGCCGTGCGCGCGGGTGTCGATTCCATTGAACACGGCTCGTTTGCCAGCAAAGAGACCTTCGCCCTGATGAAAGCGCAGGGTACCTACCTGGTTCCAACCTTGAGCGTATATGACGTTTTCTATGCCGTTGCCCGTGATCATCCGGAATTGCTCACCCCCGGCACGGCACAAAAGGAACTGGAAAACGATTTGCTGCCGAAACAGAATCTGCCGCTGGCGCTGGCCTCGGGTGTGAAGATCGCTTACGGAACGGATCTTGGTGAAGGCGATCATGCGATGGAGTTCGGGCTTTTGATAGCCGGCGGAATGAGTCCAATGGATGCGGTGTTTGCCGCAACCCGCAATGCCGCCGAATTGCTTGGCGCTACCGACAGGGTCGGATCCGTGCAACCGGGGAGATACGCCGACCTGGTTGCAACCAGCGGGGATCCCTTGCAAGACCCGGGTGAGTTCGAAAATATCCGTTTTGTGATGAAAGGCGGTGTCATTTACCGCATGAACGGCGAACCGACCGCGGCCGGAGCGCAATAGCAAAAGAGGCTGCCCATTTGACGAACCTCATCAACCGGATTGCCACATGGATCTTTTCGACCACGCGATGAAACAACAACTCGACGCCGAGGCCCCGCTTGCGGCCCGGATGCGCCCGCGCACGCTCGATGAATACGTCGGCCAGGATCACATCATCGGTGAGGGTCGCCTGCTCCGGCGTGCCATCGAGTCCGACCGCCTGTTCGCATCGATCCTCCTCTGGGGGCCGCCCGGGACCGGGAAAACCACCCTCGCCCAGATCATCGCACACAGCACCGCGTCACACTTTGAAACGATCTCGGCTGTACTCTCAGGTGTGGCCGCGCTCAGGGAAGCCATCAAACAGGCCCAGGAACGCCGCAAATTCCAGCAGAAAAAAACCATCCTCTTCGTCGATGAGGTCCATCGCTGGAACAAAGCCCAGCAGGACGCACTCCTGCCCCATGTCGAAAACGGCACCTTCACGCTGATCGGCGCAACGACCGAAAACCCCTACTTTGAGGTCATCGGCGCCCTCGTCTCGCGTTCCCGGATTTTCCAGCTCAAGCCGCTTGGGGATGAAAACGTGCGGGATCTGATCGACCGGGCGGTCGCTGACCCCGAAAGAGGGTATGGAACCCGCGGGATCCGGATTGAAGAGGACGCGTACGCCCACCTGATCCGCGTCGCCGGGGGGGACGCACGCAACGTCCTCAACGCCATCGAGCTCGCGGTCGAGTCCACTCCACCGGGTACGGACGGGATCATCCACATCACGCTGGAGGTCGCACAAGAGTCGATCCAGCGCCGTGCCGTGCTGTACGACAAAGACGGCGACGCCCACTACGACACGATCTCCGCTTTCATTAAATCGGTGCGCGGCTCAGACCCCGACGCCGCACTCTACTGGCTTGCAAAAATGCTCTACGCCGGGGAGGACGCCCGGTTTATCGTGCGCAGGCTGCTGATCCTTGCAGGTGAAGACATCGGGATGGCCGACCCCATGGGAATGGTCGTCGCCAATGCGGCAGCCCAGGCGTTTGATTACGTCGGCCTCCCCGAAGGCGTATACCCGCTCGTACACGCGACGCTTTACCTGTCCACGGCGCCAAAATCCAATACGGCCACGCACTATTTCAAGGCTTTCCAAAAAATCGAAGACGAAGGCAAGGTGCAGGTCCCCCAACATTTGCAGGATGCCAGCCGCGACGGCAAAGCGCTTGGCCATGGCGACGGCTATGTGTACCCTCACGCTGCGCCGGATCACTACGCACCACAGCAGTACCTGCCCAAAGAAGTCCTCGGCACCTATTTCTATACGCCCTCCAGCCAGGGCTACGAGGCGGAGGTCGCCGACCGGCTCGAACGCTGGCGTCTCGCCCAACGCAAAGCCCTGGGAATCACGGACACCCAAACGTTACCGGACCTCACGGAAGACGAAATTAAAATTATCAAAGGCAAGCACAAATAATTTGTAAGACTAAAGGGCCGAAGGTTAAGAGGCCGGCTAGATTTAAATAAAAAATTTTACCCGACCATTTTTTGTTTATTAATTACACGCAAAATCATCATCTCCAACCGCGTGGCACAGGTCCGGCCAGCCATATTTTTTCCAATAGGCCAGTATCCCACTTTCGCGAATTTTGCGTTTGAAAGGCTCAGATTGACGGAATGGACGCAATTGTCGCAGCCACATCCATTGCTTGGTCTCGCTACCCCAAAATTCATCGGCCATATAGTCATATTCTTTTAGTGCCATGAGCGTGGTGTACCGATAAGGCCACAATATATCCTGTCTGTTGTAGCCCAGATCTTTTGCCATCATCCAGTAACGGGCTATCTCCCTGTCCTTGTCGGATTCTTCAGCGAACACAATGGCCTCGAGTTGTGGCAGCAATCGCAACAGCGGGAAACCTGGATTGCGTATATTTTGCTTGCCCATATCCAATGCGACCAGGGTCCCCCAGGTGACCTTGTCCGCTTTCTGGTAAGCATCTTCAAAGAGCAGGATTTGGATCATGCCCGTGAAACCATGAAAGAGGGCATCTTTCATGGAACGCAACGCGGCATCGTTATTTCCCATGCCTTCCAGGGCAAGCGCCTTTACGACATGAGCCCAGCTTTCTGCGGGATCGGCGCTGAGCTCCGAGTTGGCGATTTGCAGGGACTCCTGTAGATATCCAAGGCAAATTCTCATGTAAAGCTGAAAACCCCGATTGTCGGGATCAAGGGCAAGGGCGGCTTCGGTGTGTTTTTGCATATCGTCAAAACGGTAGGCCTGGAAAGCCACCTCGGCCAGCGCGCGATGCACCCTGGCATCTTCAGGTGCAAGCTCAAGAGCTCTATTGGCAAGTAGCAAAGCCTCGTCGTTATACGTTTTGTTATCTAAAGAGGCATCCCACGTTGGTAAATAATTCAGCCGCAGGCTCAATAACAGAATCGCATCCACAAAATCGGGATCAAGGCTCAGGGCTTCGCGCAATAGTTTGATGCGTTTGACCTCTCCTTCCATCGAGAAAATGCGACCGGCGGCCAGGGCCTGCAAATACAGGTCGTAAGCGCTCATGTTGGTGGTCGTTGGCTCGACGGATACCGCCTTGACCTTGATACCAAATTTTTCCGAGAGCGCGGTGACAATTTTGTTGGCGATTTCATCCTGGACCTTGAATACATCCGTAAACTCCCGGTCATAGGTATCTGACCAGATATGTTTGTCTGTTGTCGCGTCGATCAACTGGGCGGTGATGCGGATCGTGCTTCCGGAACGCCGCACACTACCTTCCAAAACATGGTCGACTTTGAGTATTTTGGCAATCTCGGAAATGTTACGGTCTTTACCTTTGAAGGCGAATGCCGAGGTTCTCGAGGCGACCTCGATCCCGCCGACGTTTGCCAGGACGTTGAGCAACTCCTCTGAAATACCATCGGAGAAATATTCCTGCTCCTTATCCGACGACATGTTTACAAAAGGCAGTACCGCGAGGGAGATGCCTTTTTGGGCCTCGTTGGACGGGTCAGATTGAACCGGGCTGTCTTGCGGTATCGCGACGGGATCGACCGTGATCTTGTCGTAGCTGAAATACCCCAGCACCAGCACCAGTATGCCGATCACGACGAGACCGGTGTTACGCATCGGATGGTATTGTGTATTGCTGCCCGCTTCGACCTCTTCGGTGCGTTTCAGCCCATCGCGGGTCAATTCGAAAGCCCAGGCAAAAAACAGCGCGAAGGGAAAACCGATTAAAAACAGGCCGAGCAGTGTTTTGAATACCCAGGCCGGTGATCCAAAGGCTTCAAGCAGCATTTGAGCCACCTGCGCCATTAACCAGGCCAGAATAAGGTACGCTATTGCTACGCGTACGACTTTGCGTCGTTTAAGTTCATCAAAAAAAGACAAGGGTGGGCTTCTTTTTGTCAGCTATTGTCACTAAGCATAGTGGCTTAACTGTCAAATGCCAAAAGATTCATTTGATTACCGCGTTTCGGTTGGCAGCATGAACAATTAAAAGCGTGGACGAAAGTGTGGGCACCCATGGTTTGAGTGACATGGGTGTCTTCACTTTTTTTCTTCACTTTTTTTTCACTTTTTTTCTGTTTCTATTCTTCAAATTGCATCAGCGACGGTGGCCTTTCGCCCTGCAGGCGATGCGCGACCTTTTCCGCTTGCGCGAAAACACGCAGCAGGTTGCCGCGGGTCAGTCTGGCGATGTTTTCTTCACTCCAGCCACGGCGTAACAGTTCGGCGATCAGGTAGGGATAACGGGAGACATCTTCGAGGCCCTGTACCAGGTCATCGCCCGTCTGCCCGTAGAAATCGCCACCGATACCGACGTGATCGTAACCGGCCACCTGGGCCACATGGTCGATGTGATCGGCCACCTGGGCGAGCGTTGCCACCGGTGGTTCTCCGTGGGTCTTCTTGTATTCCCCGGTCACCGCGTCCACCTCCGCCTCGGTCTCCAGATCCTTGATTAGCGGGTCGAGTTCTTCGGCCCACTGGCGGCGTTCCTCGCTGACGAAATCCGGGATGAAAGTCACCATGACGATGCCATCATTACCGGTGACGCGCTTGAGAACGTCATCGGGGACATTGCGCATATGTTTGGTCAGCGCCCGTGCCGATGAATGGGAAAAAATAACCGGCGCTTCGGTCACATCAAGCACATCGTTCATGCTGTCCGCCGAAACGTGCGATATATCCACCAGCATGCCGAGACGATTCATTTCATGAACCACCTCTTCACCAAACCTGGTCAGACCCCCATGACGGGCGACGTCGGTGGCTGAGTCCGCCCAGTCATTGGTGTGATAATGGGTCAGCGTCATGTAACGCGCGCCGAGATCGTAATAGGCGCGCAACACACCAAGCGAATTGACAATCGTATGACCACCTTCGATACCGATCAGCGATGCAATCTTGCCCTCCTTACGGGCCTGCTCGATATCGGCCACGCTTTTTGCCAGCATCAGGTCATGCGGATACAGACGAATCATGCGCAGTGCAATATCAAACTGCTCGAGTTGCTGGCGAATCGCCTGCAACGGTGGCAATGAACTCGGTACATAGACCGACCAGAACTGGGTGCCGACGCCACCGGCGCGCAGACGCGGTATATCGGTATCGTGCGAGGCCGGCACCGAAATGTCATGGCCTTCCACATCGCCACCAAACTCGTCACGAATCACCATCGGCAAGTCGTTGTGTCCGTCAACCAGCGGCGCTTTCTTGAGGATCGCCCGCGCCTGTTCCAGGTAGGTATCGGCCTGGTCATCGGCAAAAGCTGACTGCCAGCCCAGAAGCAGGAGAAAGCTCAACAACAAGACAAAAATAGGTGATTTAAACACTGTGCTCTCCATAGGTGGTGTGACCAATGCGCGCTATCCTCGCAGATAGTTGCGGGGTAGCGCCAGTGTTAATAACGGGCAAATTTCTGCTGGCAACAGAACCGCCACGTGATACGTTGTATTTTGGTGTTCGCAACACCCGGCAATACCCCTTGCTTTTGTTCTCACGTCAGACTTTCAATACAGATTTCACGGGCAAGCGTCTGATGCGTTGACCGGTTGCGGCAAAAATCGCGTTGCAGACGGCTGCTGCAAGTGGTGGCAGAGGCGGCTCACCCAGGCCGCGTGGCTCATTGTCGCTGTCAATAAAATGCACTTCTATCAAAGGGGCCTGGTCGATACGCAACAAGCGGTAGTTATTGAAATTGGCTTGTTCAACAACGCCATCCCGCACGGTAATCTCACCCATCAATGCGGTGCTCAAGCCGTCGAGGATGGCGCCCTCAACCTGGGCTGCTGCCCCTTGTGGGTTTATCACCCGGCCGCAGTCGACTGCAGCGACAACCTTGTCGACCTTTAGCCTGCCGTCAGAGACAGTGACTTCTGCAACCTCGGCAACCCAGGAACCCTGGTCATAACAGGCTGCAATACCCCTGCCATGACGTGTCTTCTCATTACCCCGGGCCAAAGGCTGACGCCAGCCGGCCATGTCGGCCACCTTGTGAATGACGGCGCGCAAGCGTGCTGTATCCAGGTTAAAACGCTCGGTGATCCTCACCGAATCCTGATCACCAACCAGCCGCAACAGGAAAACCAGGGGGTCCTGGTTGACGCGATGCGCCAGTTCGTCGATCGCACTTCCGGTTACAAATATGTTGGCCGACGGCGCGATGCCCCGCCATTGTCCCAGCGGGATCCTTGATGGTATGAATACGTGCTCCAGCGAGAGGTTGGCTATGAACCCGGCTGGAAACGTGTATTCATCCAGCTCGGTACCAGCGGGCGGATCATCCCGCTCGAGATAGGCAGCGCGCGAATGCCCGGCGAGCTTGTGCTGCCAGGCTGTGATCCGGCCCTGCGTATCCACCGAGGCCCTGATACGATGTGCGCCGGCAGGCCGGAAGTAACCGTGTTGCATGTCATCTTCACGTGTCCACACGACCTGCACCGGATGTCCCGCCTGCCGCGCAAGCAGCGCCGCATCAATTGCAAAATCGGAATAGTAACGTCGCCCGAATGCCCCGCCCGATCGCATGATGTGAACGCTGACGTGCTCGCTGGTTTTGTCAGCGTCGATACCCATGGCTTTTGCCACGGCCGTGGCCAGGTCCCCCGGGTTTTGTGTGGGCGCCCAAATTTCGATTTTCCCCTCTGCGAATTGAGCCGAGCAGTTCATCGGCTCCATCTGTGCATGCGGTAGCAACGGCACCTGGTACACCGCCTCGAACGCTTCGCTGTCGGCGCTGAGCAGTGCCTCCGGATCTCCGTCGCTGCGGACCCGCACGGATTCAGCATTTAATCCTGCGTGAAAGCGCTCATACAGCGCATCGGTACTATCCAGATCGACCGGGTTACGCCATTGCACTTGCAACGCACGGGCTCCCTGCATTGCGGCCCAGGTATTTTCTGCCAGCACGGCCACCCCGGAGACAAAATTTGGACTGTTGGCCAGTATGATCCGCCCGCCGTGTTGCTCGTTTGACAGGACATACACCGCCCGGACACCGGGTACCTTGAGAGTCGCCTCATCATTGTATGAAAGCACCTGTCCATCGCTGACCGGGCTACGTCGTACGACGGCGTAGAGCATTCCGGGCAGCTTGAAGTCCATGTTGTAAAGCGCTTGACCCGTTACGATCCGTTGCTTGTCCACGTCACCATGAGACTTACCGATAATGCGAAAGTCAGCCGGAGCCTTGAGTGGAACACCGGTAGGCAAAGGCATGCGTGCCGCGGCCACGGCGAGTTCGGCATAGGAGGAAGAGTTGTCACCGGAAACTTCCCGGACCCGACCGTTGCCCGTGACCAGGGTTTCCAATGGAACCTGCCAGCGCGCAGCCGCCGCCTGCATCAACATCAGCCGGGCTGTGGCACCGGCTTCGCGCATCGCCTGGTAGTTGAGGCGGATGCTGAGACTACCACCGGAAAACTGCCGGTCCTGCCCGGGTAACCAGTCCGCCTGTTTTACGATGATATCTTCGAAACGAACATCCAATTCTTCGGCCAGTATCATCGGCAGACTGGTCTTTACTCCCTGACCCATCTCAGGGTTCTGTGCAAAAAGGACAATTTTGCCGTCCGCTGTAATCTCCACCAGTGGATGGAGCATAGTGGTTTCACTGACCGCACCCTTGCGCTCTGCACCCATGGCGCTGCCTGTCATCCGAATGCCCAGCAACAGGCCGGCGCTGTTTATGACACCCAGTTTTAAAAGCTGGCGACGGGAAATCCGGTTCATAAATTATCTCGCGGGTTCAGGCATACACTAGCACCGAAACACGAAAGGTATCGCGGTGTTGCGATGGGTTGTGCTGATTTGTAGACAGATTCATTGAGAAAGGACCCCCCTGGCACTTTTAGCCTTGTGCGCCAGCGGGCGGCAAATCGCCAGTGGGGAAATAGGCCGGATAACACGCAAAAAAAACGGGCGCCGCGCTTGAATGCGCGACGCCCGCTGACTGACTTCAGACTACTCGAAGCGGAAGTTCGCCACTGCGTCACTTTGCGCAGGTATGCGAATCGTCAGGGCACGGCAGGTGCCGACCCAGCTGGCATCGGTCTGCCAGTTAAGCTGGAAAACCTTGTTTTTAACCTTGAGGGACGTTGAGCCGGGTGTTGCAACCATTGAAGGTGCTTCGCCGGTCGGCTCCAGTGTCGAACAATTGATCGGTTGCGTGTCGATCAACATCGACGATGTATCGCCTGTCAAGGTGAACTTAAGGGGTACCACATCGCCCGCATCTTTCAGGTTCATATACGGTGCCGCTTTAACCGGCTGCTGGAAACCACCGAAATTGGCAGCCATACACTCGGCCGGGAATTCGAAGTTTTCAACGCCGTCATTGCGGTTGTTTGAGGAACCCTGGCTTGCATTGACACCAAGACCACGTTTGACAAAGCCGCGCCAGATTTCGCACTGATTGGCTCCGCCGGTCAGAGCAACGTCAGCAGCCAGGATCGCATTACGGCCGTCAACAAAACCAGGCCGGCAAACCTGCATCTTCATACCATCCTGCACCAGGCGGATACCAAGATTATTGCCGCCTGTTTCCCAACCTTCGTAAACATTGGCGTTATAGCCGTGTTTATGAACGAGGTTCCAGTACATTTCCCAGAGCATCGAGTTCCAGACGTAACCAATGCCGTGTGGCTGGGTGATCGCCGGGTCCGCAACCCAGGCATAGGTGGATGGATTGATGCTCATATCGGTCGCATACGGGGTCGGCCGGATACCGTTGCCGTCGGCTGCCTGGAAAATTGTGTAAGTGCCGACGCCACGCACGGTGCTGGCGGTGTCTGTGGGGCTGGTGGTGAGTGTCATACCAACCCAGTCACTCCAGCCTTCACCCATCTGTTCAGCGTTACCGAGGCAACTGGTGGTCGTACGGCCGCCGGTCAGTCGATTGGAGATACCATGCCCGTATTCGTGGGCGATAATGCCAGCATCAAAGTCGCTGTCGCGGTCGACCGACTCGGGGTTGTCTTCGATCGTGACATTGACCGGTTCACCGCCTGTGATCGTGCTTACAAAAAGGTTACCGTCGGCCTGACCGACTGCGACCGATGGGATCGCTGCGTTACCACCGAAGTTCGTGTACGGGATGTCCGTAACGTCGATGATGATCGCCGCGACGGCTCCGGCATTGGCGGCGTTGACGACGAAGACGCTCGAGTTGCAGAGGCCCCCGCTCCAGCGGATGACGGCGATCTTGCCCGTCAGGTCGTTCAGGATGGGCTCACAGGAATCGTCCGTGGGGGCGACGCCGTCGTCCACGATGGCAAGGTCAGCGGTAAGACCGTTTGCATTGCCGCCACTATTCGAGGGGTTGGCGACGTAAACTCCGGCAATATCCGCCGGCGAGTTGACGATTGCCAGCTGCGCGAAGGGACTGAGCCAGCGGTACATCTGCATGCGCGGCCGGCTGCCATCGGAGGGCGTGGAGAAGTTGGCGTTATCGGTACCCGAACCGTCCTGCGCCTCGGCGCGAACGTCGTCGTTGCCAGCACCTCCCAGACCGAAATTGTTGACCTGGAAGTTACCGGATGCCTCATTGAAACCGTGATTGTAGGTTACGTCGTGTACGATATTGTTCCAATAGAACAGGTTGGTTACCGCAGCAGGCTTTGAATCCGCTGGCTGCGCGGCCTGATCGTGTATCGCGTTGAACACCAGTGACACACCACCGTTCGGCTCGCTGCCCGGGTCCGGCTGGTTATTGGCATCGGTGTCAGTATAGGCATGGACGTTGTTACCACGTGTGATGGTGTACTTGATAGTGCCAGTGTCGTGCCATCCCAGCGGCGAAGCGGCCGGGTTGGCCGCGTTGCTTACCAGCGTTTGCGAACCGTCGGTGGGGCTCTCCATCGGAATCGGATAAACGTTGTAGGTTGCGCCGTCAGTCTCCGGAAAGGCTGTAACAGGGCTCTGTGCGAACAGAGTTGATGGCCCGGCTGAAGCGGGGCGGGCAATTGCAGCACCGATGGCTTGACCCGAGTCATGCGAAACCAGGTTGTCCACACCTAATGCCTGGCCGGTGGTCGCGTCAACGTAAACATACCAATGGTCCTGACCGTCGGACGTCTCTATGTCGACCAACCAGGACAGGCGTACCTCATTCGCATCAGTCGGATACCAGATCAGCTTGGCCTCGATAGGCGCAGCGGCGATGCCGCCATCGGACAGCACTACCTTCTCATTTGGTCCGCCCTGTTTTTTGATGATGTCAAACGGCCGGTTGGTTTTCAGCCCGACATATTCTGCGGCTGTTTCGGCTGCTGCAACGGAATTCTTTTTTGCATTCTGACTGCCTGCCGCGGCGGCGATATGATCAATGAAGCGATGCCCGGGATTGAGTACCGTGCCATCGGCCATGATGTTGACGGTAAAAATACCGTAAGCAACTTCAATGCCGCGATATTTTTGTTGCAGGTAGACGTGGCTGATGCCGTTGTCCCCGGCAGGAATGACACTCAACACTTCAAGTTCGCCGATATCCGAGCCGGTCAAACCGAATTTCTGTTTATTTTTCGAAACAAAACTCAAGGCCTGGGTCTCGGGATTATCCTGAGCCTGGACAGGCAGACTGGCAATCCCCAGACCGACGATGATCGCCGCGCTGAGTACTCCCGTCATCATTTTTCCTAACTTCATTTCCCTCATCTCCTCGATATAATTATTGATATAAAAAACCCTTGGCATGATGCCAAAAGTCTTATTGCCGATTTTGCTAGAGAAGCCGTCCTTTTGGTGGATCACCTGGATGCGCAGAACACGCTACAACACGGCGGACGAGCGCATAATCTGCACTCTTTCAAAATTAAATGCAATAACATTTCAGAAGGGTAAAAAATGAGTCCCGGTCGGTTGCTCAGCCATAGCCACGGACAGATGGTCAAAGTGGGGCGTCTCTAGATCCGGCCCCTTTAATTCATCTGCTTTGCAACCGATTGGCGATCGACAGGCGTCAAATGAACCATTCGGCATTTCGCCATGCAGGGATTATAGAAATGAATAGAAAATCAGCAGTGGCTATCGCGTTGTTCCTGGGATTTGGCTTATCTGCAAACAGCAACGCAGGCGTGGTGGAAAAGGCGTTCAACGGCGTTGAGTTCGGCTCTGCCCCCGGTGCCGTGATCGGGCGAATCGAAAATCAATGTGGCAGCATTGAGACACTGCGCGTACAGCCCCCGGTGATACCGGTTGCACGTCTGCTTGAAACACATGTCCTGTGCAAAGAGTTCCAGACCGGCGACGGCGCGGGCATCGGTGAGGTGGCTTTTGTTTTCGGCGACGATTCGCTGGCACTGATCGAAGCACATGGAGGCGCCGTTGCAGCCTTGTCTGCTCTCGCTGGCGCAGAACCCATTCCATTCCAGGACTACACGGTCTACATGGATGACATGCTGGTCACGCAATCCGCGGAAGATGCGGCCTGGCTGCTGACCCCGGACTCAGTGCATCCGAATATGTTCTTGTGGCACGATCCGGTACTGACGGCCAACGCGCCTTCCGCGCGCAAATTTGAACCATCCGCCGCGATCCCTGCGGTGCTCCAATTTGGGTCTTCCATCGATGAACTGAATCCGCTGTTTGAAAACAGCTGCAACATGACATCACGACAGGAAATCGACGATGTGTGGTTGCCCACCCACCCGGCAAAGCAAACCCAGATCAACTGCTACGGCTATGACTACGCCGGCTTCCCACGCAAAATTGAAGCGGTTTTTGGTGACGGAATCCTGCAGGTGGCCTGGATTTTAACCGGCGCGGGTGAAGAGGACCGGTTGCGGCAATCCCTCGTGCAGGCATTTGGCCCCGCACAATCCGACAACGGCATTTACGAGGTTTTTAACCAGGGCCGCGGTTGCTTTACGCAAGGACAAACCGGAAGTGCTGATGCTGGCGGAAGATCTGGTTCCTTACTATCGCGAGGATTTTGGCACTGAGCAGTAAAAAAGGATCTGGTCCCGGTTTGCGCTCAATCGGCAACCCGGGCTCCCAGGTCCCGGAGTAGTGTCTGAAAATCCAGTTCCTGGTTCAACAGTTCAGGCGCGATTTCAATCAGCTGATCGATGTCCTCGCGGAGGAACTGCTGATCAGGTCCACTTCATCGAGCAGGCTGCGGTTGTCCGCACCGAAGCGTATGCGATCGAGATAACTGATAACCCCGTAGTCCAGGGCCGCGAACCGGGTACCGCCGCCGGAGAGGCTCAGGATCACGAACAGGTCGTCGGTGTTTTTTTCACCCAGCGACAGGCTACTCATGCGGTAACCGCTGTTTTCATCGATGTGTGAAAGCGGCGGATTGACCGGGTAGCTGGCACACCCGCCGCGGGTGCCAACCGTAAGAGAGTTCATGCATCGGGCGCTTCATGTGAACCATCAAGATAAATGCCGTGACGGTATTGAGTGCGTAGGAGGGAGGGTTGACTATAACTGTATACAGTATACAATTCGTGAATGCTTGCCGCAGACGACCGTCCCAATATCAGTCGGAATATCGCCGATACCATCAGGCAGATGATCGTGGCTTGCGACCTGGCGCCAGGCGCACGTATCAACGAAGTGCAACTTGCGGGTCGTCTCGGCGTGTCCCGCACACCGCTGCGAGAGGCCCTATCGTGCCTTGCCAGCGAGGGTGCATTGCACATCGTCCCGAGGCGGGGATTCTTCGTGACGCCCCTGACCGCCGAAGAATTACGCCACATCTACCCGATCCGCGCGCTGCTCGACCCGGCCGCCCTGCGGCTTGCCGGTATTCCTGACGGCGTCACGCTGGCGAAGCTGGAAAAGCTCAACCAACGGCTGGAGCACACACGTAGCGCGGAAGCGCGCATCTCGCTGGACGATGAATGGCATCTCATGCTTATCGCTGGTTGTGGCAATCCGGTACTTATAGAACTCATCAAGCAGTTCATTCGCCGCACACATCGTTACGAGTACAGCTACCTGCGCGAACGGCACAACCTCAACACGGCCGTCGCGGAACACGGGCGGATTCTGTCAGCATTGCGATCGCGCGATATGGAGGGCGCCTGCCGGGAGCTCGAGGTAAATCTTGGCTCAGCCGTTGGACCATTGCTCGAATGGCTGGTCACAGCAAAGGGACAGCGTGGCATGCGATGACCCGCAGGCTCGCTCTCCTGTTATTGTTCAACTGTCTCATCGCTCACGCGGAAGATCCCGATCTCACCGGCCTCTGGCAAGCCACACGCATCTTTGGGCCGGCATTGCGAGGTCCGGTGTACGTGCAACACTCAGGGCGTCAATGGTCGGCTGAAATCGGTGGCTACCGGGTGGAAGGAAAGGCCAGCCGCCAGCGCCTCAGCTTCAACTTCGGTCCTTCGCAGGGCGAGCTGCGCCTGACCACGGGCCGGCCGCTGGAAGGCCACTGGATTCAACCCGGCGGGCAGGCTGACAGCGCGCGCTACGCGTCGCCAGTCCACTTTGAGTCCATCGGTGAGGGCGCCTGGCGCGGCCGGTTCGTGCCGCTCACGGATTCGTTCACCGCCTATCTTCCCGTCTCGCGGGATTCGTCAGGTAATCTCACCGCCTGGCTCAGGAATCCGGACCGCAATGTGGGTATTTTCATGCAGGTGAGCCGGCTCGCTATGAATGGTGACCGCATAGAAGTGTACGGCCGTTTCCGCGGACGCGGGAAAGAGCAACAATATTTCACTGGCCGCTACGATGCAGATGATGACCGGCTCTCGCTCTTCGTGCCGTTTCTGGGTGCAACGCTTGATTTCCACAGAGCGGGCGACGACAGTCATTTCTTCGCACGTGGCCGACATCGACCACCCTGGCGATACGAGTCTCCCCCGCCCACGGGTGATGGTTGGCCGACGGGCACGCTGGATAAGGCCGGCATTGACCTCGCGCCACTTGCCCGAATGATCGAGCAGGAAGTGGAGCCTCCACCAGGCGGCCTGCATGCCCACGACCTGCATGCGGTGCTGATCGCGCGCCATGGCAAACTGGTGTTCGAAGAATACTTCCACGGCTTCGATCGCGACACACCGCACGACACCCGTTCGGCCAGCAAAAGCGCCACGGCCACACTGTTCGGTGCGGCGATTCAGGCCGGGATGCCGGTCGACGTTCACGACCGTATCTTCGAGATTGTTCCCGCTGACGAGTTGCCTTCCATCATCGATCCCCGCAGCCGTTCGATGACCGTCGAACACCTGCTGACCCAGTCATCCGGATTTTATTGCGACGACAACGATCCCAACGCGCCCGGCAATGAAGACACGATGCAGGAACAACAGGATGAGCCGGACTGGTACCGCTACACCCTGGGCGTACCCATGGCGGCCGAACCCGGCTCCACAGCAGTTTACTGCAGCGCCAACAGCAATTTGTTGGGTCTGGTCCTGGCGGCTCGCACGGGACTATCTCTCGAGGTGCTGTTCCAGCGACTCATCGCGGAACCGCTCGGCATCACCGAATACCACATGAACCTTCAGCCCAGCGGTGAGCCGTATATGGGCGGCGGCATGCGATGGCTGCCACGGGACTTTATGAAACTGGGACAACTCTACCTGGATGGCGGTACATGGCACGGACAGCGCGTATTGAGTGCCGACTGGGTGAAGCGCGCCACCACGGCGCGGGTGAAAATTGGCGACCGGGGCTACGGATACCTGTGGTGGGTACAGGAATACCCCTATGGAGAATCGAAGGTGGCAGTGTTTTATGCAGGGGGCAACGGTGGCCAGGTGGTGGCCGTGGTGCCGGCGTTGGATCTTGTCGTCGCCTTCTACGGGGGCAACTACAGTGACAAAGTCCTGTATCGCAGCCAGAATGTTTTGTTCCCGCAGTACATACTTGCTGCAGTTCGAGACTCGCGCTAAAGTCCGGTCATGTCCACGCGCACCGGCCGCTCGTTATTTCCAATTGAGTCTGCAATGAGGAGGGCACAGGGCTCATAGCCTGAAGGCCGGAGTATTGCTCTTTGGCGGGATACCCGTGTAGGTTCCTGCCGTGACCCCCGCACACCCGCAGCGCAATCATTGTGACAAACAAGGAGAAACATGATGACCCGAGCCGATAAAAGTCTGATCACCTATGGTCCGGATGATGATCTCTATGCATCCGGCGATCTCTCCGTGAGCATGCCAAAGAACAAATTTCCGTTGAACGAGCATAATCCCCGGCATGCCTATGCCGCTGTCCATGACGAGCTGATGCTCGACGGCAACTCGCGCCAGAATCTGGCCACCTTCTGCCAGACGTGGACCGAGCCGGAAGTGAATAAACTGATGGACGAATGCATCGACAAAAACATGGTCGACAAGGATGAATATCCACAGACCGCCGCAATCGAAGCGCGTTGCGTCAGCATGCTGGCCAATCTCTGGCACTCGCCGGCTGAACAGGCCGTCGGCACCTCCACCACCGGCTCGAGCGAGGCCGCAATGCTCGGCGGCATGGCGCTGAAGCGGCAATGGGAAGCCCGGCAAAAGGCCGCGGGCAAGCCGATCGATAAACCGAACCTGATCACCGGACCGGTGCAGATCTGCTGGCATAAATTCACCCGCTACTGGGATATTGAGCACCGCGAGATACCGATGGAAAACGGCCGCTTGTTGATGACGCCTGAAGAGGTGCTCAAGCGCTGCGACGAAAACACGATCGGCGTGGTGCCGACCCTCGGCGTAACATTTACCGGTGAATACGAACCTGTGCAGGCGGTGTCGGATGCGCTGGATCAATTCCAGGAAGAAACGGGCATCGATATTCCGATCCATGTCGACGGCGCAAGCGGCGGTTTCCTGGCCCCGTTCTGCGCTCCCGGCCTGGTCTGGGATTTCCGCCTGCCACGGGTTAAATCGATCAACGCGTCAGGGCACAAGTTTGGCCTTTCCCCCCTCGGTGTGGGCTGGGTGATCTGGCGTGAAGAGCAGGACCTGCCCGGGCAGCTGGTCTTCTGGGTAAACTACCTGGGCGGCAATATGCGCGACATTGCGCTGAACTTTTCCCGTCCGGGCGGACAGGTGGTTTGCCAGTACTACAACTTCCTGCGGCTGGGGATCGAGGGCTACCGGAAAATCCACACGGCCTGCTACGAAACGGCGCAGTACATCGCCGGCGAAATCGGCAAGCTCGGCCCCTTCGAGATGATCTACAGCGGCGAGATGGATCGCGGCATTCCGGCGCTTTGCTGGAAGATCAAGGAAGGCACCGATCCCGGATTCACCCTCTATGATCTTGCCGACCGGCTACGGGCGCGCGGCTGGCAGGTTCCCGCCTATGCCCTGCCGGCCAACCGCCAGGATCTTTCCATCCAGCGCATCCTCGTGCGCCACGGCGTGAGCCGCGACCTGGGCTCGCTGCTGGTGGAGGACATAAAGGCGGCCATGGCGCATCTGGACAAGCATCCGGCGCAGATCTCTCTCACCAAAAAGGATGGCGGCGGCTTCCACCATTGATTCGACGCGCTGGTACTGATTAAAGGACGCCGGATTTGGCAAGCAAGGATCTGAACAAGGCGGCAAGCCACGCCAGCGCACTTGTGCGTATTGCAAAAGGCTGGGAGCTGATAGAAGCCGAAGGCGCGGGGCCGTTTGTTTCGCGCATCGTACATCGCCTGCCGGACGGCTCGCTGCACACCTGGCTTTCGCGCACGCACCGCAAACGTGCCGGGGTGCGACGGTTTAGTCTGTGGGAGCCGGCCGAGCTGGGCTGGTGGATTTCCGTCCTGTTCATGATCGGTTCCTCCTGTTTTGCCCTTGGGAGCCTCGCCGGGATTGCCCCCCACCTGCCGGGTTCGGTCTTTCAGCAGGCGGACGTGGTAAACGCGGTGTTCTTCACCGGTTCCATTTTCTTTACCTCGGCAGCTTATCTGCAACTATTGGAAGCGGCCAATGCGGACCGGCGGGCGGCGCAGGCACGTGGCGAAACGCCCGCCCAGGCGTTCTGCTGGCTTGGCTGGCAGCCCGAAAACATCGGCTGGCTGGCAGCCTTTATCCAGTTTATCGGCACCCTGCTGTTCAACATGAATACCGCGGACGCCCTGCTCCCCGGCCTGAACTGGATGCAGCAGGATCTGCTCATCTGGACGCCTGATGTTATCGGCAGTGTCTGCTTCCTCGTATCAAGCTGGCTGGCGGTGCTCGAGCTCTGCCACGGTATGTCCTGGTGGAAAATCCAGGGCATCAGCTGGTGGATTGTGATGATCAACCTGATCGGCTCCATTGGTTTCGGCATTTCGGCCGTCTTTGCCATGACCCTGCCCCGCGCGACCGGCGTGCTCGATCTCTTTGCCGCCAACCTGTGGACCTTCATCGGCGCGCTGTGCTTCCTGTTTGCGGCGGGACTGCTGCTGCCGGAAATGGCCAGGCAAAAAACCAACAATGGTTAAGACAACAAAGCCGTATGAATAAAGCCGCTTAAGCTGTCGGCAGTTCCGGAGCTTTCCAAAGACCATTTGACGGATACGGCTGGGCCCTGCGCAAATCCAGCAACTCCTTCAGGACGGGTTTATTCCAGAATTCCAACCAATCCGGGTCGTCAGACAGGCGCTCGGGCAGGTAGAAAACTGCAGGCCATACCAGGTCATTATCCTTTTCGTTGTAGGCCTGCTCCAGCCAGGGTAAAGCAGCGTCCGGGCCATCGAGCGTAAAAACGAAAAATGCAAGCAAAGACGTCTCCAGTTCTGTGTAAGTTCCCGTCTTGTTTTGTCTTGCACGGATATCATTTGCGACCAGTTCACGCAATTTTTCAGTGTTATTCTCACGGTAGTAAATCATCGCTTGCCAGCGGATCAGATACCATTGCAGTAAAGGATCAGCTTGTAGCCTTTGGCTGACTTGTTCTATCTCTGACCTCGCTTCGGCAAATTTTCCGTTGAGGATCAGTGCCTCTACGAGCTGCGTAACGCGTTGAATCGAATCAGGTGCGAGGGTGATGCCCCTGCGCGCTGATATTTCAGCCTCATCGTACCTGCCGGCAAAAGAGAGTATCAGTGACAGGTCTGAGGGGTGTACGCCAGACAAGGGATCCAGGTTGATGGCCTGGCGCTTCAGGTTGATACCCTGGTCGAATTCACCTATTTGGCCCAGGAAGTCACCATACAGATTTATTACGCCGACATCATTTGGTTCCAGTGCATAGGCTTGTTCAAACGACGCTTTTGCACCCTTCCAGTCGTAGATATTGGACAGGGCGCGACCAATGGCCGTCAAAGCTTCCGCGTTCGACGGATCGAGCTCAAGCGCCCGCTCGGCGGCACGCATGGCCTTGTTGCTGGATTCCTCAATTGACGTTGAGACGCTGTAGTTGAAGAGTAGCGACAGATTGAAAGCCATGCCGGACCAGGCACCGGAGAATTCGGGGTCGAGGGCCACGGCCCGGTTGAATAACTCATCTGCCTTGAACATGTTCGCTTCACCGCGTTGTGCCAGCAGGAAGCGTGCTTGCAGGTAGTCGTTGTAGGCTTCAAGGTTTTGGGTTGGCTGTGTATTGTCCGAAGCACCCGTCTCCGTACCCAGTTCAATCTCGAGCGCCTTGCTGATCGCCGATGAGATTTCGTCCTGTATGGCGAAAACATCATCCATTTCGCGTTCGTAGGTTTCCGACCACAGGTGGTAGCCATTATCCACCCGGATCAGCTGTGCGGTTATACGCAGGCGATTGCCCGACTTGCGCACGCTGCCTTCCAGCACGTTCGCGACATTCAGCTGCCGGCCGATCTCGGAAATATCGAGGTTCTGCCCCTTGAACTGGAATGCTGACGTGCGTGCGGCTACATGAAGCTGATTATTTTTGGCCAGGCGATTGAGCAGTTCCTCGGAGAGCCCATCCGAGAAGTATTCCTGCTCGGGGTCCGAGGACATATTGACGAAAGGCAGCACGGCAACGGATTTGACCGCACTTGCCGGTGCGACATTCTCAACCGGCGGTTGCACGGCTACCTGGTCAAGATCGGCGGGTTGTTGCCCCAGTTGTTTGTATAAAAGAAAGACAACGGCCAGGGCCAGCACCACGATGATCGTCCGGTCCAGCTTGCGGCCCGTTTGCGGTGCAATCGACTGGCTGCGATCGACATCTTTTTCCTTCCTGATGCCATCGGGGGTCAGTTCGAAAGCCCAGGCAAAAATCAGCGCCGGAATAAAACCAATCACCAGCGCAAACAGCACATACCGCTGCGCGGTTTCAGGCAGATTAAGCAATGGCGCGAGCACGTCGGATAGCTGCAACAACAGCCACGATGCCACGCTATAGGCAATGCCTACGCGGAATACGTTTCTTCGTTTGAGTTCTTCGAACAGGCTCATGGCAGCAGCTTCATTTTGTCGAGTATAGGATAAAGGAAAACTCAGAGTTTACTCTGCTCATTGCAGAGTTTAATTTATTTAGCGTCCTGCTATTCGGGCTCGTCGTAATTTTTAAGTGCATCAAGTACCGTATGGGCGAGCTCGATACGCATCTCGTGCATCTGCATCTGATCTAACTGCATCAGACGTATCCGGTTCAACCAGCCGACCAACTCCGGTTTGTTTCGCAATCGCTCCGCTGCCGCCATTATTTCGTCAGGGTCGCCCGGGTCCGTGTTTCGCACTTCTTCAAGATTATCGGGAGTTACCAGCGGCCATCTATCCTGCAGGAACCTGACCTGACGGTTGCTGAGAACCCCGTTGGCCAATTCAAAATAATGAAACTCGACGGAAAATTCCAGTGGCCGATACTGTAATTGTGTTTCGTCAAAACGGTAGTAATCATGCAGTTTGGTCTTCATTTCCTGATCACGCATCAGACGCATGTTGCCGGTGGAGCGAAGGTCGTCAAAAGTCGTTCTTCGCAACGGGGGTGAGTAAGTGAATGCAGCCTGGTCCACAGCCACGAGAAAGGATGTGGGCTTCTCGGCAGCAACCGCGGGATTCCCGGCTACGGCCATCAGCAACTCGGCAAAGTCTTTACGCACTCTGCAAGCCTGATGGCTTGTCTAATTTGGGGATATCGGATTCGATATCGTCGATCAGTCGCAGGGTGTAAACGCGCTCCAGTTTTTTTTCACCAATTTCTTCCCGCCAGCGATCGAGTTCGAAAGCCATCATCAAGCCCACGATCACCACCAGCAATTCGATGACTACGATGAACCAATCCTGCTTTCGGGCATGCGCCGCCAGCCTTTTCAAATACATGTTTTTATCCCTTTTATCACATCCTCGGCGTCGTCATGGAATGCTGCTCCATATGGGTAACCCTGCCACTGGCGTCACGATGGAATACGACTTCGTGACCGAGCGTATCGTCGCTGCGGATCGTGCGGAAATGATCACCCTCGATGTGTTTTAGCTTGGTCATGTTTTTAACGGGATCCATGGTCGGCAGCGAGACAACGGCCAGTCCATCTTTCCAGCGGAATACCAGGTCTTCACCATACCAGGGCGCCAGGTTGTAGCTGCCGGTGAAGTCATCCAGGCCATCGTCGCCCGCTGCGGTATTTTCTGCTGCAGGCGCCGCACCACCGGCTTCGAGAATGTCGAATATCACCCCGGCGTAGCCATCCACATCCACGCCGTTGCGATTGGCCATCACGCTCACCGCGTACAGGCTCAACGGATCGAGGAAAAGACGCGTATTGAAGCCGGGGCAGTCACCCGCGTGGCCGGTCAATGTACGTCCGCCCACGCGGTATACACCGAAGGCCAATCCGCGGGCGTTTTTCCAGTCCCAGTCCATCCATTGCACCCGCTGCATTTCACGCAGCGTGTTGTCGGCCAGCACATCCGTGTCTTTGCCGTCCCGAACGCGGAACTGCCAGGAGGCAAAACTCGCAAGGTCGAGCGCGGTTGAGGTGAAGCCGGCGGCCGGTGTTATACCCTTGGCGTCATAGCGCGGCATGGCCTCAAGAACATCACCCCGTCCCGGAAAGCCGTAACCCGTCGCGATGCGCGGTTGCCTTGAATCGGTTGGAAAACCGGTATCGGTATCCGTCAGTTTCAACGGTGTCAAAATGTGTTTTCTGACGTAGGACTCGTAGTCTTCGCCAGATTTTTCAGCGACGATTTCACCCACCAGCGTGAGGCCCAAATTGGAGTACTGGTGATAGCGATCCGCGGGATAAAGTGTGGACTGTTTGCCGAGTTCCTCCTTGATCTGATCGTCTGTCGGGAAAATAAAATCCGGCCCCACCCAGTAAGGATAATCGGACTCCCTGGGCAGTCCGGCCGAATGGGTCAGCGTGGCCCGCAAGGTAATTTCCGGGCTGTCGGCATAGCTTTGATGCAGATTGAACCACGGCAGCAGGTCGGCCATTGAATCATCGAGCGCGACCTTGCCCTGGTCGCGCAGTTGCATCACCGCGATACCGGTGAACAACTTGGAAATGGAGCAGATGCCATAGATGGTATCCGCCTGCGCCTTGCGCCCGCCTTCGATATCCGCAAGACCTGAGGCGCCGCTCCACAACAATTCCTGGTCGTGCACAATCGCCGCCGAAATACCCGGCACCCGGTCGTAGGACCGCTGCGCTGACAGCCAGCTTTCGATCAGTGCCAGTTCGTTATCGTGGTTCGGGGCAGGGGTGGGGGCGGTCTGGGCGGCCAGCGATGTGGAAAAGACGATGAGCGCGATTGCGAGTTTGTTCCATGGGGTCATTGGTTTTGCCTTTGTTGTGCCTGATTGTTGGTGAGCATCACATAAAATGGGTGATTTTGGGTAGCATTAAAACAATTCGGGATCGTTAATGTCGGTTATGCTGGGTCGGTTATGCTGACACTAAAACGCAGGGTATGCATGTATGGCTTTAAATTTCAAAATATGTAAATTAAAAGTCTCGCTATATGATATCGACCGAAACCGCTACGACACACTCAACCTAACCTTTGCCCGGCACCCGTCAGAAACCACCGAGAGGCTGATGGTTCAAGGTGAGTGAGGGTGAGTGAAGACACCCATCAAGCCAGCGGCATGGCGAGGTGACTTTTTGATAGATCAGTATTGCGGGTGTCCGTGTTCTCACCATGTATGGATCCGATTCACCCGGACGCCGGGTTCATGGACGTTCATTTACAATCGCAAATAAGCGATACACGCACAGTAGGTAAAGGCAAAACCAATGAGAGGTGCTTATTTATGAATTCGAGTAAAACGGAGAGCGGTGACACCGACCACAATTTGCGCCATATACCACCAAAACAACCCGGAAAAATAGGTGCGATTCAAAGGGTGTTGGAATCAGGGTTCTTTCAGCGTTCAATCATAGTATTGATCATAATCAACGCCATTACGCTGGGTCTTGAAACCAGCGACAACGTGATGAAATTGATCGGCCCACAACTGGTGTTGTTCGATAATGTTGTGCTTACAGTTTTTGCATCAGAGCTGGTGGCGAAGTTGATTGTTTACAGAACACGTTTCCATAAGGATCCATGGAACCTGTTCGATTTTATTGTTGTGACAATTGCGCTGTTACCTGCAACCGGCGGTCTCTCCGTTTTACGCTCACTGCGAGTATTGCGTGTACTGAGGTTGGTTTCGGCCGTCCCGTCAATGCGGCGTGTTGTGGGTGCATTGCTTGAAGCGATCCCGGGCATCAGTTCGATTATCGGACTCCTTTTATTAGTGTTCTACGTGTTTTCGGTTATGGCGACCAAACTATTCGGTGGTGAATTTCCTGAATGGTTCGGCACGATCGGTGCGTCTGCCTACTCGCTATTTCAGATCATGACCCTGGAAAGCTGGTCGATGGCGATTGTGCGTCCGGTAATGGAAGTATTCCCCCTGGCCTGGGCCTTTTTTGTTCCCTTCATACTGGTTACCTCGTTTACGGTTCTTAACCTGTTTATTGGTATTGTTGTTGACGCGATGCAGAGTCAGCATAACAAGGATGATACTGATACCCAGCAAACCATAGCGGAAGAAAGCCGGACAGAAAGGGCTGAAATTCTAATCGAGCTACGCAGGCTTCGTGACGATGTCGCAAAGCTTGGTCAGCAGAAGTACGGCCACCCTGACCCCGGCAGTACTTAACCGATGGCATTGAGATAAAACCAGGTACCTTCTTCAAAAACAAAGCGGCTTTTCTCTTTCAGCTTGTG
Source organism: uncultured Gammaproteobacteria bacterium (assembly GCA_963727635.1). GTDB lineage: Bacteria > Pseudomonadota > Gammaproteobacteria > Xanthomonadales > SZUA-36 > SZUA-36. Next base: position 17,727 of record CAVSHP010000028.1, on the reverse strand, counting down.
GGCTTTGCCATTCAGACGATAGGTTGCGACAAACTCAACCTGGTTTTTCTGCAGGTCTGCATCTATCACTTTCAACCTTATCCACTTTAGCTTCGGATCTGCTTTCACCGATGCTGGTCCTTTCGGGTCCGGCACTGGCCTGGCAAACATTCAATTTTCATCACGGGCTATTTTGCCAATGAAAGCACGGTCAACACCTCCGTACTGGTCAGGGGACTTAATGAGTCGACACCGATACCGGTCAATTCCCCGTGGATGATAGTGATGTTGATCCTTGTTCTTCTCGGCGGTGCAGCCTGGACCTTCAGGCGTTTGAGTTAAGCACAACAAACATCTTTCAGTTTGATAGTTAAAGGGCCCGTTTCGGGCACTGCTGTCCCACTTAATCTACCGGGGGGGAAGCTGGGGTGGGTGGTTATTACCAGGACACGGCACAAGTATACATTCCCCTGTAGCCGGTTCGGAAGCTCGGCTTGCCCTGCCATCCAAGGTACAGGTCCTTGCGTAATATACCAAGCCCACGAACCCCAGCTTCTACCTGACCGCCAGGGTATCCTTTTGCCTCGCTGTATCCGGTCAGGTCAGTTCGGAATAGGTTCCCGCTTCCAGAACTGCTTGACCTCGTCATCCAGACCGGTCATTTCCCAGCGCAACAACGAGAGGGGCAACCTCCCTGAGGTCATCAGGGTGTCGTGAAACGCTTGCAGGTCGAATTCGTCGCCCTGCTGTCGCTTACAGTCTGCCAGCAGACGTTGCATTTGCAGACTGCCGACGGTGTAGCCAATACCGTAACCCGGCGGCCGGCGGAGATAAATCTCGGCATCGACGCGGGCGACGTTCCTGTCCAAAAACGGCACGCGTGGCAGCCAGTAGTCGATTACTTGTTCGATGTCCATTTGCCGGGTTTGCAGCCATACATCGCCCGACACCCTGGCGGCGCGAAAAATTCCAAAAATCTGGATCAGTTCGCGAACCCTCGGAAGATCGTCAAACAGCCCCGCCTGCATCATGGCCTCTTCCAGGTAGGTCGCCCAGCCTTCCACCCGCGCTGCGCTGTATATCTTGCCCCGCACCGGGTGGTCAATGCGGTCAGCCAGCAGGCCGTCGAAACGATGGCCGGGTATCACCGCGTGCAGGTGATCGGGTGACGGGTCGCGATACTGGATTTCCTCCCAGAAATTACGTCCCGAAGGCCGCACGATCCACGGCGTGTTGGTGTCCAGTTCGCCAATATAATCGGGTATCGTGATAATCGACTCCTGCTGCAGAAATGCACGGATGCGCTTGTCTGTCGCATCGATACGCTGCTGGTATTCTTCGGCGCTGGCAGCCGGTTCGAGTTCGGGTAACGCACGGTTACGATGCCGCTCAAGCGCGTAATCGGCCCACAGGCGATCCAGTTCGCGCCGCCCGAGCACGACGAGTCTCAGACGAAGTCCACGGCATCAGTTTTACGTACTTGAGATACCAGTCAAACGCGGCTTCACCTACACCGGCGGCAGCCGTCCAGCCCGGACGTTGTTGTTTTAGCCAGGCATCAAACTGTTGCACCGAGGAACGCGCAGCGCTGATGTCTTCAACAAGAGCGGGCTGGCTAACGGCGCGTTCGAGCAAATCGTCGTACCAGCCCAGCACCCCCGCTGGAGGATGTGCCCGATAAGGATAGCCATGGCCGACCCCGTCGGACGTACTGAGGTTACGGATAGCGAGGTCGGCGTAATCGGCTGCGACATCATCGAGGTGCTTGTAGGCCTCGGCGACCAGTACGGGTATGGCCCTGATCTGTTTTTGAAAACTGTCGAGGGCTTCACCTTCCAGCGGCAGATCGGTAAAGGTGACACGCAGCATCCTGTCGACGTAAAACCCAGGGTCACGCGCCCATGGCCGGGTCCGTTGCAGAATAAACTGGTACTGGTCAAGCCGGGAGCGCACGGCCAGGTAATCAACCTGTTGCGCCCGCGTCCACGAGGCCACGTCCAGGCGGTCCATCCTGGCCTGAAACTGGCGCATTTGTTCACTCTGCCAGGCGATGCTTTCTTTACTGTAATCGGCCACCGGGTCGATGCTTTGTCCCGCCACGTCGCGGATGATCTGTCGGGGTTGCTGGCCTTGCGGGTCGCGGAATTCGAGGAAGTCATCGAGCAGTTCGACCAGTTGCTGGTAGCCCGCCTGTCCCGCCTGCTGGCTGGAGGAAGGTCCGTCCGCGGCCAGTGGCCGGGTGCTTGCCAGCACCATCGCCAGCATCAAAAAAAATGCGTATAAAGGGCGGTAACTGCGAGGTAAAAGCACTGGGTTCACAATTATTTTCTCCTGATCACGGCCCGGCTTGATTCACCGGGCAGGCTGCCAGTTTATCCCCACACACAACCCGAGTGCGAGATTGAAGTTCTTTGTGTACCCCCGACGACCTCGCCAAGCACCAGCCAGGTCTCACACTTTTCCCCTCGGGCTGACTGCAGCTGAATAATTTGTGTCGTCTTGCACTCCATTAAAAATAACCTGGTGCAGACAAGAGGATTTTCCCCGAGATAAAAGACGAGCGTCGAGTTTAACTGAAAAGGACCCAATACCTTCTGACGCATAATTTTACCCTGCGATTTTAATTTCTCACATTCTGAGAATTCCTCCGGATATCGTACAAATCTGGGAGCTCTCCCATCTTGTATTGACATGATTTGACAGGAGTACGATTTTGCAGCTCATCCCCGAACCGCCTGCCCCGCTTGAAGCCGCTGTTGGCCCGGTGAGTCACCGGCACCCCCTCGTCCACTTTCGTGAGCTGGCCATTGCGAGCGAAGTGATTTCAGATAAAGACGATATGGGCGTCTTGCGTAATGTTTGCATCGAGGGTGGCATGACCAAGGCAGCCTGGCGTTTTATCAACCGCTACGGCAAAGACGCTTACGCTGCGCTATTACCGCAGATCGAGGGTACAAAGAATGCATTCGAGGTGGCATCGGCCTATGTCAACTGGCAGTGTGATGGAGGGGTGAAAGCGCCACTGGCCTGTGAATTAGGCAGGCGTCTGATCATATGCCTGGGTGATTATTACGATACGAAAATGTACCTGGACCCTCGTGTTGCGAAGGCCGCCGATGACCATTGGCGCGAACTGGCCAAGCCCGAAAAGCGACAGTATTTTGCCCGCAGGGAATGGATGCAGGTGATCACGTGGATGCGCGATGTACGACCCGTATTCGATCGCAACCAGTGGCGTTCGGGTTGGTCCGCCATTTATCGAAATTACCTGAAATGGAAAAAACTCAACCCCGCGGCAAACACTTGGCACTCGGTATTACCGGCGTTTGAGGAGGGTGAGTTTCACGTGCAGCCGCTAACCAGTTCATACGACCTGGCACAGGAGGGCTACCGTATGCAGCACTGCGTGATTACCTACGCACAGCTTTGCCACGCCGGCAAATACCGCCTGTTTTCCGTCTCGGAGATTTCCACTGGAAGACCGCTGGTGACCATTGGACTCAGCAGGGAGGGTAACTACTGGAAGATCGACCAGATCAAGGGCAGGTCAAACCGTGATCCCCAGGCTGAACCCGCCGGCCTCGGGCTGATCATTCGGCGCAAATATGCCCAGGAAGAGGAGCGTGTACAAAGGATGAAAGTACTGCAGCGAATCCGCCAGGTGGAGAACCTGCGCGCGGAACACGAGGCCTACCGGCGCAAGCGGTTTAATGTGCCGGATGGGCTCAGGGGTCAATTGGCTGATGAGGAAATCGGCTTTCTGGAGGAGAACGGCGCCTGGTTGAGTGGGCTGGTGTCGGAGGCGTTACCGCCGAACGACTTTGGGCAGGTGCGGTTTATTGCGGTAACAAAAGGGATTCTCCGGCCGAAGACGGAGCAGGAGCGGATTTGGGTTAAGTACTGGAGGATGGCTGCCAGTGCAGCCCGGTAGGCCTTGCCAGACAAATTACGCCGGTCAATTCATGGGATAGCCGGTTAGCTCCATGTAGCCTTTGCCACTGTTTCCAGGACCGCTGCCGCTTACCGTTACCGTACCCTCCCAGTAGGGAAAGTCCACCGCCATCCACTGGTTTTCAATGGTGGCCTGGATTTCGAACTGGCGGTCGACCTGCGGCAGGGAGACGCGCCAGTGCAGTGGCAGATCACGGCCGGCAACCCGGCTTGTTTGCAGCGGTACAAGCTCTATCCGGCCCGGGTCCAGGGGCGTTGTACTGCCATCGGGCGCCATCAGGTTGCCCTGCAGATAGTTTGCGGCACCCTTCTGGCCGGGTTTGCCGCGCACCTGGAACAACATCAGTTTTTCACCACTATCAAGATGCAGCGAAAACCAGTCCCAGCCAGACTGCTCCCGCTGCAGAAACTGGCTGCTCCACTCCCTGTCCAGCCAGGCATCACCCTCGACCGGGATCACTTGTCCGGCAATGGTCAGTTGACCTCTGACTTTGAGGAATGGCTGGCTGTAATAATAGGAACCGCCACCATCGGCGTGCTTGGCTGAAAAACCCGCCTCACCCTGCAGGACCAGCGGTGCCGTGCCGCGTAATTGCAGGTGCATGGCGTTATCGTCCTGCCGCGCCCTGACCTCCAGCGGCAACCATTGCTCACCGGTACTGCGTAATTCCCAGTCATCCAGCCAGGCGGAAAATGGCTTGGCCGTGACGCCTGCGCGGGTTTCTTCATCGGCGTCACCGCCACGTGCATAGCGCTGGAACGAAAGGTGGCCAGTGGGCGTGGTAATGGCCATATGCGCCATGAACACCTGGTTATTTTGTGGGTTTCCCTGCGGTCCGGAGATTGCCAGGCGCTCCAACCGCCAGGCGGAACAACGTCCACTGTGCGCCGTAACTTTCCCCCGTTGCGTCATGCAGGTTGGCGGTCAGGTACCACCACTCGATGCGGTAATCGGGGTGCGCCCCGTGGTCGCGTGGAAACAGTAGCGCCTGGCCCGGCTTTGCCTGTGCATAGGTGTCCGCACCCTTGGCCAGCACCGCAAGCCCCGAATCCTGATCACTTGTCTCAGCCGGCCCGCAACCACTGGTCAGTATCAGCTGTGCGCTGAGCAGGGTAGTCATGAGGTAGCCTGCTCGCAGAGGTTTTGTTCTCATACGTTCTGCTCGCGTAACAGGGCGGCAGGTGAGGTAAACAGCAACCTTAAAGACGGCAGTATCACCGCCAGCACCAGGCTCGCTGCGGCCAGCACGGCGAGCACCAGGTAGTGTTGCCATTCAAGGCGCAATGGGAAACTCCAGCCAAAGGCGACCGGTGTGACCACCATGCCAAGATAGCCCGCCAGCAGCGTACCCAGGGGCCAGACGAGCACCATGCACAGCAGGCCAAGCATGCCCCACTGCGCAAGTAACAGCGAACCGCGCTCAAGCCGGCTCAATCCCAGGCAGGCCAGCAGCGCCTGTTGGCCCACGCGGTGATGGTGAATCGCACTGATCGCGCAGAAGATACCGATTGCCGCCACCAGCAGGGTCAGGGTATTGAGCGCCTGGGTGACGATGAAGGTGCGGTCGAAAACGGCAAGGCCTACCTGCCTGAGTTCGGTTTGATCGATGAGTTCGTCGTCATCCAGGTTGAATTTTTCAGTGATGGCCAAACGGATTTCTCCCCAGTCGGAGTCTTTTGGGCCATACACGGCGAGACCCATCGGGGAAAGATCCGGCCAGCAACTTTTGAAAAGCTGCCGGTTTACCATCCATTGTGATTTTGGATTGCCATAGTCGCGGTAGACACCCAGCACGGGTATCTCGGCGTTGTCCGGGCATAACTGCACAGAACCGCCGGGCTGCCAGCCATCGATCCGCCAGGCACGTTCGCTGATATACACCCCTTCGCCAGCATGGAATTTTGCAGAAGCGTCCCCGACCCCCTGCATCAGTTTGACACTGCCACGGAAGCGCTCGCCCTCCTGCAGACTGACCACCTCGACAGCGACTGCTGCGTTGTCCGGCCCCCGGCGTGTCACCGCGGTGCGATAGCGTTCCGTTACGGTCAGGTCCGGAAAGGTTTCCGCCATCCAGGCCTTGAGATCAGCGCCCCTGTTTTCACCACGCAGGTAGAGGTCGGCCACCAGTCTTTGACCCAGCCAATCGTCGGTCGCCTGGCGGAAACTGCTGATCATCGTATTCAGACCGCTATTGGCAACCAGTGCCAGTGTCATCGCCATCAGCGCTACCGATGCGGGCCCGAGTAACCAGCGGCTATCCGCCAGCAGCCACGAGAAACGCGCGTTCTGCGCCGGCACCAGTATTTCCATAAACCCGATCAGCAGACGAAGCACCAGTGGCAGTAATAGCGCAGAACCCAGCAGCAGGGCAGCCATTCCGGCCAGTGCCAGCCACAGATGGGTTGTGACAACGCCGGTCACAAGCGCTGTGGCCAGCAGCAGCAAACCCAACAGTGCCATCAGGCGATCGCGGCGAATCACGCTGTGTAACTGCCAACCGGCCTGTTTACGTTCGAGCATCGGCGCATTGAGAGACCCACGTAGGGGAAATACGACGCAAAGGCCTGCGGCCAACAGTGTCATCAGGATTGGCAGCCAGATGCCGGTGGGTACCAGGTCATCGGGATAGCTGATGTAAACACCGTATAACTGTGCCAGTGTGCGGCCGACACCGGGCAACAACCAGGCAGCCATTTGCGCCCCCAGCCAGGCGCCAATCAGCGTACCCACGGCCAGGAAAAGTGACAGCTCCAGCATTAATGCCCGTGTCAGTTCGGCTTTCAATACACCGGCGAGACGCAATTTCCGGATCAGGTCGCGGCGGTCGGTGTAACTGAACGCCAGCGCGTTATAGATCAGAAAGATACCGACAACAAAGGCCAGCAGACCCATCGCCGCAAGATTCAGATGAAAGCTCTGTGTCAATTCCGCCGGATCGGGTGCTTCGCTGTCTGCGGCATATTCAAGGTAGGCCGGCAAGGCGCGTAGCAATTGGGTCATTTGTAAAGCGGATGCCGGAAACACCAGTATCGCGGTAAGTTCATTATCCTTGCCACTCAGCGATTGCAGCGCCTTGATGTCAATCAACAGGCGGTGACCCAGTTGCTGGTTGGACACCGGCACCAGGGGCGGCAGCAGTTCACCGGATGCGAGCCTGATTTGGCTGTTGTCATCGTTTGATAGTTGTTCAATCCTGGCCGGGGCGGCCCACAACTGGTAAGGCGGAAAAGCAAACCCCATCAAACTGCCATCCACCGACCCGCCGCTATCGCTGAAATTAAGTCTGCGGGCAGGCCGGGGCATGGCAAAAACATCTATCCCCAGCAGTTCCAGCGCCTCGCCATTTTCGCTTCGTACCACCTGCCGCAACAGCGGCGCCAGCATGTCAAACCCCTGGCGGCGCAGGCTGACATAATCACTCTCGTCGATGTTCCGGGTGCCATCTTTCTGACGTATCTGACCTACGGGTGAGGCGTTTAAATACTGTTCACCCTGTGCGTAACTCGAGCGCGCCTGGGCATTGATCAACAGGGTGCCGGCCAACAGCACATTCGCGACGATGATACCCGTAAGCAGGAACAATGCCTGCACCGGGTGCCGGCGATAGTGGCTTAGAAGAACTCCGTTGAGATTCACCTTGCTTCAACCGTGATAAAACTCATGCTATTTCAGGCCAACTCATGCAAATGGCCCTCTTCAAGCATCAGCTGCCTGTCTGTGAAAGACGCCATTTCACGGTTGTGAGTGACCAGTAAAAGGCTGCAGGCAGATTCGGCCACCAGCCTGATCATCAGTTCCATGACCTGGCGGCTGAGTGTATCGTGCAGGTTGCCGGTCGGCTCATCCGCAAACAAAACCTGCGGCCGATGCGCCAGTGCGCGCGCGATTGCAACGCGCTGTTGCTGTCCACTCGAGAGCACCTCCACCGGTCTGCCCATGCAGCGGCGCAAGTCCGAGAACCGAGGAGATTTCTTCTATCCATGCATCGTCCGGGGGCAGACGGTTCAGCCGTCGCTGGAACAACAGGTTGTCGCTGACATCAAGTCCCGGCAGCAGGTTGAATTGCTGGAAAACAAAGCCGAGATGACGCCGTCTGAGCATGGCGATTTCGCGTTCACTCTGGGTTGCCAGCGAACGGCCCATGATCAGGACCTCGCCCGAGTCGGGGCTTTCCAGTCCGGCCGCGATCTGCAATAGGGTGCTCTTGCCGTTGCCACTCGCGCCGAGCAGGGCGACGCTCTCACCCGGCTCCAGGTGCAAGTCGATACCCCTGAGCACCTGCAGTTCGCTCTCGCCATCGTGAAATGACTTGCTAATGGACCTGAGAGTGAGCATAACAAAGCCTTTCCTGAAAGCATTCAGGATATCATTACCGGTGTACCAAAAAAGGAAAAAAAGGGGACAGCAGTGGGCCGGATACATTTTCAGAAAAGATGTATCCGGCGCTTTTTTTGTCGTCTTTATCTTCACTTGACCCTGACCCCGGTATTCCCGTTTAAACCGATCGCCGGTGTCGGCCATCAAACTTCATAACCGCAACCACCGGGCTTGGTAAGGGCCTGCCTGGATCTGTTGGCAGGCCGGCGGCGTCAAAATTGCACCGTTTGCGTGGTAAATCTTTCATAACGGACATCGAAAATCTACAGGAGTGATCAATGAACAGCTATTCCAAATTTCTCACCATAGCGGCGTTGACGGTTCTGGCCGCCGTGCCGGCAATGACCGTGGCTTCAGACAAATACAGTACGGTGAACAGCAGCATCAACCTCGGCGACAACACCACGACCGGTGATCTTGATTCGGTCAACGGCTCGATTCGCGTCGGCGCCAATTCGTTTGTCAAATCCGTCGAGACGGTTAATGGTTCCATCAAGCTGGGTAATGATGTCACGGTTGACGGGGGTATCGATGCGGTCAATGGCGCGATTACACTCCAGCCGGGTTGTGAAGTGGGCGGTAAAGTCGAGACCGTCAACGGCAGTATCACAATGGAAAGCACCAGGGTCGCCGGTGATGTCGAGACCGTCAATGGCCACCTGCAAATTCTGAACGGCTCGGAAGTGACCGGTAACGTCGTGGTGCGGGCGCCCCAGGGTTGGAGCTTCGGTAAACACCACAAGCCCGTTCACGTGGAAATCGGGCAGGATGTCGTGGTGCACGGCAACCTGATTTTTGAACAACCGGTCGAGCTCAAACTGCACGATTCCGCCAAGGTTGGCGAAGTCATTGGTGATGATGTCACGATGGTTGGTAGTTCTTAAGGCATAAACCGGGTCAAATAAACCCAAAAAAGGGGCCGGCTACATTTTTTCTGAAAGTGTAGCCGGCCCCTTTTTTCACTTTAATCCACGTAAATATACCCTTCGCTCACCATCACGCAGCTTCCACCAATCCAGGTGGAAATAACCTGGCCGGCCTCTTTCGCGGCGCGCGCCTGTAAAAGGCTGGGGCGGCCCATCTCGACACCCTGGGCGATGCGCCATGCAAAATTGCCTGATGCTGATTCATCGTAATGCGCGAGCAAGCCTGCCAAAACGCAATTGGCGCTACCCGTGGCCGGGTCCTCCGGCACCCCGTCATGCGGGGCAAACATGCGCGCGCGGATATCAAATTCATCATTGCTGCGCACATAAAGATGAATATCCGGCATGACACCCAGCGCAGCAATCCGCTTGAAGCCATTCGGGTTGACGCTTGCCTTCTGCAGTACTGACCGATCGCGCAGCTCCACCATCACAAATGGCACACCAACCGATGCGACGATGGGCGGATGAATGTCAGTGACGAGCTCACTTGCAGACAGGCATAAGGCCCCGGCCAGCATTTCGGCTGGCAGTTCTTTTCCGAGCGAAAACATCTGCGGCGCCTTGAGTTCACAGCTTATGGCCCCCTGCCCGGATATGCGTATGGAAATACCGACCAGACCGGCTTTTTCTTCAAACACGATTTCCGTGGATGCGCCAATTTCTCCAAACTCGCCAGCAGTTGCCAGTACAAATGCGGTGCCGATATTCGGGTGTCCTGCGAAAGGCAACTCCCTGGCGGGTGTGAATATCCGCACATTGCGGGTGTGCCCCGCCTCCGCCGGGAAAACAAATGTGCTTTCTGAAAAATTGAATTCCCTGGCAATCTGCTGCATCTGGGTGTCATTCAAACCCCTGGCATCGGGTAACACGGCAAGTTGATTGCCACCGAAGCGCCTGTCTGTGAATACATCGCAAATGTAATAATTGAGTTTCATCATATCTATATACTCAAATCAATAAAAAGGGTCAGGCGTTAGCCGGTTCCGAGTCCATACTTTACCTACACAGGTGGCATCGAGTCTCCTATTTCAATTCCTTGTGTATTCCCCGAAGCTTATTTTGCTGAGCCTGCGTCAAACCAGACGAGTTAAAGGCAAAGGCCTGAGCAGACGCCAGATCACCTATTGGCTCCGGTCGCTTTTACCGCTTTGGCAATTAGGACCTGGCACCGTTTTGCAAGAATCACTTGTTCCCATAATGGGAACTTACTACAATTGCACACGTCGAATGGAATAGTCATTGCGAATAATCAAAATAAAAACACTGAGGGATTTTTGGAGCGACCCGGAGTTTAGCGATTCTGAGCAGCCGTTAAAATCATGGTATGCGATTGCAAAAAGTGCAAATTGGGCAAAACCTCAAGACGTTAAGAGCCAGTTTGGCAATGCAAGTATCGTTAAAGACAACAGAGTGGTTTTTAACATTGCAGGAAACAAATATCGATTGATAGTGAAATTTAACTACGAGTACAAAATCGCTTACATTCGATTTTTAGGCACCCACAAGCAGTACGATGCGATTGACGCGGAAGCAATATGATGAATATCAAACCCATTCATTCTGAAGCTGATTATCTTGAATCGCTTGCCCGTATCGACGTGTTAATGGATGCCAAACCCGGAACCCCAGAAGGTGATGAACTCGACATACTCGCCACCCTTGTTCAGGCCTATGAAGAAAATCACTATCCGGTAAAGGCCCCCGACCCTGTTGAGTTTATTAAAAACGTAATGGAGTTTTTGGGGCTGGACCAGGCTGAATTTGGAAGGTTGTTAAAATCACGTCCACGCGCCTCTGAAATTTTGAACAGGCGACGTCAACTGACATTAAACCAGATTCGCCAGATCACCACTGCATGGAAAGTGCCGGCCGACCCTCTCATCCGTGAATATGAACTGGCCAATCATCGCTGACTCGAAAAAATTTTTGGGGGTCAGAGTCAAGTGCCAGAGTAAAAGGCTAATTTGACCCCGGTATGCAGCAAAAACGTCGGCCGACTCTGGCAGCTGACTCTGACACCTTTACTGGTTTTCAGCCGGTGTTTTGAATTCCGCGGGCAATTCCGTTCACGGTAACCAGTAAGGCCTCGAGTAGCGCATCGTCATGACAATCAAGAGCCCGCCAGCGTTTTAATAAGTCCACCTGTAACATACTCATTGGATCTACATAAGGGTTGCGCAAACGAATCGATCTTTGCAGGGTGGGCTCCCGGTCGAGCAGGTCATCCTGTTCCTTGATGCTGAGAATCTCTGCACGCGCAAGTCTGAGCTCGGTATCGATCAGCTCAAAGATTACCCGGCTGGGTGCAGGCGCCAAGAAATGGTAATGCCGGCCGATATCAAGATCGGATTTTGCCAGGGCCATTTCAACATCCGATAACATGCTGCTAAAAAACAACCAGCCCTTATTCATGGCCTTTAAGGTATCGATGCCAAATTTCTCCCTGGCCGTGGCAAGCGCTGTGCCCATTCCGTAAGCCGCCGGCAAACCGATGCGGCATTGGGCCCAGGAAAACACCCAGGGAATGGCGCGCAGGTTTTCCACGCCACCGCCCGAACGGCGCGAAGCCGGTCGTGAACCAATACCCATTCGCTCAATGACATCTATCGGTGTGGCATGGCGAAAATAATCAATAAACTGCGGATGTTCATAGACGAGTTCGCGATAGGTCTGCCGGGATGCGTCTGCCATCGCAGCCATCACCTGCTGCCATTGCGTTTCCGGTACCGGTGCGGCGATCAGGCCGCTTTTCAATGTTGCGGCTGTTGCCAGCTCGAGATTGCGTTCGGCCAAAGCGCGGTTGCCATATTTCTGGTTGATCACCTCTCCCTGTTCGGTAACCCGCAAAAAGCCATTCACCGTTCCAGCGGGCGCACCGAGAATACCGCCAGCCACATTACCACCGCCGCGACTGACCGTGCCGCCGCGGCCATGAAAGAAACCATGATTGATCGAATACTTTTCACAAATCCGGGTAAGCTGAGCCTGCGCTGTTGCGAGTGCCCAACGGGCGGAAATCAAACCACCGTCCTTGTTGGAATCCGAATAACCCACCATGATGATCTGACGTTTTTCACGTGCGGCAAGATGGGCCTGGTAGGCCGGATCATTGAATAATCGTTCCAGTATGGCTTCACCATGCTGCAGGTCATCGACGGTTTCCAGCAAGGGCGCGACATCCAATGGCACATTGTTATCTGCATCGACCAACCCGGCCATGCGGGCCAGGAACAATACACTTAAAACATCATCTGCCGCCCGGGTCATGCTGATGATGTAAGGCCCCAGGGCGCGCCGGCCAAAGTGCCGCTGTCCCCACCCAATACTTTGAAAAACTGCGAGTGTTTTTTCAACCAGCGCATCATCAGGTAGGCCAGGCATCTGACCGGATTGAATCAAATCCGACAGACGGTCAGCCCGTGTTCCGGCGTCCAGCTCGAGCCAGCTGTCATCTGCAAGTATCCGTGCAATCGCCTGCCGGTGTACCAGGGCATCCTGGCGGATATCCAACGTGGCGAGATGAAAACCAAATGTCCTTTCGCGGATCTGCAAACGGTTGAGCGCAAACATGCCGGCGTGCTGGCCCTTGTGTTTTTGTAATGACTGCCGGATCAACTCGAGATCGGCCCTGAATTCCGCCGCATTAGCGTAAGCACCCGGCGCGTCATCGCGCACCCGTTGCAGCCGCGCCATCATCAGTTTGAGCAGGCAGCGGTAGGGCATATTGCGGATGCGCTGGCCAATTTGCCCGGCTTCATCCGGCAGCATGTCGCTGTACGCTTTCAGCTGATGCATGACCTCCGGGCTGACTTCGACCTCGGTCAGCGACTGGCTGAGAAACCTCGACAGTGAATGCATTTCAGGCAAATATTTTTTGATGATCTCACTGCGATGATATTCCAGCGACCGGCGGATGGTGTTTGCATCGACGTTGGGATTGCCATCCATATCGCCACCCACCCACGAACCAAAATGCAGCAGGCTTGGCAAAGACCGCTCGGGTACACCCTGCCAGTTGGATGCGAGTGCCTGTTGCAGACCCTCGTAAAAAGGCGGTACCACCCGGTAGAGCACATCGGTCAGGTAAAACAGTACGTGCTCCATTTCATTTTTGACCGACAGTTTCTGTTCGGGATACATCTCGGTCTGCCAGTTGCTGGTGACCGCCGCACGTACGCGGTCCAGGGCGGCGGCTTCTTCTTCGGGTGTTCTCGACGGGTCCAGTCGTTCGACCAGCCTGCGCAGGATCATCTGTTCCTTTTCAAGCAGGGTGCGGCGCGTGGATTCTGTTGGATGCGCAGTCATCACGGGCTCGATACTCAACTTGTTGAGCTCGCGCATCACCTCATCAAGCGGGCGGGATTTCAGTTCCTGCATGACCGCCAGCAGACCGCCGGGTTGCGCTTTTTCACCCCGTCTGAGGTAATCCCGGCGCCGCCGTATGCGATGGACCTTCTCCGCCAGGTTGACCACCTGGAAGTAGGTGGTAAACGCACGCACCAATCGCCCGGCTTCGGTGACATCCATGCCGGCAAGCAATTCATCCAGCGAGTCCGCCGCACCGGGCTTGCCTTCGCGCCGTTCGATTGCAGTGCGGCGCACCGCTTCAACCTGCTGCAGAAAATCCGGGTTTTCCTGTTCCGCCAGCATCTCACCAACAAGTGCGCCGAGCACACGAACATCTTCGCGTAATGGTTGGTCTTTTTCCGGAAAATAAATCTCACGCATTTTTAGATAAGTCTTTTAGGTTTTGATATATGGATCATAGCGGATTATTTGGGGGTGGATTAGAAAAGGGGTCAGGGCCCTTGTCCTTTAGTGATAATCACTGATTTTGTTGTCTTCCTGCCTGAGCAGGCCGATGAGCTTTGGATGGATGAATAGCTTCTCTCTACCTACCTTTATTTCTTTTAGAATCCCAATATCTGCCAACTGTTTTAAATAAACTGAAGCGGTTTGTCTTTTTGCCAGGCCACTCTCCACGAGATTGGCGATTCGACAATATGGTTGACTGAATATCAGCTCCACGAGCTCCCGGCTATAGATGGCTGGCAGTCGTTTCTGAACATGTTGGCTGGTATGGGCCAGTAGATTTCGAATGGCATCTATCTTCTCACGTGTCCAAATTGCAGTTTCTTCTACCCCTTTGAGTATATAAATTATCCAGGCTTCCCACTTCTGATCACGGGTTACTTCCAACAAGTAGCGGTAATATTCCGTTTTGTTACGGATGATGTAACGACTGAGATACAGAATAGGTAGCGTAAGCAGGTTTTGCTCAATGAGAAAGAGGATATTAAGCATTCTTCCTGTACGCCCGTTGCAATCTGTAAAGGGGTGAATGGCTTCAAACTGGTAGTGGGTTATGGCCATGCGAATCAAAGGGTCTATGCTGGTTTCGTTGTGGAGGTAATTTTCCCAATTTGCCAGTTTTTGTCGTAACAGCTCTTCGCCCTCCGGCGGCGTATAAATGATTTTATTGCTTACACTATTGGCAAGAGCTGTGCCTGGTACTCTGCGTACGCTCATTTCCACATGCTTAATTCGAGTACATAGCTGCTCAGCCAGTCTTGTTGATATGGGCCGGTTTTTCAGGTGTGAGACGCCTTCGTAGAGGGCTGTGCGGTAACGCAAGGCCTCTTTTGTGGTTGGGTCGGCACGATCTTCTCCGATACTGGCATATTGAAAGAGTTGATCGGCGGTAGTAACAATATTCTCTATTTCGGAACTGGCCTGTGCCTCCAGTAAGGGCAATGTATTGACAAGCATGGCAGCATTCGGAATTAGTTCTCCGGCCAGTTTTAGCTCTGCAAGCGCGGACCGTGAGACAATACATTGTTTCAAAACGGCCTTTGTTTCAACATCCTCTCCTGGCGGCAACGATGGAAGGTCGTTGTAAGGTTTATTCGCTGAAAAACTCATTTGTCGATTTACCTCAGAGTTTTAAACGCTTCTTTCGAACTTGTTGGCTCAATCGACATATTAGTGAAACGTGTCGATTAAAGCTATATAAATCGACATAATAAATCAAAACCTTCCAAAGGAACTAACTAAAATCCTCACGAAAAGTCCCTGACCCCATTTGTTTGTTAGGGAGCTCTACTCGCACTGCAACAACATATCAATCGCCACCCCATTGTCCATTTGCTCGCCATGCCATTGTGAAATTGCCGTCCCGGGCGTGATCTTCAAGCCATTATATTGTTAGACGTGATCGCGAAAACGTTCCAGCGGGAACGCTGTGGGCTTGTCTCAATGTTGAGCTACTAGCCTGTATAAGACCTGCTCCTGATCATCACGGCCGCCAACTGGTCCCAGGCAGGGGTGTTGTATCCCCCATACAGGTCATGGTTGATGTCCTGCCACCACCGGTCGCAACCCTCAACAGCGTTCAGCAATCCCAGGTATTCCTTTTTGACCACGATAAATTGTTTTTGATAGGGAATGAGCCAGCTTGTCGAAGCTTCCCTGGCCAGCGCGGCTATGGCCTGATCATAGTCGGAAAACCATTGATTAATCAGGCCCAAGCAGGCTTCGGTATAGAAGGCCTTTCCCATGTCTGGTCTGTCTTCCAAATTTTCGTCGCCAGACAATATCGAATGCGCCTGTTGCCAGTTGCTAAAGCCAAGTGACTGAGATACAAGCTGTAAGCAATGCTTTAATTGCAACCCGGTGGAGATCCCGGGTGAATTTTTTTGAGTCGCAATGCCATTTTTTGCTGCAATGCCTCATCTGTCTTAAGGGCCTTGAGTAATTTCCTGGCCTGGATTTTGACTTCTTTTAATGCGATTTCCATCATGACACCTGTTCCTGATATGAAAGATTATGCAAACCCCGTTTACGTTTTTGCGTCCATAAAAGCGTTGCTGCCAGCATAATGGACAAACACTGAGTGATGGGATAGGCATACCAAATATCATTCAGCTCAAATTTTGCGACGATAAATAGCAACATGGGCAGCAGGAAAACATACACTTGTGCCGTGGAAAGTATCATCGCCAGCCTGGCTTTTCCCGTTGCTTGAAAGTAGGCAACACATAAAGCACTTATGCCCGATAAGGGCAGCAAGAGAAACATGATCTTCGCAATAGATTGGGTTTGGGTAATCAAGCTCTCTTCTTGACTGAATAAACCGATGATTTGCCTGGGTAGCAGATAAAGACAAAGCGTCATCACTGACAGGTAGCAAGTGGCAATGACCACGCCGGTAATCGCTGCCTTTTTCACCCTGATACCATTGCTGGCGCCAAAGTTATGGGCAATGATGGTTTGGCTTGCATAGCTGATGGCAAAAAGTGGCAAAATCAGAAAAATATGAATCCTGCTGATAATGCCGTAGGCAGCGATAAGCTGCTCAGTGTCAACAAGCGCCCGGTGTGCGATGCTTGTGCTGATAACCAACATGATGATGGATGCACCCAGGTAGGAAATGAAAACCGGCAACCCCAGGCTTAAAAATCGTCTTAGAACGTTCATGCTCAAGGTGAACCGGAGCCTTGAAATATCCAGGAAAAATTTATCTGCCCTGAGTAAATTCACCCCCAGTACAACTCCTGCCAGTTGAGCCAGAAGTGTGGCGAAGGCTGCGCCCCTTACACCCATGCCCCCTGCCACAATCAACAGGTAGTCCAGCAATACATTGCCAATGGCGCCTGACAGCATAATCAGAAATAACCCACGCATATTGGTCAGCGCGCGCAGCAGATCACTGATCAGCGACAGGCTCAGGATCAATATTGCACCCAGTGTAATCGGAAAAATATAGGCTTTGGCGTCAGCCAGCAATAAATCCGTCAGCCCTATCGCGCCCAGTAACTGCGACGCACAGCAAACGATCAAAATTGCCAATATGATGGCGATGATCACGATGAGCGTAAAGGCGTTGTGAATGACCGTATTCGCTTCGGCTCTTTTTTTAGCACCCCTGTACTGGCTCACCAATATACTTACGCCATTACCGATGAACGCTCCCAGGGCGATAAAGAACATTTGAAAAGGGAATACTGCCGTCACGGCAGCAAAGGCTTCGGCGCCAACAAACTTGGCGATGAAGTAAGCATCGATGATGTTGTATAAACCATTCAGCACCATGCCAAAGGCTATGGGAATAGCGACTTTTGCATATAAACGGGTAATGCTTTCGGTTTCTAATGCGTGTTTTGTGTTTGACGGCTCAGGAAGTTCCCGGCCCAATGCTTGAGATGTCACAATTCAATTACCTCTAAGTATTTGTGGCTTTCCGCAAGGCCTACTTAGTTCGTATTGAACTGTTTATCTTGGATATCAGAGTGAATTCATCTTATGCGGACAGGCGTCTCTGCAGCCTGGCGCGCAATATATGTGAATTTTTGGCAAGTGTCAAATGACGAACCCGCTCAGCTAATCAACCTGTGTTGATACACGCTTTCCAGTTACCGTTGCATCCGGCACCTGCATTTCAAACTGTTGTGGCTCACAACCCTTCTGACTGAAATTGAAGCGCCAGGGTCA
>CAVSHP010000027.1:0-95254 GCA_963727635.1 uncultured Gammaproteobacteria bacterium | reverse complement strand
CTGTCGTCTACTGGTTGCCGGTACCGTATTGCTAATACCCCTTATCCGTATGCTCAGATCGTCACCGGCGGTATTTCGCAAAACACCGATCGCCCTGTTGATATTCTGAATACTTTTAAGCAGGTCGGCCTGTTCATCCGTATCGAGTTCCTTCTTATCCTGAGCCGAGGCGACCGCCTCGAGTACTTTCAGCGTGTATTGAGCTCTTTGAGTTGTTGTGAAATATCACTGACCAGGTACTGGGAGCGTATCACCGACTGCAAATGCTCAACCACGTCACGGCTGACCCTGGTGGACCAAAGAAACACCACGATGCGTAAAAAAATAAAAAACCAGAACGAGTGACGAAGTCAGGGCTATCCGCTTGCTGAGGTTCATATTATTCCTTTTTCTTTTGTTGTTTTTCAGAGAAAAGCTTCGATTTTTTCCAGTAAACGTTTCAGGTCGATCGGCTTGGTATCGTAATCATCACAGCCGGCCTGCATGGCCTTTTGCCGGTCGCCATCCATCGCGTGGGCCGTCAACGCGATGATCTTCAATGCAGCTGTGGCCTGGTTGCGCCGCAACGCCTTGGTCGCCGCCCAACCGTCGATGACAGGCAGGCTCATATCCATCAACACGACGTCGGGCATCAGGGCTGTCGCCATATCCACGCCCTGTTGACCGTCAACGGCCACCTCTACGTCATAGCCTTTGCGCGCGAGCCTTCGGCTGAGCATGTCGCGGTTCATTTCATTGTCTTCAACGATGAAAATTTTTGCCATTTCTTCCTCGGTTTTATATGAGTTATGCTTCCAGGATCAGCGAGCGGATGTATTTCCTGGCTTCGAGCGGTGCAGATGTCAGCTTTATTATGTACTGATTCAGTCCGTTTTGCCGCTCCGCAGCTGGCGGTTACCTTGCCGAAAATCTGGTCATTTTCGGAGCCCGGATAACCCGCAACGTGAATGTGCATGCGCAAATTGGTCATGATTTCGAGTTTCAGCCGCCGTTGCCAGTTGTGCGAGTACCTTCGGCAGCTGCGGTCAGGGCACCTTCCTCGCTCTCATCCGCAATGGCTTTGCCCGTTACGCGTTTGAAGGATAACCGGCAAGTCCTGCCGCAGTGGTCCTGAGCATTTTTTGCGGAATCTTCCAGTTGCAGGTTGTATGGTGCGCCGATGCCGGTGATTTCATGGATTTTTACGGGGTCCTTGATGCCTTTGGCCTCAACTTCGAGCGGATTGGGCAATGGTGACATCCGGTTTCAGCGCATTGACGGTGAATTCAGAGGCCATGACCTGCCCGCCCACGGTGAAGGATTCAACCCGTGCGGTCAGATTGACATGATGCACCGACCACGCCGTATTTGGAGCGGGTTTCGGAACCGATATTACCGACCACCACCTCACCGGTGTTCACTGCGATGCCCATCTCAATTGCTGGGCAAACCCCATTCCCGGTTGGTTTGATTGACCACTTCCATGGCCTTCTGCATTTCAATGGCGCAGGCGACGGCTTGCTCTGCATGGTTGTCGCAGACCACCGGTGCACCGAAAATGGCAAGGATCGCGTCACCCAGGAATTCGTCGATAACACCGTCATATTTCTGGATCAACGGCGTCATGATGCCGAAATAATTGTTCAGTATCCTGACGCAGTCCTGCGGATCCAGTTCCTGGCTGAGCATGCTGAAACCCCGGATATCCGTCATCATGATGGTGACCACCTGCTTGCCACCACCCATCTGCATGCCCTCGTCGGATTCGAGGATTTTCTTGACCACTTCATCCGACAGGTATCTTCCAAATACCTTGCGGATGAATGTATAACTCTTTTCCAGCTGCTTTCTGGTAGGCCTGTTCCTTGTCATGCCAGGCCTTTGCGCTCCAGGCAGGCGACCACGCGGGCGCCCAGAAGGCTCGGGTTGACCGGCTTGATCAGACAGATCAAAAGCACCGGCTTCGATACATTTGACCGCCGCATCCTGGTCACTTAGACCGGTGATGATGATGACCGGGACGGCACGAAGTGTCTTCGTCTGCATGCATTTCCTGGAGGACATCAAAGCCGTTCATGTCCGGCATGAACAGATCCAGCAAGATCAGGTCCGGTCTGGCTTTCACGGATCATTTTTAAAGCCTGGCGACCGGAAGGTGCGGTGCTGACTTCATGGCCCTGGCGATGCAATTGGTGGGCCAGCAGGTTGCGGTTGCTGTCATTGTCATCCACCACCAGGATGCGGCCGCTGATGGCCCTGGTCTTCTCTTTGTCGGCACGGTCAAAGCTTTCGAAAACAGAACTGATATCCAGCGTCCAGTGCCGGCTCCGGAATCTTCTACCAAATTGCCGTTCGGCGCTGAACAGGGTATCGAGCATATTCAGCAATTTGCGGGAATCACTCCAATCTGGTGATTGAGATAGGTCTTCATGTCTTTGCCAGAGCTCTCCGCATCTTCCAGGTCTTCCATGATGATTTCCGAATAGCCGGAAATTGCGCCAACCGAATTTCTCAGGTCATGCTTGTACCGGGATCTCTGGCTGTCACGCTCGGCATCATCCCGCGCCGGGTTTCAGCATCCAGCATTCGTCCACCAGGGAACGTGTCAATGTAACCGCTGTCAGTATCTTTTCCAGGTCCGCGAGACAGTCCGGATCAATGTATCTGATCATTTCAGCAGTTCGGTGTGGCCTTCAATGGAGAGAATAGGGGCGAGCAATCCTGCCTGCAGCAAGTCCAGGCGGGCGGTCGCCTTGCGTGATTTTAGCGCGCTAATTTTTAAACCCATCCCTGGTAAATGACTAACGACATAGACAGCCTTGCATAGTATATGCAAGGCCTGATCGGTGTTTATACCGATCCAGTGCTCACATTTGCTATAGTCAATGATAGTGTGCAGCACGGTTTCAATTACACCCAGTAACGTGCTGCCGCTTATTAAGAAAACTGCACCCCCATGCACCAGGGCGTGTGAGATCAACCAATAGTACCAGCGCGGAAATCCGGGCCCGGCAGTTGCATAAATCTCTGCATGGCTGGCTCTTTCGAGGTTGCCATAATATCTCGCTGGAAGACATAGTCCCCCAGCGCATGGCCCACCAGGAACTGAAAGAAATAGCGTCATCAAATGCTCCCCTTGGATATTCTTGTTGCGTTAGCTTATAGTATAGGTTGTGAGCACGTTTTCACAGTGGGAAAAAAGAGGATTGGAATTACTCTTAAGGCTGCTTCGACAATTGCTTTTCCTGGATCGGAGTCTCTTCCGGTTTTTCCGACAGCTTGCGGGCCATGTGCGACGACAATACGTTGTCGACGGCGCGCTTGATATTAATGTACCTGTTGCACAGGTTGCGGAGCTCGTCCTGATCCCAGCGCAGGCACATGCATGATTCTACGTCTGGTCACGGTTGCCGAGGCGGCGCACCCGAGACGGAAGCTGACCTCGCCGATCACGTTACCCCGCGGGAAACTGACCCTGCTGCCATCCGGCAACTCCGCTTCCGCACGACCGCTGATAAGGTAATAAAGGTCTTTCAATGGTTGTCCCGCTTTCGGTGTAAACAAAACCGGGACCTTCGAGGTGCCATTCGGAAATTTTTAGCAAGCGACTAAACTCGACACGGCTCAGGTCCGAAAATTCGCTTGCGTACAAAAATGACTCCCGCTGATCGAATTTTATCCGCGAGTTGCTCCAGGCCAGGTAGGCCAGCATGAAAACGTTGATCGTTATAAGTATGGCTTCAGCACCGACATCCAACCACAGGGGTTCAGCCGGGTAAAAAGTAATAGTAAACAACGTAACAGCTCGAAGACAGGGCGACCAGTACCCTCAACATCTGCATGTTGGTCATCAAAAAGGCCAACATTTCAATGGTAAACGCTATACCGTAAAGCAAGTAAAAAATTGGTGTGAAAGCATTTACGGTCATTGAATACACCTCTCCAAATTGTTTTTTGTTGTTTGCAGGAATAAAGCTACCATTACGGATTCTAATATGAATCCAAAAGACAATTGAATGAAATTTTTCCAGGCAACGCGTCAACCGCGGCGGCATCGATGAGAAATATCCACTACAGGTTTGGCGGCTGATGCTGACCTATGCGCTGATGATGGCCGGAACATCACTGACGGTGCTGATTGCGGGGATCATCGGCACACAGTTTGCGCCGTCGCCCGGCCTGGCCACCCTGCCGATCGCACTGGTGGTCGTTGGTCTGGCTGCCTCGACACTCCCCACCGGCAGGTTACAAAATCGCTACGGTCGCAGAAGGGTGTTCATCAGCTACGGATTTCTTGCGGTAGCGGCGGCACTGCTGGCAATGCTGAGCCTGGTTTACCAGCATTTTGGCGGGTTTTGCCTTGCGGCGGTATTGATGGGCTGGTCCGGGGCGGCAGGGCACCAGTACCGGTTTGCAGCGATGGAATGTGTGCCCGCTGAGCAGGCGCCCAAGGCGACCTCGGTGCTGCTGTTTGGCGGCATCCTGGCGGCTGTTGTCGGTCCGGAAATCGCTGTCCGGGGCCAATTTTTGCTGGCAACGCCATTTGCAGGTTCCTATCTGTTACTGGCAGTCATTTATGCGTTGGGTATCGTCCTGATGGGTTTCTATCGCGACACAGGGATTGGCGGCGCCCGGCAAACGCTGCATGGACGTCCGCTGATGCAGATCATGCGCTCGCCCGTGATTATTCTCGCTGTTGCCGCCTCTGCGCTCGGATATGCTGTGATGAGTTTCGTTATGACTGCGGGTCCGGTCAGTATGCATGAACACGCAGGCCACAGTATGCAGGCGACCAAATGGGTGCTGCAGTCACACATAGCGGCGATGTATCTGCCTTCTCTGGTTTATCCCTGGCTATACAGTAGGATGGGTTACAAGGGATTGATGTGGGCAGGCGTGGCGGCCTTGTTATTGTGCCTGCTGATCGGTTCGGTGAATACAGATTTCATTCACTACTGGCTGACGATGGTCATCCTCGGTATCGGCTGGAATTTCCTCTTCCTGAGCGGCACCAATATGCTGCGATACGGGTATCGTGAAGAAGAACGATTCAAGGTGCAGTCGTTCAACGATTTCCTGGTGTTTTCGATCCAGGGCGTCGCCAGCCTGAGTTCGGGCTGGTTCCTTTATCACTGGGGCTGGCAGGGTGTGCTGTTGCGGCGTTGCCGTTGGTGCTGGTATTTGCGTTGTTGGCCTGGTTGATTGCCGTGCCCCGGACACAGTCACTGCTGCAGTCCTAGGAAATTGTTTGCATATTTCGTGCAGTTACAATGACTTCTTCAAATGCGCTTGCCGCCTGCCAAACCGGTCAGTTTTGCGATTACAATGTAGCCGTGAAAGCCATGCTCGCAATTGAGAATTTGCAGGGATGACGGGTAACCGATTCCTCAGTTTCGACAATGCGCCCGGCAGTCTGGTTGTCAACGTCAAGGGCCGCTGGATATTTGATGAGG
This sequence comes from uncultured Gammaproteobacteria bacterium, assembly GCA_963727635.1. GTDB lineage: Bacteria > Pseudomonadota > Gammaproteobacteria > Xanthomonadales > SZUA-36 > SZUA-36. Next base: position 89,822 of record CAVSHP010000027.1, on the reverse strand, counting down.
TTCTCGCGCTTGAGGAAGCAACCGCATTGGTATTGCCGGGGAAGGGCAGGCCGTTACGTTCCAGTGTGCGGGTATTGAGGATATTGATATCGCCGGTGCATGGGTTCTTTATGACCGTACGCAACAATTATCCGAACTGGGGATAAAATCGGAATTCACCGGTTTCAAAGCCGCCCATTTCAAATTCCTGCAAAACATTATCGATACGGCGGCGATCCGCGAATATGCAGGAACCGGTCGCGAAGACCGTCGCGTCCAAAGCGCTTCGAGAAACCGTCGAAAAACTGGGAGTCACAACCGCCGGCGTCATCGAGGATCTTGGCGAGATCGCACGATCCATTCTCGAAGGCACTACCAGGCCTTCCTTGTTCATGGTGGGTGAAACCATCAAGCAGGTCTACGCTGACCGGCGTGCAGGCCATCCCTGTGGTGATGGTGATCACTTTTCTGATCGGGATCGTCACGGCCCACCAGGCTGCGGGACAGCTGGGAAAATTCGGCGCGACGGTGCTGGTGGTCGACCTCGTCAGCATCTCGATCACCCGCGAAATGGGTGTGTTGCTGGCGGCGATCATGGTCGCCGGCCGTTCCGGCAGCGCTTTTGCCGCCGCCCTGGGGTCATGAAACTCAATGAAGAGGTGGACGCCATGCGGGTTTTGGGTCTCAACCCGAACCAGATGCTGATTATCCCGCGTATACTCGGCCTGGTGATTGCCTTGCCGATACTGACTACTTTTTGCCGACGTAGCCGGTATTGCCGGTGGTGCATTGATCGCCGTGGGGACAATGGGTATCAGTGGTTTGCAATTTGTTGAGCGGGTCGCCTACAGCACCGATCTGTCGGATTTTTATGTCGGCTTGAGCAAGGCGCCGGTATTTGCCCTGTTGATCGCCTCGGTCGGCACATTGCGTGGAATGCAGGTGAAGTCCTCGGCCGAGGAACTGGGAGCAAAAACCACCATGGCGGTGGTCCAGTCGATCTTCATGATCATCGTCGCCGACGCCTTTTTCGCCACATTGTTCACACGTATGGGTATCTGATGGAAACGATCATTTCAGTCAAAAACCTCGTCAACCGCTTTGGCAGCCAGGTCGTGCATGACGGACTTTGCCTGGATATTTACCGGGATGAGATTCTCGGTGTCGTAGGCGGTTCCGGCAGTGGCAAGTCGGTGTTGATGCGCAGTATCCTGGGTCTGCAGAAACCCGTCAGCGGCACCATTACCGTGTTGGGACAGAAGATCGAATACCACAAACCGGGCCCCAGTCGTTGCTGGGGCGTCCTGTTCCAGGCCGGGGCGCTGTTATCGGGTCTGACCGTGCAGGAGAATGTTGAACTGCCGATTGCCCTGTATTCAAACATGCCGGTGGAAACCCGTCATGAACTGGCCAGCCTGAAACTGCTGATGACGGGTCTGTCGCTTTCGGTCGCGGACAAGTATCCTTCGGAATTGTCCGGCGGTATGCGCAAACGGGTCTCGTTGGCAAGGGCCCTGGCACTGGAGCCGAAAATCCTGTTCCTGGATGAACCCACCGCCGGTCTGGATCCGATTGCCGCCACTGAATTTGATGAATTGATCAGTTACCTGCATGATAATCTGGACTTGACCATCATGATGATCACGCATGATGTGGACAGCCTGCTGGGGATCAGTGAGCGCATTGCCGTACTGGTAGATGGAGGTATTGTGGTAGGGACCGTGGACGAGGTACTGGACTCGGATCATCCGTGGATCCGGAGTTATTTTGGTGTGCCGCGTGCACAGAGGGCTCGCCAGGCCTCGCGGAGCTTGCCCTATGGTCAATAAGAACTTTGCCGTTGGCTTGTTTATGGTGGCAGCACTGGCGGCCTTTGTTGGCGGCACCGTGTGGTTGACAGGCAAACAGGGCTCGGAACCTACCGTCGCGATATTCGATTTTCTTTGCCAAGGATGTTGGCGGACTGATGCTCGGCGGACCCGTGTTTTACCTGGGCGTGGAGGTCGGCACGCTCACCGCAATGAAAATCATCCCGGGAGACACCATGCGTGTTCGCGTTGATGTCGAAGTTCTGAAATCAGTTCCGATCGACTCGGGCACCTATGCCAGCATCGCTTTCCAGGGTATCACCGGCGTCGCCGTGATCAAACTTGCCGCTGACCCGGGTCCGCATGCGCCACTGGAGAAGGGCAAGGACGGTCCGTTCCCGGTGATTGAAGTGCGCGACACCGGCTTAAGTGCACTGCTGGACAACGCGCCGCTCATTGTCGAACGGTTGGATTCTGTACTGGTGGACATCAACAAATTCCTCAACGAGGAAAACCAGGCCTACATAACAAGCATTCTTGGTGATTTTGCCGCTTTCAGCCACGCGCTGGCTGAAGAGAAGGATTCCATCCACGAGTTGCCCGTTTTACTCAAACAGGCGCTGGAAGAACTCAACGGAACACTGTGCACGGATAAATGCCATGGCAGAAAAAATTGATCCGGGTCTTGATTCGACCATCGCAAACCTGGATCAGGCAACGGCCAGCCTGGCAAAAATGAGTGCGCGCATGGAGGGCTGGACGGCGGCCAACGACGACGCAATGAATGCATTCATGGGAGAGGGGCTGGGTCAGCTTCCAGCGCTCATCGAAGACGCGCAGACAACGCTGAGGGAAGCCAAAAAACTTTTACAGGAGTTGCGCGACGACCCGTCAATACTGATCTATCAACGCAAGGAAGACAACGTGGAACTGGAGCATTGAGGTGAGCGCTTATCGTGCAAAAAAAATTAAGCTGTTTTGCCTTCTGGCAATGACCGTTGTATTGACGGCGTGTGGCTGCACTGACACAAAGTGACGAGCCGGCGATCAGCGTATGGTGGCTGCAGCCGTATACGGGTATCAAGCAGGAGAGGGTTACCGATGCACCGTTGCCGGTTGTTTTGACCGTGACGGCGGTGCCCGGTCTGGATAGTGACAAGATTTTGACGCTTTCAGGTAGTGCGGAGCTTAAGCCCTTTGCCGGTGCACGCTGGGCGGACCACCTGCCGGAACTGATGAGTTCGCTGATCGGCCGGTCGCTACAGTCATCCGGCAAGTTTGAGGTGCTGCAAAGCCGTTCTGGCAGGGGCGCTGGTGGTTGCGATCTGCAGCTCGAGTTACGCGAGTTCTTTGCCGACCTCGGTAGCGATGGACACACTACCGGAGTCAGTGTCGCCATTGCCGGACGTTACCAGTGTGATTCGGACGCAGCGCGTACCCTGAAGTCGCGGTCGCAGCTTGCTATTGCAGATCAACAGATGAGTGCCATCGTTGCGTCGTTTCAGAAGGCTCTGGACCAGGTAACGATTGACGTATTTAAACAAATTTATATTATTCAATAACATATAGATATTATTTAATCTATATTATTAAGTTATAGCCCGGTCACAAAGTCTGTATTTCGCTGGCCGAAGCAAACTATGACTTGCCAACCTTGTGACCCAGCCAGAAACCCACGGCTACGGCCAGTAGCGCCATGGTCCAGACGGTAACTGCACCGGTTGGCAGATCAAATAGTGCCGACAGCGTTATACCGACAACATAGGCCACGGCACCGAGGCTATATCCCGCCAGCAGACGTGGTTTACCGTGCAGCCTGCCTGTCGCGAGCGCCGGTATGATCAGGCTGGCAAAAACCAGGTAAACACCGACGAACTGCACGGATGCCGTGACCGCGAAGGCAAAAATCACGTAGAAAGCCCGGTGACCGATATGCTCGTGAAACTTGTACCAGATCGTCAGCAGGACTGCATAAAGCAGGGTCATATGTATCAGCGACTGCCAGGTTGACCAGAGAATCTGTCCAACCAGCAGGTCTTTCATGTGTTCGGCGCCGTGCGGGTTTTCCGCCAGCAACAGGATGCTGCCGGTCGCGGCAAGCACAAACAGGATGCCGATCAGTGGTTCCTGCAGATGTGGCCAGCGTTTTTCTGACCAACTCAGACCTGCCGATGCCAGCAGGGCAGCGCTTACGGCTGACAATTGCACCGCCCACAAATTATCTTCCCAGCCAAATACGCCGGCGGTTAATACACCCAGGCCGGCGATTTGGGCGATTGCCAGGTCAATGAAAATTATGCCGCGCTTCAGGACTTCCTGGCCCAGCGGAACATGGGTGCTCAATACCAGGAAACCTGCGAAAACGGCCGGCCCGAGTATCGACCAGTTGAGTGATTCCATCATTATCAGTTCCCGTTGGCCAGTAAGCGGTTGATGATGTCATCGAACCAGGTGAACAGATCGGTGGCCTCTTCGGTTCCGCCAACGGTTGACGGTAGCAGGACAGCCGGGATACCGGTGCGATCCGACAACCATTCCGAGGGTTTGGCGCTCTGATAGGGTGCGCGGATGATGTAGTCAGCCCCCTTGTCGCCAAACTGTTCCAACAGGCTCCCCAGGTGACTCGCGGTGGGTGGTATGCCGGGCAATGGCTCCAGTGTCGCAACCTCGTTCAGTCCCAGCCATTTTTCCAGGTACACCCAGGACTTGTGGTGGGCGATCACCCGTTTGCCGCGCAGAACCGTCGCGCGCTTTTCCCAGCCTGCCATCGCAACGGTCCAGCGTTGACCAAAATCCGCCAGCTTTTGCTGGTAGGTGTCGGCGTTGGCCGGGTCCAGTTCGCGCCATGCGTTCGGCCATGACCTCCGCAACCAGCAGGATGTTGTGCGGGTCGGTCTGGATATGTGGATTGCCCTGCGGGTGAACATCACCCTGGGAGCGGTCTGCGCTTTCCGCCACATCAAGTCGTTTTACAAACTGGCTGGCTTCGAGGAAACCCTGGCTGCCCGGCATGACACGCGGGTTATTGCCTTTCTGCAGCAACATCGGCAACCAGCCGATTTCCAGTTCGGCGCCACTGCACACGATCAGGTCGGCACGCCCGACCTTTGAGATCAGGCTGGGTCTGGCCTGTATGTAGTGGGGATCCTGCAAGGCATTGGTTGCGCTGCTGACTTCGATCTTGTCACCACCCATTTCCGTCGCCAGCGCCTCCCATTCCGGTTCGCAGGCAAAAATCCTGATATTGGCCTGCACCGCAAGCGGGGTGATTAATAACAGTGTCAAAAAGATTATGTTTTTCATTCGATTGTTCCTAGAACGTGTGTGCGCCATGGGCGCCGATGCTGTAAATATATTGCAGACCCCACTGGTTATCATTTCCTAAATCGGCCTGATCGTGTGTGTACTGCAGTCTCAGGCGGCTGAACTCGCTGTTGGACCAGTCCGCCATGACGCTATAGCGATACGGATCGCTGACGGCTGGCATCAAAGGCTGTACCGGCGAAGGCAGGCCCCGGATTGTTGGAAGAAAGCAGGTCATAACGAACACCGAAACGCCAGCGCGGGAATGGCTGGTAAACCGCCTGCAGGTACCAGCCGCGCTGATTATTATCATAGGCTGGGGCGCTACCATCCGGCAGTTGATAAACCCCGTCCTCATTGCGCCACATGTATTCGGCCTGGAAGATAAAGTTGCGTTCCCGGTTGTTGCCATTGGGCGCCCATTTCCAGACAAAATCCGCCATGCGCATGTCGGTTTGCCCGGTGAAAAACAATGGCTCCACGTCGTTGCCGGACTGTCGATCAATGGCATCCGCCTGCAGATAGGACAGACCCGCCTGCCAACTGTTGCTGTAGCCGATGTCACCACCGGTACGCAGGTGCAGGGCATAACTGCCAAAGCCGGAATTGGCTGCGCCACCGGCGGGATACCGGTCACCCCGTGTGACTTCTGCACCAAGTTCCAGGTACAAATCGGTTGGCGCCAGCCAGCGTAACTGCAGCCCGTCATCGATGTACTGGTTGCCCAGGAACGTCTGATAAACCAATGGCTGGTCCGCAAAATCCCAGGCGTGCGAGTGCTTGTCATTCAGATAGCCGATGTTGGAAAAAAACCGACCCATACGCAACGACAATCCGGCAGGTAACGCGGTGGTTTCTATCCAGGCCTCCTCGACTTCAACGGACGTATTACCATCTTCGATCACAATAGGCACTGTCAGCCAGGCGGTAAATTTGTCATCGACGTTGGCCGAGATGTCAATTTCGGTTTCACCAAGCGACAATCCTTCAGGTATGGGACCCGCCTCGCCGCCCAGTGGAAAACCGGGGATTTCATAGTTGTCCGGGTCGTTGCTGTGACTCCATGCATAGCCCTGGAAAATTACACCGAGGGAGGGGTTCATGGCATTATTTCCCGGGCTCGCCATCGGGCTGACGGATGGCTCAGCCTGCCACTCGTCCGCTTGATAAACTGGCTGAGCTTCCGTTTGTGCGGCAGCGGTCTGCTGTTCACCAGCCTTTTTCTCCGCCTCATCCAGGCGTTTTTCCAGTTGCGCTATACGCGACTCATAGTCGCTGCGCATTTGTGTCAACTCGGCCCGCAGGGCGTCCAACTCAGATTCCGACTGTGCCAGTGCTGGTGCCGTAGTGCAAAACAGGCATACCGAGAAAATTCCAACGGACAGGGTACGCATAAGTATGTCTCCTTCAAAACTGATTTGAAATCACCCGTCGTCAGTGCACGTCGGGCTTCCTGAAATGAAACTTCAGGTGTTTTGGGGAGGAGCGCGGCTCTGGTGGGCGTAACACACGACCGCCAGGGAGGGGATCGTGGGTTGGCTCTGGTTTAAGCTAGGGGTGGCCACGCCGACAAAAAGCGGGCTGGGTTGGCTTGAGATGGCGGTATTGGGACTACCCGGATGTATACACAGTGAACAAAAGCCGTTATCGCTGACGGAATGACTTGAAACATGTGCGCTGAATGCCACGTTGCTGACGACAAGAAGAATTGCCAAAAGCAGGCAAATGCGTATCTTATTGTCAGGAATATGCGCGAGCGTTTTCAATTCACGATTTGCCGCTAATTACTTATTGGTCCGGAGTTTTCGATGACTGACATGTTATACGAGTATCGGAATCGTGTCATTGACATTAATCCCGGAAACACGTTCCCGGGCGGGTATACGGCGAAAAGTAAACAATCCGGGTTACCATCGTTTTCAGAATTTACGTCGTGGTATGACAAATTCGCATGCTAAACTTCTTTGCCGTTTCAGATGCCATGCCGGGATTATCCATGAAAATCAAAGTTAACGATCTCAGTCAGCAACATTCTGTCTTTAGCCAGTACATGGCCGAAATCAGGGACAGGGAGGTGCAGGCTGACAGCATGCGGTTCAGACGTAACCTGGAACGGGTGGGTGAAATCATGGCTTATGAGATCAGCAAAACCATGGCCTACGAGCAACGGCCGGTCTCAACGCCGCTGGGTATTTCGCAATGTAGCACGCTGGTTTCCCAACCCGTGCTGGCGACCATACTGCGCGCCGGACTGCCACTGCACCAGGGGTTTTTGAACTATTTTGACAGGGCTGAGAATACGTTTGTGTCGGCCTACCGGATCCACCATGACAACGACGACGCATTCGACGTGGAAGTCGAATACCTGGCCAGCCCCGATCTCGAGGGCAAGACCGTTATCCTGTGTGACCCGATGCTGGCGACCGGTACCTCCATGCTGCTGGCCTACAAGGCCTTGCTTGAGAGGGGTACGCCCGCTCACCTGCACGTGGCGACGGTGATTGCCTCGGAGCAGGGTATCCGTTTCTTACAACAGAACATGCCCGCCACGACCACCCTGTGGACCGGTGCGGTGGACAAGGAGTTGACTTCCAGGGCCTATATCGTTCCCGGTCTCGGGGATGCCGGTGACCTGGCCTACGGAAGCAAGGACTAGGTGCATCGCATGAAAATGAGACGACATACCCTGGTGTTTGGATTCTTGATGGTGTTCGCCGCCGTCAGCCTGGCGGCAAGCGAAGTCCAGGAGATCGACAATTACCGTCAGTACAGTCCGACTTTCTCAAGCTCGGGGCAACCCTCCGCTGAACAACTCAAGGCGGTGTCGGAGGCGGGTTTCAGACGCGTGGTCTATCTTGCATTCACGGACAACAAGAGTGCGATTAAAGCGGAGGACCGCGTGGTCAAATCACTGGGCATGGATTACCTGCAGATCCCCGTCGACTTCGACCGGCCCACGATTGATGATTTTGAAGATTTTGCAGCGGTGCTCAACCGGGATAAAAGCATCCGCACATTGCTCCATTGCCAGGTCAACCTGCGCGCCTCGTCATTCAGTTTCCTCTACCGGGTGATCTATGACGATGTGCCGATGGCGCTGGCAAAAAGCGACCTCGACGGTATATGGCAACCCGACAAGGTCTGGTACCGGTTCATCGTTGATGTACTGGCCAGACACGGGCTATCGCACGAATGTGACGGATGTGACTGGGGAAGCAACGAATTCAGGGACTGAACCTGCCGCGTGGGCGTATTCCTTATTGCCACGACGGTTTAGCAGCCTGGAACCGTGCTCGCTCCACGCAGACAAAATCGCCTGTCATGTCCATTCAGTCGCGCTTATTTATACTTAAACCATGATGGATCCACGTCAGCGTCAAGCTTCCTATCCGCTCGGCCTGGTGTTGTTCGTGCTGCTGTTTGCGGTTTACAAGGCATTCCGCCTGGCGTCTGAAATGGGCGCCGACCGGGGCCGGTTCATAACAATACTTGGCACCGATGCGTTCTTTATCGCGCTGATTTTCCTGGTCGCGCTGCTGCAAAGCCTGTGCAGACCAAAATGGTTACGTATCCTCCTCTGGCTGGTCCTGTTCCTTCTGTCGGTTTTCTATCTCCTCGACAGTTTTGTGCTGTTGGCGCTGGATCAGCATGCGACTTTGTTTGATATAGGCCGTTACACACCGGAATGGGGTGTTGTTTTGAGCTTTTTTGACACGGGCGTATTTGCTGCAATCGTGTTGTTGCTGATTTCCGCGTTTGTTTTTGTGGCCTCAACACCCGTGCTGCAACGTCTCGGGCTGATGCTGACGGGGGTGGCGCTTTTAGCCAGCGCTATCAGCGCCTTCCATACACCCTTGCCCTTAAAACGTTATGCAATCCTGGATCCTGACAGCTTGTTGGAGGAAACCAGTGAACAGCAGGCAGTGACGGCTTACACACCGGAAGAGATCGGCTTCTACAGTTCGTTGAAAAAGGAGCCTGTGGCTATCCCTGAGTCAAAACCCGACATCATCCTGCTGATCGTCGAATCGCTTTCATCGATCAATTCAGAAAAGACATCGGGTCAGCCGGGCCTGCTGGAAAAGTTTGACGAACTGGCGGAAGAGGGTGTTCTGTTCAGGAACTTCTTTGCTAATCACCAGGCCTCCGAGGGCGGCTTGATTGCCCTGCTGGGCGGCTTTCCGCCGATGCATTTCCCCACCGCCTCGCCGTACATGTTCGATGAGTTTGGCATCCAGGCATCGGTGCTCGCCGAATACCGGCAGCAGGGTTACTTCACGGATTTTCTGACCAACGCAGACCTTGCTTTTATCGGACTGAACAGGTTCCTGGCCGGCCTGGGCCTCGACCGCAGCAGGGGCCGGGACGAGGTCGAGGCGATGAGAACCGCACCGCGGGTGGTTCAGGATGCGCCTTCGGATGCCTGGCTTTATCAGGAGGCGCTGTCGACAGTCCGGCAGTTGATGGTATCCGGACAGCCATTTTTATTGACGATGGCGACCACCAGCACGCATCTGCCCTATACGCACCCGGAGGGCGGACCGGACACGCCGCGCGCGGTATGGGACTGGAGCATGCAGCAACTGGTGGAGTTCTGCTCGCAGTTGGCAGAGAGCGGTTTCTTTGCACATGGCATGCTTTTGATCACGGGGGACCACCGGCAGATGCGGCCCTTGAGTGACGCCGAAATCGAGCGTTACGGCGACAGCGCTCGTGCACGGGTGCCATTGCTGGTGATAGGCAAGGATTATCCACGCGGCCGTATTGACGAAAGGTTTTTTCAGCAGTCGGACCTGTTACGTATGCTGGGCAAGATCAACCAGCTGGATATCCCGCTTTCACCGCATCCGGTCTGGGTCGAACGCTATAACCGCAAGTACGGCCACATTGAACTGATAAACAATTTGAGCATATTCGACGAGGCAAACCAGGGCCGTCACGAATACCGGATCAAGGTCCCGGGTAACCGCATTGAGTGGCTGGACGAAAGACCGGAATTCGCCCGCCAGGTCGAACTTCGCATCCATGCCCAACGCAGTCTTCACCAGCAGAAACGCAATGGCCTCGATCATCCGCCGGCAGAAAATCGCTAACAATATAAAGCTGTCTGAAACAGGTCCAGACCGCTGCGCGGGGCGCGGCTATCGTGGCCCGTGTTTTGGCGTAAATGGAATACGGATACTGATGGTCAGACCGTGTGGATCGGTCTGACTGAGCCTGATTGAATGTTCCTTGCCATACAGCGTGGCGAGACGTTCACGGGTGTTTCTGAGCCCGACGCCCTTGGCGTCCGGTATGTTGTTATTGACCAGTTCACACCCCGGGCCGTCGTCGCTGACTTCCATCAACAGGTCACCGGCAAACACTTTGGCGGAAATCTTCAGGTGTCCGCCGCCTTCTGCACGGGCAATGCCGTACTTGATGGCATTTTCGATCAGTGGTTGTAACAGCAAACTGGGGATTAGTGCGACTTTTGCAGCATCTTCAATATCGACTTGCAGTGAAAGCCGGTCTTCAAAACGTACCTTTTCAATATCAAGATAAAGCTGCAGGGCCTGCAATTCCTGTTCCAGGGTTATTTTCTGCATGGGATCGTTATCCAGGGAATAGCGCAGGAAGTTGGACAATCTTCGTAACCATGCGATTGGCCAGTTGCGTATTCTGTTCCAGGACCAGGGTGGAAATGGCATTGAGCGTATTGAAAAGAAAATGTGGATTGAGCTGGTAGCGCAGCATTTTCAGTTGCGCCTCGTGCGCCATGGCTGCCGACCTGAGCGCACTTTCTCGGACGTCCTGGAAAACCCGGTAAGACTTGATGGCAAAATACAGGGCGCTCCAGCTCAGGATGGTCGTCATGCTGCCGAAATAGCTTTCCGCGAATGTTACCTTGGTGTAAATCTCAGCCAAATCACCCACTTTTTCGGTCCAGGCCGCCATGTCCGCGGCGTTTTCCAGCCAGTTCATGTAAATGTAGCTACGGCACTTGATCCAGATAAACCCGACGAGCGCGCTGCCGACGAGCAGTCCGATGGCCTGTATCCAGATGGCGCGGTTCCACAAAAAGCGGTAAAGGTAACGCAACGGCAGGGAAATGATCATGCCGAGAAGGGTGATGACGACAACATAGGCCGCGTAGTTCGGTGCGAGGTCTTCCACGAACGTCGCGGTATAGAGATACTTGCCAATGAGACCCCACGCGGCCCAGCCACCGAGATGGAGTATCCAGAATAATTTCGGCCGGTTCTTGATTAGGGGTTTCAATTTCACGTGGCGATTTTACACGTTTGCATGCCGGGAGTACCGCAACTTAACCTCCCGCCGATGCGCTTTGTCTCAAAAAATTTTGCAGCGTTATCAGACAAAGCGAATGCAAAGCTGATCCCGTTCTGAATCGAGTGGACAGCGGTGGTTGCCGGGGCTAACCTGATACCGGTTGACAGGAGCGGGCAGTCGATGTCTCGATATTCAAAATTTTCGCTGTGTGCTGTTCTGTTTTGGCTGGTGGCCAGTGGTTGGTCCGTTGCTTTTGCCCGGTCTGCAGTGGCGGCGCGCCCTGTTCCGGTCAATATCTTTGGCGATGGGAACCCGCTCAATGGTGTTGAAGATAGGCGTGAACCTGTGTTGGCAAAATCGGCTGATGACGGCAACACAAACGATCGCGACCTGAATGCGGGCACCGTCACATGTGATGGAAAATTTCGCGGTACCGCCATGGTTGTCGACGCCCGGGAGTCCGTAGCGGATTTCAGCGGTGTGATTCTCCTGAGTGCCGCACACGTATTTTACGATCTGCATAAAAAAAGACTTTTCAGACGCTGCGAATTTCATTTTATGGGCTGGCAGAGCAATAACGGCTACCGTGCAAGGATTGATCTCAAAAATGTACGCATGGGTGACTTTGACCCCGGGCAGGCGACCGGACAAGTTGGTTTCGGCGAGGGTGACTGGGCTTTTCTATACCTGCGCAAAGCCTGGAAAAATTACAAGCCGGAACAGAGCCTGCCTCTACGCCAGTTCGAATTCGCGCAGGGGGAGTTGTTCCAGCAGTACGGTGGAGAATTCCGCCTGGTGGCGTTTGACTCATCGGCTGGTGTCATTGCAGAAAGCAAAAACTGCACGGTTCTTGAAAGTGGGCGGAACGATCTCGGCGGTGGCGCCTGGAGGGGACAGTTGCTGGATGATTGCGACTCGGCGGACGGCGCTTCCGGGGGTGGAATCATCGCTGTTTTGAACCATCAGCGCTACCTGATCGGTGTTCGTAACGGTTCCCATTGGAGTGAACTGGTCTATCCAGTCGAGCGGTATCCCGCCGGTCCGCCAGAAGGTGCTGTATGGGATCGCCGGTTTAACACCAACTTTGGGCGGGCAATCGATTCGCACCTGTTACAGGAATTGGAAACGTTTATTCAATCATATCAATGAGTGGTCATATAGCCTGGCAGGTGATTGACTGGCGAGTAAAAATTTTGTTTACACGAAATAATAATCGTATAACATATGCTATAGTAAGAGTTAAGTTAAGCGGTTTAATCCTCGCAACCAATAAAAATATGCGAAATGGACGGCTTAACGGATTCATGCTTGGCTCGGGGAATCATAATCCGTTGCAAAGCAGTGAGGCCACAGATGGCAATTTCTGATTGGTTGGTTGTACAATTTTTCAGGAAAGGACAAAGAGGCAGGGATAGCACACGTCCGACTGTAACCGCTTAAACCCGGTTGCCGCGTTTTTTGTTTTACTCCGCACCTGGTTTTGAATACAGGGGTTTATTCCGTTGGTTTGCTGGAAGCACCAACGACAGGGATGATGAGGGGAGTAGGACGTCATGTTTTTTTACACAGCTTTGTTTGTAGCCTGCGTAATTATCGCAATGATTGTGTTGTACCTGTACAAAGCACTCTTGGCCGTGGGCAAGATGGTTTACACCGCCTTTCTCCCGAGTGCAAAAACAAATTTCACCCCGGCACCGGAAGAAAAAGATTTAGCCACGACCATCAATGCCACACCGACCCCCTGGGGCTGGGACCGTCTCCCCAAAACGGAACACATGGCACAGACACGCCCAACCAAAATCACACCAACCAACACACCAACCAAGCTGGCACCATGGGGTTGGCCTGGAAACAGTCATGGAATACGCGAACACCGCGTCAGCGGTGGAGTGATACATGCTATTTTTAACCGTGACAACACATCAGCAGCTTTGGAAACAGTCAGCCAGGTCGTTGGCTGGCCATACCGTGAAGAAAAATTTGAATTTACCGGCACAGTCTTCAAGGTCTTGCATAAAGAGACACCGAAACAGACAAACCTCCAGACCACCTGCAAACCCTGGGGCTGGTAGTTCATTCCCGATCGCCTTTTTTAACTGTTCTCCAGTGCGCGATGCAGTACACCAGGTAAAGCGACATTCTCGTTTCCGGGTATTTTGATACCCATCGGCACGGCTTCGACACCCATGCTTTCGTCAGGAAACGGACGCAGCAATTCCAGGGCTTCTGCTTTTGGCGCCCTTAACCAGCAGGCAGCCTCTTCCGGATTTCTTGCAATCGCGGGCGAACGATGGTGCCCGACCGACTGCAGTACCGCGTTGGGGTCTACGGTAATGATGCTGACGCTGGGTTGCCTTGTGCCATCTTCCCGGGTGATCCAACTGGCCAGACCGCACAATAACCAGAATGACGCATGCAGGGGAAAAACCGCGTAAGGGATCTGGGGCCGGACGCGGCTATCGAACTCGTAGAACCAGGAAACCGCAATCAGTACCCTGGCGTTTTTTGACCACGCGGTCATGAAGGTCGGGGCGAAAGGGGGCCCCCTCGTGACGCAGCCTGGCATTGGCCGTCGAAATAATTTTGCCGTCCTTGTTGCGTGGCAGTTGGCCCCTGGACCAGAAGGGCAGCAATGGCCAGACCGCTTCGACGGGATGGTCGCCGTCGCCGTCGGCGTAAATCGCGGGCAGTGTTTCCCAGATGGTCGAGTCCGGTTCGGAAACGCGCCGCAGACGGGAGGGGGAGATGTTTATTCTGTCTACAGGGTCCGGCGGTAATGTTGCCGGTGGTGTGAGCACGGTGGCCCAGGCGTAGATATCCTTCCAATGCAGATGCGAGACCGCCGCTTTACCACACATGTTTTATCAGGGCCGGCCCCGGTGCATTTTGATTCACCACGCTGTCCGGGTGTTATTTAACGTTTCATCTTGGCGATAATCTCGTTTGGCGTTCTGCCGTTGAGTTTTTCGTACATTTTTGCCTTGTCATTGCCGACACTGAGATCGTAGGCCAGGATGTATCCCAAGGCATTGCTGAGTTTACGTGCTTGTGCTTCACCGGCTTGCTGCCTGACGGCTTCTATGCTCTTTTCAACATCTTCCGGTGTTGAGAAATTGACCGGCATGTCCATGATGGCCTTTCCCTCGTCCGTTGCGGCAGTATCCGGCGCTGTTTGAGCCGTTGGAGTCGCTGTCACGGTCTCCGCAACCGGCTTGCTGTTTTTGGCCGCTTCCGCATCTTGATCCTGCTCGGCGCAAGCCGGTGCCAGCATCAGGATCATGGTGAAAACTGAAATTGTGGTGAGAAGATTTTTGAGCATGTTTTATGTTCCTTTCCATTATGGGTTCGGCCAAATGTCGCCGGCTTCGACCATTCTAATTCAAGATGATTCCGGGCTGACTATTTTTTCGCGACGATGACCTTGTAATTTTCATTCGCGGCCAGTTGACTGCAGGTTCTGAAACGTGTCGACAGCCAGTTTTCATAGGGCAGGTGCAGGTTGGCAACGAGAATCAGCCGGCCACCGGCGCGTATGTGCTCGTGAACCGAGTCCAGCAAGCGCATACCCAGCCGGTTGTCGGTCCTGACACCCGCGTGTATCGGCGGATTGGTGACCACCAGGTCAAAACTGCCGTTGAAATCTCCGAGTCCATCTGCAGCCAGCACAGAGCCCTCCAGGTGGTTGCTTTCCAGGGTTTCCTCACAGGCCTTGAGTGCCAATGCGCTGCTATCCAGAAAAGTGACATGTGTGTCTGCGTGGCGTGCGGCGATGCAGGACCCTATGACACCGGCGCCACAGGCAAAATCCAGCACATCCCCATGAAATTGCAGGTCCGCCAGGGCGTCCAGAAGCAGGGCGGTACCCGCGTCGAGACGTCCATGTGCAAACACACCCGGATAGGAATGCATGCTGATCCGGATGCCTGCACAATCCAGCATCCATTGTTCGCGGTAGGCAAGCGGATCGAATGGTTTAGGATTCAATCGCGTGCCTGCCTCAAGCAGGCCGCAATGACGGGCGTTATCCAGTTTTCTGACCTGCCCGAAATGCATTTTTAGCAGTTTATCCGCCGACTTGATCCCGGCCTTGTTTTCACCGGCGAGCCACAGCACACCGTTTTCGGCCAGCAACGACGCTGCACATTCCAGCATCATCGTCAAAAGTGCTTTTTGACGGGGCAGGTTTATAATGACCCAGTCGTATTTCTGTTTGCCAGCCTGTGGAAAAGCAGAAAAATCACCATCGGCGCCGGTCTGTTGCAGGAAGGTGAACGCGCCGTAATCCTGGCTGAACAACTTTAACGAGTCACACCTGGTGCGCAGTGATTGCCAGCAGTCATCCTTTTCCGGGTTGATCCACAAGGCAGAACCACCGGTGCGATGCTGATCGAGGTTTTTTCCGATAATTTCGCTGACGGCAAACACGTGATTCAGACGGGGTCTTCACACAGGTAGCCACTGAGGTCATATTCGTCGGCATCGGTAATTTCCACATCGGCCAGATCCCCGGGCCGCAGATGCTGACCGTCCAGCACATAAACCTGGCCGTCAATTTCCGGCGCATCCGCAAAACTGCGGGCAATCGCGCCGTCTTCGTCGATCGCGTCGACCAGCACCTGCTGTACGCTGCCAATTTTTGCCTGCAAGCGGTTGCGGCTGATTTCAGCCTGCAGCTGCATAAATACCTGTTCACGTTGCGCCATCACTTCGGCGGGCACGGGATCAGGCAGGTCGTTGGCCCGCGCACCATTGACCGGCGAATACTGGAAACAACCGACCCGGTCGAGCTGGGCTTCGTTAATAAAGTCCAGCAATTGTTCGAAATCATCATCGGTTTCACCCGGAAAGCCGACGATAAACGTGCTGCGTAATGTAATATCGGGGCAGATTTCACGCCATTTCCTGATCCGGGTCAGCGCGTTTTCAGCGGCTGCAGGACGTTTCATCAACCTGAGAATACGCGGACTGCCATGTTGCAGCGGTATGTCGAGGTAGGGCAGAACCAGGCCTTCGGCCATCAGCGGTATCAGTTCGTCTACGTGGGGATAGGGATACACGTAATGCAACCTGACCCAGGCGCCAAGGCTGCCAAGTTCCCGGCATAACTCGGTGAGTCGGCTTTTGACCGGCCTGCCACCCCAGAAATCGAGCCGGTATTTCAGATCGACGCCATAGGCGGAGGTATCCTGGGATATGACCAGCAGTTCCCTGACCCCTGCATTGACCAGTTTTTCGGCTTCCCTGAGCACATCTCCGGCTGGCCTGCTATCCAGTTTCCCGCGCATCGAAGGGATAATGCAAAATGTACACTTGTGGTTACAACCCTCCGAGATTTTCAGATAGGCGTAGTGCCTGGGAGTCAGTTTGATGCCCTGTGGCGGCACCAGGTCGACAAACGGGTCGTGGTGTTTGTCAAAGGGTGCGAACTGGTGGACGGCGCCAACCACCTGTTCATACTGCTGTGGGCCACTTACGGACAGGACCGCAGGGTGCAGTTCGCGAATCTCTTTTTCGTTCACCCCCATGCAACCCGTTACGATCACCCGGCCGTTTTCATTAAGGGCCTCGCCGATGGCATGCAGGGACTCGGCCCTTGCGCTATCGATAAAACCGCAGGTATTGACCACCACCACGTCCGCACCGGCGTAGCTGGGGGCGATCTCGTAGCCATCGATCCTGAGTTGGGTCAGGATGCGTTCGGAATCGACCAGCGCCTTGGGACATCCAAGACTTACAAAGCCAACCTTGGGATTATTCACGGCGTCTATTCATCCTTGTTATCCGGTTCAAAAAACAGCCATTTCACCATCGGGAAATTCTCCCGGAAACGACTTTCAACGCGGTTGATGACGTTGATCATTTCGTTTTCAGAACCCGTTGTCAGCATTTTTGCCTTGATCGCAACCATTACATCCGGACCCATTTGCATCGTCAACAGGTTATACACGTGCTCCACTTCAGGCTGCTCATACAAAAAGCCTTTCATACTGTCGCAAACGTATTTTTCCACGCCCTGACCAATCAGCAGTTCTTTCACCTCCTTGGCCAACATGAATGCGATGATCACCAGCAAGCCTCCAATGGTGATTGTTCCCACTGCATCGTAAATCGGATTGCCGGTTATTGCCGAGGCCAGCACGGCCAGCAGGGCAAGGCCCAGGCCGAGCAGGGCGGCAACATCTTCACCGAAGACCACCAGCAACTCGCTGCTCCTGCTTTCACTGAACCAGCGGGACAGGTGTCTGCCGTGACGCTCCTTGTTCACCGCCCGCATACATCCCCACAGGGAAACAGACTCGGCAATGACGGCAAAAACCAGCACCGCGATCGCAATCATGGGACTGTTCAGCGGTTCGGGATTCGAAAGCTTGTGCACGCCTTCGTAAAGCGAGAACATCCCGCCGAGACTGAACAGGATAACCGCGACCAGGAATGACCAGAAATAGATACTTTTACCGTAGCCTAATGGGTAATTCGAATCCGGGGGGCGTTTCGACTGCTTGATGCCAAACAGCAATAAAAGCTGATTGCAGCTGTCGGCGAGCGAGTGGATCGCTTCGGCCATCATCGCACCGGACCCCGTCCAGAATGCTGCCGCCGCCTTGGCTACCGCAATAGCAAGGTTTGCGAATAAGGCATAAAGAATTGACTTGATGGAATCGGAGTTTGTGGACATTTTGCTTTCTTAAGCCGAATGCTTTGCGTGCGGGTAGTGAGGACGGTCAATTTCGATGACCGGCATTTCAAAGCAGCTGGATTCGACTTCGGGTTTTTCCACGGTTCCGTCACCTGGTTTTGTCAGAACCGGAAGTATAGCCCAGGACCTGTGGGCATGTTCACAGGTCCTTATTTATTTTAGTCAGAGGAGGATGTGACGGTAAAAGTGTGGGTTTTGCCGTCACCGGGGAGGAAAAAACTGCTCTGGCGTTCAGGCATCACGGCCTTCAGGGTACGGTCTTTCCTGTCGCGCTTTATATCCATGACGAGCTCATCACCTGAATCCAGGCCCCTCAGTGCACGCATGAACTCTGCAGGGGTGTTCACCTCGGTATCGCCAACCTGCAGGATCACATCACCGGAGCGCAACTGCAGTTCGTTGTCAGCGTTCGCTTTCAGGACCAGCACACCCCGATCAGTCTTGAAATATTCTCCGAGTCCGGGATCGACCTCGGCCAGTTGCAGCCCCTGCGCCAGGGGCAGGCCAAACCAGATATCGGCATCCTGTAAAGCGAGGTTGCCCAGTTCGGACATATCGTCGAATTCAATTTCCCAGGTATTTTCCGTCGCTGCAACCCTGGCTGCCTCCTGCACGGCACGGCGTTTTTCAATCTCCGCCCGCATTTCGTCTATCTGGGCTGACATGGCTTCAGTATCAATCTCGGGCACCACGATGTGTTCAATGGTAACGACCTTTGCGGGGTTTGCGGGGTCTGTGGGTAAGGCCGGTGCTGCCGGCGCGCCCGGGGCGCGGGGCGCACTCGGGAAGCGTGTAATGGTTTGCCAGGTCAACGGTTCGCGGACTTCCGGAACCACGGTCAGATCCAATGCGTTTTTATCACGCATGACGGAAATGACCAACGGTTCATCAGCCTTCATGTCCTTCAATGCGATGCGCAGACCCTCTCTCGCATCATCTGATTTTCCAACCTCGGTTAGCTTGCGTCCGTTGACAGCGACGACGACATCACCTTGCTTTACACCGCCGCGTTCAGATGGTCCATCCGGTGAAACACCCAGGACTTTGACGCCACCGTTATCCACACCACCCAGGATGACGCCGATGACCGGCTTTTCCGAGGTCCTGAAGACAAAGCCCGTGGAATGACGATCTGTCCGTGCGCGTGCGACTTCCCGGTTGACGCGTGCAATTTCCCGCGAGGTTTCCTGGAGCTGTCTGCGCACGTTGTTCAGATCCTCGTTCATTTTCGCCATTTCGGCATCCCGGGCGGACCGCGCTTCAGCACTTTGCTTGTCGCCCAGTTCCCTTTGCTCGGTAGCCCGTTCGAGTTGCGAGCGCGCTTTTTCCATCGAAGCTTCAGCGGCAAGTTGTTGCTGTTGAGCTGCAGACATGGCTTTTTTGTATTCCGCCTCGAGACGTGTCTGTAGCTGTTCCTCTTCAGTTTTGTTTTTGGCTCCGTTATCAGGCGAAGCATTTGCAATGCTACCCGTACCGATCAAAAGCGCTGTGGCCAATACGATCAGGATATTTCGAAATTTCATTTAATTAAGCCTCAATAATTAATCAGAGTGACGCGATGCGACCGTAATCAATCTGCCGTTGCTGCTGGTAAACCTGGGCCAGGTCCAGCAGCAGGTTGACACGTTGGCCCCACAGGTCGATCGAGTCGGGCGCCTGGCTTAAACCGGTATCAACCTGTGCAATCAGGTCTTCAAGTACGGCCACGTAATTCGCTGATTCGGCTGGCATTGAACTGGTTTCCTGTCTCAGGTTTGCGACCTGTTCTTCCATGCTTTGTGACATTGCTATCAGCGCATCAATATTGTCTTCCACAGGTATTGACGCAGAATTCGGCGCCGGCGTCGCAAGCGCAATTGAAGACGGGTTGGTTGGTGTGACGCTTTGCATATTGAACAAGGCCACGCTGACAACCAACAGCAGACCCGCAGCAATTGCGAGCCAGGCGCCGGTCCTTTGCCGCAACCGTTTGCCGGCCTGGTGGTCGCGTAGCGCGGATTCGATCCGGTCCCAGCCGTCATAACCGGGTTCCAGTGCATCGAGATTACGTAATCCCAGCGGGTCGGATAAGTTTTGATTCCTGTGCTCGTGTGCAGTCATGGGCTTCTCTTCACGCCGTAGCGTTCAATGTTGCGTTTTGTGCGAGGGGTTCTTCGCCGTCCGTGATCAGTGTCCTGAGCTTTGCGCGGGCCCGGTTGAGACGGGTTTTGGAGTAACTTTCAGTCTTGCCTGCCAGCCTGGCAATCTCGATGTGCTTGTAGCCTTCAACGTCATGCAGCCAGACCACCATGCGGTCTTCATCGTCCAATTGCTGCAAGGCCTGTTCGAGATCCATGCATTGACCCAAACCTTGTTGGTCGCCGGTGCCGGGCAGCATGTAGTCCTCGAGTTCAACGCTGTCGTGGCGTGGCAGTTTGCGCAGCGCGCTGACGGCGTGATTCACGACAACGCGCCGCAACCAGGCCCAGAACGGGGCGTCGCCACGGTACTGGTGCATGCGTTTGAATGCACTTATAAAGGCCTCCTGGGTCACGTCCTGGGCCAGTTCCCGGTTGTTACAAATCCTCGCCGCCACGGTAAATGCCAGTTTGTGGAACTTCCGGTAGATTTTTTCACAGGCACGCATGTCTCCACGCCTGGCGCCGGCGATTGTCAGTTCGTCGATCTCCATGTCAAAGCCTGATCCGTTCATCGTTCAATATGACGCGGGTGCGGTTAAAAGGGTCGCAGGAAATTGCATGATAATGGAAATAAAGTGTGCGGAAATGAAAACGGCCGCTTCGGGCGGCCGTTTTTGCAGACCGGGGCTGTTGAGCCCTTACCAGATCTTGACCCTTTCTTCAGGCGGCAGGTACATGCCGTCGCCTTCCTGGACGTTAAATGCTTCGTAGAAGGCTGGTACGTTGACCGCCGCGCCATTGGCCCGGAATTTGGGCGGTGAATGCGGGTCGACGGTCAGGCGCCGCTTGGCTTCCTCGTCACGCGCCTTGGAACGCCAGACCTGGGCCCAACCCAGGAAAAAGCGCTGGTCACCGGTCAAACCGTCTATGACGGGCGATTCCTTGCCGTCCAGTGACATTTTGTACGCAAGGTAAGCAATGCTCAGACCACCGAGATCACCGATGTTTTCACCGGAGGTAAACTGGCCGTTGATGGTCAGGCCGTCGATGACCTCATAACCGTCATATTGGGCGGCCAGTGCGTTTTTGCGTACATCAAATTTTTCAGCGTCTTCGGCCGTCCACCAGTCGCGCAGGATGCCATCACCATCAAAACGTCTTCCCGCGTCGTCGAAACCGTGACCGATTTCATGACCGATAACCGCACCGATACCACCGTAGTTGACCGCGTCATCTGCTAACACGTTGAAAAACGGGGGTTGCAGAATCGAAGCCGGGAATACGATTTCGTTCCAGACGGGGTTGTAATACGCATTGACGGTCTGCGGCGTCATACCCCACTCGGTCTTGTCGACCGGTTTGTCGAGTTTGTCGATCTCGCGGTTATAGGCAAATCTCGTACCATTCTTGATATTGGCAACCAGGTCGCCGTCGACGACTTCGAGTTTCGTGTAATCGATCCACTTGTCCGGATAACCGATCTTGGGGGTGAACTTGTGTAATTTGTCGAGCGCCTGTTGCTTGGTTTCATCGCTCATCCAGTCGAGATTCTTGATCGAGACCTCGTAGGCCTTGATCAGGTTCTGGATCATCTCGTCCATGCGTGCCTTGGATTCGGCCTGGAAGTGCTTTTCGACATAAAGTTGGCCAAGCAACTCACCCATGTTGTTATTGACAGAATCAACCGCGCGTTTCCAACGCGGTTCCTGCTCGTCAACACCGGACAGTCCCTTGCGGAAAAAGTTAAATGACAACTGGGAAAACTGGTCGCCCAGAACCGGCGCAAATGTGCTGATGGTCTGAAAACTGAGGTAGTCTTTCCAGGTGTCGATGGGTGTATCGGCGAAGATTTTTCCGGCAGCTTCAAAATAGCTGGGCTGGGAAACCAGGAATTGCGAGTCGACGGGTATCTGCGCGGTCTCAAAGCCCAGGGCCCAGTTGATCTGCGGTGCCAATTCGTTCAACTCGTCGAGTTTCATCGGGTTGTAACGTTTGCTCCAGTCGCGGTTTTCCTCCTTGGTCCACATCACTTCCGCGAGTTTCGTTTCAAGCTTGAGCAGACGTTCTGCGCGGTCGGCGCCGTTATCAAATCCGGCCAGGTTAAAGACGTCGGTGGCGTACTTCAGGTATAGCTGACGACCGTTGACGAATTGTTCGTCATCCTTCAGGTAGTAATCCCTGTCGGGCAGGGTCAGACCTGCCTGCACCACGTAAATTGCATTGACATCGGGGTTTTTCATATCAGAAAAAATGCCGATGCCGATCGGGGTGGTGACACCATAAACGCCCATTGTACTGAACATACTGTAAACGCCATCCATGCTGTCAATGGCGGCGATGGCGTCGAGGTCACCGCGTATGGCTTCAATACCTTTTGCGGTTGCGCTCTCATCATCCATGTAGGAGTTGTAGAAGTCCCTGATTTTCTGCGTGGGGGTTCCGTTTTCGACATCCTTGGTTGCGCTGACTTCATCTACCAATGCACGGATGTCTTTCTGTGATTGTTCGTCGAGGGCGTCGAAGGTGCCCCAACGCGCCTTGTCGGACGGCATCTCGGTATCCTTGACCCAGGTGCCATTGACATAGTCAAAGAAATCATCCTGTGGACGGACGGATTCGTCAAAGCCGGACTGGTCTATACCGCTGACAAGTTCAGTCGTAACGGTACCCACCCCGGCTGCGGGGGGTGCGGTACCATTGTCTGCCTGTGCAGTTACGGCAGCTTGATCTGCTTCCTGCTGGCAGCCATAAAGACAGATAAGGGCGGCCATGGTGATGGTTAACTTGATGTTCATAACGAAATTTCCTTTAAGGAAAGTGGAAAAAGGACGCTACTATATACCTTCATGGAGCCAGTTGCAGGTGTCGAAAGTTGGGCTGTAAAAAAGGGATGGAAAATGGGCAGATGGCGGCAGGCTGAGAAGCCCGGAAGTCCCTATATCACGCCAGAAGGCGCGAGCCGTCTGCGCGAGGAAGTGCAGTACCTGTGGCGGCAGTTGCGGCCCGAGGTTGTCAAGGCGCTGGCGGCGGCAGCAGCCGAGGGTGACCGATCCGAGAATGCGGAATATACCTACCGTAAAAAGCAGTTGGGGGGCATCGACCGACGGATACGTTACCTGAGCAAGCGTATCGATGTCATGAAGATTGTCGACCGCCCGCCGGCGGATACCACGGTCATCCGCTTCGGCGCCCAGGTCAGTCTCAACACCTCGTCGGAAGGTCACGTGGAATACCGGATTGTCGGCGTAGATGAGACCGACGCCAGGAAAGGTTTCATATCGATCGACTCACCGGTTGCGCGCGCCCTTCTGGGCAAACGCGCGGGCGACAGCACCGAGGTGGAATTGCCCGAATGCCTGGTCAAGTTGGAAGTGCTGGCCATCCACTACCCTGGATAACTTTTCAAGCCGGTGCAGGCGGGTTTGACATGATTGTTCCAGGCTCAAACGGCCAGTTTGATGTCAACTTATAAAAATCAGAAAAAATTTCTCCCGGACGCTTGAAGGCTAAAAAAAGCATCCCCATCTAGTATCAAGTGGCAGCCTTCGGGGGCCACGGGCAGCTTCCGGCCATGCTGGCGGAGGTTTTATTTAGACTTTATTGCTTCTAAAGGAGAATAGAGAAATGACTACTTTTGATTTTTCACCGCTTTACAGAACTTCAGTTGGATTTGATCGCCTCGCCGCTCTGATGAGCTCGGCGACACGCCAGGACCAGGGTAATGGTTACCCTCCCTATAACATCCGTATCACCAGCGAGGACCACTACCGTATCACGATGGCAGTGGCGGGTTTTTCCGATGATGAAATTGAAATCACATCCGAACAGAGCCGATTGCTTGTCACCGGAAACCGCGCAGACGAATCCGATGAGTTGGGCGAGTATCTGCACCGTGGTATCGCCACCCGTTCATTTGAGCGACGCTTCAACCTGGCGGATCATGTCAAGGTAACCGGGGCCAGTCTCGAGAACGGTCTGTTGCATATTGATCTTGAGCGCGAGATTCCCGAGGCTATGAAACCGCGTACGATCAAGATCGGCAAAACGCCGACCCGTCTCCTGGATAGCGGGAAAAAATCCGGGAAAAAAGCGGCCGGGGACCACCAGGACCAGGCTGCCTGATCCAAATTACCCGTTTTTTCGGGTTTCGTGGGGGTGCGTTTACCGCACCCCCATTGTTTACAGGTCCTGCCTTGATTCATCGTTTGCAAGCTGCCGATTCTGTCGTTAGGCTCTCTACTTTTAACGGGTCGCAAAATTATATGAAACGCATCGCCTTTTGGCTTTACCAGGTTTATGTCTGGCTGGTGTTTGCCCCGATAGGTCTACTGCTCACCTTTATTACCGGTTGGATGACCGTGCTGGCTGCGTTGATCGCGAGTCCCCGTATCGCAAACCGTTATGTCGCCGCTAACTGGGGCAGGCTCCTCTGCTGGCTGACGCCAGTCTGGGTCACGGTCGATGGTGCCGAAAACGCGGACCCGTCCAGGTCCTATGTCGTGGTCTGCAACCATCAGAGCCAATACGATATTTTTCTCGTTTATGGCTGGCTGAAACTGGATTTGAAATGGGTCCTGAAAGCAGAGTTGCGTAATGTCCCGGGTGTAGGTCCAGGATGCGAAAAAGCGGGGCATATTTTTGTTGACCGCGCGAATCCGGACCAGGCACGCAAGGCCGTCAGCGACGCGCTTGACGGTATCGGTGACGGCGTGGGAGTACTCTTTTTTGCAGAGGGCACACGCAGCCCGGATGGCAAATTGATGCCCTTCAAGAAGGGTGCCTTCCGGGTCGCTGCATCACAGAAACTACCGGTGCTGCCGGTCACTATCATCGGCACACACGACATTCAGAAACCAAGGTCCCTGACGATTTTCCCCGGCAGGATTCGCATGGTCATACACCCCGCGATCGAGATGCGCGGGACGGATGATGCAGAGACCGTCCGTGATCTCATGAACAGAACAAGACAGGCGATCGCCTCGGCTTTACCCGAGGAGCTGCGCTAGTACCGTGACCCATAGATTTCGACACAACCAGCGGGTCGCTGACCGGTCAGATTCAAGGCGCGCTGGCGCCGGAATGGCGGGCCCCATTTCCAGCCAGCGCAACGCTGCAGCTGGCTGGTCAGCGGCGCGCCCGAAGGGAGCCCCCCGGACGCACCGGTACCGCGTTGCACCGCTTTCCAAGGGCTGGGCCATTGCCTGCGCGGTGCGCCTTGTCCCGGCACATCCGGGGGGCTCTGGATGCGTCGAAATCTATGGGTCACGGTACTAGATTCCCGATATGCACCTTGGCAAGCCTGATCCGCGTATCACCACTTCTCCCGGGGCGCATAGAAGCTTCAAGCTTGCCCTGAAAATCGCCCTGTGGTTTACCGCCTTATTGTGGTCGATAGTGATTCTCGACTCCGTCCTTGGACTGGGTCTGAATCACTACGGGCTTCGCCCCAGGCATCTGCAAGGGCTGATCGGAATTTTCACAGCACCATTGCTGCATGGCGGCGGCGAACATTTGTTTTCGAATACCCTGCCGTTGATCATCAGCCTGACAACTTTGCTTTACCTCTACCCGAGATCAGCCATGCGGGTAATCCCTGTCATCTGGGTGGGGTCGGGGTTACTGGCCTGGGTGATTGGCCGCGAGAGTCTGCATTTGGGCGCCAGTGGGTTTATTTATGGCATGCTGGCCTATGTCTTCGTGGGCGGTATTTTGCGCCTGGATATGCGCTCGGTAGCGGTCTCGATAATGGTCTGGTTTCTGTATGGTTCGATGATCTGGGGCGTGCTGCCGATACGTCCGGACATGTCCTGGGAACTCCACTTGAGCGGGGCCATAATGGGCGTGGTCATGGCGATTGCCTACCGGTACTGGGACGTGATCCCGGTCAAACGTTACAGTTGGGAAGATGATGAAAGCGTACCTGAATGGTTCCCCCTCAAGGAACCACCACTGAATGTGAATCAGCGGGATGTAACAGAGGCGGCGATGTCGACCGAAAACCTTCCGGCAGCAAAGGATAGCAGCGACAGGCTCTCCGAATAAAAGCCTTTCTTGACCTGTGGGCGCTGTGATCTTACGCTAATCATCTTCCCCTCAAAAAGAGAATATCTTGAAAAAAGCCGGCATTATTATCCTGTTTCTGATTGCCGCATTCATAGTGACAGGCTTTCTGTTACCCAAAGAAGTACATATAGAGCGTTCAATCACCGTTGAGCGTCCTTCCACGATGATGTTTGAACTGCTAAACGGTTACCAGTATTTTGATAAATGGTCGCCCTGGGCCAAGCGCGATCCAAATGCGGTGTTTACGGTTTCCGGACCTGAGACCGGCGTTGGCGCACGGCTTAGTTGGGTGGGAGACCCGCATCTCGTGGGCAGCGGTTGGCAGGAGATCGTGGCCAGCAGACCGTATGAGCAGATCGATATCAAGCTGAACTTTGACGCCCAGGGCCCAGCCGATACAGGGTTCACGCTGTCTGCCCAGGGCGATGCGACCCGGGTCACCTGGTTCTTTGACTCCGATCTGACCAAGGGCGTGAACCTCCTGGACTCTTTCCTTGCCCGCTATTTCGGACTCCTGTTTGATCGCTGGGTGGGGGGTGACTACGAAACAGGACTCGCCAATCTCAAGCAATTCGCCGAATCATTGCCCGTTTCTGATTTCAATCAACTGGAAATTGCACGGGTCGATGTCGTGGCGCAGAACATATTGTATGTCACCTCGAGCAGCAGCCAGGATCCTGCCGATATCGCCGATGCCATGGCGGCAGCATATGCGGAGATCAGTGCCTTCATGAACCAGGCGGGGATCAGCATGAGCGGTCAGCCGATGGCGATTACACGCGCCTGGGAAGAGGGCAGTTACCAGTTCGACGCGGCGATCCCGGTCGATGTCATCCCGTCTGAACTGACAGGCAATATACATTCAGGTCTGTCACCTTCGGGACCCGCCGTCAGGGCGGTGCATCACGGCGGGTATGACGAGATGATGCCGACATACGCGAAACTCGCCGCCTACATATCGGCGCATGGTTTGAGTCAGGGCAAAGTTTCATGGGAACACTACATTACAAACCCCGCTACGACCGCGCCGTCTGACATGATCACGTATGTCTATATCATGCTTCAACAAACGGGCAATCCCGATCAACCGGCAGAGCCTGGGGAAACGGCCAGGGACCAATAGGTTACCAGCGTTCCGCGCAGTGGAAGTCCTCTCCCCAGCGGTCGGGTTCGCTGGCCGTCTTGAGATAGCGATCAAATTCCTGCCGTGAGATTTCCCGCGCACCCATGCTCAACAGGTGTGGATTACTCACCTGGCAGTCCAGCAGGGTGAATCCCCATCGGTGCAGTTGCCGGCACAATGCGACCAGCGCGATTTTGCTCGCGTCCACGCGCCTGCTGAACATGGACTCACCAAAAAACACCCGCCCGAGCGCAAGGCCGTAGATACCCCCCGCCAGTTCGCCTTCAAAGTGAACTTCAACGGAATGCGCGACTCCCATTGTATGCAGCCTGCTATACGCTGCCTGCATTTCCAAAGTGATCCAGGTGCCGTCAAAATCGTGTCTCGGTGCGGCGCAGGCTTCGATAACCCCGGCAAACGACCGGTCCACGGTCAGGGAAAATTGACCCTGGTTATAGCGCCGCCTTAACCGGCGCGAAACATGAACGGCGTCAGGTAAAATCACGCAGCGCGGAACGGGGGACCACCACAGGATGGGTTGGTCATCGGAATACCAGGGAAAGATACCCTGCCGGTACGCATTGATCAGCCGGGCAGGGGACAGGTCTCCCCCGACCGCCAGCAGGCCCTGGGGGTTATCCAGGGCGTGGTCCGCAGACGGGAACGGTGATTCCGGATCTCTGGCAAGTATCGGAATCACGTTTTAATCAAACCCGGCTCAGACAGCGGCGTCTTTCTGTTCGTCCAGCCAGCGGTCGGCGTCGAGTGCAGCCATGCATCCAAAACCGGCCGATGTGACCGCCTGCCGGTATACATGGTCGGTGACGTCACCGGCCGCAAAAACACCGGGCACACTGGTCATGGTCGCGAAGCCCTCGGTACCGCCTTTGATCGTGATGTAACCGTCTTTCATAACGAGCTGGTCTTTGAACACCTCGGAGTTTGGATTGTGACCGATGGCGATAAACACGCCATCCACTTGAATATCGGTCAGTTCGCCGGTTTTCACGTTTTTCAGTTTCAGGCCTGATACGCCGGAATCTCCGCCCAGGACCTCCTCGACAACGTGATTCCACATGAAGTTAACATTGCCGTTGCGCGCTTTTTCAAACAACCTGTCCTGCAAAATTTTCTCGCCGCGTAATTCGTCGCGACGGTGGACCACTACCACTTCCGAGGCCAGGTTTGACAGGTAAAGCGCTTCCTCCACCGCCGTGTTACCACCGCCTACAACCGCGACTTTGCGATCACGGTAAAAGAAACCATCGCAGGTGGCGCAGGCTGAGACACCCTGGCCCAGGTAAGCCTGTTCAGATTCCAGTCCAAGGTATTTTGCGCTGGCGCCGGTTGCGATCACCAGTGCATCACAGCTGTACTTGCCGGAATCACCTTCCAGCAGAAATGGTCTCTGTTGCAGGTCGGCGCTGTGTATGTGATCAAATATGATTTCGGCCTCGAACCGTTCAGCATGAGCCAGCATCCGTTGCATCAGTTCCGGTCCCTGCACACCTTCCGCGTCACCAGGCCAGTTATCCACATCGGTGGTGGTGGTCAGTTGACCACCCTGTTGAATACCGGTGATGACGGTGGGCTGAAGATTGGCGCGTGCGGCATAGATGGCGGCGGTGTAACCGGCGGGACCCGTTCCCACGATCAACAGGCGGTGGTGTTTGATTTCGCTCATGTATAATTGCTCCGTGAAAGACAGACGACCGATCAATACGCCAGGTACCTGAATGTGTTCTCTGCTATGTTCTACCCTGATCAGTTTGAGGCTGTAAAAGCAGATTCAAGTTTTACATTTTAACCGATCGGCCCTGTATTCCATAAGCCTGTTGGCAGGTTTGGCCGCCATGTTTGGAAATGATTGTGGCATTATGACTTGAAATGAATTCTTTACAAGGTAATATAGCCGCATAGCCTGGTTTCATTTAACTTTAAATATAAGCACTTAAATAATAAACCTTACAAGGTAGATAACATTGCCACAAGCGCGTAAGAAAGCCAGTCAAGTCGTAACAACGCCGTCCCGACTGACGCATCACCTGAGGGAAAGCGCATTTTTGCTTTCCATCCTGATAGCCGTTTATCTGGTTGCCTGCCTGTTTACCTACAACCCTACCGATCCGGGTCCCTTCAGCACCACCAATTCGGATCACGTTCAAAATGCCGGCCGCATTCTCGGCGCCTGGATTGCCGACGCTTTCCTGGGGCTGACCGGCTATGTTGCGTACCTGTTACCGGTCATCACGATTTTTGCCGGATGGCGCGTATGGAGCAATAAATCCCAGGAATCTGATACCGGGGTGGTCGAGGTGGTTGCGGTGATCACCGGTCTGGCCCTGTTCCTGCTTTCTTCAACGGGCCTCAGTGACATGCACTTGCTGCCGCCCGCAGGCAGTATGCCTGCCAACGGAGGCGGTGTAATAGGGGCAGTGGTTGCATCACCGTTGCTGCAGTGGACCGGTATGTTAGGCGCCACGCTATTCCTGTTTTCGATGATGCTGGTGGGTGTCACCCTGTTTACCGGCTTGTCCTGGTTTCGGGTCATGGATGTCACCGGGCAGATTACCCTTGGCATTTTTGACTGGTTACTTACCAGTATCGCCAGTTTACGCGACTGGTTCGCGGGCCGGCGTGCAAAGGCGAAACGGGAAGAGGTCCGCAAAACCGACTCAATCAGGCAAAAGGGAAAAACGGCACCCAAGATTGAACCGCAGATCAGCATGCCGCAAGCGCAGGTCAGCGTGCGTGCTGCCAGGGAAAAACAACGACCGTTGTTTACCAATATTCCGACGGATTTGTTACCGCCGCTGGATTTGCTGGACGAACCCCATGATCAGCTGCCGGGCTACAGCGAGTCCGCTTTAAAAGCGCTTTCCAAGCAGGTCGAACTGAAGCTTGCCGATTTCGGTGTACAGGTGGACGTCGTGGCTGTACATCCCGGCCCGGTGATTACCCGGTTTGAACTGGAACCGGCAGCCGGTGTTAAATCGGCACAGATCATGCATCTGGCCAAGGATCTTGCGCGCGGGCTCAGTATCGTTTCGGTGCGTGTTGTGGAAGTGATTCCCGGCAAGTCGACCATCGGTCTGGAAATCCCCAATACCAACCGTCAGCTTGTCTTCCTGTCAGAGATTCTGCGTTCCGAGGTCTACGAGAAATCCACGCATCCGTTGACACTGTCGCTGGGTAAGAGCATTTCGGGAAGACCCGTCGTCGCGAACCTGGCCAAGATGCCGCATCTGCTGGTCGCCGGCACCACCGGTTCGGGTAAATCCGTGGCGCTCAATGCCATGATACTGAGTCTGTTGTACAAGTCTGGGCCCGAAGAAGTCCGGCTGGTCATGATCGACCCTAAGATGCTGGAACTGTCCATCTACGCCGATATTCCACATTTGCTGGCGCCGGTTGTTACCGACATGAAAGAAGCTGCGAACGCCTTGCGCTGGTGCGTGGCGGAAATGGAACGGCGATATCGCCTGATGTCGGCTGAAGGCGTGCGTAACCTTGCCGGCTTCAATAAAAAGGTACGTGACGCCGCCGAGGCCGGAACACCGCTGAAGGATCCGCTGTTCAAACCCGATGAGTTCGATCCGGAGGCGGAAGCTCCTGACCTCGAGCATCTGCCATATATCGTCGTGATTATCGATGAACTCGCCGACATGATGATGATCCTCGGCAAGAAGATCGATGAACTGATCGCCCGCCTGGCGCAAAAGGCCCGTGCCTCGGGAATTCACCTGATACTGGCGACCCAACGACCCTCGGTGGATGTCATTACCGGCCTGATCAAGGCGAATATCCCGACCCGTATCGCCTTCCAGGTTTCTTCCCGTGTTGATTCGCGCACCATCCTCGACCAGATGGGCGCCGAGCAACTGCTGGGTCACGGTGACATGCTATATATGCCGCCCGGCACCGCCATACCGGAGCGTGTGCATGGTGCTTTTGTGGATGACCACGAGGTGCATGCAGTTGTGAATTACCTGAAATCACTGGGTTCACCCGAATTATGTGGATGAAATCCTGGAAGAATCACAAATGACCACAAATGGCATGACCATCGGTGCCAACGGGATTCCGCAGGAAACGCCGAGTGACCAGGATGAACTTTATGACCAGGCCGTTGCCTGGGTTACAGAGTCCAGAAAGGCATCGATATCCAGCGTGCAACGCCAATTGCGCATCGGTTATAACCGTGCGGCGCGAATCATCGAGGAGATGGAGGCGAGCGGTGTGGTGTCGCAGCCCGAACACAACGGCCAACGTGAAGTATTGGCCCCGCCACCACCCCGGGATTAGCAATGAAAATCATCATTGATGCAGTTTCGACCCTCTGTTTTCTGCTGTCAGTGTCATTTGCCCACGCGGCTGACCCGGGGCCTGCGCGTAGCGAACTCGAACAATTTGCCGCGCGACTGGAACGCTTCCAGGCCGAATTTACACAGACGGTAAAATCACAGGACGGGCGCATCCAGGATCAGACCTCAGGGTCAGGTCTGGCTGCAAAAACCGGATAAATTGCGCTGGGTGTACAGCGGCGAATTTCCTGAAATTATCGTTGCCGACGGTAAAAATATCTGGATTTATGACGAATCGCTGGAACAGGTGACGGTCAAGCCTCAATCCGAACGGGCAACGGATTCGCCCTTGATGATACTCGCCGACGTCAGCAAGCTGGATACACGGTTCCAGGTCACCGAACTCGGTGACTTTGAAGGCATGATGCTACTGGAATTGAAAAGCCTGGATAGTGAATCCGAGTTTGAACGAATTCTGCTGGGGATGATTCACGGCGGGATCCGCATGATGGCCATGGAAGACGCATTTGGACAACGGACGGAAATCCATTTCGAGAATGTGCTGATTAACCCGCCTGCCGATCCGGACACTGTTTCACTTTACGCCGCCCGAGGGTGCAGATGTCGTCGGAGTCGCCGCGTTAGCCCGATTGAAATGTTACAATTCCGCCACTTTAACCAACAGAAACTTTTATGCTTGATCATCAAATTTTGAGATACGACCTGGATGCCACCGTCGCGGCGCTCAAAGCGCGTGGATATACCCTGGATGCCGCCGCCTACGAGGCGCTCGAAGCGCGTCGTAAAAAGCTGCAAATGGAGGTTGAGGAACTCCAAAGCCTGCGTAATTCCAGCGCCAAATCCATTGGCCAAGCCAAGGCGAGTGGCGCGGATATTCAACCTTTGCTGGCTTCAGTGGCAAAGTTGGGTGACGATCTTAAGGCCCTCGAAGGCGAGTTCAGGGAGGTTCGTGACGAGCAGACTGCATGGCTGCTGGATATCCCCAATCTCGCGGCGGCCGATGTCCCGGTTGGCGCCGGCGAGAGTGAAAATGTCGAGTTGCGCAAATGGGGTCTGCCACCGGAATTCGATTTTCAACCCAGGGATCACGTGGAACTGGGTGAGTTGCACAAAAATATGGATGCCGAAGCCGCTGCAAAACTCGCAGGGGCGCGTTTCACTTTGTTGAAATCGTCCTTCGCACGTCTGCATCGGGCACTTGCCCAGTTCATGCTGGACGTGCACACCGGGGAGCACGGCTATACCGAGGTCTATGTGCCTTACCTCGTCAAGGCGGAAACCATGCAGGGTACCGGCCAGCTACCCAAGTTTGCTGACGACGCATTCGCCACCACCGACGACCCGCCGAGGTACCTGGTGCCCACGGCAGAAGTGCCGGTGACAAATCTTGCAGCCGACCAGATTTTCAGCAGCGATGATTTACCACTTAAATACGTGGCGCAAACACCCTGTTTCCGTCGTGAGGCGGGTTCGGCAGGCCAGGATACCCGCGGTATGATCCGCCAGCACCAGTTTGAAAAGGTCGAACTGGTGCATATCGTACAAGCGGATAAATCCGAGCAGGCGCACGAGGAACTGGTGGGCCACGCCGAGAAGATTCTGCAAAAACTGAAGCTGGCCTACCGGACGATCGTGTTATGTACGGGCGACATGGGATTTTCCGCCGCCAAAACCTATGATATCGAAGTCTGGCTGCCCGGGCAGGGGACTTATCGTGAGATTTCGTCCTGCAGCAATTGCAGTGATTTCCAGGCGCGTAGGATGAAGGCGAGGGTGCGTAACCCGGAAACCGGCAAGACCGAACTGGTTCACACCTTGAATGGTTCAGGACTGGCGGTCGGGCGAACGCTGATTGCAGTTTTGGAAAACTACCAGCAACGGGATGGATCGATCCGGATTCCGGAAGTCTTGAGACCCTATATGGGCGGACTGGACGTGCTTACCCCCTGAATCCTGACTTGTAGAAAAAAGCCAGGACAAAAAAAGACCCGCATCAAGCGGGTCTTTTTTTATTTCTAAGCTCGCGGTATTAATCGTCGCCAAAACCCATACCCAGGATGTTTAACAAACTGGTGAACAGGTTAAACACGCTGACGAACAGGGTCACCGTAGCCATGATGTAATTGGTTTCACCGCCACGGATGATCTGTTGTGTCTGGTAAAGGATCAGACCCGCCATCAACAGGATGAACATGCTGGAAACAGCCAGTCCAAGTGCCGGTAACTGGAAGAACAAGTTGCCGATTGACGGCGAGGAACGCAACCAGGATACCGATGGCGAGGAATTTGCCCATAAAGGAGAAATCCCGCTTGCTGGTCAATGCCAGGCCGGACATGGCGAGAAATATGACCCCGGTACCGCCAAGCGCCATCATGACAATTTCACTGCCATTGCCAAACTGGTAAAGATACATATTGATAATCGGGCCCAGTGTGACACCCATAAAACCTGTCAATGCAAATACGGAAAGAATACCCCATGCGCTATTGCGCAACTTGGTGGTGAGGAACAGCAAACCAAAATAACCGACCAGTACGATCATTGGACCTGGATAGGGCCAGTTGAGCGCCATGGCCACACCTGCCATCACGGCAGAAAACAGCAATGTCATTGAAAGCAGGGCATAGGTATTGCGTAATACCTTGTTCATGGCCACCGCCGGCATAGGCAAAGATGCGGTTCTGTATTGTGATTGATTCATGTTTTGGCTAAGTCTCCATTTAATGTTCGGTTCGGTAGTTATTAAGATATGGCATTTTTCCGTTAGTTCAATACCCGAGGGTGTCCTGGACCAACTTGAGCACCTATCTTATAGCACTTTAAAATAACTGTCATATGTCTTTGGACAGGGGTGGTACACACGACCGTTTTTCTGTATTCTGCGCGTCTCGATATTTGCCGCAAGTTTTGGAGAGGTGGCAGAGCGGTTGAATGCACCGGTCTTGAAAACCGGCAAGGGTTAATAGCCCTTCGTGGGTTCAAATCCCACCCTCTCCGCCAAATAAATAACCCGCCACCCGGCGGGTTTTTTATTTGACTGACATGGTGTTGGGTGAAGCCACTGCCGCATAGCGGCCCGTGGGTTCAACAAACCGGCAGGAGAGCCGGTTTGGACGCGCCGAGCAAGGCGAGGCGACCCGAAGGGTGAGGTACACGGATGTACCGAATAAATCCCACCCTCTCCGCCAAA
This sequence comes from uncultured Gammaproteobacteria bacterium, assembly GCA_963727635.1. Taxonomy (GTDB): domain Bacteria; phylum Pseudomonadota; class Gammaproteobacteria; order Xanthomonadales; family SZUA-36; genus SZUA-36. The sequence goes on along the minus strand of CAVSHP010000027.1, from coordinate 54,940 downwards.
TAAATAACCCGCCACCCGGCGGGTTTTTTATTTGAAAGCACCATACCACTTTGCTAGGTGGCGACCACGATTTGACCTTGTTTCGATTTCGGCATGGGCGCCAAGGCCATGCATTACCTTTCTTCAGGACACCACAAGTCGCATATGTGGCCTCAGTGAGGCTTCGCGTCGCACATCCATGTGCTCCATCGCGAAGTACCGTTCATCCTGAACATAACGGTCCTGAAGAAAGGTAATGCACACCCTCGGCTACGCGGGTAGTCATCGGTCAATAGTTTTTGAAGGGTTTGCACGGTGGTTGCCAGACGCTGGGGTGGGTAGTTATTACCAGGACCGTACGAGACAGGATGTCGAGTCCGCGCCACATGGATGTGACTAGCGAGTCCTGGTAATAACTACCCACCCCCAGCGTCCCTTCCGGATTTAGTGGAATAACAGTGAGCCGGGAGCGTTTTTTGCACGAGCGCATCGAACTTTTCCGACATCACCTGTCCCAGATCACCGGTGTTCAACAGGCCGGGCAGGTTCTAGCATGGTTCAACAAGACGAAAGAGGTGTATGGAGAGATGCGAAAGTTACTCATATTCATGGTGTTCATATTCCTGTCCGGCGCTGGGTTCGCAGACAGTTTCAGATGTGGCAGAAAAATTGTGAAAGCCGGTGACACGAGCAACACGCTGATAAAAAAGTGTGGCAAACCGGTCAGGAAGTTCAGCAGCAAGGAAAGCATAAATGACAGGGGCCAGCAGTCAAACGTGGCCGTATCGAACTGGGTATACCAGCGTCGGGGGAAAAACGACATGATCGTGTCCGTTCGAAGCGGTACGGTAGTCAAGATACGTGTAGATTGAAATCAGCGACTGGACGCTAATAAAACACTTTATCTCCGAACACCTGGAACCTGGCCGGAAAAACCGACAACACGGGTTCAAACATTCCTGACCGCAAATATGTTTGCATTCAAGTGTGCAATCAATTGTCCACCGGGTGAAACGAACGGACGCAATTGCACATCAGCTGTGTTCAATAATTCCCGGAGGGCCTGAGGATTCAAGTTGTCAAATTCTCCTGCCAGCCGCAGGTGGGTTTCAACAAACGCGCGTATCGAAGGATAACGGGCCTGGCCGACCCGTTCGTGACACACGTATTCATTGACACCGGAGGACAGCAACAGCGCATCCATTACGCCGGGTTTTCCAAGATCCCAGGGTAAGGCAAGCTTCTTCGCCGCGTGTGCGCCAGAGAATTTTCCGATTAGCCTGATCAGTTCGTCATAGGCGCTGCCATGTTGCAGTGACCCCCAGATGGCCATTACAGCGAGTCCGTCAGGCTTGCATACCCGAAGCATTTCCTTGATCGTTGCCACGCGGTTGGCTATAAACATCAGCGAGAACTGGCACAAGACACGGTCGAAACAATTGTTTTCGAAAGGCATGGCAGCAGCGTCGCCGATCTGCCAGTCAACCAAACGGGATTGCCTACCGGCTGATTCAAGCATTTTCTCGCTCAAATCGAGTCCGACGACCTTGCCGGTAAGACCGGCTTCAAGTTGGGCTGCGCGGGCCAGCGAGCCGGTACCACAGGCGACATCGAGAACATGCTGGCCGCGTTCGATCTCTGCGATCTCAGCCACCCTGGCGGCCCATTGCGCGTAAACGGCAGGCACCAGGTACTGCTCGTGTGTCCTTACCAGTTCGTCGGTTACTTCAGGCGCGAAGTGCAACGTTTTCATGCGTCCCCCCCTTATGGTTACAAATTAATTATGCGTCAAAATACGGGTATTGCAACTGTGAATATCAATACAAATGGATATTCGACGTCAGGCCTTGCGCAATTGATACCTGGAACCTGCAGTTGATGAAAGGCATGTAGGGAATCTGCTCGAAATGAAAGATATTCTCATCACAGGTCGACATATTTAACTCCCGTGTCTATAGTTTAGGTAATCCATGTTCCATTACAAAGCGCGTGGATCACGGATTTACCGTCTCAAGGGGGAGCGGGTCAGGGACAAACACTCAAAATCTGAATCAATCCAAGGGGGGAAGTCATGATTCAAATACTCATTATCGATGATCAGGCGCTGGTCCGGACGGGATTAAGACATATTCTCGATCGAAACAGCGAAATTACACAAATCACAGAGGCATCTTCGGGGGAGGCAGCGCTCAGCCGTTGCCGGAAAAGTCGGCCGGATGTCATTTTACTCAGTATCAATTTGCCCGGCCTGACGGGATTTGAGATGACCCGGAAGCTCAGGCGCAGCCATCCTGATGCCAGGATCATCGTGCTGGCGGTGCACGCCAAGCCTCCATATCCCACGCGTCTGATGGATGCCGGCGCGAGTGGCTATATAACCCGCGATTGCGAGGCTGAGGAATTGCTGCACGCCATTAAGGTTGTTGCCGGAGGCCAACGCTACATTGGCAGTGAGGCCGCAAAGCAACTGGCGCTTTCAATGTTGACCGGTTCTGCCAGCGAATCTCCATTTGAAGACCTATCGGCACGGGAGATGGAGGTGATGTTGAAGCTGACTGACGGTCGCCGTATACCGGATATCGCATCCCTGATGTGTTTGAGTCCCAAAACCGTATCTACTTACAAGTACCGGATACTGGGCAAACTGGGTGCGCGCAGTGAAGTTGAACTGGTGCGTATGGCCATGCGTTACGGTTTGCTCGAAAGTGCCTGATCTGCGCTGACGGACTGCAACACCGGAAGTAAAAATCGCGTCAATCGTGTGCGGCCGGTTGGTTCCGGCCGCACATGTCTGATTTTAAAGTTGGTCAGGACTGTTTATTCGCTCTGGCCATGTTCCGAAGGTGGCGGCTTGAGGGTATAAATACCTTTTGCGTCTCTTTCCGCAGACAGGGCTGGCCCCGTCTGATGAACCTCTGCTGCATCCTTGTCTGCAACGGACTTTGAAGCGGTCTTTTTAGCCTTCCGTTTACGCGAAGCCTTCTTACGCGTCGCAGGTTTTTTGGACTTGCCTTTTTCGTCAGTGGCATTTTCAGAATGGCCGGACGCTGCTGCCGCCGGCGCTGAAGGCATTTCGGCCGTGCTTGAAGGCTCGGGTGCGGTGACCTTCTTTTCAGCCGGCTTAGTATCTTTTGGCGCCGCGCCTGTTTGACCGGAGTCACGTGGTCCGGACTCGGCAGGCCTGGACTCATTGGCACCGGATTCCGCGTTCTGGGTACTTGAAACCTTGGCCGCAGGTGATTCTGCGACGTTTGATGCCGGCTCACGGTTTTCGGACCTCGCCGGTGTGACATCAACGGATTCAGGTTTTGCGGAATTGGAATTCGTCTTACCGGCATTGCTGCTGCTATCCGATGCTGACTGCTGCTTGTCGGAGGCGTCGGCCGTCTTCGTCACGCTTTCGGCCCCAGATTCGGGCTGTGCGTCCGTCGAATCCGAACGTTGTTTTGTGCCCCCTGTCTTGTAAGGTGAACGTCTTCTGCGACTTCCACGTCGGCTGCCGCCTTCCTTTTGCTCGGGGTTGGCATTTCCGCCAGCCTCACCTCCAGCCGCAACAGGATTCTGGGCGTTTACTTCGGTAGATGCCACATTGCCCGCATCATCTTTGCCCTGCCTGGGCTGGGATCGCTGACCCCGATTTTGATCAGTCTTGTCCTGCACAGGCTGTTTTTGATCGGACTTGCCCTGCGCGGATTGCTTTTGATCCGGCTTGCCTTGACTTGGCCTTGCCTGCTTTGCCGGCTGCCTTTTCTGGTTTCGTTGTGCTTGTGATGCCTGACCGCTACCCTGGGAAGAAGTACCGCCACGCTTGCTGCCACCACGACGATTCGATTGCTGATTGGAGGCTTGAGGCTGTCTTGGCCGTTCTTTTTGCTCATTACGCTGAGCGCCACTGCCGGAAACATTCTGCCTGGCTTGCGCAGTTTGGCTTTTCTTCTCCTCTTTCGGGTGTGAGAAAAGTATTTTTGCGAGACGCGCAAACAGTCCGGGTGTCTTTTCCTCGCTCCGGGCAGGGGCAGGGCGGTTGTGCACAATGTGCGAGACCGCTGGGCCCGCCGCCACCGTAGCGTGGGTCTGGGTACGCTCGTTGGCGACAACCTGGGCTTCCGGCAGATCAACCCGGGTGTAGCTTGGAGCGTCGGTAACGTCAGACTTTCTGACACGCAGGATTTCAAAATGGGGTGTCACCAGGTGTGGATTCGCCAGCATGACGATCGGAACCTTGTGACGCGATTCAACTTCAGCCAGTGCGGAACGCTTTTCGTTGTGCAGGAAATTGATCACTTCCGTTGGAGCCTGGACAATGATCTGCCCGGTGTATTCCTTCATGACCTCTTCTTCAACGAGGCGGAGAATGGACAAGGCAAGCGATTCCACGCTACGGATGGTGCCGTGACCATCACAGCGCGGGCAGGTTTCCTGGCTTGATTCACCGAGGGATGGGCGGAGTCGCTGACGTGACATTTCGAGCAGCCCGAATCGCGAGATACGGCCGATCTGGACCCGGGCCTTGTCGATTTGCATGGCGGTGCGCAAACACTCTTCAACATCACGTTGATGTTTGCGACCGGTCATATCGATAAAGTCAATAACAATCAATCCGCCGAGGTCCCGCAAGCGCAACTGCCGCGCAATTTCCTTGGCTGCTTCCATGTTCGTGCTGAACGCGGTGTCCTCGATGTCCAGACCCTTGGTTGCGCGGGCGGAGTTGATATCGATGGAAAGCAGGGCTTCGGTATGGTCGATTACAACCGCGCCGCCGGACGGCAGATGCACGGTGCGCGCGAATGCCGACTCGATCTGGCTTTCGATCTGGTAGCGGTTAAACAACGGAACCTGGTCCTGGTACAACTTCAACTTGTTCAGGTTGTGCGGCATGACCTGCTGGATGAATTCCCGCGCGTCGTTATACACGTTGACGTTATCGATCAGGATTTCACCAATGTCATTGCGCAGGTGGTCACGCAGTGCACGTATGAACAGGTTGCTTTCCTGGTGAATCAGGAAGGGTGCAGGCTTGGTGGCTGCAGCCTGCTCGATCGCCGTCCACAGTTGCAGCAGGTAATCGAGGTCCCACTGTAGCTCTTCAGCATCCCGTCCGACACCGGCGGTACGAATGATGATGCCGACATTGTTCGGGGTCGTGACCTTTTGTAACTGTTCGCGTAAATGATCACGCTCATTGCCGATGATGCGTCGTGATACGCCGCCCGCATCAGGATTCGTAGGCATCAGCACCAGGTAGCGCCCGGCCAGCGAAATGTAAGTCGTCAGGGCTGCGCCCTTGTTGCCACGCTCTTCCTTTTCAACCTGGACGATAATCTCCTGACCTTCTTTAACCAGGTCACGTATGGCCGCTTTGCCACTTTTGTTTGAGACGTCCTTTGCGTAGGCACTTTCACAGATTTCCTTGAGCGGCAGAAAACCGTGTCTGGATGAGCCAAAATCGACAAAACAGGCCTCCAGGGATGGTTCAACCCGAGTGATTTTGCCCTTGTAAACGTTTGATTTCTTTTGTTCCTGGGAGGGTACTTCTATGTCTAGATCAAACAGGGTCTGACCTTCAGCGATTGCCACGCGCAACTCTTCAGGCTGAGTTGCGTTAATCAGCATTCTTTTCATTATTAATTCCTCAGGCACCCCGGTACGGGGCGACAGTGGAAGAACATGACGTATCTTCGTCATATTTCCACTTTGCTAACCCGGCGATGCCAGGCATCATTTCCGGGGGTACCAAATATTGTTTTCATAGCCAGACCTTTAACAATGGTCCGGGCCTCAAATGGCAGCTTGTCAATCTGCCATCAAAAATAAGTTTTTTCTGCCATCAGGCAGCTTGTGAATTCGAGCATTCCGCCAATGAAACAACGTGTAAACTGTCGCTGTGTCTATGCAGTCCAGCCCTTTTAAAGCACGGTTAAGGTGTGATAATCAGGCGGTATCGGAGGGCAATTCGGCAGGGCGAATTCCTTACCCGGACAATATAGCAGTGTTTTCATTTTCTATCAATGAGTTGGGGACAGTTGCCAATGAATAAGGTAAGTACGGCAGTCAGTCAGGTCGAAGTGACCCGGGATCGCGATGGCCAGCGCCTGGATAATTTCCTCAGCGCACGTATGAAAGGTCTGCCACGATCAGTCATTTACCGCATTATCCGGACAGGCCAGGTGCGTGTGAATGGCAGCAGGGCAAAACCTGCAACGCGACTGGAAACGGGTGACATCGTCCGCATCCCGCCCGCCTCCGTGCGTGCAAACAATCCGGGAGATATCCCACCGGCCGTATTGCATTTGCTGGAACGCTCCATTCGTTATGAAGACCAAGGGATCATGGTCATCGACAAACCGGCTGGTATGGCCGTCCATGGCGGTAGCGGCCTGTCCTGGGGTGTTATCGATGCGATGCGAAAGTTGCGGCAGGATATGAATATTGACCTCGTTCATCGCCTCGACCGTGAGACCAGTGGGTGCCTGTTGCTGGCCCTTAATGGCGATACGCTGCGGGAACTCAATTCTCAAATCAATCATGACCGGCTTGAAAAGCGCTACCTGTGTCTGCTGGACGGTCAACTCAACCGGGACCTCGTAGAGGTCAATGAACCCATTGGCAAATTTGAACGTTCGGGACAGGCGTTCATGCGGGTGGACCCGGAGGGCAAAGCGGCGCATACCACCTTCCGGTTGATGCATAACTATGCCGGTTACAGTTTTTCGGAAGCCGAGTTGCACAGTGGCCGAACCCACCAGATCCGGGTGCATGCCGCGCATCTCGGACTGCCCCTGGCGGGCGATGACCGCTATTCACCGGCGGCACGTCAGAAATTCTGGAAGTCGAAAGGCCTGAGGCGGATGTTCCTGCATGCGCACCAGATCCGGTTTTACACGGGCGATGGTGAGCAACAAATCGTCAGCTCACCATTACCGGACGAATTAAGCGGATTACTCGAAAACCTGGGATAGCCGCGGGGCTTTTTACACACGCATGAATGCCGGAATCTGAATTTACCTACAGACCCGGGTGCAAATTCAACTGGTTGAGTGTTTGGTGTTATGGTCTAATTCGCGTATGTATAAACCACTATCTGCCTTTATCGGTCTTCGCTACCTGGGAGCCAAAAAACAAAACCATTTTATTTCATTTATTTCACTGACTTCGATGCTGGGTATCGCGCTCGGCGTGACCACATTGATAACGGTGATCTCGGTGATGAATGGTTTTGAAAAAGAATTGCGTTCCCGTATCCTGGGTGCCATTTCCCACGCCACCATTCAGCCGCTTGAAAAACCGTTGGATAACTGGCGCGAGGTGATTAAGAACGTCGAACAGCGTGACGATGTCGTTGCCGCGGCACCTTATATTGAAGTGGGTGCATGGTTGCAGGCTGACGGTTCAAGCGCGGCGCTGGTACGCGGTATTGTTCCGGATTACGAGGCCGCGGTTTCAGATGTCGCCAGCCACATGGTCGCAGGTGAATTGAGCGACTTGCGTCCCGGTGAGTACGGCATCGTGCTGGGTATCGGCCTCGCCGTTCATCTGCGGGTCGGACCGGGGGACAAGGTGACCGTCATCGCGCCGCGACTCAAGGCGAGTCCATTCGGCGCCAGCCCATTGATGCGACGCTTTACCGTGGTCGGCATGTTCGAGTTTGGCGAGCATGACAACGACGGCAGTCTTGCCATGGTGCACATCGAAGATGCCGCCAAGCTGTTACGTATGCCCGAGGATTCCATTGGCGGAATACGTCTTAAACTGAAGGACCTCGATACGGCCTGGTTGGTGGCACGGGATATTTCCGACCAGTTGGAAGGCGCCTACCGCGTCAGGGACTGGAGCCAGGAACGGGGCAATCTGTTCCAGGCGGTGAGGACTGAAAAGACCGTGATGTGGGTCATCCTGTCATTGATCATCGCGGTGGCGGCATTCAATATCATTTCCATGCTGGTCATGGTCGTAACGGACAAGCAGGCCGATATCGCGATTCTCAAGACCATGGGGGCCCACGCGGGTACGATCATGCGGATTTTCGTCGTGCAGGGCAGTCTGATTGGTGTTATCGGTACTGCATTCGGTGTGATTGGGGGCATCCTGCTGGCCAGGAATATTGCGACCGTGGTGCCATTTCTCGAACAAATTTTCGGCTTTTCCCTGTTTCCGGCCGATATTTACTACATCACCGAATTGCCTTCTGACCTGCGACAATCCGATGTGATTTCTTTCGCGGTAATGTCGCTTTGCATGTCCCTGCTTTCAACCTTGTATCCCGCCTGGCGCGCTTCCAGAACCGATCCGGCAGAGGCATTGCGTTATGAGTGAGCAGGTCAACATCGTCATCCAGGCCACGGGTATCAGTCGGGGTTTCAGGCAGGGCTCAAAGCGGGTGCAGGTATTGTCGGATATCAGTCTGCAGGTTCCGGGAGGCACTTCGATGGCCATCGTTGGAGCGTCGGGCGCTGGCAAAAGCACCCTGTTGCATATTCTGGGCGGGCTGGATCGGCCGGATGAAGGGGAGGTACTGGTGGACCAACAGTCCCTGTGGCAGATGAGTGACAGCGAACGCAGTGATTTACGTAATTCACGCATGGGGTTTATCTACCAGTTTCATCACTTGCTGCCGGAGTTCACTGCACTCGAAAACGTTGCCATGCCACTTTTAATTCGCGGGGAGCCGATAGCCGTGGCCGCAAAGCGTGCCACCGACCTGCTTGAAAAGGTGGGACTCGGCCAACGTCTGGATCACAAACCGGGCGAATTGTCGGGCGGCGAAAGACAACGCGCAGCGGTGGCCCGGGCGCTGGTCGGCAACCCGGGTTGCGTGTTGGGTGACGAGCCCACCGGCAACCTGGATGAACGCACCGCCAACCACGTGTTTGAACAGTTGCTTGAACTCAACACCGAACTGAACACCAGCTTGATACTCGTTACACACGATATGCGCCTGGCGGCGCGTATGAATCAGCGCTTCGAGTTACACATGGGGAGCCTGAAACCTATATAGAAAACCGATGCAGGCGCCACTTCAACTATCACGTTGAAACGGCAAAAGGGGGGATCATTGAAATTCTGGGCCCTGCTCATTCTGGGAGCGGTATCACCGTACCTGTTTGCAGCTACGCTGCCTTCCTGGGTCGCGCTCGCTGGTTTGCTGCTAAGCGTAGTGTGCGGGCTGGCACTTGGTCCCGCCCTGCGCATCTGCTGGCTGTTCCCGCTCTGCTTTCTGAGTGTCACGCTGGTGGTCAATCAGCGCATTTCCGAACGTCTGCCACTCGCTGAAAATAAAATCACCCGTCAGCTAAGTGGTGTCATCGGCAGTCTGCCCGAAGTCAACGGGGATGGCTTGCGCTTCCTGTTTCTGCCGGATGGGGCCGCGGCGGGCGCGCCGAAAAAAATTCAGGTTTACTGGTACAAAAAAAGACACGTGGCAGAAGCTCCAGGAGCGAATCCCCCACGTATCCACGCCGGTGAGCACTGGCAGTTACAGTTGGTGCTGCGTGCGCCACGCGGCCGCGTCAACTTCCATGGTGTGGACGCGGAGCGCTGGTATTTTACCGAGGGTATAGACGCGCTGGCCCATGTCGATGACGGTGACAATGTCCTTCTCTACGGTCCCTCCTGGTTCGACCTGCAACATTGGCGGGAACGGATACTGGACAAACTTGCTGAAATTGCCGGCGAAAAACCGGCCTTTCGGGTGTTGGCAGCACTCGCGGTTGCCGACCGGCGCGGCTTGCTGCCGCAAGACCGGGCGATTTTGTCCGCCACGGGTACCGGGCATCTGCTGGCAATCTCCGGCTTACATATAGGTCTGGCGGCGATTATGGGTTTTTACCTGGGCAGACTGGGCTTGTTGATGCTGTGCAAAGGATTGCAACAGCGACTTGCCGTTGCCATGCCCTGGCTCATAGCATGGCTGGCGGCGATCGCATATTCGGCCCTGGCCGGTTTCGGCGTTTCCACCCAACGGGCGTTGATCATGCTGACGGTTGGCAGCATCGCAATTTTGAGCAGGCGGAATATCCATCCCCTGCAGGCCTGGCTGATCGCAATGTCACTGGTACTGGTTGCCGATCCCTTCGCACCTTTACGTGCCGGTTTCTGGTTTTCATTTGTCGCTGTGGGTGTCCTCGTGATGCTGTTTTCCCCGCGTTTCGGGCATCTACCGGTTTGGCGACGAATGCTTTTTGCGCAATTGGGTATATCCCTGGTAATGGCGCCGCTTGGCATGTTCTGGTTTCAGCAGGTCAGTCTGCCCGGACTGTTGGCGAACCTGGTGGCAATTCCGCTGGTCAGCATGTTGATCGTGCCGTTGATACTGGCCGCACTGGTTCTGCTTTGGCTACCCGGGCCGTTGGCGCAATGGCTACTCGGTTTTGCCGCTTATGCAGCAAATTGGCTGATGCTGGTGCTGGAGCGGATAGCCGACCTTCAGCCAGCCGCTTTCAGTTCGACATCGACACCCGGCATGCTCGCTGTTGTGTTGGCCATGCTGGGCGCCGCCATATTCATGTTGCCACGCGGAACGCCCGGTCGCACTGCTGGCCTGCTGCTGATGCTGCCCCTGCTTTTTCCAGCAGGTGTCAGCCGGGGCGAAACGGAAACCCAGATCGATTTCCTCGATGTGGGGCAGGGTCTTTCGGTATTAGTGACCACACCGGGACACTTGCTGGTCTACGATACCGGACCGGGAAACGGCCTGGCGGGGGAAGCCGGGCTGGACATGGTTGACGGAACCATTCAACCCATGATCGAGGCGACCGGCAGGAAGCCCAACATGGTGATTGCCAGTCATGCCGACCTCGACCATGCCGGTGGGCTGGAAAGTCTGATGTCTGAATTTCCGCGTGCGGAGTACCTTGCCAACCTGCCCAAAATTCGTCCAAATATCGAACCCTGCAACACGCCACGGCATTGGTCCTGGGACAGCCTGCGGTTCAGGGTCCTGCACCCGTCAGCCGCTTTGCCCTACATGGGAAATGACAGTTCCTGTGTTGTCAGTGTCATTGGTCCGGGAATCAGCCTGTTGCTGACAGGTGATATCAGCCATGTCGTGGAACAGCGCCTGGTGCAGCAGGGGCTCGAACCTCATGCGATTATGACGGCCCCGCACCATGGCAGTTCGACATCTTCATCACAGGCACTTATCGACGCCGTCAAACCCGCGTGGTCGATTATCTCCGCAGCGCAGGGCAACCGTTTTGGCTTTCCGCGAGCGGATGTTCTCGAACGCTATGCGAATGCCCGTATCCCGACCCTGAACTCTGCGAAGTGTGGCGGTATCCGGATAATTACCAATGGCTCCGGCGCTATCAGGGTTCTCTCCGCCCGGGTAAATCGGAACGCGATATGGCGCTGGCCTGCTGAAGAGGATTGCCCCTGAAATTCCGCGTGGCTTGCAAAAATCCGAGGGGGATATAAAACCGGGCTTCAGGTATTATTCCGCTCAGCAATTGTCAAAGGAGTGAAACCGCGTGCTTGAAATTATTCTCGCCGGTGGCTGGCTGATGGTGCCGATCCTGCTCTGCTCGACCCTGGCGGTCGCCATCATTATCGAACGATTCTGGACCCTGCGCAAAAGCAAGGTACTGCCGGAGGGCCTGAGTGGCACCGTTGAAGACTGGGCCGCCCGGCATGAATTGGACGGAAGGCACATTGAACAACTGAGAAGGGAATCTCCCCTGGGGCGTATTTATGCCGCTGCATTGGTCAACCGGAAACGTTCGAGGGACGTGATCAAGGAAGCGGTTGAAGATACCGGCCGTCATGTCGTACACGACCTGGAGCGGTTTCTGAACACGCTAGGCACCATTGCCGGCATATCCCCTTTGCTCGGCTTGCTCGGCACCGTGGTCGGTATGATCAAGGTGTTTTCCGCAATCATGATCAGTGGCGTCGGTGATGCCAACGTGTTGGCGGGGGGTATTTCCCAGGCCCTGATCACCACGGCAGCCGGTTTGACCGTTGCAATTCCCAGCTATTTCTTCTACCGGTTTTTTCGTGGCATGGTCGCTGAATACGTCATTTCGATGGAGGAAAGGGCGATCCGCCTGATTGACTGTATAGAACGCGGCAATGTCTCACCGGGCAGCTACGCGCCTTTTGAGGAGTAGCCCATGCAGTTACGCGGATCCAGTAATACTGAAGATCCGGAGATCAGTCTTACCAGCCTGATTGACGTGGTTTTTCTGTTATTGATCTTTTTCATGGTGAGCACGACTTTTGAGCACCAGGCAGTCCTGAAGGTCGATCTTCCCGAGGCGAAAAATGTCAGCTCACCGGAAGACCAGCCCAACAGCTTCGAATTGGTGATTGACGCCAAGGGACAGTTTTATCTCAATGACAGGCAACTGGTGGATGGCAAACGATCCACCCTGGAAGCGGCGTTTATCGAAGCTGCGGGTGACGACCGCAATATCCCGGTAATCCTGCGTGCTGACGCCCAGACCCCGCATCATTTTGTCGTAACAGCGATGGATGTAACGGCTCAACTTGGATTCAAACGCCTGTCGATCGCAACCGAACAGATGACCGAAGAACAATAATGTCCCAAATCTCAGCCAGTATGACGACGGCCGTGGTATACAAGCGCCTGTGGGGATACACGCGGCAATATTGGCCGATGTTTGCCCTCGGCATCGTTGGCGTCAGTCTTGATGCCGGTATGCAGGCGATGTTCATCGGATTTGTCAAACCATTAATCGACCGGGTATTTGTCGAGAAGGATGCGGCTTACGGCCTGTGGCTCGCAGCCGGCGTCATGGGTGTCGTGCTGCTGCGCATCTCCGGATTTTTTGCCGGAAATTACGGTATGGAGTGGACGGGCAGGCGGGTCGTGGCCGATTTGCGCAAAGAACTGTTTGCCAGTTATCTGCAGTTGTCGGCAACATTCTATGACCACAACTCGCCCGGCCAGTTGATTTCGAAACTCGCCTACAATAGTGAGCAGGTCGCAAATGCCGCAACCAAGGCGATTATTTCGGCCTTCCGCGACATCATGCTGCTGGTTTACTTGGTGGGTCTGATGCTCAATACAAACGCCCGGCTGACCATGGTGCTTGTTGATCCTGGTACCGGTGATCGCCATGGTGGTAACCGTGATCAGCCGCAAGTTCCGCAAAATTTCACGCAACATCCAGAATTCCATGGGGGATGTCGCACACGTGACGGAAGAAGCCGTGATCGGACAAAGGGTGGTCAAGGTTTTCCTGGGCCAGGAAACCGAAAAAAAGCGCTTTGAGCGTGTCAACGAACGCACCCGCCGTCTGCATATGCGCATGGTTGCAACCCATATGTTCAGCTCATCGATGGTGCAATTTTTCGCCGGTATCGCGTTGGTGGTACTGATGCTCATCGCGACCCGCCCGTCCATGCTGAGCCAGATCACGGCAGGCACGTTCACCGCCATATTTCTTTGCCATGATCGCGACCATTCCGCCACTGAAGCGACTGACCAGTGTGCAGTCGCAAATGCAAAAGGGCATCGCGGCAGCAGAAAGTATTTTCGTGGTGCTTGATGCTGAGAAGGAACAGGACAACGGCACCTTCACCGAACGGGTCAGGGGCGAAATTGAATTCAGGAACGTCAGTTTCCAGTATGACCGCAGTCATCAGCCCGTGCTTGACAATGTCAGTGTCCGATTTCCGGCAGGTAGTGTTACCGCGGTGGTCGGGCAAAGTGGCAGCGGCAAAACCACGCTGGCCGGTCTGTTGCCGCGTTTTTATAACTACAGCGAGGGTCATATTTTGCTGGATGGGCATGAACTCGCGGATTACCAGCTCGCCAACCTGCGCAGGCAGATCGCGCTGGTCAGCCAGGACGTCGTGCTGTTCAACGATACCATTGCAGGCAATATCGCCTATGGTGCGCTTGAGGGATCGACCGTGACGCGGTTACCCGTGCCGCCACGGCGGCCCATGCCATGGAGTTCATTGAGCAATTGCCGGATGGCCTGGACACGGTGCTGGGTGAAAACGGCACCTTGCTCTCCGGTGGTCAGAGACAGCGTCTGGCCATTGCCAGGGCCCTGTTGAAAGATGCGCCAATCCTGATACTGGACGAAGCCACCTCGGCGCTCGATTCCGAATCTGAAAGGGCCATCCAGGATGCACTCAAAGAGGTCATGAAAGGCCGTACGACATTGGTTATCGCACACCGTCTCTCCACCATTGAGAACGCCGACCAGGTCATCGTGCTGGGGGCGGGGCAGGTGATTGAACAGGGTACACATGCCGAGTTACTGGCAAAAGGCGAAGCCTATGCCCGTCTGTATCATACCCAGTTCGAAAACCAGGACAAAATTTCAGACTAGGGCCGGTTAATATTATGCGCCCATCGTCATCGGTTATTTTTTTGTATCCGCATAGTATTAACAGGCCCTGATGCGTGCTGTCACCGAAAACTGGCTGCTGCGGCACTGGTATGGCACGCACCGTCCACCCTGGTATCTGCGCATGCTCGAACCGGTCTATCGCGCCGCATTTCAATATGTCCGACATAAAGTCGCAAGCAGTGCAGCACCGGTACATTCAAAATTACCGCTCATCGTGGTGGGAAATATCACCGCGGGCGGCAGCGGAAAAACCCCGTTGGTGATGCGTTTGTGCCAACTCGCGGCTGAAATGAACATCAAGGCTGGAATCGCCTCCACCGGCTATGGCAGGCAGGGTAACGATACCCGCCTGGTACATGCCGATAGCGACACCCGCACCTGCGGCGATGAACCGGTGCTGTTGGCGATACGCACCGGCTTGCCGGTCATGGTTGCACGACGCCGCGCTGTTGCCATCCGAAAACTGGAGGACATGGAACTTGACCTGGTCATATCGGATGACGGACTCCAGCATGCTGACATATCACCTGATATTGAGTTGTGTGTAGTTGATGGCGAGCGTGGACTCGGTAACGGCCACCTGCTGCCTGCCGGGCCATTACGTGAGCCCGCCATACGACTCGGGCAAGTCGATTTCGTTGTCACTAACGGTGTATGGAATGGAAAACCTGCAAACCTGAACGTGTTTGTGATGCGCCTGGAGCCTGGCAATATCCGCTCACTCGATGACAGGACAACTGTTTCAGCAGAAAAATTCCGGCATAAATATAGCGGAATTAATATTCATGCAATAGCCGCTATCGGTAATCCCAGGCGATTCTTCAATACGCTGGAAACCCTTGGCATTGCGTCAAGTTCACAGGTGTTTCCGGACCATCATCTATTTAATCGCAAAGATTTTGAATCGATACCGGCCGGACATGCGATTATCATGACCGAAAAAGATGCGGTCAAATGCCGTTCACTGGGCCTTGAGAATGCGTGGTATTTGCCGGTTGATGCACGATTGCCGGATGCGTTTGAAGCCGCCTTTAAAGATCAGCTTGCGAAATTGATGGAGTTGCGAAAATGAGCACGGCCAACAAGGGGGCATACCATATCGTCATTCCGGCGCGGTTTGCCTCTGAGCGCCTGCCGGGCAAGGTATTACTGGATCTGGCAGGGCGGCCCCTGTTGCAATACGTCTGGCAGCGGGCCTGTGAATCAAAAGCAGCATCCGTGACCATTGCAACCGATGATGAGCGTATCGCAAGCGTCGCTGAAGCATTTGGTGCCGAGGTTGTGATGACAACAGCGGAACACCAGAGTGGCAGTGACAGGATTGCCGAATGTGCGGCGAAACTTGGCTGGCCGGATGAGCAACTGGTGGTCAACCTGCAGGGTGATGAGCCGCTCATGCCGCCGGCCTGTCTTGACCAGGTCGCTACGCTGTTGGAGCAGTCAGCGGACTGTGAAGTTGCCAGTCTTTTCTGGCCGATCACGGAAGCAGCCGAGGTGCAGAATCCCAATGCGGTAAAAGTGGTCACCGACGTGCAGAACCGGGCCCTGTACTTCAGTCGCGCGCCGATCCCGTTCACCCGTTCCTTCGCATCAATTGCTGAAGCGCTGAAAGCCGGGGTAGTGTGGAAAAGACATCTCGGACTGTATGCCTACCGGCTGGCCGCGCTACGCCGCTATACAGCGTGCGCGCCAACCCCGCTGGAGAAAAGCGAGCGTCTCGAGCAATTGCGTATCATGGAGCAGGGTGGGCGTATTGCGATGGTGTGTGCCTGTGAGTTCATACCCGCGGGCGTCGATACGTCAGAGGATCTGCAGCGGGTACGGGTTTTTATTGAAAGTAAACAATTATAAAGATTATTTAACACTATGTTTAATATACTATTTGTATGCATGGGAAATATTTGCAGATCACCTTCGGCTGAAGGGTTTTTCGCTACTGCCCTGCAAAAATCCAGTGTCAAGGAACAGGTTTCCATCGATTCCGCCGGCACCCATGGCTACCACATCGGCCAGACGCCCGATTCGAGGGCGGTGGAAACGGCATTGAATTTTGGCGTCGATATCAGTCAATTACGCGCCCGCAAGGTCGGCATTTCAGATTTTGACAACTATGACCTGATCATTGCGATGGACCGCAATAACTTTGAGGATCTGCAGCGAATCCGCCCGGCGGGTTCAAAGGCGAGCCTGGAAATGATGATGCAATACCACCCGGAAACGCGACCCGAAGAGGTTCCGGATCCGTATTACGGTGGCATGGACGGCTTTAACTACATGTGTCAATTGCTGGAATCCGCCACCCTCGGCCTGTTGGCAAGCGTTGAGGGGCGTCTGGGCCAGCAGTGAAGCAAACCGGATTACAGCCATCTTCGGAAGCGTTTGACGGCAAGAAATTCGCCCGGCGTTTGTCCGCCGGTCCCGGTGTCTACCTGATGCGTGACGCCGCTGGCGCCGTATTGTACGTTGGCAAAGCCGCCAGTTTGCGCAAACGTGTTTCGAGTTATTTTGACGCCAGGCCAAAGATAGACCGGATCATGCGCATGGTTGCGCGGATTCATTCCATTGAAGTCAGTCTCACGCGCACCGAGGCCGAAGCGCTGTTGCTTGAGAACGAGTGGATCAAGTCGCTTAAACCCCGTTATAACGTGCTTCTGCGCGATGACAAGAGTTATCCCTGGCTGATGATCGGCAGCGATCACGAGTTTCCACGTATTGCCTTTCACCGCGGGGTCCGGGATAAGGACCGGCGCTACCTCGGACCCTATCCGTCCGCCAGTTCGGTCAGGGAGAGCATCAACCTGATCCAGAAACTTTTTCTTTTGCGCAACTGCGAGGACAGTTACTTCAGCCATCGTACGAGACCGTGCCTGCAATACCAGATCAAACGCTGTACCGCGCCCTGTGTGGGCAAAGTGAGTATTGACGAGTATGCGGGGCAGGTGGACGACGCCTTGCTGTTCCTGCAGGGACAAAGCCAGAAGGTGATTTCCCGTCTGATCAACCGCATGGAACACGCTGCCGGTTTGCAACATTATGAACATGCGGCGCAATACCGTGACCAGATCAACCACCTGAAACAAATGCAGGCGCGCCAGTTTGTCTCGGCCGGTAATGGTGACCTGGATATCATTGCGCTTGCGCGCCTCGACAACAGTATCGCCATCGAGGTGATTTCGGTCCGTGGCGGCCGTAGCCTCGGGCAGCGTGACTATTTTCCAAGCCAGTCCGAAGGTCATTCGGATGCTGAAATTCTGCACGCGTTTCTGGGTCAGTATTACCGCGAACGCAAGGCGCCGCCGGAAATGATCATTTCGCATCCGCTGGAGCAGGAAAACCTGTTTGAAGCGGTGTTCAGCGAACGCAGCGGCAGAAAGGTGAAAATCCAGTCGCATCCGCGCAGCCACCGCCGCAACTGGCTCGAACTGGCCGGTCGAAACGCTCTGAACGCCCTGCACATGCGCAGTTCGGAATCGACCCGTATCAGCCAGCAATTCGAGGAACTGGCCGGCCTGTTGCAAATGGAGGAAGCACCCAAAGCCATTGAATGTTTTGACATCTCGCATACATCCGGTCACAAAACCGTGGCCTCCTGCGTGGTGTTTGACGCCGAAGGGCCGGTCAAGTCCCGCTATCGCCGTTATAACCTGCAGGGATTCGAGCCAGGGGATGATTACGCCGCGATGCGCGAAGTCCTGAGTCGCAGGTACCAGAAACTGCAGAAGGAAGAGGGCCACGTGCCGGACCTGATCATCGTCGATGGTGGCAAGGGCCAGTTGGGTATCGCCGTGGAAGTGCTGTCAGAGTGCGGCCTGGGTGACATACCCGTGATGGGCGTCGCCAAGGGACCATCTCGCCGGGCGGGCTACGAGGAATGGGTTTTACCCATAGCACCACACAGTCTTCAGCCTGGCCCCGAATCCTCCGCGTCACACCTCGTACAGAAAATCAGGGATGAAGCACACCGCTTTGCGATTACCGGTCACCGTGGGCGTCGCCAGAAGGCCTCAGTGCATTCTGTGCTGGAAGATATCCCCGGTGTCGGGGCACGCAGACGGCGTGCCTTATTGACCCATTTCGGAGGTATCCAGGGTGTGCGTAAAGCGGGAATCGAGGAGTTGTCGGGTATTCCGGGGATCAACCGGCAGTTGGCCGGACGCATATTTAAAGCACTGCATTAGCCATGAAATGACGGCTTGTGCAAAAACCTTGTAATCGACTGTTAATTACCTGCAAAAATTCCCGGCTGTCTGCGATAATAGGTGCATGACCTCCACCGGACCGAAACAATGAAAATGACGTTTCCGATGATCCTTACGCTATTACGTATTGCGCTGATTCCCGTGCTGGTTCTGTTCTTCTACCTGCCGTATGTCTGGGCGCCGCTGGCAACCGCGGCGGTTTTCATCCTGGCCGCAATCACGGACTGGCTGGATGGCTTCCTGGCACGCCGTATGAACCTGATGTCGGATTTTGGCGCGTTCCTGGACCCTGTTGCCGACAAACTGATGGTTGCCACCGCCCTCGTGCTGATGGTGCATATCCCGCCCCCCATTATCTTTCCGCCCGTATTTCTGACCCTTTCCGCCGCCATCATCATCGGCCGCGAGATTGCGATTTCAGCACTCAGGGAGTGGATGTCCGAGATGGGCGAGAGCGGTACGGTCAAGGTCGGCATGCTCGGCAAATTCAAAACCATATTTCAGATGACGGCGATCTCTTGCCTGTTATATGAGTACGACCTTTTTGGAATACCGGTGGCGCTCATAGGCGAGTTGCTGCTTTATCTCGCGGCCGCGCTTACCCTGTGGTCGATGTGGGAATACCTGCGCGCTGCCTGGCCGGTCATGAGCCGTGAAGGCAAGCAGTCTTCCAGTAACGATTCCGCTGGCGCCTGATCCGGCATGACACCGGAATTGGAAACATGCGCGCGTCGTACGACACCGACCGTCAATGTCGGCGGGGTGTTGGTCGGGTCCGGACACCCGGTGGTTGTGCAATCCATGACCAATACGGATACCGAGAATGTCCGCGCCACGGCGACGCAAATTGCCGAACTGGCGCGTGCCGGTTCCGAGTTGGTGCGTATTACGGTCAATACCGAAAACGCTGCAGCATCCGTCGCCGGTATCATGGAACGCCTGGAAATGATGTCCTGCGATGTTCCGGTGGTCGGTGATTTTCATTACAACGGTCACCACCTTTTACAGAAATATCCGGAATGCGCCCGTCTGCTGGCCAAGTACCGTATCAACCCGGGCAATGTCGGCTTTGGCAGGAAACGCGATGACCAGTTTGCCACCATCGTCGGTTTCGCCATCGAGCACGGCAAGCCGGTTCGGATCGGGGTTAACTGGGGCAGCCTGGACCAACGCCTTTTGGCGCACCTGATGGATCTGAACGCAAAAAAACCGGTTCCGCAAGCAGCCGATGCAGTGATGCGTGAGGCGCTGATCCGCTCGGCGCTCGAAAGTGCGCAACAGGCCGAGGAACTGGGTCTCGCGCATGAGCAGATCATCCTTTCCTGCAAGGTGAGTGGCGTTCAGGATCTGATCCGGGTCTACGGCGAATTGGCAAAGCGTTGCGATTATCCTTTACACCTCGGCTTGACCGAAGCAGGCATGGGTAGCAAGGGCATTGTTTCCTCGACCGCCGCCCTGGCGGTACTGTTGCAGCAGGGCATTGGCGACACGATCCGCATTT
Source organism: uncultured Gammaproteobacteria bacterium (assembly GCA_963727635.1). Lineage (GTDB taxonomy): Bacteria > Pseudomonadota > Gammaproteobacteria > Xanthomonadales > SZUA-36 > SZUA-36. Next base: position 34,937 of record CAVSHP010000027.1, on the reverse strand, counting down.
CCCTGACGCCCGAACCCGGCCAGTCACGTAATGATGAAGTGATCGTCGCGCAGGAATTGCTGCAGAGCATGGGCATGCGGGCTTTTTCACCGATGGTGACCGCCTGTCCGGGTTGCGGCCGCACCACCAGTACATTTTTCCAGTCGCTGGCCAAGGACGTTACCAGCCACGTTCGCCAGCGGATGCCCGAGTGGAAACTTCGCTACGAAGGCGTGGAAAATCTCAGCCTGGCAGTCATGGGCTGTATCGTCAACGGACCCGGTGAAAGCCGGCAGGCCAATATCGGCATCAGCCTTCCCGGCACAGGTGAATCTCCGGTAGCGCCCGTTTTTATTGACGGCGTCAAGGCGGCGACCTTACGGGGTGATGATTTGACCAACGATTTTCTCAACCTGATTGACAAGTATGTTTCGGAAAAATACCAAGCCATTGGATCCTGAATCCTAGCGCTCAATGGCGGCACTGGCTGACCGTCACCGGCTCTATCAGCAGTCGGTGCAGGATGTCGAGGCCGAGATAGATTTTGTCGAACAGACCTGGGCCGATCTGCGGCAACGTCCCGCTGTTTTTCTGCGCGAGGATTTTTGCGGCACGGCAAATACCGCCTGTGAGTGGGTTGTTCGTGATAGCGAACACCAGGCGGTTGGCGTCGACCTGGACCGGGATGTGCTCGAATGGGGCCGTTTGAATAAACTCTCTCAACTCGATGATGAACAGTTTGAGCGTATCGAATTGCTCAACGAGGATGTTCTGCAGACACGTCCGGGGTTGGCGGACATCATCCTGGCAATGAATTTCAGTTATTTCCTGTTTCTGACGCGTGATGACCTGCGTGAGTATTTTATCAATGTGCTCGATGGCCTTGTGGCCGACGGCATTCTTTTCCTCGACGCTTATGGCGGCTACGAGGCGCCGATGGTCATACAGGAATCACGTGAATGCCAGGACGAGGACGGCAATGATTTCACCTATATCTGGGACCAGGCCTCATTCAATCCGATCGACTCGTGCATGGATTGCCAGATCCATTTTGAATTTCCCGATGGCTCCAGGATGGAAAAGGCCTTCGTTTATCACTGGCGTCTGTGGACACTGCCGGAAATCCGCGAAATCCTTTACGAGGCCGGTTTTTCCCGTGTAGATATTTACTGGGAAGGCACGGATGAAGAAAACAATGAAGGCAACGGTATCTATACACCGTCGGAAACTGGTGACGCCGACCCGGGTTGGGTCTGTTACATCGTCGCCCAGGCCTGAAGCTGACGAACGTCCGGGCCGGTCACGAGGGCTTTGTCAGGTTAACCGTTTCACCCTCGTATTGAATCTTATTCGCAGGCTCTTCAGGTTCCATGCGGGTTATGGCCAACAGCCTGATCATTCCATCCTGACGCTGTACGCAATCTGCCACAACGGACTCATGGGCTTGTCCATCCGCCAGGATATCGATCCTGTCCATGGGCCGCGGACACGACGACAGCCTGCAGTCCAGCAGGCGAGGGTGACGTTTAACCTTGCCGAGGTAATGCGTTCGCGCGACAATTTCCTGGCCGGGATAACAACCTTTGCGGTAATTGACCGCACCCAGTTTCTCAAAACCGAGCATCTGTGGTAAAAACTGCGCACTGGTCTCCGTACCCAGCCAACTGATACCCATTTGCAACTCCGAATACTTCCACGCTTCCTGTAACGACACGTCCGTCACAGCGGTGATGCCATCAGTTATCACCAACAACCACTTATTACTGCCGGGGATCCGGATTCTTTGTGCAGTTAATAAAGACTCCGGCGTACCATCAGCATCAAGGCCCGCCACGGTATATTCACTCAAAATTTGGATTTCTACCTTGGCACGCATCCGGTAAATCTTTAAGCGTTCAGTGACCGCGGTTGTCAGTTCACTGGACATAATGACGAAATAGTCCTCGTTGACTCTATGAACCAGCATCAGCGCTAGCACCCGCCCCTTGGGTTCGCAGTAGCATGCAAATGTTGAGTCCTGCGTTGACAGGGCTAACACATCTGCACTGAGTTGGTTATGCAAAAACTGTCCGGCATCCACGCCGCTTACGCGGATAATTTCCAGGTAGGGAAGTTTAATCATTTGTTGATGTTTGCCATGTTGAGGTCAAGCGTTTAAGCGTGGGGTATTTTAACCTGATTTTTTTCAATGTATGTTGCGGTGATATGATTCACACTCGCGTATCAATATATTTAGCGTTAAACTTCTGTGCAATAAATTTCCAAATATCTCAAGGTCAAAAAGGTAATGAAGAAAGACCAGCAAGCGACCATCGGGCGAGCTGAAAAACTTCCCGAGGCAAAGGTTCAGAAATACGACCTCTCGCACAAGAACACAAAACCTGTCGAAGTAGGAGGGCCTAAAGGCCCCGAACCCACTCGATTTGGGGATTGGGAGCGAAATGGCCGTTGCAGTGACTTCTGAGGTTCCCAAGATACGGGGCCAGCGCCCCGGCATTTTTTTACTGAATAAACTCATGACATTTATTAAGCATCAATCAGAGAGACTACCATGCCTATAAACGAGCGTCCCCTGTCTCCTCATTTACAGATTTACAAGCTTGAATTGCCCATGGTGCTATCAGGTCTGCACCGTATAACTGGCATTGCCTTGTCTGTCGGTACCATTCTTCTGGTCGGCTGGATTGCAAGTGCCGCCCATTTTGCTGATTTCTATAACGGTCTGAACCATTTTTTGAGCGGGTTTATTGGTCAGTTCCTGCTCTTTGGCTGGGCTTTTTCTCTCATTTTTCATTCGGTCAGTGGCGTCAGGCACCTCATCTGGGATACTGGCAGAATGCTCGAAGTCGACCAGATCAAATCCAGCAGTATCGTTGTGCTTGCGATCAGCATCGTTCTTACCCTGCTGGCCTGGGTCCTGGGTGGTGGTTATTTTCCAGGAGGTGGGGCATGAAATATCGCAGCCCCATTTCCCGGGCCCGGGGACTCGGATCCAGCAATGACGGTCTGGGCCACTGGTGGATGCAACGCCTGACGGCCATCGCCCTTATACCGTTGGTGTTGTGGTTTGTGATCTCGGTGGTTTCAATGACTGGGCATGAGCATGCATATGTCGTGGCATGGCTGAGTTCGCCGGTGCGTGGTGTCCTGCTCAGTATCTTCCTGCTCACCTCGATTTATCACGCCAACCTGGGTCTCCAGGCAATTTTTGAAGATTATATCCAGGCTCGCTGGATGCAGGTTAGCGCACGTATTCTGGTGGGCTTTGCGGCCGTTTTTCTTGGGTTTATCGGGGTTTTTGCCCTGCTCGGCCTGGCATTTGGAGGTTGAATAAGAATGAGTCAAGCCTATGAGATTATCGAGCACCAATACGATGTTGTAGTGTTGGGTGCCGGTGGCGGAGGTCTGCGGGCCACCTTTGGAATGGCCGAGCAGGGCTTGCGTACTGCCTGTATCAGCAAGGTTTTTCCTACCCGTAGCCACACCGTGGCGGCGCAAGGTGGCATTGCCGCGTCGCTGGGCAACCTTGGCGAGGATAACTGGCAATGGCATATGTATGACACTGTCAAGGGCGCCGACTGGCTGGGTGATCAGGACGCGATCGAGTACATGTGCAGGGAAGCACCGCAAGCGGTGTATGAACTTGAACACGCGGGTTTACCCTTTTCGCGCACCAGTGATGGCCGTATCTATCAACGACCTTTCGGCGGCCACATGAGCAATTTTGGCGAAACACCGGTACCGCGTGCCGCTGCGGCGGCTGATCGTACCGGGCATGCCATGCTCCACACGCTTTACCAGCAAGCTTTGAAACACAAGGCTGAGTTTTTTGTTGAATACTTTGCACTTGACCTGCTAATGGACGACGAGGGAATCTGCCGTGGTTTGCTGGCCTGGGACCTGAACAATGGCAAACTACACCGCTTCCAGTCACACATGGTTGTACTGGCCACTGGTGGTTTCGGGCGCACCTATTTTTCCTGCACCTCGGCGCACATCTGTACCGGTGACGGTCACGGCATGGTCGCGCGCGCCGGTTTGCCTTTGCAGGACATGGAGTTCATGCAGTTTCATCCTACCGGTGTTTATGGTGCCGGGATGCTTATCACCGAGGGCGTGCGTGGGGAAGGCGGTTTCCTGACCAATTCCGATGGTGAGCGATTCATGGAACGGTATGCGCCCAATGCCAAGGATCTGGCTTCCCGTGACGTTGTCAGCCGGGCCATGACCATGGAAATTAACGCTGGCCGCGGTGTAGGAAGTGAGAAAGATCATATTCATTTGCACCTTGAACATCTCGGTGCTGACGTGATTAATGAACGCCTGCCGGGTATTGCAGAAACATCCAAAATCTTTGCCGACGTGGACGTGACACGTGACCCCATACCAGTTTTACCCACTGCACACTATTGCATGGGTGGTATTCCGACCAACTATAAAGGCGAGGTCCTGCGTCCCACTACAGATGATCCGGATGCGATTGTACCCGGCTTGATGGCCATTGGTGAGGCGGCGTGTGTATCAGTGCATGGCGCCAACCGCCTTGGTTGCAACTCGTTACTGGATATCGTCGTATTCGGGCGTGCAGCGGCGATACGCTGCGGTGAAATTTTAAAACCGGGTATGCCGCATAAACCCCTGTCAAAAAATACGGTCGATTCCACTGTCGGACACTTTGACAGAGTTCGTAATGCCAAGGGTGATACCAGGACTGCCGAGTTGCGCTTGCATATGCAACGGACGATGCAGCGCCATGCCGCGGTATTCCGTACCGAGGAGACCATGCGCGAAGGTGAGCAGTTGATCAACAAGTGCACAGCGAAGTTCGCCGATGTGAATGTCAGCGACAAGGGCATGATCTGGAACTCGGACCTGGCCGAAACCCTGGAACTGGAAAACCTGCTGGTTTGTGCTTCGACATTGATCACCGGGGCCCTGCACCGCAAGGAAAGCCGGGGTGCTCATGCTCGTGAGGACTTCAGTGAACGGGATGACAAAGACTGGATGAAACACACGCTGGCGTGGGTGGGCGATGCCGGTACTTCACCCAAGCTGGGCTATCGGCCCGTACATACCTACACTCTGACCGATGAGGTTGAATACATCGAGCCCAAAGTGCGTGTTTATTGAGAGGCATTAGAGTCCAATGATGAAATTTTCACTTCCTTTGAATTCCAGGGTGGTCAAAGGCCTTACCTGGCCCGCTGCAGAAGGTTGTAGCAATGTACGTAAATTCCATATTTACCGTTGGGACCCGGACACCAGCGACAAGCCACGTGTTGATGTTTATGAAGTTGATATGGATAAATGCGGCCCAATGCTGCTGCACGCACTCGTCAAAATCAAGGATGAGATCGATCCGACCCTGACCTTCAGGCGCTCATGCAGGGAAGGGATATGCGGTTCCTGCGCAATGAATATTAACGGTACCAATACACTGGCCTGCACTTTGAATATGAGTGATCTACCTGCAGGTGACGTGAAAATTTACCCGCTGCCACACATGGAAGTAGTCAAGGACCTGGTTCCGGACATGGGTCACTTTTATGCGCAGTATGCATCGATAGAACCCTGGCTCAAAGCCGAATCGCCCCCGCCACCCGACAAGGAGCGCTTACAATCTGAAGAAGACCGTAAAAAGCTCGACGGTCTGTACGAATGTATCCTGTGTGCGTGTTGTACTACCTCCTGTCCAAGTTACTGGTGGAATGGCGAGCGCTACCTCGGACCTGCAATATTGTTGCAGGCTTATCGCTGGTTGGTTGACAGCCGTGACGAATTTGCCGGAGATCGTCTGGATATGCTGGATGACCCCTTCCGCCTGTTCCGTTGCGATACGATTCTCAACTGCACCCGGGTTTGCCCCAAGGGTCTGAACCCGGGCAAATCAATTGTTGAGATCAAGAAATTATTGCTTGAACGTAGTGGCGTCTGAAACTGGCAGAAATACGCTTTCCGGTGAGGACAGGGTCAAAAGATTACACTGGCGTTGCCGGCGGGGAATGAAAGAGCTGGATGTGCTGCTTGAGGCGTTCCTGGCAGGACAGGCTGACTCGCTGGTCGATGGTGAATGGCCGCAACTCGAGAGTTTCCTGGGCCAGGAAGATGACCTGTTGTTTGACTGGATTTCAGGCAGGAACTTGCCTGCAGACCCCGTCATGCTTGAATTGATCGATGCCCTGACTCATGCTCATTAACAGACCCATCAGATTGCAAGTGTTGCGCAGGAAGGATTTTTTCCTGCCTGTTTGCGCAATTTATCTGCTGGTAGTGATTGCTGCGCTCATGAGTTCCCAGCCTGTGTTGATTACAGCCTTGGCGATTTTAACCTTTGCGCTTGGGTGGTTCGCTCCTATATTAAGTTTCTCTAAAGCAAATAATGTAGAATTGACCCTGGTCATTTTTGCCGATGGACGGGTACAGTTAGAATCCATTCAAGGACGTTTAAATGCGGGTATTCTTGACGGTCAGCAGTGGTGCACCCGTCATCTCGCAGTTCTACGAATTAGCGATGGAGATACGAGTCGAAACCTGCTTGTCCTATCCAGTCAGCAACAGGATACGGGTGATTTCAGACGTTTGAATATGTGGCTTCGGCAAGAACTGTGCATCAATGCCAGCGTCGGGCCAAATTGATTAAAGAACCCAGCCTAAGGGTTCAGTATGAGGTTTCCGGTGCAATTCCAGGAAACTCAACGGTGGCGACCGAGGTTGGTTGTCACTTTGTTTTTTAAAAAGTGAGGGAAGTCTTCAATCATGACTTACAACGATAAAGTTGTCAGACAATTCGTCATTGCGACGATTCTCTGGGGTATTGTGGGGATGCTGGTAGGTGTCATTATTGCCGCGCAGTTGTGGCAGCCCATATTGAATTTCGACATACCCTGGTTGACTTATGGACGTTTGCGTCCGCTCCATACCAACGCGGTCATTTTTGCCTTCGGCGGTAGCGGCCTGATTGGCACTTCGCTGTACGTGGTGCAACGAACCTGCCACGTGCGCCTGATTTCCGACAAGCTCGCGAGCTTTGTTTTCTGGGGCTGGCAGCTCGTCATCGTTGCGGCGGCGGTGACGCTTCCGCTGGGTTGGACCCAGGGCAAGGAATACGCCGAACTCGAATGGCCGATCGATATCCTGATCACGCTGGTGTGGGTCGCCTACGCCGTGCTGTTTTTTGGCACGATCGGCAAGCGCCGGGTCAGTCACATCTACGTGGCCAACTGGTTCTACGGCGCCTTTATCCTGACCATTGCCGTGTTGCACATCGTCAACAACCTGTCATTTCCGGTCGCAATCGACAAGTCATACCCGATCTATTCGGGGGCCGTCGATGCGATGGTGCAATGGTGGTACGGCCACAATGCCGTGGGATTCTTCCTGACCGCCGGTTTCCTCGGCATGATGTATTACTTCGTACCCAAACAGGCGGAAGGGCCGGTCTATTCCTACCGGCTTTCGATCGTGCATTTCTGGGCGCTGATCGCCATCTACATGTGGGCGGGTCCGCACCATCTGCATTACACCGCATTGCCTAACTGGATACAGTCACTGGGCATGGTGTTTTCACTGATCCTGCTGGCGCCGAGCTGGGGCGGTATGATCAACGGCATCATGACCCTGTCGGGCGCCTGGCACAAATTGCGTACGGACCCGGTACTGAAATTCATGATCGTGGCGCTGAGTTTTTACGGCATGTCCACGTTTGAAGGGCCGATGATGTCGATCAAGACCGTCAACTCCCTGAGCCACTATACCGACTGGACCATCGGTCACGTGCATTCAGGCGCGTTGGGCTGGGTTGCGATGATGACCATCGGTTCCTTGTACTGCCTGATTCCACGGCTTATCGGCGAAAAGAAAATGTACAGCGTCAAGGCCATCGATATCCATTTCTGGACCTCGACGATCGGCGTGGTCATGTACATCACATCCATGTGGATAGCCGGTGTCATGCAGGGCCTGATGTGGCGTGCATTTAACGACGACGGCACCCTGACGTACAGCTTTGTCGAAAGTCTTGCGGCCACCAAGCCGTACTACGTTGTCAGGTTACTGGGCGGAGTCTTGTTCCTCTCGGGTATGTTCTTCATGGCCTGGAATACCTGGAAGACACTTTCCAGCAAGGAAATGAAACCAATTCCCGCCTCGGAACCTGTCGTTTGGGGAGATCACGTATGAGCACGGGTCACAAGAAACTCGAAACAAATATCAGCCTGATGGCGATATTTATCATCATCGCCATCAGTCTTGGCGGACTGGTGGAAATCGTTCCATTGATGTTTCTCGATCAGGTCAGGCAGCCTGCCGCAGGGGTCGTGCCATACCCGGCACTGGAACTCGCGGGCCGCGACGTATTCGTGCATGAAGGCTGTTACAACTGCCATTCGCAGATGATCCGGCCTCTGCGCAGCGAGACCGAACGCTATGGACCTTATTCCGTTGCCGGTGAATCCGTCTATGACCGCCCGTTCCAATGGGGTTCGAAGCGAACCGGACCCGATTTGGCCAGGGTAGGGGGCCGCTACAGCGACGAGTGGCATTACATACACCTGAATAACCCGCGTGACGTGGTGCCCGAGTCCAATATGCCGGCCTATGGCTGGTTACGCGACAGGATGGTCGATGGTGAACTGGTGCAAAAGAAAATGCGTGCCTTAAATATGCTGGGTGACCCCTATTCGGAGGAAGATATTGCCGCGGCGCCGTCGGTGGTTGCCGGTAAAAACGAGATGGATGCCGTTGTTGCCTATTTGCAGAGCCTCGGCCATGCCAGGAGTGGACGTTGACATGGATATCAATATTATCCGAGGAGCAATTCTCCTGGTTTTGATTTTCGCTTTTTTAGGTCTGTGGAAATGGGCGTGGAGCAGCAAACGCAAATCTGCTTTTACCGCCGCCAGCAAGTTGCCCCTGGAAGAAGACCACGGCGAAGTTCCGAATGATGCAGAACCCACTGATGAAACCCGACCAACGGGGAAGGGAGCGAATCATGTTAACTAGTTTCTGGAACTGGTATGTCATTATCATAACCATCGGCACCATTATCGGCTGTTTCTGGTTATTGCAATGGACCAAGGGTGTATCCAACCGTGATGAAAAGGACGGAACGGGTACGACCGGTCACGTCTGGGACGAAGACCTGGTGGAACTCAATAATCCGTTGCCGCGCTGGTGGTTGAAACTCTTCTATGGAACCATCGCTTTTGCCCTCATCTACCTTTTCCTGTTTGGCGGTCTAGGCAATATCGGCGGCTACCTCGGTTGGAGCCAGGAAGGTCAGTACGCAGCGGAAATGAAGGCCGCAAATGATGCAACGGAAGTGATATTCGCGCGTTACAGGGAAATGGATAATGCAGCCCTGATAGCGGATCCTGAAGCCAATGCAACCGGCCAGAGGTTGTTTGCCAACAATTGCGCAATGTGTCATGGCTCCGACGCCCGTGGTGCGAAGGGTTTCCCAAACCTGGCGGACCATGACTGGCTTTATGGCGGCGATTTTGACACCGTCATGCAGACCATCGCCAATGGCCGCGCCGGTGTGATGCCCGTCATGGTTGGCGCCCTGGATGACAAGGCCATCAGTGAACTGGTCGTTTACGTACAAAGCCTGTCGGGTCAAAAGGCGGACCCGGTAATGGCCGCCAATGGAAAAAAGAACTTCGACATGTTGTGCGTTGCCTGCCACGGCCCCGATGGTGGCGGTAACCCGGCACTGGGAGCGCCCAGTCTCAAAGACCAGGTATGGATATACGGTGGCGATCCCAAAACCATCCGGGAAACCATCACGCTGGGCCGCAACGGCAATATGCCCGCGTTCAAGGACACGTTGAGTGAGGATCGTCGTCGCCTGATCGCAGCGTATGTGTTGAGCCTGTCGCAGTAGAGATCAAGCGGGGTCATCAAGGACATGACAACACAGCACCCGGTTAACCGACGGTGGAACATGCGGCAGCGAGACTGGGCCGTGGTCCTGTGGATTGCTTTCCTGTCGGCGGCTACCGGGTTTTTTGTCCTGTTCGGACTGATCGACCCACTCGACATGATCAGTGTCTGGGCGGACAAGTTTGATATCGGTGTCCGCCTGGCTTATGGCCTCGCCTTTGCGTTTCTCTACCTGCTGTGCCTGCTGGCATCCGCCCTGACGATGTTCATGATCCGCACCGGACCGGCGCGCGGTCACGTCGAGGGCAAAGGGAGACGTCCCATACCTGAAGTTCATGACCCGTCACAATCCAACCCGGATCTGGACGGGGAGGACTGGAAATGAGTAACGCGCAGGATGCAACCGCTTCCTTATATCGCAAAGATCCAAAAGTTTATCCGCGTGATGTGACCGGCACCTTTGCGAGTTTGCGTAAGCTCGCGGTCGTCGTTTTACTGGGTTTGTATTACATCCTGCCATGGATAAACTGGGATGGTCACCAGTCGGTGCTGTTTGATTTGCCTGCGAGGAAGTTCTATATCCTGGGTCTCACATTCTGGCCACAGGATTTTATTTTCCTGACCCTGATGCTGATCATCGCAGGTCTTTCACTTTTTTTCGTGACTGCGGTCGCCGGCCGGCTCTGGTGTGGCTACGCCTGCCCGCAAACCGTCTGGACCGAAGTGTTTCTGTGGATGGAACGCTGGGTCGAGGGTGACCGTAACAAGCGTATCAAGCTGGATGCCTCACCCTGGAACGCCAATAAGATTCTGCGTAAAACGACCAAGCAGGTTCTGTGGATTGGCTTTGCTTTGTGGACCGGCTTTACCTTTGTCGGGTTCTTTACGCCGATACGCGGTCTGGGTCATTCTGTTGTCAGTTTTCAACTCGGTGGATGGGAGACCTTCTGGTTACTGTTTTACAGCTTTGCCACCTATGGTAACGCTGGCATCCTGCGTGAGCAGGTGTGCAAGTACATGTGTCCCTACGCGCGTTTCCAGAGCGCCATGTTTGACAAGGACACGCTGGTTATCGCCTATGACGAAGCACGCGGGGAGCCGCGTGGCGGGCGCAGCAAGTCGGATAACCCGGCCGACAAGGGTCTGGGTGACTGCATCGGCTGTACCCTTTGCGTGCAGGTATGTCCGACCGGTATCGATATCCGCGAAGGCCTGCAGATCGAATGTATCGCCTGCGCAGCCTGTATTGATGTCTGCGATCAGGTCATGGACAAGATGGACTACAAACGGGGTCTGATCAGCTATACGACGGAACACAAACTCAGCGGCAATGAAACCCGGGTGTTCCGGCCACGCATCCTTGTTTATGCGATCCTGTTGCTGGCCCTGATTGCCGGGGTCATCTGGTCGGTCAACCAGCGCGTGTTGTTACGTGCGGACCTGTTACGTGACCGCAACGCGCTTTATCGTGAACTGCCGGACGAGATGATTGAAAATGTCTATACCCTCAAACTGATCAACATGGACTTCAAGCCCCATCGATATAAGATTGAAGTCATGAACAATGAAAACATGACGCTGTTCGTCTCACCCGAACCCGAACTGGAAGCGGAAGCGGTTGGCAACTTCATTGTACGAATCCAGGCGCCCGAGCACTCCGGTCGTGGTTCGATGGAGGTTGACGTGCGGCTTTCAACCCTGGACGAGCCTGTTATCGAACGTACCGTCAGCGCCCGTTTCCTGATGCCATTTGACTAGTGAATGCGGATACCGAGACCTCATGAACACTGACATCCAACAATGTTCACAAACAGCACAGACGGCACCGGAACAGCTTATCCCGTGGTACGGGCAATTCTGGCCCTGGTTCATTATCGCCCTGCCGGCGGCAGCGGTCATTGCCAGTTTTATCAGCCTGTGGCTGGCGATCAGTCATCCCGACCAACTGGTTGTGTCAGAGGATGAGTACAAGCAGTTAAACAGCGGTTTGAAAGCACAACTACCTGTAAAAGAAAAACAGGATACACAAACAGGCGATACTGATCTCAAGTCGAATTAGGGCCTGTTAACACCATGCGGATGCCCATCGACACCGTGTTAACAGGCCCCAGGCCATGACTGGAAAAGCGCGCTTGTGTTTCCACTGCGGACTACCCGTTCCGCCCGCCTGCAATCTCAGCGTTGAAGTCCAGGGCCAGGCTCAGCCGGTATGTTGCAGTGGATGCGAGGCTGTCGCCAGGCTGATCCTGAAATCCGGGCAGGCAAGTTATTATCAATTTCGTACCGAAGCAGGTCTCAAACCCGCCGAGGAAGACCTGGGTATCGAGGCTGCGTGGAAGCGCTACGATGAACGCCATTCACTTTGGGGAAGCCCGCTAAAAAATGGCCGCAACGAGTTATTGCTCCAGGTCGAAGGTATCCGCTGCGCCGCCTGTGCGTGGCTGATCCGGAGTCAACTGGAAGCACGCGAGGGTATCGACCAGGTCCAGGTGGACGTGGCAACCGGTTTTGTCCGCATCAACTGGCAACCCGCATTACTGCGCCTGAGTAAAATTGCCGGCATCCTGTCCGCGGTGGGTTACCGTCCGCACCTGCCGCTTGCCGGTGCAGAGGCCATGGGCAGACAGCAGGAACGCCGCGATGCCCAGAAACGCCTGGGTGTCGCCGGTCTGGGCATGATGCAGGTGATGATGTATGCCGCGGGTCTGTACGCGGGCGACGCAATGGGTATTTCGCAAGGATTTGAACGGTTTCTGCAATGGATCAGCCTGGTCGTCACAACCCCGGTGCTGCTTTACTCGGGCCGGGTTTTTTATACGAGTGCGTGGCGTAGCTTGTCCCATCGCAGGGTGGGTATGGACGTGCCGGTTGCACTGGCCATCTCGATCGCATTTATCATGAGTTGCATTAACTTTTTGACCGGCAATGGTCATGTGTATTTTGACTCGGTGGTCATGTTTATCTTTTTCCTCTCCCTGGGCAGATACGCGGAACTGGTTATCCGGCATCGCAATCTGCAAACCGGTCTGGCGCTCGCACGCCTGTTACCAGAGTGGGCCGAATTGATACGGGACGGACAGGTGGAGCAGGTGCCGGCCACCGATTTGCGTGTTCAAGACAGGGTCAGGGTCAGGGCAGGGCAGACATTCCCTGCTGACGGGCAGATCATCAAGGGCTCGACCGAAGCTGACGAAGCGCTTTTGACCGGCGAATCCAGACCCGTGGAAAAACACCCTGGCGCTACGGTCATTGCCGGAAGTATCAACCGTGCCCAGGCCGTGGAAGTTGAAGTAACCAGGGACCCTGACGATTCTACTGTCTCGGTCATGGGGCGGATGTTGTTGAAGTCGCAGACACATCGAAGCCGCTACACACGTCTGTCGGAGCGCTATGCCGGCTGGTTTGTCGCTGCGGTGCTTACGGTTGCCGGTCTGACCGCTTTATGGTGGTTAAACCATGATGTGGCGATGTTGTTTCCTGCGACCCTTGCGGTCCTGGTCATCAGCTGCCCCTGTGCATTGTCGCTGGCCACGCCCGCAGCCGTTGCATCTTCGAGCCGGGCGTTGCTTGAACAGGGGGTGCTGCTAACGCGAAGTGCAGCACTCGAAATTCTCGGCACTATCGACACCGTCGTGTTTGACAAGACGGGTACGTTGACTAGCGGGTCACCCACGGTTGTCAACACGGTGATCAACCCGGACCGCGAGGACTACGAAACGGGGGATGTGTTGCGTATCGCGGCGCTGTTGGAAACCGATTCCTCACATCCTGTCGCGAAGGCCTTCGCCGACATCGGTATCGTTCGGGAAGAGGTTGCTGACCTTGTCAATCACGAAAATGGAGTGGAGGGCAGGGTGGCTGGCACACGATATCGTCTGGGCAACGCAGCCTTTGCCTGTGTCAATGTCATAGACCTGGTTGGCGGATATGGCCGGCTGTGGCTTGCGGATAACATCGGGTGGATTGCCCGCTTTGATCTTGATGATGGTTTAAGGGAATCGGCCGTTGAGACCATGGCTGTCCTGCGCGGCAGGGGGCTTGATTTAATTATACTTTCCGGTGATCACCAGCAAGCGGTAGCCTCGGTGGCCGAACGAACCGGTATTGAAACCTGGCATGCCGAACAGACACCGGGTATGAAGATGGAATTTCTCGAGTCCATGCAAGCGGACGGTAAAACAGTCCTGATGATAGGTGATGGTATCAATGATGCCCCGGTGCTGTCGGTTGCAAATATATCCATGACGGTTTCCGGTGCCAGCGAGCTTGCCAACAGTACGGCCGATTTCATAATAACCGGTAAATCATTGACATATATAGAATATATACTGGATGTTGGAGACAGGACCAGGCTGGTAATCCGGCAAAACCTGTTGTGGGCGCTGGTCTACAATCTGTTGGCGGTTCCATTTGCAGCCGCGGGTATGATCGTACCCTGGATGGCTGCACTGGGTATGTCACTGAGCTCTTTATTGGTGGTGTTGAATTCCGGTCGTCTGGCGCGTAGAAAATCGCCGCTGATTCCGCTTGAGCAAAACGGGTACGTAATGCAATGAGCATGCTCTATGTCCTTATCCCCCTGGCCGTTGTGCTCTTAGCCATCGCTGTTGTCGCCTTGTTGTGGGCTATTAAAAATGGCCAGTTTGACGACCTTGAAACACATGGCTGGAGCGTCGTGCTCGATGACGACCAGAAGCCGCCACCTTCAGTGGAAGAGGAAATTTCTGATGCAAGCGAAAAGGAGAACGAGTGATGCTGGTGATTGATTTGTCAGCGTTGGTTACGGTCTTTTTCGTGGGGTTACTCGGCAGTGGCCATTGTTTTGGCATGTGTGGTGGAATCGCCGCTGGCCTGGGTACTTTGCCTGGATCGGGTGCAGACAAGGCAGCAGCAAAACCGAGCGCCGTGTCCGCGCTGCTATTTAACCTCGGCCGAATATTGAGTTACGCAATTCTGGGACTGCTTTCCGCGTGGATACTCGCAGGTGTTGGCCAGGCGTTGAATATACCCAAATGGAGCATGCTTCTGCGTTTTGTCACCGCGTTGATGATATTTCTGATCGGTGTGCAATTTCTTTTTAACTGGCAAACCCTGGCGGGTATTGAGCGCGCAGGGGCAAAAGTATGGAAGCTCATATTACCCGTTGCTATCCGCGCGGGCAGTTTACCCGGTGGTAGCGGTCGTCTGCTGCTTGGCCTGTGCTGGGGCTTGCTGCCGTGCGGGCTGGTTTATAGCGTTCTTCTAACTGCCTCAGCGGCAGGTTCTGCTATATCCGGGGCCAGTGTCATGTTTGCCTTCGGCCTGGGAACATTACCATCCATGCTCGGGATGAGTCTCGCTGCACCGGCGCTGGCAGCATTGCTCAGCGACAGGTGGACCAGGAAGTTAATGGGTGCTGCGCTCATCCTGCTCGCCGTGATAAGCGTTGCACTGATGGTCGTACGCATGCAGGGACAAGGTGCGCATCATCATGCTTCAGTCGTCCCAGCAAGTGCGTCGCGATGTGTTATGACTGGAACTTCGTCGGACAGCGACGTCTGACAGCCTAGTTTTTTACTTTTCAGATTTTGCTCACCAGCAGAGCAGGACTCCACATAGCATATTTTCGGATATGTGCAATTGCGTATAATGTATATTATGTTAAATAGAATATGCTTGTTTGGGTGAATTAAACTAAAAGGCCGTAATAAGGCACCGCAACAGCTCACCCCCTGGCAGCGTAACGTTTGCCATGTAAGTCTTGTTCATTGCTTTTCTATTACAGGTTGATCGCTTTTCTATTGTAGGTTGATCGTCGCTACACCGAAGTTTTGACCTGGCGCGCAAACCGGCTATAGTCATAACGAATACTTCATGTAAATTATTATATGTCTACATTACATATGCTTAGGAACTTCTTTCTAAAATATAACTCAGGTTGTTTAGTGACGCAAATTTCGAACTATGCGTAAAGGTTATGGCTTTGTGATTGTTACGATTGTGCACTAACCCCACGCGGACATCTCGCTGACCAGATCAACCGGTGCTGCTTTTGGACCTATTGCCCTTGTAGTGCTCACGACATTGACAGGTGACAAATGAAAAACAAAAGATGACCTTGAGCATGACACTGGTCACCGCCCTACTCCCGTGGTTTTGCTAAGTGACGAATTTTCCCGTGACCGTGAAGCCTGGCGCGCGAAACACTGAAATATGACCCATCGAAGCAACCAGCAAAACTGGCAATCAACATTGAGCGCTATAATGCGGTCAGCAAGGATTTGTGACATTCCGTTACAAAGCTTTGACTGGCTACAGATGGCCTCGGTAGTTTAGACTCACCGCACGTGTTGAACCGGAACAATGGCAGTAAAGCATGATATTCAAACCCGACAAAATCGTTAAAATTATTGGTGTCCCGATGGACCTCGGCGCCAGCCGGCGAGGTACGGACATGGGGCCGTCTGCACTGCGAATTGCCGGTCTCGGAGCGGCTATACGCGCTATGGGCTACACCGTGGAGCAGGAAGAGGACATCTACGTCCCGGCCATGGAAACACGGGCACTCGAGGACAGCAAGGCGCGCTACAAACCGCAAATTCTAAGCGTCTGTACAGAACTTGCCCAGCGTGTAAAGGAACTCATGGAAGATGGTGTATTTCCGCTGGTTTTGGGTGGTGACCATTCGATAGCGATGGGTACAGTTTCCGGTGTTGCCGCGTATTATCGTGAGCGTGGTGAGGACATGGGGCTGATCTGGTTCGACGCCCATGGCGACATGAACATCCCCGGAGTATCTCCCAGCGGAAACATCCACGGAATGCCCCTGGCCCATCTTCTGGGCCGTGGTGACCCCGATTTGGCAGGTATCCTCGGTTACAGTCCAAAATTGAATCCTGACAAGGTTGTGTTGATCGGTATCCGCGACATTGACGCCGGCGAGAGAAAGATCATCAGGGAGTCCGGTATTCATGTTTTTACGATGCGTGACATCGATGAACTCGGTATGGCCAAAGTGGCGCGTAAGGCAATGAATATCGTCACCAACGAAACGGCGGGCTTTCACGTCAGTTTTGATGTCGATGGCTGTGATCCGACGGTCATACCGGGTTCCGGAACACTGGTGCCGGGCGGCGTACGCTACCGCGAAGCTCACTTGCTGTTGGAATATTGCGCCGATAGCCGTCAGTTGACATCGATGGAAGTTGTCGAGCTAAACCCGTTTGTTGACCAGGGTAATATCAGCGCCGAACGCACCCTGCATTTGATTACCAGCGCATTGGGCAAAAGCATTCTCTAGCGGTCCCATTACAGGTACAATGCGCACTGCAGCGCGCCCGGGTGGCGAAATTGGTAGACGCAAGGGACTTAAAATCCCTCGGTAGAAATACTGTACCGGTTCGATTCCGGTCCCGGGCACCATCTTGAAAACAACCTGACCCATAGAACCACAGTTGCTTCGCAAATTTGCACTGAATGATGCAACCGTATCTAAAATCGGAGTCAAAAAAAAGCCCCCGATTTACCGGGGGCCTTTTGTATACAGTTGCTTGTTAGGTATCGTTCTTTTTCAGATTGGTTTCAATCAGCTTGTTGAGCGCCAAGAAATTGTCATAATCCGGATCATCCGGTTTGAACTCGCCGAAATTTTCCGATGTCACGATAGCTTCGTGCGCCTGCTCCCACTCACCCAGTTTGGAATGGGCCAGTGCGAGTTGGTAATACGGCAGATAATCGACGTACCACATCCCGTACATGCGCTTGTTACGGCTTGGATCTTCACGAAGATTTGCACCCAGCTGGAATGATTCAACGGCCCGCTTTGCATCACCCGCCTTCATTAAATCGACACCAAATTCGTAGTAGAAATACCAGGGGAGCTTATTTTTGGCCAACTTGCTATCTATTGCGCAGCGGTTGAGAACTTGAGCTCTTATCAACTCCACTTCGTTATCTGACAATAAGTACGTATCACTGGCGACAGGACTTGATTGTGGAGTTGCGACGTATTCCTCATCATCCACCGATGCCGTCATGATTTTGGCAGCGTACCGCTCCAGCAGGAGCTTGCCCGTTTCCGTCCTGGCGGCAACGCCGTATACCTGGCTTTGAATCAAGGCATCCCTGGCCCGTTGGAAGTGACCCGATTCATACTGGGCGACTGACAGGTAGATATAAGGGATGTATTCAACCGGGTCGTCTGTGGGACTGGGAGCCAGCCTGATGGCGCTGAAAAATGAATCTGCGGCAGCCTGCGGATCACCCTGCTGGAATTGTTCTATTCCGGACAGGTATTCGACTTCGCATGGATCGGAAGTTTCGGTCTGTGCTGCAGCCGCAGTCATTGCCAGCAACCATCCCAATATCACTATTAATGCTTTCATCTTTCTATTCCCTTAGATTGACTGTTGAAGAACAATAGCATAATTCTTACCAGCATGTTATTTCGCAGCACAGACCGAATCCGAAAACTTTGAAACAATTGAATTTTGATTGTTTTTTCCTTGGTCAGCTGTGAACCAGTTCACATATAAAAAAAGCCCCGGGAAAATACCGGGGCTTTCTTTTCGGTCAGATACCTGGCCGGGCATCTGATTTCAAAAGCATTGGAATGCTTAAAAACGATAGATACCTGACAGGATGATGTTGTTCGTGGCATCGGAAAATGACGCGCCAAGGTCCATCTGGAACTGGCTCATACTACCAAAACTGGTCCTTAGCCCGACGGAAAGTAGATCATTGGGAGGCATCAAACCACATCTGATGTTTGATTTTTTTGAGCCTCGGAGAGTCTGGTTTGCGAAACACGGCGGGCAAACTGGAGGTGTAGCAGGATAGAATTCGAGACTCAGGGATTCAAACTGGCAAGATTTTATAGTGGCCTGTCCTGAAAGCTGATTTAATAGGTCGCTCAATACTGTAAATTTCAGGCAAAATATCATTTTTTGTCTGTACCCTTGGGCGAGATATGTCAAAAGCGTTGCCGTGGATCAAATTTGGATTGTCAGTTAGCCTTCTTGGCGCCGTCGCCTATTTACTGGATTGGCGAGAAGCAAAAAAACTCCTTCTTGAAACACCGCTGATGAACTTGGTCATCGCCCTCGGGCTGTTGCTTGGCGCTTACCTTGCGAATGGCATTCGGCTCATCCTGCTGCAGAAGCGTATCGACCTGGAAGTGCCCAGCGCACTATTTTGGGGCAGCTACTACACGGGACTCCTGATGAACTCCGTTTTGCCGAGCGGGGTGGGTGGTGACGTGGTCCGGGTGCTACTGCTGTCCAGGCGTGGTTATCCGATGGGCGCACTTGCCGCGTCCGGTCTGGTCGACCGTTACCTGGGTTTGCTGGGCTTGCTAGCTATCGCCGGGCTCGCCCTGATTTTTGTGCCCGTAGAGTTGCCAATGGCAAGATCTCAAGGTCAGCTTGCTGGTGTTGCACTGGTCCTGGTAGCAGTGCTGGGCCTGTCGTGGTTACCCCGGCTTGGATTATTCTTCTTTAGCCGCATGGGAAATCGTGGTACCAGTGGTTTATGGGAAAAGGTCAAACGTGGCGCCGGGATATTTCAGCAGATTTTCAAACACCCTGGGCAGCTGACCATCCCGGCATTGCTAAGCCTGGTCAGCCATTTGCTCTATATATTGAGTTACGCCAGCCTGGGGCAGTCCTTGCTTCCCGACATGTCACTGTTGAGCTACTTTCTCGCCATACCGGGCGTGATGCTGATATTGCTGCTTCCCATCAGCCTGGGCGGGCTCGGGGTGCGGGAAATCAGCACGGTGGGCCTGTTGGTCTGGCTGGGGGCCGGTCAACAGGAAGCTTTGACGCTTTCGTTACTGTTTCTCGCGATCTCCTGGATTTCGGTCATTCCCGCAATTGTAACTGCGATACACTACGGCTTTGGCCTCGAAACGATAAAGGAACACCCCGATGCAACATGAAAATGTGTTCATCAGCCTGGTTATCCCGGTTTTCAAAGAAGAAGACGTCATCATGCTGACCCTGAATGAAGCAACCAGGGTTCTTGAGACGATCACCCAGGACTATGAAATCGTGGCCGTCGATGATGGATCAACTGACAAGACCTTTACCAGGGTGATGGAAGCCCACCAGGCCAACCATCGAATCAGGGGTTTGAGGTTTTCCCGTAATTTTGGGAAAGAAGCCGCGATGCTGGCAGGTATGGCCCGGGCCAGGGGACAGGTGGTGGTCACCATGGACGGAGACCTTCAACATCCGCCCGGGTTAATTCCCGAAATGGTGGAAAAATGGCGCAAGGGTGCACAAATTGTTCATGGCGTAAAGCAGACCCGGCAGTATGGCGGGCTGTTTCACCGCACATCCGCACGATTATTTTATGGCTTGTTTTCGAAAATCGCGGGTTTCAAGATAAACAACAGTTCCGACTTCAAGCTGCTTGATGCGCAAATTGCCAATCTCCTGGTGCGGGATTTCCCCGAGCAACAACGGTTCCTTCGCGGTTTGAGTTGTTGGGTGGGGTATCGGCAGGAATCGGTTACGTTTGCAGTCTCCGAACGCCCGGTCGGAGAAAGTAGCTGGGGGCTGTCAGCCTTGTTCCGCTATGGCTGGAATTCTCTGACCTCTTACACCTCCCTGCCGCTGCAGTTGGTTCCATTCATGGGTTTGATCATGTTGCTCATCTCCGTTATTCTGGGAACCGAAGCGCTTGTGTCACGCATACGCGGTGGGTCAATCACCGGCTTTGCCACACTTGAAATCACCATGCTGTTCTCAGGCAGCATGATCATGATCGGGCTTGGAATTGTCGGCCAATACCTGGCACGGGTTTACGATGAGTTGAAAAAACGGCCTACGTTCCTGGTGGCAGATGAAGTGGGGTTTGAACCACCCGCACCGGCCGCTTCGGACCAGAATGGTATTATTCAATAAAATGACCTTTGAGATGTTGTCTTTGTAGTGGTTGACTGCGATCAGAAGATATTACCTACCTCTGCAGTGTTGCGTAATCCAGCACTGCGTTCTCGGAAAACACCGCAACAATGGTCACCCGCTCAATATTCTCAGGCGCATCATCTACTGGAAACTTGAAGTCAAAGCCAGACAAAATAAGATCATCGCTATTGAACCATATGGTTACATCCTTGCGTTCAACGTTTAGTCGCCCGGCGTATACGATTTTGTCACCAAAATAGATAAGAATCCTTTCAGGCAGTATTTTCTCCCCCGTGTCAGCACTCCATCCCCTTGTCCGCAACATGCCATTTTCAAACTCCACGGCATCAATTCTAACCAACCGCTGACCTCGTGGAACGATATTAAGCGGATTGCCGTCTTCATCGTTAAGTGCAATTTTACTAACCTCTCCTGTAACCGAGTAAGACCATTGACCCGTTTCAGAAGGAACTACGAGATTGACCCGGTTCCTGCCCTGCCGGAAAGCAGACTCCGGCACATAGGCAGTGAAGTCAAACGTATCGCCGCTGTCGCGAATCGCATATCCTGCTCCACGCACCCACCCGTTCACAGCGACCAGAACATCGCTAGTGACGTAGCCAGACGGTATACGAGCACGGCCTTTGAGGATCGTTGGCAATTTACCCGTTTGCTCGTCAATAATGACATCATTTTCGAATCCATCGAAAGATGCGTTGATGGCAATGTCTTCAATCACGCCCAGTTGATCCAGGGATTTCCCAACCATGTTCCGGTGAGGGCCCACCGCGGCAACTGATTCCCAACTGCTGGTATCGGGTATCAGGATGTAGTTTTTTGCAACTTCGTTCCAAAGGTCTTCCAGTCGCATCTCAAGAGCAACTCGTTTACCAGTAAAATGGTCATAAACGTGGCTTCGCTCCTGCGGTAACCTTCCGAGTAATGACAATCCACTCAATGGCCAATCGACCGAAATGCCAAGGATATCCACAATAGTTGGCAGAATGTCGATCGAAAATGCCGGTTCGTCCCTGATTTCCCTGCTATCCTGCCCAGGCAGGTGAATGAAAAGTGGAACCCTGTAGAGCGCATTGGCGTTGTCGCTGTCTACCCATCTTCTATGTGAACCGGGTGCAAAGCTTGCACCATGATCGGCAGTGATGATAACCAACGCTTCATCCCACAAGCCGGTTTGTTGTAATTTATCGACATAGTAGCCAAGTAGTAGATCCACAGCGCCTAGTTTTGAAAGGTGTCGTTGATAGCCCTGTGTTGCAAGTGCTGGATTCCGAATCCAGTAACCATTTTCAACACCTGCAACCAGCGTGCTGGTCTGCTCCGGCGGCTGATACACAGTTCCTGACGGGTTGAAATTCCAGGGGATATGCGGGGCCATTATATGGGTGTAATGCAAGGACTGAGTCTTTGCTGTGGCGAACTGGTCAATCGCAGCTAATAACTTATTGATCCAAGAGGGACGACCATCTTTCGGGGCGGGTGGTAATTCATGACCGGCAAGAAGATTCTACGATGTGGTGGTCCCCTCACCATCAAGAAAACCTCCCCAACGCCCATCGATACTTGGTAGCTTGCTTCTCACGAGTGGCGGCATGGCAATGTGGCCATATACAATTAGAGCATCATCCAACAGAAGGCGCAGAGAGCCGTCAGTTCGTTCAAACAAAACCTTATTAGAATCATTAATGGCATCTGACTTGCAAATACTGTCGGGGCAGTCGAGGTGACACTCTCATTAACATACATGTCGTAACTTTCACCCAGCAGCGTAAAGAGCGTTTTTGGGTGGTCACTTGACGTTGGTTTCGCGCCTTCATTCAAGACACCGGACAATATGATCGGAACGCTATCTGCGGTAGCAATCGAGTTGGTGGCGAAATTTCTAAACCAAATCGATGATTCAGCTATTCTTGAAAAGTTCGGAAACAAAGAATCATTTAACATTCCGCCTTCGTCTAATATTGAAGTCAAGGGAAACTCGTCCAGCACAAGCATGACAACCGGGAAGGGATTGGAGATGTTCGCGTTACTCTCAGCTTTGGCCTCCTTTTCCCAGAGCAGTCCCGCACTGTCCGAAAACACCAGGAAGGAAATTAGGGATATCACAGGTACTATTATCAAATAGGAGAGCCAGTTTCTAACGATACCCTGATGGCGTCCATAGAGCCCAAGCAAAATGCCAACTGGGATAGCAATCGCCAGGGATAGATTGGTCGACTCCATGACGTACCGTAGCAAGGAAGCTGATACAAAAAATCCAGCAATTGAAATGCCCAATAGCTCCACGATCTCCCCTGCACGAAGATTTATTGCCCGGGCTAAGCACCAGATAACGCCCATTACCGCCGCAGGTAAAAATGCCACAATTAATGCAAAGACCACAATCTGAGCGGATGAAGATCGGTTGGCTATGAAAACCTCTGGGTTATGACCGTACAGCTCAAGCACTGGCAACGTGATACCCATTCCGAACAAACCGAAGAAAATGAGTACAGGCAGGATGTTTACCAGTCTAAAGTGATGGATCATAGATAGCCCTGAGGGATTGTTTCCGCAACGAGTTTAAATCATTTAATCTGGCCGAGAGCCAGGTATTTCCCCACTCCCTGGGTCCAATTCAGGAAGAAGCTGCAATGTGGTTTCTGGCACACCTAGCAATATCCCGGCTTTCTGTGTCCAGGGGTTGTCCGGAACGGCCTCGACGAGCTCGGTGTAGAGTGATTCGGCAGCCTCTGGATCATTGTGCAAAAGATTAATTTCAATCAGGCGAAAAACCGACTCAGGGTACCAATAGCTTTCGGGATAATCCGCTCGCAACTGCATGTACCTTTTTGCGGCTTCAGGTTTTTTACCGCCAAGATCCAAACTGCGCGCCGCCCAGAACAAGGCTTCGGATTTGCTTGCGGGTGTTCTTCGCCCGGCGAACGCCCGGTCGAAAAAGGCCGATGCCTCCGTCCAGTCTCCCCGGCCTCCATATGAATGGCCGCGTTGATAAGCGTACTCAGGATCAGTCCACCAGAATGCAAGGATCGCAAGCGCAGCAGCAGCAAAAACACCGAGAAACCAGCCTCGCTGAACTGATGGCTCGGGCATATTGACGATCGGGCGTCGTAGCGGACGCCACAACAGTCCCGCGACTAACATCACGAGTCCTAACAGGCTGAACACGGCGCCGATTCTCCCTCCGTTACTCCAGCCGTAAACCAGTTCAACAGTGGATGTCCGCGGATAAATCAGCATGAACGATGGCTCGATCAGATAGATTTCTTCGCCACCTTTGCTAACCCAGCGGGGATGATACGTCATGCGGATCAGATGCGGCTGGCCCGGGCTGTCGGTTTCAAATACCAACCGCTCGCGGGTGAACTCTTTGACCTCGACCTTGCCGGAGGCTTGACCAGGTTTGCTTTCGGGCAGCTGTTCGCCTGGCGCCAGGTACACATGACGTTGCTGGTAAGGAAAGGCCACCAGAAATTGGCGAAAGGCGTGCCTTAACCAACCATCGCGGTCCCTGCCGACCAGGGGTATGGTTATAATATCAACCAGATGAGTCTGTAAGCCCTTGAATTCGTACGTATTCAGGGGCCCATGCTTTGCAATAAGTTGGAACCTGGGGTCGGCCTCGAACAGTGCCTTCTTTTTAGAGGAGCGCAGAATCAAACGGTTGACGTAAAACTCGTCAAGATGACCCGCCATATGCTCGACCGAGCGGGCGGATGACGGATAACGGGTCAGGGGCGACGAAGGTCGCTCGGATATCTCGGCCTGGATCTGATAGATGAAAGGCCCGGAGGTTGCTGATTCCATATACAGGCCCTCCAAAGCAGGCCTTGAGCCAAACATTGGTAGCGCCTCCAGCGTACGGGTTGATCCCAGGTCCGAGTTAGCCGGGTCATGCTCGAAGACCAGGCGCGGGCCTTGCAGAGGGCCTGCGTTGGTTTGTGCGGTAGCCAGGTAGTATGGCCACGTCGCTTTGCTTTCGTAACCTGAAAGGTTCCAGCGACTCCAGCTCTCCAACGGCCCAAGCTGTGACCCCCACCATGCGCCCATCGCAATTGTGATGACGATGGCCAACGGTAATGCCGCGGGACGCAACCAACGCTGCAAACCCCAGCCCAGTGAGGCTCCGCAGGCGGTGGCAAACGCCCACTGGGCATAGGGGAAAAAGCGGAGATCCGCCAGGCCCAGACGCGACCCCACGATGAAGCCAAATGTCCCCAGCAAAACAATACCAAGCAGGAAGAAGATGCCACGTGGCCAACTCTGCGGCGACCGAGTGAGTATCAATACCAGCGGTATCAACCCCAATGTCAGGGGCCACAGGGTGCTCGGCCACACCATTCGCCAGCCTTCGATTGCTGTGGGCGTGTCATTTGGAATGGTCCAGGGCAGATTTTCCACCAACGGTATTAACCAGAATCCCACCAGCAAAAAAGCCAGCAAGTGCACCTGCAAAATGATGCGAAGATCCCGCCGCGTATCGTGTGAGACAAGCAGGTAGAAAAAAGCGCCAAAGCCGCCAACCAGCAAGGCATAGCCGTGTGAGAGGGCAACCAGCGCCTCGAGTACGCCTGCCAGCAGCCACCAGCGGCCCCCGGCACGTAGTGCACGCATCAATGCACCCCAGAACAATACCGCAAAAACCATCCCCCAACTGTAGGCGAACTCACCCGCCAGCTGGGCCAGGACATTACCACCCCAGATCGAGGTGGCACTGCCGAGAATAAATGCTGTCGCCCCGGCTGCTGCCAATAAGCGAAGCGGTATGCGCCAGCCCCAGAACCAACCCATAGTGTAGGTTGCAACGGGCAGCAAAAAGACCGGCAGCATGCTGACCAGTTTGAAGGCCACCTGTTGGCCGACCACAAACTGCAGCAGCCCTGCCAGGGTAAAGGGAAATGGAAAGTAGAAGGTAAACGCCGGAAAGCCGGCAAAGCTCTCGGGAAGCCAGCCCGATATCTTGCCGGTTGGTAACCATTCCATGAAGATCTTGGCATAAAAGACCTGGGAGGCCACGTCGCCACCAGTGGACCAGGTGTTGGTAAACCAGAGCATTGGGTTGGTGTGGCTAAGCGACCAGGCTGTGAGAACGAACAAAGTGATGCCGCCGATCCATTCTTCCCGACTGAGGCTGGACAAAGATCCACCAGAATTTCTGCGGGCCCGCCAAGCAAGCAAACCGATTCCGGCGGCGCTCAACACTGCCAATATCCACCGCCATGTCAATTTCTGCCACCAGGCCAGCGTATCGAGCACTGGCTTTTCTATCCACGCTCCATACGCGTTAGTGTGCAGTTCCCAATCGAAAATGCGGCTAAAGTGGCGACCGTCTTGCACCCATTCCACCCGAGCCTTTTGTCCATAGCGCCAATTGGGGATAGCCGGGCGATTGTCCGTTTTTTCCAGCACGATGTTTTCAGTAGAGGGTGTTAATGAGGGTAACGAAGCCCAACAAGGCCCAGTCGTAAGCGTCAGGAACACCTCGGACAGACCGTTCCCTGACAAATGCCAGTTGATCCGGGCTCCCTCTATGGCTACCGAAACCGCGTTGCCATCTGTTTCTTGTTCCAGTACTGGGGCTTCCAGACCCTCAGGCGCGCCAACACCATATGGCAAAGGAACAACGACACTCAGGTTCGAGCCATTCTGGTCGCGAAATGCGACCTCAATTAGCAAGTGGTAATCACCGGGAACAGCTTGCGCAGATTCCAGGTGGAGGTCGAAATCCTGCCTTGTCCCTGGTTCCCAATAGTCGGATTCGCCGATGAGTTCCCTGTCTTTCTGGGCACGGGCAAAGACCAACACATCGTATACCGACTCGGCGCCACTGAAGGTCAGGGTCACCCGGCCTTCGAGCAACTCCGATGAGGACATCAACTCACCACTGGCAGTGAAGGATAAATCTTGGGCGGAAACTGCTTGGCTCAACAGCCATAAAAAGGCTAATAAACAGCTTCGTAAACACCCGTTAATTGTCGGTGACATCTGTGAATTCCTATGCGACTATGTTGATAACCCTTTCATCGAACTGACAGGGTTTCGCGCTAAAACTCCGTGCTCAAAAAAGACCGTATGGCGTTCAGCGCAGCATTCGAACACACGGTGTAGCCGACCTCCGGGTCATTCACGCTGACCAGTAAAAGCTCCGGCTTATCGATGCTAACGGGTCACTAATTTTTCATCGGTATCTACTGCAATTTTGTCGGTCTGTGAGGCCGTGATCATTGCTATTCTATTGCAAAATCCGGCATCCACTGCAAATAAATTCAGTAGTGTGTCTTTTCACTATTCGGGTGAAATATATGATTTTACTTCCCGGACAAAGGCAGGTCCATCAGGTGACAATACGCCCGGAACTATCAGTCTTCATGAAAATGGTAGAAAGGTTATGGATGCAGCGAGCCAGTTCACATATAAAAAAGCCCCGGAAAAATGCCGGGGCTTTCTTTTCGCTCAGGCACCTCTTTGGACACCTGGATTCAAAACAGGTGGAACACTTAAAAGCGATAAATACCTGACAGGATGATGTTGTTCGTGGCATCGGAAAATGACGCGCCGAGGTCCATCTGGAACTGGCTCATGCTGCCAAAGGTCGTGCCGATGCCGACCGTGAAAGCCGTATCGCTACTGTCGATATTTTTTATGCCGTCATGGTCTTCAATAGTGAAAGCGCCTCCACGGATACTGAACGTGTTATTGCTTTGCAGTACGAACACCTTCTCAACACCCAGATGATAAGTTGTTCCATCTTTAATTTCTTCAGTCAGTTGACCGTCGCTGTTGACATCAGACCCAAACCCTGGGTGATGGTACGCATCGGTGTTGTGTCGCCATATCCTATTCGATTGACATCAAATGAAATCAACCACGGTCGGAGGGACGCCAACCGATACCAAAAGATAATGTGTCAGGAACTTTGATCTTTGAAGAAGTGTGCCGTAATGCATGTTGCTGACGACATCGGAAATGCCGCTCAGAAATTCGTTCACATTTGGCCGTTGCACGCACTGTTACCAGTGCAATCGAGGTTATAAGACCCCGTGGTATTGGTACTTACGTTGAACTCTGCACCCTGTCGATATACGAGTCCGAACGACCAACTGCTATTGAGGCTGTACAATAAACCAACGCTAAATGTCGTATCACTTTTGCTTTCATCAATTGATGCCGTGAATAACGGAATTCATCCGAACAACGTCCGCATATTGTTCCGCGGTATATTCCGGATTTTGTAAAGCCAGATCAAATTCTATATCATTAAAATTATCTACTTGCCAATTATCCATAGACTGTAATATCAAACTTGCTGTACTCGCACGGTCAAACCGATGGAGAACGAATCGGTTACCCGAAAGCTCCACTGATTCCATATCCATCATATTGAGCTGTCAATGGAGTTATTGGTGTTGTAATTGTCTCAATAATTTGGTGCTTGTAACTACGTCCGGACCGCCAGTTTGATACAGATGTGAAGTTCAACTGGTTTACATAATAGGCCGAAAAACCCAACGATCAAAAGGCATAACAAAACTGGCAAATGAAACATCTGTACTCTGAGTCTGAATACTGTTTGTTCATTCGGCCCGGCCCAGCGTTTGAAACGGTTGAATCAAATGCATCCGGGTCAAAAAAGCCGACATCGGAATCTGAATTCCGGCACATTTATTGAAAATTCCTTTGCCGTCAAAATCGTCAATCCCCCAGGATTTGCAATTGCG
The DNA here is from genome assembly GCA_963727635.1 of uncultured Gammaproteobacteria bacterium. Taxonomy (GTDB): domain Bacteria; phylum Pseudomonadota; class Gammaproteobacteria; order Xanthomonadales; family SZUA-36; genus SZUA-36. Next base: position 6,451 of record CAVSHP010000027.1, on the reverse strand, counting down.
GCAGTTGCGTCATCTGCGACACCTACAAATGCGCCACCTAAACCCAACGAGCGCGCACCCGGGGGCAATTGATCAATTGGTAAACCGGAAAACCATGCGCCGATTGACGGCTACAAGTCCGGGTCGCTAATGGGACTGCACTGTCTGCAAAAGCATTCACGGAAAACAGCAAGTAATACAAAGGTTAGAAATAGCTTTAAAGTAGCTTGCATGACTAATTCTCCAGTTTATGTTTGATCTTGACTGCGAATTGATGTCGGATTATTTATACTATCAAAGTCTAGCAGAACCACCACAACTTGCCTAATCACATTTAGCGAAAAAAATGGCGACCAGTTGGCCGCCATTTTTTTGTCTTACCATTTATTACGCAAATATATTAAATCTTTTGCCTTCTGCGTAAATGAACCTACGCCCATTAACAGGAACAGGAATGAAAGCATGATCATCGACCATTCAGTTAATGTCGGGATCCCCTCTGAACTGAGCAGAACGCTGATGTCGACAGGCGCTGAACTTACGTTCGCTCCCTGGGCAACTGAACTGGTCAAAATATAGCCAAGACTTACATCAGCTAAGGTGGTTACCAGGGCATGATGTACAAATCAACGATTCACCCGGATCAAGATTGTCATCATTGTTGCCGACCGTGTTGACAAGCGGACAGGTTACCGTCATACGAGAATCCGTAACCGTGATCGGACCGATGACTGGCGCGGTTCCGGTGCTGCTCACCAGGTAAGTGTAATTAATCGCCACTCCCTCCATATCAAATGTTGACGGATCAGCTGTCTTAACAAGCGTCAATTCCGGAGTGCCTGGGGGAAGCGTAGTTGTCGTCGTCGGTGTCGTCGTTGTGTCGTCGTCGTCGTTGCTACCGCTGTGGTTGTCGTCGTCGGTCCTGCCGTCGTGGTCGTCGTCGATCCTGCCGTCGTGGTCGTCGTCGATCCTGCCGTCGTGGTCGTCGTCGATCCTGCCGTCGTGGTCGTCGTCGGTGCTGCCGTCGTGGTCGTCGTCGGTCCTGCCGTCGTGGTCGTCGTCGATCCTGCCGTCGTGGTCGTCGTCGGTGCTGCCGTCGTGGTCGTCGTCGATCCTGCCGTCGTGGTCGTCGTCGGTGCTGCCGTCGTGGTCGTCGTCGGTGCTGCCGTCGTGGTCGTCGTCGGTGCTGCCGTCGTGGTCGTCGTCGGTGCTGCCGTCGTGGTCGTCGTCGGTGCTGCCGTCGTGGTCGTCGTCGGTGCTGCCGTCGTGGTCGTCGTCGGTGCTGCCGTCGTGGTCGTCGTCGGTGCTACCGTCGTGGTAGTTGTCGTCGGTACGACGTCATTGTCAAGAATATTTACATTTGCTGCAGTAGATGCGCCTAATTGGATACTTGGACAATTTGAGTTCTGAGCAGATGGATCCAACAAAGTGAGAGTAACCGTTTCAGTCCCTTCTACAAGGGAGTCATCAATTACAGTCACGGGAATTGACGCAACGGATGTGTTAGCGGTAAAAGTAAGCGGCGCTAAAGTCGCATAGTCAACACCCTCGGTTGCGCTACCACTGACTGTATAGCTGAAGGTGCAATCTGTATTTTTTGTGCCACCTGTCAAAGTAAATCCGAAGGATGAGTTTGACGAAGGTTCTGCCGCATCACCGCCGCCGGTTACGTCAAGAGTAATAACGGCCACCGGGTCTTGCGCGAATATCGAGACTGAGATCGTTAAGAGGGTTAACAATGCAAGCATACGACTTTTCATATTTGATCTCTCATTATCAAGTTGAATTAAACGAGTAATATTAACTTTCTGAAAAATTTATTGCTGGTGTCCCTGTTTTGTTATGTTGTGTGACGGATTTTGTATAAGACACATAACTTCACACATATTTGCTAAAGGTTAACCCCTTTGCACCTTTAGGTCAATTAAATGCGGCGATACAACTGGTATTTTTCTGAAGTGAAAACGTCCTGATGAGTGGCTTTTGACTCAATTAAAAGGTTACCCGGTTTGACGGAACAGCTCGAGAAACTTGGGTGAAAACGCGGCGATGTAGGGTGAGAAATCCTTATTCAGTCGCTTTATTGACCGGATATCGTCTTCGCTACGCTGGCGGGCCTGGGTATTTTTTTCACCGGAAAGCACATAGAGCTTGAAGTTGGCCGCGGCGCGGAACAGCAAGGCCTGTATCTTGGCCCGGTCCTCATCCAACTGGTCGGGGTCTGAAAGGTCAATGGCCAATTGGTAGTTACCGGCGAAATAGGCCTCTGCCACGGTTTTCAGAGCAGTCGGCGGTATTCGACGAATCTTCGCGGCCTGGGCAGCAGCGGCATCGGCTGCTGCAGATTCAGCCAGGCGTTGCTGCGCTTGCCAGTCCTGTTCCGCAGACGCATAACGACGGCTTACATTGCTGATTTCTTGCGCCAGATCCAGATACTCCTGCGGCATTATTGCATCGTTATCAATTGCCGCAGATCCCTGTTGTAACAAGGTTTCCAACTGCTTCTGAAGCGATGCCATCTGTTCACTGCCCTGGTTAAACCGGACAGACTTGCCTGAATCCATTGCCCGCGTTAACGTCTGACGTGCATCATTTCTTTGTTTAAGTTTATTCTGAGCAGCATTTTCCTTGATGAATCCGCCCTTGCGATTGCCATGCCGCGTGTACCATTAACAGCTTCTGCTGCTCGTTTTGCCTCGGACTCGACAGCTTTAATACCCGCTTCATCGGTGTCAGCCACGGCAGTCGCGAGCCTTTTCTTCAGGGACTGCGCGGTTGCAGCGTGCCGTATTTATTTCGGGCTCCCAGCGGCTGGCCCATTCGGATGACAATAACTTTTCACTCTTAAGTTGAGCGAAACGGTTGATATTGTCCTCTAGCGTACCGATGGCAGCTTCTGCGGACTGCGCAATGCGCGTGACCATCCACTTTCACCGAATCGCAAGCAGCCATATTGCTTTGTAATTCAGAAAATTGTTCCTGGCCCGTCACCACCCCTTGCGCAATGGGCTTCTTTCCAGGCGGCAAGCGCACCCGCGCAATCACCGCTCTTGAATTTAGCCTGACCCAGGAAGTAATAAGGGATATAAGGTTCATAGCGCATACCGTAAATCCGGACTTGCTCCTGTGATTTTGATTCCTCATCGATTGCTTTCTGCAGCTTTTCTATGGCATCGGCATAGTCGCCCGAGTTGTAGTCGCGCACGCCTGCGCCATAATCCCGTTTGAAATCAGCATGTGCCGCAACTGCCAGGAACAGTCCTGCTGCGAGCGTGACGCATTGAATCCGGATTGACGGGTTTACCCTGATCATGCGCTACCAGTTCGACCTCTCGAAGTAATCATCGGCTGTCAATGTTTTGAACTTTGCGGTTGCCGTAGCGGTTTGCTGGGCCACCACGTTCACCTTCAGGTCCTGCGGCGAACCACCATCGCTATTGCGTACTGAAACCGTATAACTTCCTGCCATCAGGGTTACCAGCAGCGGTGTTGAATGGCTAGCAGGTAACTCCTGAACATTGCCATTGGCATCACGAATTTCAGTAACTTCACCCCATGGCACAGCGTCAATCGCCAACTGTCCTTTCAATGCAGCCAAGCGGCCTCTTCAGCAAGGCGCTCCCGTTTAGCTCTTTCAAGCGCACTGCGTGTTTCAAGAAGACGCTGATTACCCTGGTAATGACTCAAGGCACGATCCAATAACAGGAAACCCGACTCCTCTCTGCCGCCTTCGCTGATCTGCAGTGCACTGCTGCTGACCGCATTGATCAAATCACCCAGTTGGCTGGCCGCACTCAGGTTTCCCGGGAATTGCCTTTTATCTCGTCAAGAGCCTGGGCAGACTGATCGATAACATCGAGTGTCATCGGTTGAGTTGCGATCAGTTTACGCGATGACTCGAGCAAATCCTGCAAAAGCTCTTCCTGTGCCTGTTGCGCAATGGAGTTATCCATCTCCTTGATCATGTCACCAAATCTTGCCTGCTTACCAAGAGATTCCTGTGCAGTTTCGAGCAGATTTTTTGCACCCCGGAAATTACCCAACTTGCCAAGCTGGCTGGCTTCTTCAAATACCTGGTCGGGCAAACGCTCGAGCCCCCTTGCAGCCTGCTGGTTGCCGGGATCCAAACTCTCCACAGCATTGAACAAATCCAGCGCATTGTCACCGGGAGGCAGGAACTTGCCGGATAACACCAACCTTTGTGCTTCCTGAAGTGTGGACTGGATTTCCTGTTCGCGCGCGCTGAGCCGACCCGTGGACTGTGTTTGTATCGAGAGCAATTCTGCATTATCAGGCGCTGCGAGCAGTCCGCCGGTTGCCAATCTCAGCGCTTCGCTAACCTCCCCACGCTCCAACGCCTCTTTGCCAGGGTAGTGAAATGAGCGGCGATTTGCGCCAGGCCATCGATCGCTGCCTGGTTATCAGGTGTCGATTCAATACTTCTGTATAGCTGTCGAGGGCATTATCGGATGCGGGTTCAATGTACTTGCCATCGTCCATCTGCTGTTGGGCTACGCGGAGAAACTCCTCCACTTCTCCCTGCTCACGAATGGCCCGCTGTGTGACTGCAATCTTTGTCTTGACTTCATTTACCTGCCTGGAATTCGGAAATAGTAAAGATGCTTTTTGTACCTGGTTTCCGGCAGACTCCAGATCACCCTATCAACGTTTTGTTCTGCTTCATCCATCAGGCTGGACAGAATCGATTAAGACCATCCGTGGCGGTGCTATTTTGCGGGTCAGAGTTCCAGAACTTTTTTGAAGGCAGCATATGCGTTTGTGTCTTCCGGTTCGATCAACATGCCCTGTGCCTGGTAATCAGAAGCAACTTGCGAGAGAGCTTCGGCGATTTCCGCCTGGCGCTGCTGTTCCTCCATGGTCGTGAGTTTTCATCTTCGAGAACTACCAGGTTTTCGTATTCAGGGTCTATTTCCAGACCCTTTTTGAATTGTAAAGTCGCTCACCCGGCTTCTTTAAACTTGTCCTCATCAATAAGGTCGCGGGCATCGGTTTCATAGAACTCGGCAATTTCACGTGCCCTGTCAAGGGCTGGTCCGTAACCCGGCGCAAGGGCCAGGGCCTTGCGTAATTCATATACCCAGCATTGTCTTCGGGCGGACTGTCAATTTGCAGCTTGAGCAAATCGGCGTCCACCCGGCGCAGATAATTTTCCACCCTTCGCTCGTTTGCCTCTGACAAGCCAGCATAGAGGGCACATACCAAATCGTGAAATACAGAACGGTTCGGCCACTACAGTACCAGCGTCGGCAGACCGAACATAAGGATCTTCTTAAATTTCGAGCCCCCCCTTGAGCCCTGCCCTGTTCGCCGGTGCATCATGCGGGTCTGCTTCGTAACCCCGGGACGTCTGTGTATCGGTTTGAGCGACGAGTAAATTGACCTGAATGCCGTGCGGAAAAACGGTCAGAATATCGATCTGAAAACTGACCACTGTGGCGACCGGAACCAAAACTGGGGTCGCTCAGTTGGCTGACATCCAGTAGATCCGCGTTGCACCTTCCAGTTCCCTCAGCAAACTCATCATCGGTCACTGGCAGGTTTTGAACCGCCTTACCCAGAATTTCAAGACAGCTTTGGAAGCGGTCCGCGGGGTCTTTGGCAAGCATTCCATCTATGACGGGCTGGATAACTGCCAAATGTGGTGGTAACGGTGGCGGTATGTCCTCGCATTGCATGCGGGACAAATCATACTGACTGTTCGCGACGAACGGCAGGCGTCCAACCAACAGGCGATAGAACATCAAACCCAGGGCATAAATGTCAGAACGGTGGTCGACGTGCATACCCCGGATTTGTTCCGGGCTCATGTACTGCAGTGTGCCGAGAATATGTCCGGTCTGTGTCAGCCCCTGTTCCTGATCGGTTTCACGTGCAATACCAAAATCAGTCAATAACGGTGTATTGATGTTGCGCAGCAGGATATTGGAAGGCTTCAAATCCCTGTGCACGATGTGCTTCATGTGTACCGCGTGCAGGGCCAAACCAACTTTTGAACAGATCTGGATAGCTGGTCTACGCTTACTTCCTGCTTTTTCAACCAGTCGGTCAGCGTACCGTTTTCAACATACTCCATGGCCATGTACAGCATGCCATCGACCTCACCGATATCAATGATCGTGACAATATTGTCATGCTGCAATTTGGCCAGAACGCGGCCTTCAGTGAAGAACCGCTTTTTGAATTCATCGCTTTCAGCTGAAAGCCTCTGGTGCAGTATCTTGATGGCGACTTTTCGCTCAAGCAAGACTTGCATACCGAGATAAACCTTGGCCATACCACCGGCGCCGATCTCTTCGATCAGTTCGTAACCGGGGATTTTGATATCAATCGACATTCATGAAACCAATAATATTCTCGCAGTGCACACGCTAAAACAGGTCATCACACATGACCTGTTCATTGCCTTTATTCTACGTCAGTTTTTATAGACAATTCGAGACTGAAGCTGTTT
>CAVSHP010000026.1:0-80580 GCA_963727635.1 uncultured Gammaproteobacteria bacterium | reverse complement strand
TGGCAACAACCTTTATGTTGCCCTGCTATTCGTTCGGTTACATCTCTTGGCGGGCATGGCAGCAGCGCCCGCCGAGGAGTCACCGTCGATGCAGCTCGCGCTCTATTCCGGCGACGCAGAGGCCGCGGCCGTCGATCTGTTGGTCGTGGGCGTCCTCGCCGACCACCCGCTGAAGCCGGCGGTCGCCAAGGCGGTCAACGAGGCCCTCGGCGGCAGCCTCAAGAGCGCTGTCAAAGACCAGGACTTCACCGGCAAGGCCAAGCAGCAGAATCGTCCTGCACACCCTCGGCAAGGTGCGCCCCACCCGCGTGGCGCTCCTCGGCTGGGGCGAGGCGGAGAAGGTCACTCCCGCCACCGTGCTGCAGTTTGGCGGCGCCGCGGCGCGCCTCGCCAATGACGTCGGCGCCAAGAGCCTGCTGTGTGTCATGCCGAAGGTGGACCTGTCGGGGGAGGAGGTCGCGGCGCTGGTGGCGCGCGGCGCCATCCTCGGTCGACTTCCTCAGGCATTTGCGCCTCTGCTATCTTGCCTTCGAGTTCCGCGATTTCAGCCCCTTCCTCATCATCTTCGCCCAACTCTTTCTGGATGGTTTGCATTTGCTCGCGCAGCAAGTGCCTGCGATTCTTCTCATTCAGGGTGTCACGTGTGCGCTGATCGATTTCGTTTGAGACTTTCAGGACATCGAGGCGGTGATTGAGCATGTCGAGCAACTGGTCCAGCCGCTCCTTGAGGTCGAATGTCTCGAGCAGTTTTTGCTTTTCCACGGCCTCGATATCGATTTGGCTGGCAACGAAGTCGGCGAGGTTTTCCGGGCTTTCCATCGACATGAGTGCCGCATAGACACCTTCCGGAACCTGCGGCAGCATGTCCAGGATCTCCTTGGTTTTTTTCCTCAGGCTCAATGCACGGCCTTCGATATCCGTATCGGTGGTGGTAACCGGCGGAATCAGCTGCACGCGGGCGACCAGGTAGGGATAACCGTCGAGGTACTTCAGGATCCGGAAGCGTTGCATGCCCTGGCAAATGGCATGATGATCGCCAAGCGGCGTGGTGATGTAACGCAGCACATTGGCAGTGGTGCCTATTTCATACAGGTGTTCGGGACCGGGGTTTTCATCGCTGTCCTCGCGCTGCAGCAGGATGCCAATCTCGCGCTGCAGACGCGTCGCATCCTGCACCGCGTGCAGTGAGCGCTCGCGGGTGATGGACATGGGTACGATCGTACCGGGAAAAAGTACCGCATTACGCCATGGCATTATGATCATCGCATCGTCCGGCGGAACCGGTGCTGCGGGTCGCTTGACCGGTTTTTCAGCGGTTGTTGAAGCTGATGCCGGTAGCTCGCCGGGATCGGTATTCAGGGTTTTCTGGTCCGTTTTCATTTTCCTGGCCACTGGTTGCTAAGACCGGTTGAACTTTTCGAATTGCATGATCAGGTAGCCGTCGCGGAACTCGCTCCGCAAGGTTTCGGGTCTGACAGCCGGAATGGCGATACGGCGCTCAAATCTGCCATAGGGTATCTCGAGGCGGCACACCGCCCGCTGCTCACCGGGAAACGGAATTTTGCACAGTGCGCGCACCAGCAGTTCACCCGGTTCGGTCAGGACTTCCACCTGTTCCTTCGGCACGCCGGGCAGGGCCACAACCACGATCAGTTCCTGCTCGCTTTCAAATACATCGACCGGTGGTTCCCAGATTACGCAATCGCGTCCGGGGGAGGCCAGGTGGAACAATTGACGGTGCATGCGTTCGGCCTGGTCGAGCATGTCGGAAGCCTGTGCCCACATCCAGTCCATCGATTTACGTGTAGTCATCGAAATCTACCCTGATACCTGCTTTTCAGGAGCCGGTAAGCGGGATCAATCGGAAGCCCGTACACCGGTTTCTGGAGAGCGCGACACTGCCACTGCGGAAGTGCCTGACCCTGTAAAAGTGGTGGGTGTATGCGCCACTTTCAAGGGTCTTGTTGAGTATCTTTCACGCTGAATGTTCCACTTGAAACGATACAGTCAAGCGGTGCTCATGACCTGATGCCCAGCGTTGCCGGTTGAAGTTCACGCGATTTTTTGTGAGTGGTCTTTAAACCGAACAGGGGTCGGACCAGGTTAATTGGCCGAACCCCAAAGTGATAGATAATCAGGGTAAAAACCGCGGTGCCGGCAGTGGTCATAAACAACTTGACCCACAGGTTCAAATCCCATTGGACGATGTAATACGCCAGCATAACGGTGATGGTCTGGTGCAGAATATAGAAAGGATAGACACCTTCGTTGCAGTACTTGATGAAGGCGTTGCTAAAGCTGAGGTAACGCCGGGCGTAACCGAAGATTGCAAACAGTAAAGACAGGTAGCCAATAACATTGGGCAAATAGTAGATCTTGCGGCTGAAAACGATGGGTGAATAATGGACATACATTGCAAAGGTGATGCCGACAATGGCGATAAAAAGAAATTTATTTCGCTGTAATTCAATCGATTGCATGATTGAGTCACGGGAGACGATGACGAAACCAATGACCACCAGCACCAGGTGATGGAACTCGAAAACATATTCTTTTCCGTATGGATTCAACCACACCAGGGAAATATAAAGCGGGATCATCGTCAGGCAGATTCCCCACGGCTTACTCAGGACTGAAGCGATTTTATCCATGATTTCAGCGCCTCTTCCCGATCTTGAGAAATAGCATCAAAGGCAATGCGGCAACCGAGTAAAAAAACAGGCTGTAGATAAACCACAAGTGGTTCGGGGTAAAGTTGCCGCCGGTAAAAAAGTTACCGTCGAAAAAATGCGGATAAAAGGCGATATAGGAATCGAAATTTTGTCCTTCGGCCAATCTTTGCAGATAGACCTGCGGCGGCACAATTACGAAAACCCCGAACACCAACGGGATCAGCAACCGCGTACTGCGCTCTTTCAGGAATTGCCCGGCAGTGCGGTTGCCAAGCGCAAACCAGATACCACATCCCGATATCATGAACAGTAACGGCATCCGCCAGTTGTGAAAGAAATCCCATAACCAGGTCAACGGGATACTTGTTTCGCTATTGTTGATATGCCAGTCATGTGTGACATATGGCATACCGGAATGAAACAGGATCAATAGAAAAAAGGCCATTACCCTTAACCAGTCCAGTTCGTATCGTCTAATTTTTTGCATTTAATTTCTCCTCTTCAACGGCTTGTTTTTATTGAATATAGAGAAGACCGGGCCATCGAGAAATGGCATAGGGATGAGTGGGTTGCTGAGAGGGATGAGTCGGATGGTTTTGTGTTTTTGTAAATCAGTCAGGGCGCGAATTGTTGAAAAAAGCGCTCACGGTAGTTACGCGATAACCTTAGCTTTGTGCCGTCTTTAAGGTGCAGGTGATAGTCACCTTTTGATAGTGGAATGACTTTTTTAACGGCTGCCAAATTGATGATATGTGACCGGTGGATGCGGACAAAACTTTTCGGATCCAATTGGCTCTGGAGCATGGTCAGTGTTTGCCTGGCGATAAAAACGTTATCCGGCAAACAGATTTTCACGTAATTGGCGCAAGACTCAACCCATTCAATTTTCGCAGTCTTTACGACTTCGATCGAATTTTCAGTTTTAACCAGCAGTTGTTGCGGATAAATTTGTTCACTGCGGTAGTCCCGAACCAGCTTGGAAATAGAATAGGGTGTGTCCGTGTGAGTTCGGTCCCGGATGCGCTCAAGTGTTTTGCATAGCCTTCCCCTGTCATAAGGCTTTAATAAATAATCGACCGCGTTGAGTTCAAACGCCTTGATCGCGTATTCGTTATAGCCGGTGACGAAGACGATCCGGGTGTTGGGTTTGTGTTCCAGGTTCGAGGCAACTGCCAGGCCATCCAGTTTCGGCATCTGGATATCTAAAAAGATGACGTCCGGATGATTTTCATCTACAAGTTGCAGCGCTTCCAGGCCGTTCTTTGCTTCAGCGACAATCTCGAAATCAGATTCAGTGGCGAGAAATATCTTCAGCTTTTTCCGGGCGGGTTCTTCGTCATCAACGATAAGAACCCTAATTTTGGCTGCCATGGTCCAACCTTTCAACGGGCAGGCTGATGACCAGTTCGACCTGGTCTTCTACGGATTTGTTAAGTGTTAACGAGGCCTTGTTCCGGTAGAGGTACTCAAGCCGTTTTTGCGTGTTTTCCAGCCCGATTCCAAAGGACGAGCTTTTTACACCTGGCTGTTGCAACGAATTAACAATACGGATGACCAGGCGATCTTCTGCAAGCTTTGTACTGATCAATATGGAACCGCCATTATCCGAAGGTTCGATGCCGTATTTGACCGCATTTTCCAACAGGGGCTGTAACAACAAGACTGGAATCATGACCGCTAGCGATGCCGGCTCGATTTGCAGTTCCGTGGTCAGGCGCTCGCCAAATCGCAACTGCGCTATTTCCAAATAGGAATTCATTGCTTCGATTTCCTGGCCCAGGCTGACAAACGGCTCGTGCTGGGTCGCAAGGGAGTAGCGTAACAGGTCAGCCAGGCGGGCAATGATGGAGTCGGCTTTATCGACGTCCTGGTACATGGTGCTGGAAATCAGATTTAAGGTGTTGAATAAAAAATGGGGCCGCAACTGGTGTTGTAATGCTTCCAGCCTGGCCTCTACCAGCTCCCCGTGCAATCTCGCAGCGTTTATTTGTTCCTGTTGAGCACGCTGCCGGTAGAGCTTCGTGTAGGTCACAAATGCAACCATGAAGTAAAACGATATGGTTTTGGGGAATTCATAGATATAGACTTCAACCAGCTCACCCGGATCATAAACGGCTCCCGGCATCAGCCAGTAGACCAGATATCGGAACGCGAGCATGCAGGTGATGAAGACCAGGGTTACCGGTATGTAAAGCAGTATCAGTTTGACTAAAGTTTTTGCCAACTGGGCTTTTTCCAAAGACCACTTATTGCAGTAATAAACGATAACCGGGGTTACCACTGCATAGGCATAAACTGCCGTGAATGCCCAGCTCCAGGGCTCCCAGGCTTGAAATCGCGAACCGCCTTTAATTTCATCGGCAATTTCAGTCTGGGCCAGGAAAACACCCAGCACGCTAAAGACAATAAGCCAGAGAAAGTATTGTTTGTGCGAAAACCGGTAATAACTGAGCATGAAATCGTTGTCTTCAAGTTTTCACCGGATAACCGGCAAGCCATCTTAACGCAACAACCTGGATAAGCAAATTAAGCCGCAGTCGACAGCATTAAGAGCAGTTTGACGCTTCCCGCCTGGCATCCATTTTCGTCCAGGCGTACAGATTAATCGGAAATTATTTAAGCTCGGTTTCGACGATGACGATTTCGTTGCCACCGATATCCTTCACGTTGTGCGTGACGGTCGGCAGGAAAACAGCCTCTCCATCAGCCACTATGAGCACCTGGGACTGGGTTTGCAGGATCCACACAATGCTCATATGAAATTCGCTGCGAGTCAATGTCATTGCGAATGACGGGGGCGCGGCCACCCCTTTTGCTTTCTGAATCCGCCTACTTATACGATTCGAACAACGCCAGCATGAAGTCCCAGGTCTTGCCGATGGATGCAATGTCGATCTTTTCATCGGGCGAATGCGGGTACTTGATGGTGGGGCCGAAAGAGATCATGTCCATGCCATCGTACTTGGCGCCGATGATGCCGCACTCGAGACCGGCGTGGATCGCCTCGACCACCGGTTTTCTGCCAAAACGCTTTTCATAGACGTCCAGGCAGCGCGCCAGCAGCCTGGATTCCATGTTGGGTTGCCAGGACGGGTAAGCGCCACTGGTCTCGCCCTCGGCGCCCGCCAGGCGGGCGACAGACAGGATACGCTCGCCAAGGAGGGCCAGGCTGTCCATGTTGGAGCTGCGCTGGTTGGAGAGTATGACCAGTTTGCAATTCCCCGTATCGACGGTGGCCAGGTTATTGGATGTTTCCACCAGGCCCTCGATATCCTTCGACATCGCTGCAACCCCGTCGGGAAAGGCCAAGATCATGTCGATGGCGCGACGCGTGGTACTGGCGCAGGCGGCCTTGAAATCACCTTTTTCAGCGGTCAGTTTGAGCGTCAGCTTCGGGTCTGTCTTCGCGTACTCGGACTGCAGTTTCAGTTCCAGTTGTTCGATGCAGGCTTTTGCTGCGCCAGTGTCCTTCGCGGGGATCAGCAGGATGGCCTCGCAATCGCGGGGAATGGCGTTGCGCGTGGTGCCGCCGCTGAGCGTGGCAATACGCACGTCGGTCAGTTGGGAAAGCAGGTTGATACCCCTGGTCAGCAGTTTGATGGCGTTGGCCCGACCGAGGATGATATCGATACCGGAATGACCACCGGACATGCCGCTTCCGACCAGTTTGAACGCGCTGTAGCCGGGCGGGATGTCACCCGTGATAAAGGGCAGGGCGACACGGGCGTCCTCACCACCGGCGCAACCGACGGTGAATACGCCTTCATCCTCTGAGTCGATATTGAGCAACTGCTTGCCCTCGATAAAACCGGCTTTGAGCGATGACGCGCCGGTGAGCCCGGTTTCCTCATCGGTGGTAAACAGCAGTTCCAGCGGCGGGTGTCCCAGCTTCTTGTCCGTGGCCACCACCATGGCCATGGCGATGGCGATGCCGTTGTCGGCGCCGAGCGTGGTCTGGTTGGCCGTCAGCCAGCCGTCAGCGGTGTAAACCAGTTCGATCGGATCGCGCTCGAAGTCGTGCTTCGAGTCCCTGGTTTTCTCGCAAACCATGTCCATGTGGCCCTGCAGAACCAGGGTCTCGGAATTCTCATAACCGGCAGTCGCGGGTACCTTGATGACGATATTGCTAGCCTCGTCACTGCGTGCCTGCAGACCGTTTTCGGCGGCCCAGTTGAGTAACCATGCGACTATTTTTTCTTCATGTTTGGATGCCCTTGGAACCTGGCTGATCTGTTCGAATGCACTCAGAATCTTCTTTGTATATGCGTGTTCGATATTCATGTTTGTTTCCCATCGTCAGGCGCTTGGCCCATGGTTTGCTTTCACCTTAGCGCGGATTGGCGTGTGGTTAAATGACAAGGATCAAGACGGGTCCAATGAGCGCTTTTCCGACCGCCAATCGGGACTTCTGCCGATTCGACTCGTCTCGGCGCAGCATATAAGCTGAGCCCATGGAGAAAATTGAAAATTGCCTGGGCCGGACTGCTCGCAGACATGTATGATGATCCCTGTCCGGCTGCAATTGTCCATTTTCGAGATTTTTGACCACTCCATGAATTCCATCTACGACACCCTTCACCAGGTATTTGGCCTGCACGGATTCCGGCCTTACCAACAGGAGATCATCGAGCAGGTGCTCGGCGGCGGGGACGCGTTTGTGCTGATGCCAACCGGTGGCGGAAAATCGCTTTGTTACCAGTTGCCGGCCCTGCACCGCGCGGGTATGGGGATCGTGGTCTCACCGTTGATTTCGCTGATGAAAGACCAGGTGGACGCGCTGCAGGCCAATGGCGTCAGGGCCGCGATGTACAACTCCAACCTCGACGCGGAAGAGGCGAGGTCGGTGCTGTCCCGCTTGTACAACGGCGAGCTGGACCTGCTGTATGTCGCGCCGGAACGGATGATGCGGGCTGATTTCATCGACAGCCTTTCGCGGATTCCGCTGGCGCTGATCGCCATCGATGAGGCGCATTGTGTGTCTCAATGGGGTCATGATTTCCGGCCGGAGTACGCGGCCCTTGGCGACTTGCGGCAGTATTTTCCCGAGGTGCCGTTCATTGCGCTGACGGCAACCGCCGACCCGCAGACCCGCGACGATATCGTCAGTGTGCTGGGTCTGCACAGGGCCCGTCTGTTCACCACCAGCTTCGACCGTCCGAATATCCGCTACACCGTGCTGGAAAAACTCCGCCCGCAGAGCCAGCTGAACCGTTTTCTGGCCGACCGGGCGGGCAGTTCCGGCATCGTTTATGCGCTATCCCGCAAACGGGTCGAGGAGATCGCCGCCTATCTTAATGAGCGTGGCCATTCGGCCGCGGCCTACCACGCCGGTCTCAGCCCGCAGACACGCAGGGACGTGCAGGATCGCTTCATCCGTGACGATGTATTGATCGTGGTGGCAACGGTGGCCTTTGGCATGGGTATTGACAAACCGAATGTGCGTTTCGTGGTGCATTACGATATGCCACGCCACATGGAGGGTTACTACCAGGAAACCGGTCGCGCCGGCCGTGATGGCCTGGCGGCGGATGCTTTGTTGTTGTTTGGCACCCAGGACGTGGCCATGGCGCGTTACCAGTTGGAACAGAACGGCAACGACAACCAGCGCCGCATCGACGCGCATAAGCTCAATTCGATGGTCGGCTTTGCCGAAAGCCTGACCTGCCGCAGACGCGTGCTGCTGGGATACCTGGGTGAACACCTGGAAGCGGACTGCGGCAACTGCGACATCTGCCTTGATCCGCCCGAACGCTACGATGCCACCGAGGCGGCCCGCAAAGTGCTGTCCTGTGTATACCGCGTCGGCCAGAGCTTTGGCGTCAAACACGTGGTGGATGTGTTGCGTGGCGCGGATAACGAACGGATCCGCAAGTTCGATCACGAACGGCTGACGACCTATGGCATCGGCATGGAATACAGCGCGGCGGAGTGGATGTCGATCGTCCGCCAATTGATTCATCGCGGCTACCTGGTCCAGGACATCGCAGCCTATTCGGTGCTGAAGCTGACACCGCGGGCCTCTGACACCTGCTGCGTGGTGAAGAGACGCTGGAACTGGCCCGGCCCAGGGTGCAGGAAAAAGTCACGAAGAAGAAGAAAAGAAAAACGGGTCCGGTCGCCGATCTCAGTGAAGACGACCTGCGTCTGTTTGAAACCCTGCGGGAAATACGCAAGCAACTGGCCGAGGAACAGGGGGTGCCGCCCTACGTGATCTTTGGTGATGTCGCGCTGGTGGAAATGAGCCGCGAACGGCCTTCGACACCCGACGAGTTTCTCGAGATCAACGGTGTCGGCCAGGTCAAGCTGGAGCGCCACGGCGCAATATTTCTTGAAACGATTGCCCGTGATGAAGTCTGACTGTTTAACCGACGGAAGAGCCTGACGGGCAGATGGTTTGCAGATGAAAAAGGTCGCAGTCACCGGCGCGTCCGGTCATATAGGCGCAAACCTGGTCCGGGAACTGCTCGGCAGGGGTTATGAAGTGGTTGCCCTGGTCAGGCAATCGAGTCGGGCACTTGCAGGTCTCGATGTCACCAGGGTCGATGGGGACATTCTCGACCTACAGAGTCTGCGCAGCGCGTTCCGCGGTGCCGAACAGGTCTATCACCTGGCGGCTTACATATCGATTCAAGCGGGTGACAGGGACAGGCTCGAACAGATCAATGTCGAGGGCACGCGCAATGTGATCGAGGCCTGCCGGGAAGAGGGTGTTGCGACCCTGGTGCATTTTTCGAGCATCCACGCGCTTGATCAGGAACCGATGGACCGTGCGGTCACGGAGGATAACCCGCTGGCTGACGAACGCGCGGGTCATGTGGCTGATTACGACATGTCCAAGGCGCGCGCGGACCGGCTGGTGCGGCAAAACGACTGCCAGACCCTGGCGACCCGTATCATCTATCCCACCGCGGTGCTGGGCCCCAACGATTTCAAGCTTTCGCTGTTCGGCCAGGTGATCGTCAAACTGGCGCGTGGCAATTTGCCGTCGCTGGTGGCGGGCGGTTTTGACTGGGTGGATGCCCGCGACGTGGCCTGGGGTGCGGTCGAGGCGGCGGAGAAGGGCGCTGACGGGGATCGTTTCTTGCTGTCCGGGCACTACGTCAACATGCCGGAAGTTGCTTCGGTCATCGCGGAATTGACCGGCACTGCCGCGCCGCGATTGACCTGTCCGGTCTGGCTGGCCGGCCTGTTTGCACCACTGATGGTTGGCTGGGCCCGGATCACGGGAGAAACCCCGTTGTACACACGGGATTCACTCGCGGCGCTGAAGGCAAATAAAGTCATGAGCCACGCCAGGGCGAGCCGGCTATTCAATTATCAACCACGTCCCTTCCGCGCATCGATGGCAGATGCATTACATTTTTATATAGAACAAAAACAATATGATAAGTAATACAGTTAAGGTAAAATATTAGATGAATATCCAGACCTTCATGAACCAGTATTTTGACTGGGTTGCCTACGGCACGCTGGCCCTCGCCGTGCCGGTCTTCCTGTTGCTGTTGTTTGTCAGGGCGCCCTACGGCAGGTACACCCGTGCGGGCTGGGGCCCGATGCTGGAGAACCGTCTCGGCTGGTTCATCATGGAGTCGCCGGCGGTACTCGTTTTCGGCGCCATCGTGCTGATTTATGCGCGCTTGAACGTCACCGCAGTTCTGTTATTCCTGATGTGGGAACTGCATTACGGACACCGCGTTTTCGTCTATCCATGGACCCTTAAAAAGGGCCGGAAAATGCCCTGGTCGATCGTGCTGATGGCGCTGGTATTCAACACCACCAACGGTTATCTCAATGGCTGGTCCATCGCCAGCCAGGCCGATAAATACAACGATGCATGGATAGCGAGTCCGCAGTTCCTGATCGGGGTGCTGTTGTTTTTCTCAGGCATGGCCCTGAACAAGATCTCGGACCGGCAACTCGCCCTTTTGAGCCGCGCCAGGGGCGGAGAGGGTGCTTATCGAATACCGCATGGTCTGGGCTACCGCTGGGTATCCTGTCCCAATTACCTGGGCGAGATGATCGAGTGGCTCGGTTGGGCGATCGCCACCTGGTCACTGGCCGGCTGGGTTTTCGCGATCTGGACGATGGCCAACCTGGTGCCACGGGCGCTGTCCCATCACCGCTGGTACCGTGAGACGTTCGCAGATTACCCACCTGGACGCAAAGCGCTGATCCCGTACTTGCTCTGAACAAACTTCAATTGCGATGGCTGGTATCCGGTCTGAAAAAATCGCGGGTTTTCATCAAACTGAAAGACTGCATTGCGGCTGTGATCTCAGCCACCGGCATTTGACTGACAATAACTGTCAGTTGCACAACAATTCATGTCAATCAGCAGCCTCGAATACATCTCAGAATATACATTATGAAATATTCACAAGCTATTGATAAAATATGTTTATTATTGCTATATATTTCATATGGCATGGAATATTGCATATTTGAAAAACATTAACGCACACGTTTCGGAAGGGAGTTTCGTTTCAGAAACGATGGATGCTGAGGACATGGATGTTGGTCGCCACCGGTAACATGGATGTGAAAGATTAAGGTTTACGCAAAGGGCTATACACCACCACGACGGACGGTGTCAGACCCAGGGAAGAATCGATGCAGGATGGTTCTGAGTCTGGGTGGCAAGTAAGGTTAGTAGGTTATGTGAAAGGGGTTAGAGCTTGGCGCGGGCATGGGTTGTCCGGTGCAAAGCAGTTTAAGCCATGATGGCAATTCCTGGTCGCCAAAGGGGCATTCCTTACGGGAATAGACAGAGTTTAACAAGGATAGGATACGTCGACTGTAACCAGCAAAGCTGGTGTTCCGGATTTTTATCCATACCGCGCCCGGTTCTGATTAATTGGGCACGACCGCGTTATGACGCAGCAAAGCGTCGTACATACGGTCCTAAGCGGGAAGGTTTACGTATGTTTTTTTACGCAAGTTTATTTTTGGCATGTTTTGTGGTGTTGCTTGTCGCACGATTTTTGCACAAGGCGATTTCTCCAGTACGCAAAGCATCTATTGACGCATCACGCCGCTCAAACCGGGCAAGGCACGCAACGGTGTGGGATTCGACCAGGGCGCATCCGAATACATCCCAAACTCACCAAATTCAGAATACTGAATGGCTTGTACGGGAAAAGAAATTTTCATCAATCGGCGAGGTTTACAAGGTCAGGCGAAGGGTACCCCCCAAAACACTCAACCCTTGATGTGGTAAACAAACCCCGGAGGCACAATATCGCCCCACGGACTCAAAACCCTGAATTTGTTGATGACGATTTCAGTATGGCAAGTAGTTGCAATGACACTGATCGTTGAAAAATGGCAGATTGCGCCTCTTATAACCGTCGGCAAGAACACTTCAATGAATGGCCGCTTTGTGACTGTGATCTCAACTGGACGACTTAACTCGATCTGATTTGGTCTGCCGATGACCGCAGGATCGAATCTGGATTAAAGCGGATCAACCCTCTGGGTTCAGCCTGTCCTCCAAATGCTTTAATCGGTTTTGCAGGTCTTCGAGTTGTGTTTCCAGTTCCGTTACCCTGTCTTCCAACCCATTTGAAAAACCGGCGTTCGCCGCAGGCCGGTATGGCGCAACAGGGATATCAGGTTCACCGGCCAGCAGGTGCGCATAGCGTCCCTCTTTCTGACCGGGTTGTTTTGGCAGGGCAACGACCATCGCCGGTTCGCGATCGATCAGTTGCTGCAATGCATACTGTACATCATCGAGATCGTTGAAATCGAACAGGCGGTGCGTGTTGGTCTTCAATTCCCCCAGGGTTTGTGGACCGCGCAGCATCAATGTGCAAATCAGCGCGATTCCCTGGCTGTGCAGGTTCAATGCCTTGTTGGCGAGATGCTGATACTTGGCAACCCGCGCACCCCATTCCTCGCGCACCAGGTCCATCGCTTCGAGTTCGCGCAGTGTATGGCCGACTTCGCCCTCGCTGTAATTGACCACCGGGTCGCGGGATGTCTTCTGGTTGCAGGCATTGCGCAGTGCGTTGAGCGTCAGCGGATACTGTTCAGGTGTGGTTTCCTTCTTTTCCATCAGGCAGCCCAGCACCCGGGCCTGTATTGGTGTCAAATCATTCACGGCAATGCTCCAAACGTGTTGGCGGACATTCTACCTGAACCTGTGTGGCGGGAAAGCTTCGCTTTATTCGGCCGCTTCCCCGCCAGAGCCGGGTTGTCGGCAGTTGATTGCCGGTCATCAGGCAGAACTCGAAACCCTGACCCCGTGACCGAATTGCCATAGACCCGCGACGAACAATAACAGTGCACTGATGCTGGTTACCGCTTCATTGTAAATTCTGTTTTCAACCCCGATGACGTCACGCAGAGCCGTTTCCATGAGCACGACCAGCGCCACGGTTGGCAGCAAACGCAGCATGAAAAACGCGACGGGCTTAAACGGGCCCGGCTCCTGCCAGGGACGATACGCGACAATGATCATCGGCAGGGTCAACAGGTAGTAGTGCAGCCAGACCAGTGTTGAAGATAGCAATGGCACGATACACCCCAGTGCTATGAGAATGGCATTTTCAATAAATTCCCGTTTTCTGTCGGCGGCACTGTCCGCGGGCAGGGCAGCCCCCCGGCGTCCCCACGCCAATAGTGCGAGACATAAAATACAGAGAAAAACCGCCAGCGCCGCCTGGCCGAGCGGGCTTGTATCACTGAAAATATGGGTAATGACCGCGTAGTTGCCACCCTTTTCACCCGGGCCGCCATCTACGAACTGCCGAATGTAATTGAACCAGTCGAGCCATATCGTGGCGCTGCGCATCCAGATGGATGAAACCAGCACCGCTGCCAGCGCGCCGCTCAACATGCCCAGTATCGACACGCCCAGGCTGGAATATTGCCGGCGCACGGCCCAGCCACCGCCAAAAAGGAACGCTACGGGCCCGAGATTTGGTTTGAACATCACCAGCATACCGATCAATAAGCCTGCGACGAACTGGTAGCGGACATTGGCGTTGGGTCTCAGCAACCACAGTATCAGGCTGATCAGGCCAAGCTGGAAAGCGTTGACATTGGCGACGCGCAGGCTCGAATAAAACGGCATAAACCAGATGAGCACCGGCAGCAGGATGGCAAGGCTGGTCGCCGGGGTGAATTCCAGCAGTCGGCAGAGCAACAGGACGGAGATGGTTACAAGGGTCAGCGACAAAATCTGCCATACCCTCAGATCCGTTTCATAGTCACCAATTGAAAGCATGCCTGTCACCCAGTACATAAAGGGTGTTGCTGTCATCTGCAATTCCTTGAGATATGCGGCGACCTGCTTCTGCTTGGGTGCATCCTGCTGCGCATCGGCCTTGTTACGATACTCCACCGCCAGCTTGTACCTTGATGAGGGTTCGTAAATATTCAGCGGGGTATCGTTTTTGACGGCGTCCGCGGCGGCCCAGGCGACATAATAATCGATGCCCGGCGCCTGTTTCACATACATCCAGACACCGAGCATGGACAAGGCGACAAGGGTCGCCAATAGCAGGCCAACTGGATCTCTGAAGTATCCGCTTTGCTTCATATTGCCTGGTTCATGCAGGGGTTTGCCCGATCTTCTTGTCCGTCTTTTTTATTTCCAGTATGGGCTTTGAGCCGGCAAACACTTCACCGGTCTGGCCGTGGATGGACAGTATATCCCCTGCATGGACGGTATGTTCAACCTGGCCGTCAGCGCCGATCAATTTGGCATTGTCTGCACCGACCCGCAGTTCGGATACACCCAGTACCGCGGTGTAGGATCGTTCTTCAATTCCATGCACGCAAACCGCCGCGTGCGAGGTCGAGCCACCACGTGCGGCCAACAGACCGTCAACTGACAATATCAGGGGGATTTCATCGGGCACCGGGTTCTCCAACACCAGCAGGATACCATCGGCCTCGCTATCTTTGGCATCCGTCTCTGCCGCCAGGCGTTTGACATCGGCCTCGTTGAAGGCGACCCGGCCGCGGAACGCACCGCCGCTGATACCGATACCGTGTCCCGAAGGTTCGCCGGGCTGGTCGAAGGTGCGCACGCTGAAGCGATTGTTGACCTGCGCGCTCCTGGCCTGCAGGACGCTCAGCACACCGCGGTCGACGGTAAATTCAATTTCCGCATCCGAGCCCAGGAAGCGCCGCAGACGGGCGCCGACGTGATTGAGTTTGCGTTCCAGCATCGGCGCGAGGGTGTGCAGACGCTGCACCGGTTCGAAGGATTTCGCAGCCGTGATGCCGCCAACCAGGTCATCGCCGCTGGCGCTGAACTTGATATCACCGGTGAATTCCCGGAATCCCGTGGTCTGCATACGGGTATTGGGTATGACACCGGTCAGCGAGATCGCCATCTCGTCGATACCCGGTTTGAGTTCCTGCTGGTTGCTGCGGTTGCCCGAGGCCATTTGCTGCACGATAACGGCCGTGTGCCAGCCTTCACTCAAATTCTTGATGTCGCGGTATTGTTTTGCCCGGGGCCGGTCCCAGGACGCGTGGATGGCGCGCACGGAGGTTTGCAACTGAAGCTCGGCATCGTTCAACAAGGCTTCGAGTTCCTGCGCATGACCGGCGTCTCGAATGGCCTGCTTGGAGGCTTCGACGACCTCGCGCATGGCGCTGCCGGACAGGTCGGTCTTGAGTGTGACGCCATGGCGTTGCTTGGCCTTTTCGACCAGGTCAAAGGCCTCGAGATCAAAACTCCAGACCGCCGCGGAAAATGACACCAGGAAACGCCGGTAGGTATCCCAGGCATACCACTCGTCCTCTTGCGCCAGTGCTTCTGCGATGGCATCGGTCATGCCCACAAAGACAACGGTTGCGAGCATGCCCGGCATTGAAAACACGGAGCCGCCGCGGACCGCGAGCAGCAGGGGTGCTTGAGGGTTGCCGAGTTTCAGGGTCTGGCCCTCGTTGCGCTCGATATCCTTTTCCAGCAGACGCAGGTGCTGAATGACCTCGCGTTCGAGTTTCTGCCGCTCGCGCTGGTGCAGTTCGAGACGTGGCAAAACGGTCGGGATGATGAAACCATCGCGTGTCGGAATACCGAGGTAGCTGATGTAGATCAGGCCGCTGCCCTTGCCGCCGTAACGTGCCTGCAGGCTGGCGGCCTGGCGGTTTTCGACGCGGTGCTTGATGTCACTGATATGTGACAGGTGAACGAAATCCCACGGGTCTTCACCAGTGCCGCCCGGTTCCGGTGTCGTCATGCCACGCACACTCGCGGCCAGGAAAGTTCGCGCCAGGTCGGAAAAATGCACCAGCGAGTTGAGGTCGTGCATGGTGCGCTGGAAATTGGCCAGCACTGCACGCATTTCGTCCGAGCCGTAACCGAGGTGTTCGGCCATCACTTCGTAGGCATGGCTGACCCGGTGCACGAGACGGTGGTAATTACGCTGGATCTGCTCCAGCACGTCCAGCAGTTCCGACGAATTGCGGGTCGGGTTGACCAGCATGGCCGACAGGTCCCAGAGTTCGCGCGAGAACAGGCCGTCACGGTCCAGGTTGCCGGCGCACAGATGCACGATGGACAGGCATTCCTTCAGCCTGACGCCGTTTTCCATGTAGTCCGAGGCGACGTGCCTGAGGGCGAAGAAGCCCAATTCCTCGAGAATACAATCGAGTTGGTGCAGCAGGTAGCGCTGGGTGGTGAAAACGCCGTTGCCGGCCAGTGATTCGAGTTCGCGGCGCAGACTGCAACTGCGTTCAAAGGCCTCGAACTGGTTGCCGCGTGGCATACAGTCCAAGCAGTTCTTCGAGGGCCAGGAAAAGCGCGTCCTGGTGGTCATGGCGAATCCTCGAGCAGAAGGTACTCACGGCTGTTCTCGCCAGTGCTTCGATCTTTTCGGCCGGGAACGCAGCGTCTTCCGGTTGCGCTTCCTGCAGACGGCGCAGCGCCGCTTCAAACGGTTCGCGGGCATCCGCGCTCCAGGCGCCGTCACGCAGCTTGCTCTGCAGACTGCGCAGGCGGTGCTGGTAGACCCACTGGTTGTGTGCGCGGATACCCTTGCCGACCAGTGACTCGAGTTCCTCTTCCAAGGTGTTGGTCGATTCGCAGCGTTGCAGTTCATTGGCGTAGGTTTCACGCCATTCGTCCAGACGCCTGGCGATCTGTGAGCTGCCCAGGAGTTGCTCCAGATCGGAAACGATGCGTTTGACCAGTTCTATGACCACCGGGTTTGAACGCGCCGCCTCGTCCGCTGGACGGGCCGTTTCGCGCTCCGGATCGGGGAAATCCGCGGCCCCCGTCTCCAGCCATTGCAGGTAGGCGCGCGCCAGTCTAAGCGTGTGCTTGCCCATCGCATGGTGGGTGCTTCGGCGGATCTCGTTGGTGATCGCGCTGCCGCGAACGTGTACCTCGGACGAGGTCGATGGTGTCCTGCCAGACTTCGTCGATCAGCTTGGGCTGTGAGACGAGTCCCGAAATACTGCGCACCAGGATGCTGGTCGGCAGACGCAGACGTTCGGCAAAC
Organism: uncultured Gammaproteobacteria bacterium; assembly: GCA_963727635.1. Classification (GTDB taxonomy): domain Bacteria; phylum Pseudomonadota; class Gammaproteobacteria; order Xanthomonadales; family SZUA-36; genus SZUA-36. Next base: position 63,446 of record CAVSHP010000026.1, on the reverse strand, counting down.
GGACCGTTCATGAATTCCGCGAGTTCCTGGCGCACCCGGATGATCTCGGGTTTCAGGTTCTTGGCGCCGGGCATGCCGCGGTAGGAACTGCTGCACAGACGCGCCACCAGGAAGCGCAGAACGTAGACCGCCTCGTGACGGCTGCCGCAGCTGTTCAGGCGTCTGAGCAAACCGGCCAGGTCACGCAGACGTGCGACCTGGATGGTGGGCATGTCATCGACGTGCAGGTGATAGATTTCGCGTTCGAGATCGATAACCTTGCCCTTGAATCCGGTCAATTCCGCGATCAGCTTATCGGTGATCAGTGTGCCGTGCGGCAGGCGCAGTTGTTTGATCACCTGTTCTGCATCCTCGGCGCAGGGCGTAAATCGACAGGCTGCCGTGCGCATCGTAAGGCACGATCAGCGTGTTTTCGGTTTTGAATATTCGGTGGTTCGCAATTTCGAACATCCGGTAGTGGCGCCCGAGCAGGGTCATCGTTTCCAGGTAACGGCGTAAAGCGATCTTGTAATCCTGCGCGTGTTCCTTTTCACTGCCCGGGCTCAGCCAGGCGTTCACCAGGGCCGTGTTCAGACTGTTGACCGAGGCCTGTTCCTGGGCAGTGAACGAACCGGCTTCGGCGGGCACCAGCGTCAGGGAGGCCACAAAGGGTGCGGGCGCGGCAAGTGGTTCATCGAACTGGCTGTAAATTCCCGTGACCTTGCGCAGGGCTGCATACAGTGGCATGTGCTGCGTTTCGAGCCGGCTGTTGACCTCGCGCAATGCTTCCAGGTAGTCGTCGAAACGGCTGCCGCGGATGGCGACGTGATGGGCGCCGGCGAGGCGTTCGATGATGACCAGCATCTCCTCGCGTAAAAACTCGTAGAGCTCCTGTCCACGCACGTGCGCGACACCGCGGGCCATGGCGAGGGACACCGAGAGAATCCCGTTCATGCCCAGGTTCTGCTTGCGCTGCATGACGCGTATTTCAGTTTCCTCGTCGCTTGCCTCCGGCAGTTTTCCACGCCGTTTGGCCGTCGATAATTCGAGCTTGAGCAGGGCCCGGTCAATCTCGAACAAACCCCAGCCGGCAACATTCTGATGTTCGAACTGCGGTGCGGCAAACTCGTGTACGTGATCGACCGCGTTCAGACAACCCTTGCCGGAGTAGCGTTCGGTGCGTTTGAACAATTCCAGCAGGACCTTGTCGCCGGTCGATTCGACCTCGGCGCGTGTCGTTCTGCTGTCGAAAGCAAACACGCCGGGCTCCACTTCCCGCATCAGTTTGCCAGTGTCTTTTCACCACTTCCAGGTATTCGGCGCGTTCGAATACGGCATCGACCAGGTGCACCGCTTCACCGGTGCCGGACGAGGTGCCAAGCGGGGTGGCGCCGTGAAATATCATGCGTACCCGGCTCTCGGGGTCCGCGCCCGGCAGGGCCAGTTGCACATCAACACCGACCGTGGGGATACCGGCATTGGTGGGTTCCTCGCGCGCCCGCAGATGTTCCACGGTGGCGAATTCGGGTAACTCCGGTTCGCGCACGTGCTTCTTCCAGGATACGTTCCATCTGCGTCGTGACGGCCTGGTACTTGACCAGGCGCTCGGTATTTGCGCCACCGCCCGCCTTCAGACCCAGGGCGTTGGTGGCCAGTGCGATGTGCGCCTCCATGTCGTCATTCGGGCTTTTCGAACGGTGTGAAATGATCAGTTCCAGGCCCTTGCCGAGCGTGACCAGGACCGCCAGCAGGGTCTCGTAAAGGGAGCCGATCTGGTTGGCCTTGACCAGCACCGTGTTGATCAGGCGCTTGTCTGCGGCCATTTCGATGGTGCGGTCGTTGGTCGTCACCAGGTCATCGCCGACCACCAGCACGCGGTCGCCCAGCTTGGCGAGAAGATTGTGCCAGCCTTCCATGTCGTCTTCGGAAAAACCGTCTTCGATCGAGAGCAATGGAATATCGTATTCAAATATCGCCTTTTCATAGATGGCGAGCACCGCGTCGCGGTCGAGCACCTTCTTCGAGTGATCACGCCAGAACAGGTACATGCCGACACTGTCGGGTACGTCAAATTCCTTGCGGTAGGCAATTTCCAGTTCTGAAAGTGCAGGGTCGAGCGCGATGGCGACATCGATACCCGGGCGGTAACCGCATTCCTCGATGGCCTCCTTCATCATGGCCCACAGACGCAGCTCGGGTAATTCGTATATCACCGCGATCGACGTAGGGGGCCAGTCCGCCTTCGAGACCGATGCCCATGACCCGGCAGCCTTCCGCCGCCTCCAGGATCTCCTTGAGACGGTTCTGCAGACGCACGGTCATCTCCTGCGCCTCCTGCGAATCGACTGCACCGAGGATCAGGAACATCGCCTCCTGCATGCTGATATTTGATTCCGGGTATTCCTTCTCGGTATGCCGGCCACCCATGCCGCAATTGCGGAACTGCCAGGGCGCCCTGACGGTGCCGAGGCGTGGATGTGTGGCCTCCTGCATGCTGCGCTCAATGATGCGCTTTTTCGCCGCGGCGGCCTTGGCGGCCCATCCGCTTGCCTCGGGCAGGGCTTCGGCAGCCTCCCTGGCGCGCTTTTCACGGCGCTGGAACTCACGGTATTTACCCGGGTCCGCCAACAGGAAATCGAGTCCGGTGACGATACCCAGGCCGAGTATCAGGCGGCCGAGATTGAGGGGCAGCGAAAGGTCCTGGGTCAAACCGATGGCCAGCAGAATCGCTGCCAGCGGCAGGGCCACCCGCGCGATCCTGAGGCTCGCACGGGGACCGGCGGCGGCAACGGCCAGGTTATACGGCGCATCCGGGTAGTAATTCAGACCTTCACGCTTGATACCGACAGCGCGGCCGTAGGGTATCAGTGCAAACAGTTGCAGCAGGTACAAAAAGCGCCCGGTCGGGGACGCGGCCAGGCGTTTTTCCACTGCTTCCTGGATCGAATCGTTGAGCGCCCTGAGACGCGCCGCTTCGAGGAAGTGACCCAATTCATGCAGGGCGATGGCCGAATGGAACACCAGGTAAGTGAATAACGCGGAGACAATGGTTTCCGGGCTGACGAAGATAAAGTGTAAAACCGCTCCCTTGGTGGCGGCGGTTTCGGGGATCGCCAGCACCGAGGATATGAACGCCACGTGGAAGGAGACGAGGATGTGGTTGGCGATAACCCAGCCTTCCTGCAGTTGGGATCCGTGCCGAATTGCACCCGTGTGCGAAAGACCGGTTGGAGTACCGGCAAAAAAATCTTTTACACGCCTGAGCATAGTTGTGGCAAATTTCATGGGACCCGTACTCAATTTTACAGGCAACTATAGGCACAGGGTTCGGACTCGGCAATGATCTGAGTCAACCGGCGACTTATGAATTCATGGCTTTGCAAGCGGAACCGATAAGGTATGATGCGTGCCAGTTCGGTCAGTCACCACTGCAACCGTGTGCAACGATGGCCTGTTCCGGTTGTCTGATGACGCAAATCATGCGTTGCTCCGACAGTTTGTTTATCATTGATTTTTTTTGCAGCCAAAGGTTTGCCTGCAGGGTGCTGAATTATGCAATCAACCGACAATCCCTCCGATCGTATCACCCGGATCATCGATTCCGGAATACCACTGCTATACGTGGCGACCTGGGAAGAAGAACGTCTCGAACGGCTGTTACTGACCTCATCGCGTAAACTGTTCGGCGATGACCGTCCGCTCTGGCAATGGTCGGCCGCACTCGGATTCACCAGTGGTCCCGGCCAGGACCGCGGACTGGTTGATCCGGTCAAGGCACTGGCCTTTATCATCCATGCCGATACCGATGCGATTTACCTGATGAAGGATCTGCCGGCACTCTTCGATACCAACCCTGAACTGGTGCGTGCCTTGCGTGATGTGTATGACGCCCTGTCTTCACGTCCTGGCAGCCTGGTGATCTCGCACCCGTCGATCAACATACCCACGGGGCTTGGCAAGGAGATGTACCTGCTCGAAATGGCCCTTCCGGACGCGCTGGAATTGCACGAACTGTTAACCTCGTTGAACGAGACCCATGCCGAAGAAAACCGGGTTTCGGCGGATTGGCTCGACCGGGTTGCATACGCCACACAGGGGCTTTCATCCAACGAAACCCGGGACCTGTTTCGCCAGTTGGTGAGTGACGGGGTGCTCGAAATCGAAGCGGCCCTGGCCGCGATCAACCGTGCCAAGGCGCAGTTGCTGATGAAGGAAAACTGTCTCGAGGTCGTCACCAAGACCTACGACATCGACCAGATCGGCGGTCTCGACAAACTCAAGGCCTGGGTTATTTCCCGTAAGAAACTGTTTACCAAGGAGGCGCAGGCGGCAAACATCCAGATGCCTGCGGGTATCCTGATGATGGGGGTCAGTGGTTGCGGTAAGTCTCTGGCGGCCAAGACCATACCCTCGGTCTGGGGTCTGCCGCTGATTCGCCTCGATATGAACAAGATCATGTCCGGCGGCTGGGGTGCGCCCGAAGTCGCCTGGGAACGGGCCATACGCGCAGCCGAGAACGCCGCGCCGGTGGTGTTATGGATCGATGAAATTGAAAACAGCTTTGGCTTCCTGCACGACACTGCCACCAGCGGCAACATGACCATTTTTTCGTCCTTCCTGACCTGGATGCAGGAAAAACCGCCCAATGTTTTCGTTGCGGCCACCGCCAACAGGATCGAGATTTTACCGCCGGAAATGATCCGCAAGGGCCGTTTTGACCAGCTGTTCTTCGTCGATCTGCCCGAGGCGCCCGCGCGCATTGATATCCTCTCCATCCACATCCGCGCCCAGGGCGGCGATCCGCAAGAGTTCGATCTGAACCACCTGGCCAAAGTCATGGCCGGGTGGACCGCGGCCGAAATTGAACAGATGGTCAAATCGGCAAAGATCGATGCGTTCACCGCCAATCGGGAAATGAATTATGATGACCTGATCCATAATATTTACCGGATCGTACCGTTATCCAAAACCATGTCGGAACAGCTCAATGCCCTGCGTATCTGGTCACACAACCGCGCCACCAAAGCCCATTGATGTGTCGTGGTTTCACTTGCCTGAGCGGTATGACAGTCAGGGTGCAGGTTTGCAATAAGTGAGGCCGGGCCATGAAAGCTAGGTGGTTCCTGGCCGCGGCGCTCGTGCTGCTTGTGGCTTTCTTCTTTTGGCGGACCGTCAGACATGAACAGCAAGAGGCGGTGCAAGCCATTGTCGCCAGGCACGAGCTGCAACTGCCCGTACTGGGTGATGCCGATTACGATTGGATCGCCGACGGTATTTTCCGCAACGAGGCGGCGGGAAAGGTGGACAACCTGACTTTCTGGGGCGCCGGGGAGGACTTTCCGTCACTTGGTATCGGTCATTTCATCTGGTTCCCCAGCGGTGTCGATGCGCCATTTGACGAGCAGTTTCCGGCCATGGTGGATTACGTCAGGCAAGTGGCGCCGGCGGGTTTACACATGCCGGTCTGGCTACAGGGACTCGAGCCGTTTGATGCCCCCTGGACCAGTAAAGCGGAGTTTGACGAAGCCTGGCCGTCCGCCGAATTGACCAGCTTACGCGAGTGGCTGGCAGCCACGCGCGCCTACCAGGCCAGGTTCATCGTCTCGGCTTTCGAGCAGCGTTGGCAGACGCTCGAACTTCCCGCTGGACAGAAACAGGTTTTGACGGATTTGCTGCAGCAACTGGTGGAGACACCCGAGGGTCTGTTTGCAGTGATCGACTATTACAATTTCAAGGGGCTGGGCGACAACCCGCGCGAGCGTTACCAGGATGAGGGCTGGGGCCTGGTCCAGGTGCTGACGGCCATGACACAGGCCGTCGTGAGGGGGGACAGCTGTACATCGATTGTCACCCGTTTCAGGGATGCCGCAGGCGGTCGCCTGCGTCTGCGGGTCGAGCTGTCACCACCTGAAAGAAACGAATCACGCTGGCTGACGGGCTGGTTAAAACGACTGGACGCCTACCCGGACAAGACCAGGAATGACCGTTTTGGCGACTGTGGTTTCCGTGTTACACCCTGGTTGCAGAACCCGGACACGCATGCGATGACGCTGATCTGGTTGAGTAATGCCAACCGGGCAGGGCAATTGACCCTGTGGATGCAGGACGATCCCGGCAATTCGGCGGGCACCGTTTTCGAGTCCAGTCCGACACCCGCAAAGGCCTTGTACTACCACCCGGCGGAAAAGTGCGATAACCCCCAGTGCCGGCGGCCACAACAGCCTTATCTGCATCAACTGCGGATAACCGGTCTGCAGCCAGGCGGCACCTACCACTACCAGGTGACACAGGATTCCGTGCAGGCGGATGGTACCTTTACGACACCGGACGACGGTGAAAAACCGCTGCGGTTTATCGTCTACGCGGACAGCGAAACCGAACCCGAATCGACCGGAACGGCGGTCGTCTGGCCGGGTGCGGACAGATCCACGAGGACACGTAAATACCTCGTCGACCAGACCACCGGCTACCGCCAGAACCTGCAGGTCATCCGCGCGCGGCGACCGGCATTTGTCGCCATCGCCGGTGACCTGGTCCAGTCCGGTGGTGAGCAGCGGGACTGGGATGAATTCTGGCTGCAGAACGCTGATCTGGCAGCGCAGACGGTGTTGATACCCGCACTTGGCAACCACGATTATTTTGGTGGTCCGGGTGAACTGGGTAAATATTCGACCGATGATTCGGAGCGTGCGGTCAGAAAATACCAGACCTATTTTGATCTTCCTGCAAATGGCGCAAGCCATGCCTGGCAGGAGGAACGTTATTATTCCCTGCGCTACGGCGTGGTGACCCTGGTTGTGCTTGACACCAATGACGGTCTGCCTGATCGCAGTGGCATGGATACCAACTGGAGACTGCGTGGGGCAGGCGATGGCGGCTACGCTCCGGACTGGCAGCAGGGCTCCGAGCAATATGCGTGGTTGGAGGAGACGCTGCGGCAGGCACAGCAAACCAGCCGCTTTACCTTTGTAATGTTTCACGGCACACCCTACACGTCCGGTGTCCACGGCCAGCCGCCGGGTGAAACGCACGGCAGGGACATATTGTCCGCGCTGCCCCTGCAGACGCTCACCCCGCTGTTCATGCGCTACGGTGTCGATGCGGTTTTCGGTGGTCACGACGAAATGTACGAACATTCCGTGGTGCCGGGTACCGAAGTATTGCCCGACGGACGTGAGCGCGCACAGGAGATTCATGTTTTCGATGTCGGCATCGGCGGCGACGGTCTGCGCGGGCCGGTTCCTGGTGTGCATAATCCTTACCGGGTATTTCTCGCTGACAGCGATTCGCCCGAGATTTATTCAGCGCAGGGCGTGCTCATCGACGGTGGCAAGCACTATGGTCACCTGGAGGTGAATATCGACCGCGATGCCGAAGGCCGCTGGCAGGCCAGCATGGATGCCGTGTATATTTTCCCGGTCACGCAAATCGATGGCAAGGTGATTGATTTCGAGCGCCGCATTTACGCCGACCCGGTCGTGCTGACGTCACATTAACGGCTTTTATGTCCTACGTGTCTGCAATCTGCTATGTTTGTTATAGAATCTCGATTCAGTTACTGGAAAGCATTCTATGACTTGTCTTGTAAAAATGAGGGCGGTCCGGGAAGAACTGTCGGCCAACGAGAAGAAAATTGCTGACTTTATTCTGGAAAACTCTGCATTGATCAGGGACTACTCTTCGCAAAACCTGGCGGCGTCCGTCGGCGTCAGCCAGTCCAGTATCATCAAGTTCAGCCAGAAACTTAACTACCGTGGTTTTACCGATCTGAAACTGGCCATTCACGAGTCGGTTATCAAGAGTGACGGCCAGGATGAAATCGATGAAAAAAACGGTTTCAGCAATGGACGGACAAATTCGGTGCTGGAACAGCTTTACAATATCAAGAACGAGGCCTTGCTGACGACGATGGAACTGAACGACGAGCAGCGTATCCTGTCCGCCGTCAAGTTGCTGGAGCAAAGCAAACGCATCCAGATCATCGCACTTGGATCCGGATCGCTGGTGGCGAGGAATTTTGCCAGCATGCTGATACAGATTGGCAAATCGGTGATCGCCGAAGTGGATACCTATATCCAGTTATCCAGCGTGATGACCCTCGGCAAGGGGGATGTTGTTTTCGTCATCTCGTTTTCCGGTCAATCGACGAAAATGATCCAGATTACCCGGCAGGCAAAAAAGGCCGGTGTCGCCATCATTTCACTGACCAATTACAGCGCAAACCCGATCAGGTCGCTGGCGGATATCCCCTTGTTTTCCGTCAACCGCGATGGTGCTTTTGATTTCCCGCAAATCATTTCAACCGCCTCGCAACAACACGTCGTGGATGTGCTGTTCAGCTGCCTGCTGAAACGTGACAGCAAGGCCAGGGAGTTGTTGGCGCTCAGCCGTATCGCGGTGGAAAGTCTCTAGTGGGGCCTGTTAACACGATGCGGATACCCGTCTGCAGCGTGTTATCAGGCTCTGACCGTTCTAGTTAAGGTCTTTGTCAAGCCAGAATTTGGTGCCCTGCAGGGTGGCCTGCAATGCCAGACCGGCCTTGGTTATCTGGTAGATTGAAGTTCCGGGCATGACGGTGGCGGAAGCGCCCGCTCCAGCGCCCTGGTTGGTTGTCTCGGCATTGGCGTCCGCCTGGCCTGAAAAATCCCAGCCGGCAGTCTGGAAATCTTCCATCGCGTCCTGTGTATGGAATACGAAAACCACGATAAAATCCTTGACGCCCATGCCAATGCCGCCACCGGCGGAGAACATGTCCATGTAAAGATCTTTGCCGGTCTGGTTGTTATGCAGTATCCCGGAGCCATTCTGAGTTGAAACCAACAGCACATTGACACCCAGGCTGGAAAATACGGCGTAACCCTTGGCTGACTTCAGCTCCTCGCGGGCGGAAGGTTTTTCCGCATAGAGTTGTTCCAGTGCCGACTTGCTCTGGTCCTGTATTTTCTGGCGTTGCTCTTCGGGTGTTTTCTTGTTAAACAGGGCCTGGCTGGAAAGCGGGATAGCCAGCAACAGTGCGGAGACCACGAGCGGAATAAATTTCTTCATAACAAATTCCTGGTTGGTTGAAATCGACGTCACATATGGTAATACAACGCTATAAAAATAGAACGATTATTCGGTTAAAACGTGATCCCATCCGGCGTGTCGAGACCGATCAGGTCCTCGTGCGGTCTGCGTGGCCGGATCACGGTGACCCGCTCGCCGTCCACCAGCACCTCGGGCACCAGTGGCCGGGTATTGTATGACGACGCCATGACCGCACCGTAGGCGCCGGCATTCTTGATTGCGACCAGTTCCCCGGCTTGCAAAGGGGGCAGTGAGCGGTCGCGTGCAAACGTATCCCCGGTTTCACAGATCGGACCGACGACCTGGTACGACACGGGTTCGCCATCGCGGAGTTCGCAGCAGACGATTTCGTGGTAGGCGTCGTACAGGCTGGGTCTGAGCAGGTCGTTCATGCCCGCGTCGATGATCAGGAATCGATCCCTTTCACCCTGTTTGATGTAAATGACACGCGAAATCAGGATGCCGGTATTGCCGACCAGGGAACGTCCGGGTTCAACGATGATACGGCAACCGAGACCGCCGAGAATGTCGTTTGCCAGTCGTGCGTACTCGGTGATATGGGGTGGAACCCGGTTACCGTCCGCGTAGTCGATGCCCAGGCCGCCGCCGATATCGAGGACCGTTATGTCATGGCCGTGGTCGCGTAGCTCGGTGGTCAGGTCAGCCAGGCAGCGGAAAGCCTGCTCGAAGGGCATGATCTGCGTCAATTGTGAACCGATATGCATATCGATACCCTGCACGCGGATGCCGGGCAGTTGCGCGGCGCGTGCGTAGGCTTCCTGAGCACGTGTCCACGGTATGCCAAATTTGTTGCTGGCCTTGCCGGTCGAGATTTTCGCATGGGTCAGGGCGTCGATATCGGGGTTGATGCGAAATGCGACGGGCGCCGTTTTGCCCTCGGCGATGGCAACCTCGTTTAACAGCTCCAGTTCGGGTTCGGATTCGACGTTGAACTGGAAAATATCCTGCGCCAGCGCGTAGCGCATCTCGACCGCGGTCTTGGCGACACCGGAATAAACGATCTTGTTGGCCGGAATTCCAGCCAGCAGCGCCCGCCTGAGCTCGCCTTCAGAGACCACGTCGGCGCCCGCGCCCATGTTCCCCAGCGCGCGGATGATGGCCTGGTTGGAATTCGCCTTGACGGCGTAACACACCAGCGAATTTTCCGGCTTGAACTGCTCGGTATACGACTGGTAATTTTGCCGCAGGGCAGCTGCCGAATAGCAGTACACCGGTGTCTGCATTTGTCCGGCGATCTTGTCGACCGGCACATCTTCGGCGTAAAGTCGCCCTTCACGATAGTCTGGAAACACCATGGGTTTAATCTCGTCTGAAGTGGAAGAAATAATATATTATTATAAGGCTGTTTCGCCGGAATATATAATTACCTGATAGTGTCCCGGGAAAATAAGGTCTGCCTGATGTTTATCTGTTTTAGCCCCCATTGTTGCCGTCTCCATCCTCATGGCAGTTGACATGCGCCAGGTTCGTGGCGGGTTAAAAATCTTCGTAGGGATTCTTCTGCCGGTTTTGATGCTGCTGACCGCGTGCAACCGCGAAGCGCCCCGTACGGAACAACGTCTGGTCATCCTTGGCTTCGATGGTATGGATCCGGTGTTGGCAAAAAAATGGATGGATGACGGTTCGCTGCCCAATTTCCGCAAACTTGCCACGCATGGGTGGTTTTCACCCGCTGCCAACCAGCAACCCGCCGCAGTCACCCGTTGCCTGGTCGGATTTTGCCACCGGCACCGGTCCCGGTGAGCACGGCATCTACGATTTTCTGCGTCGTGACCCGCAAACTTACCTGCCGGATTTTTCCATTTCAAAGATTGTTCCGCCACAGAAATTCTTCTCGTTGTTCGGTATGCAACTGCCGATGGAAGACGGCGAGATCATCAACCGCCGTAACGGCACGCCTTTCTGGAGTGCGGTGGAAGAGCAGGGTGGATATTCCACGGTCCTGCGCGTACCCGTGACCTTTCCGCCCGACCCCATCCAGCGCATGATGGCCGGCATGGGCGTACCCGATCTGCTCGGCACGCAGGGCACTTATACGATTTACGCGACCCGGCCGTCGGCACCGTCGGAGTCCGGCAGTTCCCGTTCGGTGTACATGCGTCCCGATGGTCAGGGTCACATCGAGACCCTGCTCGAGGGGCCCGCCCACCCGTTGAAGCCCGAAGCGCCCGCCCTGAATACCGCGTTGATTCTCGACCCCGTGGGGGACAAGGTCCGTATCCGCCTGGGCGATGCGGACATCCAGCTGGCAGTGGGCGAATGGTCCGACTGGATCACGGTGAGCTTCAGATATTTTGGCCCGGCATCTGTTAAAGGCATTGTCCGTGCCTACCTGCTAAGCGCCTATCCACGTGTTCAGCTGTATATTTCGCCGATCAATATCGACCCCCGCGCCCCGGTGATCCCGCTTTCTTCGCCAGCGGATTATGCCGCGGAAATGGCAGAACGTTTTGGCCTCTACCACACCATCGGCATGCCGGAGGAAACATGGTCACTCAACGAGGGCCATATGACTGACCACGCTTACCTGGAAATGGTGCGAACAACATTATATGAACAGGAAAACATGTATTATGATTCGCTTGATCGCCACGACAGCGATCTCGTGGTCTCCGTATTTGTCCAGACCGACCGTGTTTCCCACATGTTTTACCGTGGCATTGACACACAGCACCCGCTGTACGCGGAAACCGGTGACGAAGCGCGTGAAGCGATCCACTGGATCTACCGTGAGGCCGATCGCATATTGGGTGAAACCCTGCAGCGCATGGGCGCCGATGACCGTCTCATCGTTCTCAGCGACCATGGATTTGCACCCTTCAGACGCGCGCTCAATCTCAATCGCTGGCTGCTCGAGCAGGGCCTGATGGTGCTTAAGGACGGCTACCTGGAGTCGGAACCGGGCTTCGCCTCCGTCGACTGGTCCAGGACCAGGGCTTACGCGCTGGGTCTGAACAGTCTTTATATCAACAGGCGTGGCCGCGAAGCCCACGGAATTGTCGCTGAACAGGAGGCAGCGCAAATCAAGCAGCAGATTATCGATGGTCTGCCTCAGCTGCAGGACCCGCAGACCGGTTTGCCCGCCGTTCTGGATGTCTTCGACGGTGCGCTGCTATATCCGGATAACGCCAATAGCGATGCACCGGACCTCGTCATCGGCTACGCACCCGGCTTCAGGGCATCCTGGCAAACCGCTCTCGGCGCCGTTCCCGCATCGCTGCTCGATGACAACAACAAGAAATGGAGCGGGGATCACTGCATCACGCCCGAAGCCGTGCCGGGTGTTCTGTTTACCTCGTTCAAAACCGATGCCCCGCTGGATTCGATCCGGGACATCGCCCGCTACGCCGTGGAAACCTGGAAAAACTCACCGTGAGCGGTGTCCGCGTGCCTTCAGGTCTGTACTTTCAGTCCAGGTTTTTTGCCGCAACCCAGCCGCTATGGCGGCGCTTGGCCGACCTGGAATCTAAAGTCATCAGCGAGGAAACCGCGCAACGGAAAATCGACCGTCCGGTTTACGTCGCGGCTTTACCCCGTTCCGGAACGACCATAGTTACCGAGATGCTGGCGCAGCATCCCGACCTGACCAGCCACCGCTACAGTGATTTTCCGAATGTCTGGACACCATACTGGCGCAACTACCTGCTCGGCAAAACCCGGCTGCATCAACCTGCGATGGAGGAGCGCGCGCACCGGGACCGAATCCTGGTGAACAATGACAGTCCCGAGGCCGTTGAAGAAGTGCTGTGGATGTATTTCTTTCCGACTCTGCATGATGCGGATGTGAGCCAGTTAATGGACGGGCGCTTGCGTAACGCCGAATTCGAACGGTTTTACAAGGAACACGTACTCAAGTTGCTGGCGGTTCGAAATGCCAGGCGCTACCTGGCCAAGGGCAATTACAACATTGCGCGAATCCGATACATCCTGGCACTTTATCCGGACGCGAAATTCCTGGTCCCGGTGCGTGCTCCCGTGTTCCAGGTTGCCTCCCTGGCAAAACAGCAGGCGCTGTTTACCCGCGCCAGCCAGGAGGATGCCAGGGTTCCGTTGCAACTGGCCATGTCCGGTCATTTTGAATTTGGTCCGCGCCGGGTGCCGGTCAATTTTGGCCACCCTGAAATAACCCAGACGATCATCGACTGCTGGCGTGAGGGCAGGGAAGCGGAGGGATGGGCGCGCTACTGGGCGGAAAGCTATCAGCATGTGCTTGGCCTGCTGGAGAATTATCCGGAGGTACGCAAGGCCTGCCTGCTGTTCCGTTACGAAGATCTGTGCGCGCATCCGGCGAGCCTGATCGATGCAATCCTGGCGCATTGCGAACTGCCGCAAACCGGCTTCGAAGCCATCCGCACAGAATACATCACGCGGCTTTCGCCACCGGATTACTACGCGCTGGATTTCGGCGCGGAGGAACTGCGTCAGATCGACCTTCATTGCGCCGCGGTCAATGAAAAGCTTTCAAAGTTCTGCCAGAATCCCTAACCACAACCCTTAACGACAATCCATAACCATAACCATAACCCGGGCAAAGGCGCATGACATGTCAAAAATAGAATCTCCCGTACTGTTGGTCATACTGCTGCTGACGCCGGCCAGCGCCGCACTGGCTTACATCGGCCCGGGCGCCGGCATCAGTGTGCTGGGATCATTGCTGAGCATCCTCGCCACCTTCTTCGTCGCCATCGGCGCGATCATATTCTGGCCGTTGCGAAAATGGATGAAGCGCCGTAAAGCCCGCCGGGAACTTGCGCATGGTGCGGAACCCGTGCAAAACAGCGGTGATGTTCCGGCGGATGACGGTTCCGGGGACCAGCACCAGGCCTGACCATGGGTTTGTTCGATCTTCCCGCGCCGTTGTTCAGCGTCATCGACGGCGTTCTCGCATTGGCGCTGCCGCCCGTGCTGCGCCTGGCCACTCTGGGGGATTCTCGCGGGCTGGGTCAGCATGCTCGTCTACCGGTTATTTTCCGACCAGGAAAAAATTGCCGCACTCAAAACCACGCAAAAACTTCAGCAAAAGCAAATTGCCGAATTCGATGGCGAGTTTGCAGAACTCCTGCCGCTGATCCGCCAGACGCTCGCGCTCGGCTTCAGGCAACTCGGCCTGGCGCTCGGACCGGCACTGCTCGCAACACTGCCGGCACTGTTCATCATCATCTGGGTTGCGGGTGCATTCGGCTACACGACGCCGGCGGCAGGAAGCGAGGTCAGTTTAAGCGTCGAACCGGCAGGCAGCGCTATACACTGGACCCCGGCGACGGAGGCAAGGAACCTGGCAAACGGCTGGGTGGTCAAGTGGCCGGCAGATGGGCAGACCTTGACTATGAGCGATGAGCACCAGGCGCTCCTGGTCCTGCCGCTGGAGCAGGCCGTCCCGGTCATTCACAAGAAGCGCTGGTGGAACCTGCTGATGGCCAATCCGCTTGGCTACCTGCCGCAGGATGGCCAGACGGATATCGTACATATTGAGCTTCCCGAACAGGTCATTATCGGCTCGGGTCCGGCCTGGATACGTGGCTGGATGTTCAGCTTTTTCATGGCTTTTCTGCTCTCATCCCTCGTTTTCAAGCGCCTGCTGCGTCTGGATTGAGGGTGATTACCCGTCAACATCGGCTTGGTGTGCTGAACATTTGTCAACCGCAGCTTTGGCCAGGCAAAAAAAGCCGGGTTTGGCAGCTAGCCGAACCCGGCTGGTACGCGGACAGGTTAGGGGGGAACAGACCTGGTCCGTCGTACCCTTCAAACCTGGACTTTAGAGATCAGGGCAGTCCACTTCCCGTTCAACGTCCACGTGGACACCGTAGTAGCTTCCAACCGGCACGTCGATTTGCCCAAATTGACCATCGGCAAAGGTCTTCCACGCGAACAAACCTGGAGCAGGATTCTTGGCCGCTGGTTTGCCGTCGTAGTTCTGGACCTTGATGTTGTTGTCAAAGATCGGGGTGCCGTTGTCGTCACCCACCACGTTGAGCGCAAACCGCCAACCGGGGTTAAGTTCGATGCTTATCGTTACCACACCGGCATTGGGTGCGGAGAATGTCACGTCGCCAGCATCCATGGTCTGTCCGGCAAACAGCACAACTGACTTCAGCACACTGGAATAGGAAGTGTATGTCGCCCAATTGCCCTTGTTGACGTAACGGCTGCCAGTCGCCCAGGCCGTCTCATCTTCATAGCATCCAGCGCCGGGGCCCGGATCATCTGCGACGGGGTTCCAGCAGAAGCCGTCAACATGGCTGAGCCCGGCGGGATTTGCACTGGCATTGAGTGGAGATGCGAGGCCTGAATCGCTCAGCGCCTGCGGTTCGTACATGTAGACGTTACCGCCGCCACTGCCACCCTTGATGATCGCGGCGCCCACGCCATCCGGTCCGGCCGTGAACTGAACGTAAGTGCCGTCGTTTGATGCAGTTATCACATTGCGGTCGCAAAGGTAGTTACCACTGATGTCTACGAAATCCAGTCCAAAGTCTTCGGGATCTCGCTTGTCGCTCCAGCACTGGTAGTAAGTTGCATTACCAAAGTAGGCGGAACCTACCTCGGCGCAGGTCCGGTTTCCACCCGGATTGGCCCCGGGAATAATGTAAGGTACAACACCGCCGGTTGATACCGGTGCGCTAGGCGTACCATTTATATCAGCAATCGCATTGGCACTAACCGACAACACTGCTGCAGCAAGCGCTGCAAACAACACTTTTTGATAGTTCATTTAAAATACCCCTAAGAATAGAACATTAAAACAATGTGTTACGATTCTGGAAATACTTGCTATGTGCATTTCCGCAATGCAACACGTCTTGCCCGCGGGTGCGGCGACGTCCATGTTTTCCGTGTCCTGGTTTTGAAGCGTTTGCAGGGCATTTGCGGCAACGGATTGCCAGCGTTCCCGACCCATGACAATGTCTGAAGCATGTCAGTGGAGCGGAGTAAAAACTATATACCTTTAAATTACCGGAAACAATGGACAGATCAGGTAAAAGCTAATTATATTTTTGTGCTTTCGGCGTAGCTGAAAACGACTGTTGAAAACTGCAGTAGAAAAACAAGCATCAGCTTGAACGCAAGCGGTATACCGCCTGTTGTAAATTGCCGGACAGGCAGGCAACCCGGGCTTGTTACGGTTAGGCTAAAACAACTCTCAAGAATCTCCTTATCAATACCGGCGGAGTGTGTTAAAAAGGTCGCCAATGAGAAACTTCGACTTGAAACAAACTGCCCATCACGATCTTTTTGTTGTGTACCCTGGCGCTCGTTCTGACGGCTTGCTCGCAGGAGTCTGAGAGCCCACAAGCCGCTGCGGCAGCGCTGCTTCCCAAGTCCCAATTGCCGGCAGTTTTACTGATCACACTGGACACGACGCGCGCCGATCGCACGGGTATCGAGACAGACCTGGTCGACACGCCCAACCTCGAGGCGCTGGCCGGGCGAGGTGTGTATTTCAGCCAGGCCTACTCGGTGACACCCACGACCCTGCCGTCGCATACCTCGATGTTGACCGGTCTTTACCCGGCGGATCACCACATTCGTGAAAACGGCCGCGTGCTCGACAAAAACCTGCAACTGCTGGCGGAACTGCTGAAGACCCGCGGCTACGACACGGCGGCCTTTGTTTCGGGCTTCCCTCTTGCCGGCCAGTTTGGGCTGTCACGGGGGTTTGACCACTATGATGATGTCTTTAACGGTGATGCAACCGAGCGTAGCGCCGGCGAACACGACCGACCGGGCGCTCACCTGGCTCAGAGACAAATCGGATCCACTTTTCATGTGGGTGCATTATTACGATCCGCATGAACCCTACCAGCCACCCGAACCATTTCTATCACAGTATCCCGATGAACCCTACCTGGGTGAAATTGCCTACATGGACCAGCAGCTGGGACGGCTGGTCGAGGCCTTCGAGACGCAGTTCCAGGGCCATCCGCTGAAGATCATCGTTGTCGGTGATCACGGTGAAGGACTGGGCGATCATGGTGAGATGCTGCATGGCAACCTGCTTTACCAGGGCACCATGCGGGTACCGCTGTTGATAGCCGGATCAGGCATCGCAGCCGGAACTGTGGACCGGGCCGTCAGTGTCAGGCAGGTATTCGACACCGTGCTTGACTGGTCAGGTGAAAACCGGCCGGATAACCTGCTTGGAGACGCAACCAGTGTCGTGCTGGCCGAGGCGCTGAAGCCCTATATGCAGTATGGCTGGCAGCCGCAATTCATGGCCGTCCTCAATGGCATCAAGGTGATCCGTTCCGGCGATACCGAAATTTACGAGGTACGCACCGATCCCGGTGAGATCAATAACCTGGACGGCCAGGTCGAGCCGGACCCGGCAGTCTGGGACGCCATCGATGCCTACTCGGTCAGGGCCCTTGCGGAACCTAAGCCGGAACAACAGACACTCAGCCAGGAAGCGCTGGACAAGCTGGCCAGCCTGGGCTACGTCGGTTCCTCCGGTAGTTCCAGGCTACGCGACGACGCGCCCAATCCCAGGGACATGGTGCATCTGTTCCACGACATGGATGTCGGCGCCGGACTTTTTATTCGCCGGGATTATGCCGCCGCCATTCCGGTATTCAGCCGGATTCTCGATGAAGACCCGTATAACTTCATGGCCGCCCTGCGCCTGGCCGTGGCGTATTCGGTGACCGGCGACGCGGCCCAGGCACAGATATATTTTGACCGCGCCAGGGCCATTGATCCCACCTCCATCGATCTGCGCCACTACCAGGCGATGCATTACATGAAAAACAGGCAATGGGACAAGGCACAAGCCCTGTTCGAATCCGTGTTGGCGGAGTCGCCGGATCGATTGCCCGACCTCGAAGGCCTGGCGCAGGTCTATACACGCCAGGGCGAGATCAACAAGGCGCTGGATGTGTTGCAGACAATTGTGACAATCAAGGATTCAGCCGGGCTGGAATGGGCACGGATCGGGCAGTTGCGCATGACGCTGCACGACACCAGGGGAGCAATCAGCGCCTTCGAGACCGCGCAAAAAATACTGGCGGATCAATTCACATTCAACCTGGAACTGGGCATGCTGTACATGGCTGACAAGCGTTTAAACGATGCAGCAACGAGTCTCGACAAGGTCTCCAGGCTCCATCCGGCCTACGCGATGGCGTTGTTCAAACGCGCCCAGGTTAGTGTGCTGTTGCAGGAGACGGACAGCGAACAACGCGTACGCCAGGCCTGGGTGCTCGCGGACAGCACCACGCGTCCGCTGATTGAGAACGAGCGCCTGTTCAAGGATATCCAGTTTCGCTAGCCCGCATAAACAGCATAAACAGCATAAACAGCATAAACCTTGACCTGGCTTGTTCATTGATCCTGTACGACGGCACATTTTCGACATCAGATCGCCCGTCACGACCGTCTGAAAAAAACCGCGTCTCAAACTCGTCGACGCTGAAAAAAATAATATATTATTATGTTCCCGGTTCGCCGGAATATAAAATTACCAGAATTAAAAATCCAATAAAAACGCCAGGTGTCACGGGAAAATAATGTCTTCTGAATGGTTGTCTGTTCTGCCCCCTATCGTTGCCATCGCCGTCGTCCTGTGGCGACGTGAGGTTATCCTCGCACTGTTTTTGTCGGTGTTTACCGCGGAACTGCTGCAACAGACATCGCTGTTGGGCGCCATTCCAATGGCCGGCCTGTTCACGCTGGAAAGGATCGTTGCCGTATTTGATGACAAGGACAACGCCCGTATCCTCATCTTCAGCATGATGATCGGGGCCTTGCTGGCCTATATCCGCCAGTCGGGTGGTGTATCCGCCATGGTGAGTTCGATCATCAAACGCGGCATCGCGACAAATCCTCGCCAGGCAGCCATGCTGACGACCGGGGTCGGGGCGGCGGTTTTTGTCGAATCCAATCTCAGTGTGCTGACCGCGGGCATCCTCTCAAGGGGCATTTTCGACCGTTTCGGTCTGAGCCGGGCAAAACTGGCCTATATCATCGACAGCACCTCGGCGCCGATCTGCATCCTGATCCTGTTGAACGCCTGGGGTGCGTACATCCTGGTCCTGCTCGGCGGTTACGAGCTTGGGATGCCGGCAGCACAGGTTCTTTGGGGCACGGTGCCACTCAATTTTTACGCCCTCGTGACCCTGGTGATCGTCGTCTTTTCCGCCTGGACGGGCAAGTACTTCGGTCCGATGGCCACCAGTCCGACACTCAAGCACGAGGACAGTGCGGAAAGCCTCGAGGTTGAAGCAACCCACCCGAGTTACATGCTGATACCACTGCTGGTGATGGTGGGGGGTATGGTCGGATTCATGTTCTGGACCGGCGATGGTGTCATGGCCAATGGCAGTGGTTCACGTTCGGTGCTCTACTCGGTTGCGCTCGCCTGCCTGGTGGCCTACGTGATGATGCTGGCAAGTGGTAATTTCGGTCACATCAAGCTGGTCAAGATCGCTTTCGATGGCATGGGTGAAATTCTGCCCTTGGTGACCATCGTACTGTTTTCGCTGGCCCTGGGAGCCAGCCTGAAGGAACTTGGAACCGGTGTCTTCATCGCCGGCCTGGTAGGCGAATTTCTGCCCATCTACCTGATCGTACCGATGATGTTCCTGGCCGGATCGCTGATTTCCTTCTCCACGGGTACGTCCTGGGGGACATTTGCCATCCTGATCCCCATCGGTATGCCGCTGGTCCAGGTGCTGGGTCTGCCGCCGTCCCTGGTGCTGGCGGCCATCCTCGGTGGCGGTGTGTTCGGAGATCATTGTTCGCCCATTTCGGATACCACCGCGGTCTCTGCGATTGCATCCGGTTGCGACCTGCTCGAGCATGTCAGGACCCAGTTGCCGTATGCCGTGGTCGCCGGGTCCATTACGCTGGTGATGTATTTTGTTGTGAGCCTGGTTTACCTGTAGGCGGGGCAGGGGTGGCTGGCCCGGTTTCAATTGATCCGCAGTTGGGATGAAATATCTATGAAAAACCCTGGAACAGACAGGACTTCGAAAGCTGGCCGGCATTTGGCCAAGCCGGTTTTCATCTGGCCCGTTTGTCTTTTAGTCGCGTTATGGGTTTTGCCTGCAGGGGCCCAGGCACGCGAAGCGATCAGTAACACCGCCGTGGCGGAACTGGCCGCTCGTGCGATGTCCGAGTTCAACGTACCGGGTATGGCCATCGGTATCGTCAAGTCAGACAAGGTCCTGCTGTCAAAAGGCTACGGTGTCCTCGAAATCGGCAAACCGGATCCGGTCGATACAAAAACACTGTTTAAGATCGCCTCCAACTCCAAGGCCTATACCACCGCGGCGCTGGCCGTGCTGGTCGATGAGGGTGTGATTTCGTGGGATGGCCTGGTCATCGACTACCTGCCGGAATTCCGCATGCACGAACCATGGGTGACCGCCAGTTTCACACTGACCGACCTGTTGACGCATCGCAGCGGTCTGAAGCCGTTTGTCGGCGACATGATGCTGTGGCCGGAACCCAATACGTTCACTACAGCCGATATCATCCACGCGCTGCGCTATTTCGAACCGGTCAGCAGCTTTCGCACCCGGTATGCCTATGACAACCTGCTGTACATCGTGGCCGGCGAAATTATCCCGCATGTCAGTGGCAGTACCTGGGGGGAGTTTGTCGAGAGCCGGCTGATGCGCCCGGCCGGCATGAAGCGCTGCTTCGCCGACCGGATTCCAAAAAAGGAAATGCATAACATCGCCGCCCCGCACGGTGTGATCGAAGGCAAGCTGAGCGTGATCGAACGCAGCCGTATCACGGCACAACCACCGGTATCCGCGGCCGCCGGCGGCGTTATCTGCAGCGTGGATGACATGCTGACCTGGGTCAGGACCCAGTTGGGGCATGGCACCACACCCGGCGGAAAAGAACTGTTCAGCGCGACGCAAAGCGCACAGATGTGGAAGCCGCAAATGATACTCGCTGTCAGTGAGCGTGATTACGAGCTGAACCGGACACACTTCAAGGCCTACGGGCTCGGCTGGCGGCTGTCCGATATATACGGCTACAAGGAGGTTTCACACACCGGCACGCTGGCCGGGATGAAATCCTATGTCGTCATGCTGCCGGAACTGGAGCTCGGCGTCGTGCTGCTGACCAACGGTTCGAGTTCGGCCGCGCGGACGGCGGTGATGAACACCATCGTCCGTTCCTTCATGCCGGTCGAACAACTGGACTGGATCCGGATGATGCTGGATCAGCAGGAAGCGGAAACAGCAGAACAACAATCTGCAGGCATCGAGGATGCAATTGCGGATGACGCCTGCCAGGCGTGCGACACGCCGGATCTGCAGACCTTGGCCGGGCGTTACCGCGACCCCTGGTTTGGCGATGTGACCATCCAGCTCCGTGACGGCCATCTGCTTTTCGCTGCCGAAAAATCGCCAAAGCTCAGCGGCCCGTTGATCCACCATAACGCTAACCGTTTTGTCGTGCGCTGGACCGACCGCACGCTCGAGGCCGATGCCTATGTCCAGTTCGAAACGGACAAAGACGGCAAGGTCACCGCGATTACCATGTTGAAGCTGGATGACGGTGATTTCGATTTCGAGGATTTGCAATTGACGAGGGTGGAATGACGGACATGCCTTTTTCCAGCAACTGTCAGACTTCGGGCAACAGCGCCTGATGCGGCCCACCACGGCAACGGTACGCCTGGCTGATATTGCCAGCAACTTCGGTCTGGCCGACAGTCTCGCACCCGCCTCAAAAAGCATCGCCGTGATCAAGGCGAATGCCTATGGTCATGGCATGCTGGAAGTTGCGCAACACCTTCAGCCCATGGTGCCGGCCTTCGCAGTGGCCTGTGTGGATGAAGCCGTCAGGCTCAGGAACGCGGGTATCAGCAAGCCGATCCTGGTGTTACAGGGTGTTAGCCGTGCCGGCGAACTGCAGGATGCTGCGGCTGGAAAATTCTGGCTTTTGCTGCATTCAAAGCAACAGGTTGAGTGGCTATTGTCCGCCAGGCTGCAGGACTCGGTCGGGATCTGGCTGAAACTGGATACCGGTATGCATCGGCTGGGATTCTCAGCGGATGGACTCGACCAGCTATGCGCCGACCTGTGTTCGTCCTTGAATGTCCGGCAGCGGCCGGTGCTGTGCACACACCTGGCCTGCGCCGACAACACGGCGGACCCGATGACCCGGCAGCAGGTGGAAACGATCCGTGCCTGTTCGGGCAAACACAAGCTGGAGATGAGCATCGCCAATTCAGCCGGTATCCTTTTCTGGCAGCAAAGCCATGCGCAATGGAATCGTCCGGGCTACATGCTTTATGGTAACTGTCCCAGCGGTTCTTTCGCTGGCGATGCGCACGGATTGCAGCCGGCCATGACGATGAACTCAGAGATTATCGCCATCAGGGAAGTCGCCGCCGGTGAAAGTGTGGGTTACGGGCGTGGCTGGTTGGCCAAACGGGCTTCGAAAATCGGCACGATAGCGATCGGCTACGGAGACGGTTATCCACGTCACGCGCCCAGCGGCACACCGGTGTTGGTAAATGGCCTGCGCGTGCCGTTGGCAGGACGGGTATCGATGGATGCAATCTGCGTTGATCTGACCGGTGTCAACAACGTGCAGGTCGGTGATCCGGTGGAGCTCTGGGGGCAGAGTCTTCCGGTCAACGAGGTCGCAGCGGCGGCCGGAACCATCGGTTACGAACTGCTCGCCGGCTTGACCGGCAGGGTGCCGTTACGCTTTGAGACCTGAGAGCAAACACCAGGTCTGACTTTTTTTTCCGGCTTGACCTACGCTCTGGTTTATACTTACCACCCATCAGAAATACGGCACTGTTCATGCTCGAACAAGCCAACCAGGCAATCGAAAACAAACAACCCGACCGGGCTCTTGAGCTGGGTCGTCATTATGTTGACAGCAATCCAAAAGCCCCCGAGGGTTATGGCATCTGCGCCCAGGCGCTGATGATGCTTGGCCGGCTGGACGAGGCCCGTCAAATGATTCAAAGCGCCGGGACGCTGGACCCGCAATTTGTACCAACCCGCCTGCTGGCTGCCGAGTTGGCTTTTCGGGAAAGGGACTATGCCCGGGCAGCAAGGCTGATCAAAGAGGTAACCATTGAGCAGCCAGGCCACGTGGTCGCGTTGATGGGCCTGGCCAGGGCGCAAATTGCTTCGGGTGATTACCCAGGAGCATTCAAAACCACGGCAGTGGCGTTGCAGGCTGAACCCGGGAATGTTCAGGTCATGCAGATGCATGGACAATTGGCATTGCGCCTGGGGAACGGGGATATTGCCGCCGAGTGCTTTGCAAAACTCGCGCGCCAGTTTCCCCGGCAGGCACAGATTGCCGACAGCCTGGCCAGGGCCATGGTGTTGTCGGGCGCCGAGCCCGACGTTCAACTCTCAGCCCGAAGAAACGCTGCTGAACTGGTGCAGACCGCGCCGGCCTGGATGTTGTTGGCACATGATTCAGTTCGCCTTGGGCGGCTGGATATCGCGCGACAGGCCATTGACAGTGCTTTGCGCCTGGACGCGGACTGCCTGTCAGCCAGATTTGCCGCCATGACAACGCCGGTGGCCCTGTTTCACCCGGATATTCATCAACAACAGCAGTTTCTGGATCAGTTCGAAAGCGGCCTGACGTGGTTTGAAGCCCGTGATTTCTCCAAAAACGATGCAAATGAGATCCTGCAGTGTCTCACGTTCGGCACTCATTTTTACCTGCATTACCTGGAACTGGATACGACTTCGGCACAGAGACGTTACGCGCGGGTCATACAGGATATGGCCAATTCAGCACTGCTTCCGCGCCGCTCTGAAGCAGCGCCGCAAGAGGCTGAGCCCCAACAGAATGGGCCCCAGCAGGATGGGTCCCATAAGTTGCGGGTCGGTTTCATATCCGGGTCACTGTTCCGACATACCATCAGCAAACTGTTCGGCGCTTTTATCACCGGCCTCGATCCGGAGAAGTTTGAAGTGTCCTGCTTTCAATTATCCGAAACCGTCGACCAGGTGTCGCATTCCCTGGCCGGCGCGGTAAGCCGCTTTGAATCCGGCAGGAAAAGTGCAGTGCAATGGGTACAAACCGTTCGTGAGGCTCGCCAGGATGTGCTGATCTACCTGGATATTGGTATGCACCCCATGGTCCAGGTTCTCTCAACGCAGCGACTGGCCGAGCGCCAGTACATGCTCTGGGGACACCCGGTATCCAGCCGGCTAACTACGATAGACGCCTTTCTGACTGCGGATTTGATGGAGCGAGAGGATGGAGATGCTGACTATGACGAGACCCTGGTCCGCTTACCTGGCCTGGGTACATGTTTCCTGCCACCCGACAGAAAGCCCGTCAGGCCGGCTGGATGGCCCATGGACCCGGCGTCTGTGGAGTATTTTGTCGGACAGTCGGCGCCCAAGTGGCTGCCTGTCACCTATAAGGCTCTCGTCAGTATTGCAAAGCGCCTGCCCGGTTCCCGGTTCCACTTCACGCCATCATCACAAGGGCACGGTATTGAGCAATTTCGTCAGCGACTGGCTGGTCGATTCAGACAGGAAGGATTGAAACTTGAACAACACCTGGGTCTGCTTCGGCGGGTCAGTGAGGATGAGTACCTCGGCATTGCCCAGTGCGTCGATATAAACCTGGACACTCCCGGATGGTCAGGGGGCAACTCTTCGCTGGAAATACTGTGGTTCGATGTACCGACTGTCACCATGCCCGGGGCCAGCATGAGAAGCCGGCATACCGCGGCCATGTTGCGTGTTCTGGAGTTGGATCAACTGGTGGCCGGGGATATCGATGAGTATGTATCGATCGCTGTCGAATTGGGACGCTCGACAGATTTCAGGGCCGAAATCCGCGCAAAGATCCGGGAACGGAAGCACCGCCTTTATGAAGACCAATCAGTGGTCTCTGCCCTGGCAGAATTTCTGCTCTCGGGTTAATCGGATCGACCTCCAATCAAGCATGATATCCATGTGTTTTTTGCGCGAACTGGACGGTGGCAAGGTGGTATTTCACCGGCACTGGACGGGCACCAATACCGCCCGGGCGGAACCGGCAATGCAGTCGACCTCAACGGCTATGAAGTGTGGACCATCGATGCCGCCGGTCTGATAGCGGAATCAATTGGTCACTACGATGCTAACGAGTATCAACGCCAGGTCAGCGCGGTTACGAACCAATTGACTGCCGGACCCATTCAACGCTACCTGATTTTCTTGATGTCATACACCAGGTCGATGTAAGGCGACTCCCGTGATCCCCATAGCGGGGTCAGCGGTGTGACCGAAACCCCATTCAGCGTGCCCTCGTAGTACTCGCCATTTGCGTCGATGTAGCGGAATACCGAAACGTCATGGATCACGTACGGCTCGCCATCGACATCACCGATGTGCATCAGCACGTGCCCGGGGACATAAACCAGGTCGCCGATATCCATCTGTTTGAGGGCCGCAAGTTTTTCCTCGCGGCCGGCGTCATTCGTGAAACGGGTGTTTTTGCCGTATGCGCCGGTGCCCTGCTGGCCGGTGTTGCGCGGCATCAGGAAGCCGAATGTCTTGTAGACCTCCATGACGAAACCGGTGCAGTCACGCGCATTGCGGGAGTGTCCCCAGCCATAGCGTTCACCGAGAAACTTGAACGCCTGGCGGATGATGTTCTCCCGTGTGAATGGGAGATAGCCGCGGCTGACGTCTTTGCTGCGCGCGATCAGCGCCGGCCGGATTTCAAGACCGCCCCGCGGGTTACGCACCGGCAGTAATACCACCTGGCTGAAATAGGGGTTCTGGCCGTACAGATCGTTGCCCACGGTATCCTGACCGGCCAGTGGGACGCGTGTGCCCATATCAAGCTGGAGTTCCGACAGGGCAGGGACTTCGGGGTTGAAGTTTGTCAATACCTTGTCGCCGGTTATGACCACGAACGGTTCCGCGGTCCTGTATTTTTCAACCGCTGCGCGTTCACCAACGGCAATATTTTCGCTGTGCACCCAGGCGGCGTAGTTATACGACTGGACGAAAGACCAGGCGCGATCGGAACTTACGTGCAACACGGCCACGGCATCACCCGGGAACAGGGTATTTTCCTGGAAGCGGTCGAGGTTCTGGTCTTCGCCGATCTTGTAGTAACTTTCATCGGTCGGGTAGGTGCGCATAGCTGCGCGCTTGACGGCCAGTGCAAATTGCACATTTACGTTTTCAGGAATATTTTCCAGGTTCAGGTCATGCGTGTATTTCTGGTAGCCCGCTGCATCCAGCACCACACCGTCGCGGTTGTACAATCCCGAACTCGCGGGTTTGCTAATCGATTCAATCTTTGCCCTGACATCAGCGCCCGGCAGTTGCTGCGGATAGAGCGCCAGGTCCACCATGTTCGGGTCGCTGGCGAAAATTTTCCGATCGAAGTTCGTGATGGCGTCTTGATCCATCAGCACCTTGCCGGCATTGTCCAGCCGGTCAACCCAGTAGTCTGCCGACAACTGCGCACCGGTGGTGCCGATAACATCGGTGGAGCGGGTGCCGGCTTGCACATTTTCTGCTGCAACCGGCGCGGCGGCGCCAAGCAGGCTGACACCCAGGACGCACAAGAAAAGTTCGCTGATACGCATCGTAAGGTAATTGCAGTATGTGCTAATGTTCACCCGTTGCTTGCTGCTGGCAATTGGGGCGAAGCAGGGCAGTTGCCAGGACGAAGTTCGGGCTTTTGGTCGAACATGAAGGGAAGCACCTGAAAAGTGAACGGGAATAGTTCATTCTAAAGGTGCAGGATAACCGCTGCAAACATATACTCCCCCCATAGAAAAACAGACTTGAACAAAAACAGACTTGAACAAAAAGGGACTCGGTGCAGATGGCCAGACAGGTAAAACCGCAAAAATTGGGGGCAGGCGCCAGAATCGGTATCGTCAACCCGGCCTATTGGCTGGAACCGGAACGACTTGAGCGCGCCGTTGGCGTATTTACGCAACTGGGTTATGAACTGGTGCTGGGCAAAAGCACCGGCCTGAGGGAGCACCAGTGTGCCGGAACGCCTGCCCAAAGGGCTGCGGATATCATGGCGATGTTTGCCGAACCTTCGATCGATGCAATCGTTTGCGCACGCGGCGGCTATGGCGGCAACCGGGTTTTGCCATTGCTCGACTTCGATGTCATCCGCAGGAACCCGAAGATTTTCGTCGGTTTCAGCGATATCACAGGGCTGCTGAATTCGATTGCACATAAAACCGGCCTGGTCACTTTTCACGGTCCGATGCTTAGCAGTTATGGAAAACAGACCATCCAGTACAACCTGGATGTCTTTCACGAGGTTCTGTCGGGCCGATCAGACATCAGGATCATATCGCCGCCAGAGTGTCGCGCGCGTTGTCTCAAGCCCGGGGTTGCCCGTGGTCCTCTGTGGGGTGGAAACTTCACCCTGATGATCGAAAGACTGGGCACGGCGGATCAGATTTATACCGAGGGAGCGATCCTGCTGCTGGAAGACATCGATGAGAAGTTATACCGCTTTGACCGTATGATGCTGCATCTGAAACGCAGTGGCAGCCTGGACGGGATCAGCGGACTGGTGATCGGTGAACTGCTGGAAATGGGCGACAGCAAGGTCCCGTTCGGCAAGACCACCGATGAAATCGTGCTGGATGTCTGTGGCGACCTGGATATTCCCATCATCAGCAATTTCCCCTGCGGACACGGCTTGTACCAGGCCACCCTGCCGGTGTCGTTCGAGGTGGAAATCCATGCGGATGCAACGGATCCTCATATCCTGATCCCCGGGTCAGCGGTTGACTGACCGTCCGTACTGCCCATGAATATGTCGAGGTAACGAATGCTTAATTACATCTGGTTCGGCATGATGCTCATCAGCGTGATCGCCGCCATCATCACCGGCAGGATCGATGCGGTCACGGAAGCCGCCATCAACATGTCGAAAACGGCGGTTGAAATCTCCATTGGCCTGATCGGCATCATGGCGTTGTGGCTGGGCATCATGAAGATCGCCGAGGCCTCGGGCCTGATCAGAATCATCGCCAGGGGATTGAAACCGATCACCGTGCGCCTGTTCCCGGACGTCCCCGAGGATCATCCGGCAATCGGTTCGATCGTGCTGAACATGTCTGCGAATATGCTGGGACTGGGCAATGCCGCAACACCGCTGGGTCTTAAAGCCATGGAAGAGTTGCAGGAACTCAATCCGAAAAAAGACACTGCAACCAACGCCATGGTGATGTTCCTGGCGATCAATACGTCCAGCGTGCAGATCATTATCCCCGCGACGGTGGTGGCACTGATGGGCGTCACCACCAGCCAGATATTTGTTCCGACGATACTGGCGACGCTGGCCTCGACGATAACCGCCATCTTCATGGCCAGGTGGCTGGAAAAAAGAAAGATGTTCGCAGTGGATGACGAATCATGATCGAGTCGATCGTTGGCGGCCTGAACGCCGGGGCACGGTATATCATCCCGCTGTTGCTGGTGGGTATTCCGCTTTATGCCATCAGCGTGAAAAAGGTCAAGGTCTACGAGGTTTTCGTGGAAGGCGCCAAGGACGGGTTTACCATCGCCGTCAGGATCATCCCCTACCTGGTCGCGATTCTCGTTGCAGTCGGCATGTTCAGGGCCTCGGGCGCACTGGACCTGTTGCTTGATTTCCTGGCCCCGGCATTGAACCTGATCGGCTTCCCACCCGAAAACCTTCCGCTTGCGCTGATGCGGCCATTATCCGGCAGTGGTTCGCTGGGTTTGTTGACGGATCTGGTCAATGAATACGGTGCCGATTCACTCTATGCAAAAATCGGCGCCACCATGTTTGGCTCCTCCGAAACCACCTTTTACGTGCTGGCCGTCTATTTCGGTTCCGTATCCATCACCCGCAGCCGTCATGCCCTGATCGCCGGTCTGACGGCCGATGCGGTGGGGGCGCTGAGCGCTGTTTATATCTGCAAGTTACTGGTCGGGTAGTCTCTGCAATGCGCTTTCGGCACGCGCTATGCCCGCGGTAAGCCGCCGGCCATGGGGACTCGTTGAAATGATCAATGTTGTCCTTCAACAGCAGCGGACATTTTCCAGCAAATCTCCTACACTGATTCCTGACTTATTGAGGAAATGAAGATATGGATTCTGAAAAGTTCAACCGGTGGCTGACGTTGGCGGCCAATGTTGGCGTTATCGCCGGGTTGGTGTTGGTCGCGATACAGATCAACCAGAATACCCAGATCACGAAAGTGCAGATAGCGAACGATTATTTTCTGGCCGATATGGCGCTGGAACTTGCCATGATGGGAGAAGAACCTGCAGTTTCATGGAACAAGGCCGTTTACACACCAGATGATTTGACGACTGTTGATGCCGTCATTCTTGATCGTTATTTCAACTATGGACTCGTACAAGTCCTTCGATTACAGGAAATGGACAAAATGGGCATGGCTCCCCAGGGATGGGAGGAACGGGTCGACTACCTTGGATGGCACCTGGGAAACGAGGTTGGCCGGCGCTGGTGGGAGCAGGTTAAAAACGACTATTCAGAGGACTTCAGGGCGAAGGTCGATAAAATCCTTGCTGGTGATGATTCCGGAAGCAACCGGAAAATGCTTGACGCACTGATGCCAGCCACCCATAAACCTGCACCATAGTTAGAGAAAAGCACCGGATTAAGCTGGTAGCCGCTCCTCGAATTAGGTATAGGAAATACAGAAAATTTCGCTGAAGCGCCCGCGCCCGGCAAACGGGGTCGACGGTGTTGCAGTTGAAACTGGAAACTCACTCAAGGGCAGCCCTCAAACATGCATTCGAGCAGACCGCGGCGGTCTTATCGCACTTTTAAACGTCGAGCATTGTCAGGTTTTCGATCTTGCTGATACCGAGACCGGGCAGGTCGGTGATGCTGATTTCCGAATTGTTGAACACCACGCCGCTGGTGACCGGGTCATATTTGGCCAGGAAGGGCGTGTCCAGGTCGACCTTGGTGATAACCGATGCTTTGGCGACCGCGATATGGGCTGCCGCGGCTACACCGATGCTCGATTCCAGCATACAGCCGATCATGCAACTGACACCGTAGATGCCGGCAATATCGGCAATCTTGATGGCGTTGGAGATACCACCGGTTTTCATCAGCTTGATATTGATGATGTCGGCGGCACGGCTTCTTATCAATTCGATGGCCTCTCTCGGCCCGAATGAACTTTCATCGGCCATCACGGGTGTGTGAATCCGCTCGGTGACATATTTCATGCCTTCGATATCGTCACCCCGGACCGGTTGCTCGAGCAGTTCCAGGTGTACGCCGCTGTCTTCGAGCGCACGCAAAACGTAGACGGCCTGTTTTGGTGTCCAGCCCTGGTTGGCGTCGAGCCTGATCAGGGCGCGCTCGTTGACCGCGGCATAAATGGCCTTGATGCGTTCAATATCGAGAGCCGGATCTTTTCCGACTTTGATCTTCAGTGTTTCAAAACCCAGGTCAATCGCGGCCAGCGTGTCTTCCACCATCTTGTCGATGTAATCCACGCTGATGGTGATATCGGTGGAAATGACGTTGTCCCCGCCACCGAGCAGCTTGTACAGCGGTGCGTTGTACAGTTGGCCATACAGATCATAGATGGCGATTTCCATCGCCGCCTTGGCGCTGTAATTCCTGACGATGGCGTGTTGTATGGTATTTGTCAGGTTGTTCAGGTCGGCGATATCGCGTCCCATCAGCGCCGGGCCGATCACCTTGTGGATGGCTTCGATAATGGAGCCGTGTGTGTCACCGGTGATTACGGCAGTGGCCGGCGCGCTGCCGTAACCGGTGTGGCCGGTGTCCGTTTCAACGATAACCACCACATCCTCGATCTCCTTGACCGTGCGCATGGCGGTTTTGAAGGGTGTTTTCAACGGCACATTCAGCATACCGAAGCGGATACTTCGAATTTTCATTTCATGGCTTCCATTATTCTGTGTGCCGTAAGATCTGCCTTTTGTTGTCCAGTTTGCCTGTTTGCCTTCATTCAAACACCACTGGCAGGCTGGTGTTATTCAACACCTGAAGAATAAATTATTCTAAAGATGTGCGGAGAATTGCACAACAATCTTTTTATCCGGTCGTCAAGGGATATCTGTGCCGAATATATAATTCGTGCTGGCCCGACGCCTGGCTACCGACGGCAACTGCTGTTTAATCCCTTGTCAGCAGAAGCCCGAGTTTTTCCGGGTGGTATTTTTCCAGCAGGGCGTAAAGAATCGCGACGGTTTCAGCATCGAACTCGTCGTTGACCAGCCAGGGCCGGAAGTGCATCTGGAATGCCCGCACCACGTTTTGCGACTGCTGGTCGTTCACGCCGCTCAGTTCGATGGCGTAACCGTATTCATGTAGGGCGGTCTGCAGTGTCAGGACCGGCGGCACTTTGGTCAGGAACTGCTCCCAGTACTTGAACACGGTATCGTCATCAAACCACGCACCGAAGCCCAGTTGGTAAAGTCGCTGCCACGGGAAACGCGGGCCTGGGTCGATTTTTCTCTGCGGCGCGATATCTGAGTGACCGACGATATCGGTCGGCTTGATCTCGGTATGACGTGCCATGATCCCCTGCAAAAGTTCGATCAGAATTTGCATCTGTGATTCGGCAAAATCGGGGTAAAAACAAATTCTTGCGGGCTCATGGCCGGCCTGGCCAGGGGCGGCTGGTTGTTCGGATTTGCGGCAGTAGGTCTGGTTGACTATTTCAATGCCTATGGACATGTCATTGAGCGCGGTTTTACCTGCCCAGTAACTCTAACCCGCGTGCCAGGCCCTGCCTTCTTCCGGCACCAGCGAATACAACTTCAGTTTTTTATCCGTATAGCTGGGATCAGCAGGTTCGGGGATCAGGTAATGTGAACTGACGGGGTTGCTTGAGTCCTTGGTCAGGATGTCAAGTGAGCCCTGGAAATCTTCGCTGGTATGATGGATGACGATCATCCTGACACGCGTATCCTGATTGGCAGAATTAACCACCACGGTGTTTTGCGAGGCGCATCCTGAAAACAACGCAACACAGGTCATCAGCAGGCCCGTCAGAGGCATTGCGGCAGAGTAGGGACGCTTCGGTTTCGGGGCGAGAGCTGTCAATTTGAGTCATTGGTTTTCCATGTATGAGTGGAGTTCAGCCTGTGATGCGTTGTATTTACCGGCCCGCTCGGGCAAAAAGTGGTTTCAGGGCGGCAAAAAAATACCACAACGGAATAAATAATTCTTTACTTTCTCGCCGGTAATGATATTTTAGCCGGAGAGCAATAACAATTTCTTAACTTAACCACTTGATCGGGGTTTAATCATGACGAGTCAATCAGCGTTGAGAAGATCGTTAAACAAAGAAAGCAAGACATTATGGGTGCTGATGTTGGTCGGCATCATGGCGGCATTTTTTGCCACACCACTGCTGGCACAGCAGACCGGTAATATCGCCGGTAAGGTGACCGATGCCAGCGATGGTTCGCCCATTGCGGATGTCAGCATCGAGGCGACCAGCCCGAATCTGCCGGGTATGCGTGTCGACGCAACCTCGGCAAACGGTGACTATTCGCTGCCCTTCCTGCCACCGGGAACGTACACCGTCACCTACACGCTGAAAGATGGTTCAACCCGGACGCGCCAGACCGAAGTGCAGTTACAGCAAACGTCTTTCATTAATCTTGCGGTTGATTTTGCAGCAAATGAGGCCATGATGGAGGAGGTCGTCGTTGTTGGCACCAGCATGTTGTCGGCGAATACCGGTGATGCATCCATTTCAGCTGCGATTAACAGTACGACGTTTGACGCCTTGCCAGTCGGTCAGGAATACCGCGACCTGGTCAAATTGATCCCGGGTGTGCAGTACACCCAGGATGCGGTTCGCGGACCGAGCGCGGGCGGCAACGGCCAGGACAATACCTACCAGTATGACGGTGTGGACGTGTCACTTCCCCTGTTCGGCACGCTTTCCGCTGAACCTTCCACCCAGGACATCGACCAGGTTTCCATCATCCGTGGCGGCGCCAAGGCCATCGGCTTTAACCGCTCCGGTGGTTTCAAGGTCAATACGATCAGTAAATCCGGTACCGACGAGTTCCACGGTAGCGCCAGCTACATTGCGCAGACGGCAGGCATGACCAGCTCCCTGAAAAATGACACCGCGCAGCAATACGACCAGGACCAATCGTGGATCAGCGCGAACATCAGTGGACCCGTCATCAAGGAAAAACTGTACTTTTACGGTTCCTATTACCGTCCTGAAGTCAAACGCAACAATGGTGAGAACGCCTACGGCGAGGTACCCAATTACAAGAGTGTCCGCGACGAATACTTTGGCAAGCTGACCTGGGCGCCAACGGACGCACTGCTGTTCAACGCCAGCTACCGTACTTCCAAGCGGACCGGCGAGAACGAGAGCATCGGCACCTACGAGGCGGCTTCCCTGGCGGAAGGTAGTGAGGCGAAGCAGGATATCGGCATCGTTGAAGGTTCATGGATCATCAATGACAAGAGCAATGCCTATTTCAAATTTACTGACTTCAAGTACGATACCTCAGGCCGGCCCGACAACATGTTAAATTTCCCGCTTGCCCTGGGCGACAACCTGAATACCGCCGCGCTGGATACAATGGGCTATTTCAACGTACCGGCGCCGGATGCCGGAGAGCCAGCTTTCAACGCGTTTATCCAGCCGATTATCAATATGTACGGTTATCTCGACAACGGTGTGCCGACGGGCGGTGGCGCGGTCGGTGGCGCCGGCGAGATCAATAATCAGGACTATTCACGCCAGAGTTTCGAAATCGGATACGACTACCTTATCGAAGGCACGACCGTGGACCACGCGTTGCACTTTGGCTACCACCAGGAAAAGATCGAGGAAGACCTGCTTCGGGCCTCGAACGGCTGGGGTTACATCACGGTTTATGGCGGTCTGGATGAGATCAATGGCCGAGCCATACTACTACCGGTCGGATACCCAGTTGTCGAGCTTTGACGGTTTTCCGTATGCGGCCATCAATTCGGGGTCCAAGTCGCGGAACATCGAAATCAATGACACGATTACCTGGAGGGACTTCGAGTTCAATATGGGTTTCCTGGTCAGTGAGGACAGACTCTATGGTCAGGGTCTCAAGAAAAACACGAATAACGTGTCGGGCTACGAATTGGCCCAAGGGCACCGCTACATGATGAAGAAAGTCAGCTTTAACGATATGGTCCAACCGCGTCTGGGCATCAGCTGGACTGCCAATGACAGGACAACGGTATTTGCCAACTATGCCCGTTACAATCCGTCCGCAAGTTCGCTGGCAAGGGCCGCTTCATGGGCGCGCGACGACCTCAACGGGGTTATCGCAGCGTATTATGATGCAGAATGGTAACAATATTGTTCCCACCAACAGCGGGCGTCCTCGTCAGGAAAAATATTCCAGGAGGGTATCGAACCCCGTTATATCGATGAATTCCTGTTGGGTATTACCTATGAGTTCACCGACCGTCTGACCGGCCGGGCCCATGTCCGTTACCGTGAGGGCAGGAATTTCTGGGAAGACACCAACAATAATGCACGTATCGCCTTCGATCCGCCTCCAGGAATTCCGCAGGAACTGTATATCCCGGATCTGGATAAGTACAGGGATGAAATCGGTGGTTCCTCCTACGTTATCGCGCAACTTGATGACGCGTATACCGATTACTGGGAACTCAATCTCGAGGCTGAGTGGCGCGGAGATAATTTCTACGTGCAGGGTTCATATGTCTATAGTGATTACACCGGCAATTTTGACCAGGACAACACGACTACGGGTAACGACGGCAACATCTTTATTGGCTCTTCCAATCTCGCCGATGGCGCAGGCCGCCAGTTATGGAACTTCAAGGATGGCACTTTGCGTGGTGACCGCCCCCACCAGTTTAAGCTCTACGGCTATTACGAGCTGAAGTGGAACGCGGGTATTGGCGCTTATTTGGTGTTCCAGTCCGGTCAACCGTGGGAAGCATGGGATTCTGAGGTTTACCGCTACTACTGGCAGCACCAACGATACCATACGTTACGCCGAGCCTGCGGGCTCACGCCGGAGCGAGTGCGCACACCCAGCTGGATCTGAACTATACGCAGAATTTCTATCTCGGTAGTGACGACCGCTACAACATCCAGTTGCGTGCTGATATCTTCAACGTGTTCAACAGCGCAGACCGCTTATAACATTGATCCCGGGTCAACGGCGGCCGTTTTGGTGAGCCGAGATCCTGGTTCAACCCAAGGACTATTCAGCTTGATGGCCAAGTTCGTCTTCTGAGGCAGACCGGGCCTAACGGCCGGTCAATCAGTTGTAATTTTTAGTTTGTGATCGGCCCGGAATTCCGGGCCGATTGCAATTCTGGAGGTGATTTCTTCGCCATGAGCTTCTCCATGAATATCCACCCGCTGGACGCCGCGATCGTCGTCATCTACCTGTTGGCGGTGCTGGCATTCGGTTTGTGGGTCGGTCGCGGACAAAGGACCTCGGCGGATTATTTTCTCGGTAGCCGCTCCCTGCCATGGGGTGTTTTGCTGCTGTCGATTGTTGCCACCGAAACCAGCACGGTGACCTTCCTCAGCCTGCCGGGTATCCCGGCCGCCGATAATGGCAACCTGACATTTCTGCAGATCGCCATCGGCTATATTGTCGGTCGTCTGCTGATTATCTACGTGTTGTTGCCGATTTATTTTCGGCGCGAAAATTTCACCGCCTACGAGGTGCTCGAAACACGTTTCGGTAAATTGAGCCGCAGGCTGACCTCGGTGCTGTTTCTGTTTACACGCAATTTGAGTGACGCACTGAGACTTTTTCTGACCGCACTGGTGCTGCAGATCGTACTGGGTCTGGACTTGACCGTCTCGGTGATTATTCTCGGCCTGATCACCATCATTTACACGCTGGTGGGGGCGCGAAGTCGGTCATCTGGAACGACGGTATCCAGTTTGTCATCTACATGCTGGGTGCCGCTGCCGCATTCACCATCATCGTCATGGGTATGCCGGGTGGTCTTGCCGGATCTACTGCAATTCGCGGAGCAGACCGACAAACTGCGTATGTTTGATTTTGATTTCAGCCTGACCAAGCCCAGCATGACATTCTGGTCAGGCCTGGTGGGCGGCGCATTCCTGACCATGGCGACACATGGCACCGACCAGTTAATGGTGCAGCGTTACCTGTCCGCCAAAAACCAGCGGGATGCCGTCGCTCAGCCTGGGTTTCAGTGGCCTTATCGTGTTTCTACAGTTTGCCGTGTTCCTGTCCAATCGGCATTGCGCTGGCCGGGTTTTATAACACAAATGCCGGGGGCGAATCCAATGGACGATGGCCACGGTGACCGCCTGTTTGCCTACTTCATCGTCAACTACATGCCGGTCGGTCTGGCAGGTCTGACCCTGGCGGCGGTTTTCGCAGCGGCCATGTCGACGCTTTCCAGCTCGCTGAACAGTTCGGCCACGGCATTGATCAACGATATCTGGCTACCCTTGTGCAAAACCGAACTTTCACAAGCCGCGCAACTGCGCGCCGGTCGTATCGCAACCGCTGCGTTTGGTATATTGCAGGTTACGATTGCCATGCTTGTGGGTATTATCGGCACGACGGAAAGCACGGTGTTCAACGTCTTGAAAATTGCCGGCTTTGCAAGCGGACCTGTGCTGGGCCTGTTTTTGCTGGCGGTGGCCGGCGCCGCGTGTAAAACAACCGGCAGCCCTGATGGGCTTTGTTGTCGGTGTGGCGGGTCTGTCGATGGTCGCGATGGGCACCGACCTCTACTGGCCCTGGTATGCGGCCGTCGGCTCATTACTGACGCTGGCTGGCGGGCTGGTTGATCCAATTGTTAACGCCAGCACGGTTGCCTGCCGATTCGCCGTCCATTAAGGACCGGCTGTCATGAAAAAGGCACTTTTCAATTGCCGTGTTTTTGATGGGGAGAAATTACACGGCGGCCTGGCTGTTTTGCTGGAAAAGGACAGGATTTCAGCGCTTTTACCGGAGTCGATATCCCGGCAACGGTTACGCAGCACGTTCGACCTTGCCGGGCACATCCTGGCGCCTGGACTGATTGATATCCAGGTCAATGGCGGTGGTGGTGTAATGTTCAATGATGCACCTACCGTGAAAACGCATGCGTACAATCGGTGCAGCGCATCGCCGCTTTGGCACGACCGGTTTTCTGCCGACACTGATCAGTACGGATTTGCGACCATGAAACGTGCCATCGAGGCCGTCAGGCGGGCAGTTACCGAAGCTGTTCCCGGTGTCCTGGGTATCCATCTCGAAGGGCCATTTTTGAATCCCGGACAAACACGGCATCCACAAGGCGGACAGGTTTCGTCCACTCGATGAGGCCGCATTTGAACTGCTCACGTCACTGACTGAAGCCGTGACAGCTGGTGACGCTCGCGCCGGAATGTACCAGCAGCGAAATGATTTCACGGCTGAGGAACGGGGTGTGCTGGTATTCGGCGGGCACAGCGCGGCAAGTTTTGAGCAGACACGTGAGGCGCTCGACGCCGGTTTGCGTGGCTTTACGCATTTGTTCAATGCCATGAGTCAAATGGAAAGCCGTGCACCGGGTATGGTGGGTGCCGCGCTGCAGGACCAGCAGAGCTGGTGTGGCATTATCGCCGACGGCCAGCACGTGCACCCGGCGACGTTCGCTGTCGCGGTCGCGGCCAAGCGTAAGGGCTACTCGATACTGGTGACCGATGCCATGGCGTCGGTCGGTTCAGACAGTGGCGCCTTCCGCTTTGACGGCCAGGACATCAGCGTGTCGGACGGCAGTTGCCGACTGGCCTCGGGCGCATTGGCCGGTTCCGACCTGGACATGCTCAGCGCGGTCAGGAACGCCGCCCGTTTCACCGGCTTGAGCACGACCGAAGCGCTGCGCATGGGCTCGGTTTACCCGGCCCACGCATTGGGTCTGGAGAACCAGTTGGGTTACATCCGCACGGGCTACCGGGCAAACTTTATCGAGCTCGATGACGAACTGAACCTCTACCGCAGCTGGATCGACGGCGAGATGAGCAATGTCGCCGGGCCTCCGCATCGTGTTAACAGGCCCTAAGAGAACAAACCGATGGAAATCATAATTCTCAAAGATACGGAGTGTGTTGCGGTCATGGGCGCGGATCTGGTGGCCGAACTCCTGCGTGTCTCGCCGGCGGCTGTTTTGGGTCTCGCTACCGGTGGTACGCAACTGGCGCTTTACCGCAAACTGGTGGAACAGACACCGGGCAGGTGAAATTTCATTTGAACGGGCAAGCACTTTCAACCTCGATGAATACCTGGGTGTCACGGCCGGCAATCCGCAAAGTTACCGGGCCTATATGCAACGGGAGTTGTTCGACCATGTCGATATCGACCCGCTGAAAACCTTTTTGCCGGAATGCAGGGAAGGGCAGAACCCGGTGCTTGTCGGTCCGCTTTACGAAAAGAAAATCACCGAGGCCGGCGGTATCGATTTACAGATCATGGGCATTGGCGTGAACGGCCATATCGGTTTCAACGAACCCAGTTCCAGCCTCAACTCCAGGACGCGGGTCAAAACCCTGACCCGGCAGACCGTCGCGGACAACAGCCGGCTGTTTGCAGCTGACGAATTCCAACCCACTCTGGCGGTCACGATGGGCATCGCAACCATCATGGATGCACGCCGGATCCTGTTACTGGCCACGGGTGAGAAGAAGGCCGAAGCGGTCGTGAAAATGATCGAGGGTCCGGTCACGGCGATGTGCCCGGCGTCCATTTTGCAGATGCATGAACGGGTCACCGTGTTACTCGACGAGGCCGCTGCGGGCCAACTGCAGAACAGGGATTACTACGACTGGACCCACTTGCAGAATGAATCGCTGAAGGAACGTTTCGGGCTCAGACCATGATGTCTGAAACCTGCCGCCACGCATACGCTGATCAACGTCCGGCAGTGACTGCCGGAAAATGTGAAGCGCCGGCCGCGGGGCTTTATGGATAAATCAGGTAAGCCAGACGTCGTCGTTTGAAGTTATCCAGCTCCGGGCTGTAAATGTCCAGGATGTCGGTGTAGCTGCGCCCGTCACGGATGGCTTGCAGGACGGCATCGCTACCCAGCAGCTTGATATAGTTGTCGATCTCCCATTGCTCAGGGTAGCTTCGTCGCAGTTGCAGGGCGATCTCGAGACCTGTTCGCAACGGTTCAAACCGCTGGCGGTCGGTGATGCGGATGGAGACGCCGATGACACAGCTCGGCCTCGAATTTGCTGGCGTCGGGTGTGAATTGCAGCGGCGAAAAATCCACGCCCGGCAATTTGAGCCGGTTCAGGTCCGCCGACAGCAGGCTGTCATCGAGCCAGGGCGCACCGAACAGTTCGAAGGGTGTGTCCGTGCCGCGCCCCACCGACAGGTTGGTGGTTTCGAGCAGGCCGATACCGGGATAGAGCAGGGCTTCGCTAAGACTGCGCATATTCGGAGACGGGTCGACCCACGGCAGACCGGTATCGTCGAAATAGTCCGTCCGCTGCCAACCCTCGAGTGGGACGACCTGCAAATTCGAGATCAAGCTGCAATTCGGCCTTGAACATGCGCGCCAGTTCGCCGATGGTCATACCATGACGCACCGGCAGGCGGTGGAAACCGACAAACGACTGTTTGCCGCGGTCCAGCACCGGACCGCTAACGGTGACGCCGTTGATGGGGTTGGGGCGGTCGAGGACTACGAAACCAATGCCGTTTTCAGCCGCCGCCTGCATGGCGTGGCCCATGGTCGAGATATAGGTGTAAAAACGTGTGCCGATATCCTGGATGTCAAACACCAGTGTATCGATACCGGTCAGCATCTCGCGAGTCGGACGGCGGGTGGCGCCATACAGGCTGTAGACCTTGATCCCGGTCAGCGGGTCTTCGCTGTTTTCAATCAGCGACTTGTCGAGCTTGCCAAAAAGCCCGTGTTCGGGATTGAAAATGGCGATCAGGTTGACGTGGCTTGCGCGCGTGCAAAAGCTGGATATCGCTGACGCCAGCGCGATCGATTCCGGTCTGGTTCGTGATCAGGCCGATATTGCGACCGCTAAGAAGGCTGAAATCTTCTTTTTCAAGGACGTCAATACCCGTCAGAACCACACGTTGCTGGCTGACTGCCGTAGCCGGTTCAGACGATTCCCCGGCACACGCCACTGTGGAAAAGACACACCAGGACAATACCGCGCCAACACTGAACGTCAGCAAATACGAGTAGAGCATACGGACTACAAACGCCATGACAGACTCCCCTAAGACCACCCTTGGCCTGTTAACGACAGAGATGCGCAATCCCCAAACCCGGGATTTGGACAATCTTAACTCACTTGAACTCGTCAGGCTGATTAACTCGGAGGATAAGAAGGTCGCCGCGGCGGTTGCGGCGGTTGCAGAACCCATCGCGCAGGCCATCGACGTGATCGCGGACCGGCTTGCCGCCGGTGGCCGCCTGATTTATGCCGGCGCCGGCACCTCGGGTCGTCTCGGTGTGCTGGATGCGGTCGAATGTCCACCCACGTTCAATACCGATCCGGACCTGGTCGTTGGCCTGATAGCCGGCGGTACCGAAGGGCTGGTACGGGCGGTCGAGGGTGCCGAGGATTCGAGCCTGGCGGGGCGGCAGGACCTGCAGGATATCGGCCTCACGGCGCGCTGATGTCGTGGTCGGTATCGCCGCAAGTGGCCGTACACCCTATGTCATCGGCGCCCTGGACTATGCCCGGCGCAAGCGGCGCTTTCGCGATTGGATTCAGCTGCAACAGCGAAGCGGAACTCATCGCGCATGCCGATTTATCCATCCTGCCGCTGGTGGGTCCGGAGGTGTTGACTGGCTCAACCCGGCTCAAGGCCGGCACCGCCACCAAGATGGTGTTGAACATGCTCACCACCGGCGCAATGGTGCGTCTGGGCAAGACCTACAGCAACCTGATGGTCGATCTCCGCGCCAGTAATATCAAGCTGACCGAACGCGCGCAACGGATCGTCGCAGCATTGACGGATTGCAGTGCTGCGCAGGCCCGTGAACTCCTGGAGCGCTGCGACGGTGAGGTCAAAACCGCGATTGTTGCACACCGCTTGCAGGTTTCAGCAACTGCCGCGCGGACTCGTCTCGAGGCGGTGCGGGGCCATCTGCGGCGGGCCCTGGAATCCGGACTGGAACCCGCACAGGCAAGCGGAGGTGATGTGTTGTGATGCATACGCCTGACAGCAAGCTGCCCCCTGATGCCGGTGCGGGCAAATCCAGGCTCATACTCGGTGTGGATGGCGGTGGTTCCAAGACCATGGCGCTGGTAGCTGCACTGGATGACAGCGGGTACATGACCATCCTCGGCCACGGACGTGGCGGTCCCTCCAACCTGAAACTGTCAGGCAAGGAACAATCACTCAACAGTCTCGACCAGGCAATCGACGAAGCCCTGCTTGAGGCGGCAATGCCCGGCCGGCGATTTGACTATGCGGTGCTGGCGCTGGCGGGCAGCACCTCGCCCGACGTTCAGAGTGATGTGAGCAACTGGGCAGAACAGCGCAGACTCGCATCCAGGCTGGATATTGTCCACGACGCAATGCCGGTGCTCGCACATGGCACCGACGATGGTTGCGGTATCGCCCTGATCGTTGGCACCGGTTCGGTTGCGGTCGGTGTTGACAGGAATGGCCGTGTGGTGACCAAGGGTGGCTGGGGCCACTGGTTCGGTGACAAGGGCAGCGGTTTTTATCTCGGCTACAGGGCGCTGTCTGCGGTGGCCGAGGCGAGTGATGAAATCGGTCCGGAAACCATGTTATCCGAAATGGTGCTGGAACAGCTCGGTACGGAGGACCCCAGGAGCATTCTCAAGGAGGTCTCCGCAGGTCCTGATACGCGCCGGGCGGTCGCAGCGCTTGCACCGATCGTCATGGACGCGGCTGTCCGGCACGACAAGGTGGCGCGCAGGATTGTCAATGGCGCGGTGGTGGAGGTGGTCAAACTCGTGGCGGCGGTAGCAAAGGCGCTCGCGTTCGAAAGTCCCTATCCACTCGCATTGGCCGGCGGCGTTGTTTGCAGCAGCCAGTTTTTCCGCGATGAACTGTTGGCCAGGCTGAACGTCATCAAGGCGCCGCCCGCCGTGGTCACGCTGGTCAACGAACCGGTGATTGGTTGTCTTGAAATCGCCCGGGCGAAACTGTCCGGCGCTGGTTCCAACGGCTCCGGAACCAGATCCTAGGTGGATCGCCAGCAAGTTCAGATGCACGGCCCGGCTAAAAAACCGCGCCCCTGGACGTGGATACCCAGCCTGTATTTCGCCAGCGGATTACCCTACGTGGTCGTCATGTCGGTCTCGGTCATCATGTACAAGCGGCTCGGACTATCCAATACCGACATCGCGCTGTACACCAGCTGGCTGTACCTGCCGTGGGTCATCAAGCCGCTGTGGAGCCCGTTTGTCGATATCCTCAGGACCAAGCGAAGCTGGATCGTCGCGATGCAGTTGCTGATCGGGGCCGGGCTGGGTGGCGTGGCGCTGACCCTGCCTGCGCATGATTTTTTCAAATATTCACTGGCTTTTCTGTGGCTGGTGGCATTCAGTTCGGCCACCCATGATATCGCCGCCGACGGTTTTTACATGCTGGGTCTGTCCAAACACGACCAGACCTGGTTCGTGGGGATCCGCAGCACGTTTTACCGCCTGGCGATGATCGCCGGACAGGGCGTGCTGATCATGCTGGCCGGTGCGCTGGAAAAGATCATGCAGGCGTCAAGCGCCACTGCAGAGGCGGGCGCGGGATTGTCCGCGGACCCCGGAACGGCGCTGGCGTGGGCGATCACGTTCTATGTCATGGCGGCTATGTTCCTGGTGTTTTTTGCCTGGCACCGGTTTGTCCTGCCGCGGCCGGACTCAGGATGTGCCGAGACTTCACGCGAGTTTATGCAGACGTGCTGAAAGATTTCCTCGAGACCTTTGCCGACTTTTTTCAAAAAACCAAAGATCGGTCTGATACTGGCCTTCCTGCTGCTGTTCAGGTTTTCAGAAGCGCAACTGGTCAAACTGGCGGCGCCCTTTCATGCTCGATTCACCCGAACTTGGCGGGTCTGGCATTGAACACGGGCCAGGTCGGTTTTGCCTATGGCACGATCGGTGTCATCATGTTGACGCTGGGTGGCCTGCTGGGTGGTTTCCTGGCCGCG
Source organism: uncultured Gammaproteobacteria bacterium (assembly GCA_963727635.1). GTDB lineage: Bacteria > Pseudomonadota > Gammaproteobacteria > Xanthomonadales > SZUA-36 > SZUA-36. The sequence goes on along the minus strand of CAVSHP010000026.1, from coordinate 20,297 downwards.
CGCATGGTTTGAAATACTGGCTGATATGGATGGTGCTGGCCATCAATCTGCCAAATGCTGGTGTATGTCTTTCTGTCAACTGTGCCTGCCTGACAACCTGCTGGTTATCAACATCGCGATCGGGGTGGAACAGTTTGGTTATGGCTTTGGATTTGCCGCCTACATGCTGTACATGCTGTACATCTCCAACGGCGCGCACCAGACCGCCCATTACGCCATCTGCACCGGTTTCATGGCGCTTGGCATGATGATGCCGGGCATGTTCAGTGGCTGGTTGCAGGAATTGCTCGGTTACCAGTATTTCTTTATCTGGGTGATGGTCGCGACGCATGCCTTCATTTATCGTGACCATGCTGATCCCGCTGGACAGGTCATTTGGCAGGAATGAAGACAGCCCCTGACGGGTATACGGTCAACGGCACGTGCGTGTTGTTGTATGCATGACTTTTACACGCCACATCACAGACTGGCGCCGGTCAATTTGCGCGCCGAGGCTCTGCAGCTTAACCTCCAGTTTTTCATAGCCACGGTCAAGGTGGTAGATACGCGCGACCGTGGTTTCACCACTCGGTGGCCAGGGCCGCCAGGATCAGGCAGGCGCTGGCGCGTAAATCGGTTGCCATGACCGGTGCGCCGCTCAGACCGCCTTTTTTGCCGCGCACCACCGCCACCTGTGACTTGGGCGTGATATTGGCGCCCATACGGGCAAGTTCCTGTACGTGCATGAAGCGGTTTTCAAATATCCTCTCGGTGATCACCGAGGTGCCGCTGGCCTGGGTCATCAGCGCCATGAACTGCGCCTGCAGATCGGTCGGAAAGCCCGGGTGCGGTGCCGTATCGACGTCGATCGCCGACCATTGAGCGCAGGGTCTGACCCGTACCCAGTCGCTGCCGGTTTCGATCTCGAAACCACAATCCACCAGCTTGTTGACCAGCGAATCGATATCCTTGGGCACGCAGTTTGTCACCTTGACATCGCCGCCGGTGATAGCGCCGGCGATCAGCAGGGTGCCGGCTTCGATACGGTCGGGGATGACGGTGTGATGCGCCGGTTTCAATTCGTCGACACCCTCGATGGTGATGACACTGCTGCCTTCACCTTCGATTTTGGCGCCCATGCCACGCAGGCAGCGGGCAAGGTCGACGATCTCGGGTTCCTTGGCGACGTTCTCCATGATGGTGGTGCCACGGCAAAGACATGCGGCCATCATGATGTTTTCCGTACCGCCCACGGTGGCGAAGTCGAAGACGATCCGGTCACCGACCAGCTTTTTGGCCCTGGCGATCACATAGCCGTTTTCGATGTCAATCTGCGCGCCCAGTTGGCGCAGCGGTTCTATGTGCAGGTTGATCGGCCGGGAGCCGATGGCGCAACCGCCCGGCAGGCTTACTTTTGCCTCACCATAGCGCGCCAGCAGGGGGCCGAGACAAAGGATGCTGGCGCGCATTTTGCGCACGATGTCGTACGGCGCAACGATGCTTTCCGGCCGCTTGACGATGACTTGCATGTGGTTGCCATCGCGGATGGTCTGGCAGTTGAGGTGGTTCAATAACAACTCTGTCGAGTCGATGTCCTTGAGGATCGGGACGTTGTCAAAGCTGTGTTCACCCTCGGCGAGCAGGGTCGCGAACAGCAATGGCAGGGCCGCGTTCTTGGCGCCACTGGTTGCAACGCTGCCGTTCAACGCGACACCGCCCCTGATATTCATTACATCCATTTCTTATCCTTTCAACGTATCCAGTAGCTCGATCCAGTGCGTTACCGGGAGTTTTGAATCCTTGCGCAGGTGGAGTTGACAGCCCACGTTGGCCGTCGCAATGACATCCGGTGAATGAGCCTGTAAGTTCGCCAGTTTATCCGCTTTTAAGCGTGCTGATAAGTGCGGCTGCAACAGCGAGTAAGTACCTGCCGAACCGCAACACAGGTGACCGTCGGCAACCGGCACAAGCGTAAAGCCGAACCGGCTCAGCAGCGCTTCGACCCGGCCGTTGAGTTTCTGTCCGTGTTGCAGTGTACAGGGACTGTGGAATGCCACTTTGAGTTGACGTGCAGGTTCCGGCCCGGGAGGTGATTTTGCGATCTCGGCGCTGATGACCTCGGCGATATCAAGCGCAAGGCCTGCCACCTGCCTGGCCTTGTCGGCATACCCGGGATCGTCCTTCAACAGTTCACCATAGTCCTTGACCGTGACCCCGCAACCGCTGGCGGTGGAAACGATGGCTTCGGCTCCGGCCTGGATGGTCGGCCACCAGGTATCAATGCGCCGCCTGATGTCATCCAGACCCTGTTCGCGTTCGGAGGTATGCAGACGCACTGCGCCGCAGCAACCGCGCCTGGTTTCTGCCACCAACGTGATGCCGAACCGGTTTAGCACCCGCGCGGCGGCGGCGTTGGTTTCCGGGGTCAGAGCCGACTGGGCGCAGCCCTCCAGCAGCAGCATTTTGCGGGGGTGGACCGTGTCCGGGCGTTGCAGGTCTTTTCCCGCGACGGGTAACTGGCTGGCCAGGCCCGCCGGCAGCAATGCGCGTAGCGGCCTGGCCAGGTTGACACCGGCTTGCATCAGCCTGCTGCGGGGAATAAGCGTGGTCATGGCTTTGCGCTTGAGCCAGTCGAGGCCGGAACGTGGCCGCTGTTGCTCAAGCATCTGGCGTCCGGTCTCGAGTAAACGCGCGTAGGGGACACCGGAGGGGCAGGTGGTCTCGCAGGCGCGGCATAGCAGGCAACGGTCGAGGTGTAGCCGGCTCTGTTCGCTGGCCGGTTGACCTTCGAGCAATTGCTTGATCAGGTAAATTCGTCCGCGCGGTCCGTCCGTTTCATCCCCGAGTAACTGGTAAGTGGGGCAGGTCGCGTTGCAGAAACCACAGTGCACGCATTTGCGCACGATACTTTCGGCTTCCTGGGCCCAGGCCTCGGCGGCGTATTTCTTGTCGAGATGGAACTCCACGCGCCTACAGTTCCGGGTACATGCGACCGGGGTTCAGAATACCGGCGGGGTCGAGTGCAGCCTTGAAGCGCTGGTTCAGTGCCAACAGATTGCCCTCCAACGGATGATACGTGCCGGTCCCCGCTTTACCACTGAAGCATTCTGCGAACCCGCCCAGCTGGCTGGCTCGCGAGCGTATCTCCGCGTCTGTTTCTTCACTTTTCAGCCAGCGCTGCGCACCACCCCAGTCAATCAGTTGCGCGCCGCCCACGCCGATGGGTTCGCTCATTGGCGCAAGGCAGACACGCCACAGCCGGCCCTCGTTTTGAAAAAAATCCAGTTTGAAATTGTTCAGGTCCTGCCAGTAACCGGTGTCGTCGAGATATTCTCCACCGATCAGCCTGGCGGCGTGTTCTATGCCGGCTGCGGAACCGGAAAGCCGGATACGGATGGCCCCGCCATCAAAAGTGGCGGCACTGATGGTCTGCGTCTGACTTGGCCAAAAGTTCATTTTCCGCAACGCTTCGCGTTCATCGGTCTCTTCATGCAACAGGGTTTTTTCAATCTCGGGCAAGGGCAGGACCCGCAGCGCGACCTGCAGCAGTACACCCAGCGTGCCCATCGAACGGGCCATCGGACGGAACAGGTCAAAACCCGCGACATTCTTCATGACCTTGCCGCCGGCGGTGACGGTTTCGCCCTTGCCGTTGACAAAGGTCGCGCCCAGCATGAAATCGCGCACCGCGCCGGTATAGGCGCGCCGGGGTCCCGCGAGACCCGCGGCCACGGCGCCGCCAAGGGTGGCCCCGTCAGCGACGAATGGCGGTTCAAAGCCGAGCATTTGGCGGTTTTCAAGCAGCAGTGCTTCGATTTCCTTTAACGGCGTGCCGGCACGCGCGACCAGTACCAGTTCGGCGGGATCGTATTCGATGATGCCGTTGTGCCCGGTCACATCGAGCCGTTCTGCAGTGCCGTCCTGGCGGCCCAGGAAGGACTTGGTTCCAGCGCCGCAGATATTCAGCGCCGTCCGGCTGTTGTAAGCGGCTTCTACGCTGGCCGTAATCTCATTGTCCAGGGCGGGCATCAGAAGCGCTCCAGTTCGGGGTGTGGCAGTTTGCCGTGGTGCACGTGCATGGCGTTGAACTCGGCACAACGCGCCAGCGTCGGTACGGCCTTGTCCGGGTTCAGCAGGCCGTCCGGGTCGAAGGCCTTGCGCACTGCACGGAACTGGGACAGCGAAGCATCATCGAACTGCACACACATACGGTCGATTTTTTCCACACCGACACCGTGTTCACCGGTGATGGTGCCGCCGACCGCCACGCACAGGTCGAGTATGTCGGCGCCGAATGCCTCGGCGCGTCTGAATTCGTCCGGTATGTTGGCGTCGTACATGATCAGCGGGTGCAGATTGCCATCGCCGGCGTGAAATACATTGGCGACCCTGAGTCCGTGTTTTTCCGCCAGCCGGGATATCTGTGTCAGTACCCTGCCGAGTTCCCTGCGTGGGATGGTGCCGTCCATGCAGTAATAATCCGGGGATATCCGGCCCATCGCCGGAAATGCATTTTTACGCCCGGACCAGAAGCGCACACGCGCCTGTTCGTCAGCGGCGAGGCGTATATCGGTTGCGCCTGACGCGGCCAGCAGTTTTTCCACCTTTTCAACCTGGGTGTCGACATCGGCTTCCATGCCATCGAGTTCACACAGCAGGATGGCCTCGGCATCGGTGGGATAACCGGCCCTGACAAAATCCTCCGCGGCCCTGATCGCGGCCTTGTCCATCATCTCGAAACCGCCCGGTATGACACCTGCTGCAATGACGCTGGCGACCGCGTTTCCGGCCTTTTCGATATCATCGAATGCGGCCATCAACACCCGCGCCAGTTGTGGCCGGGGCAGCAGGCGTACGATAACGTCCACGACGATCCCCAGCATGCCTTCGGAGCCCATTAACAGCGCCAGCAGGTCATATCCGGGCATATCCGGAGCCGTGCCGCCGATGCTGATCAATTCGCCGTTGAGGTCCACCATCGTGATCTGCAGGATGTTGTGTACGGTCAGACCGTATTTGAGACAGTGCACGCCACCGGCATTTTCGGCGACGTTGCCGCCGATGGTGCAGGCAATTTGCGAGGAAGGATCCGGTGCATAGTAAAGCCCAAGGGCCTGCACGGCTTCGGATATCTGCAGGTTGCGTACCCCTGCCTGCACCCTGGCGGTACGGTTGTCCGCATCGATATGTAAGATTTTGTTGAGCCTGGCGAGTGACAGCACGACACCGTCCTTGTGCGGCATGGCGCCGCCGGACAGGCTGGTGCCGGCGCCGCGCGGCACGATCGGCGTTCCGCTCTGCTGACAGACCCGCATCACGGCTTGCACCTGTTCGACCGTCTGCGGTATCACCACGACGCGCGGCAATTGCCGGTAAGCGCTGAGCCCATCGCATTCATACACTTTCATCGAAACCGGGTCAGCAACGATGCACGACGCCGGCAGCACCGCGCGAAGCCGGGATACTAGCGGGTCATTGTCGGATCTTGGTCGGGTCATTGTGGACTCTGATCTACCGGGCGCAATTGTTTAAGCAGGGAGTAATTTATTCTACTTGAAAAAGCACCCGCAGGCGCGTCGCCGTTTATCAATCGCAAGCGCAAACATAGACTTGCTTCTGCGGGTGTATGCATCACGGCCTTTGTATGCTTACATGTGCTTATATGCGCTAGACTAATAACAATCAGCGGCACAAGCAGAAGAGGTAAGGTCATGACGAAAGAAGTCACGGGTCAGCCCAAACGGTCAGGTGAGGATTACACCGCCAAGGGAACGATCAAAACAAGGGTCTATGAACGTGAACTGGCGCGATTGCAGGTCGAACTGGTCAAGCTGCAGATGTGGATCAAACGCAAGGGGCTGAAGATCGTTGTCATATTCGAGGGCCGTGATGCCGCCGGAAAGGGCGGGACCATCAAGCGAATCACCGAACCGCTTAATCCCAGGACCTGCAGGGTGGCCGCTTTGCCCGCACCGACCGACCGGCAAAAAACCCAGTGGTATTTTCAACGCTATGCCGCGCATCTTCCCGCTGCCGGTGAAATGGTCATCATGGACCGCAGTTGGTATAACCGCGCCGGTGTGGAAAAGGTCATGGGTTTTTGCACGGAAGAGGAGTACGAGGAGTTCATGCGCTCGTGCCCGGAGTTTGAGCGTATGCTGGTGCGTAGCGGAATCCTTTTGGTCAAGTACTGGTTTTCGGTCAGTGACAAGGAACAGGAAAAACGTTTCCAGGGGCGTCTCACCGATCTGACAAAGCGCTGGAAACTCAGTCCCATGGATCTCGAGTCAAGAAAAAAATGGCTTGAGTACTCGATCGCCAAGGATGTCATGTTTGCGCACACCGATATCAAGCAGGCGCCCTGGTACGTGGTGAACTCCGATGTCAAGAAGCACGCCCGGCTGAACTGCATCTCACACTTGCTGAGCCTGGTCGATTACAAGGACCTGACACCCAGGCATATCGAGCTGACAGAACGGCCCAAACCGAATTTTGGTTATGTACGGCCACCGATAGAAGACCAGGAGTTCGTACCGGAAATCTGGTAATGCAACGCGTTCTGGTGGTTCGTATCGGCCGTCTTGGTGACACCATCCTGGCGACACCGGTCATCGAAGCCCTGCAGGCAGCGTATGGAACCGGCGTTTTGATCGATTTTGCAGCCAGTCCCGGCGCATCTGCCTATATCCTCGAAATGGATCAACGTATCCACCGGGTGTTCCCCATCGCGCATCGCAGCAAGCCCTGGCGCTTACACCGCGTCAAGCGGGAACTCGAGCGCCATTCCCGTCAGCAACCCTATGATCTCGTCATCAACCTCGAGTGCGGCAACGAATGTGATGACTTCAGCAGGTTTGTCCATTGTCGCGAATTCTGCGGTCGTCCCTTACAGCACCCACAGCACCGGCCCGGACGCCACAGTGTGGATACCGAGAAATCAATTTATGCCGCCGTGCTGGGGCAGGCGGTCACCGCGGCGGCCGAAACGGCCCTGCATCTGGAGCTGAAACCAGCGTTGCTGCCGCTGCCGCCGGGTTCTGCCTACGTGGTTCTGAACCCCGGGTTTTCCGGGTTGCAAAGACCCGGTTATCGCAGCCACCGTGGCTGGCCGCTGGCGCACTGGCAGACACTAGTCGAATCCCTGCATACGTCTGCCGGCGTATCGGCACTCATCAACGGTACCGCCGACGAGCAGTCATATTTCGCTTCCCTGTTGCAGTACCCCGGTGTTTATTCGCTGTTTGGCAGTTCGCTTCCCACCCTGTCAGCGGCGCTCATGAACAGCGCCGCACTGGTCACGGTGGATACCGGCACCATGCACCTCGCCACGGCGCTGGGGACACCCGTGGTGGCGTTGTTTGGCCCTACCAATCCCGTGCTGACCGGTCCTTATTCCAAAAAAGTGCCACACAGCGTGCTGCTCAGCGGAGTGGATTGCCAGCCCTGTGTCAAGACGCCATTACAGAAAAAATGTTCGTTTAACCGCTGTATGTCCGAACTGGACCCAGGGCAGGTTATGGATGCATGTCAGGAATATATAAATATAAAAAACATATAATTACCAGTTCTTTCTATTAATATACTTTATGTTTTCTTCCGGGTTCAATTGCTTCCTGACAGCCCTTTTCTGATTCTTGCCGAGAAGTATCCTGACCTGGTAATAACTTTCTTTGGCCAACATAAGCCACTCTGCCTTGAACCAGTTTTGCTGGTAGAGCTTCTTCACTGCAGCGACCGCGTCCGGTGAACGTTCGCCAATCAGGGCGGCAAATTGCATGGCCTGTTGCAGTGGGTCATCGCTGATGGCGCTGATTAAGCCATAGTCCAGGGCGGCCTGTGCCGTGATGACCTCGGCGGTCATGGCCAGGCGCATGGCGACGTCCTTTGTGACGAGTTCACGTAACGCCAGGTTGCCGCCCATGTCGGGTATCAGGCCCCACTTGCCTTCCATGATGGAGAAACTCGCATCCGATGTTGCAAACCTGAAGTCTGCGCCGAGTGCGATCTGCAATCCGCCGCCCCAGCAACGGCCCTGGATCACCATGATCACCGGCACGGGGATCCTGCGCCAGTTATGCGATACCCGCTGTGCGAGGTTGGCCTTGCCGGGCCACCATTTCGCCAGCAGGGCCAACGGCCGACGACTTCTGGCTCAAAACCGACCTGACATCAAGTCCGCTGCAGAAATCCTCGCCATTGGCCTGTACGATCACGGCGCGAATTTCCTTGTCCTTGCGTAACCGGCGGGAAATATCATCTATGGCCCTGAACATCGCCATATCCAGGGCGTTGCGTTTTTCAGCGCGGTTGAGGGTCACGAAAGCGATGCCGCCTTGCTTGCCCAGGGTGACGCATTTTTCAGTCATCGGGTCGCTCCTCACGCCACAAGGGGAATTTGGTCATGACGGCTAAAAATAATTCGGAGTCCAGAAAATCCTGTAACCAGGCCTGCACCCGGGGGTAGGGCGCCTGCTCAAACCATGGTTTGTCGACAAGCGCAAACTGGCGTATGAACGGGAAGACCGCGACATCCGCAAACGTCATGCGCTCATTCACCAGGTAAGCCCCGAGGTCGAGCTTCTCTTCCAGCACGCACAGGAATTTTTCCGCTGCGGCACGGTAGTAAGTCGGTGGATGTTCGGGGTGGCGGTCCGCGTACTTGTAACGATCGAGGTGCTTTTTGAATATGTGGTCGTTTTCCGCGACCAGGCCGTTGCTGACCTCTTCAAGATCATCCTGCCACCATCGATCCGGGTCGCGTTGGGCCAGCGCCCAGCGCATCACATCGACGCTTTCATCGATCACCCTGCCGTCCGGCAATACCAGTACCGGGACCGTGCCTTTCGGTGATGCCTCAAGCATTTGACGGGGCTTGTTGGTGAGCAGGATTTCACGGTGTTCCACCGCAACGGCGGCGTAGTTCAGCGCCATCCTGGCCCGGATCGCGTACGGACATCGGCGGAAAGAATAGAGAATGGGTATCATCTGCCCGAATTTTACAGCATAGCCACGTCAGCCTGCATTATGTGAACAGACATAGAACTAGTATCTTTGACAGGTTTATTTTAGCCGCTGTCGATCTATCGTTATCTTGTTAGGGGAATCTGGTTCGAACAGATCATTGAGGTGTTCAGCAAGTCCAGTCGCATCACACCCTGGAAGTGTTCGTTTGTTGTTTGTCTCGATGAATGCCTGCATCGATTCGTTTGATTGAAAAGGGGTCAACAAATGAGCAGCACAACTACGCATTCAAGAATATTAGTCGTGGATGACTCGTCCTTTGCGCGCCGGAGGTTATCCTCTATTTTTGAACACGCGGGGCATGAGGTCGTCGGCAACGCGCAAGACGGTGCACAGGCGCTGATGATGTTTGAAACGCTGCACCCCGACGTTGTTACACTGGATTACCTGATGAAAGACGAATGCGGCGTCGATGTGCTCAAGGATATTATCCGGCGTGATCCCGCCGCAAAGGTCATTATCATTTCAGGCTCGGGTCACAGCAGCATTGAGAAAGAATCCCTGGCAGCGGGCGCGGTGGGATTTGTCGACAAATTTAATGATAAGCGTATATTTTTGAGTGCGCTCGATCATGCCATGAGTGTGTAAAAACAGGTGTCAGTCAATCTTGCAGGCAAGGGCATTGGGAGCAGAAGCGTGGTCATGCCGCCATTCCAGCTAAGTGATGACCAGGTTCGGGCTTTTGACAAATTCCTGTTCGAGAGCACCGCAAATATGCTGAGTGCACTCGAGACGGTATTCGAACTCAGCATTGACTGTTCTGACTCCAGCATTGAAATTGCAGCATATGCCAACAATCAAAACCTGCACCATTTCGGCAGCGGGCCACTCTACATCGTTTCGAGCGCATTGCTGGGTGACGTAACCGGCAGTGCCTTCCTTTTGATGCGTGCGGATGATTTTAACCACCTGAGTGTCGTGATGAAGCCGGTCATGAGTAACCTCTACCCGTCCGGTTCAGGTCAGGACTCGTCTGCCAGCGTAAGTGAAGCTCTGGAAGCAGCGGAAGATCAGGAGTCCGGGCAGCTGGATGAAACCATCTATCGAGGGCAGATGATGGATGCACTGGCTGAAATGGGGAACATCCTGATCGGTCTTAATACCAAGAGTATTCACAGGATGTGTGGTTTGAACTCACGTCATTCCGTACCACTGGTGATGTTGGATTCCTCGCAAAGAACGACGCAAAGTATCCTGTCGGTTGCGGGCGGTCTGACGCAACTGCATATGGCGATTGAAAATGAGTTTTTTCTGAACGATAAACCTATAAAGCTCTGGTGCCTGATCTCCCCCACGAAGGATTCCTTTCGTAAAATGTTGAACGGACTCGATCGCAAAGCGGGCGAAGCCAGGGACGACTAAATCTCGTTTTCCCATTGCCGTTCTGTTTAATCTAAACTTCCCATGCTCAAGTTAAAGCCCCGCACCAGCTTGCCTGGTGGTGGCCACAATTGGACCGTGTCTTGATTTCAGTGTGGGCGCCAAGGCCATGCAGTACCTTACTTCAGGACACGCTACAAGTCACATCTGTGGCCTCGAGAGGCTTCGCGTCGCACATCCCTGTGCTCGATCGCGAAGTACCGTTCATCCTGAACATAACGGTCCTGAAGTAAGGTACTGCACACCCTCGCCGCTGTGCGTAATCATAGGTCAATGGTTCCTGACAGATTTGCACGGCGGTTGACAGACGCTGGGGTGGGTAGTTATTACCAGGACCGTACGAGGCAGGAAGCCGAGTATCGAGTGACACATGGATGTGCTTGAACGAGTCCTGGTAATAACTACCCACCCCAGCGTCCTTCCGGCAGATTAAATGGGGCAGCAGTACGTTCCCCCAAAATCAAGGTTTATGAGTGTGCCACGGCATCGGCACCTGACCCGTGTCGCACAAGGACATCGGAGCGAGGAATAAAAATTGGTATCATCAAGCGGAATCTTAAGTCTTCGCGGTGTGCACCTGCATTATGAGAACAACCAGGCTTATCCATGTCGTCAGTTGCCACGCCGAGGGTGAGGTCGGTGATGTGATCGTTGGCGGGGTCGCTGCGCCGCCCGGTGAGACACTCTGGGAACAGCGTTGCTTTATCGAGAAGGACGAAAACCTGCGCCGCTTTCTCCTGAACGAACCGCGCGGCGGCGTTTTCAGACACGTGAACCTGTTGGTGCCGGCAAAAGATCCACGTGCGCAGATGGGCATGATCATCATGGAACCGGCCGATACGCCACCGATGTCCGGTTCCAATTCGATCTGCGTGGCCACCGTATTGCTGGAAACCGGCATCCTGCCAATTACCGGGGCGCAAACCGACCTGGTGCTGGAGGCCCCCGGTGGTTTGGTCAATGTGCGCGCCTTCTGCCGGGACGGCAAGGTGGAACGCATCATGATCACCAACGTGCCTTCTTTCGTGGATCAGCTTGCGGTGCCGCTGGAGGTCGCGGGTCTCGGAACACTGACGGTGCATACCGCCTATGGTGGCGACAGTTTCGTGATCGTCGATGCGGCTGCCGTTGGCATCGGCATTGAACCGGGAAACGCCCGTGAGCTGGCGGAAACAGGGGTCAGGATTACCGCTGCTGCAAATCAGCAACTGGGTTTCCGGCATCCACTGAACGACGGCTGGAAACATATTTCGTTCTGCCAGTTCGCCGGACCACTGACAAAGGTGAACGGTGAACTGACAGGTGATAACGCCGTGGCGATCCGCCCGGGCAAGATTGACCGCTCGCCGACCGGTACGGGATGCTCGGCACGTATGGCGGTCCTGCACGCCGAGGGCAAAATGGGAGTCGGGGATGTTTACCGGGCGCGTTCGATTATCGGCTCCGAATTCGTCTGCGGGATCAGTTCAACCACCTCCCTGGCCGGCAAGGCGGCGATCGTGCCGACGGTGTCCGGGCGGGCGTGGATTACCGGCACACATCAGTGGATGCTTGACCCGGACGATCCGTGGCCGGAAGGTTACCTGCTCGCAGACACCTGGCCGGTTTGCGTGGAGTGACCGGGTGTTATTTCTGTCTGAAGCAGACCTGCGAGACCTCGGTATTACGACGGCCGAAGTCGTCCGCTGCATCGAGCAACTGATCCTGCAGCAGACGCAGGGCAGGGCCTGGGTCGCGCCGAAAACCAATCTGTCCACCGCGGACGACCGTTACATGATGGCGACCCTCGCAGCCGCCGATGATCCGCCGTACATGGCAGTCAAGGCGCTGTTGATCAACCCGTCCAATGCCGGGCGGGATCTGAGCGTGATCAACGCCTCCATCACGCTGCTGGACAGCCGCAGCGGACTGCCGGTCGCGGTGCTGGATGGCAACTGGGTGACGGCCCTGCGTACCGCCGGCGCCAGTGCGCTGGTGGCCAAACGCCTGGCCAATGCCACTTCGTCCGTGCTGGCACTGATCGGTTGTGGCGTGCAGGCGCGCAGTCACTTAAAGGCTTTTGCCGACCTTTTCCCGCTGCGCGAGGTGCGTGCCTATGGTCGTGGCAGTAAAAACAGGGACGCCCTGTGTAAAGTTGCGGCGGACCTCGGTCTCAAGGCGATTGCGTGTGATGACGCCAGGGATGCAGTAACGGATGCCGATCTCGTGGTGACGTCGATACCGCTGGTGCCGAGGATCGAGCCGTTTCTCGATGGCGCCTGGCTGAAAGCCGGGGTTTTTCTGTCATCGACTGACCTGGCATTGCCCTGGAAACCCGGCAGTATGCGGGTATTTGACCGGATCATCATCGATGACCGCCGGCAGGAAGCCGCCATGGCAGAGCCTATGCTGGACCCTTTCCTGATCGACGGGGATTTGTCGGAACTGGTCTGCGGCAGTGTCGGCGGACGCTCTGATGCATCGGAGCGCACCGCTTTCGTATTCCGGTCCGTCGCCCTGGGTGACCTGGCGCTGGCGGCATTCGCCTTGCAAAAAGCACGCGAGCAAGCCCTTGGAACGGAGTTGTAGTGGTGCAGGCCGTACTTTCAGAATTCAATAATATACATTTAGAAGAATACCTAACCCTTTGTATCATTGGATGATATTATGTGTCTTCCGTGATAAACGGAGTAATACCTCAGCTTGCCCGGAGCGTGTGATATAACGCCGGACATGATAATGATAACGGCCAGTAAATAGCCGTCGAGGGACGGATACCTGCCCAAAAATAACAGCAGGATCAATTTCAGGATGATGACCAAACCGCGCACCTGGACCAGCCAGACCGGGTTCGGGACGACATCGATCAGTATCATCAGGCTGCCGCTCACCAGTGCCAGCCACCAGTAACCTTGCCACAGGTGCCGATCCAGACCGAACAGGATACCCCCGCCGACACCGGCGACCGCCAGCAAGTGCAGCGTGCGCAGGCTGATTTTTGTCCATCTTTTGAGGCTGGCTTTATCGGGCATGATTGATGGCGGACATGATGACCTCAAGGGTTCTGAGCGGCCGTGTATTGCATTAATGCTGCTTCATTCTCCTCGCTCCATGCCGCTCCTGCCAGTTCTTTGGCCTGCGACATCAAGGTGATGGCCTTGCCGGCGTCACCCCGCGTAAAGGTGAAGCGGGCCCGGGTCTTCAGTGAAGGCACGTTCAGCGGCCCGCCCGCGAGCGCGCCAATCAGGGGTGCCGCCGCTTCCAGGTCGGCTATGTCCAGGTAGGCGTCGGCCAGTTTGACCGTAAGCGTATTCTCCTTCGACGCCCAGGTCGTTTCCTGTAGCCTGTCAATTGCTGTTTGATACCCGGAGATGGCAGCAAGGGTGTTGCCACGAGCCATTTCCAGATCACCGAGTAATTCCAGGGCCTCGACCTCGGGCTGCATGATCGACTGTGCACGTGCCGTTTCCAGCACCTGCGAGGCGGTCTCACCGGCCTGTTGTAGTTGATTGTCGGCAAGGTCGATCCGGGCTATTTTCAGCTCGCACTGCAGAACACGCATTGGATCCTTGATGTCTACGAATATGTCCCTGCTTTCGGCGTAGTGCAAGCGGGCGGCCTCGGGGTCGTTGAGCTCCAGTTCCGCATCTCCTTTTTGCGCAAGCGAGGTCGCTTCAAACAGCCGGTCGTGGGTTTCGCGTGCTATATCCAGCGCCTGGGTCGCCGCGGTTTTTGCATTTTCATATTGGCCCTGGGCCGAGTAGACAACGCTGAGCATGCCGTGGATACGCCCCACGCCAACGCGGTCACCAATTTCCTCCCTGATCTCGAGCGAGCGCAGATGATAGGCCTCCGCTTCTTCAAGCCTGCCCTGCAGACGTCGCAGGTAGCCGGTGTTGTTGAGCATCATGGCTTCACCGCGCCGATCACCGACTTGCACGGAATGCGTTTAAGGCCTGTTCCAGTTCGAGGTCGGCTTCGACCAGTTCGCCGCGCGCCATGTCGAGGTTGGCGCGTCCGGAATATAACTGGCCGGGAAGGATTTCAAGCCCGGCGTCCTGGTATTCCAGTACAGCCAGATCCAGCAGCCTGGCTGCCTCATCCAGTTCGCTGCGGCCCTTGAAGACGATGGAAAGATTTTGCAGGATTCTCGCACTGAGTACGTGGTCACCGGTTTCCCTGGAGATCTCCAGGGCCTCGTCATAGGCTGATTCGGCCTGATCGAGCCTGCCGGTCCGGTTGTACAAAATACCCAACGTCATCAGGGTTTCCGCCAAATGGCTGCTGGGACCGAGGGCCCGTTGCTCCTCCAGCAAGTGTGTTTAAAAGCGCTTCTGCATCGTCCTGTTCACCGAGTATGCGCAGGCAGGCCGCCAGTTCGAAGCGGGGCTCAAACAGGCTTGGTTCCTGTTCGATGATGACGCGGAAAAATTGCAGTGGCTTCACTGCATCGGCCCTGCAGGGAAAGATCCATGCCGCGGGCAAAGGCTTCGTTGTTAAAGGCGTCTTTGGAAACCAGTGGTATGTCGCCACCAACATGACTCTTGCGCAGGACGCTGCCGTAAACCGCCTGCACCACGCCCTGGGCCAGGTCGGTGCCACTGTCGCCGACGATGGTGCCCCGCTGCAGGTCGCCATCCGGAACCAGCAGGCTGTAATTCATACGCAAGGCGCCCTTTTCGGGTTCGAGTTCCATCGCCAGCACGTGGGTGGCGCCATATACCTGTTTGAGTTTGCCGAGCAGTTGCTGGTTGGCGGTGTCCTGCAGGTCGCCGTTCCAACCAAAGTTTTCCGCCAGGCCAATGATGCTGCCTGCCGGCACCACAGCGATTGAACCTTCATTGCTGATCAATTCATTGGCAAAACTCATCAGGCCGAAGCGGGTCCAGGCCAGATCCTGGTTTTCGGTGTTGTCCTGCAGTGGCAGGACCGCGATACGTATCTCGCCGCTCGGTATCGGGCGATGGGCGCAGCAGCACCCAGGCGAGACCTGGCGGCAATGACCAGCGCCATGGCAACCATCGCCATGGCACGCAACATCGGTTTCGCCGCTTCCGGCTGGCAATTGCTGTTTCGCCGCTTGCCGGTTCGCGGGGCAGGTTCAACTAGCAGGTCTGGACTGGAGCGGTGCAGGCGTGGGGTCTTCAACTGTCCACCTCGGCGACAAAACGATAGCCATGTCCGTGCAGGGTCCTGATCATTTCCTGGCGGTTCGCATCATCGCCAACCGCCTTGCGGGCTTTCATGACAGCACGGGTCAAGGCGGTTTCGGTGACGATCATGCCGGGCCAGATGACATCCTGGATTTCGTTTTTATCCACCGCACGATCACGGTTTTGCACCAGGAAAATCAGCAGGTCAAAGGCGCGGGGCTCTATTTCCACGCGTTCGCCGTCGTTTCTCAGCTCCCTGAGGACGGGGTCGAGCACATATGAACCGAATCTGAAAATCATTATTAATAACAGTCATTTAGTGTATTTTTCACAACCGTATTATCAATGGTCATGCAATCGTCATGTTAAACGTCAGCAAATCATCACGACATGATTTTGCGGTTTCGGCAAAGTGCGTCCACCAGCAAGGGACGTTGTGCAAGCAAGGTTACAGATGAGCCGAGCCGATAACAACCTGGTCCCCTGGAAAATTTACTTTAACCAAACCAAGGAGAAGATTATGAATCGTGTTTCAGGATTAATTTACGGATTTGTCAGTTATGCAATATTCTTTGCGACATTTTTATATGCCATCGGCTTTGTCGGCAATATTTTTGTACCCAAGGGGATCGATTCACTCCCCAATGTACCGGTGACACAGGCGCTGTTGATCAACCTCGGACTGCTGGGCGTTTTTGCCATTCAGCACAGTGTCATGGCCAGGCCCGTGTTCAAACGCTGGATTACCCGGTTCATACCCGCAGCCATGGAGCGCAGCACCTTTACGTTGGTTTCCAGCCTGGCCCTGATCAACCTGTTTGTGTTCTGGGAGCCGATGGGTGGCCTGGTCTGGAATATCGACAACCCGCGTGGGTGTCAGTCTGATGTACGGCGGTTTCGCCTTTGGCTGGTTGCTGGTACTGGTCATGCACTTTCCTGATCAATCACTTTGATCTGTTCGGTCTGCGCCAGGTATGGCTCAATTTCCGCAACAAGCCCTACACACCACTTGGCGTTCAAACTGCCATTTGCCTACCGGATCGTGCGTCACCCGATGTACGTCGGGCTGGTTCTTCGCCTTCTGGTGCACGCCGGTCATGACCGTGGCGCACCTGGCATTCGCCATTGCCACCAGCGCCTACATCCTGATCGCCATCCAGCTTGAAGAACGTGACCTGCTGGATATCCACCCGGAATATCGTCATTACCGCAAGCAGGTTCCAATGATTTTGCCTTTCACACGCAAGCGTCTGGAAAAGGATGCTTTCACCAACCCTGTTGATGCTACATCTTGAGTTAGCCGGGGTAGGGGGGAATGGCCGGAGGAAGAGCTTCCTCCGGCTGTTTTCCGGCTCCCTGTCAATACTGGAGGAATAATATGAACACCAAGATCAGGGCAATCAAACTCACAACCGAGCCATCGCGGGCACTTGCTGAAACGTATGGGCATGGCCGGTTTTACATTTTTCCTTTTGAAGGGCTTGTTGTGGCTGCTGATACCGTGGCTTGCCCATTCAGCCATGTTCTGAACGACGGGCAACAGGCTCAATACAGGCTGGATGAACACCACGAACGACCATGGCGCTTCAAAACTGATAGTATTTACAAAACTCAACGGTGGGTCATGTCCATGTACAAAATCATCCTGTCTCTTGTTATCACGTTTGCGCCGCTGGTTGCGCTGGCGGATTCTGCCGGTCAACCGGCTGTCACGCTGCCGGACCCGGCGGTCCAGGTCCTGATCGAGCAAATCGGCCTGCGTGAATCGCCAATCGCATCGCGAGACCTTCCCGGCTGGAGTCCACCCAAAAAGATCGTCGTCAGGCCGTTCAGACCAGGCCAGTTGGACGAATTCCGGGCGATCGCTCCGGGCGTTGAGTTCGTGGAAGTGGATAGCATGGAGGCGGCCATAAAAGAAGCCGCCGATGCCCAGGCGATTGTGGGTATGTGCGATGAAGAAATCCTGGAAAATTCGCCCGGGCTGTTTTGGATCCAGGTCTATAGCGCCGGTGTCGAGCGCTGTGTCGAAAACCCCGGAATGAAAAAGGGTAATAAGCTGCTCACCAACGGCCAGCGGGTCGGTTCGCCGGGTCTGGCGGAGCACGCCATCGCGATGATGATGATGTTGGCACGCGGTCTGGATGTGTATCATGCCAACCAGCTAAAAGGTGTGTGGCAGCAACAGGCCGGTCTTGAACGTGGCGACCACATGGAACTTGAAGGCCGCACGCTGCTGGTCGTCGGTCTCGGTGGTATTGGTACACAGGTGGCAAAACGCGGCCACGGATTGGGTATGCGGGTGATTGCGACCCGCAACAGCCGTCGCGAAGGCCCGGATTATGTTGAATATGTCGGTCTGCCCGATGAATTGAACGCAGTTGGCGACACAGGCGGACGTGGTGATCAACACGGCCCCGTTGACCGATCAGACGCGTGGTATTTTCAACGCGGTATTTTTCAAGGCCATGAAGCCCGAAGCCTTTTTTATCACCGTCGGCAGGGGTGGCAGCACGGTGACCGATGACCTGGTGGCCGCGCTGCAGTCCGGCGAAATCGCCGGTGCCGGTCTCGATGTGACCGACCCTGAGCCATTGCCCGCAGGCCACCCGTTGTGGACGATGCCGAGGGTCATCATCAGCCCGCATACCGCGGGCCGTTCCGACAGGGGGCGCGACCGTCTGTACCTGATGGTCAAGGAAAACGTCAGACGTTATGTGAACGGCGAACCGATGTTATCGGTTGTGGATATTGAGCGGGGATACTAGGTTTCGGAGCATCGTCTCCCGGCTTGCTTTGCAGGACTGTATCTGAAGGTGAATAAAGTAACGCTGCGTGATGTATTTCGCCCGCTGCCGACATCGTGTTGCCAGATGGTTGCAGTGCTTTCTCTTCCTGGTTTGTGGCCAACGACGTTTTACCAGCAAATTTCTCTGACCGAGTCGGCGATCAATAATCGCTTGCAGCAGGTACAAACCGAGATCAGAATCATGCTGAAGATTCTGACCCACTTGTCCGCGGACTTCTCAAGCAACGATACAATATGTTTATAAACTGGCTAAGGACTGAACATTATGCTTTCACAGATTAATCATTATTTGAATCGACCTGCGGGAAAAACGGTGCGCATCGCGGGTGACTCTGTTTCCAGAGGTCGCCTGCTCGGCAGTTGCCTTGTATTACTTGTGATGAGTGGTTGCTCGTCCTATGGCGTCATTCATAATCAGCCAGCCACCAACACTCGACACAGGAAAACCTTATTCGGTGAAGACCTGGGCGCAGTCCGAGGAAGCCGCTGATTTTGTTTTTATCCTGAACTTTTCCGGAGGCGGAACGCGTGCGGCGGCCATGGCTTATGGTGTGCTCGAGGAATTGCGCGACACACCGGTTACCATCGATGGTCAAACAAGCGCGCTTGCTTGACGAAGTAACACACATCAGTTCGGTATCCGGGGGGAGCTTCGCCTCAGCCTACTACGGTCTTTATGGTGACAGGATTTTTGACGATTTCGAAAATGATTTCCTGAAAAAAAATGTGCAGGGCGCTCTCACGAAGAGCCTTATCAACCCTTTCCACTGGGTCGGCCGAAAAGGGCGAACCGAGAGGGCCGCTACGTACTACAACAAGATTCTGTTTCACGATGCGACCTTCGCCGACATGATGCAACCGGGCCGTCCCATGGTCATCATCAATGCCTCTGATCTGGCCTACGGTGTTCGATGGTCATTTATCCAGGATTACTTCAATCTGCTGTGTTCAGATGTTCGTGAATATCCGGTGGCCTGGGCCGTAACCGCATCATCGGCAGTGCCGGTGGTATTTAACCCCATCGTGCTGAAAAATTATCCTGGCTGCCCTGAACAGCAGGTGTCACCCCAGGTGTTGGAGATGGCAAAACACAGTGATGAACTGTCTGAGCTGTTGACGGGCCTGGAATCCTACAAAGACAAGGCAAACCGCGAATTTATTCATTTCGTCGATGGCGGCATCACCGATAACATGGGCTTGCGTGCCATAAGCGATGTCGTGGCCGTATCGGGTGGACCCGCGCAGCTGATGAACAAGAATCAAAGAAAAATTCCGAGCCACGTCGTGTTCGTGTCGGTCAATGCATCCACTGAGAAGCACCCGGATATGAACAAGAGCGCCAAGCAACCGTCCATGCTTGCTTCCATGAATGCGATGACCGATATCCAGTTGCACCGCTATAACGCGGCTCACCGTTGATCAGGTCAGAAACAATCTTGAAAGCTGGGCAACACAGTTGTCAACGCCCGAGCACGAGGTGAAAACCTATTTTATTGAGGTAAGTTTCGAACAGGTTCCAGATCCGCAGTTGAAGTATTTTTTGAACAAGGTTCCCACTTCGTTCAATCTGACCGAGGAGCAGGTCGACGCCCTGATCAAAAGCGCGAGAGAACTGTTGCAGGCAGATCCGGAATACCAGCAACTCTTGAAGGACCTCGCCAAACCTTAGGAATGCAATGTGACCCCAGGCCCGCATGCTGCGGGCCGGCTAACACCATGTGGATGCCGATCGACACCGGTTGTTTTTCTCGGAGTTCGCGGCTGTTTTGCGGTTAAAATACGGTTTTACCTACAGGCCGTAACGCATGTCAGATAAACGCTTTTCCGGAACCGACCGCTATGTAGCAACCGAGGACCTGACCACCGCTGTCAATGCCGCCGTGACACTGGGCCGCCCCATCCTTATCAAGGGTGAGCCCGGCACCGGTAAAACCCAAGCAATAAACGGTCATCCTGCCAGCATTCGTTCAGCATCTTCT
>CAVSHP010000025.1:0-152307 GCA_963727635.1 uncultured Gammaproteobacteria bacterium | reverse complement strand
TATGGCTGCATTAGTATTTGTATGCTTGTTAGTCCTAAGGGTTGGCCACCGGCTGGCGAGCGGAAGGAAGTCTGCTAGTCAGAAGCTATTCACCATGTGCACGCCGTCGTCTTCATATCATCCTGCTTATGTGCGGGATGACTTCCCGCCCCTTTCCCTTTTAGGGCGTGAATCCCAACTTGATTATTTACTATATTTTAGCATGCAGTCAACATATACTCACGCTTCATATAATATTAACTGTGATATTAATTAGTGTATTTAGACCACCTATTCGTTGTGATATGTTCGGTATGCATCAGACTTCAGTCTATTGGCCAATTGACAGGAAAAATACAGCGTAAGCCATCTCAGTGCCCTGAAAAGGATGCAAGCTTAAAAAATCGCTAACACTGAAACCGTATCCCAACTTCAGACTCTCAACTCTGACCGTGTTGTTCAACATGAAAAAGGTACTAAAAAAAATCTTCTATACGATCCTTACCCTGGTTGTTGTAGTGTTCTTCGCTGCTTTAACCCTGGCATATATTCCAGTGAAACCGAAAAGCAATCATGTGGGGATTTCGATTGTTTGATGTTGAAAAAGTAAGGGAGCTTTATGACGAGGTACCCGGCGACAGGAAGGAATTTGTCATATTGAAAAATTCCTATCACGCCAGGTTCCCTGCCGAGACTTGGCAGGAACTGATTGTTTGGCTGGATAATAATTTTTGAGCTACAGGATATTTTTCCTCGTTCAGCGCTTCAATTGTATTAATGCATCATTTGGACCGGCCAGTTTAAGCGGTCCAACATGTGGCGCAAATATTATCCCGATGACGACTCCTGGGACAGGTTTCCTCATGGGCGGCGAATAAACAGCAGGCTAGAGCCTGCCTTCCAGAATACGGAATCCGAACTCCGGAATCACCCGTAAACGCTTTGGAATTGACTTCTTTATCGGGTATAAATCCCAACTTGGTTGTTTTCCGCCTTTCTGCATCTGGTCAACATATACTAACGCTTGGTATAATATTAACTGTTATATGAATTAGTGTTTTTAAACTATGTAGTCGTTGTGATATGCTCGGCCTTTGATGCGCTGCAGTACACAGGCCGACCGATAGGGCAACACCCTGCAAAAACCACCACAAATAGAATTATCAGGGAGACAGCAAATGAGTGTTCGTTTTGATAATCGGGTTGCGATTGTAACCGGTGCCGGCGCCGGACTGGGTCGTTCCCATGCCCTTGGACTGGCCGCTCGCGGCGCCAAAGTCGTGGTCAACGATCTGGCCGCAAAAAATGGCGCCAATGACACAGCCAACGCGGTCGTCGAAGAAATCCTGGCCGCCGGTGGCGAGGCAATTTCCGATGGCGCAAACGTGGCTGATTTCGACAGGTCCAGGCCATGGTGGAAAAGACCATGGCTACCTGGGGCCGGGTGGACATCCTGGTCAACAATGCTGGCATCTTGCGTGACAGGAGTTTCGTCAAGATGACGCTCGACGATTATCAGGCGGTGATCAATGTCCATCTGAATGGCACGTTCTATTGCACCAAGGCGGTGTGGGAGATCATGCGTACACAGAATTACGGTCGTGTTGTCATGACCACGAGTTCCAGCGGCTTATATGGCAACTTTGGCCAAACCAACTATGGTGCGGCCAAGATGGCGGTTGTCGGCCTGATGAATACGCTGGTCCTCGAAGGCGCCAAGTACGGTATCAGGGTCAACTCGCTGGCGCCCGCTGCGGGCACCCGGATGCTGGAAGGCCTGGTCGATGATACGGCGTTTGAGGTGTTGACCACAGAGTCCTCCACTGCCGGACTGCTGGTGTTATGCGCAGAGGACTCCCCCAACCGCATGATTCTTTGCGCCGGTGCGGGCGCCTATGCCTCTACACACATTTACGAAACCGAAGGCATCTATTTGCCACCCGCACAACAAACGCCAGAAAACGTCTTGGCCCATCTCGATACAATCAATGCGCGTGACGGTGAACTGGAATTGACCGCAGGATTCAACCAGACCAACAGGTTTGTGGATAAAGCGAAAAAAGCCCTGGGCGTTAACCCCTGACTGATATATTCGGAGAAATTGAAATGAGAGAGGCAGTAATTGTATCAACAGCCCGCACACCGATAGGCAAGGCCTACCGTGGACTTTTTAACAATACCGAAGCACCGACCATGGGTGGTATAGCGATACGTGCTGCGGTCGAGCGTGCCGGTGTCGACCCGGCCGAAGTCGATGATGTCATCATGGGTTGCGCCATGCCGCAGGGAACATGCAGCCCTAACCCCGGCCGTCTTGCCGCGTTGGCCGCCGGTCTGCCGGTGACGGTAAGTGGCATGACCATAGACCGTCAGTGTTCATCCAGCCTGATGTCGATTGCCACTGCCGCCAAGCAGATCACTCACGATGGCATGCAAATCATTGTTGGCGCGGGCATGGAGCAAATCAGCCTGGTTCAAAACCAGCATATGAACGTGTACAGGGCTATTGATCCGAAGCTCGAGGCGGCACATCAACATATCTATATGCCGATGTTGCAAACTGCAGAAGTGGTTGCCGAGCGCTATTCCGTATCGCGTGAGGCCCAGGACGAATATGCACTACAAAGCCAGCAACGCACCGCGGCAGCGCAACAAGCAGGCAAGTTTGCCGAAGAAATCTTGACGGTGACCGCCAACCAGGGCTTTATGGACAAAGTGACAGGTGAGATCGGCTTCAAGGATGTGACCCTGTCACACGATGAGGGTAACCGTCCGGGCACGACCGCCGAGGGCCTGGCAGGTCTGAAACCGGTAATTGAAGGCGGCTCAATTACTGCCGGCAACGCCAGCCAGCTTTCTGACGGCGCCGCAGCCTCGGTGCTGGTTGAAAGCAAGCTTGCCGAACAACGTGGCATGGAACCGCTGGGTGTATATCGGGGTATCACGGTTGCCGGTTGCGAGCCGGATGAGATGGGTATCGGACCGGTTTTTGCAGTACCGAAACTGCTCAGGCAACACGGCCTCACGATGGATGACATAGGCTTGTGGGAATTGAATGAGGCGTTTGCGGTCCAGGTCATTTACTGCCGCGACCGCCTGGGCATACCCAACGAGCAACTTAACGTCAATGGCGGGGCAATCTCTATCGGGCATCCCTATGGCATGAGTGGAGCACGTCTGGTCGGCCACGCATTGCTTGAAGGCAAACGCCGCGGGGTGAAGTATGTCGTTGTTACGATGTGCATCGGTGGCGGCATGGGTGCTGCAGGACTGTTTGAGGTTTTGTAAATCCATTAAGTCAGCCCACCCAACGCAACGGTAATCGCCTGGCCGCTGACGCCACTTGATTCCTCTGATGCCAGGAAGGCGATCATCTCCGCCACCTCGCGGGGTGTGGCGACGCGGCCCGGCGCGTACAGGCTCTCTCGCTGTCGCCAGACCTCCTCAGGCGTGATACCGGCAGCAAGTGCTTCTGCCCTGGCGGAACGTTCCGCCATTTCCGTCCGCACCCAGCCCGGCAGGACCGCATTCGAGGTAACGTCGAATGCACCCGCATCCCGCGCCACTGAACGCATCAGGCCAATCAGGCCATGCTTGGAGCAGTTGTAGGCAGAACCGGCGAACTCTGCGACCTGGCCTGCTGTCGAACTTGTGTACACCACGCGCCCGTAACGCTGCTCGACCATGCATTTTACGATCAGCCGCGAAAGGTGAAACGGGCCGTCCAGGTTGATCCGCATCGTTTCTTCCCAGGTCGCCTTATCCTGTTCCCAGATGACCCTTTCATGGGCGGAGCCAATGCCATGGTTGCAGACAAAGATATCTACCGGCCCGAGCCGTTGCAGGGTTTCCGCGACGGCTCTCTCACAACCTTCGAGCGTTCCGAGGTCTGCCACGGTGTATTCCATACCGGTTTCCCGCAACTCGCTTTCACTACGTGCGACGGTCATTACCCGTGCACCCCTGTTCGCCAGCAATTCGGCGGTTTCGCGTCCTATGCCACGACCCGCTCCCGTAACCAGCGCAACCCTTCCTTCAACACCTGCCATTTGTCTGTCCTCGTTGTAAAGAGAGGTATTATAAAGAATTTCACCAATCTCAAATTAATTGACAAATATCAAGTTGCTGCTCTATGTCATGCCCTACTATGCATTCCCGAATCATCCAAAAATAGGTTTAATATCTTCATTGGGAAGACGAAGGATTTTATTTTTTAATTCCTCGGGTACTGGGAGTAAGTAGAATTGGAAAGTCCAGCTTTAGAAACAGTGAATAACGTGAAAGTCACTGATGTTCCAGAACATACAGTTGAAATTATCACCAACTCGGGCGAAGGCGCGCAAAAGTGCGCACAGATTTTTGGCCAGACATGCGCCAAGATGGGTAACGGTGTTTGGACCGTGGAGATTATTCCAGCCGAAATCGAACCCCCGCACCATACTGTAACCAGCACGTCTGGCAATATCATCCGCTTTGGCACGCACAAGATTACCAACTGGGGCGACCAGTCCAAGCTGGCCATCGCGTTCAATGACCAGGTTTGCCTGTCACGTCACCGGCTTGGTTCCTTCGATGACAATTGCATCATTCTGCTGGAAAGCTCGTGGGAACACCACGAAGACGAGACCATCCGCAAGATTTACGCGGCAGCAATGGAAGAGATGTCCTCGAAGAACTACCGGTTTATCCTGGTGCCCATCGAGGAAGAAACCCTCAAGTTTGTGGACAACCCACAGCATGGCAAGAACATGTTTGCCCTGGGTTTGCTGGCCGAGATCTACCAGCGCGATCTTTCCATCATCGAGAAACAGATCGCGCAGATTTTCAAGAAAAAACCCGCCAAGATAACCGAGATCAACATCGACCTGGTCAAGCACGGAATGGCCTGGGCGCGTGAAAACCTGGACTTCCAGTTCATTATTGAAACCATTCCCGCCACGGAAGAACGTGTCGTCATGAACGGCAACCAGGCCGCTGCACTGGGTGCCGTCGCCGCCGGTATGGAATTGTGCGCCATGTACCCGATCACGCCGGCAACATCGGTTTCACATGAACTGGCTTCCATTATTGAAAACTACGGCGGCATGGTCCACCAGGCGGAAGATGAAATTGCCGCCTGCGGTGTGGCGCTGGGCGCCTCCTACGGTGGCAAGGTAGCGTTGACGGTTACCTCAGGCCCGGGTATGGCGCTGAAGACCGAGTTCATTGGGCTCGCCATCATGACAGAGATTCCGCTGGTCGTTCTGGATGTCCAGCGCGGCGGACCATCAACCGGTCTGCCAACCAAGGTGGAGCAGTCCGATCTGTTGTCTTCGATTTTTGGCCAACACGGTGACGCACCCCGCGTCGTGATCGCACCACGGTCGATTGAAGAATGCTTCCATGCCATGATCACCGCACGCCGCATCGCCGAAACCTTCCGCTGCGTGGTGATCGTGCTGACGGACGCCAACCTCGCAACCGGCGTACAGCAGTTCACCAGGCCTGAGTTTGATATCCGCTGGCAGCAGGCGCCGATCGATTTTTCACCAGTACCCGAGGGCTTGCGCCCCTATGACTGGGATCCCGAAACCGGCTTGTCCAGACGCTTCATACCCGGCACCCCGGGCGGCGCGCATACCGTAACCGGCCTGGCGCATGATGAATGGAGCAATGTTTCCTACGACCCTGACAGCAATGAACGTGGTTGCAGAATGCGCAGCCGCAAACTGGCCGTATTCCAGTCCACCCTTGAGCCGCCCGAAATTCACGGCGATGAGGAAGGTGATATGCTGGTGGTTGGCTGGGGTTCAACACAGGGCGCCATCGAAGAAGCCGTCGATCGGGCACGTGCTGAAGGCCGCAAGGTTTCAACCTGCCAATTGACTTTCATGTCGCCGTTGGAGCCGGGTCTGAAAGAGATTTTCAGCCGCTTCAAGAAGGTCATGACGGTCGAGATCAATTACTCCGACAAGGTGGGCGACCCCTACATCACCGAAGAAACACGCCGCTTTGGCCAACTCGCGTTTCTGTTGCGTGCACAAACCCTGGTTGACGTGGATTGCTGGACGAGTTGTCCGGGACAACCGCTACGGCCAAATGATATTTACAATTCCATTATTGCAATGCATGAGAAAGGAGCGTCCAAATGAGCAGTATTCCAATTTCCCTGCTGGCGCTTGAAGACGATGCATCGTCATGCCTGGTGGCAGATGATTACCAAAAACGTGAAGGCAAATGGTGTGCCGGTTGCGGTGATTTCGGCGCCCTGAACGCGGTCAAGCGCCTGCTGGCCAATGATCAACTGAAGCCGGAAAAGATGGCATTTGTCTCGGGTATCGGTTGCTCAAGCCGCTTCCCCCACTATGTCAATTCATATGGCTTTCACGGTATTCACGGACGCGCCCTGCCGATCGCAACGGGTCTCAAACTGGCGCGGCCTGAACTGGATGTATTCGTTGTCATGGGTGATGGCGATTGCACCTCCATCGGCGCCGGCCACTGGATTCATGCGACGCGCTACAACGCCAACATGACCGTGTTGCTGCTGGACAACAATATTTATGGCCTGACCAAGAACCAGACCTCACCGACCACACCGCAGGGTTTTACCTCGAACACCTCGCCACGCGGGTCGGTGTTACCGCCACTGGATCCGTTACAGGCAACACTGGGTATCTCGAATGCATCATTTGTTGCCCAGACCGCGGACTGGGTGCCGGCGCATCTTTATGCCACCCTGGAGGCAGGCTTCGCGCATCCCGGATTTTCCTTTATCCGCATCCTGCAGCGTTGCCCGAAATTCACCTCGGATGTTTTTGCCGAAAATGTCAAAAACCCCGACCTGACCGAATTGCTGGTGCACGAGAATGGCATCAACGTGCCTGGTCTCGACAAGCTGTTCAAAGCGCAACGTGAACATGATCCGAAAGATCTGGATGAAGCACGCTCGCTGGCCCAGCGTAAAGACATGCTCCGCCTCGGCATGTTTTTCCGCGATGACAGTTTCCCCGTCTACGATGAAGTCCGGGCCGTTCCTCCCGTGACACCGGAAGAAAAGATTCAAAGACTTGCAAAGGAGTTTGACCGCTATGCAGTTTGAAGAACAAAAAGCCTGTGCACTGAATGCAGTTCGTTCACGCATAGACCAGTTCCACGCCGCCCTGACCGTGACCTATGCACAGGTGCGCGGTATGCTGGCAGGCGATGGTGATACCGAAGCCGATCGTTCAGAAGCGCTCGGATTTTTCGCCAAGGGCAAGGTCAACCTGGAACGATTCAATTCGTTTGCACCCAAGCCAAAGCACATAGCGTCAGAAGCCGCAGCACCCGTGCACGCTGCGCAGGAGATCCTGAAGAACCTGCTGGCCGAGGGCGACAGCCTGTTTGTCATTGATACGGTTGAAGGCCGGGGTCTCGGCCACCAGCTGAGCGTCAAACTGGCGCATATCGGACGTGCGTTTGCGGCGGCGCGGGTCGTCGACCTGGCCAGAAATGGCGCTTACAAGGAAGACAAGCACGCGGAGTCCCTGATGAGATTCCCGTACTCGACATGGAATAGCTCGGAACGCGCCCTGGCGCCTGCCCTCGTGGTCAATGTTTCCGGTGCGGACTTCAAACCGTCATCGATCGTGCCATTGCTCGACACTAATATGAAGATCGTTTTCGTGGTCCGCGGTGACGCACCGGCGGCAGCCCTGTCACGGGTTATCTCCCCACGGGTATTTGTCCAGCAGATCACTGGCGATCCGGACCTCAAGGCCTTTAGCGCCTACAAGGGAATCGCGGTTGCCGCGTTCCTGCCGGACACCGCGGTCAGTTTCGTACACGATCCGTCAGCGGGCTCGACCACCTATGAAAGATTTGTCTCCATCACCTTTCCAAAAGAGGTCAGGAAACGGCCCATCGGCGGCATCAGCCCGGCGCAACAGGCAGAGGATTACGCCCTGCTGGAATCCCTCTCGGTGCCCCCTGAAATTGCCGGTGAAGCGGCATCGGATCCTGCCGGTAAACTATCCGCCTGGCTGTTAAGCCAAACCAACCTGGCCGATTTGTCCGCTTAGCGGCAGGGATTGATTGATGACCGGAAACCCCATATTGGATTCAGCCCTGATACTCGGCGGAGTGGGTCTCTTCTTCGGCTTCCTGATCGCGATGGCGAACAAGAAGTTCTATGTCTGGGAAGACCCGCGTATCAACGAGGTGGAGCAGTTGCTGCCAAACTCCAACTGCGGCGCCTGCGGACAGCCCGGTTGCCGCGCCTTTGCAGAAGGCCTGGTCACCGGCAGACTGCAACCATCCAACTGCACGGTAATGGGTTCGGAAGATATCAATGACGTCGCCAGTTACCTGGGAGTTGACGCCGGCCAGGCGAGTAAACGCGTAGCCCGTCTGCTCTGCGCTGGCGGCAAGAACGAAGCGGCGCGCAATTCGGACTATTCAGGTATCGAGACATGTAAGGCAGCGGCGGCAGTTGCAGGCGGCGGCAAGGCATGCAACTGGGGATGCCTGGGCCTGGGCGACTGCGAGCAGGCCTGCCTGCTCGACGCCATTTACATGAACGACGACCTGTTGCCGGTGGTGATACCCGAGCGCTGTACGGCGTGCAATGATTGTGTCGTCGCCTGTCCCAAGGATTTGTTTGAGCTGATGCCCATCGAGCAGAAGCTGATCGTACAGTGCAAGAATTTGTTAAAGGGTGATGCGGCGGAAGATCTCTGCAGCGTCGCCTGTAACACCTGCAACCGATGTGTTGCCGATTCGGAGCCCGGGGTGATTGAGATCATCAACAACCTGGCTGTTATCAATTATGAGAAGAACGCGCTGACTGACCCGAAAGCAATTTCACGCTGCCCCACCGGGGCCATCGTCTGGGTTGAAGGACAGCAGTTCAAAGAAAGCTCGATTGAGCTGGAGAAGAAAGTCGTATGAGTCAGGTAATCAAAGAGGTCAAGTATCCGGGCGTATTCAAAACCGACGACGGTAGCGCCGCGGTTGTAACCATGGAAACCGCTGGAAGCGAGGCGGCCGGTGCATATCCGATTACACCGTCCACACAGATGGGTGAAGGTTGGGCTTCCGCGGTTGCGCGGGGGCAGAAAAACGTCAATGGCCGTCAGCTGATCTTCTTCGAACCCGAAGGTGAACACGCCGCGGCGGGCGTCACGGCCGGTATGAGCATGATCGGCCTGCGCTCGACCAACTTCTCAAGCGGCCAGGGTATTGCCTACATGCACGAGTCGCTTTACGCGGCGGTCGGCAAGCGTTTGACCTATGTCCTGAACGTGGCCTGCCGGGCCATGACCAAGCATTCACTGAATGTCCACGCCGGCCATGATGACTATCACGCCGTTGATGACACGGGCTTTTTCCAGCTGTTCGCCAAGGATGTACAGAGTGTTGCCGACCTCAACCTGATCGCGCACCGGACCGCGGAACTTTCACTGAACCCGGGCATATGTGCACAGGACGGTTTTCTGACCAGTCACGTCATCGAATCATATTTTGAACCCGAACGCGCACTGATCAAGGAATACCTGGGTGATCCGGCGGATATCATCGACTCACCTACCGGCGCACAACGCGCCGTGTTTGGCAATAAACGGCGCCGCATCCCCGAACTGTACAATTTTGATTACCCGGCGATGCTGGGCACGGTGCAGAACCAGGAATCGTACGCACAGGGCGTCGCCGCCCAGCGTCCCTTCTATTTCGATCACATCGCAGACCTGGCCGACCAGGCGATGGCGGAGTACGCCGCACTGTCGGGTCGCGAGTACCACCGCGTAATGGGTTACAAGATGGAGGACGCAGAGTACGTCATCCTCGGACAGGGTTCGGTGATCTGTAACGCCGAAGTCGTCGCGGATTACATGCGCAAAGCCCGCGGTATCAAGGTCGGCGTGGTCGATATGGTCATGTTCCGGCCATTCCCGGCCGATTTGCTCTCGCATATCCTGGCCGGCAAGAAAGGCGTGGTCGTCATGGAACGTACCGATCAGCCACTGGCGGTTGAATTGCCGATGATCCGCGAAGTCCGCGCCGCCATGGCGCAGGCGGCTGAAAACGGCCGGGCCAGCAAAGACAAAAAGGCGTCTGTACCGTACGCAAGACTGGCGGCGCTGCGGCCCGAGCAGATCCCCGATCTGTACTCGGCCTGTTTCGGCATGGGCAGCCGCGACCTGCAACCCGGTGACCTCGTTGCCGCGATCAACAACATGCTCGAAGACGGACGCAAACAGCGCCAGTTCTACCTCGGTTTCGAGTTTATCCAGAAAGATACCCGGATGCCGAAAATGCAGATATGGCAAGAGAAAATTCTTGCCGATTATCCGCACGTCGGTGACCTGGCACTACCCTCCGCCGGTGACCTGAACCTGTTCCCGGAAGACTCGGTAGAACTGCGTATTCACTCGGTCGGTGGCTGGGGCGCCATCACCATGGGCAAGAACCTGGCGATGACCGCTGCCCAATTACTCGGTATGCACATCAAGGCCAACCCCAAGTATGGTTCTGAGAAGAAAGGCCAGCCAACAACTTTCTACGCGATGTTGTCGCACGAACCGGTCCGCCTGAATTGCGAACTCAAACACGTCAACGTTGTGCTCTCGCCCGATCCCAATGTGTTCCTGCATTCAGACCCGCTCGCCGGCCTTTGCGAGGGCGGAGTGTTCATCATCCAGAGCGAACTTTCCGGTGAAGAACTGTGGAACAGTTTTCCGAAAACTGCGCAGAGCACCATACGGGCAAAGAAAATCAAGGTCTATGCCGTTGACGGTTTTAATATTGCACTGTCGGAAGCCTCCAAAGCCGAACTGCGTTTCCGTATGCAGGGCGTGGCCTTTATGGGTGCGTTCTTCCATGCAGCGCCGTTAATGAAGACACACGATTTGACCCGGGAGCGCTTGTTTGAAGGTATTCGCAAACAGCTGAACAAGAAATTTGGACACCTGGGCGAACGTGTCGTTGAAGACAATGTTCGTGTCATCTCCCGCGGATTCGACGAAGTCAAGAAACTCGAGCTTGAAGATTTCCTCGACGAAGGACACGAAGAGTTGCTGCCGCTGATCCCGCACGCCATGGCCGGTATTGATTCTGCTGTCGGGCTTGGCAACCAGGCCGACTTCTGGAACCAGGTGTGTGTTCAGTACAAAACCGGAAAGGACATCATTGCCGACCCGTTCACCGCCATTGCAGCAATTCCCGCGGCGACCTCAAGCATGCGCAATATGTCGGCGGTGCGTTTCAATGTACCTGAATTTGAACCCGAAAAGTGCACCGGTTGCGCCAAGTGCTGGACCCAGTGTCCGGACTCCGCGATCCCGGGCGTGGTCAGCACCGTTGAAGAGGTTCTCGAAGCTGCCGTCAGGACCATCGCGACACCGGAAAACCCCCTGTCGCGTTTCTCCCAGTTGATCAAAAACCTGGGCAACGAGTCACGCAAGATCATCTCGAGCGGCACCTTCAAGACCTACTCAAATGTGCTGTCACAGGCCTATTCAACGGTTGCGGCAAAATCCAATTGGGATGTCGAACGGCGTGCCGAGGTCGATGCCCAGTACAACCTGGTTTATGCCTCGCTTGCAGACTTCCCGCTGGCCAAGACCGCACCGTTCTTCGATTTGCCTGAAAACAAGAAGAAGGGTTCAGGCGGCCTGTTGTCGATCACCGTCAACCCGGAGACCTGTAAGGGCTGCGATATCTGTGTCGCCGTGTGTGCCGATGGCGCACTGAAGAGCGTACGTCAGACGGACGAATACCAGGAGACCCTGGAATCAAACTGGAAACTGTGGCGCAACCTGCCTGAGACCGATGATCACTACATCAAGATTTCGAGTCTCGATGAAGGCATCGGTGTGATGTCATCGTTGCTGCTGAAACAAAGCAATTACATGTCCATGACCGGTGGTGACGGCGCCTGCATGGGTTGCGGTGAAAAAACCACCATCCACCTGCTGTTGTCCACGGTCAACGCCTTTATGACGCCGCGTGTCGAAGCACATGTGAAGGAACTGGGCCGCCTGATCCGGGAACTGGATGAAAAAGCCCATGCGATCTTGATTTCTGAAACGGATCTGAAGGACGTACCCGACGATGCGAACGACCTTTCGGTTTCGCTCAGCGGCGACAAAAAAGCACGCGTACTGCTGATCCGCAAGACCATCGACGAACTGAAAGACCTGAAGTGGCGTTACGAGGAAGGCCCGAGTGGCCGTGGCCGTGCGCATCTCGGCTTCACGAACTCGACGGGTTGCAGTTCGGTCTGGGGTTCGTCCTATCCCTACAACCCCTACCCGTTCCCATGGGTCAACCACCTGTTCCAGGATGCGCCATCGGTGGCGGTCGGTGTTTTTGAAGGTCATATGCGCAAGATGGCCGACGGATTTATACACCTCCGCCGCGCCGAAAAACTGTTGTCCGATACATACGATGCCGTCGAAGACGAGAAGTTTTTCTCCGAATTCGAATGGCAACAGTTCAGCAACGATGAGTTCACCCTGTGTCCGCCGCTGTTCGCGGTCGGTGGTGACGGTGCGATGATGGATATCGGTTTCCAGAACCTGTCGAGGGTCATGGCGACCAACAAGCCGATCCGTGTCGTGGTCGTAGATACGCAGGTCTATTCCAATACCGGCGGCCAGGCCTGTACCTCGGGCTTTACCAGCCAGGTATCCGACATGGCCGAATACGGCATGGAACACCATGGCAAGGAAGAGGTTCGTAAAGAACTTGCCCTGATCGCAATTGCCCACCGGGGCGTGTTCGTGATGCAGTCATCGCAGGCCACGCCATCCCACCTGATCCAGAACGTGCTGAAGGGTCTGCAGGCCAGGCGGCCGGCGCTGTTCATCCTCAATACACCGTGTCCTCCCGAGTGGGGTCTGGCCGATTTTGGCGCGCCCGACGCCGCCAGGTTGGCGCTGGAAAGCCGTGCCGTGCCAAACATCGTTTTCGATCCGGACAGGGGCACCACCTTCTCCGAGTGTATCGATCTCGAAGGTAACCCGTCACCGCATGACACCTGGACGAGCTACGAATTGGCCTTTGTCGATGATACCGGTGAGGAACAGAAACTCACCCTGCCGGTCACGACGGCGGACTGGGCGCTCGGTGAAGCGCGTTTCCGCAAGCACTTCAAGATGGCCAAGGACGAAGACAACCTCGTTCCCTTCCACGAGTACCTGGAAATGGATGAGGATGAACGCGAAGATGCGACGGCCTTTATATACACGGTCGACGCCCAGCGGCACCTGAGCAAGATGACGGTCTCCGACGAGATTGCAAAGCTTGCCAAGGAACGCCAGCGCCACTGGTTACAACTGAAGGAAATCGCCGGTCTCGATGTTTCGGATAACATGCGCGACGCGGTGACCGGCAGCCTGACCGAGGAACTCGATGCACGGCTCGCGGAGCTGACCACCGAATACGAGGCAAAGATCGCCAAGCTGACCACCCAGTACCCGTTACTGATCGCGAGAAGAATGGCTGAAGGCCTGCTCAAGGGCAACGCCAATAAGACGGTCGCGGAATTGCTGGAAAAAGCGGAAAACTGGAATGGTCCCGCTTTCCAGGCCCCGGCAGACTTCAGTATTTCAGCACCCGCCAGCGTAGCAAAGGCAACCTCGGCTGCTCCCGCGTCTGCGCCAGCGGCCAAGGCAGCCCCGGCGGCGGTCGCTGCATCAAGCGCTGAAGCAGAAGATGAAGTCCTGGGCAACGAACCCTATATCGACACGGTGCGTTGTACGTCCTGTGATGACTGTCTGAAGGTCAACCCGAAGATGTTCGTCTATAACGATGACCAACAGGCCGTCATCGGTGACGCCAAGGCGGGAACCTTCAAACAGCTGGTGATTGCGGCCGAGGGTTGTCCTGCCGAGTGTATTCACCCGGGTGACCCGCTGAATCCAAAGGAAAAGGATTTGGATAAGTTGATCAAGCGCGCTGAACCTTTCAATTGAGTCAAGGACAATCAGGCCCTAAAACTATGAGAGGTTTACCGAGTTTTAAGCACGGGGTGCATCCGCCGGAAAACAAGGAAATCACTTCGGGTATCCCCTCGAAGCGATTTCCCTTTCCGAAGGAAGTCATACTGCCACTGTCACAGCATATCGGCGTACCGGCGAAAGCACTGGTCAAACCCGGTGACCGTGTCGAACGGGGCGACGTGATCGCGGAGGCGTCCGGCTTTATTTCCTCCACGGTGCATGCGACAGCCAGCGGCACGGTCAAGTCGATCGAACTGTGGCCGCATCCCAACGGGCAGATGATGCCGTCCATCCGAATCAGCGTGGATCCGAGTTCGTCGCAAATGCGCAGGAACCGCATGGTGTTCCGCGCTGGCAGGACGTCAAAGAGGAGGATCTTTCCAAGGAAATCGCCAGGGCGGGTATCGTCGGTCTGGGAGGCGCGGCATTTCCATCCCACGTCAAGTTGTGTCCGCCGAAGGACCAGCCGATTGATTTGTTGCTGATCAACGGATGCGAGTGTGAACCCTACCTGACCTCGGATCACCGCGTCATGCTCGAACAACCGGAAAAGGTCTACGAAGGTATCCGCATTGCCCTCAAGGCGCTGGGTATCACGCGTTGCGTGATCGGTATCGAGAACAACAAGCCCGATGCCATCGAAATGATGCGCAAGACCAAGCCTGCCGATCTCGACGCCACGGTGCAGCCATTGACGGTCAAGTATCCGCAGGGCGCAGAAAAGATGCTGATCAAGGCCGTCATGGGCCGCGAGGTGCCGTCCGGCGCCCTGCCGAGCGCCATTGGCGCGCATGGTGCAGAATGTCGCCACCGCCGCCAATGTGGCCGCGGTATTTGAAACCGGGCACCCGCTGATCGAACGTATCATTACCGTATCCGGTCGCGGTATCCGTCAGCCCGGCAACTGGAAAATCCCGTTCGGCACCAAGCTGCGTGATGTGATCGAACACTGCGGCGGCTTTACCGAAGATGCGGCCGAAATCGTTTTTGGCGGTCCCGATGATGGGACAGGCCAAGCCAATCTCGACGTGCCCATCCTGAAGGCCACGGGCGGTATCCTGATTCTTTCCAGGACGAGTGCAAACGGCAGGAAATCCTGCCCTGTATCCGCTGCGGAAAATGCCTCGAAGCCTGCCCGATATTCCTGAATCCACAGTTGCTGGGTGAACTGGCAAAGGCGGAGCGTTACGAAGAAATGGTGCAGGATGCCCATCTGAATGACTGCATGCTGTGCGGCTGCTGCTCGTTTGTCTGCCCGTCCAACATTCCCCTGTCCCAGTTGTTCGCCATGTCAAAAACACAACTGAGAAGATTGCCCAAATCATGCCTATCGAGCCTTACCCTGGATCCGTTTCCTATGACATACGTCAAAATAACCGCCTCACCGCACGTGCGGTCGGCCGATTCGACCACAAGATCATGTGGTCAGTGGTGATCAGCCTGCTGCCGGTTATCGCTGCATCGATCTATTTCTTCGGACCCAGCGCCATCTTGGTTCTGCTGGCAAGTATCGCCGGTTGCCTGGTGACAGAACGCCTGTTCGGATCCCGCCCGGGCTCGCTGGCGGATGGTTCGGCGATGATCACCGGCCTGTTGCTGGGCCTGACACTGCCACCCGGGTTTCCACTCTGGATGGCCTTCCTGGGCGGCGTATTCGGCATGGCCTTCGGCAAGATCATCTTTGGCGGACTGGGGCAGAATATCTTCAACCCGGCCCTGGTCGGACGTGCTTTCCTGCAGGCTGCTTTCCCAGTGGCCATTACCACCTGGCCGGCCAGGACCGAGCACTGGTCGACTTCTGCGGGGCGACATCTTCGCCCTGCCCTTTATCAGCCCGGTGGTGGATACCGTCACCGCGGCAACCCCGCTGGGCAATCTGAAGTTCGGCGATAACCCGGTCATTACACCGCTTTTCGACCTGTTCTTCGGAAACACCGGCGGCTCGCTGGGTGAAACCTCGGCCCTGCTGATTATGCTGGGTGGTATTTACCTGGCCTTCCGCGGGCATTTGAACTGGCATATCCCGGTCAGTATTTTTGTTTCCACCTTTGTGGTTTCCGGTCTTTTCTATGCCACTTGGCATCTCGCAGTTTCCACCCCTGTTCATGCTGTTTTCAGGCGGCATGATGCTGGGCGCCTGGTACATGGCGACCGACATGGTGACCTCGCCGGTCAGCAACAAGGGTTGCTGGATTTTTGGTATTGGAATCGGTTTCCTGGTGGTGATCATCCGGGTCTGGGGTGGTCTGCCTGAAGGCGTGATGTATTCCATCCTGCTGATGAATGCCCTGGTGCCCTTTATCAACCGCGCCACGCAGCCACGCCTGTTCGGAACCTCCGGCAAGAAAAAGGAGGCCGCGAAATGAACCAGGAAGACAGCAACAGGACCGGCATCGACGTGACATCCGGGCAGACACGGCAGCCGGAGCACAGGAAGCGCCGGCAGCCAAAGGAGGTCTCCACCTTTCGCCTGATGGCGACGCTGGCCGTCGCCGGCGCACTGGCAGGCCTGCTGATCGTGCTGGTCAATCTGCACACCAAGCCGATCATTGACAAGTACAAGGCGGAACAACTGCAATTGGCCATTTACGAGGTGTTGCCGGGCGTCGTGCATTACGAGACCTATTACCTGGTCGATGGCACACTTTCCCTGGCGATGCCGGATGGCGCAAAAGAAAGTCGAGTTCAAACGTCTTTATCTTGGCCACGACGCCGAATCACGGCCCAAGGGTGTCGCGATTTCGCGCGGGGAATCCGGATTCCAGGATGTCATCATGGTGATTTTCGGACTCTGACCCGGCTACGCGAAAACTTTTCGGGCATGAAAATACTCGACAGCAAGGAAACCCCGGGACTGGGCGACAAGATTTACAAGGACCAGGCCTTTGTCGACCAGTTTTTTAACGGACCCTGACACGCCGCTGTCGGTGTAAAAATCGGCGCCGGCAAAGGCCAGCCCAACGAAATCGACACCATCACCGGGGCCACCATTTCCTCGAAAGCCGTGATCAGTATCATTAACCATGCGTCTGGACGAATGGGAACCCGTATTGGACCAGGGTATTCCCGCGCGAGACCTGCAGAATCGCGGAACCAGCGGGCAAGGTGGCACAAGTGAAGAAAACAACACCATCTCAGGATTTTATACGCGGCATCTGGAATGAGAACCCGGTGCTGATCCAGATGCTGGGTCTGTGCCCGGCGCTGGCCGTGACCAACAGTGTGAAGAATGCACTGGCCATGAGCGCGGCCACCTTTTTCGTTATTTGCTGTTCCAGTGTCCTGGTATCGACCTGTAAGCGCTTCATCCCCAATGAAGTTCGCATTTCAGCCTATATCCTGGTGATCGCCACTTTTGTGACACTGGCCGACATGCTGTTGCAGGCCTACGCGCCGGCGCAGCACAAAGAGTTGGGTGCGTTCATTGCCCTGATCGTCGTGAACTGCATGATCCTCGGGCGCCAGGAAGCCTTTTCCTCCAAGAACAACGTGTTCCGTTCCCTGCTGGACGCCATGGGTACGGGTATCGGCTTCACCATTGCGCTGGTCATGATGGGTGGCTTCCGCGAGATCCTGGGACCGGGCAGCCTTCCTCGGTATTTCCGCTGTTCGGCCCGAACTTTGAACCCTGGGTCATCATGGTTCTTCCGGCAGGCGGATTCCTGACCCTCGGCTTTATTCTGCTGGCGATGGGATACTTCGAACAACGCAAGAACGACAAGGCCCGGAGACAGCGGAGGTTACCGCATGAACGACCAAACGCTGTTTTCGATTTTCTTCTCGGCCATGGTCGTCAATAACTTCACGCTGGCGATGTTCCTGGGCCTGTGTCCTTTCATGGGTGTTTCCGCACGTGTTGAAACCGCCCTGCGAATGGGCCTGGCCAATATTTTTGTACTGGTGCTGACCGCGCTGAGCGCCTGGTTTCTGAATACCTATATCCTGGAAGCGGCGCCTTACCTGAGTATTATTTCGTTCATTATCGTGATCGCCTCCCTGGTGCAGATCGTGGAAATGGCGATCAAGAAACTCTCACCCGCCCTGTTCCGGCAACTTGGATATCTATCTGCCGCTGATCACGACCAACTGCGCCATTTTGGGTCTGGCGATTTTCCAGACCAACCGCGGTTATGGGTTTTTGCAGGGATTGTTTTTGCCATCGGTGCCGGCCTGGGCCTGACGCTGGCGCTGGTCCTGATGGCCTCGATACGCGAATCCGTCGAATTTTCAGATGTGCCGGACATCGCCAAAGGAACCGGCCTGGTACTGATCATCGCGGGAACGCTGTCGATGGCGTTCATGGGCTTTGCAGGGCTGTTATAGGAATATGGAAAGCACCATCGCACCAGTGTTGCTTATCGTTGTACTGTTTATCGGATTTGGTCTGAGCCATCGCCGCGGCGAGGGTCCCGCCAGCTGTGCCGGTTGTACCGGCACCAGTTGCGGGGATAACGCTGAGTGCTCGAAAGAGGATAAAACCCGTCATCACTAGTTATCTCTTGGAAAGGACCAGCCATTCCCTGCAGGCCGCGCCTTGCAGCTAACGGCTTCTCGTCAAGCTGAAAGTGCCATGTGTACGATGCAGTACACTAGAACGACACGAAACAAACACCGGGGTCAGGGCGGAAAACCATGGTTTTTCACCCTGGCCCCGATTTTCTTGGCCCCGATTTTCCTGGCGTGCCTGTTGCTGCTCACCGCCTGTCAGCGTGACGAGGAGCAAAGTGCTGAGCTATATGTATTCGGCACCATCGTCGAAATCAAGCTTTGGGGCGCCTCCACCCAGGAGGCCAGTCACGCATTTGCGGAAATACAGAAAATGTTCCAGGCCATGCACCGTGACTGGCATGCCTGGGAACCGGGACGCCTGACGGACATCAACCGGGCCTTTGCCGAGGGCCGGTCGGCGACCGCTGACGCGGATATCGTTGAGATGATCCGCCGTTCACAGTCCCTGGAAACCGCCACCGCAGGTCGTTTTAACCCCGCCATCGGCGCGCTAATTGAACTCTGGGGATTCCATACCTCCGACTATCCGATCGAGGGGCCGCCACCGTCACAGGCGCAGATCAGCGCAATACTCGATCTGCACCCATCGACCCACGATATCCAGATTGACGGCCTCGAAGTCAGTTCCAGCAACCCCGCCGTGCAACTTGACTTTGGCGGTATCGCCAAGGGCTACGCGGTCGACCTGACCATCGCCCGCTTACGCGCCATGGGTATCAACAACGCCATCGTCAATGCAGGCGGCGACCTGCGCGCCATGGGCGCGCATGGCGACAGACCCTGGCGCGTGGCGGTGAGAAAACCCGGCGGTGGCAATGTCGGCTCGGTCCAGGTCCACGGTGATGAAGCAATCTTCACCTCGGGCAATTACGAACGCTTCCGCCAGGACAAGACCACACGCTACCCGCATATCCTCGACCCTGCGACCGGTTGGCCGGCAAAAGACGTTGCCTCGGCTACCGTCATCACCGATGAAGGCATCATCGCCGATGCCGCCGCAACAGCACTGGTGGTCGCGGGTCTGGACGGCTGGCCGGAAGTGGCCCGTGCGCTCGATCTGCAACAGGTCGCGGTGGTCGATGAGAACGGCACCGTCTACCTGACGCCGGCGATGGATCAGCGCCTGCAGTTCAGCGGTGATATCAAACGCGTGATCGTCGATCTCAGCGCGGGTGAATGAGACAAACAGGCACAAGCTGTCCTAAACTCAATCGAACCCGGGGAGGAATCCAGATGAACAAAACTTGTAGTCTGTTGGCGGCGATGCTTGTCTTGACAGGTTCGGTGGTCGCAGGCGAAAAACCACGCGCCCGTGACATGGGTATCGCGCCCGGCATCCTTTCACCCGGTGCATTGAACGCGATCACCGATGTGGCCGGCGTAAAGGTTGGCCAGGTTACGCTCCGCGAAGGCACACGCTTCAATACAGGTGTGACGGTGATCATCCCCGCCGACGGAAACCTGCGCCAGGACAAGATCCCCGCGGCCATTTTCGTCGCTAACGGCTATGGCAAACTTGCCGGTTTGAGCCAGGTGCAGGAACTCGGTGAAATCGAGACACCGATTGCACTGACCAATACCCTGAATGTCGCCGAGGGCGTCGCAGCACTGGTGGAGTGGACACTGACGCAAGCGGGCAATGAGGACGTCGGTTCGGTCAATGCGGTCGTCGGTGAAACCAACGATGGATTCCTGAACGATATCCGCGCACGTATCCTGACAAGGGAACATTTTATCGAAGCCATTGAAAACGCCAAAAGCGGCCCCGTGGACGAGGGCGCCGTGGGTGCGGGTACAGGCACGGTTGCATTCGGTTTCAAAGGCGGTATCGGCACCAGCAGCCGGGTCCTGCCGGACAAGCTCGGCGGCTACACCGTAGGTGTCCTGGTGCAGAGCAATTTCGGTGGTGTGCTGACCATCAACGGTGTGCAGGTCGGCAGGGCGCTGGAACAGTATTACCTCAAAGACGCACTCGGCGCAGACACGAGCGCCGACGGCTCGATCATGATCGTCGTCGCCACCGATGCGCCGCTGAGCGACCGTAACCTGGAACGGCTTGCCAAACGGGCGATTGCCGGCCTGGCCCGCACCGGCGCGAGCATGAGCAACGGTTCCGGTGATTACGTCATCGCGTTTTCAAATGCCGCAAGCGTCCGGCGCCGTGCGGGTGTCAGCGTAAGGACAATATCCGATTTGGACAATGATGCAATTTCACCTTTATTCCAGGCGGTTGCAGAAGCCACCGAGGAAGCCATCTACAACTCATTGCTGCAGGCTGAAGATGTCAGCGGCTACAAGGGTACGATCAGGGCCCTGCCACGCGATAAACTGCAAACCCTGCTACAGAAGTAAAACAGCTCAATGTGCCCGTTCATATCCCATGCCAGCCGACCAAAAAGGCGACGCGGCGCGGCGGCAATCGGCACCATCGGCCGGCGCATGATGACGTACCCGGCCAGGTGCTCATAGCACTGACAACTGGATGGAAAGCATAGGGTGAAACCTGCCGCGAGGAGGTTCCACGCTTACAGGCAAGGATCTGATTCCGTAGTTTTTGGCAGAAAAAAAAGAGGGCCTCGATGAGGCCCTCTTCTTGCTTTTACCTGATACTTGCTTGCGAGTATCAGTTTACGTCGTACTGAATGACCTTCGTTCCCCAACCGAAAATCTCGGCATAAGGCAAGCCACGACTCGGACTTACGGCCTGATTCGGCCTGGGGTATTCCGTCGTGTACCAGCAGCTGTCATCGACCGGGTCGATCGACATGGCGGAGTAATCACCCCACCGGGCCGTACCACGCTGTACATTGCCGGCAACGTTGCCATCAAAAGCCATGACTTCTTTGATATTCATGTGGTTTGATGTGCCTTTACGACCGGTAATACCAATACTTGGGTAAGTGGTTGTGCTCGAAACGCTGTAACCCAGGCAGGTATGAGCCAGAGGCCGTCATCGCGATACTGCCCATCCAGCGGTGGTCGCCATCGGGTGAAAAAGTTTCCTCTTTCTTCAGCGTCCAGCCATGGTCCTTGTCATTACGTAGTTCGTACCAGCGCACACCGGCCTTGCCATTGCCGTCAGCGTCAACGGTATGACTGAGAATAGCCTGTTTGCGCTTGCCGAAATCACGGGTTTGCGCCCGGTGCATCATGCGGTCCGTGATGCCCTCAAGATAGGCAATAACTTGGTCCTTTCGGGACCCAATCGGGATTACCACCCACGGTAGTACCCGAACCCGGCTGATCAATACACGCGCCGCGGGCGCGCCGCAAAGGCTGCTGTCCCAAGGCGTAACCGGGATTGCCTGGAAACCGAGGCCGGTATTTTCCGGCGTAGCCCAGTCAGGTGTGATTTCAGCAACGCAAATGGTATCGCCGGAACCACCAAGATTGGAGAAAAACGTCGGCAAGGTATTATCGAAAACCGGCCCGTCGTTGTCACCGGGAACCCAGCCAAACGCCAACTGGGCATCAAACCACCGGTGAAGAGCACCATTGTTGCCGGAACACCGGCCATCATTTCGGCCTTGTCTATCGCGCCCAGCGCTGATCCCTGGAAGGGGGTGAAGAGGTTGACCATCACGTTGACGGCGCCGGTCGAGAATCCAAACTTCGGATAATCGGGGAAACCGTAGCCGGTGAAATCGAATTCATATACATTGTAACTACCGGTCGGATCGCTGCTGGTTGATATTGCGACACAAAGTCCGTCCTGATAGGAAGCCAGAAACTGCGATACCAGCCAACGATCGGTTTCTTCATCATAGAGAACAATCGGATCGCCATCGTCAACGATGTGCGCACCATGATTGACCATACAATGCGTTAAAGACAGCCACTGGTCGGGAAAGGTCCGAGGACGGAGTTGCCGTCTTTGTCGAAGATCTCTGTCAGCTTGTTGTACATCTGCACGTAATGGTCTTTACCAACGTCACCAACCGTGTCCGGCGGTGCATCAAAGCCCCCCTGACGTCCCAGTTGTCATCATTTACGCCACCGTCGAATACCTGCAGAAGCTTGGCAGGACCGTTCCATTTAACCGTGCCGCCGCCTGCGACTTTTGAGCCGACTATGTTTGACTCAGATTTTTCAGCATCGCCGTCAGCTTTCATGAAATTTGGAACTTCATAAATCGCGTCATCCTTGTTTCCAGCCCGGGCAGCAGCAAGCGACTCGGGAGACAATGCACTGACTATGATGCTAAGCGGGTGGAAGTGCCGTTGAGCGAGGATTCTATTACCATTTCAAGCCCGGCTGAAAAGAAGGTTCGTCGACAGTGACATCAACCGTACCAGCAGTCGTTGCCACCAGCGTATTGACCCACCTTGATGTAATAGGTGGTCCCCGCCACTACATCCATACCCAGGTGGTCTGTGAGCCCCTGGTCTACACAGGCAACTTCAACCAGGGCGCCGCAGCTTCCGGTAAACACGCCGTGA
Source organism: uncultured Gammaproteobacteria bacterium (assembly GCA_963727635.1). Lineage (GTDB taxonomy): Bacteria > Pseudomonadota > Gammaproteobacteria > Xanthomonadales > SZUA-36 > SZUA-36. Next base: position 129,416 of record CAVSHP010000025.1, on the reverse strand, counting down.
GCGGTATCGAGTTCACTGCCGCCGGCGGTGTCGCTGCCCAGCGGTATTGATGTCTACTTCCCCGCTGGCATCCGGTGTGTATTAAACCAAACGGTCTGGTGGCCATCATCGGCCCCATCGTCATTGCAAGTGAGCAGAGGGTCAGCTGGCGTCAAACGTCGCATCCGTGGCATCTACGCTTTCGTGTATCGGGCGGTTTGGGGCAGAGCCTGCAATCAATGGCGCCAGAACAGTTATCGTTTACGGGCGGAGCAGCATAATACGGAGCCGCAAAGCAACATAGCTCAGCGGCAATACCCGCTAACTTGATCAGCAAATGGTGTTTGCCGAATCGGTTCGAATTGTTTTTTAACATGGTTATAACCTCTTAATTCAGAGTGGTGGAAGTCAACGAATCCCTCATTCGTTTCCTCGGAGGGGGAAAGTATCGCATTTAGTCTGTAGATCAGTTTTAAACAAATAGAATTATTGTTTTCTTATTATTTTCTGACGGATTACGCCAAGGTCGCGTAAGTCAATAAACGCTTCATTAGCGCACTGGCAATGAAAAGCCGATGACGACCTGACTTTGACGCTCCGTTATTTTAATTCGAGAATCAGGGGTGTGATTTTGCGAATCATGACCTGAAAGAAAAAAAAGGCCTTACCCCATTGAATTAAACGTAGTCCAATCCCTTGCTTGAACTATATAAACAAAATTGAACAATGTCCATCGGTAGTTGCTGGTTTTACCGGGTTTTCGTTCATGAAAAAAAAGCTGTGGCCATAAAAAAGCCACCCTCAGGTGGCTTTTCAAATTGGCGGTGAGCGCAGAGCCTTCTCGATCAGCCCTGTTTTGGAGCTTTTGCATCCGACAGCATTTTGATGACAGTTGTATGGTGCATTTTCTCAGCATGGCCTGCTGCCGTAACACCGAAATAGTCATGGATAGCCGGATCTGCTCCCTTGTCGAGCAGTTGTTGAACCAGTTTTTCATTACCCCATCCCGCTGCCAGCATCAACGCAGTCATACCTTTTTTCCTGCTCCGCACATTAACCTCCGCACCATTATTCAATAGAAACGCAGCGGTTTCGTTAAAGGATCGCTTGGCGGCGTACATAAGTGCTGTCATGCCGTCGTGATCTATCGCGTTGATATCCGCCCCTTTGCCGTAGAGAAACTCGATAACGGGCGTGTGTCCGTTGTAGGCGGCCAGCAGCAAGGGTGTGCGTTGCTCATCATCCGCAAAATTAACAGAAGCCCCTTTGGCAACCAGGGCTTCAACCTCAGCGAGTTTTCCCGTGTAAGCGTTTTGGAAAAGGGCTCTTTCCCTGGGGTCCATGTTTTCCTCAGCCTTGGGTGGATTGTGAACCTTGGCCGGTTCAGGTTTTCCGTCCGGCGCAGGTTCCTGAACCATATCAGGGGTCTGTTGCGGTGCAGGAACATCGGTCGCAACGGCAGCCTGTTCCGGTGCAGAAACCTTGTTCACATCCGGGCTCTTTTGTTCGTTAGAAGCCTGGGCTACAAGAGGTGCGCAGACGACCAAAAGGAGAGATAAAAGTATATTGTGATTTTTCATCGCGGCATCATAGCAAAACAAAAGCGATAAAACAGCGCGCGATTATAGAAAGCGTGAAAGTGCGCTATCCGACCAGCATGGCCGCACCCACACCCGCCAGGGCCAGGGCTACGGTAATCGGGATCATCATCCGGCGCATGCTGGCTGCGCCCAGCCAGATGGCCATACCGCATTTGACCATCGTGTTGGAAATCACCGCGATGACGATCGTCCGGGCGGCCGCACCAGAACTGGCCGGGTCCTGCTGGGCGAGGTTGGCCATGGACAGCGCGATGGCGTCAACGTCGGTCAGCCCGGCCAGCGCGCCGGCCACGTACAGACCGGTGTCGCCAAAATAAACCTGGGCCGCGCTGGCGATGAAAATAACCACGGCAAACAACACGCCGAACTTGATCGCGTCTCCGAGTTCGAACGGGTTGTGCCCGGACTCGCACCTCCGCCTGTACCTTGCGCTGCGTCCCCTGCGCCAGAGCAGCAGGCAGATGCCGAGGCTGACAGCGCCCATCAGCAGCATCCCGAGCACCAGGTTCCTGGCCAGAGAGAAATTTACCACGCCCACTTCGACCACGACGCGGAAATACATCACGGTCCAGGCCAACAGGATGGCCAATGCCAGAACCGGCGTCAGATTCGGTTCGCTGCGGCTGCGCTGGGAAAAGCCCAGGGTCACCGCGGTGCTCGAAACCAGACCGCCCAAGCAACCCGGTGATTCCCAGTCCGTGTACCCTGCCCAGCACTTTCACCAGGATGTAGCCGATGAAGTTGAGACCGGCGATCAGCACCACCATCAACCAGGTCTTGTAGGGGTTGATGACTTCCAGCCCTTCCGGACCGAAGTTGGTATTGGGCACCAGCGGCAGAACGATCAGCGTAATGATGGCAAACTTGAGGGTCGCCTCGACATCCGAGGCCTCGATCCGTGTGGCGAGGTCGTGCAGCCAGCCCTTGAGCGCAAGCAACAGCATCGTCGACCACGGTAATGGCACCGGCAATACCGATCTGGCCCCAGGCACAGACACAACCAGCCAGGAACGTGATCAGCAAGGAAACTTCCGTCGTTGCGCCGATATCACCTTTTTCGTGCGGTTGCGTGGTAGGCCGTTATCACCATGGCCATGGACCGCGAAAAACACCAGGCCCACCAGCCAGGGCAGCCCGGAAAGCTCACTGGCGTAGACGGACACCGCACCGAGCAGCGCCACCAGGGAAAAGGTCCTGACTCCGGCAAAACTCGTCTTGTCGCCGCGGGTCCGTTCGCGTTCCAGGCCGATGAGTATGCCAAGCCCGAGGGCGGAGCCGAATTCCCATGCCGTACCGAGTTCCATCACCTGCCAGGCCTCCGTGTTGATTTGGGGTCAAGAATTGAGGTCAGAGTACATACTCCGGCACTTTACCCTGAGCCCTCCGGTCAACGCAAATGGCGGCTGTCCGATGACCGGGAACGGGTCGCGGAACGCGTCCGGGGACAGCCGAAAACACCCCTTTTGAGGACAGCAATATCGCCGTGGCAAGTGACCCAGATCAGTGAATTGGCAGTCAATTAGTGGTTTACTCCAAGCATAGAGTATTCGTTCGAGTCCCATCGGGTACAACGGAAGGAATGCCGAAATGAGAAGAGTTTGTTGGCGTCGCGATCGTATTTTTATTGCTTTCAAGTGTGCGCGCCATGTCCGACATTGAAAGCTTCGTAAATGGGCTTTTATCCAATACGGATGACACGCCTGACCGCTTACTGCAACATCTTTGCAGCATACAACGACATTATTCCTTCGTGCCCGAAGCAGCGATACAACTGCTCGCTGCGCATCTTCACATGCCACGTGTGGAGATAGTTTCGATTATCTGGTTCTACGCCTTTTTGAGCACAAAGCCCCGTGGTGATTTTGATATCCGCTTCAGTGACAACATCACCGACCGGATGCTCGGCAACCTGCCGCTGCTCGAAAGTCATGTGCGAGAAGCTGGGCGTCAAACCCGGCGTACCGAGGGCCGACGGCCGTGTGTGTGTTTCCCTGACCTCGTGTACCGGAATCTGTGACCAGGGTCCGGCTTTACTGGTTAATGGCCTGGCGGTTTCCCGCCTGGACCAGGACCGCATGCACAAGATGGTCGGCCTCATCGAAGCCGGTATCCCCGTTACCAGGTGGCCAAAGAAATTTTTCATTATCGAGGACAACATACAACGGCGTGACAAGCTGCTCGACGATGTGATCACCCGCGGCAGCGCCATCGAAGCCTTTGCCGTCAAGGGCAGCGAGGCTTTGCTTGAATCGATCGACAAATCGGGTTTACGCGGACGCGGCGGCGCCGGTTTCAAGACCGCGAGCCAAATGGCGGTTGTGCCGTGATGCACCGGGCCGCGATCACTATGTCGTGTGCAATGCTGACGAGGGTGAACCGGGCACGTTCAAGGACAGGATCCTGCTCAACAGTTATGCCAATGTCGTTTTCGAAGGCATGACCATGTGCGCGGGTGTCATCGGTGCGAGACAGGGCTTCCTGTATCTGCGTGGTGAATATCTGTACCTGCGGCCTGCCCTGGAGAAATTGCTGCAGGAGCGACGTGATGCCGGCTTGCTCGGCACGGACATTCTTGGCCGCAAGGGTTTCGATTTTGATATCGAAATCCACATGGGTGCCGGCGCCTATATCTGCGGTGAGGAATCCGCCCTGATCGAGTCGACTGGAAGGCAAACGCGGTATTCCACGCAACCGGCCACCCTTCCCCGTTACCAGCGGTTATCAAAACCAGCCCACGGTGGTCAATAATGTCGAGACCTTTGTAGCAGCAGCGAGAATTGCTGTTTTCGGTTCCGGCTGGTTTCGTTCCGCCGGCACCGAACAGTCCAGCGGCACCAAGCTGCTGAGTATCAGCGGTGATTGTGCACGGCCGGGTATCTACGAATACCCGTATGGTGTAACCATCCGCCAGATCCTGACGGACTGCGGCGCTTCCGACACGCAGGCAGTGCAGGTATCAGGCGCTGCCGGCACGACGATCCCGCCGCAGGAGTTCTACCGCAAAATCGCCTTTGAAGATGTACCGACCGGCGGTTCCTTCATGATATTCAACCAGCAGCGTGACCTGCTGGAGATGGTGCAGAACTTCAGCCGGTTTTTCTGCCACGAGAGTTGTGGCTTCTGCACACCCTGCCGTATCGGCGGCAACCTGTTGAAAAACCTGCTCGACAAGGTCATGGTCGGTCATGCGACCAGCTACGACCTGCAGGAAATGAAAAAGATCGGCCAGCTGATGCAAAAAACAGCGCATTGCGGTCTCGGCGCAACCGCACCGAACCCGGTTCTCGAAACCATGAAAAAATTCCCGCTGGTCTATTCAAAACGCCTGCTGAACCGGAGTTACGAACCCGCCTTCGACCTCGATGCCGCACTCGAGGTGTCACGCCGTATCACCGGCCGCGATGATGAGGCGGCGCATATCAGGTACGAAAGATGAATACGCAAAAAACCTTCAGGCTGGATGGCAGGGAGATACCCTTCGAGCAGGGCGATACCGTCATGGACGCCGCCCTCAAGGCCGGTGAGTACATTCCGCACCTGTGCCACAACCCCGAATTTCCCGCCGCACGGCAGTTGCCGGGTCTGCGTGGTCGATGTCAATGGCAAACACCAGTGCTCATGCACCCTGCCCGCCGTTGATGACATGGAGGTGGATAACAGTTCCGAGGCCATCGTCGACAAGCGCAGAACGCTGTTGCAGATGCTCTTTGTCGAAGGCAACCATACCTGTCCTGCCTGCGAAAAAAGCGGCGCCTGCCAGTTGCAGGCCGTGGCCTACCAAACCGGCATGCTGCAGCCCGCATTTCACGCACTTTTTCCCCAAGCGCAAATCGATGCATCACACCCGGATATCGTTTTCTACTTCAACCGCTGCATCCTTTGCGGTCTGTGTGTGCGTGTCAGCCGCGATGTTGACAAGAAATCCGTGTTCTCAATCAGCGGACGCGGCCTCAGAACCAGGATCATTTTCAACTCACCGAGCGGCAAGGCCGGCGACACCGAACTGTCAATCACCGACAAGGCCGTGTCGTATGTCCGACGGGTGCAATATTGCCCAACACCTTGGCTATGAAACTCCCATCGGTGAACGTCTTTACGACAAGCAAGCCGATCAGCGTGGTGGGGACGTCGCCCAGCATTCCAAGGTGAAGAAATCCTTTATGAATGGTGGATCCGATGCATGAACAATCAAGCAGGCTGCAGGCAGGGAAAAGGACAAACTGGTCGTCGCCACCGCAGCATTGTGCGGTTGTTTTGGCTGTCACATGTCCCTGCTGGATATCGATGAACGTATCCTGGAACTGGTCGAACTGGTGGAGTTTGACCGCACACCACTGACCGACATCAAGACCATCGGCAAATGTGATATCGGCCTGATCGAGGGTGGTGTGGCCAATGCCGACAATGTGGAAGTGCTGCGCGAGTTTCGTAACAACTGCGAGATCCTGGTCGCCGTCGGCGCCTGCGCGGTCAACGGCGGCATCCCCGCCATGCGTAACCAGTTCGATCTGAAGGAATGTCTCGAAGAGGTCTATATCCATGGTATCGGCGTGGAGAACCCGCATGTGCCCAACGACGTGGAAATCCCCCTGTTGCTCGACAAGGTGCATCCGATCCACGAGGTCGTACGGGTCGACTACGTCCTGCCCGGTTGCCCGCCGGACGCCGACACGCTGTGGAAGTTTCTGACCGACCTCATTGCCGGCAATACCATCGATTTCCCGTATTCGATGATCCACTACGACTAGGCCTGTTAGCGGGCCCTGGCAAACAAGGACACCTTTATGACATCAGCACCTGGAAACTGCCGACAATCCCCGTGACATGACGCGCATCGTCATTGAACCCCTGACCCGTGTCGAGGGACATGGCAAGGTCACACTGTTGCAGGGTAAAAACCGCAGCATCCAGCAAGCACGTCTGCACATCACGGAGTTTCGTGGATTCGAAAAGTTCATCCAGGGCAGACCATACTGGGAACTGCCGGTGCTGGTCCAGCGTTTGTGTGGCATTTGTCCGGTCAGCCACCACCTGGCCGCGGCCAAAGCCACTGACATGATCATCGGCGCGAGCCAACTGACACCGACTGCCGAAAAGATCCGCCGCCTGATGCACTATGGCCAGACACTGCAATCACACGCGCTGCACTTCTTTCACCTGTGTTCACCGGACCTGCTGTTTGGCTTCGATGACGACGTACGTCACCGCAACATCGTCGGTGTGATCGAAGACAGCCCCGAGATCGCCAAACAGGGAGTCCTGCTGCGCAAATACGGCCAGGAAATCATCCGCGTAACCGCCGGCAAACGCATACATGGCACCGGTGCGATACCCGGCGGCGTCAACAAGTCCTTGAGCACGGATGAAATCAGCTACCTGAAAAAGGATCTCGCGCAGATAAGCGCATGGGCCAGGGCGCCGTTGAACTGATCAAGAAGATCTTCTTTGAACATTACGACTACCACATGGCATTTACCGGGATCGAAAGCAACATGATGAGTCTCGTCGGGGCCGACGGCGCGTTCGAAATTTACCATGGCGGCATGCGTGCCAGGGACCATACCGGCCAGGCCATTTTTGACCATGTCGATTACAGTCATTACGAGGAATACATCCACGAGAGCGTCAAGGACTGGAGTTATATGAAGTTTCCCTTTATCACATCGCTCGGTGAGGATGAAGGCTGGTACCGTGTCGGTCCGCTGGCGCGGGTCAACAACTGCGATTTTTTCACCACACCACTGGCCGAGGCCGAACGCAAGGAATTCAAGGCCATCGGCAATGGTCTGCCGGTCCAGGCCACCATGGCCTATCACTGGGCACGGCTGATTGAACTGCTGCACTGCACCGAGGCGATTGCCGAGCTGTTGGACGACCCCGATCTCACCGGCCGCGACCTGCGCACCAAGGGCGAACTGCAGTGCTGTGGCACCGGCGTGATCGAGGCCCCCCGCGGCACCCTGTTTCACCACTATGAAATCGATGAACAGGGTATCGTGCGCAAGGCCAGCCTGATCGTATCGACCACCAATAACAACCAGGCGATGAACGAGTCCATCCGCGGTGTTGCCAGCCAGTACCTAGACGGGCACCGCTTGAGCGAGGCGCTGCTCAACCAGGTGGAGGTTGCAATACGCGCCTATGATCCCTGCCTGTCCTGCGCGACCCACGCGATCGGAAAAATGCCGCTGGAACTGACCCTGCTGGGAACCGACGGCGAATGTATCGACCGGCTTGAAAAAAAAGCCAACGGTCTTATCCGGCGTACCTGCTGAGAAAACGGCATGGACGAGCACGCTTCACCTGCCCCGGTACTTATTTTCACCTATGGTAACCCATCGCGCGGCGATGACGCCTTGGGGCCGGCCATGTTTGACATGCTCGAAGCACACAAGCTCGACACCGGCGAATTGGATGATGTTGATCTGCTCACCGATTTCCAGCTGCAGATCGAACACGCCATGGACCTGGAAAAGCGCCGCTGCGTGTTGTTCATCGACGCCGGTGTGGCCTGCCGTGAACCTTTCGAAATGCGGCGACTGACCGCCGACAGGGATAACAGCTACACCACCCATGCCATGAGCCCGGCCGCCATACTGGCCGTCTATCAGCAGATCAACCACAGCGAGCCGCCGGCCGCGTTCCTGCTGACCATCAGGGCCTACGAGTTCGGTCTTGGCCTCGCCATCAGTGATGCCGCCAGGAAAAACCTGCGGCTGGCATTCGAATACGTCATCGGCGGTAAATGGACGGGGTTCTTACCGCGTTGGTAAGTTAAACGCGTCAGTTTGGATAAACATCGATCCGGGTAGAACCGCCCGTCGGAATGCCCGGTATTGACCACGATTAGACATTGTTTCGATTCCTGTGGGGGCGCCGAGGCCATGCAGTACCTTATTTCAGGATACGCTGTGAATACGTCCCTGTACGCTCGTTCTCGACTCCTGTCTCGCACGGTCCTGAAGTAAGGTACTGCACACCCTCGCCGCTGTGCGTAAACATCGGTCAATGGTTCCTGACAGATTTGCACGGTGGTTGCCAGACACTGGGGTGGATAGTTTTTACCAGGACCGTACGAGGCAGGAAGCCGAGTATCGAGCCCCCCAGGGCTTATGGCGTGTCCTAATAGGGCGATGTCCTTGGTAAAAACTGATCGCACAGGCCCAGTGCTCTCACACCAGTATTGATGTGGGCCAGCAGTGACACTGGCCCCCATTTGCTTTTTAGCAACCTGTCCAAAAATGGCATTACAATAAGGTATGTTGACGATCAGCGACCAAATCACACTGGGTGATGATGAAATCGAATTCAGCGCGATTCGCGCACAGGGCGCGGGTGGGCAGAATGTCAACAAGGTTTCCTCCGCCATCCACCTGCGTTTTGATGTCAACGCGTCTTCATTACCCGATGCCGTGAAACAACGACTCCTGGCAGCCAGCGACCAGCGTATTACCGCTGACGGCGTGGTTGTCATCAAGGCCCAGAACCACCGCACACAGGAAAAAAACCGCAACGAGGCGCTGGAAAGACTCACCGACCTGATCAGGAGCGCCCTGAAGGCGCCACGCAAACGCATCCCGACCCGGCCCGGTCGCGCGGCAAAAGAAAAACGTATCGATTCCAAGAAAAAACGTGGCTCGCTAAAACAGATGCGTGCAAAACCCGTTGCGCCGGATTAAAACCCCGAGCATGCCCGTCAATACTCAACGGTATTTTCGCATGTAGGTCCACTCGAAATAGCGTTTGACCCAGTGCAGGGCCAGCATCGACGGCAGGATGAAATTGCGCTTTTCCGTGCGCTGCACCAGCATGCCCTTGTTGTAACTGTCGATGATACACAGCAGTTCCGCCTTGAAGGTTTCGCTGGCCGCATTGCCGGACAATTCCGCCAGCAGGTTGGCGGCGGCTGCCGTCGCCTGCAAATCGGCCATGTGAGCCTGCTTTGGCATCCATTCGGGACCGGGGAAACTGCCTGAGTCGCCCGCGACGTAAATTTTATCCATACCGTCCACCTGGCAGAACGCGTTGGCCTTGAGCAAGCCGCCGTCCGAGCGTGGCAATTCGGTGTTATCAAACCACAGGTTACCCGTCATTCCGGGCATGAAGAGGATCATGTCAGCTGCGAAATCACCCCCTTCCGTGAACACCCTGTCCGCCTCGAAAGCCTTCAACTTCTGACCGAGGTGGGTGTCGATATTGCGTTTGGCCATCTCGGACATGATGCCTTCGACAGCCTTCGGCCCAAGCCGCGCGCCCGGTTTGGGCGCCGGTGTAAAAAACACCAGTTTGAAACGGTCCCTGCGCCCCTGTTTACGCAGGAAATTGTCAATCCCGAACATGAACTCGAAGACCGGGCCACCGCGCATCGCCGCAGGCTCTTTCGGGTTACCGGCAAAACCGAATGCGATCGTACCGCCCTCCATCTGCGCCAGGCGGTCACGTATTTTGACGGTTGCCTCGATGCCGCCACAGGGTGTGATCGAGTGTTCGATACCCGGCAGTTTGCGGATAAACCGGCCGCCGCAGGCGATGATCAGACCATCATTGGTCACGTCCCCCGCGCTGGTTTCGAGTGTACGTCCGCCGTCCTTAAGGCCGGTGGCCTCGGCCTGGTGATAGGTCACTTTCATACGGCGGAAAAAATTGTGTAAGGGCACCACCAGGTCTTCGGGTCTGCGCAGACCGGTCGGTATCCAGATGGTGCCCGGATAATAAACAAACTCGGGTTTCGCAGCGATCACATCAATCTTCAGACCGGGGTCAGCGGCGCGCAATTTGCGAATCGCAGTCAGGGCGCCGAAACCGGCTCCGATCACCGTTACACGTGACATAGGTACTCCTCGAAAATTGATGATTTATGAATCGTCTGATTTTACGTCCGATGCCACAGACATGCAGCAATTGGGTCTATAATTTCACGCTTTAACAGAACGGTACGAAGTGCAGGAAAGGGGTTGACGGGTATGAAACCAGACTGGCGGATTCTGTATGTATTTCGGCAGCAATGGTATTGACCGGTCTTGTTCTCGATCTGAAACCACTTTACATCGTCGCCAAACCCTTATTGATGATCACGCTATTGCTGTACTTTGTCAGCTCGTCCAGAACCTACCCGGCCTGGCGCTACCCGGTCATCCTTGCACTGGTATTTTCCTGGGCCGGCGATGTTTTCCTGATCCGCGGCGACTGGTTTGTTGCCGGCCTGGCATCGTTCCTGCTGGCCCACGTTTTCTATATCATCGCCTACCAGAAAACCGGCGCTGCAGCAGGTAAATTGCAACCCCTGGACATACTCAAGTTTGCTGTTTACGGTATCGGCTTGATCTGGCTTATCTACCCCGGATTGGGTAACTTGAAGATCCCCGTGTTTGTTTACGCACTGGTGCTACTGGGCATGGGTGTCTGGGCGCACAAACGCCGGGGCGGCACAAACCCGGCCAGCTTCAAACTGGTCGCGGCAGGCGCCATCCTGTTTGCATTGTCAGACGGGTTGATCGCGGTGAATAAATTCGCCTTCACAATACCGGCCGAACGTATTTTGGTCATGTCCATTTACATGACCGCCCAGTACCTGATCGTGCGGGGATTGATCCGACACGGGGAGAGAACATGAACAGGATGTTGACATGCCGGTAAAAAAATTGGCAGTGGGACTTCTGATCGTCGCCATGATCGTCCTGTACTTTGCCGGTGGCGGTCAAAAGTACCTCAATATCCACATGTACCAGGACCTGTTTGCAGCATCCCCCGTATCAACCGCCGCCGTCTTCTTTCTGGTTTTCATGGTCGGCACCGCCTGCTCGTTGCCGGTCACCGGTGTACTGGCGGTGACCGGTGGCATCGTCTTTGGCACTTTGAACGGTTTTGCCATTTCACTGCTGTCATCCACGCTTGGCGGAACCCTGGCGCTGTTCAGCACGCGCTATCTTTTCCATGACCTGGTCAGGCGGAGGTTTGCGCCGCAGATAGACATGGTCAACAAGGGCATCGAAAACGAAGGCGCCTTCTTTCTCTTTGGCCTGAGAATGATACCGGTGATCCCCTTCTGGTCACTGAACCTGCTGATGGGTCTGACCTCGATGAAGGTGCCGGTATTTTTCCTCGCGACCCTGTTCGGGATGGTGCCGGTCATGCTGATTTTGTCTTACACCGGCAACGAATTGGGCGAAATCGAGAGTTTCAGCCTGGCGGCAGTCTTCACACCCGGCCTGATACTGGCGTTATGTCTGTTGGCTACGTTTCCCTTTCTGGCCAGGGCACTCGTCAAACTGCTGCGCGAGCGGCGAACCAGGCAGTGATGCAGTAATCCGTGACCGCGGGCCCCGCGCCCCGGCCGAGGTTCAATTTGCCTTTCACCTGAGTACTGCGGCCAATTTTTGTAATTCGCTAACCAGTTCAGTTGCGAGCCGCGTTGCCTCGTTGGATTCACCGCTTTTGCCAGCCTCTTCCAGCGCCCGCGCGCGGCTGGAAAGGTTGCGGATCTCGAGAATGTCGCTCGCCCCCCGCAGGCGGTGGCCGATACGTTCGAGACCGGCGAGGTCTTTGTCCCCGACCGCGCGTAACAGGCTTTTGACCACATCCGGTATTTCCGCGAGGAACCTGTCCAACATCAAATCCAGAAAATCACCGTCCCAGGCCGGTTCTGCAGCGCTCGTTTCCACCTGCTGGACGCTGGCCCTTTGCGGGACTTCGCCCAGGTACTTTTCAATGGCCGAGACAAGTTCATCCGCTACTATCGGTTTGCCGACATGATCATTCATTCCGGCATCCATACAGCGGGCACGGTCGGCTTCCGAGGTTAGCCCGGTCATCGCAATCACCGGAATTTTCTGGTTGATATCCCTGGATTTTGAATTGCGGATCGCCTGAGTTGCTGCGAACCCATCCATTCGGGTCATGAAGCAGTCCATCAGGACCAGGTCGTAATCCATCAGTTTCAACGCGTCGATCACCTCGTCGCCATCATTGACGAAGTCGGCGTGGTATCCTGCCTGTTCAAGCAATTTTTTTAAAATCAGGCGGGTAACCTGGTCATCTTCGGCGACGAGAATATATGCCCTGGCAGCCTGATGAAGATCAAATGATTGCGTCACTGCAAACAACTCCTTGTTTATTTTGTGTCGGCTTCAGAGTAGATATAGACTATAGACTCAGCTTCAGCATTTTGACAGACTCACAGGGATTGAAAAGCTGTCAATACGAGTGTCACAAACTCGGTCAATTACCGACTTGGTATAAAATTATAATAGGTCAAAAAGTATTATGATGCGCCCACGAATCCTTCTTGCAGATGACCACTCACTCCTTCTGGAGGCCTTCAGTAAGTTGCTCGAAGCAAAATATGACATAGTCGGCACCGCGACCGACGGTCGCAAGATGCTGGCAATGGTCTCGAAGCTGAAGCCCGATGTAGTGCTGATGGACATCGCCATGCCCAATCTGAACGGTTTTGACGCCGGCGAAAAACTTAAAAAGTTACTGCCGGATGTCAAACTTGTATTTCTGACGGTCAACGAGGATCTCGACATGGTGACCGAGGCCTTCAGGATCGGCGCCAATGGCTATCTTTTGAAGAATTCGGCTGCATCCGAACTGTTCCAGGCCCTGGATGCGGTTCTGAACTCAAGAAATTACGTCACCCCCAGTCTTGAGGCGGGTATGCTCAGTGCTTTCATCAAGAACCCCGGAAGCCAGAAGACGCACGGAACCTCACCGTTCGCCAACGTGAAGTCCTGCAGTTACTGGCCGAAGGCCACGCCATGAAGGAAGTCGCCGTGAGTCTGAATATCACACCCAGAACCGTCGCTTTTCACAAGTACCAGATAATGGAAGACCTCAATATCAAAACCAATTCGGAATTGATCCAATACGCCATCAAACTCGGGCTCGTCTCCTGACAGGCACGTGGAAGAACAGATAGTACATGTGCCCGCAGGCTGCCAGGCGTATCCGCAGGCCAGGGGCAGTTCGGGCGTAAGTTTCGTAGCGACGGTTTACCGCCCATTAAAATACTGTAATATTTCACAGAAGGCACACCACACCCGAATGTGTACACTTCATTGACCCAGGTGCATTTTTTGCTGCAGGTTCGTTCACCCGGGCTGGAGCACCGGTCATATCTCCCCCCCTCGTGGCCGGGGCTTCAGTCTGGGTGACTTGCGTTACGGCTAAGGTGGAGTCAGGCTGGGGGCTCTTTTCAACTCCACATCGATATTCAGGTACTTAACCACCAAAACTACCGTATTGGGCGTTTCCATGGCTTTTTGCATGCAACGGTTGATGGCGCCGGTCACCGCCTCAAATTCGCCACATAACTGGGTTCCAAGCTGATTGGTGACGATCTCGATACCATCCTGATCCCATAAATCCCTGATAAATTCAATAATGCTGGGAATGGGTCCGTCCTTTAAAGGGTAGAGACTCATGTCTGCAACGATTTTCATGCGTTCGTATTCCTTGCGTTTGTGCAAATACTTAATGCATATTGTAGTTTGACAGTGCTGCATTGGACAGTTAAAACCGCAGACCGACCACCTGGACCTCATACCCCATGCCAGATTTTAAAGACGATTACAAATTTGACACGCTGGCGGTCAGGGCCGGCCAGGTACGTACAGCTGAAGGTGAGCACTGCGAACCGGTGTTCACGACCTCGAGCTTTGTGTTTGCCTCCGCCGCAGAAGCCGCCGCGCGTTTTTCCAATGAACAACCGGGCAACATTTACTCACGCTTTAGCAACCCGACCGTCAGGGTCTTTGAACAGCGCCTGGCTGCGATGGAAGGCGCCGAGTCATGCGTGGCCACGGCTTCCGGCATGTCGGCCATTCTGTCGACCTGCATGGCGCTGCTGCAAAGCGGTGACCATATCGTTTCGTCACGCAGCATATTCGGCACCACGACCATGCTGTTCACCAATTACCTGGCAAAGCTCGGTATCGAGACCAGTTTCGTCAACCTGGCCGACAGCGATGAATGGGCCGCGGCAATCCGCCCCGAAACCCGCCTGATGTTCCTGGAAACGCCGTCCAATCCGTTGACGGAACTGGCCGACATAGCGCAGTTGGCGGCACTGGCCCACCGGCACGGCATCCTGCTGGTGGTCGACAACTGTTTCTGCACCCCTGCCCTGCAACAACCGCTCGGACTTGGCGCTGACATCGTCATCCATTCCGCGACCAAGTTCCTCGACGGCCAGGGCCGCTGCGTGGGCGGCGCGGTTGCCGGACCAGCAGACCTCGTCGGCGAGAAGGTATATGGCTTCTTGAGGACCGCCGGACCGACCATGAGCCCGTTCAATGCCTGGGTGTTTTTAAAGGGCCTAGAGACACTGTCTCTGCGCATGAAGGCGCACAGCGCAAACGCGCTCGTTCTGGCCCGTTGGCTGGAGCAGCAAAGCGCGGTCAAGAAAGTCTATTATCCGGGACTGGAAAGCCACGGCCAGCATCAGCTGGCAGCAAGGCAACAATCGGGTTTTGGCGGTTTATTGTCATTCGAACTGGAAGGCGGCAAGACGGCTGGCTGGAAACTGATCGATGCCACCCGGCTGATTTCCATTACCGCCAATCTCGGTGACACCAAGTCCACCATCACCCATCCGGCCAGCACCACCCATAACCGCCTGTCTGCCGAACAACGTGAACGGGCCGGAATAGCCGATGGCCTGATTCGGATTTCCGTTGGTCTCGAAGACGTCGATGATCTGAAACGCGACCTGGCGAGAGGTCTGGACTGAGATGCTCAGGCGAGCAGACGCACCAGCCCGACGACCAGGATATGCAATGTGCCAACCACGTTGTCGGCCGCCAAAACCGCGGTTAACAACGTGCCTTCATTGAACTCGAGCGCTGCTGCGACTGCCGCGAAATTCATCGAACCACCGATATAGGTCGCGCTCAGGATACCGGCGAGATCCGGTCCGCTGGCGCCCATCGGCAAAACCAGCAAACCCAGCACAGCACCGATCAGGGTACCGCTGGCGGCGAGGAAAAACGCACCCAGCATGGGGCCGGTTTCGGGAATGATGCGTCTCAGGTTGGCATTGAGCAGCAGCAGGGGTACCGCAACCGGCACGAGGAAATTCCAGACAACATCATAAGCCGGCGCCGCGTGCCGGATGACGCCGAAATTGCCAAGCAGTATGGCAACCGCCAGCATGATGCCAACACCCGAAACCCGTCTGCCGATACGGGTCGAGTCGGCCCAAAAACCAAAACAGGCAACGCCGAGCAGTACTGCCCACAGCGCAAAATCCCAGTCGGCTGAAATCAGCGGAAAAGTCACTCGTCCTTTACGCGTTTAAACGTGGCGCCAAAAACGTTGACCGATGCAATGCTGCCCTCCGCGTCGATGTTGAAGCTGGCAAATTCAAAATACTCCCATACCTTGTATTCCACCAGGAACGTGTCCAGGTGCCAGTGGCTCATCTCGAAATCTACCATCGTGGTCTTGAGCTTCATGTTGGAACCGGAACCCTCGATGCGTATGTCACCCCAGGCCGGATGACGGTACACGCCCGCGTAAGCCTCGATCGGCAAACCAGGTTTTGTATGTTTGAGCCGTTTCTCTTTGGTTTCTTCCCAGCTTGCCCTGGCTTTTTCCTGGCGGGCTGCGTACAGGTCAAAAATCTCCTGGTTCCAGTCGCGTCTATTTTCATTGCTGCTGGCGTCCATGACCTCCCACAGCAAAGCGTGGCGCATCTCGGCGTGGTCGCGGTTGCCGAGCACAATCACGGCCTTGTCGTTGGCGCGGTCGAGACCAATGATGGCGATCAGGCCGGTAAGACTGCCGGTGTGAAAATCGATCATCCTGCCCTGGAAATCCTGCTGAAACCAGGCCAGCCCATAGGTGCGCCAGTGCGGATTGGTCAGCTCGACGGTCGGGTAGAAATCATCCGGAGCTGCAAGCTGCTGCGGTTCAAACATCTGCTTCATACCCGCTTCAGACACCAGTCTTTCGCCAGAAGCGGTGACACCGTCACGCAACAAAAACTGGGCCCACAGGCCCATGTCGTGGATGGAGGACCATACCGATCCGGCGGCATCGGCGTAGCCTGCGGGAATATCCCAGTCGGCCACGATGAGCTTGTTTTCAAAATAGAGATAAGGCGTTGCGCGGCTATGCCCGGCATCGATCTGTGCGCGATAGGCGTAGGTCTCCTGCATGCCGATGGGCTGCCACAGACGCTCATTCAGAAATTCGTACCAGTGCTGACCGCTGAGCCGTTCGATCAGCAAGCCGGCAATTTCGAACATGGTATTCTGATAGATCAGCCGGGTCCGGACCGGGGCCTCCTCCGGCACTTCCTGCATGCGCATAATTTGTTCTTCCAACGGCATATTCTGAAAAAACCCCCAGAAATCGGTCGATGGCATGCCGGTACGGTGCGCCAGCAAATCGCGCACCATCAACTGTTTGGTCAGCAGCGGATTTTCGAAATGCAACTCGGGGATATACTTGATGATCGGGTCGTCAAGCGAGAGTTTTTCCTCGTCGACCAGCATCAGGACGCCGGCGACCACCATCGCCTTGGTGGTCGAGGCAATGGCGAACAGGGTATGCTCGTCCACGGCCTGTCCGTTGTCCACGGCCGTGCGGCCGAAACCTTTCTGAAACAGCACCTCATCTTTCGTGACCACGGCAACCGACATACCGGGCACATGCCAGAGGTCCATGCCGCGTTCGGTAAAAGCCGAAAGGTGTTCGGCATCAGCGGCGTCAAATGCACCGGCAAGCGGCGCAATGGCGAGCAGGAAGGTGAGAAGGAAAAAACGGCTGGTGTTGGTATTGTGTAATTTTTTCATGCTTGATTGTGTATCAGTCGTCGCGACAATATCAAACAAATAATTAATATAACTTGCGCGAAACTCCAATGCTTATCCACTGCAAAACATCGGAGCATTGCCTGCTGTGAATGTTGTCATGAAGGGCGGAGAGGTATGCAGGTACAAGCTCCAGCAACAGAAACCCGGTTCAGGCCGCCCTGCAGCTTTTTGCCGATATTTTCCCGCACTGTTTTTGCCGAGATCAAAAAAAAACGATGTGACGCCCACCGTGACCGTTTTAGGGGGAAGGGGACGTCACGGTCAGCGTCACATCGCAGTCTTCAGCGCCCTAGCACCGAAGAACAAAGCGTGATAAACAGTAAATATTGAATTGAATCTGTCCACCGGCCAACCCACTTCTGCTGTTGATGACACGGGTAAAGCCGGAATTTGTCTGCATGTTCATCGTGTGATTACCCCGTTTACATCCAAATCCCATCCCCACAACGCAAACAAGGATGAGTCTCCGGTTCGAGAACAACATCCTTGGTAATTGATTGGTACCTTACTGGTAACCCCGCCGTTCAGACCCCCAGACGACCGGGCTCAAATCTCGATTGTTTTTACATACGTCCTGGTCACTGCCAACACAGGCAAACAGTAATCAACTCTCTGCCAGTTGCCTGTTCAACCAGGGCAATCCATTGCAACAATGGATCTCAATACATACCTAAGTATATACCGGATTTATTTTTTTGCATTCGCGCTTTAGCTCAGTATTGATCGAGGCGGGTGGCCATCTCGGCCCATTGACCCGACAGAAGGTTCTCTGCCATTGGGTAAAGTATCTGCTCTTCCTTGGCGCTGTGCTGCTGTGTCAGCATCAGTAGCGTATCGCCGACCTCGAGGGCCAGATCAGAGTTACCGGACTCAATTGCGCCTGCAACCTGCTCGAGAAGCCCCTTCATCTGCTTATGTTCCATACGCATGACGGCGGTCGGACCACCTTCAGGCATACCGCTGGCCGATTCAAACGCCGGGAACAGAACCTCCTCCTCCATGGCGATGTGCCGGATTAAACCGGCAATGAACTTTTGCCAGGCAGGACGTGCCGCTTCGATGTCATCGGTATCCAGGAGTTCTTCAACATCCGCCCAGCGGGCGTCGCAATCACGGTGATCCTGCTCAAAGAAAGCCGCCAATCCGGACCCGATATCTATTGCTGTCATGGATGTCTCCGCTGCAAAACCGGTTTTTGACCGATATTACGCTGGTAAATGTATGGCCGATAACGCGTATACGCAATACAATACGACACTTGAAGTTTGAATTCTGACGATCCAAGCGCCATCTGCGTTGGACGTGATTGTATCGTTGAAACGGTACATGGCGCCACGTTATGATGACACCCGATAAATTAACACTAAATACAGGTATCAAATAATGGCGACAACATTTGAGGCTGTAGCAGAGATAATCTCTGAAACCAGCGACATTCCTCTGGAAGAAATCACCCCTGAAAAGAATGCTTTTACCGATCTGGGCATCGACAGCCTGGATTTTCTGGATATTGCTTTCGCCATCGACAAGAATTTCGGTATTAAAATCCCCCTGGAAAAATGGACCGAAGAACTGAATGATAACAAGGCGTCAGTCGATGAGTATTTTATCCTGAGCAAACTCTGCGAACGGATTGACGAACTCATCGCGGCCAAAGACGCTTAAAACAAAGCGCCTTTATGCTACTTGAATATTTCCAGATGATCGACGTTGTCGAGGATCTCGATCCGGACAACGGCAGAATCGTGGCACGCGCCGACGTGCCACTGGAAAGCACTGTTTTCGAAGGACATTTTCCCGGGTCACCACTGGTTCCAGGAGTGCTTCTGATCGAAACCATGGCACAGGCATCCGGCTTCATGCTGCTGTCGCGCCTGAAGTTTGAAAAAATGCCGTTCCTTGCCAACGTCACCAGCGCCAAGTTGCGGACCTTTGTCGAACCTGGGGAAATCCTCCGCGTCGAGGCGGAACTGGAGCACGACGGTTCGGGATTTGCAGCCACCAGGGCGCGTATCCTGCGTGACGGCAAGAAAATCTGCGACAGCCAACTGATGTTCCGGATCATGCCGTTTCCAAATGCCACCTTGAAAAACAACATGCTTGACCGATTTGAGCCAAATAAGCCATTCATCAACCGAGTGACAATCATGAGTATTGAAAAAACTGAAGTCTGGGTCACTGGGATCGGACTTGTGAGTTCATTGGGCGAAGGTCCTGACAGCCACTGGGCGCAACTGGCTTCGGGCAAGGTACCTGTACCATCGGTCGACACGGAGTGCCAGGCGCCCTACCCGGTTCATCCGATTGTCGAATTCGACATCGACACGCAAATCCCGAAGCGCAGCGACCAGCGCCAGATGGGACCTGGCAGCACCTCGGCACCTATGCCGCCGGCCTGGCGCTGGATGATGCCGGTATCGCGCACCACGCCGAATTGCTTGCCGCGACCAATATGATCGTCGCCGCCGGTGGCGGTGAGCGTGACCTCGAAGTCGACACAGACGATCATGGAAAAGATCGATGCCGTCGACAAACCCGGGCCCGATACTGAATGCTTCGCTGAACAGCGAATTGCGGCCCACCCTGTTCCTGGCGCAACTTTCCAACCTGATGGCCGGCAATATCTCCATTGTTCACGGCGTCACCGATTCATCACGCACCTTCATGGGTGAGGAATCGGCCGGTGTATCCGCCATCGAAACGGCGGTCGCACAAATCCAGCACGGCCAGGGCGAAATCTTTCTCGTCGGCGGCGCCTACATCGCCGAACGCGCGGATATGACGATGCTGATGGAATTTGGCCACACGCTCTGGCAGGGCGAGCACCAGTCGGTCTGGGCCCGCGAGGACAGCAATGGCGGCATGATCATGGGCAGCGCCAGCGCATTCCTGGTCCTTGAATCACGTCAACACGCCGAAGCGCGGGGCGTTAAACCTTACGCATGGATCAGCAGGGTGGTTTCGGATCGCAGCAACCGGCAGCCCGGCGCAGCCCGCGAGGTGGCAGAGGGTTTATTCAAGCGCATAAGTGACAGGGTTCCGGCGGGGCCATTACCCGTGCTGTCAGGTTGTTGTGGCGTGCAGCCCCAATTGAAAGAGGAACACGATTTCCTGAACGGCCTGTCCGCGCATGGTATCGATGCCGGCCATCCGGGGTGTTACAACCGTGTTTGGCAACACGCTCGAAGCGCAATTTCCGCTTAACGTGATCCTGGCTTCGCTGGCAATATCCAGGGGCGCATTTTTTGACTCCGTTTGACACCACCGGTGTTGAAAAGGAGTTTTCCGGCAAACCGGAACACATACTGATCAGCACCTGGGGTCACTGGCGGGGCGAATGCCTGGCGCTGGTCGACAAGCCCGGTGTGCCATTGCGGGGAGATGCATGAACATGAGTCATTCTACAAAAGACCACCTGGGCCGCCCGGTTGTCGTCGTCACCGGTATCGGTATCGTCACCTCGCTGGGTGAAGGAAAAGAGGACAACTGGCGCAACCTGACAGCCGGTGTTCCGGTGTGAGCAAAATCAGACCGCTTTCCCACCGAAGGACTGCGAACCCAGATTGCCGGGCCATCGACTGGGAGGGAAATGATCCTTATTGCGCCCCTGTGCATTCGTATCGCCTGGCCAAAAAATCGGCCGCCGAGGCCATTGCACAGGCGAGATATCGGCTCACGCGGATCTTTTCCCGGCCCGTTGTTTCGTGGCCATTTCGCCGGCGGAAACCAACTGGGACCAGCGCATGGTGTTTATGGCGGCAAAGCAGGCGCGGACAGCACCGGCTATGACCGCCTGATCAAAAACGTCAGGGCCGGTGATTTTGAACGTTATTATTCGCTTTTCCAGTTCGCCAGTATCGCCGAGCACCTGGCGGAAGAATTCGGCACCCGCGGCCAGCCGATTTCACTGACCACGGCCTGTGCCTCCGGTGCAACATCCGTGCAACTGGGTGTCGAGGCCATTCGCCGCGGTGACTACCGATGCGGCCCTGTGCGTTGGAACCGACGGCGAAATCTGTGAGGAAATGGTCGTCCGTTTCAACCTGCTGTCAGCGCTTTCAACCCAGAACGATGACCCGCAGGGTGCATCCAAGCCGTTTTCAAAAACCCGCGACGGGTTCGTCATGGCCGAAGGTTCGGCCACGCTGGTGCTGGAGTCCTACGAGGGCGCAAAAGCACGCGGCGCGAAAATTCTCGGGCGTCGTTCGCGGCACCGGTGAACGGGCCGATACCTTCCACCGCACCCGTTCCACGCCGGACGGTTCGGCCATCATCGATACGATCAACCGGTCATTGGCCGATGCCGGTATGACACCGGCAGAAATCGACTACATCAACGCGCATGGCACCAGCACGCCGGAAAATGACAAGATGGAATATCTTGCGCTTTATGCAGCGCTCGGCAGCGAACTGGCAAACACCCCGATCAGTTCCAACAAGTCGATGATCGGCCATACCCTGAGCGCGGCGGGCACCATCGAGGCGGCCATTTCGCTGTTGACGATCCAGTCGGGCGTCATTCCACCGACCATCAATTGCAACGAGCAGGACCCGAACATCCTGATGGATGTCGTACCCAATGTGAAACGGAGTCAAAACGGTCAACTCGGTGATGTCCAATTCCTTCGGTTTTGGCGGCCAGAACGTCTGCCTGATCTTCTCGGCTGAGCCAGCCTAGGAGCCTGCCGATGACAAATCCAGCCAGCGGAAAAACGGTATTTGTTGCAGGCGGAGCCAAGGGCATCGGCCTGGGTATCGTCCGCGCCCTGGCGGCGGATGGCTACGATATCGTGTTTTCCTACCGGGGTTCGGCCGACCGAGGCCGGCGAAGCTGAGCAACGAACTGCAGGCCACGCTATCCCGAGCAATCGATCAGCGCCTTGCAGGTTGACATTTCCGACCGCGAGCAGGTGGAACAATTTGCCCGGCAGATCAGCGAAACCGAATCACTGTACGGACTGGTCTACAACGCCGGCGGTTCTTACGACACGCTGGCAGCGCTGGCCGACCAGGACAAGGCCGAGGCGCTTTTCCAACTCAATTTCTGGGCAATGACCCGCCTGGCCGGCGCCGCCGCAAGACCGCTGATGCGCGCCAAAGCCGGCCGTATCGTCACGATCGGCTCGGTCACCTCGCAAATTGGCGTTTCCGGCAATGCCATTTATGCCGCCAGCAAAGGGCGCGATGCTCAGTTATATGAGAACGCTGGCAGTCGAAATGGCGCGCAAAGGTGTCACGGCGAACTACATTGCACCGGGTTATGTTGATACCGAATTGATGGCGCCCTATGCCGATTATCGGGAGAAGCTGGAAAGCAGATCCCGCTGCGGCGTTTTGCGCAACCCGAAGAAGTCGGCGCGCTGGCCAGTTTCCTGTTTTCACCACTTGCGGGTTACATCACCGGGAGCATCCATTCCGATCGATGGCGGCCTTACCGCCGGCCTGCTCGATACAACGCTGAATTAACCCATATGCACGACACGGCGGACTACACCGATGCGAGCACTTAGAAACTTTGGCGAACGCGATCTGAGGATCACCGAAGTCGATGCCCCGCCACCACCGGGCGATGATGAAATCCAGGTGCGGATATGCGCCGTTGCGCTGAACCACATCGATGTCTGGGGCTGGCGCGGCATGGCCTTTGCCAAGCGCGAATTGCCGATCACCGTCGGTGCCGAGGCATCCGGTGAAATCATCGCGGTGGGAAAAAATGTCAAGGGTCTGAAAGTCGGCCAGACTCGGGGCGCTATATGGCGCCAATACCTGTGGCACGCTGCAAACCCTGCCTGGAAGGCCGTGATAATTTCTGCGAAAACGTCAACGGTGTATTTGGCTTTCATATCGACGGTTTTGCCCAGGAGATGATGAATTTCCCTGCACGTCTGTTTCGTGCCGGCGCCAGAGGGTCTCGATCCGGTCGCGGCGGCCTGCACACCGATCACCTTTGGCACCGTTGAACACATGCTGTTCGACAACGCCAAACTGCAACCGGGTGAAAGCATCCTGGTACACGCTGGCGGCAGCGGCATCGGCACGGCCGCGATCCAGCTCGCCAAGGCCATTGGCTGCACGGTCTACACCACCGTCGGCAACGATGAAAAGGCGCAACAGGCACTCGATCTGGGTGCGGACTTCGCCATCAACTACAAGACCGACCGTTTTGAGGGACGTCTGCGCAAGTTGACGAAAAAACAGGGCGTTGACGTGGTCTTTGAACACGTCGGCGTGGACACCTGGGAAGGCAGCATGTTCTCGATGAAAATCGGCGGACGCCTGGTCACCTGCGGTTCGACCACCGGCATCAAGGCCGAGATCAATCTATTCCAGCTGTTTCAGCGGCAATTGCGCCTGATCGGCAGTTTCGGCTGCAACCTGCGCAACATCGAAAACGCGCTACAGAAACTCTCGGCCGGCATTGTCAAACCGGTCATCGACCTGGAGATTCCGCTGGAGCAGATCGGCAAAGGACTGGAACGGCTCGAAAAGCGCCAGGTATTCGGCAAGATCATCGTCACGCTCTGAGGATGACCGGGATCCGGCAGTTACCGGGAAACCAGCGGGGGGTTCGATGAAACTGCCACTGCGCTACCGCATCCTGCAGTCCCTGCTCAACATGCGCGACTGGTTGGTCGCACAGAGCATTTTCCTGTTGATGAAACTCATTCGCCTGATCCCGGTCGACACCGCGGCGAAGATGTTTGAAGGGTTTGCCCGCTGGTTGGGTCCGAAAATCTGGCGTCACAAGGTGGTGATGGAAAACCTGGCCATCGCCTTCCCGGAAAAAAGCCTCGAGGAGCGCAGGAAACTCGCCAGCGACAGTTGGGCGCAGACCGCCCGGACCCTGCTCGAATACATCTACCTGGATGAAATTTTCGACCTTGACGAAGACCATATCGAAACGGAACGCATCGAAATCAGCAATGCCGAGCAGTTCGTCAAGCTGCGCGACGACGGCTTGCCCGCCATCGTGTTCACCGGTCACATTGCCAACTTTGAACTGCTGCCGTTAGTCGCGGCGAAGTTTGGCCTGAGCGTCCAGTCGTTGTTTCGTCAACCAAACAACAAGTATGCGGCCTCACACGTTGCCGATGCACGCAAGGAGATTGGCAAGAACCTGGTCGCCTCGGGCGCCGGCGCGTCATTCCAGTTGATGAGCGCGCTGGAACGCGGTGACCATGTCGGTCTGCTGGTGGACCAGAAATTCCGC
This sequence comes from uncultured Gammaproteobacteria bacterium, assembly GCA_963727635.1. GTDB lineage: Bacteria > Pseudomonadota > Gammaproteobacteria > Xanthomonadales > SZUA-36 > SZUA-36. The sequence continues at coordinate 104,805 of CAVSHP010000025.1, read as the reverse complement.
CGCGGCATCATGGTGCCGTTCTTTGGCCGCGATGCCCCGACCAACACCCTGCTGGCCAAGCTCGCACGGCGCTATAATTGCCCGGTGCACGGCGCCCGCAGCGTGCGTTTGCCGGGTGGCCGTTTCCGTCTCGAGATCACCGATGAACTGGAACTGCCAAGGGATAAGAACGGCGATGTCGATATCCGCGGCACCACCGAACTGGTGACCAAAGTGGTGGAAGGCTGGGTTCGGGAGTATCCTGAGCAGTGGCTGTGGATGCACCGCCGCTGGGGTTAGTTTTACGGCCCTGTTGCATTAACGGGTGGGCACGGCCGGATTAATTTCAACCGTATGGACCGGCACCGAAATGGAACTGGAAAGCAATCAAGTTCACCTTTATTTTTCTTTTCCCGAACAGATAACAGACCCCGCGCTGTTGCTCCGCTACCAATCCCTGCTGACGGAAGAAGAAATGGAACAGATGTCCCGTCTTTATTTTGTCGGCCACCGCCATCAATACCTGTTGACCCGGGCGCTGATACGTACCAGTCTTTCCCGCTATTACCCGGTTGAACCTGACAAGTGGAAATTTTCAAAAAACAGTTATGGCAAGCCGCAGGTCAGTCACCCGAAGCTTAAACTGACCACCCGTTTCAATCTTTCCCATGCGAAGGGTCTGATCATATGCGGAATGGCGCGCGGTGTTGACATCGGCGTGGATGTTGAAGATACCCAACGCACCACGCGCGCTGCATTCAACAGGCTCGCCAGCTATTTTTCAGAGCAGGAAATAAGTGATCTCGGGAAACTGCCAGCGGAACAGCAATATCAGAGGTTTTTCGATTACTGGACGCTGAAGGAAGCCTATATCAAGGCGCGTGGCATGGGGCTTGCCCTGCCCCTGGGTAAATTCAGTTTTCAATTCAAGGCAAACCAGCTAAGCGGTTTCCAGGTGCATCCGGATCTTGAAGACGATGCGGACAATTGGCAGTTCTGGCGCATTTCAATGAGCGGGCGCTACCGCTTGGCCATAGCGGTCAATTCGCCGAAGCGCGATTTCGAGGTGATTGCCTTTAATACGGTGCCGTTAGTCAGCCATGATCCCGTCCCGCTGAATTTCCTGTAACCCGGCAAGGGATCAAAATGCCAGGACCACTGTGGTTGGAATTTTTTGCCGGACGCGGGAACCATTAGGCGCAGCTTTCGGATAAGATAGCTTCAACAAAAATTATTTGACTGCCTGGTTGGAAAACAATGTATCGATTCAAATTCTGGCTTTTCGCCTGTTTTGTCCTTTTTTCATTCTCTCAAATGGCGGTCGCCAAGCCGGAAGCCAAGAGCGATGCTACGCTCAGCAGCATCAAGGAAAAGGTCAAAAACCTGCAACATTTGGATGGTTTTTTCGATCTGTACTGGGATGAACACCAAGGTCAGCTGTTTTTGCAGATCGACCACATTGGCGACGAGTTCATCTACCAGTCGTCGCTGGCTCGTGGCGTGGGTTCCAATGACCTGGGTCTGGACCGTGGGCAACTGGGCAGAACACGGCTGGTCGAATTCTACCGTTCTGGTCCCAAGGTGCTGATGATTGAAAAAAACACCGGTTTCAGGGCTGTTTCGGATGACCCGGCAGAACAGGCGGCAGTCGAAAGCTCATTCGCCAGTTCGGTGGTTTGGGGCTTTGAAGTCGTGGCAGAATCGGCTGGTTCGGCGCTGGTTGACGCGACCGATTTTTTTCTTCGCGATGCACATGAAATTTCCACGCGGCTCAGCCGGACGCAACAGGGCAGTTACAAGGTGGATCCCACCCGCAGCGCGATTTTTTTGCCACGTACCAAGGCCTTCCCCGACAACACGGAAGTGGAGGCGGTTGTCAGCTATACCGGCGAACAGAAGTTTGATGACAAGGGCAATGCCGTCAGTGATCTGCTCGCCAGCGTGGTGCCGGATACGAACAGCGTAACCGTCCACCTGCACCACTCGTTCATCCGTTTGCCGGACGATGACTACGAACCATTACCGTATGATCCACGCGCAGGCATTATCGGTTCACCGTGGGGCGAAGCCTTTTATGATTACGCGGTGCCAATCGGCGAATCCATCCGCGGTCGGTTTGGCGTACGTCACCGCCTGAAAAAACTCCATCCGGAGGACAAAGTCAGCGAGGCCGTTGAACCGATCGTCTATTACCTGGACCCCGGTGTGCCGGAACCGGTCCGCTCCGCGTTGCTGGAAGGCGCCACTTGGTGGAACCAGGCATTCGAGGCCGCCGGATACAAAAATGCCTTCCAGGTCAAACTTTTACCGGAAGATGCCGACCCCATGGATGTACGCTACAACGTTATTCAGTGGGTGCATCGCTCGACGCGCGGGTGGTCTTACGGCTTTTCGGTCGTTGACCCGCGTAGCGGAGAAATCTTGAAGGGCCATGTCTCGCTGGGTTCGCTGCGTGTGCGGCAGGATTACCTGATCGCGGAAGGTCTGTTGGCGCCCTATGTGGATGGCCAGGTACCCGACACGATGCTGGAAATGTCGCTGGCACGTATACGCCAACTGGCCGCGCACGAGGTCGGGCACACGCTGGGTATGGAACACAATTTTGCCGCCAGCGTGGATAACCGGTCCTCGGTGATGGACTACCCCTTCCCGCTCGTCCGGCTGAATGCTGAAGGCGGTCTCGATTTTTCTGACGCCTACACCGTGGGCATCGGCGACTGGGATAAACGCACGGTGCTGTATGCCTACCAGGACTTTCCCGCAAATGTCGATGCGGCAGCGCAGCGGCAGAAAATCCTCGACGATACCATTGCTTCCGGTCTGCACTACGTCTCGGACGAGGATTCGCGCGATCCCGGCACTGCAAACCCGCTCGGCAATCTCTGGGACAACGGCGCGGATGCCATCACGGAGCTTGACCGCCTGCTGAAGGTTCGCGCTTACGCACTGGAGCACTTTTCTGCAAATAACATCAGGCCGGGACAACCACTAGCGAGCCTCGAAGAAGTGCTGGTGCCCGTCTACCTGTTACACCGCTACCAGGTCCAGGCGGTCGCAAAGCTCGTAGGCGGACAGTACTTTACCTACGCCTTGAGAGGTGACGGGCAAGCGGCGCCGGAGATGGTCGATGCAAAAAAACAACAGGAAGCAATTGCAGCACTGGTCAATACGCTCGATCCCGCCATGCTGAGGCTGCCGCAAACGCTCGTGGATATCATACCGCCACGGCCCCCCGGTTATCCGCTCGGCAGGGAATCATTCAGCCGCGATACCGGTGTCACCTTTGACCCATTGTCCCCGGCCGCAAGCGCCGTCAGCCTGACCATGGACGTGCTGCTGAATCAGCAGCGGGCCGCACGCATGAATGTCCAGCATACGAGCAAATCATCGCTACCCGATTTCGCAGCCGTACTGTCGGCGCTGGGAGAGGCAAGCTGGTACGCAGAACGCCGTAATGCCGTGCCAGGCGCCATACAGCGTCTGACCGCTGACCAGTACCTGAACCGCCTGATGACCATGGCCACAGATGCAAAAGCCGACTCACAGGTCCGCGCACAGGCCTTTTGGGCGGTCCAGAACCTGCAGCAGTGGCTGGATGCGCAAAGCCTGTCCGGACTGGATGGGGAGTGGGCCGCGTTTTACGCACAGGCCCGCCACGCGATCTCGGCGATGCTGAACGACCCGACCAGGATCACGCCTGTCCAGGCGCCTCCGTCACCACCGGGGTCGCCAATAGGTAACTGATATCCGGGGGTGTAATGGCGGGTTCTGACTATCTGTAACTTGATCGTGATTTGGGGCTTCGTCCAATGCGGTATCATTGAACCTGGGCTCTAACCGCTCGTCCGGGAAACCTGCCCATTTTCACCATCCCGTCCTGTACGACAAGCACGCCGTTTACCAGCACATCCCGAAGTCCGGCAGGCGGCAATGTCGGCTCACGATAAGTCGCACGGTCGATGATCGTCGCCGCATCAAATACCACGATATCAGCATCGGCTCCGACCTGCAGGCGTCCCTTTAAGCCCATCGATGGCACGCGGCGCTCCATGCGGCGCGCGGGTTCAATGGTGATCTTGCCTAAGGCATCCATCAGGGTCAGCGTGTGCTGCTCACGCACGTAGCGTCCAAGCAAGCGTGCAAAAGTGCCGGCGACGCGTGGATGCCCCATGCCGTTGATGAGGATACCATCGCTGGCGATCATTGGCAGCGGGTCAGCCACAGCCGCTGTAATGATCTCTTCGGTATTGTTGTAATCAACGATATACCCGCCGATCGCGTGGAAGGCGGCGAACGACTCACGGCTGAGTCGTTCTCCGGTGAGCGCCCATTCCATGCGCTGGAATTTCGCGTCGGACCAGGATTGCCAATCATCATTATCCGCGGCCTCGATCGGTGACATTGACGCTGTGTACGGATAAACCTCGGTGGTGATGTCGAGTCCACGTGCCCGCGCACCGCGAATCAGGTCCAGGCCAAGCGGTGTGTCTTCGCCCAAAGAACTGTTGATATGGACGATGTGCGCAGACGCGCCGGTCGCTGCAGACGCGCCGATGACCTCCTCTGTTTCGAGAAAGTAATAGGCTTCATCCAGGCTGCGCATGTGCACGTGTACAGTGGCGTCGTATTTTGCCGCGACACTGAAAACCTCCAGTATTTCCCAGGGCGTAGCAGCAGGTGTGAATTCGATCAGCATGCCGACCGCGATGGCGCCGCGCTGCAAGCCATGGTCCACCAATGCGACGATCTCCTGTAACTCTCCGGGCGTGCTTGCCCGCGATTTCGCCGCATCCATCGGTGAATCCAGCCCCGGGTCATGCATCACTTTCATCCGGACGTCACCATGACCGACACTGCAGCCATGATTGATGATCGAATTACCGGCGCGTTCGTCGTACCAGCGATCGATGTCCAGGGTGCCTCCCTCGAGTTCCAGCGCGGTGGTGGTGCCGTCAAGCACTTCGACCTGGTAGGCGGCCGGGTCCTGCGCGTGCTGGTGCAGATCGATGAACCCGGGCGCAACCACCATGCCGCTCGCATCCAGCGTTTCCCGGCCTTTTAACGGTTCCTCACTGATCACCTGAATGGTGCCGCCGGTGATTCCCACGGCACGAACCGCATCCAGACCGGATGCAGGATCCACAAGACGACCATGCAAAATCACCAGGTCGTACAGTGGCTCACCCGGTTCGCCGGCAGGTCCTGGCTCAAAGCCAGGATCAGCAGCAATCCAATGGTTGTTAAACGCTGTACGTTCACCCTGACAGTCAGCATCGGGCGCAAGTATCTGCCCTTGAAACTTGAACAGATCATTTTTCAACTTCCTCGTCAGATTGGAAAAACCTGTGCCCGATAGTTTATATGGCAGCCTTGCGCTGCGCGAGTCGCCGTTTCTGCAAGCGGATAGCGCTGGCATGTCAATTTTTGAGTTTCAAAGCATGCAATCTGACATTTTTTCTGACCCCATTTCATTTACTTTTTTTGTGCCCGTTTGCAGTTCAACCTGCAGTTATGTACGCCATAGCACAGACAGGTGACTTTCAGTCCTCTAAATTCAAATACAGTCAAGTCAGATTAGGGTTTTGGATCCGTTGAACTATAACCCCATAGCCTGCTCAGCCCCAAGAGCGATGCTGTATGACGGGTTCAAACTTTGACCACCGGTATGGTTAATTCCGCCGGTGGTTCTCTTCTTCGTGCAATTGGGGGTGAGTGCAATTTGCACATGTTATTAATGGTTGGATAAGGAGTGTAACTGTGAAAAATAAATTCGCGATCGTAATGACCCTGACGCTGGCATTTGCCGCACTGGGCGCCTGCTCCACGTCTGGTAAGAGCCGCACTGCGGGTGAATATATTGATGATTCATCTATCGCTGCCCGAACCAAAACAGCTTTACTGGCAGACCCCGTAACAGATGGGCTGAATATCGATGTCGAGGTTGACCGCGACCATGTCCAGCTTAACGGCTTTGTTGATTCGCAAGCCCAGGTGGACCGGGCCGGTGAGGTCGCGAGATCCGTATCGAATGTCGCATCAGTAAAAAACAACCTGAAGGTGTCAGAAGGCGACCGCAGGACCGGTGAATACATTGATGACAAGGTACTTCAGGCCAGAGTCAATAAATCATTGATAGATGAACCGCTCACCCATTCACTGCAAATCGACGTGGAAGTCAACCGGGGTGAAGTCAGCCTGGGTGGTTTCGTTGATTCCAATGCAGCACGTAACGCTGCAGTTGCTGCTACGCAAAGGACCGAAGGTGTTGTTAAAGTCATCGACAATATGAAGGTGCGCTAAATTAGCTGCATCACAAGACACAGGTTTCAACCGTATGGCTGACATCAGTGCTTTGAGAAAATTTGGGGTCAGGGTAAACGTTCTCAGGAAAGTTTGTACCCTGATCCCAAATTTTTCCATGCTTTTAGCCCTCAGCATCTTTCTCTGTGTCTCTTGCGCGAGCCCAGGAGTTTCAAACCCGGGGCACGTCCTGGACACGGCCGGCACCAGCGAAGACGCCGCCATTTACTATGTCGAAATCGGGAGTGGCCCGCCGGTCATCCTGATTCCCGGTCTGTTCAGTCTCCACGATGGATGGAACCGTACGCTCCCTTTTCTTCTCGGTCACCACCGCTTTATCGCCATTGACAATTTTGGCACCGGTGAGTCGGGGCGACCCATCACCGGCTTCGACTATTCCGTCGCCGAGCAGGCGGACAAGATTGTGGCGTTCATGGATGAATTGAAAATAGAGCGCTGCGACCTGGTTGGCGTGTCTTACGGAGGAATGATCGCTCTCAACATTGCCGCCAGGTATCCGCAACGGGTCATCTCGATCGTCAGCATTGAGGGCGCCGTCATCATGCCGAAAAACACCCCCTATAAACGATTGATTCAAGGGCTCAGATTTCCGCTCCTCGGTCATGCGATTATCGGTTTTATTCGCTCGGGACTGTTTGACAAAACGATGGCCAAAGGCATCATGGGACCATCCTGGGCCGAATTGAGCGCCGGGGATCAGGCGGAAATAACCGAGATCGTAGCCCGGAATGCCAAGGCCGCCTCGCGCCGAACCTGGCTCAGCCTGGCGCGTGCGCTGAACGATGCCGAAGATTTTGCCGAGGAGGCAAAAAGCATCAAGACGCCAGTTCTTTACCTTTCAGGGGACCTGTCCGAATTTCGAGAAATGACCGATCGCAATATCGTCTTTTTTAAACAGCATCTTCCCGCCATCCAGCGGGTCTACTTTCGCGGACGGAATTCATGACCTCGAACTGCAAAAGCCGGCGCAGACCGCTGCCTTGATTCTCGAGTTTATCGAGCAGAACGCACCTGGCCTCCAGGTTAACGCGACAGCGATGGACTGATGCTCCCGGCCCCGCACTAAGCCATGTATTGTTTTATCTTTTCCGCACTTGGAACCTGACCCACGACCACAAGTACGTCGTTTACCGCCAATGCGGGCGTACGAATAACACCCGCATCAATGATGCTGTTTATGTCGGTTACTTTTTCCAGTTCATAGCTGATGCCCAGTTCCCGGGCTGCAGTTTCTGCGTGTTCGGTAAGCAAATTACACTTGCTACAACCGCTTCCATAAATTTTGAGTTTCATATCGATGCCTTTCTTTTTCGTTTACCAGAAATTTCCGTAACCATAGCCAGTTGCCGTGGCCATCACGACCACCAGGCAACAATAAACCACTGTTTTTTCAGTGCCGAGAATTGACCGTATAACCAGCATGCTTGGCAATGAAAGCGCCGGGCCAGCCAGCAATAGGGCCAGGGCTGGCCCTTTGCCCATGCCCGCACCGAGCAGGCCTTCAACAATAGGGACTTCGGTCAAGGTGGAAAAATACATGAATGCACCCAGTATGGATGCCACCAGCGTAGATAGCAGGGAGTTATCACCGACCGCCATGCTGACCCATTCCGATGGGATCAAGCCCTCATAACCGGGTCGGCCCAGAAGTAGTCCGGCAACAAACACACCACCGAGCAGCAATGGCATGATCTGCTTTGTGAAGCTCCAGGTTTCAGCAGCCCACTCCTGATCGTGTTCGCTTGTTGCGGCGATCAATAAGAGTCCGATGGCGCCAATCGCAAACGGCAGTTGCGGAGTATTCGGAAACAGCAAGGCACTGGACACGACAAGGCCAGCCAGGATCAGCAAGTGTTTGGCGGACCATTTCCACTTCAAGACCAGTAATGCGGCAAACAGGACTGCCAGCAATGAAGTGATCTGCCACTTCCATGCATAAACCCGCATCCAGGCAGAACTGTCAGCCGCGGCCCAGTTGGCAAAAACCAGGATGCCGATCATCAGGGCAAAGAAAGCCACCACGATGCCCAGCGGTTTTTCAGCCTCACCGGCTTCAAACCCGGGAGCGGGTAATTGTGCCCTGGAAGACTCTTCTTTGCGGTAGATCAGGTGCATGATTGCGCCAATAACCACGGCGAAAACAATAGCGCCAACTGCCCGTGCAATACCCAGTTCAGGTCCCAGCACCTTGGCCGTAACGACAATTGCCATGATATTAATCGCCGGACCCGAATACAGAAATGCGATCGCCGCCCCCAGCCCTGCTCCGCGTTTGTAGATACCCCCGAACAGCGGTAAAACCGTACAGGAACAAACAGCAAGCAAAGTGCCCGAGACCGAAGCCACACTAAGTGCAATCGGCTTCGATGCCTGCGGGCCAAGATAACGTAACACTGAGCCCTGGCTGATATATACCGACATGGCGCCGGCAATGACGAATGCGGGGAGCAGGCAAAGAATGACATGCTCCCGGGCATACCAGCTGGTCAGGCGTACTGCTTCAAGTATCGCATTGTCAAAGCGCGCAGATCCCGCCGGCATAAAATAGATGACCAGGAAAACGCCGAGGATGAAAAGCAGCAGATGACCCTGTTCCCGGTTCTCACGGTAGAGCGAAGCCAGTTGACCGAATATACCCCGGTGCTTTTGCACAGCGATGTTGGTGCTTTCAGCCACAGCTTCTCTCCGGGCGGTTGCTCATTTGTTTCAATTGCTTTTTATCTTCCCGGTAGGGACTAATCGTTGTTAAGCGGGCATGTACCTGCCCGATAATTTCCTTTGACCATTTTGGCAGAGAGTCGCTGATTCGATAGTGCATCCAGGTCCCCTCCCGGCGTGATTCGACAATCCCCATATCCCGCATCAATGCCAGGTGGCGGGAAATCTTGGGTTGCGACTCCTGCAACGCAAACGTGAGTTCACAGACACAGGCTTCACCTTCAGATTGAATCAGCATGAGCGCCCTTAGCCGGGTCGGATCGGAAAATATGCTGAACAGCGAATCAGGCTTTATCATGATGACTATTATATACGCTTATACATATATATGAAATAACGAATATAGTAGATTTGAAAAATAGAAAACAAAAACAGATCGTTGCATGCTCACTGCTTTTTGGGCAGTTTTATCTCGTAGCCAAAAAAGGAGATGAGTCTAAAACCTATAAAAAGAACCAATAAAAATAAAGAAAAATATAATGTTTCCTTTAACGGCGCGCTAAAGAAAACATAGGTTGCCCAAAGTGCTGTGTTTAACAAGACGAGTATCACCCAAATAGCCAGACTGTTAATTGAGTATCCGGAGTAGAACCGGTAAATGCCCCTGGATCTTTTAAAGCACTTTCGATGATAGGTGACAAAAGAACGCCCAACGACAGCCAAATCCTGCCGTGTTTCGATCTCTTTTTTACATGCTGCGCAGGTTATGTTTGTCATTTTTGTTGCACCAATATGTGTGTCAAGGTCGTTCAGAACCTAATGATGAACCATGTGTACGTCAAGCGGAATGAGGATCTAAAATACAGTAAGGCACAGCAAGTTGGTAAGACCGCTTCTAGTCGTTTTTGACCTGCTCTGGTTTTTTAAAGCCACTTCTAACGTGAGGTTTCCCATTGTGCCGCTTGCTGTCAGTAAGCAGCTAAACGCCAGGTGTGTTTTTCAGCGACTCGATGAACTGGAACCGGCCACAAGTTGCCAATCCCCTAAACTAAAATTTGCAATTTCTTGCAATATAGCGTCTATGCTACCTACACTCTGGCTTTCAATGGTCGCCTAACGGTTTTAGAAAATAGATGAATGTGCTTGCGGGGAGTGATTTTTTTGATCAATTCGGTGACGGTACCAAGAGCCTCCTCAAAAACGACAACTGGATACTCATCAAAGCGGGTCAACCCTTTAAACAGCCTGTTCATGGAGATTCGATCGCGGTGCTTGCAGGAAAATCTTATGGCCCGGAGTTCAAAGCACTTCTCCTCAAAACACCAAACCTGAAGTGGGTACATACCGAGGATTCCGGCATTTCCGAGGATTTCTATCAAACACTGCTGGACAGGGATATCCTCATTAGTCGTTCCCCTGGCACGAATGCCCCGGAAGTGACCGAGTTTGTCTTTGCAGCTATTTTCTGGTCCATAAAGCGGCTCAGACAGCTACACTATCAGCACCTCCAGGCAACTTGGGAAATGGTGCAACTGGAAAGCCTGACTGACAAAACAATCCTGGTAATAGGCCTCGGTTCTATCGGCCGTCGAGTGGCAAAAATAGCCAGGTCCTTCGGCATGCGAGTACTGGGCATCAGAAAAAATCCGGTTGACACACAGGACGTGGATGAGACCAGTGGCCCGGATCAATTGCACGATTACCTCCACAAAGCTGACATCATTGTGCTGGCCCTGCCGCTATTGCCTGAAACCACGCACATGATCGACGCGACAGAACTCGATTTACTCAAGGATTCGGCCATTCTCATCAATGTTTCCAGAGGTGGCATAATCAATATTGATGCGCTCAAAGGTGCGCTGAAAGAACGGAAAACACTACAGGCCTTACTGGATGTCATGACTGTCGAGCCCTGGCCATCGGATGATGAACTCTGGTCATACGACAATGTTTTCATCACACCGCACAATGCTGGAGTATCTCCGCTTTACCAGGCAAGGGTCGCAAAAATCTGGCATGAGAACCTACAGCGTTACCTGGAGGGGAAACCACTGCTTCACCAGGTACAAAAGAAGGATTTGGGATAAGCGGCGAATATTCCAGACCCCAGCCATGAGTGCATTTCAATTGATGTAATAACCTATCCCGTCGGCCAATTCGAGTAGCCTGTCACCGATAAGGTCAATGAACATGTTCCTGGTGGCAGGCGTGGTATTGATGTCGTAGACAACCGGCTTGCCATCAACCATTGCGTAATCCATTCTTCCATAGTCGATGCCGAATTCGTCGCGCAGGGACCTGAGCGCTACAGGTACGCCCTCGATGTTGATGCTGTTGCTGTCAGTGTCCTTCACAATCGGGTTCGGTGAGATATGACATGTCCCGAGACCCTTGTTGCCCAGGAACAACCAATAGCGCAGGCGAAAATTGCCATCGGCGTCGATTTCAGGTAGAAATTTCTCGACGATCAGATTTTTGTTCTTCCAAACGCCATGTGGTACTTCCCTGATGGTGTCAAAGACCGGGTAATTGTAGGTGTCGAGAAATTCCGTACGCCGCCACGGGCGTTGATACGTGGCGATGTTTTGAATCTTCCCTGTATGCTGCTTGTGAAGCAACTCCGGAACGCCGCCATAATTCTCATCTGTTTTCACGATTACGGGGCCGTCATAAGCATCATCCCGTGACAGCAGGTTGCGGCTGATCAATCGCTTTGATATGTCGCTGGCCCTTCTGTTTATCACAACGGGGAACCTGTCCAGAAATTCGGAGTAGTCGTCGGGAACGACGGTGAGATCGATATGTGAAAAAACGACATCCGCTTCAAAATCCTGGTTAATCCCTTGATATACGTCGATTTTGAAACCCTGCTGCCTCCAGATGCCGAGCAAATACGTCAGCATTGCGCTGGTTTTTTCTATGTCACCTGCGTGTTCCAACGTTAGAACGGCAATTCTTTTTTTCATACTGAGATAATATCACCTAACGGGCGCTATCCTATACGCTTAGGCCTTCTTGCAGGTATTCAATCAGGACCCAAACCTACCGCGGCTGCGCTCGATTCGGGCCACGCGGTCATCGCTCACGTATTGGAAGACTTGGGCAGATTCGAAAACAGGGGAATCGCATTCGCGTACGAATTACCCGAAAACTTCCAGATAAACCCCGGCATGAACAGCGCATGGTACAGCCCTGAAACAAGAGGCCAGTTTTTTTTATTACGGTGTTTCCTGATCTGGGTGCGGTATCGTTGGCATGGTTCACCTACGACACCGAACTTCCGCCTGCCGATATCAAGATTGTGCCGGACCTTGATGTGAGAGAGCTTCAACTCCCGGGTTTTAAGCGACCGCTTGTCCCTGGGTAGCTGGTTCATGGATATGGGCCTTGCCTAGCTCGCTGAAACTGAAAAGTCTGAAAGCCCGATCGCCATTATAGTCCAGCACCCGCAAATCGTCGGCCTCGTGCAGGTCATTGGCGACCACATTGAAATGCCAACCATAACGTTGCTTTGCCAAATCGAATGGAACCTCATAGGCAATGAACTTATCAATTCCCTTTGCCAGCAGTTTATCCAGTAAAATTGAATTCTCGATGCTTTTATGCGAAGTAAGAATCATCAGGGGGCCACTTCCTGTAATCAGTAGAAAGGTTTTCATTTCAATCTCCCGGTATTTACGTCCCCCCAAATTTATATATTAATACCTTTTTTTGATTTTGGGCAATGCGAACACAGACTGTACTTGCATCAAGAAGAATCTCCTTCTGTCCGTTTGCTGTTATAGGCAGTTACTGATTGCGAAGCTCCAATGTTCACGACAGCATTTGAGAAAAACCGATGTCTTGCTCTGGGTCGAAATACATCTGCCGGCAAAGTTCTGTTCATGGCCGTTTGCCAGCAGATCAATTAGTGACTCTGCGCCAACCGATCGCGAGCCCGTTCTCAACTTCCATGCCGACACCAATGGCGCGTGTTTCGCCATCCACCAGCCAAAAGGCGCTGTACACATCTTCGGTCTTGTCAATGATCAAGTCGTATTCATCAGAAAACTTGCTGCTATCGTAGAAATAACGAACGTGATACTTGCCGGCGCAAAACGGAACCTCGGAATCTCCACTACGTATAACTGCCAGCGGCCATGCAGTATGTGTTATTTTTGACACTACGCGTTGCTGGAAACGGCCAAAATGGACGCTTTACGCTATAGTGAGAGATCACTGGCTGGGGGACACTATGCAAATTTTCCGGACAATTATTTTAACACTCTTGATGACAGTGAGTGGTTCGGCGCTCTGCGCGCAGGACAGCCCGGAGACCATACGGGCAATCCGTATGCAATCCAATGAGGCCATCGCCCGGCATGACATCGAGTCCATGCAATCTTTTCTGGACGATGACTATGTCATCACGATTAGCACGGGCGCAATTGAGCGCAGTCGTGATGAGCACCTCGAGAGCTTCACCTTGCATTTTGCGCAATACCCCGATGTCGTCTATGTCAGAACGCCGTCGGAAATCGTAATCAGCGACGCTTATCCGCTGGCCATAGAACGTGGCAGCTGGGTTGGCTCCAGAACTACTGCGAATGGCAAGCTTGAAAATGGCGGACAGTACACCGCCGCCTGGAGAAAGACCGACGGTGCCTGGCGTATCCACTCCGAGTTATTTGTTGCGCTGTATTGCCATGGCGCGGACTGTTGAATCAGCCGGCGATGAAGCCCGCCCTGCCTTGACAGCACTGACAGGGTCAGGCCGGGACCACCAAGACGGTAATTACCGGGTCTGATACCAGCGGACGCCAGCCTGATCGGTTTCGAAACCCACCTCACCCTCGAAGCAAAGGTAATTCAGATGGGCGATGGCCTCGCCAGTGGCCATCATCAGGTTGCTGTCGGTGATTTCACTCTTGAACAGCACCGGAAAGACATCCACCGCCCGTTGCGGTTGGCGACACAGTTGCCGCAGTTTTTCCAGACCCGACTGGTGTTCTTCGATCAATGCATCCAGCCGCCCCATGACCCCACGAAAAGGCTTGCCGTGTGATGGCAATACCAGCACGTCGGCCGGCAGCAGGGTTTTCATCCGGTGTAAGGAGTCAAACCAGCCCGCCAGTGGATTGGCAGCGGGCTCGGTCGGGTAAACGCTCACGTTGGGCGAAATGGTCGGCAGAATCTGGTCACCCGAGATCAGGACGTTTTGCCCGGGGTTGTACAGGCAGGCATGCTCGGGTGAATGGCCATGCCCGGTAATGACCTGCCATGTCTGTGCGCCTATTTTAACGCTGCGTTCCTCTTACAGGCGGTGATAGGCCTGCGGCAACTGCGCCACCACCTTGCCGAATGAACCGAACATTTCGATGTAACGGGTCATGTGCTCTTCTACGAATCCGGCAGCCTGGTAGAAGCGTCTGCCTTCCTTTGGCGCCGGCAAACCGGTATCCGAGACCAGGATGCGGCACAGCAGGTATTCGTCGCGGGTCATGTACAATTCGACGTCATATTTCTCGCACAACCAGCCGGCACAACCGGCGTGATCCGGGTGCAGGTGGGTGACCAGCACCCGCGTGACCGGCGCATTGTCCAGTTGCATGCCAAGCACGTTTTCCCAGGCATTGCGCGTGATCTCGGTATGGATGCCGGTATCGACAATGGCCCAGCCGTCGCCGTCGCGCAGCAGCCAGACATTGATATGCCCGAGCATGAACGGCAACGGCAGACGCAGCCATTTCAGACCGGGCAGGATATCGACGGCTTCACCCAGCTCCGGCTGAAAATCAAATTCGTAGCTGACTGGATCACCACGTGTGTTCATCGATCTATTATGTATGAGGGAGGTGGCGGTTGGTACGAATATTATGGCCGAATTCCGCTTCACCATGATGCTGGCCACGGCAAATCCCATTCCACTTGAGTTTAAAGCGCAAGGTTTCCGAAACAGGACCCCGCGGCGCGGTTTCTGGCTATAATCCGGGTATCAATTCGGCCACCTGCACCTTGTTCAGATGGGTGGCACCAACAGAAGGATGAATCGCATGGATCTGAAAATTGCCGGCCGTAAGGCCATCATTTGCGCTTCGAGCAAGGGTCTGGGCAAGGCCTGTGCGCAGGCACTGGCGGCGGAAGGGGTTGACGTCTGGGTCAGTGCACGCTCGAGCGGACCCCTTAACGCCACCGTCGATGAGATCAATGCCGCCGGTGGCGGAAAAGCCACTGCGGTTATCGCCGATGTCACCACCGAAGACGGGCGCACTGCGCTTTACGCCGCCTGCCCTGCCCCCGATATCCTGGTCAACAACGCCGGCGGACCGGCACCGGGCGATTTTCGCAACTGGAATCAAAAAGACTGGTTTGATGCCGTAAACGCGAATATGTACAGTGCCATCGACATGATCCGGCGCAGCCTCGACGGCATGATCGAACGCCGTTTCGGCCGTATCGTCAACATCACCAGTGTGGCGGTAAAATTGCCGGTAAACGTGCTGGGCCTGTCCAATGGCGCGCGTGCGGGTCTGACCGGTTTCATCTCCGGAATTGCGCGGGAACCGGCCCGCTACAATGTCACCATCAACAACCTGTTGCCCGGTTACATCGCGACCGACCGGCTGTGGTCGGTCATCGACGCGGGCGCCAAACAGGCCGGCGTGGACAAGGAGACCTTCCAGCAGAACCTGTTCGGCAAAATCGGCGCCGCGCGACCGGGTGATCCGGATGAATTCGGCGCCACCTGTGCCTTTCTCTGCAGCCAGCACGCCGCCTATATCACGGCACAGAACGTGCTGATCGACGGTGGTCTTTATCCGGGCACCTTCTAGTCCCGATCGGCAACGACGATCATGAAAGGACCCAGACCCGCTCTCAACACTTCGGCGGCGGGCTGTCCCCGGTTGGTCATCCCGATCGTGAGTGACCTGAAGATATTCTTTGATGTGAAAGCGCACCTCAAACAACACTCAGGAGGCAGGACAATGGCAAAGCCTGCCGAATGAGCGTTGTCCGGGTGCGTGATTAATCGTATTAGCCGGCATCCTCCAGCGCGGCATGTGCCGCCGCCAGACGTGCAATCGGAATCCGGAACGGCGAACAAGACACGTAATCGACGCCCAGTTTGTGGCACAGGTGGATACTCTTCGGGTCACCACCGTGCTCTCCGCAGACACCGATTTCCAGGTCTTTACGCACCGCACGGCCTTCCTCGATCGCGATTTTCATCAGGCGGCCGACACCGTCGGGGTCGATGCTGGCGAACGGATTTTCCTTGAGCAGGCCGGATTGCAGGTAATGCACCAGGAAGCCCGATTCGGCATCGTCCCGGGATATTCCATAGGTCGTCTGTGTCAGGTCATTGGTGCCGAAGGAAAAGAATTCGGCCGTTTTGGCAATCTGCCCCGCGGTCAGCGCCGCGCGTGGTATCTCGATCATGGTGCCGATCAGGTAGGGAATTTTCGCACCGTGTTCCTCCATCACGCGAAGCGCTTTCTCCTCGAGGGATTTGCGCATGCGGTCGAACTCACTTACATGTGATATCAGCGGTATCATCACCTCGGGACGCACATCGACACCATCCGCCGCGCAACGGCAGGCAGCTTCAAATATCGCCTGCACCTGCATCGCGTACAGGCCCGGCATCGTGATACCCAAGCGCACGCCGCGCGTTCCCAGCATCGGGTTGGATTCCTGCAGAGCGGTGACGCGTTGCAGCAGGATACGTTTTTCCTCGAGTTCCTCCAGCGTGCGATCCAGTTCCTTGAGATTGGACAGGTGTTGCATACGCAGCTTGAGATCGGTCAGATCCATCATCAGATCATGCGCGGAAGGCAGGAATTCGTGCAATGGCGGATCCAGCAATCGGATGATGACCGGGTAACCGTCCATGGCCCGGAACAGTCCTTCAAAATCCGAGCGCTGCATCGGCAGCAGCCTGCTGATGGCCTCATTGCGCTCCGCCTGGGTGCCCGCCACGATCACTTTTTGCATGATCGGCAGACGCTCCTCCTGGAAAAACATGTGCTCGGTGCGACACAGGCCGATGCCCTTTGCACCGTATTGACGGGCGCGCTGCGCGTCCTCGGGATAATCCGAGTTGGCGCGTATGCCGAGAACGCGTATGTCATCGGCCCACGACAAAATCTTCAGCAGGTGCGGGTCTTTGAAGTCCGGAACCTGCGTGGCCAGCTTGGCGTTGTATATCTTGCCGGTGTTGCCGTCGACGGAAAGATAGTCACCTTCCTTGATGACCAGGCTGCCGCCGACCGTCATTTCGTGGTTGTCCAGGTCGATCTCGATGTCGCTGACACCCACCACCGCGGGTTTACCGAACTGTCTTGCAACCAGTGCCGCGTGGCTGGTGCGACCGCCCTTGCAGGTGATTACACCCTTCGCCGCCAGCATTCCGTGGACATCGTCCGGCCGGGTTTCGGGTCTGACCAGGATAACGTTCCGGCCGTCTTCCTTGGCCCAGCGCTCGGCAAGTGTCGGGTCAAATGCGACGATACCCACCGCAGCGCCGGGTGAAACATTCAGACCACGGGTGATCGGCTGTACTTTTTTCAGCGCTTCGGCATCGAGTTGCGGATGCAGGAAAAAATCGACCTGGTCTGTCTTGACCCGCGCCACGGCCTCGGCGATGGTGATCAGGCCCTCATCGACCATGTCGACCGCGATACGCACTTCGGCCTGCGCGGTGCGTTTGCCGTCGCGTGTCTGTAACAACCACAGTTTGCCCTGCTCGATGGTGAACTCCATGTCCTGCATATTGCGATGGTGTTTTTCCAGGCGGCGGGCGATTTGCTCCAATTCCGTAAACGTCTTCGGCATGTCCCGGGCCAGTTGCCTGATCGGCAGTGTGGCCCGTGTGCCGGCGACGACGTCCTCACCCTGTGCATTGATCAGGTAGTCACCCTCGAGCGTCGGCGCACCGGTGGTCGCATTACGTGACATGAAAACGCCGGTTGCAGAATCATCGCTAAGGTTGCCGAACACCATGGTCTGGATCGTAACCGCGGTGCCCAGGTTGTGGTCTATGCGGGCAGCATTGCGGTAATCGATCGCGCGTTTACCGTTCCACGAACTGAACACGGCCTCGGTGGCCTGCTGCAACTGTTCATAGGGGTCGGTCGGGAATTCCCTGCCGGTATAAGTCCGGATGATTTCCCGGAACCTCGTCGTAACCGATTTCCAGGCGTCTGCATTGAGTTCGGCATCATTGACCGCATGGGCTTCACGCCGTTGCGCATTGATCACGGCCTCGAAAACCTCGTCGGGTACGCCCATCACCACGCTTCCGAACATCTGTACGAGACGCCGGTACAGATCATAGGCAAAACGGGGGCGCTTGGTCAGACGCGCCATGCTGGCCGCAATTTCGTCGTTCATGCCAATATTGAGTATCGTATCCATCATGCCCGGCATCGAAAACTTGGCCCCGGAACGGCACGACACCAGCAATGGGTTTTCAGCGGCGCCAAAACGCTTGCCGGTAATTTTTTCGAGTTCGGTGACAGCTTCCAGCGCCTGGTCCCACATACCGTTCGGAAATTTATGCTTGGCCGCAAGAAAATCGTTACAGGCCTCAGTTGTCACCGTGAATCCGGGCGGCACCGGTATGCCGAGGCTGGTGGCGTCAAACAGGTTGATACCCTTGCCACCCAGCAGTCCGCGCATGGCCTCCCAATCGCCGTCCACACGCGCCAGCACTTCTTCAACTTCGCCGAAAAGGTAAACGTATTTTTGCTGGGTCTTCCTGGATTTCATGCCTCTTCTCCATCTATCAATCCGAACGATTCTTGAGAAAGTAACACAGACGTAAACCATATACGGAATACCGCCGGCGCATGGTGATTTAGGTCAGTTGTAAACTAAATTGACGCCGGATAGTTTGCACAAGATCACTTTTTATCATCTGGGCCCTGAATCGAAAACTTGACCTATATCAATGTTTCCAAGCTTTTTTAAACCATAATGCAAACCCATAAACAGCATAATAACAATGCCGGACATGAAAGACGGGCGGGCAGCCAGTCCGCTTTCATGTCCGGTAATAACAATACGGAATTGAAGAAGAGGTCAACTCATGAATGCAGCAGTCGTTAAAACGCAGCCGGATACGGCCCGCAAAGGCACCGACCCAATGCCCGAGGCGCCGGCGCTGACCCCGCAGAAATACTACCGCCTGCCCTGGACGCTGAACGATAACGGTATCTCCTGGCTGGAAGTGACCGACGCCTGCAACCTGGCCTGCGAAGGCTGCTATCGGCCGCACATCGACAACCACAAATCACTCCAGCAGATTGCTGGTGAACTGGCGGTATTCAGAAGCCAGCGCAAGAGCGACTGCATGAGTCTGGCAGGCGGTGACCCGCTGGTGCATCCGCAGATCGTGGAAATCGTGCGCATGGTCCGCGAGGGTGGCTGGAAACCGATCATCAATACCAATGGCCTGGCGCTGAGCAAAAAACTATTGCACAAACTCAAGGAAGCGGGCGCATCGGGCTTCACCTTCCACATCGACACCACCCAGATCAGAAAGGATTCAAAGGCCACCACCGAGGCGGAACACAACGACCTGCGCACCAGGTTTGCAAAGATGCTCGCGGAAGAAGGTGGCCTGACCTGTTCGTTCAACCAGACTGTCAGCGTGAATACGCTGGACCAGGTCAAGGACACCATGAAATGGGCGCTGCAGTACCCGGATATCGTGCACACGGTGGTATTTATCCTGTTCCGCAGCCCGGGCCTGACCGGGGAATTTGACTTCTACGCCAATGGCGAGCCAATCACCTCCTATGACAATTATGACGAAACTCCCTGGGGTGGCGACAGCCTGATAGAGGCCCGCCACGTGGTGGCCAAAATCCGCGAGGTCGACCCCGATTTTGAACCCAGCGCCTACCTCGGCGGCACCGTCGACCCGAATTCAACCAAGTGGCTGATCGGCGCCCGCATGGCCAGCAAGAAACGTGGTTTTGGTTATGTCAGCCCGAAATACATGGAATACCTGCAAATGGGCCACCACCTGTTCAAGGGGACCTGGCTGAGCTATTCCACACCCAAGCTGCTGCAACGCGGCAAATCAACGACGGCGTTGTTTTCGCTGGTCGATGGCGGTATGCGCAAGATTGGCAAACGCTTCATTCGCGCCATGGGCCATGACGAGGCATCGATACGCGACAAGCTGCACATGCAAACCTTTACGATCATCCAGCCGGTGGACCTGATGGCCGACGGCCGCGCAAACATGTGTGATGGTTGTCCGGATATGACGGTCTACAACGGCCAGCTTTACTGGAGCTGCCGCCTGGAAGAGATCAAGAGCCACGGCTGTTTCATGCAGGCGGTTCCACGCACTGGTGAAAACACGGAAGCAGAAAAAGTTTCCTGAATAAGCAGGCGAAAGCCGGTATATTTGCTTCAGAGAAGCGGGCGGCCATGTATGAATACGCGGGGCCGCTTGTTGTTCCGCCAGGCAATCAACAGCGATTGTTGCACGCAACTGGAGTCCGTTACCGTCAATGACTGGCAAAGGAATGAGCCTGGGCAATGCAGGCAACCGGTATCTGACCGTTATTGCCGCTTTGCTGGCGATGATCGGTCCCTTCAGCATCGATGCCTATCTACCCTCCTTCCCCGACATCGAAGCAGAGTTTGGCATCAGCCGCGCAATTCTGTCACAAAGCCTTTCGGTCTACCTGTTGGCGTTCTCCATCTCAACCCTATTCTGGGGTCCGCTTGCGGACCGTTTTGGCCGGCGCCTGGTCATCCTTGTCAGCATGGTCCTGTACACACTCGGCTCCATTGGTTGCGCCCTGGCGAACAGCGCCGAAACCTTCCTGCTGTTGCGCGTGGTGCAGGGTCTGGCGGCCAGCGGGGGATTTATCGCCGGGCGCGCCATGATCCGCGATGCCCACGATGCGAAAGAGGCGCATCGCGCGATGTCGCAGGTGATGTTGTTATTCGCAGTGGCGCCGGCGATTGCGCCCGTTTTGGGCGGATGGCTGCACGACCAATTCGGTTGGCGGAGTGTTTTCTGGTTTCTCACCACCATGGGCGTTGCGTTGATCCTGATGGGTTTCTACATCACCGAAACACTGCACAGGGATCAGCGCCGCTCGATTCTTCCATCCAGTGTCATACGGGTCTACGCCGCCACGATACTCAACAGGCGATTCCTGTTTCTGATACTGTGCCTGGCGCTGTCGTTTGGCGGCCTGTTCCTGTATATCGCCGGTGCCCCCACGGTGATCTACAACTTCCTCGGTCTTAACAGTGACGAATTTGGCTGGCTGTTTATCCCGATGGTGGGCGGTATGATGCTCGGCGCCTCCATTTCCGGCCGCCTGTCCCACCGCTGGCCCGCGCAACGCACCATTTCAGCCGGCCTGTTGGTGATGACGGCCGCCGCGGCGCTGAACCTCGTGATTGTCAATTGGGCCGCGGCCAGTATCCTTACCGTGGTCGGACCGATTGTGCTGTACGTCACCGGGCTTGCCGTGATGATGCCGGCGATCACCGTACTGGCGCTGGATTGTCTGCCGACACATCGCGGTACCGCGGCCTCGATGCAGGGTTTCGTACAAACCCTGGCCAATGCAGCCGTGGCCGGTATCGCGGTGCCGTTGTTGCATGGCCGCTGGTTGCATTTCGTGCTCGGTCAATTGCTGTTCCTGTTGCTGGCGGCGGGTCTATGGCACCGCCTTGAATCGAACCGTCAGAAATGAGCAAATCGTTGACACAGCGTCTGCCGGGGATCGTCAGGACGGTTGGGCCGTTCCTGCTGGTTGCAGTAGCCTATCTCGTCGTTGCGACAAGGGAGATCGAGTTGCCCGGTATCTACATGGATGCGGTCAACCCGGACTACCTGGTCACACGCTGGCTTAACCCGGACGCACACCATATCCCCGCGTGGGTAGCGCCGGGGAATGACATTCTCGGCCGCTATCCGTTGCTGGTCGGATTGCAGCATGGCTCACTGCAACTCTGGCTGGGTGCGCCGCTGTTCTGGATTTTCGGCATGAGCGTGGTCGGACTGCGCCTCACCCACGCGATGTTCGCACTCGCGGTGCTGGCATCCTGGTATGCCCTGCAGCGAAAGGCCGGTGTGTCGAGGACCTGGGCCACGGTCTTTGGTATCGCGCTGGCGGTCGATCCTTCATTCGTCTATGCCTTTCGCGACCAGTGCTACATCACCATGTCGCCGGTGGCGCTGCTGATGCTCGCAGTTATCTCAATCATTCGCGCCGGTAACAGTTGCGGCAAAGCCAGGATACGCTGGCTGGCTGCTTGCGGATTGCTGGCGGGACTGGCGTGCTGGGGTTATTTCGTCTACATCTTTTTTGTACCTGCCCTGCTGATAGCCGCCTGGCTGTTGCCCTCCGAACCTGCCGACGGACTGTCGCGCCCCGCCCGCTTACTCGCTTTTGGCAGTGGATTGGCAACCGGCCTGGCGCCATACGTGGCGGGTTTCCTGCTGCTCGCCCGGCAAATGGGCGGTTTCAGGGAGGGTGTCGATTATTACCTGGCGGCACAGCCAAACCTGGTCGCCACCGATGGCGGCATAACGCTGATTCAACTACTCACTCACGTGCAGGAGATGCTGCACGCGACAATAGCAAATGTCTGGCACCACGCCATGATGTTCGGGGTCTGGGAACCGACACCCGGGGCAGCGTTCAAGTTTTTCCTGCTGACCGGTCTGCCGGTGCTGTTATGGATGGTCGCGGAATGGCGGCGTTGCGCCACACCGTTTTTGCGCATGGTTTTGGGACTGCAGATATCTTTCATTTGCACTGCCCTGGTTTTCGGCATGCACACCAACGCTCACCACTTCATGTCCATTGTACCGCTTGCATACGCGGGTCTGGCCGCCGTATTTGCCGCATTGGCCGATAGCAGAAGCCCATGGCGCAAACCGGTGGTGTTAACAGCAGCCGCCGTGATCGCCGTGCTACTGGCCATCAATGTCGCCGGCGACCGCCGCGAAGTTGAAATGTTACGTCGCACCGGCGGCGTCGCCTTCTATTCCGATGCCATCAACCGACTCGGAAACGATCTGCTGGCAGGGGATCACAACCGCCTGTTGGTCCTGCCGGACTGGGGTCTGTACATGCCAACCGCATTCCTGACCCGGGCGAGCATGGAAATGGCGAGCACCGAGGACTTCGACCTGGCGCGGCGTCGTCTCTGCGAAGGCAAGGATGTGTCCCTTGCCCTGATAGACGGCGACCGTGCCAGGCGCATTCGGCAATGGCAGGACCGGCTGGACTGGACAAGCCCGCAGATTAAGGGCTACCGGCAACGCGACGGCAAGTTGATCTTTGAACTGGCGACCTTTTCCGGGCACGATGCACTCGGGCGCTGCCACGACAACAAATAAGGATTCCATGCTAACCGCAGGCCTCCAGCGGGTAAGCCTCAGCCTGCGTCGCCAGCAGATTTGAGGGTTCCGGCTTACAAACCCCTATCGATCACGCAGACTCCCTATTCAGGGCCTGCCACACATACGGGTCTTCTTTCATTCGATCCATAAAGCGCAGCATATTCGGATACGGATCAAACCCGCCTGGGGGTTTGCGCTGGATATGGGTCCGCGTGAGCTTTCCCGATGCTTTGGTCTGAGCACATCATTTCGGTCCGTTTGTGCGGCTTGTTGGCATTGTCGCGTTGGTTCTCGGGGTTGCCTTCTGGCATAATCCCAACGCGCTTTTCAACCCGGAGTTTCCGATGTCCACATTGATCGAACAGGCACACGCGAGGGAGTGGTTCTATTCCTATGAATTGCCTGACGGCAGCTCCACGTCCACCTATCATGACGCCGAAATCCATGCGATCCATGATACCCGCTGGCAGATGCTGGAATCCTACCTCGACAGGAACCTGGGAACCGACCGGAAAGGTTTATCGGCGCTGGACCTCGCCTCCCACCAGGGCTGGTTTGCGGTCAACATGGCGCGCGCCGGTTTTGCCCCTGTCGTCGGTGTCGATGCCCGCCGCTCGCACGTCGACGACAGCACCCTGATCTCACGGATCTACCAGATGGATCAACTGAGCTTTCAACAGGGTGACATACACGACCAAAGTCCGGAGCAACTGGGCCGCTTCGACGTGGTGCTGATGCTGGGCCTGCTTTACCACCTGGAAAATCCCGTCGGTGCGCTGCGCGTATGCCGCAGCCTGTGCAAGAACCTGTGTATCATCGAGACGCAGATTGTCCCGGGCATGAGCGGTTTTGTCGATTACGGCAGTTACCGTTACGTGCGCCCGCTGAAAGGCAGTTTTGGCATCATCGACGAGATCGATGACACCCAGGGACCCGAAGCCAGTGTCACCGGCATTTGCCTGGTACCCAGCCTGGATGCCCTGCTGTGGATACTGCAGAAAGTGGGTTTCTCAAGCGCAACCGTACTCGAACCGCCGGAAGACGCCTATGAGCAACTGCGGTACCACAAACGCGTAATGATCGCGGCGCACGTCTGAGTGGCTCGGGTAATGAGAATTGCGGCGACGGAAATCGAGCTGAACTGCCCGGAGGTCGACGTCTACAACCGGCTGTTGGCGCTGGACAACAAGCACATCCTGGAACTTGGCTGCGGTACGGCCGAAAAAACCCGCGCCATCGCGACATCGGGTGTCAACCGCAGGGTCACGGCCCTGGAGGTGGACGAGATTGCCTTCAACAACAACCTGCAGTCCAACGGTCTGCCGAACGTGAATTTTATACTCGCCGGCGCGCAGGATATCCCCTTGGAAGATGCATCGGTCGACATCGTGCTAATGTTCAAGTCACTGCACCACGTACCCGTGGCGTCGATGGAAAAATCGATGAGCGAAATCGCGCGCGTGCTGAAGCCCGGTGGTTTTGCATATATATCTGAACCTGTTTATTCCGGTGATTTCAATAAGATACTGAGCTTATTTAATGATGAAAAGGAAGTTCGAGAAGCAGCTTTCCGGACGCTCAAAAAGTCCGTCGATAGCGGTCTGTTCCGTCTTGCTGAAGAAATCTTTTTCAATACGCCACGGCGATACAGGGATTTTTCTGAATTTGAAAGCTCCGTGATCAACGTTACACACAGTCAGTACATGCTCGATGCCCAACTGCATGAAGAGGTCAGGCAGACCTTTGCAAAACACCTCGGTGACGATGGAGCGCTTTTCCTGACCCCGATCCGGGTCGACCTTTTGCAAAAGCCGGATATTTCCCAGGGGCCTGTTGACAGACCCTAATCCGTTGCGTTCAGCCACACCGCCTCGACAAACTGGTCGAGCCCGGCCTCATGATATTTGGGCGGCATGTTCTTCAGCGCACTCAGTTCACCCGCCCTGCGCAGCCTCGGCCAATAGCCTGTCACTTCGTCGGCAAATACCGAGTATGGCGGACCGTTTACCCTTGACTGGTCGTATTCAAGCGTAATCAGCAAGTGTGTTGCATCCGCCTTCATCATGGCTTTGGTGTGTTCGACATAGGCGGGCCGGAGTTCAGGTGGCAATGCGACCAGGGCCGCCCGGTCGTACAACGCATCGAATGGTTCAGCCGAGAAGCGGAAATAATCCCCGCAATAGATGGACAGCCTGCGTTGCTGTGCGCGGAAACGTAGCAGTTCGCCGTCCGCTTCAATTTCGAAAGGAATATCCGCTTCGGCGAAAAAGGTCCGCACCGCGACCTCCGAGAGTTCCACACCGGTCACATCGCAACCCTCTTGCTCCAGCCATAGCAGGTCGGCCGATTTGCCGCATAATGGCACCAGCACGCGGCCGCCTGGCTTGATGCGGGGCCAGAACTTGCGCAGCGCGGCGTTGCCGCCGGCTTCGTGCCAACCGGTTTTGCCACTATTCCAGCGGGCCAGCCACTCCTCATTCATGGCTGTCCAATACGGCAGTCAACTGAAAACGCTTTTCCAAGCGGAGCACTATTCAGAACTGCTCCGCATCCAGCGCCATCATGCTTTCACTGCCGGCGCTGACGGCGGCAAGATAAGCACCGGTGCGTGGCAGCAAATGTTCGAAATAAAATTGCGCCGTGATCAACTTGGCTTGCAAAAAAGAGACATCGCCAGCGCCGGCATCCAGCATTTGCCTGGCCTTTTGGGCCGCCTGGCCCATGACCCAGCCGCCGCACAGAAACCCCATCAGCAGCATGAAGTTGACACTGGCCCCGCCGGCGGCATTGCGGTCACGGGAGCCGTTCTCGAGCAGCCAGGCCCGTGCGTCCTCGCCAGCGTCGACAGCCCGCTTCAGGGCCTCAGCCATTCCTGCCAGACTTGCATCAGCCGACATGGACGATGCGCTTGCCCGTATCTCGTCGAGCAGGTCCTGCAGCGCTGCACCGCTATCAGCAAGCGTCTTGCGCCCGGCCAGGTCCAGCGCCTGGATACCGGTGGTGCCCTCGTAGATGGTCATGATGCGCGCATCACGGTAAAACTGTGCACTGCCGGTTTCCTCTATGTAACCCATGCCACCGTGTATCTGCGTGCCCAGGTAGGTTACCTCCTGGGCCAGTTCGGTCAACCAGCCCTTGACGATGGGCGTGTACAGACCGACCCTGGCTGCGTGTTTGCGCGCCTGTTCGGGATCGCTGGCGTGATGCGCACGGTCACTTTCGGCGCCAGCGAAATAGGCCAGGCCACGCATGGCTTCGGTCGCCGAGCGCATCACCATCAGCATGCGCCGCACGTCCGGAAACTCGATGATCGGGTAGCGCGAACCATCGCTGCGTGTACCCTGCAAACGTTCCCGGGCAAATGCAGCTGCCTGCTGGTAGGAGCGCTCGGAAACACCCAGACCCTGTATGCCCACGCCCTGGCGTGCCTCGTTCATCATCGTGAACATCGCCGACAAACCCTGGTTTGGCTTACCCACAAGATATGCAACAGCACCGCCGTTGTCGCCAAAATTCAACGTGCAGGTCGGGCTGCCGTGGATACCCAGCTTGTGTTCAAGACCGACGCAGTAGGCGTCATTGCGTTTGCCCGGCCGGCCATTTTCATCCAGCAGGAACTTCGGCACCAGGAACAGCGAGATTCCCTTGACCCCTTGCGGCGCATCCGGCAGGCGCGCCAACACCAGGTGGATAATGTTCTCGGTCATCTGGTGATCACCCCAGGTGATGAATATTTTCTGACCGCTGAGCAGGTAGTGGTCATCTTGCGGTACCGCCTTGCAGGCAACCGCCGCGAGATCGGAACCCGCCTGTGGTTCCGTCAGGCACATCGATCCGGTCCAGTTGCCACTGACCAGGTCGGGTAAATACTTGCGCTTGAGATCATCCGTGCCATGCACTTCAATGGCTTCCACCGCCCCGGTTGTCAGCAGCGGGCACAGGGATAGTGCGGTACAGGCGGAATACCAGATTTCGGTCGTTGCGGCGCCCAGCACCCTCGGCATGGCCTGACCGCCGTATTCCTCACCTGCATTCAGGGCGGCCCAGCC
This sequence comes from uncultured Gammaproteobacteria bacterium, assembly GCA_963727635.1. Lineage (GTDB taxonomy): Bacteria > Pseudomonadota > Gammaproteobacteria > Xanthomonadales > SZUA-36 > SZUA-36. The sequence continues at coordinate 77,427 of CAVSHP010000025.1, read as the reverse complement.
ATTGTCCGAATACTGCCGGTAGGCGTCGGCAAAACCCGGGGTTTCATGAACGCCGTCCTCTTCGAGCGTTGCGCCTGATTTATCGCCCACTTCGTTCAATGGCGCAAAGACTTCGCTGCCAAAACGACCCGCCTCCTCCAAAATGGCCGAAGCCAGTTCGCTGTTTACGTCTTCAAGACCCGCATCTGCACACAAACGGTCAAAGTCGAGCAGGTCGTTAATTAGAAAAGAGGCGTCTTTGTAGGGGAAATGGTAGTCACTCATCGGATACAATTCCTGTCTGCGAATGTTGTGATAGGGAGCATTGTATTATGATCACTTTCGCTCTTCGGGGAAACCGCGAATGCCTGAAAAAACACGCTTTGACGTAGCCATTGCCGGTGGTGGACTGGCCGGCATCGTCGCTGCCATCGAATTGCTCGACCAGGGTTTGAGGATTGCCATCATCGATCGGGATTCGGCGCAAAATTTCGGCGGCCTGGCAATCAAGTCCCTCGGCGGCATGACCCTGGTCAATACCCCGGTGCAACGTCTGAACCGGATACACGACAGCCCCGAAATCGCCCTCCGGGACTGGCTTTCCTGTGCCCGTTTTTCAGAGCATGACCACTGGCCGCGAAAGTGGGCGGAGCTTTATGTCAACCGCAGTGTCGACGACATTTACAACTGGCTCAAGCCCAGGGGAATCAATTTTTTCCCGGTCCCGCACTGGGTGGAACGAGGCGAGTTCGGCGACGGCAATTCGCTACCCCGCTATCACATTATCTGGGGAACCGGGTACCACCTGGTGCACAGGCTTATCGCTGAACTACAGTCTCATCCTAATTCTAGTAATATTACTTATCTATTTGATCATAAAGTTGAATCATTAGTCGTGGTAAACCAGAGGATCGCCGGTCTGAGGGGTTGCATCGGGACGACGGGACAGGTTTTTGAGATCGAGTCCCCGCTGGTGCTGGTGGCCAGCGGCGGTATCAACGGTGATATCGAACGGGTCAAAAAGGAATGGGACACATCCTGGGGCGCGCCGCCGGAACACATACTCAACGGCGCACACAAATACGCGGACGGCACGCTGCACGACGCCGTCAGACATATAGACGGCAGGGTCACCCACCTGGATAAAATGTGGAACTACGCAGCCGGCATCCACCATCCGAAACCCGCCATTGCGAAGGAAGGTCTGAGCCTGATCCCGCCAAAGTCCGCGCTGTGGCTGGATGCGACCGGTAAACGCTTCGGCCCGCGGCCGTTAGTGACCGGCTTCGACACCCACCTGCTGTGCAAGCGCATCTGCATGGATCCATACGGCTACAGCTGGCAGGTCATGAACTGGAAAATCGCGTGCAAGGAGATCGCCGTTTCCGGCGCCGAAAGCAATACCGCGTTCCGCGACCGGCGTATCCTGCAACTGGCGCGGGATATATTCCTCGGCAACCACAAACTGTTGGAATACCTCGTCGAGGAATGTGAGGACGTCGTGACTGCCAACAGCCTCGAGGAACTGGTTACGAAAATGAACAGCCTCAATGCAAACAGCCAGACCGTCGGCAAAGGCACGGTCGAACTTGAAAACGTCAGGCAGGCCATCCAGAGCTACGACGCCCAGATAGAACGCGGCAAGGAATTTCACAACGATGACCAGCTCAGACGCATCGCCCAGGTCAGGAACTGGCGTGGCGACCGCTCGCGAACCTGCAAATTTGCCAGGATCATGGAGAAAAAATCCATGCCGCTGGTCGCTTTCCGGGAGTTCATCGTCAGCCGCAAAAGCATGGGCGGCATACAGACGGACCTCGAAAGCCGCGTGTTGTCCAATGACGGGCAACCGATACCCGGCCTGTACGCCGCGGGTGAGGCGGCCGGATTCGGCGGCGGCGGCATCAACGGGTTAAAATCACTCGAGGGCACCTTTATTTCCAATTGCATTTTGAATGCCCGCATGGCCACACGCTCCATAACCGGTCGACCCCTGACCCCCTAGGCTTTGTTAACAGGCCCCAAATTAACGGACAGACATCCACAGGCAACATCATGAAAAAAACAGGCGCATGGCTGGTACGCTTCGCTCTCGAGCAAATTGGCGTCCGGTACACCTTTGGCATCCCCGGTGTGCACAACACTGAAACCTATGACGAACTGAACAAGTCGGAGCTGATCCAGCCGGTGCTGGTCACCCACGAAGGCGGCGCGGCATTCATGGCCGATGCCATCAGCCGGACCAGCCGTCACATCGGCACTTTGCTGATCGTACCGGCGGCCGGGGTAACCCACGCCGCCAGCGGTATCGGCGAGGCGTTTCTGGACGGTATTCCGATGCTGGTGATAGCCGGCGGTATCCGCACGGACACGGGTAAGACCTACCAGTTACACGAGATGGATCAGCACGCCCTGCTCGCCCCGATCACCAAGAAGACCTACAAGATCGAAACCCACGAGCAGATCATCCCCTCGATCTACGAGGCCTTTCAGATCGCCACCTCGGGTGAACCCGGTCCGGTTTTTGTCGAGGTGCCGGTCAACCTGCAACTGTTCCCGGGTGAAGTCTCCGCAACCCCTGCATTCGTTGCGAAAACTGCAGAAAGCACGCTGGATCACGCGGCCATCCAACAGGCGGCGCAGATGCTTTACGAGGCAGATTCACCAGGCTTATTCCTCGGCTGGGGCGCCGTGGATGCAAGTGCTGAAACCACCGCGATCGCAGCGTTCCTCGGCGCCCCGGTCGCCACCACCTTGCAGGGATTGAGTTCATTTCCCGCCAACCACCCCTTGCATACCGGTATGGGTATCGGGCCTGCGGCGGTGCCCGCTGCGGAGAATGCTTTCAAAAATTGCGATTGCATGCTGGCGGTCGGCAACCGTTTCGGGGAGATCGCGACCGCCAGTTACGGCGTCAACCCGCCAGCCAGACTGATCCATGTCGATATTAACCGCAAGGTATTCAACGCCAATTACCCGGCCGCTGTCACCATCGAGGGTGACGCCAGGGCCGTGATGGCGGAACTGCTCAAGACCCTCAGGGCGCTGGGCGCGCCCAAGCCGGACAACACCGGGTTGCAAACCGCTATCAGCAGGGACAAGGCGGCCTATATCGATGAATGGCTGAAACACGACAGCCAGGGCCGTGTTAACCCTGCACGGTTCTTTATCGAACTACGCAAGCAACTCGATGACGACGCCATCGTGGTGTCCGATGACGGCAACCACACCTTCATGTGTGCCGAATTGATGCCGATCAATCAGCCGCGCGGCTTTATCTCGCCAACCGATTTCAACTGCATGGGTTATTGCGCGCCGGCGGTTACGGCGGCAAAACTGGCCAATCCCGACAGACAGGTGGTCGGCATCATCGGCGACGGCGCCTTCCTGATGACCTGCATGGAGACCCTCACCGCCGCTTCAAATGGAATTGGCGGGGTCTACTTTGTGTTCAACGACGGCGAGTTGTCACAGATTTCCCAGGCCCAGGAGATTCCCTACAACCGCAAGACCTGCACGGTTTTGCATGAAGCAAAGTTCAGCGGGGTCGCCGAGGCGACGGGTTGCGAGTACATAAGCATTGAAAACGACAACGATTGTGAGGCAGCCATCGCCAGGGCCTTGTCATTGGCAGCACAAAACAAGCCGGTCATCGTCGATGTGAAAATTGACTATTCCAAGCGCACCCGCTTCACCAAGGGCATCGTCAAAACCAACCTGGAGCGTTTCACCCTGGGCAATAAGGCCCGTTTTATCGGACGCGCCCTGCTCAGGCGGGTGCTATAACTTGCCAGAGTACTTCAGCGGACACTAGCTGCCGGGAAACAGAACCGCCATTGAGGCTTCCGAACCCGCCAGCAATCCGAGGCTTGCCGGGGACGGCCTGGTACATGGCACGGCGCCAAAAGCTTTAGCGACCGCGACGGCTGCCGGGGAAAAATAGACATGCACCTCGCAATGCAGGCGGCCTTCCGACTCGTGGCGGAAAAACACGGCCATGTCCGCGGATTTATCCGGATCGGCGCAGTGGGACAAAAAAAGCGTCCTTATCTCTTCCAGTGACTCCCCGGCCAGCATGGCGTCACCGAGATTGCTTGTAAACCAGCTATCTGTCATTCCCGTCAGTCCCGAATATAAGCTTGTCGAGACCTGCGTGGTCACATCAAGCGGTGAACGTAAGGTCTGCAGCACAACGCAGTAGCGTTGCGTCAACTCCAGCAGTTTTTCTATCTTTTCAGGTGGCGCCGACGTGTCGAGGTCAACGTACAAACGGATCGCCTGGAAGCCGACGGGCACCTCCCTGGAAACCCCGAGTGTGCCGCGAAAATCGAGATCGCCTTCGGCGCGCAGCGTACCGCCGTTGAGGGGCATTTCAAGTGATGTTGCGACCGCGGAAAGCGTCACACCCATGCATGCGACCAGGGCCTGCAACAGCATGTCCCCGGAGCAAACCTGCATGCCACTGCCGCCGGTGGCCGCATGCAGGCCGGCTTCAACCAGGGCCCGGCCTGTATCGATACTGCAGGCAACGCCTTCACCGAGTTGTCCCTCGGCATGCAGGGTCAGCAATGCAGAGTCCGGTGAACTCCGGTAGTGTTCTTTTATCGGCGCCTGTTTCGCCCTGAGTTCTTCACTCTTCATTTTCTGTTGCTCCCGGTGCTTACCGCATGCATTGTATGACGGAACTCGTGCATACGCTGCCCCCTGCCCCGTCATTTTGCGCCTGCCAGGCTGCATAGGCATCTGTAAATGTTTCCGGATATACCGCGCCCGTATCCAGGGGTTCTTGAATACTGTCGAGAAGGGCATCCGCCGTAATCGCCATGTGCGGCACCAGGTGGATAATTTGCCATGCCGGGTCAGCGGAATGACGTCCGATTACTTCGATGTGGTAAATGCCGGTCGTTGCAGATGCTTCGAGATCATGGATCACGACCCACCTGCTCAGCCCGGGGGTGCCAGCGATCGACCATATGCCGGTTTTATGCGCGGCAAGATCCTGTCCCGGCGCAAATCCCGGCACAAGCAAAATTGCCGCAATGATGAAAACCGAAATTCTGCTCAATGTCTTGACACGCATATGAATTAATTTAACCGGCACGTTGACAAATCATACCCGGATTCGCGAGCAAAACGAGTCTGGCAATATTGATTTACCAAAGATACATACTCGATTTCTTGTTCAGGATCGTCAACTCGAAGAATTCGTTGCACGCCGTTTGCGCGACGCCGTAACAGACATGCAGCGGCAACAAATGTTCTTCCCGCGGGTGACAATAGCGCGCAAAAGGGGCCTGCGCCCAATTTTCGAGTCTTTGCATTCTGTCGGTTTCTTCGATGCCGGTATCACCCAGAGTTTCAATCAACCATTGCTCAAAAGCCGCGTTCATGGCTTTTGTTTCATTGCTATCGGGCGTAAAAAAGGCTTTCATGTTGTGGAACGAGAAGCCCGAACCGATGACAAGCAATCCATCGTGCTTTAGACCGGCAAGCGCCTTGCCAATGCGGATATGTTCGGCCGGGTCGAGCCCCTTGACCAGGGATAACTGGATACAGGGAATATCCGCCCCCGGGTACATGATTTTCAGCGGTACAAACAAACCGTGGTCAAACCCCCTTTGCGCATCCAGCATGGCCTCGATGCCCGCTTCAGCCAACAGGCGGTGCGCCTGCCCCGCCAACTCCGGTTGGCCCGCACAGGGATACTCGATTTCGTAGGATTCTTCGGGAAACCCGTAATAATCATAAATAAGCGAGGGGGCCGGCGCCGAGGTCAGCGTGGCCATGTTCTCCTCCCAGTGGGCACTGATCACGAGAATCGCCGATGGCTTTGTTATCCGGGTTGCAATATTACGCAGGTTTTCGACCATTTCGTGGTGCGCGGGGTCACCGAGCAATGGCCAAGGCCCGCCACCGTGTGACAGGAACAATACGCGTGGATTTACCGGCTGCATGTCCGATTACGACCCCGCTTCAGGTTTCAGGACCTATAAGCACACGCTCGATTCGGCGGTCGGGCACCAGCCACATCAGCGCCACTGCCACGTACACCGCGATGGCAAGCCACTGCGAGACAAATGCCAAGGCGACTCCGCTGATATACAGCGCGGGCGACGCTTTGCCTTTCCAGTCATTACCTATGGCTTGTTTGAGTAAGGATACCTCGCCTTGTGAAGCGATTATTCGTTGCTGCAATATCCAGTAGGCGATTGCCGCCATCAACAGCACGAAACCATAGAGTGCCGCCGGGTGGCTTGCAAAGTGGTTCTCCCCCATCCAACCGGTTGTGAACGGGATAAGTGACAACCAGAAAAGCAGGTGCAGGGTTGCCCACAGCATCGATCCCGTGACCCGCTCGCAGGTGTGCATCATGTGGTGGTGATTGTTCCAATATATACCCAGGTAAATAAAGCTGAGTAAGTAGCTGAACAAAACCGGGACCAGCGGCGAAAGGGTTTCAAAGCTGTTCCCGTGCGGAACCTTCATTTCCAGCACCATGATGGTGATGATGATGGCCAGCACGCCATCGAAGAATGTTTCAATGCGGTTCTTGCCCATCATGTTATTTCCCCGTTCGCCCTGTGCAGCGTGGCCAGGTCAAGTTTCCTCATCCTCAGCAGGGCCTGCACGACCCGCTCCAGTTTTTCAGGGTCCCCGGCAAACATCATCTGGTCCATGACAGAAGGCACGACCTGCCACGAGAGACCAAACCTGTCCTTTAGCCAGCCACATTGCTCGGCCCCGGGCACGGCGGAGAGTTTCTCCCAGAAATAATCGATCTCTTTCTGGCTATCACAATTGCACGATGAAAGAGATGGCTTCATTGAAGGCAAAGTCATGGCCGTGCGCGCTGTCCATGGCAGCGAACCACTGGTTTTCGAGCATGAAGTCACTGTACATCAACGTGCCTTCCCTGTCGGGTTCCATGCCTTTTGGATAACGCGCGGTTTGACCCCGCTTCGAATTTTTGAACAAGGAAAGGTAGAAATCGCCCGCCTCCTCGGCCTTGCCGCAAACGTCACCCACGAATAACAGCGACGGCGTTATAAAGGGACGCTCATCACCCGTCGGGTTTGACAGGATCAGTTGCCACGAGACCCCGTATTTGTCCTGAGTCCAGCCATAGCGTTCGCTGAACGGGTACTTGTCGATGGGCATCATGATATTTCCGCCCTGCGAGAGTTGCTCCCAGGTCGCATTGAGCTTATCCACGGCACGTGCGTCCCGCGACGGATCAAAGTTTAAAATGAACGACACCGCCGGACTGAACTTGAAGTAAGGCCCGGCGCTGATCGCCATGAAGCGCTGGCCGGAAAGCGTAAACGCAACGACATCGCAGTCGCCCGACGGGGTGTCGCGCAGGATGGTGGTACCCGTGATTCCCGAATCGGGAAACACCCGGCAGTAGAAGTCCGCTGCCTCTTTTGCTTCCCTGTCATACCACAGGTGCGGAACGATTTTTTGTCGCGTAAGGGTCATCGTGTTTCTCCAGCCAATATCCCCGTTCTGGTGCTATCTGTCGGTTTGCTTTGTTTTTATGATGCCGGCCTGCCTGTCGTTTCCCATGGCGGCCCCTTCAGTTCGACGACGTTACCCTCGGGGTCCTTGAGGTAAATCGACGGACCCTGACCTGCAGCCCCGTAACGGGATTCCACCGGTCCGGCGGCATATCCCTTGCCGTTAAGGTACTGCAAAATGGCGTCACCATCGAAAGGTTCGATGCTCAAACAGAAGTGGTCGAGATTTCTACCCTCTTCACCAGGAGCCGCGCCACCCATTTTCCCGAGCTGGCCATCGGCCGGCACCAGGTCGATAAGGGAAGCGCCGGCGCGCAGCTGGTACAGGCCAATTCCCTGCTGGATCTTTTCCAGTCCGCAGCCCAGAACGTCAATGTAGAACCGCATCATCGCGTCGATATCGACCACCCTCAGCACCAGGTGATCGATCTGTTTAATCCTGAACATTACACCTCCCCGCCGGGTATGTCGCAAACAGACCCGGGAGCAAAACCATTATTCAACAATTGTTTCAAAGCCGCCAAATATCATACGTCTACCATCAAATGGAAAATTTATCATCTCAATACCCAAGCTGGCTACTTATCGGTAAATCTGGACGCCGGCGTTTCGCCTGGTTGAACCATTGCTTGGCTACTCATAGGTTTGCATCTATGGCACGGCATACTTTGCCGTTTTCAGATGACTTGCGATGAACAGGCAGCCAAGAACGACATCACCCAGAAACGGGGCCATGACGGTACCGCTGATCCGATCGCCCAGGTAAAGCAGGATCACGGCACCGGCAGACAAAAACTTTTCGGCGATTGCCGGAATCATCAGCGGCCGGAAACGGACCGGGTCACGCGAAATCAGCAAAAATGCAATCTGCCAGGCCAGCGCTACACCAATGAGCACGTAATATTGTTCAGGATGATTGGTAGCTGGAGGGTAATCGCGGCCGATTTTTCCCTCCAGAAAATACAACGGCAGCAGCACAAGCATGCCATACACCCCGGACCAGAAGAAGACCCTTTTTGCAAACATCATTTCCAACCTCGTGAAAGCCCGGGTGACCGGGCCAAAATACCTCACTATCTAGTTTAGTCGCATTGCGTCATTACTTCAGGATGCGCATGGCCGGCCGGAAAACCGGCAATGTGCATTACTTGTTGGCGGCTATTTAAATCAGAACCTGACAAAGTATGGCACGGCTATCAGCACCACCCCGATGATGACAAGCGGTAAGGTGCTTGAAACAAAATAGGGGTAAATCATCAGTGCCAGACCGCAAACGAGCGGCACGATTGCCCTCTGTTTTTTGCCATAGACGAAGAAGGCCAGTCCGAACGAGCCAAAGAGTAAACCCCACCACAGCCAGGCCGCGTTCATAGCGCCTTTTCTTCCATCAGGCCGACCAGGTTGCCATCAGCATCCTTCAGGAAACCGATCCACAGTTCGTGGTCCGGCATTTTAGCCGTCAATTGCGGTGCTCTCTCGACCCGGGCACCCCTTTCGACTGCGCCGGCAAAGAAATCTTCCAGGCCGGAAACCTTGAAGTACGGAATCGAGTTTTTTCCAATCTCGCCAAATCCCTGCGGGGTGCTGAGCATTATCCGGGTTCCTCCGCAGCCGAGAAAAGCCAGGTTCTCCGAGGGCGCAAACAGGAACTGCAATCCCAGCGCATCCCGGTAAAAAGACAGTGCCTCGTTGACATCACTCACGGTGATTGCCAGTTGACCAAGTTCTTTAATGTTGTTTTCCACCATGTATTCCTCATCTATTTGCGGCCAGTCCAAGCCGGATGCCCGACAACCACGCTGCCGGCCCCGGCGCCAGGGTTGGCAAAGCCACGCAGGCCATCATCCCGTGTCACCTTTTTTTGGAATAAGTATGCTCTTCATTGCCATGTGCACCTCGCGCAGGAAGAAGGCCAGGCCGACAACGAGCACGAACATCGCGATCGTGAACAGGGCGCCGATAAACCACTTCAGGTGTGCATCGAGCAATACTTCAATAAAAAGCGCCGCGATAACAATACACACCAGCAGAGCCGCAATCGTGGACGCGGTGATGGCAACGCTGGTTAAATGCCTTCTGCGCTCCAGGATTTGAAGCTCGGGATTGAACAGCACCTGCTGTGATGGCGAGAGTGTGTTGTATCCCCCGGTGAGGTGCCTGCCGCGATCGATGATCCTGGACAGGCGGTTCGTCATCACATTCAGCATCCCGGCGATGCCGGTAAGCAAGAATACCGGCGCCAGGGCCAGTTGAATGGCCCTTGCGATGCTGTCAAGACTATCGGGGGTTGGGGTCATTATAGTTGGCCTGGAAATAATTCAGTGTGCCAATATTATCATCACCCGGCTTCACCTGCGGTGTTCAGAGCCATCCGCGGCAACGCATCTCCAGGCGTCGAAATTGTGTTGCCAGGAGCATCATGTTGCATTAACTGGGTGGCCACGTTGGAGGCGAGTGCCGGGTCCAGCCCGCGCTTGACGTAAATCGCCGTCAGCTCCGCCTGCTCGTGTTCGGGTCCGGTGGCCAGCTCTTCTTTCTCCCGGGCCAGATCGGCGCGCTCGGTATCGGCCTGTGAACTGACCGAGACGTACTCGCCGGCTGCCATCGACATTGCTCCGGCGACGAGCCCGGCAACCCCTGCAACCAGGATACCCTGGGAATCAGACCCCGCGGCGGCAACGCCCAGGACAAGACTCGCAGTGGAGACAATTCCGTCATTTGCGCCAAGTACAGCCGCACGAAGCCAGCCGATCCGTTGTGTTCTATGTTTTTCGGCATGCCTCATGCGGGGTTCCTTGTCCTGGCAGCTAACTGAGTTTTGGTAAAAGAAAGAATACACCCACACGTTGAAATACACACTTAACGTCCAGCGGCAACCGAGCGCTGACCGCTGTAGGCAGTTGTTGTTAGAGCATGCGCTTCCACTGGCGAACAAGCTCATCCAGAACACACGCATCAAGACCGGCCTCGTGATAATACTTTCGAACCAGTTCCAGAGCCGTGAAGCCATCCTCGTAGGCAGCGAAACCGCTATCGACTGGCTTGTCCAGGTAGATGAGACCGCCTTCAACGGCGAAGAAGATCAGCGCCGGTTCCGGGGAATCATCTGTAATGACCAGTGTGTGAGCCTCGCCGGCAGGTTCGTAGATGAAAGTTCCCGGCTTTGCAACCCAGTCATGTTCCAGGTATCGCCAGTTGCCGCCTTCCGACGAAGCTGCGCAAACCCGATGGCTTCATCGTCTCGAATGGTCAACAGGGAAGTGACATCTGGGTCCATGAGCTCGGCAGTTTTCTGTGCCAAACCAAAGCATTCCGAAAGATACGCTTGCAGATTCTCAGGACTGTTGTCGGCAGCAAAGGTCTCGGCAAACGTGCGTGCTGCAAGCCCCGCGAGCGTCGATGCGTCGGACAGTACCGCCCGACGCATAGTGATGAAAGTCATGTGAACCACAGTGGTCTGCCAAGAGTGTGTCGCTTAACGCCTGAACTCGCGGCGCCGCGAAAGCGACGACGACGGCTACAGCGACTTGTTGGGCGAAACTGTGAGCAGATTAGCCTTTTACCTTTTCTATCATGTGATTGATGACATGGCTGTGCTGTTGCTGAGGGCTGAACATTACGATCTCCGCATCTGCGTTGACCATTACATTGTGCCCGGGTGGCCAGTAAAAGAGATCATTCGCGTTGATGGTTTCCTTTGTGCCGTTCGCGTCCGTCGTCGTGAGTTGCCCACTCAAGACGAAGCCCCAGTGTGGGCACTGACACAAATCGCCATCCAGTCCCTGGAACAACGGAGTGGTATCAACGCCAGCCGAGAGACTGAAGTACTCGCCACTGATCTTGCCTAAGCCAGTGGCATCGCCGAAGTTCGTTTGCTGACGGATCACGGCGCCTGGAATCTCCATCTTAACGTCTATGTCTTCTTTGGCTATTCGCATATTGATTTATCCTTTGTATTTGTGGATGCTTTAAGTTTGATGCTCAGTCTATCCCAGCACCCGTCTCAAGCGATAGTCGCCCAACGACTTGGATCACCAGCGCACCACTTAAGGCGCGTTCGTGTGAAGCGTCTTGTCAGGCCGCATAAACGGCCCCTTCCGCTCTATGACACCCAGCACCACCACCAGCAGAACGCTGGGCACAACGCTGAAACGCGGCCAGATGTCTCTGCTGCGACGCAGCCTGCAGATTGCGCAGTACGACGACAATTTCGGTCAGTGAATAAGTGCTTCATCCTCCGTGGTGAAAAATAGCTATCGTGCCAATCCCCGTGAGCAGCAGCACGAGCTGGCGCAGGGACGCGGCGGCGCTGACCTGCCTGTGCAGCCCCGGGATGAGGTCGGCAACAGCGATGTAGATGAAACTCGCGGCGGAGACCGCCAGGATGTAAGGCACTGCCCCACGCATTTCGGCAAGCCAAAAATAAGCCAATAAAGCGCCAGGCAAAGTGGTGACGGCTGAAAGGGTATTGAGAACCAACGCTTTTTTACGTGCGTATCCATTGTCGAGCAGGATGGCAAAATCGCCGACCTCCTGCGGAATTTCATGTGCGATCACGGCCAGCGATGCGGCCACTCCCAACGGAATCGAGGTGAGGAAGGCGGCGGTGATCACCGCGCCATCAACAAAATTGTGGAAGGCATCACCGATCAGAATCAGTGGCGCGGCGCGACCGTGCACCTCGCACGCGCTATCGTGGCAATGGCGCCAGAGTACGAGTTTTTCCAGCACGAAAAACAACACGATGCCGGCCAGCACCGTTGATGTGACAGCGAAAGCCGGGGCAAGCTTCAGGCCAGCCGGAATCATGCCGAGGAACGCGGCGCCAAGCAAAGTGCCGGTAGCGTAGCTGACGAGGTAGGGAACAAGCATCTTGCGGATGCCTTCCGGAAAAAAAGAAACAAGGCAGCAGGCGCGGCGCGACCGTCTCCGGTGGAGGCCGGAGGCTGCAGAGAACAAAGAGGGGGTCAGTTGGAACGAGTTGTTCTGCGGTCTTGGTCACAGCCTGACCGCCAACATCACACCATTCCATCATCAGGAAACAAATCCTTCCTTTTGTCCTCCATGGCCACGGCAATCTTGCGTCCGTCCTCACCTTGCTCCTTCAGCTTCTCGATAATCCTGCAATAGCTCTCAGGGTCCCGGTCCTGACTCAACTTGAACACCGTGTCGATGTGCGTCACCTGGACCTCGAAAGCCACGATGGCCTTGACGAGTCTCTGTTTGAGCTGCGTGGGGAGGTTATCGTAGATTGTTGGCGACGACTTGTCATTGTCTTCGAAGTGCAGGCTGGTGTCCCGGAGGACCTGGGCAAGCGCGTCCCCATCAAGAAAACGGATCCTTCCCCGGGCATGAACACTCATGTAATTCCACGTCGAGGGGGTATGTGGATCACGATACCAGGCGCCGCTCACATAGACGTGGTTTCCGGTAAAGACCACCAGCACGTTCTCATTTTGTGCAAAGCCATCGTGGTGGTCCGTATTGCGCATGATATGGCCGCGCAACACCTTGTTGCCATCACGTTTTTCCATGAAAACAGGGACCTGCGTGGCAACCGGCATTCCCTGCGCATTACATCCCGTAAGAAGCGCAAACGGATGGTCCCTGATGAACCCCTCAACGGCCTCTTCATTATGCTCCTTGTGATACGGAAGATCGTACATCGATTCACCCTCGTGCTGCATCGTTCATCTTATCGAGAACAGGGCTCTATATGCACGCAAATTGGGCATATTGAGACCGTTTATGCTGGCATGAGTCGAGCGATCGAGGCCGGAGGAGGTAAATAGGACCTCGCTGAAAAGCAGGCGCCGTAGCCCGGTCTTTTCAAACCGGGCTACGGCGATTCAATCTACTATTGACTCGACATCGGACATTCAATAGCCGGGATCAGCAGTTCCCGATTGATGTCGTACTCGAGGTTGGTGAAGCCATTGGCCTGCATGACTTCATTCGGCTCCAGGGCGATGTGGCCGGCCCCACAGGAGGTGAAGCTGAAGGTTCCGCTGCCCCATGGTATCTCGGTCCTGTCATCGGGGACGAAATCGGCACCCCACTTGGCGCCTTCCGGCATGAGCAGGTCGAGTACGACCGTGTTGCCATGGATTGCCCCACGGCCGATCAACCAGACCTGGTTGCCGATACTGTCGTAGGTGTAAAACGAAACGACGAGTATGGTTTCATCGAAGATGTTGTTTGCGACGTCGATCAGGAAGCCTTCGCCGGCACGTGGGGCCCCGCCCCACCAGGTACCGATCAGACCCGGGTTGATCGCGAAACCGTTGCCACCCAGTTGCTGCAGCCACAACATCATGTCGGCGACATCGGTCGCGTCGGGCGAACCCATCGCCGAGCGTGTCATGCTGGTATTTGGAATACCCCAACGTGCCTTGTGGGCGAATTCGCTGAACTTGCCGTCACCTTGCAGGTAGGCAAGGATGCCACCCGCCGGTGAACCTGCCGGGGAAACGCCTGCCGGATCACCGTGGCAGCTGAAACAGTTGGCGTTGTAATAGGACTCGCCCGACGCCGCGTTGGCGGTAGCGTCAATCGAGTACAAAGCCGGATCCGTACCGGTATCGATATTGCTGAAATACGCACTGGGATCGGCGTCCGGGCTATTCAGGAATTCCACCAGGCAATCGATCTGATCCTGTGTCAACGAACCGCTGGTAAAGTCGGGGTGCTGGTTACCGAGTGTGTAGCCCTCGGAATGTGCGGCCTTGTTGGCGGCGGAATGACTGTCGTCCAGTGGCACCCAACTGCCTGCACCTTCGGTGAACAAACGTCCGGTTCCGGTGTGCTGGATCATGTCGGCCGTGACATCCGCATCATTTCTGCCCGCAAGGCTGATATTGCGGCTGGTCTGATCGGAATCACCCGCGCCTGCATTGGGGCGGTCGGCTGTACGTGAACGCCGGACATAACCGCCGTCCAGACCCATGTGATCCCAACCGTGACACGATTTGCAGCGCACGTAATCTGCACTGACCGCGCCGGCCGGCAGGCTGCCGGACCCACCTGCATCGGTCTTGGTCCAGTCGTCGTAGGCCAGCGCCCCCATATCCAGGCAGCTTGACTGAACAGGCGCCGTGGTCTGGAACAGGCTGCTCGCGGTCCGGTCGGGACCGTCGCCGATGCCATCGTTTGGCGTTACCCGAACATCGTAAGACTGTTCGGCATTCAAACCAGTCAAGGACTTACTGGTGCTGGTGGTGCTGCCACCACTGCTCCAGCTGACGTCGCCGTTTTTGCGGTAATCCACCTGGTAAGTGATGGTGTCGCCATCCGCATCGGTGGAGGCTCCCCAACTGACCGTGGCCGAACTGCTGGTCACCGCGGAGGCTGACAATATACCCGGCTGGGTTGGCAGGTTATTCACCACTGCAACGGTCTGGAACAGGTTCGTCGCGCTACGCACAGGACCATCACCGGTGCCGTCGTTCGGTGTTACCCGTACATCATAGGATGTCCCGGCACTCAGACTGCTAAGTGCGCGACTGGTAGTGGTCGTACTGCCGCCACTGCTCCAGCTGACGTCGCCGTTTTTGCGGTAATCCACCTGGTAGGTGATGGTGTCTCCATCCGCATCGGTGGAGGCTCCCCAACTGACCGTGGCCGAACTGCCGGTTACCGCGGAGGCTGACAATGTACCCGGCTGGGTTGGCAGACTGTTGGCCACCTGGCAGTCAGAATCACTACCGTCGACCTGGCCGTCGCCGTCGTTGTCCAGCCCTAAAGTACCGTAGCGGCTTTCCGAACTGTCGGCGTCACATGCATTCAGCATTTGCACACCGGATTTGCCGTAGTCGAAAGGATTGTTTTGCTCGCCAACCGGTATTGGATCACCGGAATGGCAGGAATTACAGGTGCCTGCACCGACGTTCAATTCGTGCATCTTGCGCAAGCCCGCGCCAGCGCCGCACTCAACCTGCATACCGCCGGCGTTGACGCAACTGCCATTCACGTCCTGTTCGCGGCCATGGCAACCCACGCAGCTCTTGGAAAGCGTGCTGTCAATCGAATAATTGAGGTAAACCGAGCTCTTGGAGCCGTCCTTGTGGCAGGCATTACACTTGCCGCCAACAAATGTCTCATGTCCTTCCATGAGATTCTTGTTCCAGGCTGCACCATCCGTCTTCGACGTGTAATTGTTGCCGTCGAAGCTGCCGTGGCAACTCTGGCAACCATTGTAGTCGGGGTAGGCTAAGACGATGCTGCTGAAAGTTAACAGCAGTAAAGCAAACAGGGCGTGCGTAAAAAGCGGTTGCCAGTTCCGTGGATCCATCTCAAAACTCCTTTTTCTGATAGCAGGTAAACAGGTTTTCCTGACTCACTGAAAAACCTTGAAAAGTCCAATGATCAGTGCAAGATGGCTGGCAAAAATTCGATTTGTATTATGCCCTGCTAATATATACTCCCATGCCTGTTATTAGTGATAATTTTTTATTAAAAAACAATTAAAAGGAAAGCGATTTCAACTAAAAGCGCAAACTGCGCTCACTCACGACGACGGATGTACGTGATATCGCTGACACCAATGGGGTTTTACGATAAATACCTGCTGCCCAAACTGGTACATTTCACATGCGGCCAGAGTCCAGCCATGCGCCAGCGTAAAAAGGTTGTTCCACTGGCAGAAGGACGGGTACTGGAAATCGGTATCGGCTCCGGTCTGAACATCCCGTTTTACGATGCACGGAAAGTCCAGCACCTGTGGGGTCTGGACCCGTCGGCTGAAATGTGGACGATCGCGCGGAAAAATGCGGCGGAACATCACCTGGATGCGGAATTTATCCAGTCCGGCGCCGAAACCATCCCGCTGGATGACAACAGCGCCGACACGGTACTGATGACCTTCACCATGTGTACGATTCCGGATGTCCACGCGGCGCTGGACGAGATCAGACGTGTTCTGAAACCGGCCGGTAAACTGATCTTCTGTGAACACGGCAAGGCGCCGGACGCAAACATTGAGCGCTGGCAAAACCGCCTGAATCCAATCTGGACAAGGCTATCCGGCGGATGCAATCTGAACCGGCCGATACCCGGTCTGCTGGAACACGCGGGTTTTAAATCCAGCGACATGAAAACCATGTACCTGCCCGGATGGAAACCGGCGACCTTCAATTATTGGGGTACCGCGCGGTATTGAACCGCGTTTCTATCCGCTTCATTTGCGGATTGCAGAAATTGGCGGGAAATAAACAAGCGTGCTTCCGAACGAAAAAGGGCCGGTCTGTAAAACCAGCCCTTTTCTCGCCTGATGAATGTTTGCCTATTTCGCGTTGACCATATTCTTGAGCGCATCCTCGGTCGCGCCCGGCGCCGACATCAGCTTGGTAAAGCCATGCTTGCCCATCATGCTCAGGTTGGGGAAATGCAAGCGCCATGCGGAAACGCATGTGCAGGGCTTCGACATTCTTGCCGTCGACCAGCACTTCATAGGGGAAATAGGCACGTTTCTTACAACCTTCGAAATCGACGATGCTCATCTGGAAGGCCGAGTCGATATCCTTCTCGTCCTCGTTGGTCATTTTCATACCCACACCAAAGACGGTCTGCTGTTTGCCGGGTATATCGATGCGGTAAATCAGCGTCAGTGCATCATCCGGTTTGGCCAGGCCGATTTCGACCGCCGCAACCGCATCCTCATAGGAATCAAAAGAACCCAGTTCCGACGGATCATCAAAATACTGCATGCCGATGGTGTAGTGGTATTTGCCGAGTTTTTCAGCGGTCATTTTCTTGCCGTCCGCGCCGCAGGGGCGAAGATTGCCCAGACTCGCGACCAGGGCATCGTAAACAGGCTGCATATCACCATTCAGACGGTAGCCATACTGGATGTAGACGGGGTTAACAAACGCCACCTCGATGGTATCACCGACCGCTGTCACGCTGACCCGCTGGGCTGCGCCATAACCGCCCTTGTCTGACATGGCGGCAATTTCCTTCAGCTCGTCATTGCTCACCACGATGATATTGGTGCCTTCGACCGGTGAGTACTGCCCGTACACTTCAAATCCGGCAGCCTCGAGCGCAGCCCGTGTCGAGACGGTTTTCTCTTGCAGTGTGCCCAGACCGGAGGATGCAACGACAAAGGGCCTATAAATGGTTTCCTCAGCCGCCGCGGTCGTGGAAAAGAGGACTGCAGTCAGCAGCAGTGACAGGGAAATAAGGGGTTTCATGGGCTGTGCTCCGTTGATGCAACAGGGTACCGGTGCGCTGCCCGGGCATCACTGTGAAGCATTGACCGCTGGCGAATCGGCAAATCTACTATGAAGATTTAATCTAAGCGATTTCGACGGCTTGCGTCGCTGATATACATCAAGACTTTGTGTCGGAAATCAATGCGGAGTGTGACCAACCCGCTCACACGGCTCACCGGTGCTTGTTGCCAAGCACCCTGGTGTTCAGAAAAAACCCCTCACACGCGGCTTTTTTTGGCTATTTCCACGACGCTAAGATCGTCGTAGTTTTCCAATCCCTTTACAAGCAGGACAGGTACCATGACGGTTCTCAATCCAACCATCTCCTTTGCAGGACTCACACGGATCATAATCATCGTTGGAACCTTCCACTATAAGATGCCCCGCGCCTGCGCAAATAGGGCAAACATCCAGAGAATGGTTAATCCAGCCCTTCCCACTGCAAGATCCACAGGATATACGAAAACTCATTAACAGATTCCTCTCTTATGTTCCAACAAAATTGAATAAACCGCGCTCACCGGTAAGCTAACTCTCCACCTGTTGCGGAACCCGGAAACTTTTTTCGCCTCATGCTATTTTTGCTCCGCGGTTCTTTCCAGATTCTAGCAACTGGCAGGTACCCGTGCCATACACGTGCGATGCTTCAGGTCAGGTCATACCGGGCTGAACGGTTGTGCCGTGGTTTGTTGATGATGAGACCGAGTGTAGGCAAATTGGTTTGCGGAACGTCTATCAAATACAATATTGACCCAAATGTCCAGGCGAAATACACCAATCAAACCCGATGCCGTGTTGTGGGACTTTGACGGCACGCTGGCCAACTCCGCCGCTAAGAATATCGCCATCACCAAGCTGATCCTGGCGCGTGTAGCACCACGCTTGACGGGTGACGGATTGCCGCGTCCGCTGGCAAGTGAAGCGGACTACCACGTCGCCAACCATGCCGCGGAAAACTGGCGCGACCTGTATCGTGATCATTTCGGTTTAACCGGGGACGAAATCGAGGCCGCCGGTCCACTGTGGGAAACCTACCAGATGCTCGACAAAACCAGGGTGACGCTGTTCGATGGTGTCGCCGAGACCATCAGGCAATTCTCACGTTTACCACAGGGTATCTGTTCGGCCAACGCGACACGCAATATCAGGCAGGTGTTGCGTGAAAATTACATCAGTTCTGCTTTCCGTTCGGTCATCGGTTACGAGGACCTGCCCCACCACCAGCAGAAACCGGCGCCCGATGGGGGACTTCGCTGTCTGCGTGAAATATTCGGCGAAACACACGGCAAAACCATCATCTATGTCGGTGATCACATCGCCGATGTTTTATTTGCGCGGAGCTTGAGTGAACGGTTGGGCCCGTCCAACACGGTCATCTCCGTGGTGGTCACCCACAGTGGTGCAAAACCACAGCAATGGCGTGCTCAACCGGACGAGGTGATCGATCACCCGGCCGCGTTAATTGCGTTTGTTCAGGACTCTTAGCATCAATACTCACCGATAAAAACCGGGCAGCCATTGGGCTGCCCATTCAGGTAATTTCAGATTTTGCAGCAGCCTTTGATTGAGGTCATTCTGTACTTGGGCCTATTGTTTTACACCGATCAGATACTTTCCGAAAAACATCATCATCGCCTGCTGCTGAACATCCTGGTTCTCTTTCTTGCGGAAACCGTGACCTTCGTTCATGGCCTTCATATACCAGACCGGCAGACCCTGGGCACGCAGGGCTTCGACCATTTGCAGCGATTCGGTGACCGGCACGCGGGGGTCGTTGTGACCCTGCACGACCATCATCGGGATGCTGATCTTGTCAACATGGTTTAACGGGCTGATGGACAGCAGGTGCTCGCGCATGGCGGGTTCGCGCTCATCGCCGTATTCGGCCCGTCTCATATCACGGCGGTAGTCCTGGGTGTTTTCCAGGAAGGTGACGAAATTGCTGATACCGACCACGTCGATCGCAGCTTTCAGACGGTTGCTGAAATGCACCGCGCTCGCCAGCACCATGTAGCCGCCGTAACTGCCGCCATAAACCGCCACGCGGGTTTTATCGAGGTCCGGGCGGGTGGCGATCCAGTCGATCAGCGCGCCGATGTCCTTGACAGAATCCTCGCGCTTGAAACCGTTGTCCAGCGACATGTAATACTTGCCGTAACCCGCGGAGCCACGCACGTTGGGCAGTACGATCGCCACGCCGAGCTTGGCCAGCCACATCTGGTAGGTGCTGCTGAAGCTTGGCCGCGACTGACCTTCGGGTCCGCCGTGGATAACGATGATGACCGGGTGCGGTCCCTCGCCTGCCGGTTTGTATAACCATGCCGGGATTTTTTCGGGTCCGCCATTGGCGCTGTCAAAGGTCGGGTAATGAACCAGTTCGGGTTCGATAAAACTGTCTGTGTTGAGTCCACCGACTTCGCTGTAGGTCCAGCGTACCAGTTCACCGTATTCCAGCGCACCCTTGCCCAGTTGCAGCACGAAGCTGTCACTCGGGGTTTTTGCGGTATTCAGGGTCAGACCCAGCTTGCTGTCATCGGGGCTGAATTCCATTCCGCCGGCGAGACCGGTCGGGATTGCACTCACCGGCGCGTATTCAAAGCTGGGCGTATCCAGCAGGTAGACCTGCGACATACCGTCCACGTTGACGGAGAAGGCACCGCGACTGCGGTCATGGCTCAGTTTGGCGTCTTCGACGTTCCAGGGGATGTCCGTGGTGATAATGACAGCTTCGGAACCCGCTTCAAGTGACTGCCAGGCCAGCTGCCTGAAATCACCTTTAACATCGGTGACGAACCAGAAACCGGTACCCTCTGCATCAAATGCAACGGGAAAATTGGTGCTCGGATTTTCGGCATCACCGGCCAGCAGCCGCAGGTCGCCGGAGCCGATATCCAGCAGGTATATCCTGGAATCTGCATTGCCAACATAGTTACCAATCAACAACTTACTGTTATCTTCTGAGAAGTCAGCTGCGGACCAGTTGGTACCGTCCGGTGACGCAAGTACCATGCGTGCCGTCTCGGGATTGCTTACATCCATCATCCAGACGTCATTGGATGCGCCGTTACGACGGGTGCTCCGGTAGGCAATCCATTTTCCACCGTGGTCCCAGGCCACGGAATCGTTTCGCGATTTCCCGTCTGTCAACATCACTGCATCGTCATTAGCGGCCGGGTCGAGCAGGAATATCTGTGAAAACTCACTGCCACCCGCATCCATGGTGAAGACCATTTTCGACCCGCCGGGCTGGCGTTGCAGGCTGCCCACCGGTTCGTGAAAAAAGGTGATCTGTTCACGCGCGCCGCCCGGCTGGCTGACCCGGTGCACCTGGTTGACATCACCAAAGCGCGTGGAGACGAAAATGCCGTCACCATCCTGGGTCCAGTCGAGGAACCTGGCGCTACGCACATTCTGGTAACGGTTTAGGCTGGCGACCAGCGCGGCCGGGATTTCCGGCACGTCCTGCATCACCAGGTTGCCGTTATTGGTTTCGGTGGTGGTTACTTGCGCGGGTGCTGCAGAGCTTAAAAGTAACAGGGCCACAAAGCCTGCGAGGATAACAGTCTGTTTCACAATGATCTCCGTTTCATACCTACCATCAGACCTCCAAGCGTAACCCAAAATCACACTCCCCTTACATGCGCTACGTCAGTCAATGGACAAGACACCGCAATAAATTGGGGAATTTCCGATTTTGATTTGCGCTAAACCGCGACCCGGCTTACTGTTACGGTCAGGTTTTTGCTGAACCTTTATGTTTCTACCGCAACACAAGAAAAAAGCCGATGCAAACAAACAACGAAAACTCGAAAGTCAAGGTGGCAGCGTTGGTTATTGCACCTTTGATCAGCCTGTCTGTCATCCTGTTTGGCGACCTGGACCCCGGTAATCCAAGCGTCACCTACACCCTCGCCATCGCCATATTGATGGCCATCTGGTGGATCACCGAGGCGATACCACTGGCGGCAACGGCAATACTGCCCGTCGCCCTGTTTCCGCTATTTGGTGTGGCGGATGGCAAAACCATCTCCACCATGTATTTCAACTATCTTATTTTCCTGTTCCTTGGCGGGTTCCTGATGGCCCTGGCGATGGAACGCTGGGACCTGCACCGGCGCATCGCGATCAAGGTGCTGATGTTCTTCGGCGTCAGTCCGGGCAGGATCCTGATGGGCTTCATGGTGGCCACCGCGTTCCTGTCGATGTGGATGTCGAACACCGCGACCACGATGCTGATGATCCCCATCGCGCTTTCGATCATCTACAAGCTTGAAGAAATCATCGGCAAGGCAAAGCTGGGGTCCTATTCGGTGGGCCTGCTGCTGGGGATTGCCTACTCGGCTTCCATCGGTGGAATCGCGACACTGGTCGGAACACCCCCCAACCTGTCGTTTGCACGTATCGCCAACATCATCTTCCCAAACATGCCCGAAATATCGTTTGCCAACTGGCTGATTTTTGCAATCTGGATCACCGTGATGATTTTCATTGTGGCCTGGATTCTGCTGTTTTTGATGTACCGGCCGAAACAGGCCTGGCAGGGTGTGAACCGCGCCGAATTCAGAAAGGAATACCAACTGTTGGGCCCAGCCAAACCGGAGGAAAAAATTATTTTCGTCCTGTTTGTCATCATGGCCCTGTTGTGGGTCTTCAGGTCGGGTTTCCAGATCGGGTTTGTCAACATACCCGGCTGGTCACAGTTGTTCGATCACCCGGAATTCATCAACGACGGCACCGTCGCAATCGCGGTTGCCTCGCTGCTGTTCATGATCCCTTCAAAAACAAGCAAGGGTGAAAGACTGATGGACTGGGAAACGGCCAACCGCCTGCCCTGGCATATCGTGCTGCTGTTTGGCGGCGGCTTTGCGCTGGCCAAGGGCTTCGTGGTCTCGGGTCTGTCGCTGTGGTTCGGTGAGCAGTTAGCCGGTCTGGCGGGCACTGATCCGATGATTCTTACTTCGGTCGTTGTGACCCTCATGTCGCTTTTGACGGAGTTGACATCCAATGTCGCCAGCACCGAGATGATCCTGCCGATCCTGGCCGGCATGGCCGTCACCATCAAGGTCAATCCACTGCTGCTGATGATACCGGCCACCATCGCCGCCTCGCTGGCATTTATGTTGCCGGTGGCGACACCGCCTAATGCGATCATTTTCGGAACTGGAAGACTACGGGTTATCGACATGGTCAAAACCGGGTTTTTGCTTAATCTGGCAGGCATTATCGTCGTTACGCTGGTGACCTATTTTTGGGGCGTACAGGTTTTTGGTATCGATGTGAGCAGTTTCCCGGATTGGGCGACGACCATGTCGGGGCATAAATAGCCGGTGCGCCAAACCGATGCCTGGCCGTTCTGAAATGACAAGTCCATCCGCAACCGTCTCCTGCTGCTGTTACTTCGAAAAACAGCACGAGCAGATGACGCATCCCGCCATGCTGGCGTTGGAACGGGACGTACTGGGTTGCGATTTTGGCGGCACCAGTTGGACCACCCGGTCGCAGGCAGACGAAATACCGGAACTGCTGGGGCTTGTGCCCGGCAGCCACCTGCTGGAAATAGGCGCTGGAACCGGTTGGCCCGGTATCTACCTGTCCAGCCGGACCGGATGCGAGGTCACGCTGCTTGACGTTCCGGTTAATTCACTGAGATATGCCAGAGATCGCGCGCGCGATGAAAACCTCGATACCCGCTGCCTGGCCATCGCCGCCAGTGGCGCCGCGCTGCCCATCAAAAGCGCTGCCTTCAGTCTTATCAGTCATTCCGATGTGCTCTGCTGCCTGCCTGAAAAACCGGCCATGCTGAACGAATGCCGGCGAGTCGCATGTCACGGCGCCAGGATGTTGTTTTATGTCATCGCGCCAGCGCCGGGTCTGTCCCCGGCGGATCTCGATGAAGCCTGCGGAGTGGGTCCGCCGTTCGTCGCTGTCACGGATTCCTACACCGGTTTGCTGGCCAAGTCTGACTGGCGGATGCTGCAAAAGACCAATTTGACGGCTGAATACCTCAACGCCTTACGCCGGCTATTTGTCAAAATGAGGGCCAGCTCATACGAACTCGAAGACGTCTTTGGGCGAGCGGAATTCGATGAGCAATTGCAACACCGCGCCCGGCAGATTTCGGCCATTGAGCGCGGCTTGCTCGTGCGCGAAATGTATCTCGTCGAGGCGGTTTAAGATTGTTTGGTGTTTGTCGCCAGAAGATTCCGATGTCACCTATGGGCAAGTGACGTATCACTCACTTTTAAATAATGGCCAACACTGCTGTCCCACTATATACGGGAGGGGCGCTGGGGCGGGTGGTTCGTTTCAGGACGCGTTGTACGGTGGGGACGCTGGGGCGGGTAGTTACTTCCAGGACTCGGCGCAAGCCCTCCCTGGGGCCTCGATACTCGGCTTCCTGCCTCGTACGGTCCTGGAAGTAACTACCCGCCCCAGCATCTACATACGCCGTGCGAATATGTCAGAAACCATTGGCCCATGATTTACCACGTAGCTGAGGGGGAGCAGTGTCCTGTTTCAGGACCGTGCGAGACAGGAGTCGAGCCCGAATCCCCATGGATGGGTTAACGATGTGTCCTGTAACAGGGCACTGCTCCCCCTCAGCGACCATGCAGACGAACAATCAATCAATCGTGGTGGGTATCAGCTTTACGGCTATTCACTCCGGATATACGGCTGGTACACTTACGGTGTCTGTGCAGCAGAACGGAAACGGAATCGGCGTTGGATATGAGGAAAACGAGCGCAGCCGCACCCAGTATCCCCAGCAGTATCGTGGTCACTTGGCTATTGCTGTTCGTGCGCTCCTTGACCTTGAGCGAGGCCATATCCTCGTACCGGTAAAACCCCTGCTTGCCGCCGAGGCCATCCGCGTTGATCACCGTGACGCGAAATTTTGCCGTTTGCCCGGCAAGGGTTTTTACCTCGATCAGGCTGCCATAATCCACGCCTGAGGGTGGCGATTTTTTCATGGCATTTTCGACACTCACCTCTTGCAGGGTCGAGCAGGCGGCCAGATTGAAAACCAATAGGGCCAGCAGGTAGTATTTGATAAAATTCATTGAGCGATTCATTCTGATCAATTCGTTATAAAACCGGCCCGGAGTCTGACCCTGACATCTACGTGATTAAGGAACCCTGACAATATGCCTGTAAGGTAAAATTCGGAACACACATTGTTACCTTCGTAGGCTATCATACGTTCCCTCACGTACCATGCAACAAAAACCGTGACGGAGAATCTCCCGGCGCCACGCATCTACCGTTCCAATGACATCTGCCATTGATTTTTTGAACTGGAAGGCGGAGACACCTGGAGCGATACTACGCGTGAGACATACGGACAATAAGCCCGGGCACTCAATTGACAGTATTAAATAGTGTTATATTTATGCCAATGACAAGAGCGAGAGAACATGGAGTTTCTTAAAAAATTTCGTAACTGGAAGGACGTCGAGGAACATTCCGCCCAAACCGTCATTTTTCCGGAGGGTAACCCGGCCGAATTCCTTTACATAATCCTGTCTGGCGAGGTCGAACTGAGCCTGCACGGCGATGTACTGGAGGTTGAAAAGACCGGTGGCATCATCGGTGAAATGGCGTTGTTCGAGAAGGCTGCCCGAAGTGCGACTGCAACTGCGCTCACCGACGTTCAACTGGCGCGTCTGGACCGCGACCAACTGACCGGAATGATGAAGGAAAGCACAGAGTTTTCGCTGCAACTCATGGGGGTACTGGCCAACCGGTTACGGACGGTCAACAATTACATCAGCGCTCGGCTAGGAACAGCGTGAATCACCGGTCAGCTACCGGCCTGAAGATTTGACTAAAGCGGGATTGGACGTATGGATTTATTGGAAGTTTTCAAAGATTCAGAAGACATTTTGGCTTTTCCAGCCGGTGCCGTGATTGCAGTCGAAGGCACGGAAGGTGACCAGATGTACGTGGTGATGAAGGGAGAAGTTGCGATTTCCATCAACGACAGGTTATTGGCAACCGCATCAGCCGGTGAAATCGTCGGCGAAATGGCCCTGATCAATTCAAATATCCGCAGTGCGACCGTGACGGCAATAACCGATTGCCGACTGGCCCTGATCGACCAGGCCAGCTTCAATTCGCTGTTGCGTTATGTGCCGGATTTTTCGCTGCACGTGATGAAAGTACTGGCCGACCGCCTGAAACACGCCTACGAGGTCATCGGCGATTGAAACCTGGTGCCATTGGCGCGTGTCAAAGCCCGGTGCAGGTCGCAGTCCAATTACGAACAGTCATAACAGGAGCCCAGGCAATATGAAATACGCATTCAACTCCAGGCTCGCAAGCCTGTTGATCGTAACCCTTTTCACCCTCTCTTTGAGCGCCGCAGCAACTGCCGATGAAAGCAATCCACTGCCGCGCATCCTGGTCACCGGGGAAGGCAGCATCGACCTCGCACCGGACATGGCCATCCTGACGCTGACGGTCACACGCCAGGCCGATACCGCCCGCGCGGCGCTGGATGCCAATTCCGCCGCCATGCAGGAGGTGCAAAAGGCGATGCGTGATGCGGGTATCGAGTCCCGCGACCTGCAGACCTCGGGTTTTTCCATCCAGCCAAATTACGTCTACCCGTCGCAAAAATCTTCCGCTGAACGCGAGCCACCGAGGATTGTCGGTTACACGGTACGTAACAGCCTGACAGTGCGTGTCAGGGACATTACCGCGATCGGCGCCATCCTGGATAAATCGGTCAGCCTCGGGGTCAACGAGGGCGGTAACATTGCCTTCACCAATGCAGACCCTTCCGCGGCAATCAAGCAGGCCCGTATCAGCGCGGTACAGGATGCGATTGCCAGGGCTAACACCCTCGCCGCTGCAGCGGGGGTCAAAACCGGCCCGCTGCTGGAAATTTCCGAGCAGTCCTACTCCCCGCGACCCGTACCGATGGCCATGGCCGAAATGAGCATGGGCCGTTCAGCCGATGCCGTACCGGT
This sequence comes from uncultured Gammaproteobacteria bacterium, assembly GCA_963727635.1. GTDB lineage: Bacteria > Pseudomonadota > Gammaproteobacteria > Xanthomonadales > SZUA-36 > SZUA-36. The sequence continues at coordinate 50,748 of CAVSHP010000025.1, read as the reverse complement.
GGCCGCTGGTGAAAACACCTACAGGGTGACGGTGAACGTCTCGTTTGCGATCGATCAATAGGCCCGGATAGCCGCAGCCTTCAATCCTTGAAGCCTATTTGATCCCGGCGCTTTTACGCGCATCTTCGCGTTCGAGATGTTTCTGCATGGTGAGCGTGTAGGCGAAGTAGTATTTCAGGATATTGGCGACGTATTGAACCGTTTCCGCGCCGATATCCTCCGCCGCCATGACTTCAACATTGTCAAACCATACGTCGGGATTGTAGCCCTGCTCCGCGGCCATTGTGCGCAACTTTTGCACCCGTGCCGGGCCGGCATTGTAGGCAGCAAAGGCGAACATGGTCTGGTTGAAGGTGTTCATTCCCGGGTCCGAGAAATAGCGATCACGGATAAAGTCCAGGTATTTCACACCGGCGTGGATATTGGCTTCGGCAGTCGTGATATCCGGAATACCGATATTTGAATCCGCGGCGGTGCTCGGCAGCAATTGCATGATGCCGATGGCACCGGCCTTGCTCCTGACGCTTTGATCAAGACCTGATTCCTGGTAGCCCTGGGCCGCGACCATCAGGTAATCAACACCGTACCGGTTACCGTATTTGGTGAAAATATCGGCCACTTCCTGAAAGCGCCGGTAGTCTTCCGCTGCCAAAGCGTCCTTGGCCCAGTCAAAATTCTTCAGATACCGGTTGATGAGGATATTACCGCTGAGTGTGCCCTGTTTATGCGTTTCCAGGAATTCGTTGAGGGCCCCTGCCAACTGCGGGCTATTCTTGCGTATGGCGAATCCAATCCGGCCTCCGGAACGTAACACCAGGTCATCACGCAAGGTCAGCTTATCGAATATACCAGCCCACATTTTTGCCTTGTAGTCGTCAACCACAGCCCAATCGAGCAGACCCGCGTTGACCATTTCCAGGATGTCCTCATCCTCCAGTTGTTCGGGGGCATCTTCAATCTCGATTTCCGCCAGGCCCTGTTGCCGGAAACGTACATTCACGGCATCAAGACTTGAGCGGTAACTGCTCGACGCCCTGACGTAGACCATTTTCCCGGCAAGATCCTCAAGCGTATCGATTTGAGGAGATGAGGGACCGGTCACCAGGATTTCGGAAATTTCCCGGGATACCGGGTCAGTAAAATCAATGACCTCGGCGCGCTCGGGAGTAATGGTCAAACCCGCTGCTGCGATATCGCCACGACCGCTGATCAGACCGGGAATCAACTGATCCCTGGCAACCGGGATGAACACCACGTGAACCCGCAGATGTTTTGTCCCGACCTTCTGATTGACAAAATCCTCGAACATTTTGAACCACTCATAGGTCATGCCCTTTTCCTGGCCCGCCTCCAGGTAATATCGCCCCAGGCCATACACGGTCAACACGCGTATCAGGCGTTTTTCGGTCATGACATCAAGGTCACCCGTCCAGGGCTTCTTCATGAGCTTGATACCCATCTGCGCCTCTGCTTCGGCCAGTGACTTTTCAAGACGCTCTGCTTCGGGCAGGGACGAAGAATTTTCTTGCCCATGTATGTCTGACCCGGACTGAACAGTTGACGGATCCTCACAGGCTGCCAGTGTCATGACAAAAGCAAGAACAATCAATTTTCTAAACATATATGACGACGTCCGATCAGCTGCTTTACAGTTGGCAAAGCTGGATTATTGAAATTGCAGTGTAACCCATTCTCATAAAATCAACGCTCGAGTCCCGCCAATCCCGCCAGGAAGGCATATTCCTGTGCAGTTTCCTCGTAGCGGCGATATCGGCCTGATGCACCACCGTGACCAGCCTCCATATTGGTGTGCATGATCAGCTTGTTGTTGTCTGTGCGACGCTCGCGCAGCCTTGCAACCCACTTGGCTGGTTCAAAATATTGTACCTGCGAGTCATACAGACCGGTACTCACCATCATGTTCGGATAATCCTGTGCACTGACCTGGTCATAGGGCGAATAGGACAACATGTATTCATAGGCAGCCTTATGCTTCGGGTTGCCCCACTCATCAAATTCACCGGTGGTCAGGGGGATGGATTCGTCCAGCATGGTGGTGACCACGTCGACAAATGGCACGGTGGCGACGACACCGAGGTACAACTCCGGCGCCATGTTAACCACTGCACCCATCAGCAGGCCGCCGGCGCTGCGGCCCATGGCAAAGGTTCGGGCGGGGTCAATGAGTGGTTTTTGCTGTAGTGCTTTGGTTACGTCGATGAAGTCGGTAAAAGTGTTTTTCTTATTCATCAGACGGCCGTCTTCGTACCAGGCCCGGCCCATTTCCTCACCACCACGGACATGCGCGATCACGAAGATAAAGCCACGGTCCAGCAGGCTGATGATGGAATCCCGGAACCAGGGGTCGGTCGATATGCCGTAGGAACCATAGCCGTAAATCAGCGCCGGTGCCGTGCCATCCAGTTTTGTATTTTTATGATACGCCAACGATACCGGTACGCTGGTGCCATCGCGCGCGCTAATCATGATACGTCCGCTGCGGTAGTTGTCCGTTGAGAAACCACCCAGCACCCGATCCGCCTTCAAGAGTTTGCTTGCGCCGGTTTTAAGGTTGATTTCCCAGGTTTGATCAGGCGTCACCATGCTGGAGAAACCATAACGGATGGTGTCGCTATCAGTGCTGACATTCTCATCCGGCCACATGACGGATGCCGCTTCGCTGCCATCGAGGTAACGGTCCATGCTGCCATCGAGCGCCATGACCCTGACCTTGCGCAGACCGTCCTTGCGCTCGCCGACCACCAGCCAGTGATCAAATGCCTGGATATTCTCGACCATCGCGTCCTCGCGATTGGGTATCAGCTCTTTCCAGCCGGACTTGTCCGCAGCATGTTGCAGGTCGGTCGTCATGACACGAAAATTTTGCGCCTGCCAGTTGCTGCGGATAAAGAACCTGTCGCCGGCATGATCGATTTCATATTCATGGCCGGTTTCGCGGGGTAAAAACGGCTTGAATGTTCCCAGCGGATCATCTGCAGCCAGCAACTGGACCTCGGTGGTGTCCGTGCTCTGGTTTACCAGGAATATGAAATCACCCGAGCGGCTTCGCCACACCCCGTTGGAGAAGGTGTTATCCGCTTCCTCATAAACCAGCGCGTCCTGTGAAACGTCGCTGCCCAGGCTATGGCGCATCAGCTGGTAGCCCAGCAGTGTTTCCGTATCCTGGTTAAGATAAAAAAGATATTGGCCGTCGGCCGAGAAGGCCAGTGACTCTTCCGCGTTGCCGATGACCTCTGGCAGGAACTCACCGCTTTGGGTGTCAAGCACCCGGATCTCATTGATCCGCCTGCCGGTAAAATCTTCGGCAACCGCTACGTAGCGGTTATCATCGCTGACTTCGACATTCCAGAGCCGGTAGAACTCATGCCCTTTCGAACGCAAGTTGCCATCTATGAGTATTTCTTCTTCAGCATCCATGTTGCCTTTGCGACGGGCGTAGACGGCGTATTCGTTTCCGGGCTCAAAGCGGGAGTAATACCAATAGCCATCCTTGAAGTAAGGCACACTGGATTCATCGGGGTCGAGACGCGCGGTCATTTCTGCAAACATCGTTTCCTGCAGCGCGGCATACGGCGCCATGACCTTGTCGAAATAGGCGTTCTCTTCTTCCAGGTAAGCAAGGACTTCGGGGTCCTTGCGTGTATCGTCGCGTAACCAGAAATACTCATCGACCCGGGTGTCGCCGTGCAGGGTCATTTCATGAGGACGTTTTTCGGGCATAGGCTGACTCACAGTAGTTGTTGGAGGCTCGATAGAACCTGGACCTGGTTGGGCGGCTGATACCTGGCCAACATGATCGGAAGCGGGTTCACAGGAGAGCAGGAACACAAGACAGACGAACATTAATATCCGGGTTTGCATATGACGCCTTCTGGCTGGAATAAAATGACCCACCGGTCATCAAAGGACGACATCATAAGGGCTGTGCAGGATTCTGGCAAAACATTCGGCGTGCCGTCAGGCTGGCAAGCCACCGTCTCCCTGGGGTCGTAGAAATGCTACGCGCAATCCCAATTTATAACCTATGATCTGGCCATGTTACGCAACTGGTAAAGGGACGTGCTCAAGAAACCGGCTTTAACACTCGGTGTATTGCTGCTCGCCGCACTGATTTACGGCGGTGTGTACATGTCCAACGTGCTCAGTGCAGCCAGTGGATTTTCGGCCAAAAACATCTGCTCCGGCTACTTTCTGAGCGCTATGCCCGGACAGTTGATCGTGGAAGAGGCCCTGGTCCCGGCGGCGCCGGTGCTGTCGAATGTAAGTTTCGAGATTGATACTGAAAACCACAGGGTTGACACCCGGTTCTTTGGATTGGCCCCGCGGCGTGCAGATTTCACCCCTGGAACGGGTTGCACGCTGTTGCGTGCGGGTCGCGAAACATTGGATCGGTAGCTTGAGGTGGCCGGGCTTTTCGAGGTCCTGGACCCCGATTGATCGCCACGCACAGGATGTAACGAGAGGTGGCCAGGCCCCCGGGGCCGTTGCCTGCTCAGGCGGTCTTGCGTTGAGGCAGTTCGATATTGCGTGCTTGCAGCGCGGTGTACTGACGGCGCTCCAGGTAATCGTGACGCGAGCGAAACCTCGACAGCTTGCCGGAAGTCGTACGTGGAAGTGAACCTGATTTAACCAGGTCGATAATCACGTTGACGCCAAAATGCATGTGTATCAGTTCAGATATCTGCTGCTTGAGTTGCTTGCGCTGGTGCGCGTCCCTGAGCCGCGTTTCCACCACCATGACCGTGACCTCTTCCCGTTCAGCGCCAAGTACTGAAAATGCGGCGACACCACCGAGGCGAACCCCTTCAATGCGCTGGGTCACGACCTCCATATCGGAGGGCCAGATGTTGCGGCCCTTGATAATGATCACATCCTTGCTGCGCGCCGTGATGTAGATGTGTCCGTCGACCCTGTAGCCGATATCGCCGGTGTCAAGCCAACCGTCCTCACCGAGCACCGCCCGCGTGGACGTTTCGTCCTGAAAATAACCACTCATGACACTGGGACCCCTCAGGTAGATCTCGCCACATTGACGCGGCCCGACCTCATTGTGATGGTCATCGCGAATGGACAACTCGAAACCGGGCAGCAACCTGCCGCAATCGGCATAACTGGCAACATTGGCGGCCGACGGGTCGACCGGTACGGCCTTGCCGGTGATCGTCATCATGTCCTGGTCAACATAATCAACACCCAGGCCGAGGTTTAACGGCGCAAAACTGACCGCCAGCACGCACTCCGCCATACCGTAGCAGGCGACAAACGCTTTTTGATCAAAACCACAGGGGCTCAGCGCTTTGGCGAATTCCTGCAAAGGCAGTGGGTTGATCTGCTCCGCGCCGACACAGGCCGCGCGCCAACTGCTGAGATCGTAGCGTTCAAAATCGCCGGGCCGCAGACGGCGTGCACACAGTGCGTAACCAAACGTCGGACTGGAGGAAATCGTGCCGCGGTTATCCGAAATCAGTTTCAGCCACAGCCTCGGCCGCATCGCAAAGGTCTGTGGCGACAGGTAATCGACCGAAGTTTGCGTGACCAAAGGCAGCAAAATAAAACCGATAAGACCCATATCGTGATAGAACGGCAGCCAGGAGACAAAACGATCGTCATTGCCGAGAGCCAGGCCATCCAGGGCAATTTCGCGGGCGTTGTTCAGAACCGTTGCGTGGTTGATCTCGACACCGCGCGGAAAACGCGTGCTACCGGACGTGTATTGCAGGTAGGCAATGTCACTGGCGTTCGGGGTGACCAGTTCCACGTCGCTCGCGGGTAACGCATCAAAATCCTCCGGTGTGCCCGAGAATATGAGATTCAGATCCTTTACGGCCTCTGCCAGGAAGGCTGCGTGCGCGGAACCGGCCACCGCAACGCGCGCACCGCTGCTTTTCAACATGCGTGCAACCTGGTTTATGTAGGCCTGGCGGGCGCCAAGCTGCACACCGGCGGGCAATGCGACCGGAATCAACCCGGCGTACAGGCTGGCAAAAAAGAAGCGGTGGAACATCGGATGGGTCTCCGCGACGATACCGAGGCGGTCCCCACGTTTACAACCGAGACCCAGCAGACGGGTGGCCAGCGACCTGGCCTGATCACGCAATTCGGAATTGCTCAGGACAATCTCGAGCTCACCGTGCTGGTTGTAGAAATTGAAGCCACTTTCCCCCTGCGCCGCATAATCCAGGGCATCGATCAGGCTGGTATATCCGTCAGGTTTGATCACCAGCGAGCGGTTGACCGGCGTTGGCTGCAGCAACCCGTCCCTGCCTGTTTCCGAGATGTTGTGACTGTTGTCCATGCCGAGGTACCTTCTATCTCTGAATTAGTGCTTTGTCCGGTCAATGCCAATCGATTCTGACATGACACACGCAAGCGGTTTTATTATTGCGGTTGCAAGCATAGGTGGAAAATGTTCCGCTTTCTTGGCATATACGGTCAAGTGTTTGACCCGGGTCAAAGCTGACCGGAACAACAAGTTGGGGTTTTGCACAAGCCGATTCAAGGCCCGGTTACGGAACAGTCCGGGGCGGGACACCAAGGGCGCTACGCGGGGGCTGTAATCAAAGCTCATCGAAGCTGGCTGTCCTTGCTTCCACGCCGGTTATAACCGCTCTGGACAACCCGCTTTTTATCAAGCTCCGACTGGCATCCGACACACAAGCGCACGCCGGGCACAGCCTCACGTCGCGCCTTCGGGATTGGCGCATTGCATTCTTCACAATTTGCCAGGCTCTGACCACGGGGCAAGGCACTGCGGGCACGCTGTACGGCATCATCAATGGTGGCGTCAATCTGATCCTGCACTGCCCCGTCACTACTCCATCCACCTGCCATACTGGACTCCCATAGTTCCGTTTCAAACGCTTTTCTACCCTTTCAAGGGTCAATTGGCAAGTAAAAAATGTAACCGGACCCACTGCTGTCCGACTTTATCTGGTGGGGACACTGGGGTGGGTAGTTATTACCAGGACACGCCCATGAACCCATCCCTGGGGGGCTCGATACTCGGCTTCCTGCCTCGTACGGTCCTGGTAATAACCACCCACCCCAGCGTCTGGCAACCGCCGTGCCAGTCTGTCAGGAACCATTGGCCGATAATTACGCACAGCGGCGAGGGTGTGCTGTACCTTACTTCAGGACCGTGAGCGACATGGATGTCGCGACTCGAGCGTACACGGACGTATTCATAGCGAGTCCTGAAGTAAGGTACAGCATGGCCTCGGCGCCCATACTGAAATCGAAACAATGTTCAATTGTGGTCGGCGCCTGCCAATTCGAAACGGGGTCTTTACTTGAGTTTGGGGAATTCAGATTAAGTGGGACAGCAGTGAGTCGGACCGGTTACGCTTTCGCGTTAACACCCGGGAGACTAGCAGCCATCCACGCTGGCCAGCCAGATGGTGTGCCGAGTGCCTTTCTTGCCGTGCGCAAACACCCTCAACTCTTCAACCATGAACCCGCAACACCTCAGACGGTCGTGAAAACCCTGGTCAGGATCGGCAGACCAGTAGGCCAGGATGCCCGCCGGAGCGAGTGCATTCTGGGCGGCGGCGATACCCGGCATCGAGTACAGCCAGTCATTCGCATTTTTTGTCAGGCCCTCGGGTCCATTATCGACATCCAGTGCGATCACATCAAAACAGCCGTGGCTTCTACGCATCAGTTTTGCCACATCCCCGGCGTAGATGCGGGTGCGCGGATCGTCGAGCGGCCTGCCACTGAAATCGCCCAAAGGGCCCCTGTTCCATTCGACGACTTCGGGTATCAGTTCCGCCACTGTCACCTCGGCATCCGCGCCAACCGATGCCAGCACCGCGGCCAGGGTAAAGCCCATGCCGAGACCACCGATCAGCACCCTTGCGTTGCCGCTCTGCTTCAGACGTTTGCAAGGAAGACTTCCCAACGCGTCCTCGGACGCATGTTTGCGGGTATTCATCAATTCGAAGCCATTGGAAATTTTGATCGAGAAATCATCCTTGCCCCGGTAAAGGATGAGGGTCCTGTCACTACCCGGGATAGGCGCTTCGCCAAGTTGAGTCCAGTGCCGCATAGTTGATCCGTCGTGTCGGGGAGGTCTTTTATAAGCCGTGTCGCCTTCGCTGTCCAACGAATTTGCGTATTCCCCTGCCTGGGTCGCACGACATCCGCCGGTTTGTGCGTTAACCTATACACATGCAAGCAGATAAACCCGCAACAAACGATGCCGGAACCGGCGAAAAAAAGCCAAAAGCCCAGGTGGGTGAATGCGCCCTGTTAAAGACCGTGACCGTCACCAGGACCGGGGCTTTCATGGATTGCGGTCTTGAGCGCGACCTGCTGGTGCCGGTCAGCCAGCAACTCACGCCGATGGTTGAAGGGCATTCCTACGTGGTTTACCTGTTTCTCGACCCGCAAAACAATGTCATCGGCACGACCAAGCTGCACAAGTTTCTCGATGAACGCGCCAAGAACATGGCGCCTGGTGAGGCCGTGGACCTGTTGATCGTTAGCGAGAGTGAAATGGGTTACAAGGCCGTGGTCAACGGCACCCACCTGGGCCTGCTGTACAAGGGTGAGGTTTTCACGCCACTGCATCCAGGTGACAAAACCAGGGGTTATATCAAGAACATCCGTGACGACAGGAAAATTGACCTGAGCCTGCAAAAACAAAACCAACAGGCGCGAGACGAATTGTCCGAGCGTGTCATTGCGTTTCTTAAAGCCAGCGGGGGCGTTTCAACACTGACCGACTACAGCCCACCCGAATTAATCTACCAGCAATTCGGAGTGAGCAAAAAAAATTACAAAAAAGCGCTCGGCCGGCTCTACAAGGAGCGCCGCATCACCCTGGCGAAAGACCGGATCACGCTGCTGAAAGCTTGAACCGGGTGACCCACAGGTAAATGACACATTGAACCAGGACAACATTGCGGCAGGCGTGGCACCCGGCGGCAATCGCCTGTTGAGCCTGGACTTTTTCCGGGGTCTCACCATCGCCGGCATGATCCTGGTCAATAACCCCGGAAGCTGGTCGCACGTCTACCCGCCGCTGTTGCACGCCCACTGGCATGGCTGGACACCCACCGACCTGATATTCCCGTTCTTCCTGTTTATAGTCGGTGTTTCAATCACGCTGGCACTGGCAGGGAAAAAGGCAAACCACCGGCCCGCAAGAGAACTCTACGTAAAAATCGTCCGCCGTACCCTGATCCTGTTTGCACTCGGATTATTCCTGAACGGGTTTCCGTTTTATGATATCAGCAGCCTGCGCATCCCCGGTGTCCTGCAGCGTATCGCCGTGTGTTATTTTTTTGCCGCCATCGTGTTCCTGAACTGCAATGTAAAAATGCAGGCCGCCTGGGCGACGGCGCTGATGTTGATCTACTGGGCGGCCATGCAATGGTTTCCGGTGCCAGGCCTCGGGGCCGGTTCCTACGCGGAAGGGGCGAATTTTTCAGCCTGGCTCGACAGCCTGGTCCTGCAGGGCCACATGTGGTCACAGACCAAAACCTGGGACCCGGAAGGCATTTTCAGCACGCTTGCCGGCCATCTCGACAACCCTGTTCGGAGTGCTGACCGGTCATTTGTTACGCCGGGATATTCCGGACATGAAAAAGGTCGGGTGGATGCTGGCCTGTGGCATTGCCGCGATTGCGCTAGGCGCTGCCTGGCACCACTGGCTGCCCATCAACAAAAACCTGTGGACCAGTTCCTATGCCTTGTTCATGAGCGGCATGGCGCTGGTGTTTTTGGGAGTTTCCTACTACCTGATCGATGTCAAAGGCTGGCGCAAGGGAACCAGGCCATTTTGTGTCTATGGCATGAACGCCATCACGGTATTCGTCCTGTCGGGTATTGTCGGGCGCCTGCTTTACCTCGTCAATTGGCCGGCAGGAAGTGACGTGATCACCCTGAAGGAATGGCTGGTCAATAGCTTTTTCCTGCCCTGGCTAAGCCCGCTCAACGCCTCTCTCGCCTATGCCCTGAGCTTTGTTCTTCTTTCCTATTTTGCAATGTATTACTTATATAAAAAACAAATATTTATAAAAGTATGATTATAATTAACATTAATTACAATGTAATCTGAAAAAACTTATTTAGGAGCTGACTGACGCATGACCTCATGGCCGTCAATCCAGACTGCAACCAGGCGGCTTGCCTGCAAATCAATTTGACCGCCGGCAGCGGCCGTGACCATCAGGAACGAGGCCGGCCGGTCCTTGATCAACGGCGGGGTCTCAGGCTTGTCAGCGGCTGCGGGCACCCAAAGATTTGCCAGTGCAGCAGTGCAATCTGAATCTTCAACACCCAGGGTGCGCAAAATTGCAGCAAGGTTAAAGGGTTCATCCAGCTCGGCCGGGGGTTCGTGCAGTACGGTTTCCGGAAGATTGCCGGGGCTGACCTGAACCTCGATGCGCGGCAATCCCTGGCCACCGCTCTGAGCGGCATGGGCCAGTGCATTCGCCCGCTTGCTTTCACTGACCTCCCAGCAAACCGTCCCCACACCGAGTCGGGCCAGACGCGACAGGTTATCGCGCGTCAGCCATTGTGTTCTGACCAGCCACGCACACCCACCTTGAAAGATGCCAGCAGCACGTTGCCAAAAGCCTCGATGTTGGTGCCCGCGCCATGCGTCAGGGCATCGCCGACCAGGATGATTTGCGAGGGTACGAGCGGCTCATCACAGCAACCGGCCACCTGCCGGTCGCTTTGCAGCAGGTCAAACACGAGGTCCGCTCGAAACGCACGACTGGTCCCCGGCTGCAGGATATAACTGCCCCTGATCGCCACGTCCGACCACGATTCCTCGCGGTTGAACGGCAGATCATCGTAGGTCTTCGGGTCGTAACCGGCGAGATCGTCCCGTGCCAAGCCTTGCAGCACGGTGAGGATCGCGACGAAATTGAGCCGGGTCAATTCGCTGACATCATGGCCCTTCGGGCGTCCGCCGCTTTCGATCAGCAGGACCGGCGTACCCCAGGCCGTGATGTTGTCGCCAAAAGCCCGCGGACTCCACTCATCGTCGTAACGTGCTATCCCGCCGGGAATAAACGCTGTCAGCGCCTCGACAATGGCCGCATTGGCCCGCTTGACGCGGAGTCTGCCCAGGGTGACGGTCTGCCACTCGTCACCCGCAACCGTCAGCAAGGCGATATTGGCTACGTGACCGGTATTGCCTACCGCTTTGCGCCGGTCCTGGTCGTGCAGGGTAAACGCCAGCATGGGTTCATGTTCGTCGCGTATGCGTTTTAACAGCCTGCCCTCCGGTGTCGCCAGGTGCAGGGCATCGCGATTGATGTCAATGCCCTGGGCATTGCGCCGCTGGTAAACCTCTGCACCGTCGGGATTCAGCATCGGGATCATCAGCAGGGTGAAATTCTGCAGCACCGAACGGGCATCCGCTTCATCCGCGTGCTGCAGCAGGTAACTGGCGATATCGAGCAAAGCGGGTGTTGCCGAAGGCTCATCACCATGCATCTGCGACCACAACAATATCTTGTTCGGGCCGCTGCCCAGCGTCAGCATATGGATAGGACGGCCAAGATATGAATGCCCGATCTCCTCAAGTTTCGTACTGTCCGGATAACAGGCGTCAAGCGCGCGCAGATATTTCAGCAAATCCGCATGCCGCAAACAGGCCGCGGCCATACTCACAAAACGCGTTTCCGGCCAGGTCTCGTAGAGACTTTCAGGCGTAAACGCGCCGTTTGAAAATGACTTCAATGTACTCATAAAAATGGTATTGCCCCCTGGCAGGTCCTGACCCTGGTTCGATTCTAAATTAATTTTATCTGCGTCTCGACGTTTGATTTTATATCAGGCCCGATGCAACACATGGGTTTAAAATATTTCTTCAACTCACCGGCGCGTTTAAACAGGCACCATTGGGCTATACTGTTGCGGGCGGGCAATCTGTTTATCAATAAGCCCCGAAGATCAGCGATCTGGATTGAGCAAACAGACAATTTTAAAACCGTTAGCCGGCCAACGGCGGACAAAATCTATGTCATTTATTTCAGAGTTAAAACGCCGCAATGTTTTACGCGCCGCCTTTGCATATGCCGTGGTATGGTGGTTGCTGGTACAAGTTGCCGGCCTTCTTCTGGATGCATTCAATGCGCCTGACTGGATTTTCAGCTCCTTTATTATCCTTCTGGCGATCGGTTTTCCTGTGGCAGTGATCCTGTCCTGGTTTTTTGAATTGACCACAGACGGCCTGGTCAGAAGCGCCGGACCTGGCACAGCACGAAGCCGAACTTATTGCATTCAGACGCTATCTGAATCCTATTATTATCAGCATGTTAAGTGCCGCAGTGATTTTATTTACCCTCGACAAGATCGGTCGGATTAACGGTCCGGCCATAGATCAATTCGCTGCGGAAAGCGAATCGGGCAGCGGCCAGTACTCGTTGGCGGTTTTGCCTTTCACGAACCGCAGCGGTTCTGGCCGAAAATGCCTATTTTGTCGACGGTATACATGATGACCTGCTCACGATGCTGGCCAAGATTGATTCACTCAGTGTGACATCCCGTACCTCGGTGATGCGTTACCAGGGCAGTAAAATGAGCATTCCGGAGATCAGCAGGGAACTCGGAGTGAACTACATCCTGGAGGGTGCCGTACAGCGCGATGGAGATCATATTCGGGTCAACGCGCAGTTGATTGATGCCAATCACGACGATCATTTGTGGGCCGAGACATTCGATCGGGAACTTTCAACTGCAAGCCTGTTTGCGATCCAAAGCAACATTGCCCGTGCGATAACTGCTGCATTAAACGCAAAACTTTCCAATGACGATGCGCATCTGCTGGATAATATCCCGACTGCCAGCATGGCCGCCTATGATGCGTACCTGATGGGCAAACAAAGTCTTTTGGGTAACAGCATCGAGGCCTACGAGGCCGCTATGATTTACTTCAATGACGCACTTACGCAGGACGCATCATTTGCCGGTGCTTATGCCGGTTTATGTGAAGTACAACTGGGTCTGTATAGTAAGAGCGGTGACATAAGCCATTTCGCGGCCGCCCAATCTGCCTGTGAACGGGCACTGGCCATCAATCCTGACCTCACCGAAGTTCAGATTGCCATGGGTGCGCTCTATCGTCGTCACGGTGACTATCAGCATGCTGAGAACGAACTACGAAAGGCGCTGGTAGCGGAACCAAAAAATGTCGACGCAATGACCGAGCTTGGTATGACGCTGGCTGAGCGGGGAAATATACGTGAAGCAGAAACCATTTTATTGAATGCCGAGTCCCTGCAACCCGATCACTGGCCAGTGGAGGATGCCATTTACACCCTTTATCGGCAGTTCGATGACCAGCCAGACCGTTATGAACGTTCAGTCAAGCATGCCATGCGGGTTGTTGAACTCAACCCGAAGAGTTCCGCAGCCTGGAATAACCTGGGAACGGCCTATCACAGCCTGCAGCAATACGATGCCGCCAAGGTTGCCTGGGACAAAGCGCTCGAATTGAAACCCACACGCACCGCCTACACCAATCGCGGACTACAGTACTATTACGAAGGCCACTATGCAGAAGCTGCAGAAATGCAGTTGAAGGCGATTGAACTGGCGCCTGATGATCATCGCGCCTGGGGTCGTCTGGCCGAGTCCTACCGTGCGGCGGGTGAAAACGAAGAACTGCAGAAAGAAGCCTACGCCAGCGCCATACCCTTGGCAGAGTCCATGTTTGAAATCAATGATCAGGATTGGACTACCCGGGCAATGTTGGCGCTCTATTACGTATACAGCGGCCGAGGAGGAAGACGCTTTCAGGCAGATTGAACATGCGCTTGACATATCAAAACGCGATCCGGAAGCATTGCTCTACGCTGCGCTGATATTTAATGCGCTGGGTAACACAGAGGAAACATTGGCGATTCTGGAGGAGATGATCGAAGCGGATGAATCTTACCGAAACTACGCCGCCAACGAACCGGACTTACGACCATTGCATGGAAATGAAAGGTTTGATCGTCTTATCAATCCCTGAAATCCAATTTGGTCTGCGCACAGCCGTCCGATCAGTTCACAATTCCACGGCAACCCTTATCATGGTCCCGCGCAATTGCCTTTCCAGCCGCGCAGGCTTGCGGCACTCCGGAAATTAAGGTAGCCGCTGGTGAATCGGACCGAACTGAGGCAAACTAACCGCCAATCATGACCGGATAACCGGTAACAATAACCATTCGCCAGGAGAGGAACCTTGCGTATTGTAAAGACAATGACGTTGATCTCTGCACTGCTGCTTGGATCAACGCTACCCTTATTATCCAGGCTTCCCACTTCACCGGTCTCAAAGGCAGTCCGGATCTGCGCTCAGCATCGGCGCTGGTGATTGACGCCAAGGGCCAGGTTATTTACGGCAAGGATATCGACACGGTCCGCCCCATCGCATCCATCACCAAGCTGATGACTGCCATGGTCATCCTCGATTCCGGTCTCGACCTGAACGAAAAAATCAGCGTAACCAAGGATGACCGTGACCTGGTGCAGCTAACCGGTTCGCGTCTCGAAATTGGCGCCAGCCTGAGTCGCCGCCAGATGATCCTGCTGGCCATCATGTCTTCCGAAAACCGCGCCGCCACGTCCCTGGGCCGCAATTTTCCGGGTGGCAAAAAGGCTTTTGTCGAGGAGATGAACAAAAAGGCCGTGAAACTCGGCATGAGCAAAAGCCACTTTGCCGACCCCGCCGGTCTCAACGTTGAAAACCAGTCCACCGCACGTGATCTGGCCAAAATGGTCGCGGCGGCAGAAGGCTACCCGTTGATCAGGGAGGCCAGCACCACCATTCAAATCGAAGTGCACCCCTACACCAAGCGCGGACCGCTGGTTTACAACAACACCAACCGCCTGCTGAAAAATGATTCCTGGGACATCGCCCTGAGCAAGACCGGCTACATCAATGAATCCGGGCGCTGCCTGGTGATGCAGGCCAATATCGAGGGGGAGCATGTTTCCATCGTGTTATTGAATTCCTTTGGCAAACTCACGCCGTTTGGTGATTCCAACCGCCTGCGCAAGTGGATGCTGGCGAGTAGCTGAGCAGAACAGATCAATGCCCATGAACCTGCAAAACTTACAACTGCGCTCGCTGGTCAGGGAAGACAACACGCTCGAACTCTCGTTGCATGAATACCAGATGCCGGCTCCCGGCCCGGACGAGGTGATCGTCAGGGTAGAGGCAACACCGCTCAACCCATCCGACCTTGCGTTGCTGCTCGGACCGGCTGATATCGGCAGCGCCAGGGTCAGCGGCAGCCCCGCAACGACCGGTGGTCACGGCCGACATCCCGGAGATGTTCACAAGAATGATCACTGCGAGACTGGGTCAGTCCCTGCCGGTTGGCAATGAAGCTGCAGGAACGGTAATTGCGGCCGGCGCTTCAGATGTCGCGCAGGCATTGCTGGGCAAAACCGTTGGCATGGTCGGCGGCGAAATGTATGCCCGCTACCGTGTCATGAACGCCAAGATGTGCCTGCCCTTCCCTGCAGACACCACGGCTGTGGAAGGCGCGTCCTGGTTTGTAAATCCGATGACAGCACTCGGCATGGTCGAGACCATGCGCGCCGAAGGCCACAAGGCACTGGTACACACTGCCAGCCGCCTCCAACCTCGGTCAAATGCTGAACCGCGTCTGCCTGGAGGATGGAATTGAGCTGGTCAACATCGTACGCAAGACTGAACAGGAAGAATTGCTGAGAAAACTCGGTGCGCCATATGTCTGTAATTCCAGTGCGGATTCTTTCACCGCTGACCTGACGGCCGCCCTGGCCGCGACCGGTGCGACGCTGGCCTTTGATGCAACCGGCGGCGGCCGGCTTGCCAGCAAGATATTGACCTGCATGGAAGCGGTGGCGGCAGCATCGATGACCGCGTACAACCGCTATGGCTCGGATGTGTACAAACAGGTTTACGTTTATGGTTTCCTGGACCGGAACCCGACCACGCTGAATATCAACTATGGTTTTTCCTGGGGCATGGGTGGCTGGTTACTGACACACTTCCTGCAAAAATCCAGCACGGCGAAGACGATGGAATTGCGCTCCCGGGTAGCGAACGGACTCAAAACCACCTTTGCAAGTCACTATAGCCGCGAGATTTCCCTGCTCGAGACGCTGAGTGTGCCGGTAATCGCAGCCTACGCCAGGCAAGCCACCGGCGAAAAGTATCTGATCAGACCCCAACTCTAGCAGACATCGAATGACCGGCGGTCGATAATTACGCCCGGCGTGCGCCGGCGTTTTGTATTGGCGCCGCACTTTCCAGTTTCATTCACTTTTTCGCCGCGCCTTCGTCCCACCCCACACCGGCCGGTCATCCGCTCATGCGGCATATTGGTGCACACCTGCGTCGTGATGAAGCATGGCTGTATCCCATTGGGGCCCGTTCAAATCTATCTCCATGTTAATAATCAATATTATGCCGTGGCTTTATTCTTGCATATAAGAACATCGTGGCAGGCATCTCAAACCTGAGTTCCGCCTATGACTCGGCACAATGGAGAGAACTAATGTTAAGAAAAACGATGGGTACAGTCGTGATATTGTTGGGTGCACTGCATTTTCAGAATGTGTTTGCACAGGAATGGTCGGCCAATCTCGGCTATAACAGCGAGTATATCTTCAGGGGTATTCCGCAAAAGAGCTCGTCTGCATTTGGCGGTGTGGATTTTGCCGCCGGTGATTTTTCCGCGGGCGTCTGGTCAGCCGATGTCGGCGATGGTCTCGAGGTCGACCTCTACAGCGCATACGGTTTCGAGGTTGGCGATTTTGGTTTCTCGGTCGGTGGCACCTGGTACACCTACACGAGTGGCTTCGATGATGACTACCTGGAACTGAACCTGGGAGCGTCGTGGAAGTTCCTTTCTTTTGATGTCGCTCTCGGCAAATATGACAGCGATCCGAAACAGGATTACCAGTTCTATTCCATTACCGCCAGTCATGCCGGTTTCTACGGCAAGATCGGTACATTTGGCGGTGATTTTGACGGCTCATATTATGAAGCAGGTTATGGCAATAACCTCAGCGTGAAGGAAGTTGATATTTTCGATTATGCCATCGCTGTCATTTACAGTGATTCCACCTTGTTGGGAGGGGATTCCGATACCAATCTCGTATTTACCCTTACCAAGAACTTCTCTTTCTGACCCCATGATTTTCAGGGGTGGTGATTGTGGCTGAATGATTCACCCACGACACTGGCGGGGCGGGCCTGGAAGCCTGCCCCGTTTTTTTAACTTAACCGAATGGGGTCAGGTTCTTTGCTGTCCTACTTAATCCGGTGGGGACACTGGGGCGGGTAGTTATTATCAGGACACGCCCATGAACATCCCTGGGGGGCTCGATACTCGGCTTCCTGCCTCGTACGGTCCTGGTAATAACTACCCGCCCCAGCGTCCACTGACCGCCGTGCAAATCCGTCAGAAACCATTGACCGATGATTACCCACATAGCCGAAGGTGTGCAGTACCTTACTTCAGGACCGTTATGTTCAGGATGAACGGTACTTCGCGATAGAGCACAGGGATGTGCGACGCGAAGCCTCACTGAGGCCACATATGCGACTTGTAGTGTCCTGAGATAAGGTACTGCATGGCCTCGGCGCCCATGCTGAAATCGAACCAGGGTCTGCGTGTGGTCCACGAAAAAACAAACTGGTGTGGAGCTTTTACTTAAGCTTGGGAAATTCAGATCAGGTGGGACGGCCGTCGTTAAGGATTATTCAATTGCGATTCGAATGACTGAACCTGGCCCCTTTTAACCTTGAGGCGTTTTTGCCGATAAATTTGACCCGTGTCAATTGCCGCGTGTTGGCGGCATGATAGAGTCGCTGCATGGAATTACTGACAGGCAGACTGAAGGCTGAACATAGAACACTGGTGGCGATGACTGCCATCTATTGCAAGGACCACCATGGCAACCAGGCAGGTGGCTTGTGTGGCAGCTGTGCCGAACTGATGAGTTACTCGGAAGAACGTCTGTCCAAATGCCCCTATGGCCAGGAAAAACCGACCTGCGCCAAATGTCCCATCCATTGCTACAAGAAAGTGCAGCGCGAACAGGTCCGCGAGGTGATGCGCTACGCCGGTCCGCGTATGCCCATACGTCATCCGTGGCGGGCACTGACCCATGTTTTCGACAAGCTACGGCGCGTGGTACACCCACGGGAACTCCGCCGTGCGCGTAACAAGCGAAAGGAAGTCCAAAAGGGGTCAGGTTGAATTAGATCTAATTCAACCTGACTACTTTAAAAGCTAGAGTGAGCAGGTCATATCCTGACCGCAGCACATCGGTGATTTGATCTTGCCATGGCCGTTCGGGCATTCGGAGACCTGTACTTCCTTGTCTTCACTGACTTTGAGCATCTTGTTTTCCAGTGGCGCATCGCATTTACCACAGGTCGCGTTAACTGTCATGCCACAAACTTTACATTCATAGGTTGCCATATAACACCTCTTCAACTGGTTGCTGGAATCAGGCGTTAGTATACCCCGAATGCCCATCAATTGGCATGCGGGACGAGGTCAAGAACAGCCCGGCCGCTGCCATCTGCGTACCGGTCCAATTGCCCGCACCCGGCGCTACCTTTCTGGTCTATAATGCCCGGCCCCCAGAGTTTCAGGATTTCATCAATGTTTCGAAATTTACGTTTTTACCGTGTCACCAATCCCTGGCCCGAAAGCGAGGAACACCTGTCGGAGACCCTCTCGGCAAACGCCTTTTCTCCGTGCGGCCCATTTGCTGAGCGCAGCGCCGGCTGGGAACCGCCGGGCACCGATGAATCCGGCCCCTTAAGCCGGCGTCTGAACGGCGCTGACCTGATGCAGTTGCGCACCCAGAGCCGGGTGCTGCCGGTTGCCGCCATCAACGAAGCCCTGGAAGACAGACTGACCGAGTTCCGTACGCGTATGAAAATGGAACCCACACGAGGTGAAGTCCGGCGCTTAAAAGAGGAAACCAGGGACAGCCTTTTATCGAAATCACTGGTGAAATCGGACCGTAACCGCGCCTGTTTTATCCATTCGGAATCCCTACTGGTCATCGATGCCGGCACGGCCACCAAGGCCGAATGGGTGATCGACCAGTTGCGGGCGTGTTTTGATCAATTCTTTTGCACCCCGTTGACCTTTAACAATTTGCCCGCCGACCTGCTGACAGGTATTTTCATGGGTGACTCACCGCTGGGATTTTCACTCGGGCGCGAATGCCGCATGCAGGACGTTTCAGACAGCAAATCGTCGGTCACCTGGCGTGATTTCGAACTGTCGGACCACTCCATCCGCCAACACGTCGTCGAGGGTATGCGAATCACCCACCTGGGTGTCGGTTTTGACCAGGTAATGACCTGCGTCATCGACCAGGAAGCCGTGATCAGCAAGGTCAAATTCATCGAGGGGGAAGCCGTCGAACAGTGGGGCGAAGACCCGCAGGCGAAACTGGATGCTGATTTTGTGCTGTTAACCGGCGCCGTGAGGCGCCTGGTTGAAGACCTGAAGAAATTACTGGGCGGTTATGCGCACAGCGTGTAACGGGTTAAAGGGGTCAGCTTGAATTAGATTTAATTCAAGCTGACCCCTTTAACCTAGGCGACCGCGCGCTGTAAACCCGGTTCTTCGATACCCTGGCTGCGCAGGTACTCGTCGTAGCTGCCCTTGAAATCGATCACACCTTCGGGGGTGATTTCGATGATCCGGGTCGCCAGCGAGGAGATAAACTCGCGGTCGTGGCTGACGAAGAACAACGTGCCGGGGTAATTTTCAAGCGCCAGGTTGAGTGACTCGATGGATTCCATGTCCAGGTGGTTGGTCGGCTCATCCATCAACATGATATTGGGCCGTTGCAACATCAGTTTGCCGAAACATCATGCGCCCCTGCTCACCACCGGAGATCACCTTGACCGATTTTTCGATCTCGTGTGAAGAGAACAGCAAACGCCCCAGCGTGCCACGGATCACCTGCTCGTCATCGGTCGGTTGCGCGCATTGCGCCATCCACGAATACAGATTCTACGTCCTCGGTGAATTCGGCGGAGTGGTCCTGCGCGTAATAACCGATTTTGGCGTTCTCGGACCACTTGTGGCTGCCGCTCTCAGCATGCAGTTCACCCATCAGCGTGCGCAGCAGCGTGGTCTTGCCGATGCCGCTGGCGCCGATGATGGCCACCCTTTCACCAACTTCGATCTGCAGGTCCAGGCCGCTGAACACGGGTTCGCCGCCATAACCCTTGGTCAGAGCCTTCGACTTCCAGCGCCTGGCGATACAGCTTCTTGTCCTGGCGTAAACGGATATAGGGCTCACACGGCTGGAGGGCTTGACCTCTTCCAGTTGGATCTTGTCGATCTGGCGCGCCCTTGATGTGGCCTGTTTGGCCTTTGATGCATTCGCGCTGAAGCGGCTGACAAAGGCCTGCAACTCGTTGATCTGAGTTTTCTTCTTGGCGTTGTCGGACAACAGGCGCTCGCGCACCTGTGTCGAGGCGGTCATGTACTCGTCGTAGTTGCCCGGGTAGATACGCAGTTCACCAAAATCGAGATCCGCCATGTGCGTGCACACGCTGTTCAGAAAATGGCGGTCATGCGAGATGATGATCATCGTGCTGTTGCGCTGCGTTCAGCAGTTCTTCCAGCCAGCGGATGGTATTGATGTCCAGGTTGTTGGTGGGCTCGTCCAGCAGCAGGATGTCCGGATCGGCGAACAGGGCCTGGGCCAGCAGCACGCGCAGTTTCCAGCCGGGCGCGACTTCGCTCATCGGTCCAAAATGCTGCGATTCCGGAATACCCAGACCCAGCAACAACTCACCGGCCCGCGCCTCGGCGCTGTAACCGTCGAGTTCGGCAAATTCAATCTTCCAGTTCGGCGACTTTCATGCCGTCTTCTTCACTCATTTCCGGCCAGCGAATAGATGCGGTCCCGTTCCTGCTTGACCGCCCATAGCTGTTCGTAGCCCATGATGACGGTATCGATGACCGATGTATTTCGAACGCAAACTGGTCCTGGCGCAACTTGCCGAGGCGTTCATCGGCATCAACCTTGACATGCCCGGCCGACGGTTCAAGCTCGCCGCCGAGGATTTTCATCAGGGTCGATTTACCGCTGCCGTTGGCGCCGATCAGGCCATAGCGGTTGCCATTGCCAAACTTGGCGGAAATGTTTTCAAACAGCGGCTTGGCGCCGAATTGCATGGTCAGGTTTGCAGTCGTAATCACAGTAATATTCCAGTCAAAAAATGTCTCTCGGCCCGTAGCCGATGAGACTGGGTACAAGGGGATTGCCGTAAACCTGGTTGAGTGCACGACTATCTGAATAAATAAAAAAGGGTCCTGACTGGCCGTCCGGGCCGCGTCGGGACGCTACATGCCTGTGAAGGCCGTGCGCATTCTAGAGAAAACACCCCGAGGGTTCAAGCAACGTAGACTAAATGAGTGATAAATCACATTTTTTAAGGCGCACGACTTTAATTAAAAATTGTCCCAATGCGCTTATCGATTACTTTGAAAAAAGTCGTAGAAATCCAATTAATTTCCACATTAACGGAATTTTTCTTAGTTTCCAGAGTCGGTTCGTATGTTGTAAAGTACACACCACTCATATTTGTCGAAACCAGTCTGCATAACTCGGGGAAATAAATGATCAGACTCACCGCACACGTTATAATCATCTTAATGCTGTTTACCCTGTCTGTTTCGAACGCGGTTGCAAAAGACAAAACCGCCGAACTCAAAGAAGAAATTCAGGCGCTCAAGCAGGGCCAGGAGCAAATCCAGAAAGACCTCGAAGAGATCAAGAAACTTCTGCAACAGGGTGCGCGTACAGCGCCGGGAAGACAGGCTTTCAAACCGACCGATGTAACACTGGGCAACGTCGCCTACCTCGGTGAGAAAACGGCGCCGGTAACGCTCATCGAATTCAGTGACTACCAGTGCCCCTATTGCAAACGGAACGCAACAACGGTCATGCCCGAATTGCAGAAGACATACATCGATACCGGCAAGCTCCGCTTCGTGATGCGGGAAATGCCCATCCCGAACCTGCATCCAAGGGCGGAGGCCGCCGCGGTCGCGGTTTTATGTGCGGGTGACCAGGGAAATTACTGGGGTATGCACGACGCCCTGTTCAATGACCAGAAGGCCAACAAGGACGAAGATTTCAAAGCCATGGCAAATTCAATCGGACTGGATGCAACGGCATTTGATAGCTGTGTAACCAGCAAAAAGTTTGATGCGCAAATCAAGGCGGACCAGGCCGAGGGTCAAAAACTGGGAATTTCCGGCACACCGAGCTTTGTACTGGGCTTGACCGATCCGAAGGACCCAAGTGTGGTACACCTCACCAAGTTCATACGCGGGGCACAACCTTACACCGCTTTTGCTTCAAACATTGACGAATTGTTGAAAGCCGCGCAAGCAGCACAATAGTCAGCTATTGGCGGTCCTGGCCCCTGGTCAGGTCAGGACATAAGCGACGATCAGCGGTAAAAGCGCGAACCCCAGAAGGGTGGACAGGACCACCATGCCCGCCACCTCCCCGGGTTCGCGCTGGTAGCGCAGTGCCAGGAGGTAGTTAAACACTGCCACCGGCATGGAAGATTGCAGGATCAGCACACCGCGGTCGACCCCGTCCAGCCCGAACAAACCGGCTACCAGCACGGCCAGGCCGAAACCTCCAAGCACTCTGACCAGGCTGAACAACAGGCTGTGTTTCCAATTGGCGACCTTCAGTTGAGCCAGTGAAACACCCAGCGTGATCAACATCAGCGGGATGGTCGCGCCGCCGAGGATGCCGGTGGTGTTATCCAGCCATACGGGCAGAGACCTGCCGCTTGCAACCAGCACCACGGCAACCAGGGTTGCCCAAAGCACCGGTTGCCGTATCAGCCCGCCCAGGTTGCCGCGTCCCGCTGCGAGCAGGATACCCAGCGACATCTGCAGCGTGAAAATCACCAGGAACACGGTCAGACCGAGGGCCAGGCCGGTCTTGCCGAAAGCAAACAGACACACCGGCAGACCCATGTTGCCGATGTTTGGAAACAACAGCGAGGGTAAAAAGGTGCTGATATTCAAACGCAGCAGGCGGATCAGCAATGTGCCAAAAACCATCATGATCAACAGGATGACCACGGTGGCGGCTGACACTTCAGCCATCTTGCCGATGTCGATCCCTGCCCTGCTGAAAGACGAAAGTATCAGGCATGGCGCGCCGATATTCATCACCAAACGGGTAACGAAGTCGACCGGGTAATCGATCCCCATCCGCACCCAGCCATAACCCAGGCCGGCACAGAAAAGAATGGGTGCGATGATGGCAAACAGTTCGTTGAACATTTGCGCATGATAGGTTATTCCGGGCATAAATACCGTCATCGAAAGCGAGTGGTCTGTGCGCGCAAACACTATGCTAAAATTCACACACCCCAGTAGTGGCCGGGGAGCGGAACAGGGAAATTCCGCCACCTGGCTTTCTCCGGCATGGAAAGGATAATGGCGAAAATACTGATCGTTGATGATTCCCCGTTTACGCGCCACCTGTTGGGCGTCATCGTCAAGATGGGCGGTCATGAAGTCATCGGTGTGGCGGAAGACGGCCGGGAGGCATTTGAACTATACAAAACCCTCCGCCCGGACATCGTCACGCTGGACTGGATGATGCCGAGCAAAAGCGGCGAGGCCGTGCTCAAGAAGATCATCCAGTTTCACCCTTACGCAAAAGTCATCATGATCACCGGTTGGGCCAACAGGAGCATTGAGCAGAGGGTTCTGCAAGCCGGCGCCAAGGTCTTTATCGAAAAGTGCAATGTGCAAAAGCAACTGCTCGCCGCCATCGACCAGGTAATGGGAAACTGAGCGCATGCGGATTATTTGCAACCGCAACCGCTAACGATCCGGCGCCGAAGCGCTCAGACCATGAAAACGTCTTCGATGCCCGGCTCCATTTTTACCGCGTTGACAAATGACGGCGGGCCATAACCAATTCGTTTCTTGCGCATGAACCTGCCGTTTTTAAACTCGTGTTCACTGAACAGCAAGGGTAAGTTGAGCTTTCGCGACAGCGCCATCAGCCAGTCAAGCGTATCGGCGGGAATTTTTTCTCCGGTTGGAACGGCACGGATGACTTCCCGGCGGTGCCACTGCCTGCCAAACATGACGATTGCGCCACACTCGGAAGGCTTCATGTGTTCGGGTAAATCGTGTTCACCTGTAAGCCAGCCACATCTGAATATTACGCAGGGGTTGTGCGGACGATTTTCATAGATCCCGCAGCCATGCTCCAGCTTGTGGACACAGGGTGTGCCGGGTTTCATCTGAACACCGTTGATTTCTGCACCCAGCCAGCCTTCGCAACAGGCCACACAAGGAAAACACTGTCTGTGTGTCATCGCTTCACTTCCTTGCACAATCCTCGAGACAGATTACATCACCGTTCAACGGCAGTTTGCCGGTCTTGTCAAATATACCTGACATTCGAAGGTTGGCGATATCCACGTCATCCGCAGAGACAGTGACCATCGTGACGTGGTCGATGGACATCGGCTCATCGGCCACCTGTGAGCCACCGGTAGTGCCAAGCTGGATATAGTCGCGGCCATGGCGGGTGGTGTAATGATAGGAATGGAGATGACCGTTAAATACCGTGTAAGGGCGTCCTTCCAGGGCTTTTTCGATGCTGGAGAAGTTCTCCTCCTGCGGCCGTTCCCAGGCGGGTTTGTGCATGAACAAAAAAGTCCAGCGCACCTCGGGGTGCTGTTCGATCACCTTAAGAAAATAGCTCGCCTGCGCGGCGCTTATTCTGCCGCTCTTACGCTCTTCGAGTTGTCCATATTCGGTGGCATTGAATGCATCCTCGCCTTCTGCATTCAGCACTGCAATGGCGTGCAAGCGAATTTCAGCCAGGTGCCGCTGAAAATCGCTTGGGTTGTCCTCGGTGTCCAGCACCAGGAAAAGGACGTTTTTATAGATGAAATAATAGTACCGCTGGCCGTACCGCGCTTCCCATACGCCCCTTTGCTCGATACTGGTCAGGTCATGGTTGCCACCGACGTGAAAGACCGGCGCGCGGGCGCGGCTGGCACGCTGATCAAACGTGTCCCACTGCTGCTCAAGCTGATCGCGGCTCACATCGCCGCCATCAATCAGGTCGCCTACGTCGATGATCAGTTCCGGGCGCAACAGACGCAGCTGCTCAACCGCCACGTCAAAAACGCCTTCGCGTTCGCCACCATTCAGGTCCGAGAACAGCGCGAAGGTGAACTTGCCGTCTTCATTATCAAAACCGGTCGGTGTCCACGGTACCGCGGTCGCAGTGAAGTCATGCTGAAAAACCGCCTGACCGCTAACGCTCGCAGGTTTGGCCGCACAGGCTCCGACTGCGATCAGTAACAACAGGCATAAAAAAAGACGTCCGGATCGTGGCATTTTTCTTTCCAATTTGCGTATTGAATCCGAAGTATCGCCGAAACCTGCCCGTACAAACAAACTTGCGTGAATTTTTTTTTGCGCTTGAAGAAACCATCTGGATCAAGGTCTGAAAATCGCTCCCTCACACACATGCAAATATATCTTGACATAAAGATACACAGGACTATATTACGCGCAAATTGAGGCGGGATTATCCCGTGCGACCCGAAGGGCCGGGTCAGTTTTTATTTGCAGGTCGCCCATCTGCGCAAGACAGGTATGTAAATGAAAACCATTAATATTCTTGAAGAGGAACCTCCCAGTTTAGCGGTTGCCAAGCGTAATCCATCCCCTTCATTTCCCCGCATCGTCACATCATCCACCAGCGTTCCCAGTCTCAGTGTTGTAAAACGCGAGCATTCAACTTTTGTGGTTTCAAAACAGTCTGTCGAATTCCTGCACAGATTTTATCCCGATGCCACGCGTAACGATTGGAATGACTGGCGTTGGCAGAATCGCAATCGTGTCAGGACCCTGGCAGACCTGGCGAGGATGATCGAGCTTTCGGATGAAGAATCCGAAGCCATCAAACGCCACACCGGTTCATTGCCGGTCGGGATTACCCCGTATTACGCCAGCCTGATGAGCACCCTGGATCCGACGCAGGGTTTGCGCCGCACCGTCGTACCGGTGCTCGGCGAATACGAGACTGCGCGCGGCGAGAACGATGACCCGCTCGGTGAGGATTCACACAGCCCGGTGCCTGGGCTCGTCCACCGCTACCCGGACCGCGTTCTGCTGCTGGTGACGAATTTCTGTTCCGTGTATTGCCGCTACTGCACGCGCGCACGCATGGTCGGTTCTGCCGGCGAACGCAGCGTAAAGAAGGCTGACATCGAGCTTGCGCTCAGCTATATCGAACAGACACCTGTCATACGCGACGTGCTGATTTCCGGCGGCGATCCGCTCAGTCTCGATGACGACCGGCTGGAATACATCCTCAAACGCCTGAGCAAGATCAAACATGTCGAGTTCGTGCGCATCGGCAGCAAACAGCCTGTTGTCCAGCCCATGCGCGTGACCAGTTCCCTGCGGCGCATCCTGAAACGTTACCACCCCTTGTGGATGAGCCTGCACTTCACGCACCCGGATGAGCTGACACCGGAAGTGGCTGAAGCCTGTGGACGCCTCGCCGACGCCGGCATACCACTTGGCAGCCAGACCGTTCTGCTCAAGGGCGTGAACGATGACCTCGAGACCATGAAGAAGCTGGTGCAAGGCCTGCTGAAGATCCGGGTCAAACCGTATTACCTGTACCAGGCCGATCCGATTTCCGGTTCCGGGCATTTTCGCACGCCTGTTTCCAAGGGTATCGAACTGATACGGGGGCTGCGCGGCCACACCACAGGCTACGCTGTGCCAACCTACGTGATCGATGCTCCAAACGGAGGTGGAAAGATACCTATAGCCCCGGATTATATTGTCGGCTACGAAGGTGGTGACTTGCTGTTGAAAAGTTACGATGGTGGCGTCTACCGCTATCCGGACTCCGGTTCCTCATTATCGTTGGGAGAAGAATCATGTTAATGAAGACTATGGTCAAATATTGACCGCGGCGTGAAAGTGGGTCTGACCTATGATTTGCGTGACACTTACCTCGCCGCAGGCTACAGCGCAGAGGAAACCGCAGAGTTTGACCGGGCCGACACCATCGACAGCATTGAGCAGGCCTTGCTTGAACTGGGCTTTTCGGTCGATCGCATCGGCCACGTCAAGCAGCTGGCCGCCCGTCTCGTCGCAGGTGACCGCTGGGACCTGGTTTTCAATATTGCCGAAGGCATGCACGGGATCGGCCGCGAGGCCCAGGTTCCGGCGCTGCTGGATGCCTACCAGGTACCCTACATGTTTTCGGATACGCTGACCTGCGCCCTGACCCTGCACAAGGGCATGACAAAGGACGTGGTCCGCGCCGCCGGCGTGGCCACACCGGATCATGTTGTTGTCAATCAGATTTCAGATGTGAAAAACATAAAAATGCCGTTCCCGCTGTTTGCGAAACCGCTGGCTGAGGGCACCGGCAAGGGCGTGGATGCGAACTCCAAGGTTAACGACATGAAGCAGTTGCGAAGTGTCTGCACAAAACTGCTGAAGCAGTTCAAGCAACCGGTGCTTGTCGAGCGTTTTTTGCCCGGCCGCGAGTTTACGGTCGGAATCCTGGGTACGGGTTCGTCCGCGAAAGCCCTTGCCACCATGGAAATTCACCTGCTTGCAACCGCAGAGGCAGAGGCATACTCCTACACCAACAAGGCAGACTGGGAGGAACGCGTAACCTACGACCTGCTGCCAGCAGGTCAACTGCGGCGCAAGATCGAGTCCCTGGCGCTGGACGCATGGCGTTCCCTGGACTGTCGTGACGCCGGACGCATTGACGTGCGGCTGGATGAAAACGGACAGCCGGGTTTCATCGAGGTTAATCCGCTGGCTGGCATTCACCCCGTTATTTCCGACCTGCCGATGATGGCGACCAAGATCGGCGTATCTTACCTGGAACTGATCGAGACCATAATGGAATCCGCCTTGCAACGCTGCGGTCTGGCCGAACGCGCGCATTCGTTGGCCGCTTAGCCGAACGGGAACATAGATTAATGAATCAATCGCCGATGAACGTGCTGCTCGTGCACGAGGCGATCGGGTCCGACGCGCGTGCCGATGAACTGGATACGCTTGTACAGGTAGAACAGGTTTCGGACGCGCTCCGGCAACTCGGCTGCCACGTCTCGACCCTGCAAGCCGGTCTCGACCTGGGTGCCACGCTGGCGTCGGTTAAAGCGCATCGGCCAGGCTGTGTTTTCAACCTCGTTGAGTCACTGGGCGGCGATGGCCGCATGGTTCACTTCATCCCCTCATTGCTACGTGTAGCCGGCGTGGCGTTCACCGGTTCGGACGGCGATGCCATCTATCTCAGCTCACAAAAACAACTGGCCAAGAACTGGATGCGATTGAACGGAATTCCGACCCCGCCTGGCATTACCGCAAACGGAGCGGCCAATGTTGCAGCGGTCACGGATAGTGACAATCGCTGGATCGTAAAATCGCTCTGGGAACACGCGTCCTTTGGTCTGGATGACGGCTGTGTGGTGAATGGAATGAAAGCGGCGCAGGCACGTATCGGGGAATGCGAGGCCCGTTACGGCGGAGAGTGGTTTGCCGAGCAATTTGTCGATGGCAGGGAATTCAATATTTCCGTGCTGGAGCAGGACGGTCAGCCCTTGATCCTGCCGATCGCAGAAATAGGTTTTTCCGATTTCCCGCCCGACAAGCCAAAAATAGTCGGCTACGCAGCCAAGTGGGATGAGGACGCACCTGAATACCTTGCGACACCACGGACTTTCCCGTCCCTGCCCGCCAGTCTTGAAGAAGCGCTGAAACTGGCGGTGTACAAATGCTGGCAGAGCTTTAAGCTGAGGGGTTATGTAAGGGTGGACTTTCGTGTCGATAACGAGGGCAATCCGTGGGTGCTGGAAGTCAACGCCAATCCCTGCCTCTCACGCGATGCCGGTTTCGCTGCCGCAGCGCGGCGGACAGGTATAGACTACGAGTCACTGATTCAACGGGTTGTAGAGGCGGGGCTCAGGAACGGCTCGGGTGCACCCGCGGAAACTCTCAAAGGCTAATCCATGTTTCGTATCCACAAGATTTTTGATGTCACGACACCTACCAACCGGCAGATACTCAGCCAGGTGCAGGCCATGCTGCGGGTGCAGTTCAACGAACTCAGTGAAAAGGATATTGCCAAGCTTCCGGCACAACTGGCCAACCCGCTCAAGTACCGGTTTCAGTCCATACTGCTGGTCGCCGAGGCTGGTGATGCCACGGTACGCGGATTTGCAATGCTGTTGCATGCGCCCGATCTGAATTTTTGCTACCTCGATTATGTCTGTGCAGGCCGCGGTGAAACCGGCGGTGGTGTCGGCGGAGCGCTCTACGCCCGGGTTCGGGAAGAGGCCTGGCAACTCGGTGTGATCGGTCTGTTCTTCGAATGTCTGCCTGACGACCCTGCGTTGTCGCCTGATCCAGCCATTCGCAAACAGAATATTTCACGGCTGCGTTTTTACGAGCGCTTTGGCGCCCGGCCCATTGCGAACACGCTTTACGAAACACCGCTGAGCGAAAACGACACCGACCCGCCCTACCTGGTGTTTGACAACCTGGGACAGGACGAAAAGACACTCGGGCGCACGCAGACCCGGAAAATCATCAGGGCGATACTGGAACGCAAGTACGCCACGATCTGTCCTCCCGAGTACATCGAAAAGATCGTCCGGTCCGTCAAGGATCACCCGGTAAAGCTGCGCGAACCGCGCTACATCAAGACCGGCCCCAGTGGTGACGATCTCCTGCCCCGGCAACGCAAGATCGCCTTGATCATCAACGACAAGCATTCGATTCATCACGTCAATGACCGGGGTTATGTCGAGGCGCCGGTGCGGATTAAATCGATCACCGACGAACTCTCGCGCACACAGATTTTTTCACCGGTTACGCCACGAAATTTTGGCCTTGGCCCAATCGAACAGGTGCACAAGCCCGAGTTTGTCAACTTCCTGGGAAAAGCCTGCGCTAACGTGGAGCCCGGCAAGTCGGTCTATCCCTACGTATTCCCGATACGCAACCGTGCGCGGCCACCGCAGGACCTGCCCCTGCGTGCCGGCTACTATTGCATCGACACGTTTACGCCACTCAATTCGAATGCCTACAAGGCGGCGCGGCGCTCGGTTGACTGCGCACTCACGGGTGTCGAGCGTCTGCTGGACGGTGACCGCGCAGCCTACGCCCTGGTCAGGCCACCCGGTCACCACGCGGAGCACGAGGCTTTCGGCGGTTTTTGCTATTTCAACTCATCAGCCATTGCCGCCCACCAGCTTAGCAAGCAGGGTAAGGTTGCCCTGTTGGATATCGACTATCACCACGGCAACGGCGCACAGGATATCTTCTACCGTCGCCGGGACGTATTGACGGTCTCCATCCATGGGCACCCGCGCCATTCCTATCCCTATTTTTCAGGATTTGAAGACGAAAAGGGCGAAGACGAGGGCAAGGGCTACAATCTGAATCTGCCGTTACCCGAGAACATCGACGGGGAGCGTTATCGAAAAGCACTCAACAGTGCCCTCGACAGAATCCGGAAATTCCAGCCACAGTTTCTTGTACTCGCACTCGGACTGGATACGGCCAAGGGTGATCCCACCGGCTCATTCCAGTTGATGGCGAAAGACTTCCGTGAAAACGGTCTGTTAATCGGCCAGCTTGGTATCCCGATCCTGGTGGTGCAGGAAGGCGGATACAAGACCCAGACGCTGGGCGTTAACGCGCGGCATTTCTTTAACGGACTGTGGAAGGCCATGGGTGGCAACGACACGGCCAACCGCAAGAACAAAGGCGAATAAAGATGTTATGGCGTAAGGTGCTGCAAGCAAGTGACGCGCCCGCGGTAGGGACACTGGTGAGGGAAACGGGCTTTTTCTCGGAAGAGGAGGCGCACGTCGCAGTCGAACTGGTCGACGAGACCCTGGCACGCGGGTCCGCCAGCGGTTACGCATTTGTTTTTGCAGATGCGCCGGATGAACCCGGAAAGTTACTCGGCTATGCCTGTTATGGACCCATACCGGCAACGGCATCCAGCTTTGACCTGTACTGGATTGCGGTGACGCCGGCGCAGCAGGGCCATGGACTTGGAGGAAGACTGCTGCAGGAAGTCGAACGCTGCGCCGCTGAATCCGGCGCCAGCCAGATGTACCTCGATACCTCCGGCCGCGATCAATATGCGCCCACCCGCGCGTTTTACCTGCGTATGGGCTACCAGGTGGCGGCCACACTGAAAGACTTCTTTGCGCCGGGCGATGACAAGTTCATCTTCGTCAAACACCTGTTGGAACACTAAACGGGTCTGTCGCAAAACGGCTTCGCGGGCTTGCCTCCCGGCCATATCTGCCCGGACTTGAAAACTGTCCCCGTTGATACGATCATGGGTCTCAGACCAGACATGAAAACCGTCATTCGCCCGGATGACCGCCCGGCACAACACGGTATACTGAACCACGTCTCCGCTATCGCTGTCTGTGTCGTGGCTTCACTGATAATTAAACACTTAAATGCATGGGAATATCTGCTTTGAGTCAACCCAATATATCACCAAAAATCGGCCTGGCCCTGGGCAGCGGCGCTTCGCGCGGTTGGTCGCATATTGGCATTATCAAGGCCCTGCTGCGCGAGGGCATTGAACCCGATATCGTCTGCGGCACTTCGGTGGGAGCGATGATCGGCGCGAGTTACCTTGCGGGCAACCTGGAAAAACTCGAGGCGTGGGTGCTGCACTCGACCCGAACGGACGTCTACAAGTTTTTCAATGTCAAACTCAGCCAGTCCGGTTTTGTCGACAGTGACAGGCTGCGCAAATTCCTGTACCAGAATGTCGCCGCCAAGGAACTGGAAATCGAACATATGCCCAAACGCTATGCAGCGATCACGACCGACCTCGAAAATGGCCGGGAAGTCTGGTTGCAGGAAGGCAGCCTGGCGGACGCGGTGCGCGCATCGATGGCGCTGCCCGGTCTGTTTCCAGCGGTTCGGCATGAGCATCGCTGGCTGGTCGACGGTGGCCTGGTGAATCCGGTCCCGGTCAGCACCTGTCGGGCGCTGGGTGCTGATATCGTCATCGCGGTCAACCTGAATTCAGACGTTATCCAACGACACACGCAGAAAAAATCCGAGCCCGATAACAACAGGAAAAAAGGTGTCCTGCACAGTCTGAAACAAACGACGATCGAGTATTCCAGTGCGATCATGCCGGTCGGGGACAAAACGGATGATGCTCCCGGGCTGTTCGCCTCGATCACCAATTCCATCAATATCGTGCAGGACAGAATCACCCGCAGCCGGATGGCGGGAGACCCGGCCGAAGTGATTATCTCGCCACGGCTGGCGCATATCGGCATGCTCGAATTTCAGCGTGCCTCAGAAGCCATTGAGGAGGGTGAAAGCTGTATCCGGAACGCACTCGAAGAGATTAAAAAGGCTATTGGCAATACCTGAAACCTGGCGCAGGGTGGTGCGTTATACGGGATATGGACCGTCCTCGAACACCCGGTCGTGATAACCCTTCGAGCCAACCAGCCCCGAAATCGCGCTGCGCGGGTACCCACCCTTTTTCAGGCACCCAAGAACGTGAGCAAAGTCGTATCCGGGTCGCCAGCCGAGGTCCTTCCTGGCCGCATCATTGACATAGACCCGGTCGATCTTATCGAACATCCGCCAGCCGAGCCGGGTATAGATTTCCGCATAACCGGGGACCCTTTTAAATACCACGGCGGGGGCATCGGTATTCAGTCCTGGCAGGTCTTCCGGCAGGAACGGTGTGGTCGCGCTGATGATGTATCTGCCAAAACCAAGCGCTGACGCCCTTTCGGCGGCGCACAGGTGTGCACTGACGACATCTTCCAACTCAACCCGGCGAAACAGGAACTCGTTGGCCTTGGTGTTTTCAGCTGTATAACTGTCACGTTTCAGCTTGTCGTCATCCTCTTCCGGGAAAAACCGGGAAGTACGCAGGACGATGCAGTTGAGTCCGTGCTTACGGTGAAATAAAAGACACAGGTCTTCGGCGGCCATCTTGGTCACCCCGTAGATGTTTTTGGGAATGGGTGCAACCTCTTCGGTCACCCAGACGGCAGACATACCCACCGGTGGCCGCAGGGCGTCACCGAATACACTCGTGGTACTGGTGAAGATGAATGCCCCTGCCCCGTTGTCCTTCGCCGCCTGCAGCAGTGTCAGCGTGCCGGACACGTTGGTATCGATGAACTGCTGCATGCTGTGGGTTGCGACATGGGGTTTGTGCAGCGTCGCAGTGTGGTACACGAGTTCCACACCCTGCATGCACGCAGTTGCAATGTCAGCGTCGTCAACCGATCCAACCACGGTGGTGAAGGCCGATGGCCTGATATCGATACCGGTCACGTCATGGCCCGCCGCCGACAGGGTACGTACGAGCGCTTCACCGAGGTGACCGGAACTGCCTGTGACCAGAATCTTCATTGCACGGCAATTTAGTTGCAAGCAGCGTCAAATGCAATCGTTTGCTGATGACCGGCAGCACGGCCCGAAACCTCCCGGCAGCCCGGGCCAGTGCGCTGCAACAAAGGGTTCACGCAGGCGCGGACGTTGACAATATGGTCATTTGGGGCAATAGTTGTTGAGGGTAAAACACTCGCGATACCCGGTGCGGTCATAAATCCAATAAAAAGCCGCACAAGATAATCCCTCTGCACGCAAGGAAACAGAAATGAAACAGATCAAACACTCAATAAAATTTTTAACCGGCCTCATCACCCTGATCGCCTTTTTGAGCCTGTCGGCCTGTGGCGAAAAACAACAGGCGGCAGCGCCACAGGCGGCAGCGCCGGTGGCCCAAAAAGCGGAGAAGGAACCCATTGTCTGGAAACTGGCCCAGACCTGGGGAACCGGTTTTCCGATTTTCGGCGACGCGGTTATCAAGATGGCGGACCTGGTCAAGGCCATGTCCAATGGCGAAATGGAAATCCGCATCGATTCGGCCAACAAGCACAAGGCTGCTTTCGGTATCCTTGACATGGTCAACGCCGGTCAGTACGAGATGGGTCATTCAGCCTCCTATTACTGGAAGGGCAAGGACCCAAGCACCATGTTCTTCACCACCATGCCGTTTGGCATGATCGCCCCGGAGCAGTATGCCTGGTTCTACTATGGCGGCGGTATGGAACTGATGAAAAAGGTCTATGACAAGCACGGTGTCTACTCCTTCCCCGGCGGTAACACCGGCAACCAGATGGGCGGCTGGTTCCGCAAAGAAATCAATACCCTGGATGATCTTAAGGGTCTGAAAATGCGCATTCCCGGATTTGCCGGCGAGGTGCTTTCGAAACTCGGCGTGGTGGTGACCAACATCCCCCCGGGCGAGCTCTACACGGCTCTCGACCGCGGCACCATCGACGCTCTCGAATGGGTTGGCCCGTCCCTTGATCTCAACATGGGTTTCCAGAAGATCGCGCCCTATTACTACACCGGTTGGCACGAGCCCGCGACCGAACTGCAGTTTATCGTCAACAAGGATAAATTCGACGCATTGCCAAAGCACCTTCAGGTGATCCTGACTACCGCGATGGAATACGCCGCCTACGACATGTACGCCCGTTCCTACCACGAGAGCGCCGTCAACTGGGCATCGATCGAGAAAGACTATCCGGAAGTTCAAATCCGCACCTTCTCACCCGAGATCATCAGCGCGATGAAAAAGGCCGATCAGGAACTGCTGGCCGAATACTCCGCCAATGATCCGATGTTCAAGGAGATACTCGATTCGCAGACGGCCTATATGAAAATAGCCCGGAAATGGACCGAGATTTCCGACTACGCTTATCTCAAAGACAATATCGAATGATCCAAATAAGACTCCCGGTTTCGGCCGGGAGTCCTTTGGCTATTTAATATACGTTCAATGCTGCTGAAGCTGGAAAAATTCTTCGACCGCTTCTCCGACCTGATGGGTTGGACCGCCGGTATTTTGAACCTGCTGATGCTGCTCAACGTGTTCTACGACGCGATCCTGCGCTATTTCTTCAACAGTGGCTCGATCGCCATGCAGGAGATGGAATGGCATCTGTTCGCCATGGTCTTCCTGTTCGGCATCGCCTACGCGCTGAAGGAGGACGGGCACGTCCGCGTTGATATCCTTTACGACCGGTTTTCACCGCGCTGGAAAGCGGTGGTCAACATCGCCGGCACAGTTTTACTACTGCTGCCGCTGAGCCTGCTGATCATCGAAGGTTCTGTCTGGTACGTGCATGAGGCTTACACATCCGGCGAGATCAGCGGCGACCCGGGTGGTCTGACCCATCGCTGGCTGATCAAGCTGGTGATCCCGACTTCCTTTGTATTCCTGATCGTCTCCGCAATCGGTTTCGTGCTGCACAACATTAATATCTTCAGGGGCCTGGAAGCGCCGCACGTACGGAGTGTCGAAAATGAGATTCTGTAGCTGCAGTGATCCTGCTTACCCGTTATTTCGGGGGATATTGCCTGCTGTGTGCAAGAGGGTAAGCGATACATGACTGGTCTGATCATGTTCGCGGTGGCACTGCTGATGTTGCTGGTCGGATTCCCGGTGGCGTTTACCTTTGGCGGAGTCGCGGTCTTCTTTGGCCTGCTGAGCGAAGGCCCGCAAATGTTTTCCCTGATGCCGCACCGCATCTGGTCGATCATGAACAATACCATCCTGATGGCCATTCCATTGTTCATCTTCATGGGTATCGTGTTGCAGAAGTCCAACCTCGCCGAACGTCTGCTCGAATCGATGGGTTTCCTGTTCGGCGAGATACGTGGTGGTATCGCTATCTCGACGATCATGGTCGGCGCCCTGCTGGCCGCGTCCACCGGCGTGGTTGGCGCCAGCGTTGTCGCCATGGGTGTCATTTCGCTGCCGGTGATGCTGAAATACAACTACGACAAGCGGCTTGCCTGCGGCACCATCTGCGCCTCCGGAACACTGGGCCAGATCATCCCGCCGTCCATCGTGTTGATCATCCTCGGCGATGTTTTCCAGGAACCGGTCGGCGACCTGTTCAAGGCCGCACTCTGGCCGGGTCTGTCACTGGTCATTTTCTACATCGTCTATATCGTCATCATTACGATCATGAAGAAGGACCTGGCGCCACCGATCAAGCTGGAGATGATGACCGGCACCAAGCGTCAGCAGGTGTTCCAGGCGCTCATCGCGGTTATCCCGCCACTGGTGCTCATCGTGCTGGTACTGGGTTCAATCCTGACCGGTGTTGCCACACCCACGGAGTCCTCCTCGGTCGGTGGCGTCGGCGCGATTCTGCTGGCGTCACTTTACGGCCGTTTCTCGGTCAAGATGATCTGGGAGAGTTCACTGGAGACCGTCAAGATCAGCGCGATGGTGTTTGCCATCCTGATCGGAGCCACCGCTTTTTCATTGGTGTTTACCTACACCGGTGCCGACTACATCGTCGAGGAATTCATGCTCGGTCTGCCAGGTGAAAAGTGGGGGTTCCTGATCCTGTCGATGGCCATAATCATGGCGCTGGGTTTCTTCATCGATTTCGTCGAGATTTCCTACATCGTCGTGCCGATCCTGGCGCCGATCGCCGCCGGTCTGGATATCAACCCGGTCTGGTATGCCATCCTCGTTGCAATGAACCTGCAGACCTCATTCCTGACCCCACCGTTCGGTTTCAGCCTGTTTTACCTGAAAGGGGTCGCACCACCGGAAGTTCGAACCACTGATATCTATTATGGCGTGCTGCCATTTATCATTTTGCAGATGATCGTGCTCGGAATCCTCGTGCTGTTTCCGGAGTGGTTTGGGTTTTCGCCGCACTAGCAGACTGGACCGGATGGACGAAACGCATTCTTTTGGCTGCCGTCGATACTGGCATAATTCGAAAACTGGTAAAGGCTGAAACACAGGTAACGTATCCCAGGCCGCAACTGATTTGGACTCTGGCTCCTGACCGGGACTTGCTCAGGAAGACTTCAATAACTGGTACTCCCTCTTTTGCCTCGGGGTCAGTGCGTCACTGTTGACCGGTCCGAGGATATAATCCTTGGCCCGTTCATCTCCTGCGTTTTTATATCTTTTCGCTACATCGAGCCTGAGACTATTGCTCCTTTCAGTCTCTCCAATCGCCACATATGCCGTGGCCAGGCGGTCCACCAACCCCGGATCGATGTGAAGGCTGTGCTGATCGGGATCTTCACCCTGCATCTCATCGAGCATGCTACCTACACTCATGGCGTGCTCAAGCTGGAATAGCGCCGAATGTGACTGGCTACTGCTACCCCAGTCGCCGGATTTTTCCGCAAGATAGCTGTAGATCTGACCCAGTGTAAGATGGTACTGGTAAATTTTTTCCAAATCAGAATCGCGGTAAGCCTGACCCTTGCTCGCAAACAGGTTGAACTCATAGCGGCTGGCTATCTCGTTAATCTTCTCCTCTTGACCCTGTTCCGCATACAGGTTCACGAGATTTCTGACCGAGGTTGGATC
Source organism: uncultured Gammaproteobacteria bacterium (assembly GCA_963727635.1). GTDB lineage: Bacteria > Pseudomonadota > Gammaproteobacteria > Xanthomonadales > SZUA-36 > SZUA-36. Next base: position 13,245 of record CAVSHP010000025.1, on the reverse strand, counting down.
GGGATTATAAGGGGTAATGGAAATGGCTTTTTCGAAGCACACCTCTGCAACTGCGTACTTTTGCCGTTGGCCGTAGCGTTCACCGAGCGAGTTGAGTAACTGTCGCATGACATCACGGGGAGTCCTTCCTTCTTCGCCGCGATTGACTGACCACCAGGACAAACTGAGTTCCATGTAGTAATTACGGGCGCGTCTTCCGCCTGTTGCATCAAAACCCGCCAGGGCTTGATAGATATTAAAAAGTTCGTGGATGCCTTCGCCGATATTTGCTCGACCGGAAAGTCTGCCAAGCTTCCCGGCCGTGGATGACGCCAGAAAACCATCTGCAAGGCCGACTGTGCGGCTCAGGCTGGCCGCGATGATAACCAGCAGTCCTTCGTCGCTGTCCCGCGAAGGTATCCTATTTGCCAGTGCCTCGAGCGCCAGTTCAATTGACTGATCCACCTCGCCACGTTTCACCAGTCCCCAAAGATACGCTTTGAGCTGGCTCCAGTCTGCCGAAGTCTCGGTATAGTAATCAGCCAGTGCTTTTCGAGCGACCTGGTTGAATGGATCGGCCTGTAGCAGACTCGTGTAAAGCCGGCGCGCATCCTCTTTTCTACCCTGGCCTTCGAGAAAACCTGCATAAGCTGTCTGGTATGCGGGTCGCTTGCCGTCATTGAGTTGAATTGCCTGCTTAAAAAGCCGCTCTGCAGCAGCGGTTTCATGCAACCGGCTATGAACCTGGGCCAGGTTGACCATCGCTGAACCCGAGTCAGGTTTGAGCTCAAGCACCTGTTCATACAATCCAACCGCATTTTTCAGGCTGAGCGCATCACCACTTGCTTCACCCTCACCCTGGTTGGCAATCCCTTCAAGAAAGAGCAGGCGGGTCTCGGCTTTTACATCACCGTATTCACGCGCAGTTTTTACGCCCGCACTAAAGTTTTCACGCGCCAGGGCATAGTCCTTTTTATCCAGCGCCGCCTTTCCAACCAACGCCTGTGTCTCCAAAGCGCGGGTTGCGGACACCGACAATGGCGGATTGGCAACAGTTACCTGATGGCCACCGACTTTCGCAACAACCGGTGACACCCTGTATACCTGTCCCGTAACAGCTTGATTTTCGACTGCATGTAACACAGGTTTTGCAACCTGCTCGGTGACAACGCTTTCTGCGGTCGTTTTTTTGATGGTGGTTTTTTCCGCTGCACCAGCCGCTGATATGACACAAAGAAGAATGATGGAAATTGAGTAAGCCTGTTTCATATCGGACCTCCTCATGGCTCCAGAATGGGACAAGGTAGTGAATTTTGTGTGAAATTCTCCATGGTGAAACTCACACCTTGCGCTTGCTCCAGCAGGTTTCGCAGGGCATCGCCCACCACGAAGGTCGGTTCTGAAATATTGAACCCGCCAGGCACCCCGCCTTTTATCACTTCGCACAGAACCTTGTCGCCACAAGTACCGGCTACTCTCAAGGTAAAAGTTGCCGCTGGAGAATTATCCGAAGGCTTGAATTTGAGGCGTATACGGGAGCAGTTATTGATGGAATCTTCACACTCGCCATCCAGCGACTTCAGTTCATCAAAACTGACCGGCAGGTAAAGCAACTTCCCGGCGCCTTGATCCCGTAGCTCAAAAGTCTGCGTCACCGGGATCGTGCGCAGGAATTGGCGTTGAAGTTCATCACGGATTGATTTGTTGTTGAGCAAGCCTTGGGGTCCGTCTTGTGACATGTCGGTGTTTTCAACGGCCTGCTCGAGTGTCGCCAGCAGGGCAAGCTGATCATCCGCATTCAGCGCATCGCCCGTATCGGCTTTTCTATTCGGGGTAAACGGGTTGCAGAGATCGTACAGGGGAGTTGAAGGCACATCCCTCAGCTCGATTTCGTTGCCTGCGCTAAAAGCGCGCAGATCGAGATCCGTTTGCCAATCGCAAAGCCCCGCTCTCTTATCGGTCATTTTAAAAATAATACGATTGTTGCTATCGGCTCCGGCTTTCCAGTCGAGAAACGGGAAATAGAACTCGAGACGTTGCGCGATGAGCTGAGACAACTGCGATTCAATTTGGGACTTTGACTCTCCCAGGGTTTGATCGGGAAATACGTGTGAGGATTCGATAGTGAATTCCACTCCGACCACCGTTTGCGTATCAGCCAGCAGCGGCCTGGACAATACGCAGACCAGACCAAGCAGACAGGCATTTTTCCAGTTCATCTAGTTGACCTCCATAAAAACATCACACACGCTGTCATCGCATGTTGCGCTCGACAGATCTTTGCCAAAAATCAACGATTGTTCCTCATATATTTCAACACGAAGCTGATCCTGCGGCTGCAGCAGCAAGCCGTTTTCGAGCGAAGGATTCGACCAGGCGCTTATCCATCTGCTCTGAAAGCCATCGGGAATATTGCTTGACTTGAGGTGATCGCTGAGCCGTTTCCCCAGTCGATCTGCATGCTGACTCAGCTTGCAGTTCATCTTCACATCGGTATCGCCGAATACCAGTACACGACGCTTTGGTTGTGACTTCTCAAATTTTAGTTTGCCATTTACGTAAATTTTCAAAGCAATGTTCGCACTCGACTGAAACCTGTTCCACACACCCTTGCCGGGAATTAATCGAAGCAGTGTAATGGTGTTCCTGAAATCATCCGGAACATGCAGGCGTATGCTTGCAAGGGGGTATAAACTCCTTTCGACATCGTCAAAACAGGTCTCCTCTCCGAGGCTGAACGTAACGTTCTCAGAACCCCAGTTGTTGAAATGGAAAATCTCACCTACGGTCTTGGTTGCGACAACCCAGTTCATATCCAGCGGCAGCCCTGGCGCAACGGCGCTGACCCGGTAGGACGCCGAATTCTCCCCGGGTATCAGAAAAATTGAGTTGCTAAAGAAATTCAGAATGAACAGCAAAATACATGACACGGTGAGCCATATCGTGGTTGCCCTATTTCTGAACCACCCAAGGATGGAATCCACGATGACGGTGCCCAGAAATTTGTCCAGCGCCAACAGAAAAATTGACAGTACTGCTGCCAGGGAGACGCCTCCCACAAGGTAAGTTCCGGAGAACAACGGCTCCAGGTGAAGCAGGAAATAGACCGCTCCCAGCAAGAACAAACCGAGTCCGAGTAGCGCATTTGCCACGAATCTGCCGGTTATCTGCGGCTTTTTAACGGTGTCAGCGGGCCTGGAAAAAAGATTGCCCTCTTTGGAATTGAGATACAGAACGGGAGCACCCCAGTCACGGCTGTATTCATTCTTGCTGTCGAACATGGCCAGCCGACCTGCGGTAACCGCACTGTCGACAGAGCCCCCGGCGGCCAGGTTTTCATAGAAGCGCCGACTGAACGCGAGCGCGTCCACATCCCGCACCCGAAACTGCATTGCCACCACTGCTGGAACACCACTGCGGGCCAGCGCGGTTGCGATTCCACTCCATGCGTGTATGCCGTCAACCTTGCCGCCTTCACAGGCGGACAAAAACACCAGCCGTACGCCGGTATTGTTCAGAATGAGCGCCACATCCTGTGCTGGCTTCGCATCGGCTTCACCATTTTCAGTTTCGAACAGCAGTGAACCCTGTCCTTCTATGGAGCCGAAATCCTCGCCCATTTGTTTATCAAACTGACCGTGTCCGGCAAAGTGGACGATATGCGCCGACTCGTTAAGTTTTGACTGGAACCCGTCCCAGGTGGCATGCGCCAGGGTATCGAGGTGTATGTCGCGAATCTTCCCAACAGCCGTTTTAACAGATTCGGTTTCATTTTCGAGTTCCAGGCCGGCGCTGCCGTGAGGCTGGGCCGTCAAAGCGACCAGGCGCAGTTGATTTTCGTTGATGGGATCCAGGCTTCGCCTCGTACCCGGCACGATCTCATAGCGGACCAGCGACAGACGTCGATTCAGAGCAAGGAAGCCAAGACTGACCCGTTCCTTTTCCGGTGCGCCATGCGGATGGACGTAGGTATATTCCCATGGCAATGCCGCCAACGCCCAGGCTCCCATCTTCAAGCGGATACGCAAACCCTGGTTGGGCTTCAGACTCGTCAGTGATTGTTCATAAAGATCACGCACCGCACCGGGTAACAACACGATTGCAAGTTCAGAACCGAGTTGCGCAATGCCTGCAAAATCCAGGTCGCGGGTTTCGAGTTTTCTGGCGAGTTCATGCAAGCTGTTCGGAATCTCAACGGTCTCATAGGTGTCAGGCATCTGTCCTTCCACGGGAGACTCGAGGAGCCGAACGCGTACACTCTCGTTTTCGCCTTCACAATGATAAGCGGAAAACTCAATATCAAAGTTTTCAAAACTCTCGATCGAACCCGCGCCGGGTCGCCATGAGAATAAGGTCATGATGACAGGCACTCCCCTGTCCACCGGCTACTCAGGAAATCAGCAGCTGTTGTCCCTTTCGAGCCGATACCCGGGGCGCAATAACTGTATGCCGGCTTATGCTGCATGATAGTTTTCCAGCATTCCAATCCAGGCGTGGTTCAAGGCAAAGTCCAATTCACGGTAGTAGCATGAGATCTCGGTTATCGGCGGCACCAGGTAGACTGTCAGACCCCGGCATTGACGAACTTTTTCACCGCGATGCGACTCGGCGCAGAGCAAGCGCCCGGGACCGGGCTCAAGCACATCCCACACGGCCCCGGCAGCGTCTCCGATGCCAGCAAGCCGGGTAGCCTGAACAAGTTCCCGGCAAAAATGGCCGATGTCCCACAAGGTGTTGTGCCAGAACCTGGCCGCCTTGCGCTGGGCCTGCCAGATATCCCTGTAACTCTCGGCCATGCCTGCGCTGAGAAAACCTGCGAGTTCGTCAAGCGGTCCGGTCAATAACGACAGTTTGCCCAGGTCCAACGCCGCCTGGGTAACGATGGCATCGGCATTATGAACGCCGTACCAGGCAGTGTAATCGGCGACGATGCCGGCAGCAAAATCCCCTGCTGCAATACCCGGATTGGCAACCAGGCGGTCAAGGATGCGGTCATAGGGCCAGCCGTTCCCGGGTTCGTTCTCCTCCGATGCCACCACGTAGCGGACGTGATCACGCAACTGGTAAGCCACCTCGAGGCTGCTCATCAGGCAGGCGTCCATACCCAGCAGGTCGAAGGGCTGGCCGATGCTTTCCGCCCCGGCGGCAATCACCTTTCCCAGCTCAATGGTGTCAAGCGAATGACCCGAGCCATCATCTGAACAGATTGCGCGTTCAGCAGGGCCGGCAAGACTGTAGATTTCCTGCAGTGACGAGCGGAAGAACACACGCCCGAGTGGACTGGCGGAACGTTCGGCAAGCTCCCGTCCGTCGTATCCGGGTGAGGCAATGGAACGGGCGATGCGGTCGACCTCGGCGGGTTCCCATCCGCCCCCGTGGTTCCAGAGGATCAGGGCGTAATGGTCCGCGGGGTAGTTTTCCGCGGCCCATGTAATGAAGCCGGATAAAACTTCCGGGCTGCCCGAATCGGTCTCGCCCAGCATTTCGATAGATTCACCGGCGCCATCCTTGCCAATGCGAATCCGGCGCGTGCCATGGTCGCCGGCATTGTCGAATTCAACCAGCACATTTACGCGCTCGCTGGAACCGATCCGGCGCATCTCGTTGAGATCCGCGTCACCGGCCGCCGACAGGCTATTGTCACCGGCCATGTACACCATGAAGGTCCAATCGGCATGCTTAACCATGCGGCTGATCAGCCCCCGGTATGCTTGAAGTGGGTTTCATTCCATCAGTCCCTCGATCTCTGAAAACTCGTCTTTCCCACATTCCTTCTCGTGGTAATCATGCACTCTGTGCGCAGCTTGAGTTTTCTGATGTCCTGTATAAAGTATAGTCCAGAATTAATCGATGACCGGCGTGGGCGTCAGGCGTAAGGGTTACCAATGTCCGCCAATAGAAAAACGTAATGTTTTATTTTACCTGGGCACCAACATTGCCACCGCTGCCAACCCCCGGTCTATCAAGCCAAGGATATTGGCCAGTTTTTCGGCCTTGTCCTGTGCGTCTTCCAGCTCTCTGAGACGTCTTTGTGCGTTCTCATTTGATTGCCTGAGTTCAACCAGTAACTGGCTCGCATCACCCTGCCACTGTTGCATCAAGTTGACGCGCAAGCGGCTGATCCTGTCCGCCAGTTGCTCTTCCGCCTCATCGACTTTTGCCGGGTCTTCTCCGAGCATCACGAGCTTTATGGCCAGGCTTTGCAACTTGCCCCGCAAGAAAATCAGGTAGTTAACCAGTGCAATCTTTTCATCCTGTGTCATAAGGTTCACCTATTCGGTTTCGGGTTTCTGGTAGGTCTGGACAATGTTGCCAATCAACTCGACGTGTCCGACCAGTTCCGCCAGGCTGGCTTGCTGCCCGGACCTGAGCGCTGACATCAATTCTTCGTGGGCGTTGGGCAGGGCCTCATAGGCGGCGCCGAGGACACTGAGCGCATCCAGCTGAGCACTAGTCTGTTCGTTCAGCTTCAGAAGTTTTTCGACCAGGGTCAAGCGCTTTGCAGCATCGGTCTCGACGGGAATTGCGCGGGCGATTTTCTTGTTTTCATTGTTATATTCCTCCTTGATTCCAGTCGCAGAAGCTTCCATGGCCAGCGAGCCGAGCTTGGAAAAGTACTGCACACCCGGCTGAAAATCCGACATTACTGCCGCCAGACCATCACGTTGTTTTTTTGCCAGCAATTGCTGTACAACACTCACACCGATGTCTGCAAAGGCGCCGACCCTGGCCTGGTTCAGTTCTTTGCCAAACTGCGACGCTATGGAAGACGTTGCCTTGCCAATTTGACTCGCGGCCGCCTCCAGGCTTGCCTTTGAATTTTCGTTGGCGGAATTGAGCCGGATCAGGAAATTTGCGTAGTCAATCATTGCCTGGTTGATTTCTGCAAGTCCATCCCTGGAATGGGCAATGACGTTAAAGACAGGAATCCTGGATTTGTTGGGTTCACAATCACCCCATTGCCATTCGTAGTTCCCGCCGCAAAACTTCAGTGTCAGCGGTGTGGGATCGATTCGTTCCTGCGTCTTTATCCGCTCTTTGAAGTTTTGGTAATTCCATTCGTATTCGAATGTCATGGCCTGGTTCGACTTGACCTTCAAATCCACCAGGGTGTCACGAAAGTGATTCAATGAGTCGGGTGAAATTGGCTGACTGGTTGAGACGCACCCACCGAGCAACAGTGTGAATACCAGTGCAATGATTTTCAGATTTGTCATATTTGCTCCCTGCCGGACAAAAATACACTCGGCGTAATACATAAATCCGGCAATCGGTTTAAAAACCGGAACACTGCGAAAAAAATTCAATTTGTACCTCTAGGATAGACGCTGCACCAGCCGAATTCTATTCAGTCAGGTTGATGGCAAACGAACGACATCGTGGTCAGTCAATTATTTGTATGGTTGACGCCTGCCTGGACCATGGTATACGGAGAAACCGTAGATGCACTCGACCGCGGCTCACAAGGTGGGTACACTGCCACGATTTGCTTGCCCCGGAGGATCCATCCGATGCACGGTTCCGCGTTCCGCCTGCTGATTGTTTGCCTGATTGTTGCGCTCAACCTGACCGCCTGTCAAAGGGAACCTGCAACAGCACAAAATGCGCTTGAGCCAGCTAATGCGACAGCAAGCCCGGCGGATGACATCCCACTCGGTCAGCTGCCTGCCGACGTTCGGCCCGTTAGCTATCAACTGGAAATAACCATCAATCCGCAACTGGACGACTTCAATGGAACAATCCTCATTGACCTCGATATCACCGGCAGCCACGACCACTTCTACCTGCATGGTAAAAATATCGAGGCCAGCAGTGTGCGACTGTCCGACGGCGTCAACACGTTCAGCGCAACATACGCGCAGGTCGACCCTTCCGGGATTGTCAGGATCAGTTCACCGCAACCGCTAGAGGGCAGGATTCAACTTGAAATCACATACAGCGCCCCTTTCAACCAGGCGCTGGAGGGTCTGTACAAGGTTTCCGAGAGCGGCAACGATTACGCCTTCACACAGTTCGAAGCCATTTCTGCGCGCCTGGCTTTTCCCTGCTTCGATGAACCAGGCTTCAAAACACCGTTTACCACCACCCTGATCGTGCCTGAAAGCCAGGTCGCGATCAGCAATACACCCGAGCTTTCGAGTGAAATTATCGACGGCATGAAAGTCGTCCATTTTGCCCCGACAGAACCACTGCCCACCTACCTGGTCGCATTCGCAGTGGGGGATTTTGACGTGGTGGAATGCGCAGGACCTGCCGGCGACCGAATGCGCGACCATCCCCTGCCCCTGCGTGGTATCGCGGTCAAGGGCAAGGGTGAGCAACTGGCCTATGCACTGGAAAACACAAACGCCATTGTCACTGCACTCGAAAGCTACTTCGGCACACCCTACCCCTGGGCCAAGCTGGATATCCTAGCGGTGCCGGACTTCAGCGCCGGGGCGATGGAAAACGCAGGCCATCACCTATCGTGAATCGCTTTTGCTGTTCGACGATACCGCCACGCCGGAACGCAAGCGCAGCTATAAAATGGTGCATGCGCATGAACTCGTCCCATCAGTGGTTTGGCGACCTGGTAACGCCGCCATGGTGGAACGACATCTGGCTCAACGAATCTTTCGCCACCTGGATGGCCCATGTTGCCATGGACATGGCCGAGCCGGAAGCCAATTTTCGCCGCGACCTGCTATCAGGCAGACTCGCTGTTATGACAGATGATTCGCTGCTAAATGCGCGCCAGATCCGGCAACCGATTTTAAGCAATGATGATATTGCCACCGCCTTTGACGGCATCACCTACAGAAAGGGTGGCGCAGTGCTTTCCATGTTTGAAAATTATCTCGGAGGGACGAGTTCCGCCAGGGTGTGCGCAATTACATGGACGAATTTCAATATGGCAGGCGAGCGCAGATGATTTCATCCGTCACCTGGGCGCCGCCTCGAACGGACAACCCGGCAGATCGTGGTAATTGCCGCCTTCAATTCCTTTCTTGAACAACCCGGTCTGCCACTTGTTGAAATCGCCAGCCATTGCGATGACGAAAATCTCAGTATCCACTTGAAACAGTCCCGTTATTTCCCGCTCGGCTCAAGCGGCAATCACGATCAACAATGGCACATCCCGTCTGTTTGCGTCTCGGTAATACGGATGATGAACGACTACCTGCCTGCTGCTGACGGCAGAAGAACAAACTTTTGAACTGCCGCAAGCCTGCCCCGAGTGGATCATGCCGAACGCCGACAGCGCCGGTTATTATCGCTTCACCATGAACCAACAGACGACTGGACCCGCTGCTTGACAATAGTGACAGGCTAAATACCAACGAAATGATGGCCATGCTCGGCAGTCTCAACGGCGCATTCAATTCAGGTGAACTGGATGTTGCCACGCTGATGTCGATTGTCACCGCAAATGATTGCCAGCCCGGACTGGCAGGTGGCGACCGCACCCATCGAGCAGATGAATTTCATGTATGAGCACATGGCGGCGAAGGACAGAAACAGGCCCTCGAGTTACGTTTTGCCGAATACTACTCGAGCAAACTGGATGATACCGGTCTGGATGTAATCGACGATCTGACAGGCCCAACTGCAAACCACACTGGTCAACTTCATGGCAAAAACTGCCAAACAACCCGAGTTGCGGACTGAACTGGTCAAGATGGCCAAAGCCTGGAGCGGTTATGGAACGGATAACCAGCTTCATCCCGATGCCGCCAATCCGATCATCGTGGGTACCGCCCTTGTCGTTGCAGTGGATGAACTGGGGCCCGACTTTGTCGACCACCTGTATCAACTGGCGGTGGGTTCAACCGATGCAGTGGTGCGCGGGTGGCTGCTCGATGCTATCGGCAACACCAAGGATCCGGTAAAATCCGCCGAGATTCGCGAACTGGTTTTTTCACCGGAGTTACGTGATAACGAGATTTACAGCATCCTTTTTCCGCAGGTACTGATGCCGGAAACCCGTGACGCCACCTGGTTATGGTTCCAGCAGAACATGGATCGGATCCTGTCACGTATCCCTGAAGAACCTTGGGGCCGTATGACCCTTGTCGGCCGCGAATTTTGCAATGACTGAAAAACGAGACCGAAGTGCAGGATTTTTCGCGGGGCATATCGACAGCTTGACCGGTGGCCCAAGGCAACCTGGCGCAGACACTGGAAAGTATTGACCTGTGCGTGGCCAAGGCCGAGCAACACAAACCGGAAATGGATACCTGGCTGGGGCAATGAACCGGTTCCCGCCCAGTTAAACCGGAACTATAGGTCTGACGACCATGACAAAACAGATGATTTACGTCCTGCTTGCCATCTGATCAGCACTGGATTATCTTCGCCGGAAACACCCGGGCGGCGAGTGAAGTGGCGACAATAGAACCCGTTATCCCGGCGTCGAATCCAGGTAGTTGTACCTTGCTTCCGCCGATCCCATGGCTGATCTCGCTGCAAAACTGGCAGCGGCAAGGGTAAGCAACAAGCGTCTGTCTGGTCGTTCTGGGTGCCAACTGGTGTCATGACAGCCGGGCGCTGGCGCTCGCGTCTTTTAGGCCCCACTGAGCACGACCATCGATGCGCATTATGAAACCCTGTTCGTCGACGTCGGCTACCTCGACAAGGGTAAAGAGTCATCACCAGCCTGGGAATCCCGGTTTATTACGCAACACCTACTGTGTTGATCGTTGATCCTGTCAGCGGCCAGGTTATCAATGCGCACAACCGGCACCAGTGGGCCAATGCTGCCGATATCAGCATGCAGAACATGTATTTGATCGAAACGATGCGTTCGACCCGGCCTTGCTTTCTGGCTTTGAAGCGGTCGACGAACCGGCCGACGATCACCTCGGCGACCCATCCCCTCCAGTCCTTACTCGTACCCGGAACACCTCGACTTCATGGCACTCGACATCCTCGTCGTCGACGACGAACACGACATTCGCGAACTCGTGGCCGGCGTGCTGGAAGATGAGGGATATGAGACGCCGCAGGCCGCAGACAGCGATGCGGCGCTGGAGGCAATCGCCGACGCGACGCCCCTCGCTGGTGCTGCTCGATGTCTGGCTGCAGGGCTCGCGGCTCGACGGCCTCGAACTGCTCGACGAGATCAAGCGGCGCGATCCGTCATGCCGGTGCTGATGATTTCGGGCCATGGCAATCTCGATACCGCGGTCGCCGCGATCCGGCGCGGGCGCGGTCGATTTCATCGAAAAGCCGTTCGAGGCCGACGCCTGTTGCTCCATCGTCGCGCGCGCGACCGAGACCGAGCGGTTGCGCCGCGAGAATCGCAGTTGCTGCGTGCGCGGTCGGTCGGCGAGGACGAGCTGACTGGCACATTCGAGCGATCAATCGCCGTGCGCGCGACGATGAAGCGCGTCGCCGGCACCGGCAGCCGCGTGCTGATCACCGGGCCCGGCGGGCGTCGGCAAGGAAGTCGCCGCGCGCATGCTCCATGGCTGGAGCCCGCGCCGAGGCGCCGTTCGTCGTCGTCACCGCGGCGCGGATGACGCCCGAACGGGTCGAAGAGGAGCTGTTCGGCGGCGAGGACGAGGGCGGCCTGTCCGGCCCGGCCTGCTCGAACAGGCGCATGGCGGCACGCTTGTTCCTCGACGAAATCGCCGACATGCCGCTGACCACCCAGGCAAGATCCTGCGCGTGCTGACCGATCAGAGCTTTACGCGGGTCGGCGGACAACGGCCGGTCAAGGTCGACGTTCGCGTCGTCTCGGCGACGGCGCGCGATCTGCAGGAGGAGATCGCCGCGGGCGGTTCCGCGAGGACCTCTATTACCGCCTCAACGTCGTTCCGGTGGACATCCCGCCGCTGTGCCGACCGGCGCGAGGACATTCCGGCGCTGGTCGAGCATTTCATCGCGCGTTATGCCGCCGAACGCCGCTGCCGTCGCCGAGATCGCCGGCAGATGCGATGGCCGCGCTGCAGGCCGACGATTGGCCGGGCAATGTCCGCCAGCTTCGCAACGTCGTCGAGCGCACGATCATCCTGGCGCCGGGCGACCGGATGGGCGGATCGATACTCGACATGCTGCCGGCCGAAGTGCATGGGCGACCAGAGCGAGGTGAGCGGCGGCAGCCCACCGCGATCATGGGCGCGCCGCTGCGCGAGGCGCGCGAAATTTCGAGCGCGAATATCTGCGCGTCCAGATCGGCGCTTTTCCGGCAATATCTCGCGCACCGCCGACCTTCATCGGCATGGAACGTTCGGCGCTGCACCGGAAGCTCAAGTCGCTCGGCATCAGCGAGAGCGCGCAAGCGACGATTGATCGCACATGCAGTCATATGGACATGGGCACGCAGCGTGCCTAGATTGAGCATTCATGGCCGAAGACCAGCGCATGATGCCGACGCCGGGACACGACGCATGCGGGCCAGACCCGCCAAAAACGGAGTCATAAAATGGCCGAAAGGCAATACTCCTTCAGGACATCTTTCTGAATGCGCTCCGCAAGACCAAGACGCCGGTGACGATGTTCCTCGTCAAAGGCGTGAAGCTGCAGGGAATCGTCACCTGGTTCGACAATTTCTCGGTCCTGCTGCGCCGCGACGGCCAGTCGCAACTCGTCTACAAGCACGCCATCTCGACGATCATGCCGGCCGGCCCGATCGACCTTGCTGCACGATCGAGCGGCCGGCGAATGACGAAGCAAGCAGCCGTGCTCGCAGGAAATCTTCCTCAACGCGCGTGCGTGAAGCGCGAAGCCCAGTGACCATGTTCCTGGTCAACGGCGTCATGCTCCAGGGCGGATTGCGGCCTTCGACCTGTTCTGCATGTTGCTGCAGCGCGAAGGACATGGCGCAGCTCGTCTACAAAACACGCGGTCTCGACGATCCAGCCGGCGCATCCACTCAACCTGGCAGACGAAGCAGCGAGATTATCGACGAGGATTGAGTCCGGCTTCGAGCGCGATCGGGACGAATTCACACGCGGCGCCAAGGCGATCGTCGTCCTCCCCGATCAGGGAGGACGCGGCCGCGACGCCGAGGCGCGCCTGGCCGAAACCGCCGGGCTCGCCGCGGCGATCGGCGCTGCGGTCGTCGAGCAGCATTGCCTTCCGGGTGCGCGCTGCACGAAACCGGCGACGCTGATCGGCAGTGGACAGGTCGGAGATGCTCGCGGGCGCAGGTGCGGATGGAGGAGGCGGGGCTCGTCGTGTTCGACGCGCGCCTTGTCGCCGATCCAGCAGCGCAACCTCGAAAACCGCGCTCGAGACCAAGGCTATCTATCGTACCTGGGGGCTGATCCTCGAAATCTTCGG
>CAVSHP010000024.1:0-278232 GCA_963727635.1 uncultured Gammaproteobacteria bacterium | reverse complement strand
GCAAGTTCGTGCTGCTGAATAATGTCCCGAATCCGCTGTTGTTGTAACTGCAGGTCCTGATCGGTGGAAACCGTATCCAGGGACTGGATCGATTTTGCGTTATCAATACTGAATACGATTTCCGTGTCATTCGTCTGGATCAACAACTTGCGGCGGGCGTATTGCATGCGTTCGCGCAACTGTGTCGGCATCGCATTGCGCAGCTCTTCCCCCCACCATTTCAAGAACTGACCGGCGGGTCCGTTCGCAAATCTGAAGCGGAAGTTTTGAATGGTATTGTTAAGTGTAATCGCCATCGGTGTTAACAGGCCCTAATAAAATCCTTCGCGCCAACGCAAAACACGGTAGGGACTGCCACTCGGCGTCCCCCCAAGCCGGATTGTGGCTTGCAACTGTTCCCAAACGCCATTGGGCATCGTCGCCCTGGCCTGAATACTATACGTGACCCCTCGGCCTTGTTCCATAACAACAAGCCCATTTGGCAACTCTGTGCCAAGTGAATCACCGGGTTGGCGGGAATTTCTTTCCTGCACAAAGTTCATCGCTTCCTCATGGGTGATATCCGGCATTGCCATCAGCGCTTCCACGGGCGCAAACGCCGGATCAGGTTCGCCTGCACGCGAAAACACCGTGATACCGGGTTCCAGCTTACGGTAAAACTCGTAATCCATACCGATAACCTGTAACAACTCCTCGGTCATCATAAAAGGCCTGTTGGCCGGGCCCATATCGAGACCCGCGGCGAGATAGGCATCTTCCTCCGCACCATTGACACGTTCAAGTTCATCCTCATCGCGCCAATCCATGACGGCGGCGGCCAGCAACTCCGCGCGGTCCGGCTCCATACCATTGCCGGTGAACAGGTTTGCCAGGGTCAACTCATCGGCCGCATTGATATCCAGCTTGCCGCGCTCATCAATCGCACTGACCTCCACTTTCACCCCATCGAGCTCCGTTTCATAAACCCGGCCATCCGCACGCATGCGGGTTTCATCATCGGGGTCACGCAAGGCCAATACCGCGAGATTGACAGCAGCCTCGGCACTCATCAGCGCCTGTGTTCCCGACAGCAGTGTATTGGCTTCCAAACTGTCCATACGCGCCATCAGGGAAAATGACCCGGTTATGATTGTGAGCAGTAACAATACCCATAAAACCAGCACCAGGGCGATCCCTTTCTGGGAATTGATCCGGCAGGTGCTGTTCATGACTCACCCTGCTTTCTACCCTTGATCAGGTCCTTGATGGTTTGCTCATAGGTTGGTTTGGCCAGGTTGCCGCCGACGCCCTGGAGCGACATCTCGTCTACCCGTACCCCGGCAGCCAGATCAGGCCATTGCAAGTTTAAACCCTCGGTAAATTCAACATTCAGGCGCACGGCAACCGGTAGTTGGTCAAGTTGCTCCCAGTTCGTCGACCAACCGGTCAATTCACCTTCTTCATCCCTGCCAAGGAATTCAAAATCAGCCGAACTGACCCCTTCAAGCAATGTGACCGGTTCCCGGTCTTTTAACCGGTCCTCGGTAAAACCCTGCAGTAACGCGTTGCTGAACTGGATAACAAGCTCATCGTCGTTGCCGCTGACCACCTCTACCAATTGCACCTGCGGCCCCCCGGAACCCAGGTAGCCCGGCATTGGAGCCACGAACTGGATGTGTTTTGCGTCACCTTCAAATACGATGCGAACTGCCTGGGCATCTTCAGTCTCGGCGAACGCCAATGGCAACATCTGATTTAACTGGCGGCGTATAAACTGGTGTGCGGCGCGAAGCTCACCACCGGCAGCCAATATCTGTTCGCCGCGCTGGGATGAACGCGTGGCCGCACGCAGACCGCTGTAAGTCAAAGCAAGCAATATACTCATCAGGGTGATCGCCAACAGCAGTTCAACCAGCGTAAAGCCCGCCGCCGGGCGACTCGTGGTTTTGTGGCTATATTTCATCACGGCCGGTTCGCCAGAATGCTGTGGATGGTGCTGAAATGTAAATTCCTCTCTCTTCTGCCCGTCTCCCAGTCAATGTACAGATCCACCCGGTACAATTCGATGCCCGACAGGTCCGCCAGTTCCTGGGTGCTCATTCCCGGCCTTTCGGTTTCAGTACTGGCGTCATACAGGGATAAATCCATATTCCAGTTATAACGGTCCATGCTTGTTCCGCTGTATTCACCCTCTTCCACCGGTATCTCGGTACCAACCTGGTCCATCAGCGTTTGCGCCAGCAAGGCGACCTCTGTATCGTCTTTCGCCCTGCCAACGCTGCGCATTGAACCCGCCATGATTTCCAGCACCGTGGCGAAGCTCAGTGCAAAGATGACAAAAGCCAGCATCACCTCCAGTAGCGTGAAGCCACCGGAGCGTCTCCGCAATCGCTTGCCTGATAGCGTGATCAGAGGTTTCATCCCTCTGTTTTCTCCAATTGGGTTTCGCCGGTCAGCCAGGCGACATTAACCCGGTATTCGCGATCGTTGACCGTCAACTCAATGTGTCCGCCGGTAGATCCGCCATCGGGGAAAAACCGTATACCTGAAACGGTTTCTGAAGTAAGTTCGGAACGGGCCGTGGTGATCGTCACATCCACGCCCTCGGGGAGATCTATCCTTTTGCGGCCGGGCGCCTGGTAACTCCGGTTTTCGGTATCGACCAGGAATACCTGTTCCTGTTTGTCGATAATCGCCCGGGCCCTGGTATAACGCAGTGAGGCTACCAGTTTTCGTGAAGCAGCGCGGGCCTCTGCGCCGGAGATACTGCGTGACATGGAAGTCGCAACCAGTCCCATGACCAGCGCGATGATAACCATGACCACCATAATCTCAACCAGGGTAAAGCCCCGTGATTTATGGTGTTTTACATGCTTGACGCGATCTCAACTCAAATTGTGAGCCCACCTCTATTCCCAATTGTTGATATCCGCGTTTCTACCCTCGCCACCCTGCTGGCGGTCAGCACCGAAGGACCATATGTCATAATCATTGTCGTGATCTCCCGGCACTTTGAACTTATAAGCTTCACCCCAGGGGTCTTTTAACAGGGAATTCTTGATATAAGGACCGTTCCAGCCGGTGACGCCGGAGGGTTCATTGACCAGGTCATCCAGTGACGATGGCGTGTTGCCCGTGTCCAGGTAGTAACTCTCCACCGACATCGAGATACGGCTGATCTGAGAAGACGCGGCCTTGACTTTTGCACTCTCGGCCTTGCCGATAATACCCGGCAAAACCAGGCCGGCAATCAATGCCAGGATCACCAGCACCAGTAATAATTCGACCAGGGTAAAACCCGCGCTGTCCGCTCTTTATTTATCTTGTAAAACATTTTCAAATCCATTCGTCCTGCCAGGATTACCTTACACTCAAATCCGGTCCAATGCTGATTGCATTGACCTTTTACGTATTTAAACCTGCGCGTTTTTTTAACTCTGCAGGTCTGTGACCGTTTCTTCAGCCTACCAGTTCATTGATACCCATTATTGCCATCAATACCGACATCACGATCGTGCCGATCATGACCGCCATCAACAGTGTGATCACAGGCGTAAAAATGGCCAACAAGCGATCGATGGTGTTGCGCACCTCCTTGTCATAGGTGTCCGCAACTTTCATCAGCATGACATCCAGTTGGCCGGTTTCCTCACCCACGCTGACCATCTGCAACGCCAGCCTGGGAAATTGCCCGCTTTCCGCCAGGTTATGCGCCAGGCCGCCGCCGGTTTTGACCTTCTGCGTGGTCGCCTCAACACTCTGCCGCAACAGGCTGTTGGTCATCACATTGCGGGCAATCGACAAACCCGACAACAACGGTACGCCATTGGTCAGCAGCGTGCCCAGTGTTCGTGCCAGACGCGCAATCTCCATTTTTGCCACCAGGTCACCCACCCAGCGCGTATGCAAGCACCCGTGTATCCCAGACCAATCGCTTTTCCGGATCCGCCAGCATACGGCGGAACAGACACACGCCCAGGATGGTCAGGCCAATCAGCCCCCACCAGAAATTCTGCAGGATGCCACCGACCGCCAGTACGATCTTGGTGATCAGCGGGAGATCACCACCCAGTTCTTCAAAGATCGGGGTGAATTGGGGAATGACGTAAACCAACAAAAGCACCAGCGAACCCCCGGCCAGCACCATCAGCATGATGGGATAAATCATGGCTGAAACCACGCTGTCTTTCAGGTCCTTCGAACGCTCCATGTAATCCGCCAGGCGATCCAGGGTGGTCATCCAGT
This sequence comes from uncultured Gammaproteobacteria bacterium, assembly GCA_963727635.1. Classification (GTDB taxonomy): domain Bacteria; phylum Pseudomonadota; class Gammaproteobacteria; order Xanthomonadales; family SZUA-36; genus SZUA-36. The sequence continues at coordinate 274,008 of CAVSHP010000024.1, read as the reverse complement.
GAGCCGCCGATTTCACCGGCGCGCACCATGTTGATAAATAACCTGCTGAACGAACCGTGCTGCGCATCCAGTGCATCGGACAGGCTTCCGCCTTCCCTTACCTGGTCCCGAATGCCGGATACCGTCTGCTTGACACGGTCATTTTCGGACAATTCCATCAACACCTGCAGCGAACGGTCCAGCGGCAAACCGGCACCGAGCAAAGTGGCCAGTTGTTGCGTAAACTGGCCGACTTCGCGGGTGTTCATGCCGCGTCTTTTGAGCCTCAGGATATCAAGGCTGAAGCCACCCTTGCCGGCCTCGTTGGCCGACAGCGGAATATTGCCGGCTTCCTGCAGCTTGGCAATGACCATCTCCTCGGAAGCGGCCTCCATGGTCCCGCGGACGGTTTCGCCGGACGGCGAAACCGCCTTGTATTCAAATAGAGGCATCAGGCTTCCTGGGTCACCCTGAGCACTTCTTCGAGCGTGGTGACTCCCTGCAGACATTTGATCAGGCCATCCTGGTACATGGTTCGCATCCCTTCGCTGACGGCCATGCTCATGGATCTCCCCCGACGTGGCGTGTTGCATGATCAGTCGGCGGATGGAGTCCGTCATCTGCAGCAACTCCAGGATACGTGGTCCGGCCGAAATAACCGGTCGGGTTCTCCTCCGTCGGTATGGGCCGGTAGACCGTATAGGTGTCCTGCTCAAGGAACGTCGCGAACCCCATTTCCGCCGCCACTTCAGGCAACAGTTGCACGGCTTCCCGCGCACCCTTGCCCAGTGTTCTCACCAGGCGCTGTGCGAGGATGGCATTGACGGTTGAGGTCAGCAGGTAGTCCTCCACGCCCATGTCCAGCATACGGGTGACGCCGCCTGCCGCGTCATTGGTGTGGATGGTCGACAGCACGAGGTGACCGGTCAGTGCGGACTGGATCGCGATACGCGCGGTTTCCAGGTCACGCATTTCACCGATCATGATGACATCCGGATCCTGCCGGACGATGGCCCTCAGGGCATGGGCAAAATCGAGACCGATGGAAGACTTCGCCTGGATCTGGTTGATGCCCTCCAGCTGGTACTCCACCGGGTCTTCAACCGTGATGATTTTTCGTGCCGGCGTATTGATGTGGCTCAGCGCCGTATAAAGCGTGGTGGTTTTACCCGAACCGGTGGGGCCCGTGACCAGGATAATGCCATGCGGCATTTCCAGCTCCTTGACAAAGGATTTCTTTAAGACCCTCGTCAAAACCCAGCGAATCGAAATCCAGCACGATGCTCTCACGGTCGAGGATACGCATGACCACGCTCTCGCCGTGAGAGGTCGGCACGGTCGAAACACGCAAATCCAGTTCCTTGCCCTGCACCCGGTGCATGATACGGCCATCCTGCGGCAGACGTCGCTCGGCGATATTCAGCCTGCGCCATGATCTTGATACGGCAGATCACCGCTGCGGTGGACTTCGCCGGCGGCGCCTCCACTTCCTGCAGTACACCATCGATCCGGTAACGGACTTTCAGGCGGTTTTCAAACGGTTCGATATGGATGTCCGAAGCGCGCGCCTCCACCGCCCTTTGCATGATCAGGTTGACCAGGCGGATAACCGGCGCCTCGGAAGCCAGGTCACGCAGGTGTTCGACATCTTCCAGGTCTTCTTCACCTTCACCGAGCGTTCGATGATCTGACCCATGGCGCTGCGGCCAACGCCATAGAGCTTTTCGATACCGTTTTCAATTTCAGAGGCCACGCCAACCTGCCGCCGAATGTGTTTTTCCACTCGCCATGGCCAGGGCCTTGAGCGCATATTCATCCCGGGGATTGGCCATCACCACAACCATTTCACCGTCGGTAACACTGACGGGCAGCAACAGGTTCTGTTTCAGGTAGCGCAATGACAACTTGCCGATTTCGGGCGCCTCATCAGGCAGGTCGGCCGTTGTTATCAATGGCAGACCCAACAGGCTGGATTCCGCCTCCGCCACATCGCGTTCTGAAACAAGACCCAGACGGACCAGCAAGGTGATCAGATCACCGCCGTTCTGTTCACGAAACGTTTCGGCCCGCTTGAGATCGGACTTTTTCAAACGGCCGCTGTCGATCAGGTAAACGCATACCTCGTCTTCAACCGCTTTCGGCTGCTTTACGTCTTTGATCTTGCGGTTCTTCAGTTGCTTGCACGTAATGTCCCTTGGGAATTTGAGATCTTTGTGGAAATTATAGCCCCTTCCGCCAGTTCATAAAGCAGGTGCCCGCAAGAGACCGCTGTAGACGAGCAAAGACCACCGTTTTGCTTGACAGTTCCCGCGTGTGTCATGAATCGCTGTTCCTGTGCCAGCCAGTAAATTGTTCAATCAGGGACCAATTCGCCAGCACCCAGAAAATAATAGGCACCAGTGGCGGGAATATTAAAATCCCCAGTTGGTAACACAAGGCAATCGACTTCATCAGAAATACCGGCGTTGATGACGATCTGGTGCGCATCCGGGCCAAAATTGAAAGCCAGCATTTTCAGTGACTGCCAGACCACACCCCATACCTGGATCAGCATGACGACCACGTAACCACTCAGTAAAATAACCAATTTCCTCAGCTTGGAAGCACTGGAGGCCATCACCAGGCCAAACAGCAAAGGAAAGCCAAAACCGAAAATCAACGGATTTACGATAAAACCCAGCGCCTCACGGCTTCCGTCCGGAAATTGGAAGGGAATATTGGTCTGCACCTGGAACAGATAATGCCGGTCCGGGTTGGCTATGATATTGAGAAATCGCTGCCCAGTAATCGAGAGAGAATCTGACTGGCGATCATGCGCACCGGAATACCGTGAAATGCACTCAGGTAATACCAGAGCATAAAGCCAAACACCATCCACAAAAACGCCAGGATAAGCAGTTCGCTCAAGCGCAATTCTTGATCGCCGGTTGATCTGTTCATCACTGTACCCATTGACGCGCATTGCGGAATATACGTTGCCAGGGAGATACCTCCGGCCAGTGATCCGGCGCCCAGGAAAAATTGACCGTACGCAGGGTTCTTTCCGGATGGGGCATCATGATCGTGATCCGGCCATCGGAATTGCACAAGCCGGTTATGCCGCCGGGAGAGCCGTTCGGGTTTTGCGGGTAACCGGTCGTGGTCACTCCGTCGGCGTTGACATATTGCAATGCTATCTGCGTCTGCGGAAGCAACTGGCCGTCGAACCGGGCCCGTCCCTCGCCGTGCGCAGTCGCCACCGGCAACAGGCTACCCGCCATGCCGCTGAAAAACAACGAGGCCGACGCGGGTACTCTTACCAGGCTCAGACGGGCCTCGAACTGACCGGACCGATTGGCGACAAAATCCGGCCAGCATTCGGCGCCGGGAATAATATCCCGCAACGAGGAAAGCATCTGGCAACCATTGCAGACACCAAGTGCAAATCGGTCGGTACTTTCAAAAAAGCGCGCGAACTGGTCCCTGAGTTCCGCATGGAACAGCACGGAAGCCGCCCAGCCCCGCCCTGCACCCAAAACATCACCATATGAAAAACCGCCGCAGGCCACCAGGCCCTGAAACCCCGACAGGTCCGTCCGTTTCGCAAGCAGATCAGACATGTGTACATCAACCGCCCTGAAGCCCGCCAGGTCAAAGGCAGCGGCCATTTCCACCTGGCCGTTGACACCCTGCTCACGCAAAATCGCAACCGCTTGGTTTTACCTGCATGACGACGGCGGGGGCCACCGGATTGTGCACGGGATCAAAATTCAAACTCGGTTTCAGGAACGGCTGATCCCACAGCAGGGTCCGGGCAAACTCTTGTTCGGCGCAATCCGGATGATCACGTAACTTCTGAATTTCGAAACTGGTTTCATTCCAGGCCTGGTGCAAACTGCGCAGATCGCTCTGCAGGCAAATACGCCCGGCGCTTTCTATGCTGAGCATATGACCGCTGACCGGCGTGCCGATATCCGCCACCAATTCCGCCAGGCCATGTTTTGCCAGACACGCCAGCACGGCTGGTTTTTGCGATTCGGCAACCTGGATAACCGCACCGGGTTCCTCGGCGAACAGACGGGCGCGCAACTTGACCGATCCTCTGCGACGCCTGGCTCGATTGACAAGCGTAGCCCGCAACGCGCCGAGAACGCCATTTCACAAAGAGTGATAATCAACCCACCGTCAGAACGATCGTGATAGGCAAGTAACAATCGCGCTGCGATCAGCTCCTGGATGGCGGCAAAAAATCCTGCCAGGTCCGCGGCATTGTCAAGGTCGGGGACAGGGTCACTGAATACGCCGTGGACCTGCTCCAGGCACGACCCGCCCAGGCGGTCGCGGCCACGGCCAAGGTCGATCAACAGGAGGCTGCTGGCTCCGTTGCCAATTTCAGTTGCGGGGTGACCGCCAGGCGGGCATCAGTGACCGGCGCAAACGCGGAAACCACCAGGGAAACCGGCGCAAGCATGTGTCTTGGCTGGCCAGCGTCCATCCAGTCGGTTTTGAGAGACAGTGAATCTTTGCCGACCGGGATGGCGATACCCAGTGCGGGGCACAACTCCATGCCGACCGATTTGACCGCCGCGTACAAGGCCGCATCCTGGCCTTCTTCCCCGGCCGCCGCCATCCAGTTGGCAGACAACCGGACGTCGGCAAGACACTCGATCGGCGCGCTGGCAATATTGGTAATCGCTTCGGTCACCGCCATCCTGGCGGCGGCAGGGCTGTTGACCACTGCCAGCGGTGTACGCTCGCCGACCGCCATGGCCTCACCCGCATAACCATCAAAACCGTGCAGGGTCACCGCTGAATCCGCCACCGGCACCTGCCAGGGCCCGACCATCTGGTCACGCGCCACCAGACCGCCGACCGAACGGTCGCCGATGGTGATCAGAAATGATTTGCTGCCAACCGCCGGGAAACGCAACACACGCAGCAGGTCATCCTCCAATGCGGTATCGTCAGACAGACGCGTAAGCGGAGCTACGTTTCCGGTTTGCGCATCACGGTGCAATTTGGGTGTCTTTCCCAGCAACACCTCCAAGGGCAGATCGACCGCCGGCTTTTGCAGCAGGGCATCGTCCAGGCGTAAATCACGTTCATCGGTGACCGTGCCCAACACAGCATAGGGACAGCGTTCACGCTTGCACAGCGATTCAAATTCTTCCAGACGCTCGTAATCAATACCGAGTACGTAGCGTTCCTGTGACTCGTTACACCAGATCTCCATGGGCGACATGGCGCCGTCCGCACTTGGAATCTTGCGTAACTCCAGCTTGCCGCCGCGACTGCTGTCGTTCAGCAATTCAGGCAATGCATTGGACAATCCGCCTGCGCCGACATCGTGTATCGACACGATCGGGTTGTCCTCCCCCAGGGCGCAACAACGGTCGATGACTTCCTGGCAGCGTCTTTGCATTTCAGGATTGCCGCGCTGCACCGAGGCGAAATCCAGTTCCTCGTTGCCCTGACCACTCCCGACCGAGGATGCCGCGCCGCCGCCGAGCCCGATCAACATGGCCGGTCCACCGAGGACGATCACGGCGGAACCCGCTGACAGCAGCTGTTTTTCAATGTGCCCGGGGCGGATATTGCCGATTCCGCCGGCGAGCATGATGGGTTTGTGATAACCCCAAAGCCGTCCGCCGATGGTTTGTTCAAATGTCCGGAAATAGCCCGACAGCGCAGGGCGGCCAAATTCGTTATTGAAAGAAGCCGCACCGATCGGACCTTCGATCATGATATCCAGCGCACTGGCGATGCGTCCGGGTTTACCGGAGTTTTCTTCCCAGCTGCGTGGTCTGTCCGGCAGGTGTAAATTCGAAACCGAAAAGCCGGTCAGGCCGGCCTTTGGACGGGCGCCGCGCCCGGTTGCGGCCTCATCGCGGATTTCACCCCCGGAGCCGGTCGCTGCACCCGGAAAGGGCGAGATCGCAGTGGGGTGATTATGTGTTTCGACCTTGATTTGTATCCCCACGTCCTCATCCAGCCAGGCATACTCGCCACTGACGGGTGATGGAAAGAAACGCCGGCTGCGGCGGCCTTCGATCACCGCGGAGTTATCATGGTAAGCGGATAGCACGCCCTTGGGATTTAGCGCATGGGTATTCCTGATCATGGCGAACAGGGAAAGGTCCAGGGGCTCACCATCCAGCGTCCAGCTGGCATTGAATATCTTGTGCCGGCAATGCTCGGAATTGGCCTGCGCGAACATCATCAGTTCCGCATCGGTTGGATTGCGGCCAAGCGTCTGATAGGCCGTAATCAGGTATTCCATCTCTGTTTCGCGACAACGCCAGCCCAAGATCACGGTTGGCATTTCACAGCGCCAGCAACGCGTCACCGGACAGGTCTGCAATAACCAGTGGTCTGGCTGGGTGATGAGCAAACAGTGCCCTCGCAGTGTTAAGGTCAGTCAACACCGTTTGTGTCATGCGGTCGTGAATCAGGGGGTTGATGATCGCTGCCAGACCCGTCTCAACGGCATCCGGAGGCAGATGGAAAATGATACCCCGCTCGATACGGCTGACCGAATCCAGATCGCACAGGTGTGCAATATCGGTGGCCTTTGTTGACCAGGGCGACTGTGTCCCCAGGCGGGGAAGGACCAGCAATAAACCGGGACGGATTGGCTGGCGGATTCGTGAGCTTGCCCGGCAGACATCTGCGGTCCGCCGCTGTGCTTCTCCGGAACGGTTGCCGACAAAGCATCGAGATTCGGTACCCATTGCGCCTGTAACAGCGCTTCGAGTCGCAACCGTTCTTCCTGCGAGGGTTGCCGCGGACATTCAACGAAATAGATGAATTGCGCAGTGAACAAACACTCCTGACCGACGCGCTCAAGCAAAGCATCAACCAGTTTTTGCCTGCGAAATTCAGAATAAGCGGGGCCACCGAGCAGGCAGAAAAACTCCGTCAAAGTATCACTCCCGAATAAACAGCCAACATTATAGCGGTTGAGGGCCGGAATTTGAGCAGGAATTTGGCGATTTATTTATTTCACGGCAATTTCGAAATCCGGGATACATCGTGATTCCATGTAAATTTGCGAAGCGCCACCCCATTCAACAAAGCCCGCGTTTTTTAAACATAAAAAAACCCCGCTGCCTGGAGCGGGGTTTATTGTTTAAGTAACCTCTGATGACTTATTCAGACGGCGTCTGCATGGATTCCAGCCTCTCGAGCAACTGCGCGGGCGGCATGTAACCCGGTATCAGTGTGCCATCCATTGTGACCAGTGCCGGTGTGCCGGTTACACCGACTTCACGACCCAGTTCATACTGGTCGGCAATCGGGTTGGGACATTTCAGCCGGTGCCGGATCGGTGCCGTTTTTGGCCAGCGTCAAGGCTTCTTTCTGATCAGCGGCGCACCATACGGAAACAAATTTGTCATACGATTCCGAACCGATGCCAGCCCGCGGGAACGCCAGGTAATGTATGGCGATGCCCTCATCGTTGTACTCTTTTATCTGGCTGTGAAGTTTACGGCAATAACCGCAATCAAGGTCTGTGAATACAAGCAAATCGTATTTTGGCTTGTCCGGCGCAAATATGATCTGTTCATCTGTTTTCAGGCCTGTCAGCAGACCCTGGCGAATTCCGGATTTGGCCTGGTCGGTGATGTTGGCGCGGGTGTCGATATCCATGATCTGACCCTGCAACAGGTACTGGCCGTTGGCGGTCACATAAACGATATCGCTATTGATCTGAACCTGCAAAATACCCTCGATGGGTGTTTCCGAGATCGCAATGGTCTTGGCGTTCGGAACCAGGGCGCGAATCTTGGCCTCGACGGCATCGAAACCCTGTTCTTCCTTGGTGTCGGCATATGCCGCGGATATCAAAAAGCAGGTCAGCAATGCTGCGATCAATGGCGCTGTGCGAATCATGGTTGTCTCCGGTCTATTATTTAAGTGTCTGTGCTCTGGTTGCATTTGACCTGTATGCGTGGAAAAGTTCAACCCATAAATTCGCTAAACATGCCGGTTTCCACTATCCGCGGGGGTGATGAGCCTCATGCATGCGCTTCAAACCTTCGCGGGCAATGTGCGTATAAATTTGCGTGGTGGAAAGATCGCTGTGGCCGAGAAGCAGTTGCACGACGCGCAAATCCGCGCCGTGATTCAGCAGGTGGGTCGCAAACGAGTGACGCAACATGTGCGGTGACAACTTCCGCGTTATGCCGCACTGAGCGGCGTAGCGGCGCACCATGTACCAGAACGCCTGGCGTGTCATTCCGGATTTACGCTTGGTTACAAATACGCTGTTCGTCTGCACACCCTGCAACAGCGCCGGTCTGCCAGATGACAGATAGTTTTTCAGGCATTCGTGCGCTTCGTCCCCGATTGGCACCAGGCGCTCTTTTTGTCCCTTGCCGATTACCCGCACTACCCCCTGGTTAAGATTGATATTGGACAACTCCAGGTGCACCAACTCGCTCACACGCAAGCCGGTCGCGTACATTAACTCCAGCATGGCCCTGTCACGCATACCCATGGTTGTGCCGGTATCCGGCGCCCCGAGCAGGGCTTCAACCTGTTCTTCGGTCAGTGCCTTGGGTAGTCCGCGTCCCGTTTTTGGACTTTCGATCAAGGCCACGGGATCGCTGCTGATTTTGCCTTCCCTTACCAGCCAGCGATAAAACTGGCGATAAGCCGACAGGTAGCGTGACAATGAACGGGGGCTTTTACCCAGTTGCATCTCGGCGGCGAGTATCGCGAGGAGATCTTCACGCGTGGCGTCACTGACGGGTTTTCCGCGCGCGGCCAGCCGGTTCTGCAAATGCACCAGGTCGTGACGATAGCTTTGCAGACTGTTGTCGCTGAGACCGCGTTCGGCCCAGAGATTATCCAGGAACCGCTCGATAACCGGATCCTGCCCGATAGAAGCGGATGGTGTCTGAGTGCCGGTTTTCACGTTGCTGGACCGGCCTGTTTCCTACGCATTAAATTCATCCATGTCACCCATGATAACGTAATCAATTACAGAAATATGTGTCACCCGGGTTATGCTTGTAAGCCAGGCCGCCCCCCAGGCCGCCCCGGCCCGTCGGGCCAACAGTCCAACGGGCATTAAAGTGAATAAAAATAAACCTGCCAATTCAAACGAATACACCTATTGCCCGCTGCCGCGCAGGTTGCTGGCAATGCTCTATGACGGCCTCGTTTTGCTCGCCGTCCTGATACTGGCGTCGGCGGTTGCCCTGCCCTTCGGTGATGTCAACAAGGTTGCCTTGAAAGATTTCTGGTTCACACTCTGGTTGTTGGCGGCCTGTTTCGCATACCTGGGCGGTTGCTGGCGGTACGGGGGCATGACCATGGGTATGCGCGCATGGCGGATCAGGCTTGTCAGCAGCAATGGCCAGGTCGTTTCCTGGCCGAGATGTTTGCTGCGCTTTCTCGTCGGTCTCGTGTCACTGGGCATGCTTGGTCTTGGTATATTTTGGGCATTGGTGGATTCCCGCAACCGCGGTTGGCACGACCTGGCCGCACGCACCCTGCTGCTCAGGTCGAACGTCGTAAAACGGTAACCGCAACGATCATCAGGATGGCGGATGGCGTGGCCGTGCTTAGAGCAACCGGCAGCGAATATGCCGTGGCGAGGTTTTGCACACCCGCGTTGACCAGCATGAACACGCCACCGAGCGTCATGCCGATAAACAGTCTGAAACCGTGATTGTGCTGCCTGGAAGATCCAAACACAAAGGGCATGCCGGCGAGCACCAGCGCAATGATCGCAAACGGGTAGGTGATCTTTTCCCAGATCGCGGATTGATAAATCCTGTCATCCAGGCCATTGCTTTTTCAGATATTTCATCTGGTCCCACAAGGCGCTGATGGACAGATAAAATGGACGGGTTACGGCCGATTCGAGTAACTCGGGTTTGACCCCGGACACCCACGGGGCGTCGCTCAAGTTTTGTCGGAACCACGCCTGTGGTTTCCAATCTCGATGATCGAAACACCCTCGAGCGTCCATTGGTCACCATCAAAGAATGCACTGTCGGCGCGGGTGATTTTCTGCAATCCGGAAAAACCATCAAAATGGTGAATTTCCACTTCCTGGAAACTGATCGATTGCTGCCCCGGTCCGCGGTCAACAGAGGCCGGCGGATATTGACGATGTCACTGCCATCCCTGATCCACATGCCGGATGACCCGCCAATGATGACCTGGCCGACAAGTTGGCTCAAACGATAGGCGCGGGCCTGTTGCTCGGCATCCGGCGCGACAAACTCGCCGATGGCCATGACCGGTAACGTTATCAACAGGGTTCCGACCATTCCGGCAACCGCCAGCCTGAGCCTCGAGACACCCGAAACCCGGAATGCGACCAGTTCATTTGCACTCGCCAGGCTGCCAATACCCAGTAAGGAACCCATCAGGGCCGACACCGGGAAAATCTGGTATGCCATCCGTGGACCCGTCTGCAATACGAACCAGAAAACATCCATTGCACCGTAACTGGCCGTGGTGGCGCGTAATTCACCCAATACGCTGAACATCATCATCAGGGCCGTAAGACTGACCCATATGAGCAAAATCCCGAGGATGGCGGTTTTGCCGATGTAGGTGTCTACGGTCTTGATCATTTACGGCGCCTTTACCGGAAACCGGCCCTGCCGCCGGATCCATACGAAACTGATAATGAGAAAAACTACGTGAACCCACCACATGCCGATATAGGCGGGGAGGACACCTTCTATCACCCAGGTTCGGCACAGATAAAGCAGATTGCCATAAAGTATGTAAACCAGGATACCCAGCACAACCCTGACCCCCCTGCCTTCACGTGGCTCCGAATGCGACAGCGGAATCGCCAGCAAACCCAGCACGATGACCGTGATAGCCGGGGACAGGCGCCACTGCAATTCCGCAATGGATTCGGAATTGCCTTTATCGAGCAGTTCAGCCGACGAGACCGAATTGATCCTGGCGTTTTTCCGTTTACGGAATTCCGGTTCCGGCAAACGCAAATCATTGCGGGCAAAGCTCAGCACACGCACGTCGAGTTTTCCCGGGTGCAACATCCGTCACCTTGCCGTCTTCGAGCACAGATAACGGTCACCCGTGTCGGTATCCATCCAGTAACGTCCTTTCTGGGCAACCCAGACCTGCTCCCTGTCATTGCTGGCGCTGCTTGATGAAAATATTTTTAAGCGTACTGCCATCCTCATCGATGGCTTCGGCATACAACACCAGGTCACCCTGTTTGAACACATGGAACTTGCCTGCCTGCAAGCCCCAGACGGCGGCCGAACGAAATGCTTCTTCCAGTTGTTCTTCGGCCATCCGTGCACTGCGTCGGGGCAACCGACCAGGCCCAACAGCAGCAATGCGACCGCCATACGGCAGTCACGAGGCTCAACAGTGGCTTTAAAAGATTTTGCCAACCGAAACCGCTCGAGCGCATGACCGCCATTTCCTGGTCGCGGTAAAAACGGCCCAGGCCCCACATGACCGCGACAAAACCTGCCAATGGCAAAATATTGCCCATCGTTTCGGGCAAATGCAGCAGCAATTGGATACCCATCAGACCCGCCGGTATCCGTCCCCCGGCGATATCCTTGAGCATATCGCCCAGATAGGCACCCAGCAAAACGACTGACGAGCACAATACTTACAGCCAGTGCGGTCCAGAACCACTCACGAAATATGTATTTTTGCAGTATGCTCAATATTAGTATCTTCGCGTATAATTCTTGTAGAATGCCCGATTCGTTTCGCATTCTAGCAGTGTTAAACGACCCACCGGTTATTTTTCGGGCAAGGAGTCCGGGAAAGGACCCGAATTAATGAAATTTACACTCAGACACAACACCGGCAACAGACACTCGAAACTGCTTGCCTGGTTATCGGAGCCTTGAAAATACGCCTTTACAAGGATCGGCCGAACTGATTGATCGAAGCCAGCGATGGCGCTTTACAGAACATTGATCGACAGTGGCGATGTCAACACGGATTGGAAAGATACAACCCTGTTGCATGGTCTCGATGGCGTAAACGCAAAACGCATCCTGGTCGTCGGTTGTGGTGAAACTGAAAAATTCACCGACGTGCGCTATGACAATGCCTGCTCAAGCGCCGGCGCATTCCTGCGCGACCATGCCAGCACCAGTGCACATATCTGTCTTCATGAAATCGAAATTGGCGATGCACGAGACCACTGGCGTCTGCGCCAGGCTGCAGTCAACCTGGAAAAGGCCAACTACCGCTATACCGCAACCAAGGCAGCCAAAAGATGATGATAACCAGCCTCTGACCAGCGCCTCCTTCAATGCCGGTGACAAATTGCAGTCCGGACTGAATGAAGCCAGGGGCATTGCCAAAGGTTATCTAGCGCTCAATGGAACTGGGCAATCTGCCACCCAATATCTGCAATCCCGACTTTCCTGGCGGAAGCATGCGCGACGAGATCGCCAACAACTACAAAAATGTCAGCCTGGAGGTCCTCGAGAGGATCGAAATGGACCGAACTCAAAATGTCGGCCCTGCTGGCCGTCGGCCGGGGCAGCGTCAACGGTCAAAACTGATCGTTCTCAAATACCAGGGCGCGGACGAAAACAGCCAGCCCGTTGTGCTGGTTGGCAAGGGTATCACCTTTGATACCGGTGGCATTTCGCTCAAACCCGGCCCGAACATGGAACAAATGAAATTCGACATGGGCGGTGCAGCCAGCGTCATTGGCGCGTTTGAAGCCTGTGCCGACATGCAACTGCCGATCAACGTGATCTGTATTGTCGCCACAGCCGAGAACATGCCCGATGGCAATGCCTACCGTCCCGGCGATGTACTGACCTCGATGTCGGGAAAGACCATCGAGGTACTGAATACCGATGCGGAAGGCCGCCTGGTCTTTGCGATGCGCTGACCTACAGCCAGCGGTTCAATCCGGCAGCCCTGATTGATGTTGCCACCCTGACCGGCGCTGCCGTGATTGCGCTCGGACACCATGCCTCCGCCATCATGAGCAAGCATGATGATCTTGCAGATGAGTTGATCGATGCGGGTCGAGAACGCCGTCGACCGGGGCTGGCGCCTGCCGCTCTGGGATGATTACCAGCCACAGCTCAAATCCACCTTCGCAGATATGAAAAATGTCGGTGGCATGGCGGCTGGCAGTATCACTGCAGGCTGTTTTCTTTCGCGTTTTACCGAAGGCCAGCGCTGGGCGCATATCGATTGCGCCGGTTCCACCTGGATATGGGGCGGAGACAAGGGATCCACCGGCAGACCGGTTGGCCTGTTGACCCAGTTCCTGATCAACCAGGCCTGAGAAGGCCGGCTGCCGAGTTCTGCCACCCTTGTCCGACGAAGTCACCCATTCCGAAACTTGCCAGGTCGACTTTTACCTGCTGGGAGAGTCGTCGCCAGGCGCGGCCAAGCTGGCCTGTCGCCTGGCGCTGATGGCACTGGAAAGAAAGCAGAAGATCTTCATCATCGCGGCGCCGAATCCGCCGGCGATCAACTCGATGAACTGATGTGGCAATACCCGGAAGGCCGGTTTTTTCCACACGCCCGCTGCAGCTGCACCGGGATCCGGCAAGCGCGCCGGTCAACATCGGCACCCTTGCCGGCTTGAATCCGGCTGACGTGGTCATTAACCTTTGCCCCGAGGCTGTCCCGGAACCCGAAAGATTCAGCCGGGTACTGGAAATTGTTCCTTTCGCCGACAACGAAAAGGAAGCCTCAAGGGTGAAATACAGAATCTACCGGAATCTGGGCCTCAATCCCCAGACCCACGAGATCAATAAATAATGGAAAAGAGTTATCAACCGGACAGCCATCGAGGGACGCTGGTACCAATTGTGGGAAGAGAAAGGCTATTTCTCACCCGGCCAGGCGGAACAACCTTACTGCATCATGCTGCCCCCGCCCAATGTGACGGGCAATCTGCATATGGGCCATGCCTTCCAGGACACCATCATGGATGTCCTGTCGCGCTTTCACCGCATGCAGGGCGATTCGGCATTGTGGCAACCCGGCATGGATCATGCCGGCATCGCCACGCAAATGGTGGTTGAGCGCCAATTGGCCGAAGACAGTATTTCCCGTCACGACCTCGGCCGCGAGAAATTTGTCGAAGCGGTATGGGACTGGAAGAACAACTCCGGGGGACAGATCGCCAAGCAGATGCGTCGCCTGGGTACTTCGGTGGATTGGGAGAACGACCGCTTCACCATGGATGAAGACCTGTCCCGTGCGGTCACGAAGGTTTTTGTCGATCTTTACCATGAAGACCTGATCTATCGCGGCAAACGGCTGGTGAACTGGGACCCGGTATTGCATACGGCCCTGTCCGACCTGGAAGTCATCTCCGAAGAAGAAAATGGCCATCTCTGGCATATCCGCTACCCGAGGCTGGATGGCAAGGGTTATATCGTGGTCGCGACCACCCGTCCGGAAACCATGCTGGGTGACACCGCGGTCGCGGTCAATCCCGGATGACCCGCGTTATACCGACCTGCTTGGTATTGAACTGGAACTGCCGCTGACCGGGCGTCGCATCCCGGTGATCACCGACAGTTATGTCGATATCGAGTTCGGTTCCGGTTGCGTGAAAATCACCCCGGCGCATGATTTCAATGACTATGAAATGGGCAAACGTCATCAGCTGCCGACGATCAATGTGCTCAATGATGATGCCAGCATCAATGACAATGCACCGGAGGCCTACCGTGGCCTTGACCGGTTTGTAGCCCGCAAACAGATCGTGGCCGACCTCGAAGCAGCAGGCCTGCTGGAAAAAATCGAGCCCCACACGATGATGGTCCCGCACGGCGACAGGTCCGGGGCCGTGGTTGAGCCTTACCTGACTGATCAGTGGTATGTAAAAATCGCACCGCTGGCCAAACCGGCAATTGAAGCCGTGGAGAACGGTAGACATTCGCTTCGTTCCCGAAAACTGGAGCAAGACCTATTTTGACTGGATGCACCGCATCGAAGACTGGTGCATTTCCCGCCAGTTGTGGTGGGGTCACCGGATACCGGCCTGGTATGACCCCGATGGCGCAATCTCATGTTGGTCTTGATGAGGCCGATGCCCGGCAGCGCAGCGGCCTCGGTGACGACGTGCCGTTGCAGACAGGATGAAGACGTGCTCGACACGTGGTTTTCATCGGCCCTGTGGCCTTTCAGCACGCTGGGCTGGCCGGATAAAACACCGCGGCTGGAAAAGTACTACCCGACCAATGTGCTGGTAACCGGATTCGATATCATATTTTTCTGGGTCGCGCGGATGATCATGATGGGCCTGAAGTTCATGGGCGATGTGCCATTCCGCGAAGTTTATGTCCATGGCCTGATCCGCGATGCCCATGGACAGAAAATGTCCAAATCCAAGGGCAATGTGCTTGATCCGATCGACCTGATCGATGGCATCGAGCCTGGAAGACACTGGTCAAAAAACGCACCACCGGCCTGATGCAGCCGCACATGGCGCCGCTGATCGAGAAAAACATCCGCGCAGATTTCCCGGAAGGCACTTCCGCCTTCGGCTGCGACGCACTGCGCTTCACTTTTGCAGCGCTGGCCACCAACGGCCGTGACATCCGCTTTGATCTGGGCCGCATCGATGGCAACCGCAATTTCTGCAACAAGCTGTGGAATGCCGCACGCTATGTGCTGATCAGCACCTCCGATCATGAAGTCACCGCCGTGCCGCCAACCAGTGCGGCAGATCGCTGGATCGTGTCCCGCCTGCACAGGATGATTGCCGACGTGCGCACGCATATCAATGAATACCGGCTTGATCTGGCCTCGCAACGTCTCTATGAATTTATCTGGAACGAATATTGCGACTGGTACCTGGAACTGTCCAAACCGGTCATACAAAAAGGCTCTGACGACGAGCAAAATGCCACCCGCTATACCTTGTTGCATGTGCTGGAAACCAGCCTGCGGACACTGCACCCGTTCATGCCGTTTATCACCGAAGAAATCTGGCAACGTCTGAAGGCACCACTTGGATATCGAAGGCGACAGCATCATGCTGCAGCCATTCCCCCAAGCGGGTGCATCCGGACCCGCAGGCGGAAGATGAAATCGGCTGGCTGCAGAAAGTTTTGCAGGGTATCCGGAACATCCGTGCGGAACTGAATGTGGCACCCGGTAAAATCCTGGATGTTGCGTTCCAGGCGGGTTCGGACACTGACAGGAACAGGCAAAAGCAGTTCACATCGCTGCTCTCGGGCGTTGGCAGAATCCGTATTGGGTCAATGGCTTGAAGCGGACGCCGACACGTCCGAATATTCCGGTGGCGCTGGTCGCGGATCTGAAAGTCCTGGTGTCACTTAAAGGCCTGGTTGACGTGGAAGACGAATTGGCAAGGCTCGACAAGTTGCTCGAACGCGAGCTGGCGGAATCTGAAAAAATCCGAGGGCAAACTGGGCAACAGCAGATTTGTTGACAATGCGCCTGCAGCGGTCGTTGAACAGGAGCGGCAACGGCTGGACGAGCACAAAACCAAGGTTGTGGGGTTCAGGGAACAGATCAAAAAGCTCAAAAAGCTGTTGGATTAATCTCGGATCGCAGAACGAAATGCCAGGCGCATGACGATTGCGTCCTCGCGGCCATCCCCCGCCTGGTAGTACGAGGGTCTGCTGCCGATGACCCTGAAGCCCCTGTTTCTGTAAAGCCGCGCAGCACGTGTATTGCTGGTGCGCACCTCGAGAAACATGGCTTCATTGCCGTTTCTTGCCACGTGGTTGATCGTGTACTCCAGAAGCAGGCTGCCATATCCACGGTGTTGCCAGTCAGGATGTATGCACAGGTTCAACAAATGCGCTTCGCCTGCCGCCCAGTTAAATATCGTGTAGCCCGCCAGTTCCTTACCAATCTGCAGACCAAAAAAGGCATAACCGGCCCGCAGGCAATCCACAAACAGACCACGTGTCCACGGGAAGGGATAGGCGAGTTTCTCTATCGCATAAATCCGGTCCACGTCGTCAAGACCCAGACGGCGGATCAGGGGATGTCTTTTATCAGGCATGACGGTCAAAGCGTGACTATCCCCTGTCGATCATACCCGACTGGCAAATACTGGTCCAAAGCGCCCGACGCGCCCCGGCATTGTGCTGTATGTCCTGCATTGACGGTAACAGCACCAGCTTTGCGGATTTGAAATGCGCCGGCGGTTCGTCAGCAAAAAACTGCATGGCCAGTTCCCTGCCAAAAAAAGCCACCGTGGTGAAAAGATTTTCTTCAACAGCGTTTTCCAGGCCGGTCGCATCTTCATCGGCAAACGGCCACGCCCATACCGGCGCGCCGCCCAGCGTACGGTTGATATCATTGGCCAGGCGGCCAGCCGACTCATTATCGGCAGCACACACCAGCAATATCCCACCACTGCCAGGACCCAGTTTCAATTGCGCATGCCCTCCGGTCGAAGCTGCTACAGGCGACGCGGGTTCACGTAAATTCCAAACCGCGATGTCCATCGCTTCAAGGTAGGCCTGCTGTCTGCCGCTAAGCATGCGGGTCGCCCGGGTCGCGCTGATCTTTGGCGTCGCCCGTGTCATCCGCTGTCGATGCACCGGCTCCGGCTTCACCGGACGTTTCCCTGGACGGTCGCTGGTTCCGCTTTGACTTCCAGCTGCGGCGCCCCGCGATGGTGATAATCAACCCGGACGCAACATAAATAAAACCAAGACTCATTCCCATGACAGGCGGATTTAACGCCAGCATAACGATGATCAGCAATGCCAGCAACAACCAGACCGCGGGGACTTTCTCGCCGTTCGGAGCGGCCTTGAAACTGTAATAGCGGACGTTGGAAAACATCAATATGCCAAGCGCGATCGTTTCAAAGAAAATCAGCCAGCGGACCGCCTCGCCACTGACACCGTTATCGACAAAAAACCAGATGGTAAATACCAGTGTGCCCGCGGCAGCCGGGCTGGCCAGACCCTGAAAATAGCGTTTGTCGGCAATACCCACCTGGGTATTGAAGCGGGCAAGGCGCAAGGCGGCGCAAGCCATGAAAAGGAAAGCAGCCAGCCAGCCGAGTTTGCCGGCGAAGGTACTGATCTCACCCAGACTCGAAAGAGACCAGTTGAAAGCCAACAGCGCAGGCGCCAGTCCGAACGAGACCAGGTCCGACAGGCTGTCGTATTGTTCGCCAAAATCACTCTGGGTATTGGTCATGCGGGCCACACGCCCGTCCAGCCCATCCAGCACGCCCGCAACAATAATGGCGATCGCAGCCGACTCGAATTTATCGTTGATACCCGAAATAACCGAGTAAAACCCGGCAAAAAGCGCTGCCGACGTCAACAGGTTGGGTAACAGGTACACACCGCGTCTGCGTTTTGATTTGTCCAATATCATTCATAATTCCAGTACATCGAAACTTCGCCGATAATAACATGCAAAGCTGCCAAGTTATTGGGGGCAAGCCAGGAACTGTGATATAAATCAATCGGAATTTCTTCGAAAAGGAAACGAAGATGCGTATTGCAAACATAATCATGCCCGTCCTCATCGCGACGCTCGCAAACCTGGCAGTGGATGCCATGGCAGGCGAGGAAATATATCGCTGGGTAGACGAAAACGGTGTTGTGCACTTTTCAAGCGAGCCACCGCAAAACACCAGTGCAGAGCAGATCACCATTCAGCAGGATAAAATCCCCGCTCCAACGTCTTCTTCAGCTTCTGATGCCACTGCCGGAGATACGCTCGCCGAACCGGAGCTTTCGCCCGCCGAGCAGGAACGTGCAGCACGCGAGAAGAAACGTACGGAAATGCAGGAACAAAAAAAGGCGATCGCTGCAGCCTGTGAGCAGAATAAAAAAATCGTCGCTCAATTGGAACCGTCGACCAGGGTCATGGTGCAAAATGAAGACGGTACGGTGAGCCGTATGGATGACAACGTGCGTCTCGAAACACTGGATAAAGCGAAAACCTATATCGCCGAGAACTGTGACAAGTAAACCGGATTTCCAGCCTTCAAAATAGATACGTGTACTGGCCTGCTTAGCAGGCTAGAATATCGCCCTTTGGCATGGCAGACCTGCCAGTAATATAGCGGATTCAAAATGAAAACCAGTCAATTCCACCTGTCCACAACCCGGGAAACCCCGGCCGAGGCTGAAATCGTCAGCCATCAGCTCATGCTGCGCTGCGGTATGATCCGCAAACTCACTTCAGGTATCTACACGTGGACGCCGCTGGGTTTACGGGTCCTGCGCAAAGTTGAACATATCGTCCGTGATGAACTGGATAAGGCCGGATACCAGGAGTTACTGATGCCGGCTGTGCAGCCCTGCGAGTTATGGCAGGAAACCGGCCGCTGGGATAAATTCGGTGCGCAATTGTTGAAGATAAAAGACCGCGCCGGTCGTGAATACTGCTTTGGCCCGACCCATGAAGAGGTCATAACCGATTTCGTCCGCAGCGAAATACGCAGCTACAAGCAACTGCCGATCACCTTCTACCAGATCCAGACCAAGTTCCGGGATGAAATACGGCCCCGTTTTGGCGTCATGCGCTCACGTGAGTTCCTGATGAAGGATGCCTATTCCTTCCACATCGACTTTGCCAGCCTGGATGCAACCTACTGGGAAATGTACGATGTCTATTCGCGTATATTTACCCGCCTGGGCCTGCGTTTTCGCTCGGTGGAGGCTGACTCCGGCGCGATTGGCGGTAACAAGTCACATGAATTCCATGTGCTGGCGGATTCCGGTGAAGACCTGATCGCTTTCTCGGACCAATCGGACTATGCCTCCAACGTCGAGTTGACCCCAACGCTCAAACCCGATACCGATCTGGCCGCGCCGACGCAGGAGATGCGCACGGTCGATACACCCAATACCCACACGATTGAAGAACTGGTAAGCGGTTTTGGCGTGCCTGTTGAAAAGACCATTAAAACCCTGATCGTACAAGCGGCGAAAGACCAGCCAGCCGGTTTCGTTGCGTTGCTGGTTCGCGGTGACCGCACGCTCAATCCCCTCAAGGCGGAAAAACTTGCGCAGGTCGCCAGCCCGTTGGTATTCGCCACTGACAAGGAAATTCGCGATGTCATTGGTGCTGGTCCCGGCTCACTCGGACCGGTTGGCCTGTCCATCCCGGTCATCGCGGACTTTGAAGTTGCCCTGATGTCCGATTTTGCCGCCGGCGCCAATTATGATGGCCAGCATTATTTTGGCATCAACTGGGGCCGTGACCTGGAAACCCCGCTGACAGCCGACCTGAGAACGGCCGTCGAGGGTGACCCAAGCCCGGACGGAAAGGGCCGTCTGCAAACAGCGCGCGGCATTGAGGTTGGACATATCTTCCAGCTTGGAACCGCCTATTCCGAGGCGATGAACGCCGTCGTACTCGGTGAGGACGGCAAGTCACACGTCATGCCCATGGGTTGCTACGGTATCGGCATTTCCCGCATCGTTGCCGCTGCGATCGAACAGAATAATGATGAGCGTGGCATTTGCTGGCCGGAGCCCATTGCGCCCTTCCAGGTCGTGGTATTGCCCATGAACGCGAAAAAATCACACCGTGTACGAGAGGCCGCGGAACAACTTTACGCCGAACTGCTCGCCGCGGGTGTCGAGGTACTCTATGACGACCGCGACCTGCGACCCGGCGTCATGTTCACTGACATGGAATTGATCGGTATTCCCCACCGGGTCGTGATCGGCGAACGCGGCCTGGACAGCGGCATGCTCGAATACCGCTACCGCAGGGATACGGAAAACTCCGAAATCCCGCTGCACGGGGCGCTCGAAGCCATCCTCGAAAAACTGGCTATGCGCTAAAGGTGTTGAACCCGCGAAGCACGCGGGTTCAATATATCAGTCACCCGGCGCGACCTGGTCTGGCAGGCTGCGTACGTGGATATCCGATTGCGGATACGGGATTTCGATACCTTTCTGATTGAAAACTTTGTAGATGGTCATCATCAACTCATGACGCAAACGGCCACGTAATTCGGGGTGATCGATCCAGGCCATCAATTCAAAATCAAGCGAACTGTTACCAAACGCCCGCATGCGTACGCGTGGCGCGGGTTGTTTGACGATTTCCGGGTGCGTCATTGGCAACCCCTTCCAGAACGCTGCAAACCTCATCAACATCGCTGCCATAGGCCACGCCGACAGCCACACGGATGCGGTGCTTGACCCATGGCCCGCCGCTCTCGTTGATGATTTTTGCATTGGCAATAACCGCGTTCGGAACGGTCACTTCGATGTCGTCACGGGTCAGTAAACGCGTCGAGCGCATGCCGAGGTTGGTGACCTTGCCGCGCTCACCCGTGTGCAGAACAATATAGTCGCCAACTTTGTAAGGTGCATCGGCAACGATAAAAATGCCGGAAAACAGGTTCGCCAGCGAATCCTTGGCGGCAAAACCCACCGCAATACCGATGACACCCGCGGATGCCAGCCAGGCGGTCGGGTTAATTCCCCAGATCAACAGGATAAAATAGGCAGCCATACCCACCAGCAACAGCTTGATGGTCATGTCGAAGATGGGGATGGTCCGTTCCTGGACAATTTCAAAGCGGTGGGAATTGGTGGCGAGGAACTGCAGCAGAACACGTGCGGTACGCAGACCGGCACGCAGCCATGAAAACAACAGGATACTGGCCAAAAGTGAAAGCGTCGCGTTACGCAGTCCGGTTGGCCATTGGTAAAGTGACACCACCATCATCAGGGCCAACACGGTCATGGTCAGCACCAGCGGACTGGTCAGGTATTCAACCAGGCGGTCATCTGCATCGGTATCGGTCTTTGCAACCAGCTTCATGAGGCTTCGTGAGATGATGAGTTTTAACAGTGTACCAACCAGGTAGGCAGCGGCGATCAGCAACAAGGTAAGCAACCAGGGATAGGGGGTGAAAAAGTCCCAGATCGGCTTCAGCAAGCCCGGTATGTGCTGGGACAAATCCAGGTCCGGTAACGGTGTTATTTCTGTTGGGCCTGGGTCTGCTGATTCAGTTGCCTGCATAAGTCACTCCTGCGTGGTTCAGCGCTTATCTTATCCGTGATCCGGACAGGCTGCCAGTCGGTGAGAGGTTCAGCGGCGGCCGATGTGTTTTTCACCCCTCGCCGCAGCCAGTTCGATCTGGCGGCCCCGCTCCTCGAGACTGGCCCGGCGTTCGGGGGTCAGGCGCTCATAGCACTTTGGACAGGAGACATTTTTTTCAAACATGGGAGATTCTCGGTCCTCCTCGGACAGGGGCATACGGCATGCGGGGCAAAGCTCATAACGGCCTTCGCCCAGGTCGTGATCCACCGTTACACGGTTGTCGAATACGAAACAATCACCCTGCCACAGGCTGTCTTCGGCCGGTATCTTTTCCAGGTAATTGAGTATGCCGCCTTCAAGGTGATAAACATTTTTATAACCCATTGTCTTTAAATAAGCGGTGGATTTTTCGCAGCGGATCCCGCCGGTACAGAACATCGCCAGTGGCTGTTCCGTGTCGCTGTCGAGGTGTTTTTCAACCCAGGCGGGAAAATCCCGGAACGACCGGGTATGCGGATTTTCTGCCCCGGTAAAGGTACCCAGGACCACTTCATAGTCATTACGCGTGTCGATTAGACGTACACCGGGCCTGCTGATCAAATCATTCCATTGCTCGGGTGCAACGTACTCCCCGGCCTGCCGGCTGGGATCGATGCCCTCGACACCGAGGGTGACAATTTCTTTTTTGAGCCGCACTTTCATACGGTGAAAAGGGTTCTGGCTGCAGTACGAAATCTTGGCGTCGAGGTCTTCGAGACCCGCGGTCCGGCTAAAAAAGCCGAACAGCCTGCCTACCCCTTCCCGGGGCCCTGCGATGGTGCCATTGATCCCCTCGTTGGCCAGTAAAATCGTCCCCAGCAAGCCGCCGGCTTCACAGGTTTCACGCAAGTCCCGCTGCAGGTTCCCGAGACAATTGATCGGCACGAACCTGTAAAAGGCAGCGACCTGTATGCCGAGTTCACCGGCCCGGCTTTCGAAATCATTGCTCACGCGAATACCGTCCTTCAGAGCAGCGGGCGAATACCGACTGCCTTGCGCAAATCCTGCATCAAGGGAACGGTGATCTGACGCGCCCGTTCGGCGCCTTGCCGCAAGCGGTTTTCGATTTCGGCCGGATTCGAGATCAAGGTTTCATAGCTTGCCCTCGCAGGCGCCAGTTCGTTGTTGATCAACTCAAAGCACTGTTGCTTGGCGTCCCCCCAGCCGATTCCATCGGCAAAGGCCTGCTTCATAGCTTCGCGCTGTGCGGCACTGGCAAAGGCGGAATAAATCGCAAACAGGGCCGAATCGCCGGTCTGCTTGGGTTGGCCGGGCTCGAGCGAGTTGGTCACGATTTTCATGATGGACTTGCGTAGTTTTTTCTCCGGCAACCACAGCGGTATGGTGTTGTTGTAACTCTTGGACATCTTGCGTCCATCGAGACCCGGCATAACCGCCACGTTGTCATCGACGACCGCTTCGGGCAGAACAAAATGTTCACCGAAAAAGTGGTTGAAACGCTGCGCAATATCCCGCGCCATTTCGAGATGCTGTACCTGGTCGCGGCCAACCGGTACGTGGTGTGCATTGAACATCAGGATGTCCGCGGCCATCAGTATCGGGTAGCTGAACAGACCCATGGTGATGGCAAAATCTGCATCTTCACCCTTGTCGAGGTTCTCCTGTACGGCGGCCTTGTAGGCGTGAGCGCGGTTCATCAGGCCCTTGGCCGTAACGCAGGTCAGAAGCCAGGTCAACTCGGAGATTTCGGGAATATCAGACTGGCGATAGAAAAGCGCCTTGTCCGTATCAAGGCCAAGGGCCAGCCAGGTGGCGGCAATTTCGAGTGTGGACTGATGTACCACTTCAGGGTCCCGGCACTTGATCAGCGCGTGGTAATCCGCCAGGAAATAGCAGGAACGGACACCTTCGCCATGACTGGCTTCGATGGCTGGTTTAATCGCTCCAACGTAATTACCCAGGTGGGGTGTACCGGTGGTCGTTATCCCGGTCAGAACCGTGCGTTTGCTCATGATGGGCTTTTTGCCTGTGTCATTTTAAAAGGCGACATTCTAAGCGAATCGTCACCCGAATGGTTGCATTAAATGGTTATGCCGGAAATCTTATCGCATATGGGCAATGGCCGGGTAAAATCATTATTTCCGTATATCGAATAGCACAAACACATAGCTATAACCTATAATCTGCCCATGAATTTTCGCGCACTCCAATATTTCGTCAAGCTCGCAGAAATGAAGCATTTCAGCAGGGCCGCAAGCGCCTGTTTTGTCAGTCAACCCACGCTGAGTACCCAGATTGCAAAACTTGAAGAAGAACTGGGCGTGTCCCTGGTTGAACGGGCGCCACGGCAAGTCATGTTAACCCCCATCGGGGAGGACATCGCGCACCGTGCAAAACATGTGTTGCGTGATATCGAACATATGAAAGACGCCGCAAGACGCAGCAGGGATCCTGAAACGGGCACCATAAAACTGGGTATTTTTCCAACTCTCGCACCCTACCTGCTGCCGCATGTGATCCCGGTGATCCGTCAGCGCTATCCCGAACTCAGGTTGCAACTGGCCGAGGAAAAAACCGAAGACATCCTGAATATGCTCGACCAGGGGCGGCTGGACGCGGGATTGCTCGCACTGCCGGTCGAGGAGCATGGTATGGAAATGGCGATACTGTTCGAAGAACCATTCGTCACGGCAATGCCGTCATCCCATCCCCTGGCCGATAAACAGTTCATCCGGATTCAAGACCTGGAAGGCGAAGAACTGTTGCTGCTGGAAGAGGGCCATTGCCTGCGCGAGCACGCCCTCGCCGTGTGTGCCTTGGCGGGTGCGCATGAACGCCTGGATTTTCACGCCACCAGCATGGAAACCCTGCGTCAGATGGTGGCCGCCAACGCCGGTTTGACGCTGATGCCGGTGCTGTCGGTCAAACCGCCCATACCATTCACGGACAATATAACGCTGCGGCCATTTGAAACTCCGGCGCCAAGCCGCACCATCGCCCTGGTATGGAGAAGCAGTTCACCGCTTGGGGGCTTTCTGCGCAAGCTGGCGGAGAGTCTGAAGGTCAACCCGGCATCCTTGCTTGAGCCGTGATGATTGGAAAGTGCGTAAACAACTACGCACCCTCCGGTTTATGCTTGATTGCGCGTAATCATCTACGCGCCTGATGAACTACAGGTCCTGCAGTAACTCGTCGTCGCCGCCTTCCTTTACACCTTCAAACAGGGGTGTCGACAGGTAACGTTCGCCGGTATCCGGCAGCATGGCCAAAATACCCGAACCCGGTTTGGCTTTTGCGGCGACTTTCAATGCGGCGGCAAATGTCCCACCGGCTGAAATTCCACAAAAAATACCCTCCTGAGTCGCCAGCGACTTTGCCGTCGCAATCGCCTCGGCGTCCGTCACCGTGACGATTTCATCGATCACTTTCCGATCCAGCACGGCAGGGATGAGGTCGGGCGTCCAACCCTGGATTTTATGCGGTGCCCATGGATTGCCGCTCAACATCGCCGCGGCCTCGGGTTCGGTCGCGATAATGCGAATTTGCGGACGTGCCAGTTTGAGAATTTCACCCGCACCACTCATGGTGCCGCCGGTCCCCCAGCCTGAAACAAAATAGTCCAGGGGGCGGCCGACAAAATCACGAATGATTTCGGGACCGGTCGTGTTGCGGTGGTACTCCGGATTTGCCGGGTTGTCGAACTGCTCGGTCATGAACCAGCCATGCTTGCTGGCCAGGGCTTTGGTTACACGTATCATACCGGTTGCGCGCTCGGCCGCCGGTGTCAATACCACGCGGGCACCCAAAGCACGCATCAGTTTGCGCCGCTCGATGGAAAACGACTCGGCCATGACCGCCACAAAGGGATAGCCCTTTACCGCGCACACCATGGCGAGCGCGATGCCGGTATTGCCGGATGTCGCTTCGACGACCGTCTGGCCCGGTTTTAGCAGGCCCCTGCGTTCAGCATCTTCGATGATACCGATGGCCAGCCGGTCCTTAACCGACGACATCGGATTGAAAGCCTCGACCTTTACATACATGTCGATGCCCTTGGGTGCGAGTCGATTGATGTGGATGACCGGTGTACTACCAATGGTTTCAAGGATATTGTTGTAGATCATGGTACGTTCCTTTTTTGACTGACTGATTACCATTCAATAATAGAACAAATTTTGCTTAATCGCTGATTGCCTGCAGAGAAGACAAAAAGCCATGCCTGGCAGAAAAGAAAGACCCAACGGCGCCTGGCGAAGAAGAATATTGACTTCAACGCAATCCCGGCTTCAGGCTTGCATCAGCTCCCGCAGGGTTACGCCCCTGGCCAGCTTCGGCGCATTTACGCCAACGCCGGCAGCACGCTGCAGAAACATGTCCCTGGCAGGCCAGCTACGTTTGACCAGCGCCAACCCGGCCCGTCTCAAGGGCGCCAGGCCATCGATGCCAAACAAACTGCGTATCGCATGCATACCGAACGCCATGGTTTCAGATTCTGACCGGCGCGAGCGGTCATAGTTCTGCAATACGGACGCTGAACCAATATCCGTGCCCGCGAGACGCGCCGCGATGAGTAATTCGGTGAGACCGGCCGCATCCGCAAAGCCGAGGTTGACACCCTGGCCGGCGAGCGGATGCACCACGTGGGCCGCGTCACCCATCAATACCGTACGATGCGACGTGTAGCTTTCGCTCAGACGCATGCTGAGCGGAAAAGCCGCCCTCGGACCCAGGCTTTCAACGCTGCCAAGCCAGCCGCTACTGGCGGCGTCCAACTCGGGGATAAAGGTTTCGTCATCCAGGGACAGCAGACGTTCCGCCTCCGCCGAGGGTCTCGTCCAGACAATCGAAGAGCGCCCGTCTGCGAGTGGTAAAAACGCCAGCGGACCACCCGCCAGAAAGCGTTGCCAGGCGACTCCCGGATTGGGTTTTTGTTTAGCCACGACCGCGACCAGGGCGTGCTGGTTATAGGCGTAGTGATCCTGACGCACGCCCAGTGCTTTACGTACCCGCGACGAGGCGCCATCGGCACCCACCACCAGGGTGGCGTCCAGGACCTTGCCGCTGCTGAGTGAAACCCGGTTTTGCTCAGCTGTTAGTTCGATGCTTTGCAGTTGGTCCGGGCAATATAAATCCACCATGCCAGCTGAACTGACCACCTGCCAGACCGACCATTGCAGCAATGCGTTCTCAACGATCGTGCCAAGTCTTTCCAGGTTGAATACCGGTGCGTCGAATACCAGGGGTTCCAGTTCCGCCCCGTCTTCGACCTGCATACGCCGGTAGGCCCGGACCCGCCCGGCGCTGATTTTTTTCCATGCGCCCGCCTGCTCGAGGACCGCTGCTGATCCGGGTGAAATCGCAGACACCCGCAGACCGACATCCGCAGCAGCATCAAACGCCCGGGGTTCAACCGCCTCAACCAGCGCCACGGAGAAACCGGCGCGGGATAGCAGGCTGGCAAGCGTGGCGCCGACCATACCCGCACCTATGACGGCAACATCGTAATGCAAGCTCTTCATGCCTGTCTCAATGGCTCACCAAGCGCCAGGCGAGGTACCCTGCCACGGTAACCCATGGCCTTGATGGCCGAATAACGGCGCAGCGATGGCCAAATCGCATGTGCGAGTAAACCGGTGGTACGCAATCCGGCAGCCAGCGGCGAAGGGTTTGCAAAAAGCCGTGTCATGCCGTCCGAAGTTGCAATGGTGCCACGCTGATCCTGCCGCCGCCACGCACTGTAGGTGTGCAGCAGACCGGTTTCCCCCGGGTCGCCCTGATCGTCATCGGCCAATATTTCCGCCAGCACCGCGACGTCCCGCAGCGCCAGGTTAAAACCCTGCGCGCCGATGGGGTGGATGGCGTGGGCCGCATTTCCCAGGATAACCAGCCGCTCACGCACATCTTCCGTGGCACGCACGAGTTTCAATGGATAGGCTGTCCGTTTACCCGCTTTTACCAGAGCGCCCAGTTGTTTGCCAAAACGCTGTTCGGCACGGGCAAGGAATGAAGCATCATCCAGATCCAGTATTTCCGCTGCACTTTGGGTGGCAACCGACCAGACCAGTCCGCAACGATCACCCGTGTGGGGCAATACGGCAAAGGGACCGGTATCCGTCAGGCATTCAAAAGCCCTTCCTGCATGGGCGATTTCAGGTGTGATATTGCAGATGACGGCGGTCTGGCCATAGTCACGTTTTTGCGTGGGAATGTTCAAACGGTTCCTGATGAATGAGTTCGCGCCATCCGCGGCGACCACCAGGCGCGCCTGCAACTCCAATTCACCTTCTGCGGTTTCGAGTTGCAGACGGGTCATCGGCCCGCCAATTTCGATTTCCCTGACCGACGCCGGGCTGATCAGACCAATATTGCCGGTCTGCTCTACCAGGCCGGTAACCGCGGCGCCAAACCTGCGCGCCTCGACCACGTAGCCGAATTCGGTCAAGCCCATTTCCGCCGGATCCAGCACCACCCTTCCTGGCCGTCCGAGTTCGGTGATGCAGATCTTACGGATGGCGGTCGCGTCATCTTCGAGCAATTCCCACAATCCTATGCCTGCCAGAATCCGGCACGAACTGTGGCTGAGAGCCAGCGTCCGGTCATCGTAACTGGGTTGATCAGATGCCCTGTAGGCAACCGCCTCTATGACCTTGATGTCGTAGCCCAGTGGCGCCAGCGCAACGGCCAGGCTGGCCCCGGCGAGCCCGCCGCCCACTATGGCGATATCGCATTTCATGAGGCCATCAATGCTTCGATGTCGTTGACGGTTTTACAGATGTCCGATGTCAGGACATCGGCCTCATCCCTGGTCACCACGACGTTGTCTTCAATACGTATGCCCATACCACGCCAGGCTTTATCGACCGCCATGGCGTCCGGCGGAATGTAGATACCCGGTTCAACGGTAAACACCATGCCCGGTTCCAGCACCCTGGAATGGCCATCGATTTCGTATTCGCCAACATCGTGGACGTCCAGGCCAAGCCAGTGACCGGTGTTATGCACGTAGTAATCCTTGAAGTACTCTTCTTCGAGGGCCTCTTCGAGACCACTTTTGAGGATACCGAGGTCAATCATACCCTGGGTCGCGACACGCACCGCGGTTTCGTGGACGTGCTCCCACGGGTTGCCGGAACGGACCGAGTCAATGGCTTCCAGCTGGGCACTCAGCACCAACTCGTACAGATCTTTTTGAGGTCCGGTGAATTTGCCGTTGACCGGGAAGGTCCGGGTGATATCCGAAGCATAACCGTCGTATTCGGCGCCGGCATCGATCAGCAGCAGGTCGCCATCATTAAGGGGATCGCGATTTCTGATGTAATGCAAAACGCAAGCATTGGCGCCGCCGCCAACGATGGGAATGTAGGAGGTCTCGCACTGGCTGCTGGTCAGGCATTGCAATATTTCGGCGTGGATATCAGCCTCATTCATGCCAGGCTTGCAAACCTGCATCGCACGCCGGTGGGCGTTCGCCGCGATACGCGCAGACTTTCTCATGACGGTTATTTCCGTACGGCTCTTGAACAGACGCATTTCGTGGAGACTGTGGCCAAGGGCAATGATCTCGTCAGGCGCATGAAACTTTTTTCGCGTCTTGGCACGGAAATCATTCATCCAGCCAATCAGCAGGTGATCGAAGTCAGGGTCTTTGCCGAGGTCGTAGCAAACCCTCTCGCGCCCATGCAGCATCGGCGGCAGACGCTGCTCGATTTCATTTACAGGGTAAGCCTCGTCAAAGCCGAATTGTTCGACAGCGCCTTCGGTCCCGGCCATCGCCCCGTCCCACATCTCGCGGTGCGGGTCCCTTTCACGGCAAAACAGGATCGAACGTCCTTTCTTACCCTTTGGCAACAGCACGATCATGGCATCGGGTTCGGAAAAACCACTCAGGTAGAGAAAGTCGCTGTCCTGCCGATACGGGTACCTGACGTCATTGTTACGGATCTTGTGAGCTGCGGCGCGCACGATGACGACAGAGTCGTCGCCAACGATTTCCATCAATCGGAGACGGCGTTTGGCAAACTCTTTATTTTTTATCATGTGGCTTATCTGTGGTTGTTTTGTGGAAAACTCAATGAATCAAATCCTGACCACCAGGGCCGCGCAGATCTTCCCTGATCATCAGAATGACGATGCGGATGTATTCGACAATTTCGGCGAATGCAGTCTCATCTTCTTCGCTCTCGTCGGTATCGGAAACATCCGCGGTAGATATCTGCTGGAGGTCACGCAAGGCGTCGTTGGCTTCATCGGACATGGCTTCCAATGTTCCGTCGCCACTACTGCCGAGACCCGCCAGAAACCCGCCGCACCATTGTGACAGCGCCATGGTTCGCTCCTCCAGCATTTCCTCGTCGTTTGGCAGCCACAGGGTAAAACCCATATCCGGATCCGCCAGCTGCGCCCTGGTTGCATTGAGCAGATCCTCCAGCGCCATACTGAGACCCGAGCCGGGTGATTTCACCAGTTCGAGCATATCCAGCAAGCCGATCAATGCATCCAGGCTGGCATCCGGCAACCGACACAGCAGACCGCAGACGACGCCGTGGCACTCGGCGAGTTCCGCCGCTTCGAGGTTGCCCTGGGACAGTGCCAGCGTGTGTTCAAAATCCGGTAATTCGGCGCGGCTCATAATTACTTTTCTCGTTGTCTTAAGGTCAGTGCACGGCTTCTTAGCCCGGAGGATCAGATACTATCAGTTGGGCAGTTGGCTTCAAAGCACGAACATTTACCACTGCCATTTTCACTTTGCTGATTGACCGCTATTATCTGTCAAATTATAGTGTTGTCATGGACTCCTTAGAACAGACTGACAAAGACCTGCAACGACTGGAGAAGCAACTGCACAAGTTGCTCGCTCAAATTCAGAAACTACGCGAAGAAAATCAGTCTTTGCATGTTCGTCAGGAGGCACTGGTGACAGAGCGCGCTTCACTGGTGGCAAAGAATGATGAGGCGCGCACCAAGGTTGAAGCAATGATCAACCGTCTCAAGGGACTGGAGCAAGCCTGAGCCCGCATGGAAAATATAACGTCTGAACCCATTTCGGTTGACATTCTCGACCGGGAATACCAGTTTGCCTGCGAGGCCGGGGAACGCGAAGCGTTGAGAGCCGCCGCTGTCTTCCTCGATGAACGTATGCGCGAGATTAAAAATGCGGGCAGGTTGATGGCGCTTGAGCGTATCGCGGTTATGACCGCCCTGAACCTTTCCGATGAATTGCTAAAACTGAAAAAAGTCGAAAAACACCGCCAGGAAAATGTCGATAGCCGCATCCGTTTGCTCGTCAACGAACTTGATGATGCACTCGATGAACAATTGGGCTAGAATTGAATTGCCCTCTGTGGTGTTTGCCAGTGGGCCTGATATACGCCTTGTCCCTAATTTATAACTTTGGGTTGGCCTATCTGAAAGCCGTTGTGCATGTTCGCCCACGTGCGAAAAGCCTGAAGCACAGAAAGCCTTCCCACTTGAACCTTCCGGTTCAAGGTTATCAGGTCTGCAGCGGCATCCACGGAGGGTTTATTTTATCCGGCTCACGGTGCGTGGTTCTGGTGCCAGCAATAAAGCAGCCGATGGATTTACCCTGACGCACCGCACACGCGCCCTATCACCGGTCCACTCGTGAATCAATCCAGATCAAAATTGCGCCAAACGTTAAGATCCCTGAGAACCGGGTTTTCAAGCTCCCGGCGCGCCGAGCTTGATAAAGCCATCGGCGTCTGTCTCTTGGACCTGGTCGAGTCCCGCCGTGCCAGTTTAATTGCCTGTTACTGGCCATTCAACGGCGAACCGGATATAACCCCGGTTTGCAGACAGTTGATGGCAGATGGCTGCAGTCTTGCGCTGCCGGTTATCAAGAAAGAAAATGGCCGGCATATGGATTTTCATTCATGGCGGGCGGACACGGACCTCGTCAAAAACGGCTTTGGTATATTAGAACCAAGGGATACCAGGATCATCCCGGTTTCGAGCTTCGATATGCTCATCATGCCGTTGGTGGGTTATGACCGTTTTGGCAATCGTCTCGGTATGGGCGCCGGCTACTACGACCGTTGTCTCGAAACGACACGTGATCTGGAAACACCGTTGCGGGTCGGCGTTGCCTACAGCGTGCAGGAAATGGACCCGGTCGTGAAAGAAGAATGGGACGTGCCGCTACACGGGGTTGTGAACGAACACGGCTGGTTGACCTTTACCAGCCGTCAAGCTTGAAAAACTTATACGGAGAAATCAATGAAATATTGGCTGGTTAAAAGTGAACCAAGTGTTTTCAGTGTCGATGACCTGGCGCAATGCCCCGGCCAGACACGTTGGTGGAAACACGTGCGCAACTACCAGGCACGCAATTTCATACGTGACGATATGAAGGTGGGTGACCGCGTTTTCTTTTATCACTCCAACACAGAACTCCCGGGCATCGTCGGCATTGCCGAGGTTGTATCTGAACCTTACCCCGACCCGGATGCCTTTGATCCCAAAGCCAAATACTATGATCCGAAGAGTGATCCTGAAAACCCCAGCTGGTTCCTGCTAGATATCCGCCTGACCACCAGGCTGGATACGCCCATCTCCCTGAAAGCCATCAAGGAACACGCCGAAGCGCTGGGTGACCTGGCCCTGATCCGCAAGGGCAACCGCCTGTCCGTGATACCCCTCGCCGCCACGCAGTGGGATTACATCATGTCGTTGAGGGCAGCATGAACCAGGATGAATTGAAACGTCTCGTGGGTGCGGCCGCACTTGACCATGTCCGGGCCGACAGCATCGTTGGTGTTGGCACCGGCAGCACCGTTAACTGTTTTATAGATGCACTGATTAAAAGCGGCATACGTGTCGAAGCAGCAGTGTCCAGTTCCGAAGCCACCACCCGGCTTTTAAACGCCGGCGGCATACAAGTTCTGGATTTGAACGAGACCGGTGGCCTGGACGTCTACATCGATGGCGCGGATGAATTCGATGCGCACCGGCGTCTGATCAAAGGCGGTGGCGGGGCACTGACAAGGGAAAAGATCGTCGCTGCTGCGAGCAAAAAATTTGTCTGTATTGCCGACCAGAGCAAACAGGTCGAGGTGCTTGGAAAGTTCCCGCTGCCACTGGAAGTCATTCCCCTGGCGCGTAGCCTGGTGGCCCGGCAAATGGTTGCACTTGGCGGCCGGCCGGTTTGGCGCGAGGGTTTCATCACCGACAATGGCAACTGGATTCTCGACGTTTACAACCTGGACCTGGTCGATCCGGTTGGCATGGAAAAAACCATCAACAACCTGGCCGGCGTGGTGACCTGCGGATTGTTTGCCTCACGGCCTGCTGACCTGGTTCTGATCGCCACGGAAAACGGTATCAGGCAGGTCTGAAACCAGATGAGTCTTTAATTTGGCATTTTCATGAAAAACGCCTGTCAGCTGTTAATATTGAAAGGTTATAATATTCAGCTCGGTTGCATTCCCGACCCCACAGCCGAATTACCTGGCGTCGTACGAGCTTTAACAGCACGCCTGATTTTCAAAAACTGCAAATAGATGTACCAATTTATGAAACCAACCGTTCTTATGACGATTGCATTATTTCTTTCGATCAGCCCTGCGCCCGACGAAAAAGCCATTGCGGAAATGTCTGCCGGTTTCCTTGCACGTTCGGTTGAGCATGGGCCGATGACTCTGGAACACGAAAAGAATACCGGATTGCCGCGGCTGGTCCTGTCCAGTTAAGCGGACTTTTGTTGCGGCTGCAAATGCAAATACGCGGACTTTTCAGGTAAAATTTGCAGCCATCGGACCACCCTTTTGTTTGGTAAAAACGCATACGGAGTACTTAAATGAAATCATTCCTGACGACACTGATTTCAGTGCTGTTTTTTGCATCTGCATCCGCCCTTGCCGGTGACGTCGAAGCAGGTAAAATAAAGTCAGCCATGTGCTCCAGTTGTCATGGCGCCAACGGTATCAGTATGAGCCCCCTGTGGCCAAACCTGGCGGGGCAAAAGGAACAGTACCTGATCAAGCAGATCAAAGCATTTCGCGATGGAACCCGCCAGGACCCCATGATGGCGCCCATGGTTGCCGCACTCAGTGATACCGACATTGAAAACCTGGCTGCCTATTTCGCCGCCCAGTAGCTTTTTTCAAGTCACGATGACGCCGGAATCCAATTCCGGCCTTTTTTCTGCATATATTCTGCAAACCTTCCGCTTCCGCGGTTGTGACATTAACGGCCGCGCCGCTATAATTCGCTGAACAAGTTTGGGGGGGACTCATTCTTGGAGCGATATACCGCCATGCGTCTAACCCGATTCACAGATTACTCTCTTCGTGTTCTCATATACCTGGGTCAAAACAACCAAAACAGGGTGACCATCAACCAGATTTCTAAGGATTACGATATTTCCAAAAATCACCTTATGAAGGTGGTCAGCAACCTGACCCGTTTGGAGTTTGTCAGCGCCCAGCGCGGACCCGGCGGCGGCATTCAATTGAACCGAACGCCCGAAGAAATCTGCCTCGAAGAGGTGATACGGAATACGGAAAAGCACCTGCACAAGGTCAACGGGGTAGCCCCGGCCGAAAAGCAGGTAGTCTCTGCAGATACCCGTCTCAAGGGTTACCTGCACAACGCCATGCAGGCCTACCTCGATAAGCTCGGATGTTTCACATTGGCGGATGTTCTCGACCCGCAGGATAAGACGGTCGATATTTTGGATCTGGAGGAAGAAGCCGCCTGAGGGGACTACTCATCGACCGGTAAAGCCGCGCCAGTGTATGCTTGCTCCAAAGTTCTTAAACGCTTTGGAGCAAGCTCACATGAATTCACCTGATGTTTCCAGAAATCCCACGGCACAGGCCATCGAAATTGCGATAAGGCTGGCCCTGATATTCCTGATCCTGGCGTGGTGTCTGCACATCCTGACACCATTTATTTCAATCATCGCCTGGGGTGGCATCATCGCGGTTGCAGTTTATCCGCCTTTCCAAAAACTCGTTGAGAAACTGGGAGGGCGAAAAAAGCTGGCTGTCATCCTGATCGCCATCCTCGGGGTTGCTGTCATACTCGGGCCGATTATCTCCCTGTCAACTTCCATGACTCACGGTGCGACAACACTGGGCACCGCAATCGTGCAGGGCAAGATCACCATACCAGCGCCCCCCGATTACATTGAGAAGTGGCCGCTCATTGGTGAAAAAACATTTCAGATCTGGAACGATGCTTCACATAACCTGGGCTCATTCCTGAAACAATATCCCCACCAATTATCGATTGCTGGTAAAACATTACTTGGCACCGCTGCAGGGGTTGGTGTCGGCGTGCTGCAGTTTGTCGTCTCCATGTTGATCGCCGCAGTGTTTCTATTTAATGCCGAAGGCGCCGGTGGCAGCTTACGAAGAGTTGCGGGTCGCCTGACACCTCAACACGGTGAGGAATTGGTCGGAATGACGATCTCAACCGTTCGCAGTGTTGCCGTGGGTGTCATCGGTATCGCTTTTATCCAGGCTTTGCTTGGGGGGCTCGGCTTGATGTTCGCAGGTGTGCCAGGCGCGGGCTTAATCGCAGTCGTGGTGTTGATCGCGGCGATTGCCCAATTGCCTCCTATCCTTGTACTCGGGCCGGTGGCTTTTTATGTATTCTCAGCCGATGGCAACACGGTCGGCGTGATTTTCCTGATCTGGAGTTTCCTGGTCAGCTCGAGTGACATGGTGTTAAAGCCCCTGTTGCTTGGCCGTGGGGTAGAGGTACCCATGCCGGTCGTACTTCTGGGCGCGATCGGCGGCATGATTACATCAGGTATTGTAGGGCTATTCATCGGCGCCGTAATATTGGCACTGGGTTACAAGTTGCTCGGAGCCTGGCTTGACATGGGGATAAAAACGGTTGATGCACTGGCAGCGGCGGAATAGTTCCGCACTGTTCACGACAACAAAAAAGGCAGAGAGCACAAATGTCTCTCTGCCTTTCTTTTTTGCCTGGATTCGGGGTTAAAGTCCTGGCTATTCGATATTCAGAATTTGCCTACCCTCAACTCACAACCCTTCTTTCCAATTCTTTTTTTACTGCTTGCGTGACAAACGCAGTGCGCCGCCGGCTAACAGGAACAGGGAACCGAACAGTGCCAGCCATGGCAACGGACCAGCCGTTGTCGGTAGCATTTGTACCGCCTCTTCCTCTTCAACCACGTCTTCTATAGCGGCATCTTCAACGGCATCTTCCACCTCTTCCGCCACAACGGCATCTTCAACAGCTTCTTCAATCGCCACGTCGGATACCCAGAAATCGGAACTTACGTAAATGTTTACTTCCTGACCTGGATCAATGTCTGCCAGTCTGACGTCTTCATCACCCAGCATGATCTGATAGTTTCTCGGTAGATTTGACTTGTGCCTCGGACCCACTGAGCCGTCATTATGTTTGAAACGGAGGTAGGTGCTGACACCATCATTGTTTGCAAGTGGTTCAACCTTGGTAGCCGTAAACTTGGCAAAGACCTGGCCGTCCCGGTCAACCATCCCAAGACATGCCTTGTCTGCATATTCATACGCAGCATATGCTTCGGGGCTAAACGTAATATCTTTACAGGTTAAATTGGTAGCGCTGACGTTGGCGGAAAGACCCAAAGCCGCAAGGGCAACGAGTCCGTATTTCAGGTTCAGTTTATTCATAATATTTCCTCCTCTATGATTTGTTGACCTGACTGGAAAGTAACTCACCTTTTACAATAAATCGTTTGGGTGCATGACCGACGAAGTAGAAAGGATAACACGTAACAAGGGTGATGGTAGAGTCGTCGGTAGGTGCAAGCACGCTAACATCCGTGGGGTCTACGATGGTAATGGAAGACACCACAAATTCTGTTTTTCCCTGATGGGTCAGCATATCGATACTGTCCCCGATCTCGATGTCCTTCAACACCCTGAAGAACCCGTCCCGGTGGGCCGCGATGCCCAGGTTACCCGGTGAACCGACTTTCGCAGTGCCCTTGATGCGGCCTGCGCCCCGGTTGAGATTAATCTCATCGGTGCCGTTATAAACCGGCACTTTCAAATCCAGCCTGTCAATACTCAGAATAGCCAACGGCGCATCATCGCGTTGTGTATTGCTCTCGTGGTAATCATCGATGCGTTTGTCCGACCAGAGTGAATAATCCGGCTCAACTGTTTGCCCGCTTTCGCCACCAGTAACCGGTGCGTCTGTTTGCCCGTTTTCATCACCAGCTTGCGGTTTTGCCGATGCGGTTTCGCTGGCCATGGCCTGCTCGAACGCGCTGATATCTGCCTGGCTCTGATAGTCACCCCAGCCACGTGCGAGGAAGTAGGAAGCTAGCAGAATCAGACCCGTTGCCAGGAAAATTGATTCGAGGACACGCAATGACCTCTTTCGACCGTTTTCGCTCAATGATTGGTTGCCTGTCAGTGAAGTTCTAGGGGCGCGTATCATGTCAGTCATTACACAGAAGCGACATTCTCCCCAGTTTTACCAGTTTTAGCAACTCTAAACTTTTAACTCGGGATATCAACAGCGCCGCGCCAATGCTAACGATGCAGATGCTCACACTCCCGAACAGCCTCGAGCG
Organism: uncultured Gammaproteobacteria bacterium; assembly: GCA_963727635.1. Taxonomy (GTDB): domain Bacteria; phylum Pseudomonadota; class Gammaproteobacteria; order Xanthomonadales; family SZUA-36; genus SZUA-36. The sequence continues at coordinate 236,522 of CAVSHP010000024.1, read as the reverse complement.
AAGCTTCAATCAAGTGCGGCTCGCCTGCTGACTTGCGGGCATTGGGAACATCCTTCAGACCGCTGCCGGAAACGATGCACACCACCAGTTCATCACGGCAAACCTGCTGGTTACCGACCATGCGTTTCAAACCCGCCCATGGCGCGGCAGCAGCAGGTTCTGCAAATACCCCCGTAGCGCGCGCCATGCCGGGGATGGCCGCCAGTATCTCCTGGTCCGTAACGGTCACAGCTTCGCCACCGGATTGGATGACGGCTTTTACCGCAGCCAGGCCGTCGCGCGGCCGGTCAACGGATATTGAGTCCGCCAGTGTGGATGCGTGCACCTGTTTAACGACCAGGCGGGACCAGTCCTGGTCCTGTCCGCTGCCGCTGCGGACTTCGCGGATTGTCTCGCTGATCGCGGCGCTTTGCTCCGATTGGATACAATCAATCCTTGGCAGCCTGTCAATCAATCCCACCGCCTTCAGGTCACACCAACCCTTCCATATGGCACTGAGGGTATTGCCATCGCCGGTCGAAACCAGCACGCGGTCCGGCACCCGGCGACCCAGGTCCTGCCAGATCTCGTAGGCACATGTTTTCTTGCCTTCACGGGTAAATGGATTGTAACCGGTGCTCCTGTTGAACCAGCCAAACTCGACGGATGCGGCCAGGCATAGATCGTAAGCGTCATCATAGCTGCCGCGCACTGCGAGCACACGTGCGCCAAACGCGAGCATCTGGATGAGTTTTGCGGGCGGTGCGCTGGCTGGCACGAATACCACTGACACGAGGCCGGTTGCAGCGGCCAGGCAGGCGAGCGATGACCCGGCATTGCCGGTGCTGGCAACCGATATAACCCCCGCATTAACATCCATGGCGCGGCCGATGGTCACGGCAGTGGCACGATCCTTCAGCGAAGCGCTTGGGTTCAGGGTTTCGTCCTTCAGATACAGGCCGCGCATGCCGCCCATTTCGTCAAGCGTGCGCACCCGGTACAGCGGCGTAGCCCCCACCCGCAACGGAAACGGCGAACGGGCTTGTCTTAATGGCAGAAGTGCCGCAAACCGGAAAAGATCGGGCGTGTCTGTTCTGAGACCTTCTTCGATTCTTTCCGCCGCCTTCTCATAGTCATAGCGGATGTCGAGATTGCCGCCACAGAGCGGGCAAACGAAGCCGTCAAAATCCTCGCTTTGCGTCGAGGAGCAGACAAAACATTGATAGCCGTTCATGTTCATTTATCAAAGTCCCTCACGCTACGATGTGAGTACCGTATATGCCGTGCAAAGCCTCTTCGAGGTGATGCGGCTGGGTGATGATGACCCTTTCACCGCCCTGGTCAAGAAAAGCGAGTGCGGCCTTGATCTTCGGCTCCATACTGCCGGGGGCAAAATGCCCTTCAAGCAGGTATCGACGGCATTCCGACGCAGTCATGTGATCAATTTCCTGCTCTCGGGGTGTGCCAAAGTTCAGCGCGACCTTGTCCACGCTGGTGGACTCGATCAGCACGGAGGCGCCGAGTTGACAGGCCAGCATACAGGTCGCGGCGTCCTTGTCGATCACGGCATCACGACCAGCCAGCGTACCATCCGCCTGGCGCACCACCGGAATGCCACCACCACCGACTGCGACGACCAGCGTCCCGGCATCCAGCAAAGTACGTATCGAGTTCAGTTCAACGATCTCCAGAGGCGCCGGTGCGGGCACCAGGCGCCGCCATCCGCGGCCCGCGTCCTCGCCCACTGCCCAGCCGTCCTCGCTGGCGCGCTTTTTCGCATCGGCCTCGGTCATAAACGGTCCGATGGGCTTGTCGGGATGATCAAATGCCGGATCGTTGCTATCAACGACCACCTGGGTCACCACCGTGACAACGTTTTTTTGTATACCCTCAAGATGCAGTTCATTCTGTAAGGTCTGTGTTATCTGGTACCCGATTGCACCCTGGGTGTCCGCCACGCAACTGGCCAGCGGCACCTGGTGCAGGACGTTACGCGCCAGGTCGGATCGCAGCAATATAAAACCCACCTGCGGTCCGTTGCCGTGTGTCACGACCACCCGGTAGCCTTCAGACACGATCGGCACAATGTGGCGGGCGGTCTCACCAATGGCATTGTACTGGTCAAGCACGGTGCGGTGACGGTCATCCTTGATCAGTGAATTGCCGCCAATGGCGATCACCACGAGTGGCGCTTTGCCCGGTTCGCCGGATTTACCGCTTATTTGCATTCCATTCATCTCCCCCTGGCTTACATGGTCAGGGCCATCAGGGCCTTGGCCGTGTGCATGCGGTTTTCCGCCTCCGGGTAGACACGTGACTGCGGTCCGTCGATCACCGCGTCGGTCACCTCGCTGCCACGGTCTGCCGGCAGGCAGTGCATATATATTGCCGTCTTTTTCGCATGTGCCATCATCGTCTCGTCACAAATCCAGTGACGGTATTTGGCGGCCACCTTCATGGCCTCTTCGGGATTGCCAAACAGGGCTTCCGGACCCCAGCTTTTCGGATACACGATATCCGCGTCGGCAAAGGCCGCTTCCATGTTGTCGACCAGCGTGAACTGACCGCCTGAGCGCGCCGTGTTTTCAGCTGCGATGCGCATGGTTTCGGCCATCAGGGTGTACTCGGGTGGATGTGCCAGGGTAACGTTCATGCCGTAGCGGGTCATCAGCATGACCAGCCCCTGTGGCACCGACATCGGTTTGACATAACTCGGCGCGTAGGCCCAGGAAACTGCAATCTTGAGACCACGCAAATCCTTGCCGAACTCCTCGCGAATGGTCATCAGATCTGCCAGCGTCTGGCACGGGTGGTCCACGTCACATTGCATATTGATGACCGGCACGCTGGCCCATTTGGCCACCTCGCGCATATAGGTCTGTCCTTCGCCCGGTACGGTGTCATGCCGGATGGCGATTCCGTGACCATAGCTGGAAAGGATGATACCCATATCTTTCGGGCTCTCCCCGTGAGCGATCTGCGATGTTTCCGAATCGATGAAGTGACCGTGTCCACCCAGCTGGGTGATACCGGCCTCAAATGAATTACGCGTGCGCGTGGACTTGTCAAAAAATATCAGGAAGATGGTTTTATGCGGCAGGTGCAGGGTCTGTACACCGGTTTTGAAATCGGTTTTCAGCTGCTCGGCTGTCTCGAGCACGAGCTCCATCTCTTCGTCCGACCAGTCCTGTGTCATCAACCAGTCCCGGCCCTTCATACGGTCTGTCAATGACAGTGCTTCACGGCTCATCCTATTCTCCATGTTGCCCGGCCAGGGTCCTGACCAGGGCTGTATAAAAGGCGCTGCAACGCACCAGGTGTTCGATTTCGACCTGCTCATTCGGGGCGTGGGCAAAGTGCTCGTGACCGGGTCCAAAACCGATCGATGGAATGCCATGCATGCCCGCGATCGCCACACCATTGGTGCTGAATGTCCAGAAACCGGTTTCGGGCTCGGCATCAAATGCCGCGCGGTAGGCCATCTTTGCGCTCAACATGGCCGGATCATCCTCCGGCGTATCCCAGGTCGGATAGTATTTCCGCGTCGGATAGGTCAGTCCGGTATGGCTCGGCACCGCGTAATCCAAAACCGTTACCGTGGCATCGACCGCCATGACCGATGGCAGGGCCAGGATTTCCGCTACCGCAGTAGCCTCGGTTTCGCCCACGGTCAGACGCCGGTCGAGGTGGATGGTGCAGCCATCGGCAACCGCGCACAGACTCGGTGAGGTTGAGCATATTTCGCTGATCGTTACCGTACCCTTGCCGAGCGGTTCACGTGGCTGGAGTTTTTCGTTGAGTTTTTCAATATCCGCGATAATGCCGGCCATTTTGTAAATCGCATTGACACCGCGTTCCGGCGCCGAGCCATGGCAGGACACGCCCGAGGTGTGGACTTCCATTTCCATTCGTCCACGCTGCCCGCGGTAGATACGCAGGCTGGTCGGTTCGGTGATCACGACCAGGTCGGGGCGCAGGCCAAGCTCATTGACAATAAACTGCCAGCACAGGCCATCGCAGTCCTCTTCCTGCACGGTGGCCGTGACATAAAGCGTGACATTTTCCGGCATGCCGGTTTTTTTCAGCAGGGCGCCCGCGTAGACAGCGGAGGCAATGCCGCCTTTCTGATCACTGGCGCCGCGGCCATATAGAATGCCATCTTCGATATCACCCGAATGCGGGTCGCGCTGCCAAAGCGAAAGGTCGCCGGTATCAACCGTATCGGCGTGACCGTCAAGCGCGATGATGTATGGGCCGGAACCGATACGTCCGATCAGGTTGCCCATCGGGTCGATGCTGACTTCGTCAAAGCCGACACGCAACATTTCCGCACGGATACGCTCGATGACGGCCGCTTCCCCGGAGCTTAAAGAAGGGATGCGGATGATGGCCTGCATAAAGGCCGTAAGATCGTCTTCGACCGATTTTGCATCCTTGTAATACTGGCTGTTGATCGGCATGTCCGTGTCTCGCTTCAAGGCTGAACCAGCCCTGTTTCCAGGTTGAATTCGTTGATAAGCCGGTCCCAATCATCCACCACGTCCTGTGAGAAGACCCCGGTCCAGAAATCCTCATCCCACAGTTCGCGCAGTTCCTCCGAAGTGCGGCCCTGCTGTTCCACCCAGGTGAAATATTTGAAGTTATGCAGCGCCTTGCGGTCGCTGTAGCTCAGTTCGCGCATATCGCCGGTTCCGCTACCCATCAGGTAGCGTCCAAAGTGCTGGTCGGCATGGTGCGTGGTGTAAGGTCCATGTAATTCCGACATCTCCCGCATACGCGATGAATACAGTTCCATCGAGTCGGTCAACGGGGTAAAAATGACGTCGCGGCCATCCATATCGTAATAGCGTGCCGTCTTGATGCTCGCGACGAGATTACACAGACCCGAAATACCAATCTGGGCCAGCGAGCCGATGGTGGCTTCATCCACGCCCTCGCGACGCAGGCAGGCATGACCCTGCCCTTCGTTGAACAGACGCATCAATTGCATCGTCTGCTCGTCGTCCACGGCCACCACCATGTCCGTGTTGCGTACGTTGTGGATCCACGGTATGTGCTTGTCGCCAATACCCTCGATGCGGTGCTCGCCAAAACCGCAACGCAACAGCGTAGGACACTGCAGTGCCTCGGTCGCCACCACGCGGATTGCGGGGTGGCGGCTGCGCAGATAATCTCCTGCAGCCAGTGTTCCGGCTGAACCCGTGGCGCTGACGTAAGCGGACAGACGGGCGGCCTTCCCGTGCGGGCCAAGGCTGTAGTGATTGTTGAAAATCTCATCGATCAGCGAGCCGGTCGTCTGGTAATGCCAGATGGCGTTACCAAACTCTTCGAACTGGTTGAAGATGACCACACCGTCACCACGCTCGTAGCGTAGTTCCCAGCACTTGTCGTAGATTTCCTTGACGTTGGATTCGGTTCCGGGTGTGGCGATGATCTCGTCGGTGCCGATTTCCCGCAACCACTCGAAGCGTTCGCGGCTCATCCCCTCCGGCAGGATGGCAACCGCCGGACAGGCAAGTAAGGCGCAATCATACGCACCGCCCCGGCAGTAGTTTCCCGTTGAGGGCCAGACCGCTTTTTGCGTAGCGGGATCAAAGGCCCCGGTAACCAGGCGCGGAACCAGGCAACCATAGGCCGCCCCGACCTTGTGGGCGCCGGTGGGGAACCATTTGCCGGTGATACCGACAATTCTCGCATCCACACCGGTCAGCGAGGAGGGGAATTCGATCCAGTTGCCCTCTCCAAATCCACCGCCGTGCGCCAAAGGTTCATTCTTCCAGGTAATCCGGAACAGGTTGAGCGGGTCCATGTCCCACAGACCGACCTGTTGAAGCTGCGTTTTTATCGCCTCCGGCACGAGTCCGGGATTCTTCATCTGTGCGAAGGTCGGCAGGATGATATTGCGCTCGCGCGCCCGGGCAATGCTTTTTTTGAGCACCGCCTCGTTTCTGTCCGGTATCAGTTTCACTTTTCACCTCCGAGGGTGACCACGGGAATGGGTTCGGTGTGTCCCCACCCCAGTTCAGTTTCCTGCGCCCCGGCGCGCATGGCCCGCAGCAGTTCGTCCTGGTCGACAGGCAGGCTGCGCACACGCACACCGGTGGCGCGGTAGATGGCATTGGTGATGGCGGCACTGGTCGGTATGCTCGGCAATTCGCCGACACCCTTGGCGCCGTAGGGTCCGCTGGAGGTCGGGTGTTCTACGATGTGCGAGATGATCTCCGGTGTATGCCTGATACCCGGCATCTTGTAGCGCGCCATCACCCCGGTCCAGGGTTTGCCCTGTTGCTGGATGAAGTGCTCGGTGAGCGCATAACCGATACACATGACGATACCGCCTTCGATCTGTCCTTCCAGTGTCAACGGATTGATCGCCCGGCCGACATCATGGGCGGCGATTACCTTGCGTACATGGACTTCACCGGTCAGTGTATCGATCTCACACAAAACGGCCTGGGCGCAAAAGCCAAAGGCAAAATGCATGTCGCCGCCGGTGCCTAACGGCTGGGTTTCCGGGGCCCAGTATTCGTACTCGGCCACGCTGGGCGCGCCGGATTCCAGCGCGGCCGTGACCACTTCGGCCAGGCTCAGAGACTTGCCGGCGGCACTGAACCGGCCGGCGCTGAAATCAGCCTCACCGGAATTACAACCCAACAATCCGGCATGCAGTTGGCGCTAGCAGTTGCAGCAGGGCCCTGGCCGCCAAGCGTGCCGCATTGCCACTGACAAAGGTTTGCCGGCTGGCGGTGGTGGGACCGCCATCGGGACAGAAATCGGTGTCACCGAGCAACACGTTGACATGGCCGATCGGGATACCGAGTTCCTCGGCCACGCAGGCCGCGAGCACCCCGGGTAAGCCCTGCCCCAATTCAGCCGAGGTGGTACGCACCTCGGCGCGCACTTCCTGACCCGGCCCGGCCCATACCTCGACCTGGGCCGTGGACTTATCCGGTGCGCCACCGCCGAGACCGGTGTTCTTGTAGCCGACGGCAAAGCCCCAGGCGAACTGCCGGTGAGCTTCCCGCCAGGTCCAGCGAAAGTCATCGCTGCGCATATCCTGATCAACCCGCGCAATACACTCGTTCAGACCCACGCTTTCGCGCATCTGCTGGCCGGTGGCGGTGATCGAGCCCACATCCAGCGTGTTCAGGCGGCGGAATTCGACCGCATCAAAACCCAGTTCCTGCGCGAGGATATCCATGTTGCTCTCGACCGCAAAACAGCTTTGCGAAACACCAAATCCGCGAAACGCCCCGCAGGGTGCGTTGTTGGTGTAGGCGGCAAAACAGTCCACCTTGACATGCGCAACGTCATAGGGTCCGGACGCGTGGGTGGTGGCGCGGGTGAGCACCTTTTCACTGAGACTTGCATAGGCGCCGCCGTCGCCATACAGGGTGGCCTCGACCGCTGTGAGCCTTCCCTTGCGGGTGGCGCCGGTACGGATACGGATGACCGTTGCGTGTCTCTTGGGGTGGAAAAGCAAACTTTCCTGGCGCGTATAGAGCATCTTCACCGGACGCTTTGTCACCGCGCTGAGCATGGCGGCGTGGATCTGGCCGGCAATATCCTCCTTGCCGCCAAAACCACCACCCATCAGGGTCGCCACAATGCGTACCTGCGCGGTCTCCAGCCCAAGTGCGGCGGCCACCTGTTCGCGGTCAAGGTAGGGTATCTGGCTGCCGACATAGACCGACAGCTTGTCGTGAACCGCCGTTTCACCACGGACTGCGGCGGGGTCGCCGACCCCGCCAAACTCTGCCGGATTGTAACCGGCGGGTACACCGATGGCGCATTCCGGTTCGAGGAACATGTGCTCGGTTGTCGGCGTCCGGTAGGTGCGATCGACAATCACGTCGGCATCATCAAACCCTGTTGCAACCTCGCCCTTCCTCACCTTGATGTGTTTTAGCAGGTTGCCGTCCTGGCGCTGCTCATGCACCACCGCTGCATCCGGCCTGAGCGCAGCCATCGCATCGGTCACCGCTGGCAACACCTCGTAATCAACCCGGATCAGTTCCAGCGCCCGGGCGGCAATGGCCTCGCTGTCAGCGGCGACGATGGCCACCGCATCCCCGCCATAACGCACCTTGTCAGCGCATAAAACCGGCCAGTCCAGGTCGACGATGCCGTGGAGATTACGCCCGGGCACATCCTGGTGGGTTAACACGGCACGCACGCCGGCAAGTTCGCATGCCGCGCATGTGTCGATCGAACGTATTCGCGCATGCGGCACGCCCGCGCGCAGGGTACGTGCGTACAACATACCCGGAAACCGGTAGTCATCGGTAAATTTTGCCTGGCCGCGAATCTTGGCCAGGGCATCGGGGTTGGGTCGGGCTTTTCCGATCTCGATACCGGCAGCAACCGTCTTGGGGATATAGGGTGAAATATCCTGTCCGGACGCCTGTTTCACGGCATTGATGACACTCTGGTAACCGGTACACCGGCAATAGGTGTCTTTCAGGGCCAGCTTGATGTCATCGTCATCCGGCAACTTGCCCGCGGCCTGTTTTTCATCCAGCAATGCCTTGGCCGTCATGATCAGACCGGACGTGCAGATACCGCACTGTACCGCACCGTGATCCAGGAAGGCCTGTTGCAATGGATGTAAATGAGCGTCCGTGGACAGCCCCTCGATGGTCTCCACACGGGCGCCCGAGGCCTTGAAAGCCGGGTAGTTGCAACTTACGACAGGCGTGCCATTGACCAGCACGGTACAGATACCGCACTCCGCCTCGTTACAACCGATCTTGGTACCGGTCAGACCCAGATCCTCGCGTATCACCTCGGACAGGAAGCGTGATTCCGGGACATCCAGGTCCACCGCCCTGCCATTGACTGTCATGCGCAGACGGCTCATTGAAGCGCTCCTCCAGGTACCGGCCGGCCACTTCGGGCACGCTCGGTTGCGCTGGCCAGGACCAGCGGCAAATGTGTACGGATCATCGTTTCACGATATTCCTGCGTAGCCCGGTACCTGCTGGTGCGTAATGTGGCCGAGGCGAGCACAGCTTCCGCCGCGGCATCGAACTGTTTCGCTCCAGCGGGCCCGCCCCTGAGCAGGTCCATGGCCGCCTCGGCCAGGTATGGCACGGGTCCGGCCGGGCCAACACTGATGCGGATCGAGGCGATGCTGTCATCGTCACCAAGTTGCAGCCGTGCCGCCATTGCAATCATCGGCAGGGCCACCCCCTGTGGACGCATGATACGCTTGAAGGCCGACGCTTCGCGGACTGCAGTGGGCCGGAAACGTAGTCGTGTCAGCAGCGCGCGGTGGTGATCGATCGCACTTTTTCCCGGGCCGAGGAATGTCTCGATCAAGGGCATCCAGCGGTGGCCGCCGGCATCTGCCACTTCGACCTCGCCGCCAAGCGCCAGTAGGCCAATACTGCCGTCGCCGGCCGGCATGGCATGTGCGACATTGCCCGCCAGCGTGGCCACATTGCGCACCTGTGGTCCGCCGATGACAGCGCAACTTTCGACCAGGCAGGTGCCGAAACGGATGATGAATTCATCATGCACAATCTGCGTGTGCGTGACCGCGCAACCGATGACGATGTGGTCATTTTCTATGCTGATACGGTTCAGCCCTTCAATCCGGGACGTATCGATCATTGCTTCAACCGCCGGGTGCCTGCCCTGCTGGATATCCAGCAACAGGTCGGTTCCACCGCCAATGATTTGGGCGCGGCCGTCATAGTGATTCAGCCAGTGAAGCGCCTCCTCTACGGAGTACGGCGTATGGTAGTTGTTCCAGCAGGTCCTGATGACGGCGTTCCTCGTGTTAGTGATCAAAATCTTGCATTTACTGAATCCTGCTCCAGAGACGATTCGCCCGTTCCACACAATGTGCACGGATGGATGCTTCATCCAGGTGTGGCAACTGGCCTTCATCCAGGATCACCCGGCCGCGCGCGATGGTCGTGCGTATTGGGGCGAAGCCCAGGCCAAACAGCAGGTGACCGTAGAAGGTATCGGCGTTCAAGGGTGTGAACGGCTGGTAATCGGGAATCATGATGTCGGCCAGCTGTCCCGGCGCCAGCGCGCCGCGGGGTTCGTCGAACAGGCGGTTGGCAATGCTGCGGTTGTTCTCCAACAATACCCGGCACGCTTCGGCAAATCCGACAGCCGGATCCCGTTGGCGTGTGCGCTCGTGCAGGTAAATGGCGCGGGCCTGCGAAATCAAGTGTCCGGACATGCCGTCTGTTCCAACCCCGACGTTAAGCCCGTGGTGCAGAAAGTCCAGGCACGGCGCCACCCTGAGCCCGTTGTTCATGTTGGACTCCGGATTAACCACGAGCATGGAACCGGTGGATTTCAGCAGATCCAATTCGCGTGGCTCCAGGTAGCTTCCGTGTACAAAGAGGGTTTTCTCACCCGGAATTTCGAAATCCTGAAAACGCTCCATGATGTGCCGGCCATGACGCTCCATCGTCAGCCGCGCATCGATCCGGTCCTCGGCGACGTGCACGTGAAAGCCGCTATCCAGGGCATGCCCGCTGTCGGCGCACCTGTGCAGTGTCCTGCTGCCGAGTGTCATCAGGGCGTGCATACCAAAAAGGCCCGACATCTGCCCGTCATCGGCGTCACGGCACTTGCGCAGCCAGCGCTCGTTCTCCTCGATACCCTCCCCTTCGCGGTTGCGGTCCGAGACCTCGTAACTGAGACAACCGCTCAAACCCACCTGCCTGAACGCTTTCTCGATCTGATCAAGGCTGCCGTCAACGCAGGCGGGCGAGGCATGGTGGTCGATCACCGTGGTGCAACCCGCCCGGGCGGCATCCATCAGCGCCAGCAGCGCCGAGTAATAGACGTCTTCCGCATCCAGCGCCTTGTCGAGTTTCCACCATAATTTCGACAGTATTTCTTCGAAATTGCGCGCGGCTGTACCCGGTGGTGTGAAACCCCGTGCGAAGGTTGAATAGAGGTGGTGGTGGGCGTTGATCAAACCGGGCAAAACGACGCTGCCACGGGCGTCTACACAGCGGTCCGCGTCACGCCTGACTTCCGCTGCCGCGCCCACTTCGACGATATGCCTGTCCTCGATGTATACGCTGCCGTTGGCGATGAAGCGATTGGCTCCATCCAGCGTCACCAGGTGTCCATTGGTGATCAGCAGCGAGCTCATCTCTTTGCGCTCCCGTGTTGAGGATTTCGTACAGTTTATGTACGGCTGTCAGAACAATTTATTCTGCAGGGATTCCCTGCTTTGGGTGTTGATCTACGTCAGCTCGCGGGTTAATCCGCGTAGCCCGGGTGGGCGATCCGGCCTGTGTTCGCGGCCTCAGCGGGCAGCACGGCCGGTAGATGCGCCAACGATTTTCTCAGGCCATTGAGCAGTACGAACATCGTCGCGGCCGGTTCCAGCGGCAGCCTGTCACCGGCCCTGGCATCGGCAGCGACCTCGATATGCACGACTGCAAATGTTTGTGGATCAAGCCGGGCGCTGAACAACGGCCCCCTGTATTCCAGGGTGCCATTCAGTTCGATGCGGTGTGTCCGGTTTTGCCAGCGGGATTCCATTGCCCATGAATCGACGTCGCGGAAAACCATGAACGCATTTTCCTGCTGCGTCTCGAATTCGCCCCGGTCCAGGTAGAGCCGTGGTTTGTCGCGGTAGGGCTCGCCGGCGGTGGGGCAAAACGTGGTGCAGTTGCCGCACTCGTTACAGAAATCCGTCAGTATGGCAATCTGGAATGCCTGCGCCACGGACCACATCCTGCCCGGCTGCGTGCTGACACCCTCAGGGCCGATTCTCAAATCGGGCAAACACACTTCGAAAGGATCGTTTTGCCAGGTTTGCAGCGCCAGGTTCGGGCAGACACTCACGCAGAGACTGCAGAACCTGTGGCAATCCAGGCAGCGGCCAGCCTCCGTTCGCGCCTGCTGCGCGTTATAGCCCAGCACGACCTCGCGGTCGTTTTGGCGGTCCTCCAGTGGCGTGTGTGGAACGGCAACCCGCCACTGGCGGAGACTGCGTTTGCGCAACAAGCCGCTTACGTCAAAACCTTCCACCGCCGGTGGCTCGATGGCTGAACGGCCAAGGATGGATGTGGCGATGGCCTTGCCATCGGCGACGGCCTCTACGATTGAAGACGGGCCATCGTTGACAACGTCACCACCGGCATAGACACCGGGCACCGAAGTCTCAAAGGAAACGGGATCGGCTTTGATGTAGCCCCGGCGGTTGAGTGCAATCGGTTCCTCGTCGAAGAAATCCAGTATGGCATGCTGGCTGATGGCCGTAATCAGGGTATCGATGGGTATCTCAAATTCGGAATCCGGCACTTCGAAGGGTATCTTCCTGCCGGAAGCATCACGCTCGCCCCTGTACTCCATGCGCCGGCATACCAGTCCGCGCAACTTGCCATCATCGACCAGCAACTTGCACGGTTTCGCCAACTCCACCACCTCTATTCCCTCTTCGGCCAGCAACGCCACCTCTTCACGGTCCGCCGGCATCTGCTCGATGGTGCGGCGATAGATCACACTGACACGACCGGCGGATAGCCGCCAGGCGGTACGCGCGCAATCCATGGCGGTATCACCCGCGCCGATGATACCGACATGTTTGCCGACTGTAACGGGACGTCCTTCCCTTGCCCGCCTGAGAAAACAGAGCGCATCCATGACCCCCTCGGATTCTTCACCCTCGAGACCCAGTTTTTTGCCCAACTGGGCGCCGGCCATGATCACGACGCGGTCAAAACCATCGCGGCGCAATTGTGAAAGATGGATATCACGCCCGGCTTTCACGTTGTAATGGATTTTCACACCGAGTTTTAGCAGACGCTCGAGATCACGATTAAACACGGCCCGGGGGAGTCTGAATTCAGGAATCGCCCCGCTGACCATACCACCGGCGTATGGGTGCATTTCAAAAATCTCGACCCTGCAACCGGCACTTGCCAGTTCCGAGGCGAGGGCCATCCCGCCGGGACCGGCGCCGATGATTGCCACGCGCAGACCGGCCGATTGCGCCGGGGCTTCCACCGGTGTCTCTGTGTCATGATCCATGATGAAGCGCTTGATCTCGCGAATCGCCAGCGGTTCGTCAAGATGGGTGCGGACACAGGCAGCCTCACACAGGTGATCGCAGACCCGTCCCAGCGTGCAGGCGATGGGGTTGTCGGCGCGGGTCAGTCGCAGGGCCTTGTCGTATTCTCCATCCCTGACCGCATTCATGTACTGCGGCACTTTCTGATCGATCGCGCAACGGTCCACGCAAGGCGCTTCGATGCAATCAAACAGACCCAGCTTGCGGCCGGTTTTACTGCGTGATGTCAGGAATGCGTCTTTTTGCAGTCTGTGCTGGCGGCCAAGGTGTTGCGCGTAAACGTTCAAATTGATACGGGAGTTGGCGTGTACATCCTGCGGCATGGCGCCCGCCGGTGCGCCCGGGGCGGTGGCTTTTGCCAAGGCAAACTCGTTGATATCGGCTGCGCCGGCAGATTTGAAGTCATCCCGCACCTGCTCAATATACTGTAGCAGACGCAGGTAGCCGCCGGTTTTCAAAAGATCGGAACAAACCGTGATGGTCTGCATGCCGGCAGCCAGCAGGTCGCTCGCGTTGAAACAATCGGCACCGGCTGAGAACGATATCGGCAGATCACCGCCAAACTCCATGGACAGTTGGCGGGCGAGGCTGACGGTGATCGCATGCAACGGACGTCCGGACAGGTAACTCATTTTTTCTGCCGGGTTGAACACGCTCCGGTTGTTCGCCACTTCGAGTGTGTTGCTGAGTTTTACACCAAAATGCAGGTCGCAATTGCGCGCAACGCCGATTAACGCCTGCAGCATTGGCACGGCATCCGGGTATTTCAGATCATGTTCAAAGGCGCTGTCCGGCACCAGCACATCGAGGTAGCCAAGTTGATCATTCAGCAGGGAACGTACCTGTTCGGGTCCCAGCAGCGTCGGGTTACATTTGACATAGGTGTGCAGACCCTGCTCTTGCATCAGGTAAGCGCAAATTTTTTCGATTTCACCCGGCGGACAACCGTGCATCGTGGACAGGGTCACGTTGTCGGATATGCGATCCGGAATTTTTACCCCGAGGACCTCCGGGTAAACACGCGCCACCTGGTCCACCAGCGCCTGCTTGTACGCGGAGCAATCGCGCATCTGTTGCAAAAACCATTGAACATTGGGTTTCTGGATGCCCTTGAGGTCGTAGCCAACACTGAGATTGAAGACGATAGCGGGTAATTCGCCGGGAAACCCGAGCTTGTGGTGCAACGCATGGATCAGCACCCAGGCACGCAGGTACTCATCAAACGACTGGTAGATTTTCAGTTCCTGCGACCACTCGTACGTTGTAACCCTCGTCCTGCATGTCGATACAGGGTTTGGATACATCCAGTTCGTCCAGCGTCTGTACGGTTTTCAGTTCGATGTAACGTGCACCACACAGCCAGGCCGCGATGATATTCTGCGCCATCTGCGAATGCGGACCCGCCGCCGGACCGAACGGGGTTTCAAGTGGATGGCCAAAGGCGCTGGTACGGAAAGGATCGCGTCTGCCGGGCACGAAGAAGTGTTGCCGCGGTATGCCAAAGATCGAGTCACGGGTTTCCAGTTCCGTGAATACCCAATCGATCAATTGTACCGATGAAATCGGAAAAAACAGGTCTGACATAATGACACTAGGGTAAAAGTGTTATGACCTGAAGTCTTTGCGCTATGTCATATGTTGTTTCAATAGCCGTGCAGGCCGTGCGCTGTGCCAGTCCTGCAGACGGGTCAAAGGTTCTCCAGTTCAAACCCCTTGATGCTCGCATGGTATGACAACAGCTTGATGTACTCGGCAACCGCTATGCGCATGGCTTTTGTATGCAGGTAATCGCGAATTTTGCCATGCACCTGGGCGAAAGCAACGGGTTTGCCTGTATTGCCATCCTTAAAACTATTCGGGTGGTTCTTGTAGAAACGCTGACAGGTGACCTCATCGGCTTCTGGCACGACCACTTCCTGTTGCAGGAGTTGGTCGATCATCCTCTCTTCCATCTCACCAGGCTTGATTGATTCAACATCATCACACAGGCCGGCCTCGACAGCCTGCTGCAATAGCAACTGCCTGATCACCAGTGACTGCGCCGCCAAATGCCAGGCGTCCTCCTGGCTTTCGGCCGGGTGGTATTGCATTTCCTGGCCTATTTCCGCGTCGTCTATCTCGACCTTGTTAACGAAAATCGGCATTGCTAACCCCGTTTCCTGACGATCTGGTAACCGCTGCGGGCCAGGTACTGGACCGGTGCGCTCCACACATGCACGAGCCGGGTGAAGGGGAACACGAGGAATATGCTCAGACCCACGACCAGGTGAATCTTGAATATGAAGGCTTCACCGGCCACGAACGCAGCGGCATCACCCTGGAAAGTCACCAGGTGTTGCGCCCAGCTTGCCAGCGCCAGCATCGAACTACCGTCAAGATGCTGTGCCGAAACCGGGATGGTCAGCAAACCCAGCACAAGCTGCACAAAAAGCATCAGCAGAATGGGCAGGTCGGTTGCCTGGGAGGTTGCCTTGATACGCGCATCACGCATACGCCGGCGGATCAGCAATATCATCCCGGCCAAGCAGGTCAGACCGAATATCCCGCCGGCCGTCATCGCCAGCACCTGCTTTGTACCCGCCGATATCACGGCTTCATAGGCCCAGTGCGGGGTGAGCAGCCCCATCAGGTGACCAAAGAACAGGGCGATGATACCGATATGGAACAGGTTGCTGCCGAGACGCATGTCCTTCTTGCTCAACAACTGGCTGGAACTGGCCTTCCAGGTGTATTGGTCACGGTCATAGCGCAGCAGGCTGCCGACAAAGAACACGGTTATCGCGATATACGGGTAAATCCCGAAGAAAAACTGGTTGACATAGTTGGCCATCTAAATGCCTCCTGCCTGGTTGATTTTTATCTGCAAACCGCCGCTTGCGGCCTTGCAGCCACCGCACCCGGATTGATCCGGCTGAGCGGCGAACGCCGCCGCTTCTTCCCATTCCTTGTCGAGAGCCTCGAGGCTGTCGTCCTCTATTTCCTGGGCAAGCACCGACTCGATTTTTTCCTGGCTAGGCTTAACCCTGGACAGGGCCACCATTGCATCGAATAACGCGGCATAGGATGAATCCCGCTTGTGCAGACGGGCCGCGATCGTGGCCATGATATCGATCGGTTCTCCCAGCAGTTCCACAGCTTCGTCAACCGGGCAAAGGGAAAGGAACTCGAGAAACAGGGGAATGTAGTCGGGTAACTCCGCCTGGTCGATGAACAGGCCCTTTTCTGCGTAGGCATCGGCAAGATTGACCATTGCCTGTCCGCGATCCCGGGATTCGCCATGGATATGTTCGAACAAATGCAGGCGAATGCGATCGACCACGGTCGAAAGTCGAAACATACGCTTCCTGCATAGCGTATAAATCAGCTGGCTGTCAGTTCTTCAATGAATGCCAGCACGGCCTGCAATTGTTTCTTCGGCAGGAAGTCTTCCTCGACCAGCAGTTGCCCCGATCGCATCCAGATGCGCGAGCCATTCAGGCTTCGGATAGGACATCAACACGCCCAAAATCTTGAAAGTCTTCATTTGCCGTGCCCCTTGCCGCTCATGGTATTTTTGTGCGTCGGGCTACCGAACAGGCTGACCTTGCTGGTGCCATCGGAGCAACCGTTACCGAAACTGAAACCACAGGAAGAGCGGTGGTTAAACGCTATTTCGTTGTCAAACGGTGTTTTGCCAGCGTATTCGCGGTGATTGGTCGGAATGACATAACGATCCTCATAGTTGGCTATGCGCCATGATCTGGTACATATCATCCAGGGTCTTCTCATCCAGACCCACGCGATCCAGGATTTCGGTCGCGTTGACACCATCAACCGTGCGGGCACGCATATAGGCACGCATCGCGATCATGCGTTCAAGCCCTGCAACGACCGGTTCTTCCTTGCCTGCCGTCAGCAGGTTGGCCAGGTACTTGACCGGAATACGCAATCTGGTGACATCCGGAATCACGCCATCGCTGGCGAATTTTGCCCTGCGCCGCGGCATTCTGTATCGGTGACAGCGGCGGGATATACCAGACCATCGGCAAGGTGCGGTATTCCGGGTGCAGCGGAAATGCCACCTTCCAATCCATGGCCATCTTGTAAACCGGCGATTTCTGCGCTGCCGTCGATCCAGCTGTCCGGCACACCATCCAGCCTGGCCTGCGCTGATAACCTCGGGGTCATGCGGATCAAGGAAGATATCCAGTTGAGCCTGGTACAAATCTTTCTTGTCGGTGACGCTGGCAGCTTCCGCGATACGATCGGCGTCATAGAGCAGAACACCGAGGTAGCGGATACGGCCGACACAGGTTTCCGAACAAACGGTCGGATCGCCGGCTTCGATACGCGGATAGCAGAAAGTGCATTTTTCGGATTTGCCCGACTGCCAGTTGAAATAGATTTTCTTGTATGGACAGCCGCTGACACACATGCGCCAGCCACGGCACTTGTCCTGGTCGATCAGGACGATGCCATCCTCTTCGCGCTTGTAGATCGCACCGCTCGGGCAGGAAGCCACGCAGGTGGGATTGAGGCAATGCTCACACAAACGCGGCAGGTACATCATGAAGGTGTTTTCGAACTGGCCGTATATTTCCTTCTCTATGTCCTCAAAGTTGTAATCCTTGCTGCGCTTGCTGAATTCGCCACCGAGAATTTCTTCCCAGTTCGGACCCCAGAGGGGTTTTTCCATGCGCTCACCGGTGATCGCGGACTGCATGCGCGCGGTCGGTGTCGTTCGCGATGCAGGTGCTTTTTGCAGATGCTCGTAGTCATAGGTGAAGGGTTCGTAGTAATCGTCGATTTCCGGCAGATCCGGGTTGGCAAAGATCTTTGCCAACAGGCGAAATTTGCCACCCATTTTCGGTTTGATCTTGCTGTTTGCCATTCAGTGTCCAGCCGCCGTTCCAGACGTGCCTGGTTTTCCCACTCACTGCGGATAACCGATACCGGGTTTGGATTCAACGTTGTTGAACCATGCATACTCAACACCCTGGCGCGATGTCCAGACGTTTTTGCAGGTCACCGAACAGGTGTGACAACCAATGCATTTGTCCAGGTTAAGGACCATGCCGATCTGTGCCCTGATCTTCATGCTACGGCCTCCTCTGAGACGCGGCAGGCGTAACCCGCCACTCGACCTTTTCAAGTTTACGCACCACCACGAACTCATCGCGGTTGGAGCCCACCGTGCCGTAGTAATTGAAGCCATAGGCCAGCTGCGCGTAACCGCCGATCATGTGGGTTGGTTTGATCACGGCACGGGTCACCGAGTTATGGATGCCACCACGGTGACCGGTGATCTGGCTCGATGGGCGTATTGATGATCTTCTCCTGGGCGTGATACATCATGACCATGCCCTCCGGTACGCGTTGGCTAGACCACGGCACGCGCGGCGATGGCGCCATTGGTGTTGTACAACTCGATCCAGTCGTTGTCTTCGCAATCGATCTTGGCTGCATCACCTCGGTCATCCACACACAGGGCCCGCCACGACTGAGGGTCAGCAACAACAGGTTTTCTGAATAGGTGCTGTGAATACCCCACTTCTGGTGCGGTGTGATCCAGTTCAGCACAACCTGCTTGGCGCCCTTGCCCACCGAGTCGATCACCGGCGTAACCGTCTTGGTGTTGATCGGTGGTTTGTAGACACACAGGCTTTCGCCAAAGTCACGCATCCAGGCATGATCCTGGTAGAACTGCTGGCGACCGGTCAGGGTCCGCCATGGGATCAGTTCATGCACATTGGTGTAGCAGGCGTTGTAACTGACGTGCTCATCCTCGAGACCGCTCCAGGTGGGTGATGAAATAATCTTGCGCGGCTGCGCCTGGATATCACGGAAACGGATTTTCTCATCCTGCTTGGGTCTGCGCCAGATGGGTGTGATCACGACCGGTGATTTTGCCCAGTGCCTGCCAGGCTTTGACCGCAACCTGGCCGTTGGTCTCCGGCGCCAGTGAAAGCACGACTTCACATGCATCAATATCGGTGTCAATATTTGGCAGACCTTTGGAGACACCTTCCTCGGTGACCAAGCCGGTTGAGACCACCCAAGAAGCTTGACCTCATCCTCGGTGTTCCAGGCGATGCCCTTGCCGCCATTTCCCAGTTTCGACATCAGCGGACCCAGCGATGTGAATTTCTTATAGGTATCCGGGATAGTGACGCACCACCTCGATGTAGTTCGGCATGGTCTTGCCCGGAATCGGGTCGCATTCGCCCTTCTTCCAGTCCTTCACATCCAGCGGCTGGCCCATTTCGGCGGGTGTGTCGTGCAGGATCGGCAGTGCGACGATGTCGGTTTCCGTACCCAGGTGTCCAACACACAACTTCGAGTAAACCTTTGCCAGACCTTTGTAAATATCCCAGTCACTGCGGCTTTCCCAGGCGGGATCGACGGCGCGTGACAGCGGGTGGATGAACGGATGCATATCCGAGGTATTCAGATCGTTCTTCTCATACCAGGTAGACGACGGCAGGACGATATCCGAGTACACGCAGGTGGTGGACATCCTGAAATCCAGTGTCACCACCAGGTCGATTTTCCCCTCGGTTTCCTGTTCGACCCACTCGACCTCGCTTGGTTTCTGACCACCGGTCTCACCCAGGTTCTTGCCCAGCACGCCATTCTTGGTGCCGAGCAGGTGTTTCAACATGTATTCGTGGCCCTTGCCGCTGGAACCCAGCAGGTTGGAACGCCAGATAAACAGGTTGCGCGGGAAATTGCTCGGGTTATCCGGCGCCTCGCAGGACATCCGCAGACTGCCGTCTTGCAGACGTCCCGTTACGTAATCGACACTGCTGAGACCCGCTGCCTTCGCCTTCTTGGAAAGTTCCAGCGGATTTTCTTCCAGCTGTGGCGCCGATGGTAACCAGCCCATGCGTTCGGCACGGACATTGCAGTCGATCAGGCTCTGGTTTTCCCAGGCGGAACGGTCTGCAAGCGGGGAAAGAATTTCATCCAGTTCCAGTTTTTCATAACGCCACTGGTTGGAGTGGGCGTAGAAAAACGAGGTGCTGTTCATATGGCGTGGCGGACGGTGCCAGTCGAGACCAAAGGCCAATGGCAACCAACCGGTTTGCGGACGCAGCTTCTCCTGGCCGACGTAATGCGCCCAGCCACCACCGCTCTGACCGACACAACCGCACATGATCAGCATGTTCATGATGCCGCGGTAGGTCATGTCCATGTTGTACCAGTGGTTGATCGCAGCACCCAGGATGACCATCGAACGGCCTTTGGTCTTGTCCGCGGTCTGGGCGAACTCGCGTGCCACCTGGATGATCTGCTCCCTGCCGACGCCGGTAATCTTCTCCTGCCAGGCCGGTGTATAAGGAATATCGTCATCATAGCTTTTCGCGACCTGGTCATCATCCAGACCCCGGTCCAGGCCATAGTTCGCCAGCATCAGGTCATGGACGGTAACGGCTTTCACCGTGCCGCCGGCAAGTTGCAGGGTTTTAACCGGCACCTTGCGGTTCAGTATGCTGTCGTGGTTACTGTGTGCAAAAATTGGCTGGTCGTGTTGCTGGTTGCCGAAATACGGGAAAGCAACCGGCAGCACCTCGTCGGATTGCTCCAGGAAAGCTGAGCATCGGGGTGATATCGCTGCCATCAAGCTGGTTCTTTTCCTCCAGGTTCCATTTGCCCTGGTCACCCCAGCGTGCACCGATGGTGCCATTGGGTACGACGACCTTCTGGCTGATTTCGTCAAATACAACCGGCTTCCAGTCGGGTTGTTTTGCTGACCCAACTGGCCGCAAAATCAGAGGCGCGCAGTGTGCGTCCGGGCACCCAGCGGCCATCCTTGTTATCCAGCATGACCAGGAACGGCATATCGGAGTATTTGCGCACGTACTCGCTGAAATAGTCACTGTGGCCATCCACGTAGAACTCTTTCAGAATGACGTGACCCATCGCCATGGCAACGGCGGCATCGGTGCCCTGGCGGGCCGGTATCCATGTATCGGAAAGCTTGGCAACTTCACTGTAATCCGGTGTGACCGCGACGGTCTTGGTACCCTTGTAACGGACCTCGGTGAAAAAGTGTGCATCCGGCGTGCGTGTCTGCGGTACATTCGAACCCCAGGCAATGATGTAATTGGAGTTGTACCAGTCGGCGCTTTCCGGCACGTCGGTCTGTTCGCCCCAGGTCTGCGGTGAACTGGGTGGCAAATCGCAATACCAGTCGTAAAAGCTCATACAGGTGCCACCGATCAGCGACAGGTAGCGGGAGCCACCGGCATAGGAGATCATCGACATGGCCGGAATCGGTGAAAAGCCTATCACCCGGTCGGGCCCGTAGGTCTTGGCGGTATAGATATTGGAAGCCGCGATGATCTCGTTAATCTCATCCCAGTCAGCGCGGACCATCCCGCCGAGGCCGCGCGCGGCCTTGTAGGCTTTGGTTGCTGCTGCGTCTTCAACGAGGTGTTGCCAGGCAACCACCGGGTCGGCGTGCTGTGTCTTCAGAGCGCGCCAGGATTTCAACAGCTGGCTGCGGATCATCGGGTATTTCAGCCGGGCCGAGCTGTACAGATACCAGGAATAGCTGGCGCCGCGTGAGCAACCGCGTGGCTCATGATTGGGCAGGTCGGGCCGTGTACGGGGATAATCGGTTTGCTGCGTTTCCCATGTGACCAGGCCGCCCTTGACGTAGATTTTCCAGCTGCATGAACCGGTGCAATTCACGCCATGCGTTGAGCGCACGACCTTGTCATGCGACCAGCGTCCACGGTAGGCACGTTCCCAGTCACGCGGTTCATTGGTGGTAATGCCATGTCCATCGGAAAAGGTTTCGGGCTTTTTCCTGGTGAAATAGGTCAGGTTGTCGAGAAAGTGACTCATTGCTTGCTCCGGGTATCAGGGGTTGTGGAATTCCGCGCCTTTACGCAGATAGAACCACCAGTTAATCACGATGCAGACGCCGTAAAAGGCGGCAAAACCGTAAAGCGCATTTTCCGGTGTCGTCGCCTTGATCTGCTCACCGAATACCTGCGGGATATAGAACGCACCGTACGCTGCGATTGCGGATGTCCAGCCCAACACCGGACCCGCCTGTTCCTTGTTGAACACCTGTGAAATCGTGCGGAAGGTCGAGCCGTTACCGATACCGGTGGCGGCGAACAGGACCAGGAATAACAGCAGGAAGGGTACGAAATACTGTTCTGGCGTGGCCGATGCATAGGCCATCTTGAGGTAGTAAGCCACACCCAATGCACTGAAAAACATGACGATGGAAATGATCTGGGTGACCTTGGCGCCGCCCATTTTGTCAGCAATCATGCCGCCTACAGGCCGGATCAGTGCGCCGATAAAAGCGCCCATCCACGCAAACATCAGGGCCGAAGGACCGTTGGGATTGACCAGGTCATGGGTCATCACACCGTCAACCATGACGTGCTGGTAACCAAAAACCACCTTGATCGCGAGGGCGAAAGCAGCGGCGAACCCGATGAATGAACCGAAAGTCATGGTGTAGATAATGGTCATGACCCAGGTATGCATATTGTTGAAAATCATGTACTGGCGTTTGAGGTTTTCACCCACGCCACCGGGAATAAACCTGAGCAGGGCCACGGTCGCGATGACCACCACCAGCAGCACCACTTCCTTGGGAAGATTGAAGCCGGAACCATTGGTCGCTTCAGGAAACATCAACCACAGACCGCTTGCAGCCGTAAACAAGGCTATCAGCAGCATGGAACCGATAATCGCAAACGAGGCAAGCGGGTTGTGGATATTGGGTGACACGTGCTCGTCACGGATATTGTTCATGCCGAACCAGCCTGCGAACGCCAATGGTATCAGGAACAGCAACCAGACAAACCCGGCGTTCTGCAAGAAGGTTTCGGTACCCGCAGGAATCTTGCCGATCAGGGTTCCGCTGGCGGTCTGCAGGGTCATTGACTTGCCGCCAAACAGGCCGAAGGTCATGCTCAACGGAACAAGGATCTGCATCGTGGTGACGCCAAAATTGCCCAGACCGGCATTCAGACCCAGTGCCAGGCCCTGTTTTTTCTTTGGGTAAAAAAAGCTGATATTCGACATGGAAGAGGCGAAGTTGCCACCACCTATACCGGACAATAAGGCCAGCAACTGGAATTGCCACAGGGGCGTATTCGGATCCTGCAAGGCAAAGCCTGTACCCGCAGCCGGAATCATCAAAAGGGCGGTGGTGAAAAAGATCGTATTACGGCCACCGGCAATGCGTATGAAGAAGGTGCTGGGAATACGCAGGGTCGCACCCGACAGCCCGGCGACCGCGGCGAGTGAAAACAACTCAGGCGCTGTGTATGGAAACCCCAGGTTGAGCATTTGCACGGTGATGATGCCCCAGTACAACCAGACTGCAAAACCGCATAACAGGCTGGGTATGGAAATCCACAGGTTGCGGGCAGCAATGGATTTTCCCGTTGCCGCCCATTCCTGTTCGTCCTCCGGATTCCAATTTTGAATATCTTTAGCCATGACGTTCTCCTGACCTTATTTTTTGATGCGTGCGGATCTTTCTTTCCCAAAAGAGCACATGGCTCCCTGATACCCGTGTTGCCCTTGCCATCATGCGCACTTCACTTCCGCGTCATTGCGCTTGTACCACCACCAGGTTGCCAGCACACAGCTGAGGTAAAACACGCTGAACACGCTGATTGCAAGATGCGCCGAACCTGTTGCCTGGAGTGAAGTTGCGACAAAAGCCGGTATGAAGAACAAACCCAGGGCAGCGATTGCACTGGTGAATCCCAAGGCAACGGATGCTTCGACGGAACCGGCTGCCCTGGCGGCGTCCATGGCAGCCTGGTCCTGACCTTGTGCAGACCGCTCGTGCAGTTTCAGGAAAACGGACGGCACCACGTGGAATACCGATCCGTTGCCGATACCGGCTGTCAGGAACAACAGCATGAAGGCCATAAAGAAACCGCTAACGTCACTGCTGCCTGTGCCTGACGGCAGGTTCATCAATATCCAGACCCCGGCTAAGAACATGACGGCGAAATTCCAGAACGTAACCTTGGCACCGCCGACCCTGTCCGACAGCCAGCCGCCGAGCGGCCGGATCAATGCACCTGCCAACGGTCCGATGAACGCCCATTTCAGTGCGTCGGATTGCGGGAACAGAACGGCCAGCAGAATTGGAAACGCCGCAGCGAAACCGATAAATGAGCCGAAGGTGCCGGTGTACAGCCAACCCAGGATCCAGGCGTGTTTGCGTCCAAAAATTGCCGTTTTTTCAGCGTAGGTTTCCTGGACACCACGGAGGTTGTTTTGACCAAAGGCTGCCGCAAAGGTCGCGAGCAGAATAAACGGGATCCAGATCAGACCGGCATTCTGCAGCCAGACCTGGCTGCTGACACCACCGGCCTCGTAGGTCTGCGGCAAGCCACCCTTGAATGCCAGCGCGCCGCTGAAGATCACCAGTGGTACGACGGCTTGCATGATACCGACACCCAGGTTGCCGATACCGGCGTTCCAGCCGAGCGCGGTCCCAAGCAGTCGTTTTGGAAAGAAGAAGCTGATGTGGGCCATGCTGGCGGAAAAATTACCGCCGCCGAGACCGCACAATAGGGCGATAAAGACGAATACGGTGTAGCTGGTGTTGGCATTCTGTACCGCAACTGCCATCCACAGGGTCGGAATCGAGCAGGGTCAGCGTGCTGAATATTGTAAAGTTACGCCCGCCGAAGATGGGTACGACGAACGAGTACAACAACCTGAACACTGCTCCGGACAGGCCGGGAATGGCGGCCAGCCAGAAGAGTTCTCCCGTGGTGAACTGGAAGCCGATACGCGGAAGCTCAACCACCACGACACTCCAGACGATCCACACGGCAAAGGATAAAAGCAGCGGCGGCATGGAAAAGATCAGGTTGCGCAGGGCAATGGCCCGGCCTCCTTTGCGCCAGAATTCCTCATCTTCCGGACGCCAGTTGCTGATCCAGCGACCGGCGGTCGCAACTGGCCGCGCCAGTTCTTCCTCGACCATCTGTTCGCGCAGAGCCGGTTTCCTGGCGAGGACTTCTTCGCGTTCGCCGCGTTCCGCCATCCAGGTCCAGATCATCACACCCGCGAGCACGCCGAACATCAACATGAATGTGGTGCTGCGAACCCCGGTCGCATCGACCGCGATACCAAACATGATCGGCATGCTAAAGCCACCCAGTCCGCCGATAACGCCAACCAGGCCGCCGACCGGTCCCATATTGCCGGCATAGTGATCCGCCAGGCTGCGGTAGACACTGGCCTTGCCAATACCCTGGGCAATACCGACGATAAATGCCATCGCCGTAAACACCGTAACCCCGGTTGCGATAGTAAAAGTGAGGTCCTCGTTGATCCGGTGGATCGTGACCGATGTTGGCGGATAGGACATGAAGAACAGGCAGATGATACAAACCCAGAACACCCACCAGGTCACGGTATCACCACCAAACTTGTCAGAGACCCATCCACCGAGGGCGCGGATGACACCGGAAGGCAGTACAAAAATCAACGAAATCAACGCGGCCTGTTTCAGGGTCAGGCCGTATTCGGCCATGTAATATTTCGGCAACCAAAGCGAAAGTGCCACGAATCCGCCAAACACGAAGTAATAGGCAAGACCGTAACGCCATACCCTGGTTTCGGTCAGCGCCTTGAACTGCTCGCCGACCGAAGGAAAGCTGCTGTTCTTTTTGCGTTCTTCAAACTGCGGATCCGGGTAGGTAAACAACAGGAAGACGAAGGCCATTATCAGCATGACGACAGAGTAGATGACTGGCACCGACGCCAACCCAGCGCCACGATTATCAGCGGCGCGACAAAAATATTCAGCGCTGCACCCGCATTGCCGGCACCGAAAACCCCCATCGCGAAACCCTGTTGCTTCTTGCTGAACCAGGCCGAGGTGTAGGCGATGCCAATCGCAAATGATCCACCGGCCAGACCCATGCATAGACCGATGACGAGGTATTGCCAAAGCTGGGTCGCGAAATGCAGTCCGTAAGTTGCAATCGCAACCAGCACCATCTGGATGAAATAGACACGGCGTCCACCAAAGTGGTCGGTAAGGAATCCAAGCGGTAGCCGCACCAGTGAACCGGTAAGGATCGGCGTGGCGATCAGCAGGCCAAATTCGGTTTCGCTTAGACCCAACTCGCCTTTGATCTTGATGCCGATGACGGAAAACATCGTCCACACTGCAAAGTTCACAGTGAACGCCAGGGTGTTCATGCTGAGGACGGAATATTGTTTCTTTTTATCGTATCCGTAGTCAGTTGGAGTGGTTGCCATTTCCAGTTACCTGCTTCTTCAGATCACCAATCCCTAAAGCTTCTCAGTTATTTTTGAAATTGCACAACGGCAATTTCCATCGTCTTCAGCATTCGCTGAAGGCCCTCCCCGGCTCCCTGCGCCAGGGACTGCTAATTGCGATCCCGGCCTTCAAGGACACAAATGCGTTTCAGGCTACGGATTTTTTGTAACCACTCACTAGGCGCTAACATAAAATTACTCACATAAATTACTCAAAGTCTATAGATTATATATTCTATAGATTGTCATATCCATTAAAATATGCGAGAGTGTCGCCATGATATTTCTGAAGGAATAGCTATTCGAGATGTACCTGAGCCGACCGGCCGAATACGCTTTGCGAGCCATGACGCTACATTGCGCGCCAGGCACCCGAATAAAGAGTCCTGACCCGCGAACTTGCCGAAGCCATCAATGTGCCGGCCCCCTTTCTTTCGAAGATCATGCGAAGGCTGACCGCCGACGGTATCCTCAACGCAAAAAAAGGCCACCACGGTGGCTTTATACTCGCAAAGCCACCGGCAAAAATCAGGTTTATCGATATTCTTCGCGCAGTGGATTTCGAACCAACCGCGGATCATTGTCTGTTCGGATTGGGGAATTGCGACTCACAAAACCCCTGTCCACTGCACCCCGAGTGGAGTGTGCTGAAGGGTCAGATCGAACAGTGGGCCCGCTCACACACCCTCAGTGATTCACTGAAAATTCAACGGAATACCTAGCGGCAACGAAGGCGATTCAATCCGAGAGATAATATTCGACCGTCGAGACCACGCGCACTTTCTTGATGTGCGGATTGTTGGTATCGCGTGCCTCAATTGAAAACTGACCCTGGGAAGCCTGTCGGATTTTTCCCAGTTGACTGTCCGAGTCCTCTGCAAACTTCGAGGCGACTTCGCGGGCATTACGCGTGGCTTCTTCGATCATTTCAGGCTTGACGTCGTTGAGACGGGTGAACAGGTACTCAACCTGGTTCTGATAGACATCACCGGTAAACGCAACACCTTCCTTGCCCAGTTCCAACAACCCGCCCATCGCGACACGTACGGCTTCAACCTCGTGGGAATACACGGTGACGGTTCGCGTGGCAACGTAGCGGAACTCGGCACCCGGGGCGTCTCCCCAGGCCTGCGCCAGCTTGTCCGTAAGCACGGGCGTCGACAGGGTTATCTCGTCGCCCGCAATGCCGGCTTTCTCGAGGAATTCACGAACGCGGCCGCTTGTTGCATCAAGCTCCCCGTAGACTGCGCCCAGATCACTACCTGTAACCGTAAATGCAACCGGCCAAATGACCACGTCGGCCGGGTAGTCCCGCTCCGACAGGCCCTTGGCGGTGACAGTTCGTTCATACTGTTTGACCTTGACTGCAGCCTGGCCCAACAGGTAGCCCAGGGCTGCGAGACCCAAAAATATCGATAAGCCCAGCCCGAAAAGGCTGATTCCGGAAGACTGTCGCATGGTGAAAATTCCTTGTTTTGATACCCGGGCCGATCGGTGGCCCGGGTGACGCCATATTCTCGTTCAATCATGGGTCAAAAGGCAGTCCGAATCATGGCGATTTGATGGCAGTGATTGATGGAAGCGGTCACCCGAACAGATCTGGCGTTAAGCCTTGCGTCTGGACTGCGGATATTGGCAAACAGCCCAACGCAATACCGGGTTGATCGCGGGAGTCAGTGCTGCGGCAGTTCGTGCGACAGGACTGCTCTTGCCCTCACCCCCAGCCATTAAAAAACCGCCCTGAGGCGGCTTTTTTGATGCTTTGGAATTGACTCACGCGCAGAAAAGCGTTTTTTTGAGAAATATTAGGTGTTTTTGGTTCGCTTTTCAGCGACTGGGCAGGCTGTAACTAGCTGAATATTTGAGATATTTCTGGTCTCCGACGGAGACTGCCGTCGGAGACCAGACTGTATGGCTGAGCAGAATGGATTCGAACCCTCAATGGGTTTTTGATTTGCAACGTCCTGAATTCTTGTGAGTAACTCCCGAGAAAATGCCCGAAACTGGCAACAGAGACTTTGGTCAAATTTGCACACAATTGCTTTAAGGGCCAGTTCGGCTTTATGTACAGGCTTTAAGCGCTTACGATTTCTCTTATCTATATTTTTTGTTTTCGTTTCGAATCACAGGGGGTTGTAAATATATCCCTATGTTTTGTAACATACTGGTTATTATGGCTACACAAACCACACAAACGGAAAGGATCCTCAAACTGGTCGAGGAAATGGGTGTCCTGCGTGCACGGGATCTAAATCCTCATGGCATCCCCCGAACACACCTCAGCCGCCTCTGCGCTGCCGGTAAACTACAGCGTATTGCCCGAGGACTCTATGTCCTCCCTGACAGCGAGATCACAGAGCACCGCTCTCTGGCAGAGGCTTGCAAACGTGTTCCCAAGGGTGTGGTTTGCCTGCTATCTGCCCTGCAATATCACGACATCACGACCCAGGCACCGTTTGAAGTCTGGCTGGCCATCGGCGAAAAAGCATGGAAGCCACGCATCGATTACCCACCACTGCGTATCGTGCGATTCTCCCAGGCCACACTCAATGCTGGCGTTGAAGATCACCAAATCGAAGGTGTGCCCATCCGTGTGTTTTCCCCAGCAAAGACCGTGGCGGACTGTTTCAAATACCGAAATAAAATCGGCCTGGATGTTGCTATCGAGTCGCTACGAGAATGCCTTCGATCGCGGCGCTGCACCGTGGACGATCTTTGGCACTATGCCAAAATATGTCGCATACAAAATGTTATTCGCCCCTACCTGGAGTCACTCGCAACATGAATGACGGACGCGGTAAAAACATGGCTGTATCGGTACGTGACAGGTTACTGAATCTGGCACGCGAACGGGGCGAGGATTTCCAGTTGATCCTGACCCGATATGGGTTGGAAAGACTTTTGTATCGCCTCGGCAAGTCCGAATATCGAGATCTTTTTGTCCTTAAGGGCGCGATGCTGTTCATGCTATGGGGTGACCAATCCCATCGCCCTACGCGTGATGTGGACTTTCTGGGCTTCGGCGATAGCAGTGAAACGGGCCTGAGAACTGTCTTTCGTGAACTCTGTGAGATCCCAGTTGAGGATGATGGGTTGACGCTGATAGCAGATAGCATAAAAATCGATGCAATCCGCGATGACACAGAATACGGCGGGATGCGGGTAAAACTGTTGGGTGACCTGGCCGGTGCCAGAATACCGATTCAGGCCGACATCGGATTTGGGGACGCCGTAACTCCCGACCCTAGAAGTATCGAATATCCCACTCTCCTGGACAGCCCAGCACCGAACTTAATGGCATACCCCTTTGAGACCGTAGTTGCGGAGAAATTCCAGGCGCTGGTCAACCTTGGCATGGCAAATAGTCGAATGAAAGACTTTTACGATCTGTGGATCATCTCGAGAGGGTTCAATTTCAACGGCCTGACATTATCTAAAGCGATCGGTAATACATTTTCACGCCGTCAAACATCCTTGCCAGAACATGTACCACTCGGGCTCAGCCCCGAGTTCTATGATGATTCGCATAAGACTACACAGTGGAACGCTTTCGTGCATAAGGGAATGCTTGCTGACTCCCCGCCCACACTGAAGGACATCTGTCTTTTCCTGGAGGCTTTCCTTTCACCACCCACACAGGCATTGGTCCGAGACGAAGAATTCTTGGCAAACTGGGAACCAGGTGGGCCATGGCACTGACCAAAGAGCAATCACTACGGCAAGCAATTTCTCGCGAGGAAGCAGCCCTCACTACGCTCGAACAAAAACAACAAAATAGTCAGGAACGGTTGGCTGCGCTCCGGGCAGAACTTGCCGCCTTAGCGTCGCCCATCTCGGCTCCTTCCACCTCGGCAACACCACCCAGTGATGATATACCCACTACTCCCAAAGAAAAGGTATCCCTGTTTTGCAATCTGTTCCGCGGCCGGAGTGATGTCTATCCATTGCTTTGGGTAAGCTCAAAAACTGGTAGAAAAGGCTATTCACCCGCCTGCGGCAATGAATGGGTACGAGGCATCTGTGAAAAACCCCGGGTAAAGTGCAGTGAGTGTCCAAACCAGTCTTTCCTGCCGCTCGGTGAAAAAGTTGTTCTTGACCACCTACAAGGCCGGCATTCGATTGGTGTCTACCCCATGCTCAAAGATGAAACCTGCTGGTTTCTGGCGGCCGACTTTGACAAGGAATCCTGGCTGGATGATGTCGCTGCTTTCGTGGACACCTGCCAGGGTTTCGACATCCCAACAGCAGTTGAGCGTTCGCGGTCGGGTAATGGTGCCCATGTCTGGTTTTTCTTCAGTTCACCCGTCTCCGCGGTTGTCGCCCGCCGCATGGGTTGTTATCTCATCACCGAGACCATGGCGCACCATCATCAACTGGCTATGAGTTCCTATGACCGCCTGTTCCCCAACCAGGACACCCTGCCGCGTGGCGGCTTTGGTAACCTCATTGCCCTACCACTGCAATATGAACCACGACAAGCAGGTAACTCTGTCTTCCTGGACTCGGATTTTCAACCACACCCGGACCAGTGGGCCTATCTCGCATCTCTGACGCGGATGGCCCCATCCAACGTTGAATCCATTGCCGGCGAAGCAAGCCAGTGCGGGAAGGTAGTTGGCGTTCGATTGAGCTCAGGAAACGAGGGCGGAAATGACGAAGTGCCTTGGAAGCGCCTGCCTTCTAGACAGTTGGAGACAAAACAGATCACCGAACCCATTCCTGAAAGAGTGCATGCCGTGCTTGCACAGCGCTTGTTTGTTGACAAAGACGACTTGCCATCACCCTTGTTGAATCAAATCAAGCGACTGGCAGCCTTCCAAAATCCGGAGTTCTACAAAAACCAAAACATGCGTCTGTCTACAGCGTTAACGCCACGCGTGATCAGCTGTGCAGAGGAGTTTTCCAAGCATATCGCTTTGCCTCGCGGGTGCAAAGATGAACTGGTTGCTCTACTCAATCACTACGGCAGCAATTTAGTCATAGACGACCAGCGGAATAGCGGTGAACCACTCGACGTGAGATTTAGGGGCAAACTCTCAGCCACCCAAAAACAGGCTGCTGGCGTGTTGTGTAAACATGAAACTGGCGTCTTAGTAGCACCGCCGGGTATCGGTAAGACTGTCATCGGCACTTGGCTAATCGCTGAACGCCAGGCCAATACGCTAGTCCTGGTCCACCGCCAACCATTGCAGGATCAATGGGTCGAGCAGTTAGCGCTTTTTCTTGAACTCGATGCCAAGGACATTGGAAGGATTGGCGGAGGCAAACGCAAACCAAATGGCCGGCTTGATGTGGCCATGATCCAAAGCCTGGTGCGCAAAGAAAACGTGAGTGATCTGGTAGCGAACTATGGCCACGTTATCGTGGATGAATGTCACCATTTACCGGCAGTATCTTTCGAACGTGTTTTGAATGAAGTCAAAGCACGCTTCATCACCGGCTTGACCGCAACTCCACAACGCCGGGATGGTCATCACCCGATTACAACCATGCAGTTGGGCCCAGTTCGTTTTACCATAGACGCTCGAAATCAGGCTTCGCACCGCACCTTCAACCATAACCTGATCATCCGTGAGACAGACATAAAGATTGATGATGACACCCTGCGTATTCAAGAGATATACCGGCATTTAGCCACTGATGAGCAACGAAACCATCTGATCTTCAATGATGTCCTGCAGGCACTTGAGGAAGGCCGTTCGCCGATCGTGCTCACGGAACGTAAAGAGCACCTGGAGCACTTTGCCAGTCAATTCCGCAATTTCACACCTAACCTGATTGTTCTGCAAGGAGGTAAGACCGCAAAAAAACGCCGTGAGGAATTGAATCGGCTGGCAGCTATCCCCAATGACAAAGAGCGATTGGTTATTGCAACTGGGCGCTATATCGGGGAAGGATTTGACGATGCGCGGCTGGACACACTGTTTTTAGCCTTGCCTGTGTCCTGGAAAGGAACACTGATCCAGTACGCCGGAAGACTCCACCGCCTTCATCCCGATAAGACCGAGGTTCGCATCTATGACTATGTCGACCGTTATGTACCCATGCTCGCACGCATGTTCGAAAGACGCTTGCGTGGATATCGTGCTATTGGTTATACCATAGAAAATACGGTGTTCGATGCTAAATGTTGAGCCGAATCTAATTTGACTCTTAGGTCCGTATATTAGTCTCCGTTAATATACGAGGTCGGAATATTATTTATAACAAGTAACACCCTGTTCCAATTCGGTTTTTATAAAACCGAACCATCATTTCTATTGAAAGAGACTTATGTGGAGAAAACAAGCAATTTTGAGGAGAATTGTGTAAATTTAGTTCACTTTTCAGCGATGATGGATACTGTAACTCGCTGAATATTTGAGAGATTCCTAGTCTCCGACGGAGACTGCCGTCGGAGACCAGACTGTGTGGCTGGGGGTGAGGGATTGTCCGAAACCATCCCTGGTTTCGGCCCTTCGGGCGCACTGCGTGCGACCAAAATTGTTCCTGACAATTTTGTCGATCCCGCCGCGCTTCGCGCTACGGCCGTGCTCTTGCCCTCACCCCCAGCCATAAAAAAACCGCCCTGAGGCGGCTTTTTTAATGGCTGGGGGTGAGGGATTCGAACCCCCGCTGGCGGAGTCAGAGTCCGCAGTCCTACCACTAGACGAACCCCCAGGAAACCCGGGTACAGTTTAGCGTTTGGAGTACTGGGTAGCCTTGCGTGCTTTGTGCAGGCCGACTTTTTTACGTTCGACTTCACGTGCGTCGCGGGTTACATAGCCCGCTTTACGCAATGGGCTGCGCAGTTCACCGTCGTATTCGATCAAAGCGCGGGTCAGACCCAGGCGGATTGCGCCGGCCTGACCGGAGATACCGCCGCCTTCAACAGTGCAATTGACATCAAATTTGTCGCTCATTTCCAACTTTTCAAGTGGCTGACGAACGATCATGACCGCAGTTTCCCGTCCAAAGAATTCATCAATGGGACGGTTGTTGATGTTGATCTCGCCTTTACCCTTGCTCAGGAAAACACGTGCCTTGGAAGACTTGCGCCGTCCGGTACCGTAATACTGTTCAGTAGCCATTTATCTCTTATCCGTATTGTCGCGAACTACAGCTCAAGCTGAGTCGGTTGCTGGGCTTCATGCGGGTGTTCCGGTCCCGCATAAACATGCAGTTTGCGGAACATGGCACGACCCAGGGGGTTTCTAGGCAACATGCCCTTAACTGCTTTCTGGATGACGCGCTCGGGGTGCTGATCCAGCAATTTACCCAGGTTGATTGATTTCATGTTGCCGATATAACCGGTGTGGTGGTAATACATTTTATCATCCAGCTTTTTACCGGTTACCTTAATCTTTTCAGCATTGATCACGATCATGTGATCACCCGTGTCCATGTTCGGAGTGAACTCAGGTTTATGCTTGCCACGCAGACGGTGAGGCCAGTTCGGTGGCCAGTCTGCCGAGAGTTTTGTCAGTCGCATCGACCACGACACCACTCGCGTTTGATCGTCGAAGGAGTCGCTGTAAAAGTCTTCATTGTTACCATTCTCTATAAATTACCCGAGTCATCGGGTGAAGGGCGGGAATTTTACTGGCTTAGCGCTGT
Source organism: uncultured Gammaproteobacteria bacterium (assembly GCA_963727635.1). Lineage (GTDB taxonomy): Bacteria > Pseudomonadota > Gammaproteobacteria > Xanthomonadales > SZUA-36 > SZUA-36. Next base: position 202,615 of record CAVSHP010000024.1, on the reverse strand, counting down.
ATTATCAACCACTCCAGACACTTAATTTTCACCTGTTTTCTCATACGGCACCCGGGGATAGCCTGAGTCGCTCCACGGGCTGGCCGTTTACGATGTGGCTGTCGATAATCTCATCGATATCCACTTCATCGATATAGGTGTACCAGACACCCTCCGGATACACCACGCAAACCGGCCCCAACTCGCAACGGTCAAGACAACCCGAGGTATTGACCCGTACCTTGCCCGGCCCGGACAAACCCAGCTTTTTCACCCGGTCTTTTGCATACTCACGCAAGGCAGCAGACCCGCACTGATTGCAGGACGGACGCTCGGCGTCCGCCCCGCGATCATTGGTGCAAAAAAACAGGTGTCGTTGATAATATTGGGTCATAAAGATCAGCATAAAACCGTTCCTGCTTAGAAATTATAAACCAGGTTGGCGGTGGTCGTGGTATCCGTTTTTTCGGTAACACCCGGCGGTATTTCGGAATTGTGGCGGTATTCCCAACCGAGTTTCACGGCAAACCGTTCGTTCATTGAAACCGCCAGACCGGTGTTGAACTGGGTGAAAGTGTTGTCTGAACCCGCCTCAACCAGTACGCGGTTGCTCCAGACGGTCGAGGGCGTGAAGCTGCCAGATATCGTCCAGCAGAAACCTGCCGATCATTTCGCTGCTTGGTCACGCCGGTACCCGCGGCTTTCAATTTTTTGTAACCGACACCGATTTCACCATTGAGTTCGTGTTTGTCACTTTTCATCAACTGACGGCCATAACCCGCGGTAATGGATTGCTGCGGGTCGTAGGCGCCAAACTTGTCGGCATCATAACGATAGGCGGCAAAGATGTAACTTTTTTCACTGAGCTTGCGGTCACGCCTGCAATCCGGCGGTGTAACGTTCGGCGTCCTTGTTGCCGTTTTTGGAAGAAGTCAAAGCGGTCCCGCCAAGTGTGAAGCGCCAATCTCTCGGTATTCCTTGGTAAATCCAAGCTTCAGATTGAGTGACTGGGTATCCGTATTGCCACTGGTGCTTACATAACCCAATTCACCAACCCCTTGCCAGCTTGTATCGAGCTCTTCAGGTTCATCCTGTGCATATACACTGGTAGCCACAAAAATCGACCCGCCTGCCAGCATTATCATTAACAATTTACGCATTTCTCATCCTCCTGAGCGTTAAAAGTCGCGCATTATATAGTTCATGGACGAGAATACCCACCATTTCCATTATATAATTTACCTCAATTGATCAACCTGACCAGACGGACGAACATGACACGCACTTATTCCAGACTGGATCATCTAATTATCAGCATTGACAATGCCTTACGCATGAGCTCAGGTGAAACCGGCGCAGCCAAACGCGCCAATCCCGCCATACCCGTGCCCGAAATGGTCATGGATGAGACGCACCGGCGGCATGCCGCCGGGTTAATGCGCATCAACCACGCGGGCGAAATTTGTGCCCAGGCGCTGTATGCCGGCCAGGCGGCGACGGCCCGCAACCCCGAGGTGCAGGCAGACATGCAAAAGGCCGCCGATGAAGAAATCGATCATCTGAGCTGGTGCAAGGAACGCCTGGATGAACTGGAAAGCAGCCCCAGCCTGCTGGCTCCTTTGTGGTATGCGGGATCATTTGCGATCGGCGCCGCCGCAGGCCTGGCCGGGGACGGCTGGAGCCTGGGGTTTCTCAAGGAAACCGAAAACCAGGTCGAAGCCCACCTCGAGAGCCACATCGACAGGTTGCCTGCCGAAGACGCACGTAGCCGTGCGATCTTGGACCAGATGAAAATTGACGAAGCCAAGCACGCAAAAATGGCCGAAAACGCCGGTGCTTTTGACCTGCCGCTGCCGCTACGCTCGTTGATGAAACTGACCGCAGGTGTGATGAAGGCGATCGCCTACAAGGTGTAGGTTGGGTTAAAAACAAGGATCGGGAAATCGCAGACCCTGGCTTTAGCTGCGTAAGGACTTAAACCCTCCTACGGCTTCTTTGCTTTTTCCCGCAACGATTCCAAGGTCACACCTTTTTCGGCTGGTTTGGATTTGAGTTCATTCAATGAAAGCCACTGCATCCTCCAGCCTTCAAGTTCGGTGGATCCCCGGTATAGGGAAACTCCTGCTGGTTGAAATCGAGATCGCCGGAAAGTGTGATTGAACCGGTTTCCTTTGGTTCCCCGGGTGCCGACGCGGTAAACCGGAACAACAGTTCAAAACGGATATGGTCCGGATCTGCTCTCCAGCCGGACCCTTGACACTCCAGGGCGCCGCAAAGTTACCCGTTGCCAGGCCGGTGTCCAGGTGGAAATCCATGGTCTTCTCAGTGCTCGTTCCAGCGTTGCTTTCCGGTGACCGCAGAGGGACCCTTGGGCTGGCTCCGGGTCAGCATCGAGTATGCCAGTTGCAACATCAACGAGGGCGCCTGGATCAACGGTTCGATATCCTCACCCTGCTGTTCAAATCCCCGCGCCAGCAGAGCCTGTCCGTCGACCATCAACAATTCACCGGTCAGCGTGCCATCGGGCGCAACCTGCTCGACCATCACCTGCAAATCCCCGCAATCACAATGCTGAAAACGCCAGCGTGCATGGAAACCCGTACCGCCGAAATCCACATCCAGTTCGGTGACCACGGCATCACGCCAAAGCGTGCCCTTTTCGATCTGCGCGAAAGCGGTTTGCGATCCTGTCAACAACATGACCAAGCCGGCAAACAGGTACAGCAGCGATAATGCGAGAGGTCTGTTCATTTCAGAAAAACATCCTTTTCAATGCGGAACCGGGGTCCTCCTCACGCATAAAGCCTCCCCCACCAGGAAAGCGTTGATACCCGATTCCTGCATACGTTTTACATCAGCGGCCGTCTTGATGCCGCTTTCGGTGACCAACAATTGTCCACCTGTAAGCATTTTTTTCAACCGTTCACTGGTTGCAAGTGATGTTTCAAATGTATTCAGGTTTCGATTATTAACACCAATCAGATCATGGTCAAGCCGCAGTGCTCTTTCCATTTCGGCTTCATCGTGCACTTCTATCAGCACATCCATGCCGGACGCTTTGGCGAGGTTCAGCAACTCCTCCAGCAATGCTTGCTCAAGTGCAGCGACAATCAAAAGGATACAGTCGGCGCCCATCACCCGTGACTGCGCAATTTGCCAGGGGTCGATAATGAAATCCTTGCGCAGTACCGGCAGACTGCACGCATCACGCGCTTCCTGCAGGTAGCGGGCGTCACCCTGGAAATAATCCTGGTCGGTCAACACGGATAGACAGGCCGCGCCGGCCGCCTGGTAAGAGCTGGCGATCGCCGCTGGCTGGAAATCCTCGCGGATCACCCCGGCACTCGGTGAGGCTTTCTTGATTTCAGCGATCACCGCCGGACCCTTTGCAAGTGCCCGCCGAAGATCTCTTTCGAAACCACGTGTCGGCGCGCAATCGCGCATCCGGGCGGCCAGGTCGGCCACCGGGCTGATGACCTTGCCGGCAGCGATCTCTTCGGACTTGCGCTGCAGAATACGTTGCAATATGGACGGAACCGTCATCAGAAGCCCTGGGTCATGCTGGCCAGTTGCTGCAATTTCTCCAGACCTGCTCCGCTCGCCAGTACTTCATTGGCACGGTTCACACCATCTGCAATCGAATCGGCGACACCGGCCACGTACAACGCGGCACCGGCGTTCAAAGCGATCATGTGCGCGGCGCGCTGGGAGCGGTCATCTTTTTCACCATTCAATGCTTTGCTAATAAGCGCGAGTGAAGAACTCACATCCGCAACCACCAGGTCCTGCAGGGACCCGCGTGCAAATCCCAGTTGCTCGGGTTGCAGGGTGTATTCGGTGACCAGGCCGTCTTTGAGTTCTGCGACATGCGTATCTGCGGCGAGACTGATTTCATCGAGTCCGTCCTCGGAATTCACCACCATCACGTGTTCCGAACCAAGCCGCTGCAATACCTGCGCCACCGGACGGCACAAGGAGCGGTCATAGACACCGATCAACTGACGTTTCAGACCCGCGGGATTGGCCATCGGACCCAGGACGTTAAAAAGTGTGCGCAAACCCAGTTCCTTGCGCGCCAGGCTGACGTGACGCATGGCGCTGTGGTGCATCAATGCAAACATGAAACCGATACCGAGTTTGTTGACACACTGCGCGACCTGCTCCGGCGTGATATCCAGCCGTACACCCGCGGCCTCGAGCACGTCCGCACTACCGGAACTCGATGACACCGAACGGTTGCCGTGCTTCGCCACCCGTCCACCCGCTGCGGCCACGACAAAGCAGGCTGCGGTCGATACATTGAACAAGTTGGCGCCATCACCACCGGTGCCGACGATATCCACGAGGTGGGGCCCTTCGACCTTTACACCGCTGGCAAATTCCCGCAGCACCTGTACGCCGCCGGTGATCTCGTCGATGGTTTCACCCTTGACCCGCATGCCCAGCAGAAAGGCGCCGATCTGTACGTCGGTCGAACCGGCCGACATGATCTGGCGCATGACGTCCACCATCTCCGCGGTGCTCAGATTCTGTTTTTCAGCGATACGGGCAAGCGCCGTCTGGATGTTCATGGCCATCTATACTAATCCGCCCTGTTTTGCCTGGTGGTGTTAATAAAATTTTTTAACAGGTCGTGACCAACCCGGGTGAGGATTGATTCGGGATGGAATTGAACACCCTCTATCGGCAGCCTGTTGTGTTTGATCCCCATGATCTCCTCGATTCCACCATCCGGTTTTTCGGTCCAGGCGGTGACTTCCAGGCAATCGGGCACGCTGTCTTTGCGCAATACAAGAGAATGGTAGCGGGTGGCTACAAAAGGTTGCGGCAGACCGGCAAACACACCTTCACCACGATGGAACATCATCGAGGTCTTGCCGTGCATGACCTTGTCGGCGCGTACCACCTGGCCGCCAAACACCTGGCCGATACACTGGTGGCCAAGGCAAACACCCAGGATTGGGATCGATTCACCGAGTTCGGCAACCACTTCGAGGCAAATACCCGCATCGTCCGGTGTGCACGGACCGGGGGAAATCACGATTCCATCCGGGGCCAGTTGGCGAATCCCGGCGGTCGTGATCTCGTCATTACGCACGGTTTTGACCTTCGCACCCAACTCGCCCAGGTACTGCACCAGGTTATAGGTAAAGGAATCATAGTTGTCGATCATTAAAATCATGCGCCAGCTATCCAAATGCATATCAGATAATTAGAGAAATCAAGATTCTTCTTACACTCTGGTCGCAGCAAGGGCAGCCCTTTACAAGATACGTCTGATCTCGCTGTATCCAGCGGGTCTCTTACGCGACATCCGGAAATTTTACTCGAAAAGCGGATGCCAGTACCCCATAACCTTCTTTACTGGTTTTGCAGCCAACCCGGACCACGCACTGCACGCCCCGGTTTTGCCCCGGTATGCTTGCCGCCGGATACGACCGGCACACCGTTGACCAGCACGTATACGACCCCGGTTGCATAGTGATGCGGGTCTTCGAAGGTGGCTTGATCTGAGATGGTTTCCGGGTCAAAGACGGCGATATCCGCGAAATAACCCGGCGCGAGCCGGCCGCGAGCCTTGATATTGAGTGTCTGCGCCGGCAACAGGGTCAGGCGGCGAACGGCCTCCTCAAGGCTGATGACTTTCTCGTCGCGAACGTATTTGCCCAGCAACCGCGCGACATTGCCGTAGGTGCGGGGATGCGCGGCCTCCTTGAGTGTATCGCCCTCGGCAGCGGGCGCCGAGGCGTCGGAACCGAACATTACCCAGGGCTGGCGAATTTGTTTGCGGACATTTTCCTCGGACATGAGGAAATATAGCGTACCAACCCGGGAGCCGTCTTCGATAACCAGATCGATGATCGTGTCCCTGTAATCCTGTCCACGTTCAGCGGCAACTTCAGCAAGTGTCTTACCCATGTATTTTTTCAGTTCGTCATTTTTAAACTCGAGCAGCACCATACCCCCGGGTCCGGCCAGGTAGCCAAGATTTTCCCAGTCCTGGGCATTGACTGCCATCTCGGCTTTCACACGTGCCCTGGTTTCAGGATCCTTCAGACGCCCGGCCCACTTGTCGTAACCGCCCGCCTGAACCCAGGTGGGCATCGCCGCGTCAAGACCCGTAGCCCCGGCAATATAGGTGTACATGTCCGCCGTTACCGGAACACCCTGGGCGCGCAGCGTGTTGATTTTATCGATCACGATGTCCAGCTTGTCCCAGTTCGGCTGACCAGCGGCTTTGAGATGATGGATTTTTACCGGTATATTGGCTTCATGGCCAATGCGCAAGGTTTCATCGACGGCTTCAACGAATTGATTGGCTTCACTGCGCATATGAGCCGTATAGATGCCACCGTACTGGCTTGCCACCTTTGCCAGTTCGATGATCTCTTCGGTTTCCGCATAGGCGCCCGGCGCATAAATAAGCGCATCGGTCAGACCCAGGGCCCCGTCCTGCATGGCTTGCGCAACCTGCGCTTTCATCGCCTCGAGTTGTTCCGGTGTCGGATCAACGTCGTCCATACCGAGGACATTTACACGTACCGTGGCGGCGGATACAAAGGTGGCGAAATTGGGTGACACACCACTGGCTTCGACACGTTCCAGGTATTCACCCAGGCGTCTCCAGTTGATTTCGACGTCTTCTTCGTTGAGCATCTTGCTCCAGTAGGCAGCCGTTGTGTCGGTCAACGGGCTCAGCGAAGCCTCGCTCAGCACCTCGAAAGTGACACCCTGCATGATGTCGCTCATCGCCCTGCCATCCTTGATCAGGGACAAATGCGCATGGCTGAGCAGGTTGAAAAAGCCCGGCGCGACGGCAAGCCCCGAAGCGTCAATTTCGAGATCGGCTGAACCCCTGGCAAACTTGCCGATGGCGCTGACCCGGTCCCCGCTGATTGCAACGTCGGCAGCGTAGGGCGCGGCGCCGGTGCCGTCGTAAACGGTGCCACCGTAGATAACCACGTCGTAATCCGCCGCGTATACGACGCTGACGGCGGTCGCTAACAGCATAGCAATCATTGTCTTAAACATTTCCAATTCCTTGATTTTGCTTCATGTCAAACCCGCACCATAACGGCCAATACAGAAACTTCCGGACAGGTTGACCTGCGCACTGAACTGAGCCATTATTGGCGGCCGGACGTAAAATGCGATAGGCGCCGATGCTCAACAATGGCAGGACATAGACCAGTAGAAAACCCCAGGCCATGGTTCCGTAACCACGTGCGATCAGGACGGTTATCCCCAACAGGGAACGAAGCGCCGCTTATTCCAATCGCCGCCATCGCGATCAGCGCATGGGTTATACGGCCAAGACCACAGGCCCGGCTGCGACTGAGTACCCGGATAAAAAAGGTAAAGAAAACCGCGTACAGGACGAAAGACCAAAAGGTCAGGATCCTGGCGATCAGTTCGCGCCCGAAAAATGTCGTAGCCTACCACGACCAGCATGATCGACAATCCAGCAGCGTAAGAAATACCGAAGTTGTCACGCAGGATATTTCCCGCCGCCGATGCCAGAACGGCAAGCACCAGCAAGAACAACAGGATGATGAGCAGTTCAAAAACGACCCAGCCACGGCCCAGTAAATGTTTGAAAAAATTCCGGTAGTCGTAGACTTTGAATAGACGTGCAAACTCGAAGGTCAGGGCCAGGATCACCGCCATGCAGACGAATGCAATGCCCATCCCGAAAAGCCCGCCCAGGAACCCGTAGCTGGTAAAGAACTCGACGATCTCCCGGCCCGTTCCATAACCGCCACCGATCATCACCGACTGAAATACTGCGCCGGGGACAATGTAAACCCGGAAGAACCGCGTATCCAGCAAGCCAAACATTACCGTCTGACGGTCACGCCGATACGCACACACGCTGTGCGCCTAACGGCGCCGGGATTTTCGCTGCCGGCAACTGGTCTATTCAACAGGTTTGAGGTCAAGGTCGTGAAAGTCGAAGGAGAAATCGGTTGTCGGCGAAACGGCTTTCATCCGGATTCGTTCAATCTTACCTTCCGGACTCATCGAAAATGACACATAGGCATCGGCATTCAGTTTGCGGTCGTCCCAACGCACGATAAACGTATCGTACTGAAAATGCTCCAGCACGCCGTGCAGTGCCACGCTTCTGCCGGATTCGAACCACAGGCGGCCGTCTTTCATCCAGTGTGATGCGTATATCACCATACCAGTCATCCCTGTAGATGCCGGTATAAGCCGCAAGCGGCAGTCCGGGTTTGCTGTCCGCGTTGCGGGTGGCCTCAGCCTCGGCAACCGTTGCTGCTCCCTGGCTTTGCCGGTCCTGGTAAACATCGCTGATGATCCCGATCCAGTCCTTGCCGGCGTCCTGTGACACTTCTGCCAGGAACTGGTCCGCCAGGTCATTGGCCAGCGCCCGTGGCGCCACGGACATCTGGTTATTGCTGACAAAAATGGCGAGCCGCTGTGCCGGTAATATCAACAGGAAAGTGGTCATTCCCAATACCCCGCCACTGTGTGCAATCATGGGTTGACCATAAAACGTCGATATATTCCAGCCGAGCGCATATGCGCTGAGATATGAACCCGCATTCGCGACCATGTAAGGCGGTGAAGGGATTACCGTGACCGGATTCAAAAGCTGACTGAACCGGGCTTCGCTGATGATGCGCTCCCCCTCCTCCGTGACGCCGCGGTTGAGAACGAAATTCATCCAGCGGGTCATGCTCTGCGCGCTGCAGTTTATGCCCCCGGCCGGGGACGAGACAGGTGTTATGCCCGACTTGGTCGTCTCCAGGCTGTCGCCGACCAATATATGGGGTGTGGCTTTCACCAAACGGGGCGCGGCGCGCTCAAGTGTCGCGGAACAGTCACCCATATCGAGTGGCTTAAACAGGCGCTGCTCGATAAAATCTTCGAACGACATGCCTGATACCCGAGCCACGACTTCACCGGCGATGATATAAAGCAGGTTATCGTAAGCAAATTCGGAACGAAAGCTGGTGCTGGGCGTTAGATAACGCATTGCATGGATGATCTCGTCCCGCGTGCTGTCGGCTTCCGGGAACAACAGCAGGTCACCGGCGCCGAGCGGCAGACCGCTGCGATGGGTCAACAGGTCGCGAATCGTGAATTCACGCGTAACCCAGGGGTCTTGCATGCGGAACTCGGGAAGATAATCGATCACCCTGTCATCCCAGTCCAATTTTCCTTCATCGGCCAAAATCGCCAGGGCCGCCGTGGTAAACGCCTTGGATACCGAGCCGATCTGGAACAGAGTGTTTTCGTCAACGCGTTTTTTGCTGCCAACTTCGACGACGCCGTGACCGGCCGAGTAGAATATTTTCCCGTCATGAACGATTGAGACGGCCATGCCAGGTACGTGAAACTCGTCCATGGCGCGTAGTACCGAGTGGTCAATTGACTCCTTGGTCGGCGCAGCCAATACGGGGCCGGCAAAAACGACATGGCTCAGGATCGTCAACAGCAGGCAAATGAGATGACGGGAAAATTTTGGCATGACTGTTCCTGTATTGATCGATTTCATTAGCTATCCCCACAGTGCCCTGCTGGGAGGCGACAGAACACCATGGGAGTATTCCATCGGATGTTCCCGGTCCGAATCCAGGAACAAAGCACCATCCAGATCGACAAAACGGCATAGTTGGGCGACTACAAATCCCGGCGCCATGGCCAGTGATGTGCCCATCATGTTGCCCACCATCAGGCCGATGCCTTTTGCCTTCGCCATGGCCGCCAGTTCAAGCGCCTCGGTCAAACCGCCGGTTTTATCCAGCTTGATATTGATCATCTGGTAGCGGCGTGACGCCTGTTCAAACTCGCTGGTATTCAGGCAGGACTCATCCGCGCACAGGGGAATGGGTGGAATGTATCCTTCCAGCGCTTGGTCGGAACCCCGCGGTAACGGCTGTTCGATCATGGCAATACCCAGTTCCTTGAACTTCGGCGCCCACTCCACCAGTTGCTCAAAGGTCCAGCCCTGGTTGATATCCACCACGATTTCCGCATCGGGTCGCGCCGCGCGTACCGCTGTAATGCGTTCCAGGGGCTGATCGTCGCTCAGTTTGACCTTGATCCTGCTGGTATCGAGGGCCCTGGCGTTCTCCGCCATTTCTTCCGGCGTACCGATGCCGACGGTATTGACCGTGATGGTCCGGCCAGGTTGAACACCGGTCAACTCCCAGATACTTTTGCCCTGACTCTTGGCTTCAAGATCCCACATTGCGCAATCAATCGCGTTACGCGCACCACCCGCCGGCAACAGGCCTCGTAATTCCTGACGATCAGCACCATTCTCCAGGTCGCGCCGCACCGATTCAACCTGCGCGAGCATGCTGTCGCCGTTCTCATCCAGGTAGTAAACACCGGCAGCCTCGCCTTGACCAGTTACGCCGTTCTCGGTAATCGTGACATGCAGAATTTCAGCGTGTGTGAAGGTATAACCGGTGATCGTAAACGGCATCTTCATGTACCAGCGTTCGGTTGTGAAATTAAGTTCGCGCATTTCGTGCTCCATCTGATAGGACCTGCAGTTTTTAAGGTTTGAGGCAAGCGAATGGCCGGGTTGACCTGGCAACCTGGGAACTGGGTCTCTCCCCATTGCATCATTCGATTTTTGCCGTATTTTTGTTCTTCGCTATTGGCTGAATCACTTTGAAGCGCCGGTACCGGAGCCCATTCCGATACCGGCAAAACCGATAACAACCGTGTTGGTACGCTCCACGTTGGGCGTTCCCTTGTAAACCATGGGCCGTTTTCCGGAACTACAGGTACTGAAACCCCAGGATGTTCCAGAAGTAGTAAAACCAACACATAAAAAGGGCGCACAGGGTGATGATCGAGAAGCGGAAACGCGCCCAGAAACCGGCAAGCAGACCGCGCGTCCAGACACCGATGGTGCGATACAGGAGGTAAAGACCCGCCAGCGTCGCAATGATCGGAAGTACAAGCCACAACTTGAAAACCAGGGGTATTTCAATGAACAGCCGGTCCCCCACAGACGCCAGGACGATTGCGCCTACCACCAGTACCAATAGATTCGCGCCAGATGCGTAAACCGCAGCGCTGACTGCGGATCTGTCCGTAGCAGAAAACGAGCGGATGGCCGAGCGTTGGTAAAAACGCCGCAACAATACCAGCAGGAATATCAGCATCGAAAATCCGAGCAGTGTCAGGTTGAAATTCGGCGTCTCAAAGGCCGCCAATTTGCGCAGCGACATGAACGGCAGGCCGTCCATGACAAAGCCGGTTATGTCGCCTTTGTCATTTTCCTGGAAAGCCAGCTGGCGGGGGCTGATACCCGGGACCAGCGAGTAGCCGGAGTCCAGCTCGCGAAACAGGTTCTTGTCGACTTCCACATACTGCTTGGCTTTTCCGGAAAAGGTCAATATCAGCGTATTCTCTTTTGTCGGTATGATTTTCAGGCTGGAGGCGAGCCCCATGGCCTTTTCAATCTTGGAAAAACTGTTGCGCCAGAAACCGTAATCGCCCGCGTACTTGCCCGCCCTTTCCAGAAAGCCCTCGGGCGGCCTGGGTGGTGTTTCTTCACGCGGGAAAAACTCCTGGTAGAAAGCCGGGGCAAATGAGGAACGTACCGGGCTGCCACCGGCGCCGGCAAATGAAACGAAAAAGGTCAGATCGTGCGCCGCATCGATACCGAGGTAGGAATGGAACCAGCGGGTATCGCCACCGTGGCCCATGATGCGAAAACCATCGTAGTCCGTTGCGTAAAACCCGAGCGCCATACCCATCAGGCGATCGTCGTGGGTGAAATTCTGGCTCAGCATTTCATCGACCGTTTCCTGTTTGAGAATGCGCTTGCCGTTGAGCTCTCCGCCATTGAGGATCGCCTGGCCAAATTTGACCATATCGACCGAGGTCGCCGACATGGCGCCGGCTGGTGCGAAGTTGGTAATAATCTCGAATGGTTGTTCTGTGAGTCTGCCCTTCTCGTCCTTGTAGCTTGTCGTCATATTATCCACCAGGCTTTCGGGCAAGGGTTCGACAAAACTGGAGTTGGCCATACCCAGGGGGTCAAGGATATTGCGCTGAATGTAGTCGGTAAATTCAACACCGGACACATTGGAGACAATCAGGCCGGCCAAAGCCGTCGCATAGTTGGAATAGGCCGTGTGAGTCCCCGGAGGATTAACCCGCTCGGGCTGATAGCGTTTCATGGCCTCGTTCAGAGGCAGGACCCGGGATGTGTCCTCGGCAATCAGGTAACCCAGGGCGCCATCTTCAAAACCTGAGGTATGGGTCATGATGTGACGGAGCGTGATCGGATCCTTGAAGGTATCCTTGATCCTGAAAGTCTTCAGGTAGGTGTTTACATCGGTATCCAGGTCCAGTTTGCCCTGCTCGACCAGTTGCATTACCGACACCCAGGTGAACAGTTTTGAAGTGGAACCGGGGCGGAACATGGAAACGTATGGATCGACCGGAATTCGCTCTTCAAGGTCCTGAAAGCCGTATCCCTTGGCAAAAATCAATTCGCCATTCCTGACGATAGCTACTGTTCCGGCGGGACTGTTGTTATTTTTCATCAATGGCTGGACGACGCCGTCGACATACGCTTCGAGCACAGCTGGATCATCCCATTGAGCCGCTGCTGTCGGAATATTGCCAGTTAAGAGCACTGCGCATATTGCGCTGAGCATAGAGCATACAAACCTGTTCATTTCCATGTGCCTCTGGTGTGACCTGTTGTAGTTTGACCTGATGTTAACTTTGCCTGCGATACTTAGGTTAGGCGAATACGCCAATAAAATGTGCAAAAAGGGTGGAAAACGCTATAATCTGCAATCTTGAAAAATCCAGGATATAAACATTCACAGCAGGAAAAATTAAGTGTATTACGGCGACGAATACTATCTGGAAATTACCCCGGACTTTGACCCCGGCCCGCTTTCGGAGGAGGAACTGGACCAGATGTTCATAAATGCCGCCCGTATCACCCAGTTCCACTCCAGTCCGAACGGCAGTTTCATCCAGAACCTGACGAAACCCTCAATGGGGAAATCGCTGTCCTACAGAATTGATGAAGATTGCCTGATAGAAATCAATGACTCTCTCCTGAGAACCCCCGTGGTGATCCGCAACCAGGTAGCTGATGTCATCAGTTTTCAGTTCGTTTCGACCGTCAAGCGTTCCGAATACCTCGGCAAGAGCAAAAACGTGCACAACCTGGGTCCCGCCATCATCGTTTCCGCGGTACTGAACGAGGAAAACACCTACCGCATGCCGAACGTAGGTGAGACGATCCGCACCGTAATCGTATACACAACGCTGTCAAACCTGATGACGCGGATGGGGGAGTCCGGGGACAGTTACCCGGGCTGGCTACAGGAAATACTTGAAGCAAAGTTTGACAAACCCCGTCAACGGGTTTTGTTTCTGGAGGACATTCATCGCGACCTGACCTGGGCTTGTTTTAATATGCCGGTGTCCGGTAAATTGCTCAAACCATGGTTGGCGGCAAAATTCACGGAGTTGATCTGCGTCGGTCTTCAGGTGCTCAAAAACAACCTGGCCTTTGTTAAAAATCAACCTGCACCACTATTGCATCAACAAAGTGAAAAAATACGCAGGGCAAGGATGATTTTGAACGGTGAGTATGCGAACCCACCCTCACTTTCAACCCTGGCTAAACACCTCGGCATCTCTGAGACCCAACTCAAAAGCGGTTTCAAATCGATGAACGGCACCACGGTGCGCCAATACTGTATTAATAAACGTATCGAGGCCGCCAAGTTGCTGCTCAAGGAGAACCGGCACTCGATATCCGAAATTGGAGATATCGTTGGTTACCATGACCATTCCGCGTTCTCCAGGGCGTTCCGTCAAATAAGCGGTTACAGCCCCCGGCGTTGGCGACTGTCCGGTGGAAACCAAACCTGAAAAACTTGTTTTTTCTTTTAAATTTTTAAAGATAACCCACCTTTATCTCTGCAATATCAAAACATGATGCTACCGTTTTCGCATATTAAAAAGTCGTATCAGCCTAGTTGTTGCCAAAATATATGATTACTATTCTAGTAAGCCCTGCGCGATTGAAGTGTGGAGAAGTAGCGCGGGCGGGTGCCAATCCCCAACAGACATGAGCAGGTAAAACATAATTATGTATAAATCAACCCGTCTTTTATCAGCCAGCATAGGTTTAATACTCGCCTTTTCCGGCGGTGTTTTCTACAGCCCACAGACCTGGGCGCAGGAAGAGGCCGGCGATGAACTGGAAGAGGTGATCGTCTCCGCGTCCCGCCGTGACGAGAAATTACAGGACGTTGCGGTTGCAGTGACCGTGGTCAATGTCGATGACTTTACAAAAGCAGGCATGTCCAGCCTGGCGGATATATTGCCCTTTGTCCCCGGTGTTTCGGTTGACGGCAACGGGCAGTCATTTTTCAACCAGGTTTTTATCCGCGGCGTCAATGCGGTACTGTCGGCCGGTGTTGTCAGCTACGTCGACGACATCCCCTTTGGCTCTTCAACTGTTTACACGAGTCCTGCCCCACTGGATGGCACACTGCTTGATCTCGGCACGCTTGACGTGCTGAAAGGACCCCAGGGCACGCTCTATGGCGCCAGCGCCATGGGCGGCATGTTGCAATTCAACACGCGCGATGCTTCGCTGACGGACTGGACCGGCAGCATTTCTGCAGACCTGTCCGATACGCATCGTGGTGGCTTCAACCAACTTTACCGGGTCAATGCCAACGGCCCGATCGTGACCGACACATTGGGTATGAGTTTTACCGCGTTCTGGAAAGACAAGAGCGGTTACATCGACAACGTAGCCATCCCCAAAAATGGCTGGGACGATAGTCAATACTACGGTGGCTCCGGCAGCCTGCGCTGGGCGGCGACCGATAAACTTGAGTTCAAATTGCAGGGTCTGTACCAGAAGTCGACCCAGGACGCCGCCTCAACCGTGCAAGCGAATTATGCTGACGACGAGTTTTTCCCGGGTGTAGCAGCAGGTGAGCCCTGGTATGGCAAGTACAAGACCGGAGAAACCGAGACAAATCCAAGCGAATACAAAGCCAGCATGCTGGGTCTGACGATCGACTATTCATTTGATTTCGGCAAACTGACATCGGTCACCAGCGACCAGAAAATGACGTATGTTGAATCTCCGGACCTGACCATTCCCTACGCGTATTACGCGGATATCTACTTCCCTGATAACGCACCGCATACATCGGCCCTACTGGTCAAGGATCTTGGTTTCGACAAGTTCACGCAGGAGGTTCGTCTGACCTCCAATTCCAACCAGTCATTCGAATGGATCGTCGGCGGATACTACACCAAGGAAGACGGGCACAATATCCAGAACCTCATAACGACGCCAGCGGAACCCTTCCTGTATGCAAATTTCCCGTCGACCTACAAGGAAACCTCCTTTTTTGCCAACGGCACCTACTATTTCAGGCCTGATTTCGACGCCAGTGCCGGCATCCGCTATGCCGACTATTCCAACGATGTAAAGCTGGATGCCGTCGGGCCGCTGTTGGCCCCTATCCCATTGACCAGCATCGATGACAAGGTCACCACTTACCTGTTCAATATGCGTTACCGACCTAGCGACACCATGTCGCTTTACGGTCGCATCGCCAGCGGTTACCGCCCGGGTGGCGCCAATTTTGTCCTGCTGGACATGGATGGAAATCCATTAACCAACGCGTTCTTCAAACCGGATACGCTATGGAGCTATGAAGCCGGGATGAAGGGTTCATCGGCTGACGGAAGAGTGGGCTATGATTTCGCGGTGTTTTACATCGATTGGCAGGATTACCAGATCAGCGTCGTGCGTGGTGGTGTCGGCGTTGCCGGAAATGCGGATAAGGCGGTCAGCAAGGGTGCCGAAGCTGCACTTAGCTTCGCTGTCACCGATGCACTGACCCTCAGGGCAACGCTGTCCTACACCGATGCCAAGCTGGCGGCAGATACACCGGACCTTGGCGGCGCTGACGGCGATCAACTGCCCAACAGTCCGAAGTGGCAGGGTGGACTCGATCTCAATTACGACTTCAACGTCGGTAACTTACCCGCTTATGCAGGTGTTGCCTGGACATACAAAGGCAAGATGCCGGTAGGCTTCAACGGCTACACAGATGCCAGCGGCATGTACTGGCCGCCTTCGGCGCCACGCGTGGAAGTTGGCAGCTATAACCTCGTGGACCTTCGGGCCGGTATCAATGTAGGCAAGGTGGATTTGTCATTCTATCTCACCAACCTGTTCGATGAATGGGCCTACACGAGCTTCACTTCAAGTTATGCCATTCCCTCACTTGGCGTTCCGACACGTCCCCGCACGCTTGGCGTGGTCGCAAGGTGGAATTTCTTCTAAGTGTGCATTGCTTGTCCGGGGCCTGTATACAGGCCCCGGATGGAGGCCCTGATTTAGATATCAGATAGCTCATGGACTATCATGCAGCATCTTTTTTAGCGAAAGTGAAACCCGACCCATGCCATTGATCAGCGCCGATCAGACATTCGCCCTGAGTGCAGTCATCATGGCTATCGTCGCTTTTGGTCTGTGGGCTGAATCGCAAAAATGGGGCCAGAAACTGGGTGGGCCGCTGCTTCTGCTGGCCGTCACGATGGCCCTGGCAAACCTCGGGATTATTCCCCACACGGCGGATATCTATAATCAAATCGCCGGAATGCTGGTGCCAATGGCCATCCCACTACTTATCATGCGTGCGGATTTCCGTATCATATTTTCAGAGTCCGGTCCGATGTTCGTGACGTTCCTGGTGGCAACGGGTGCCACCATTGCCGGTGCGCTGGTGGGTGTATTCGTGGTTGACATGGGTCCGCTGCACGCCGAGATCGCGGGTACGGTGACATCGAGTTATATCGGCGGTTCATTGAATTATGTTGCGACCGCAGAGGCGGTTGGACTGAAGGACTCTTCCATCTATGTGGCAGGCCTTTCCGCCGATGCGGTGGGTGCGGTGTTTTTTCTTATCATGCTGATGCTGATGCCGGCGATCCGATTTGTGCGGAATTCCCTGCCATCAAAATTTATCGGCGCTGAAAATAACACCTTGCCGGAACATGAGGAATCAACCACTTCCACAGAGGCCGCGCCGTTCAGTCTGTTACCGGCCGCCACAGGCCTGGCGGTGAGCCTGGTGGTCTGCGCACTTAGCGCCGCCCTGACTTCCTTTTTCGAAATCGATTCACTTTTTATCCTCACAGTGACGGCGATTTCCCTGGTCTTTGCCAATTTCGCCAAACCCATCGTTGCCCGGGTAGCATCGGAGTTCGAATTGGGCACGCTGTTCATGTACATCTTTTTCGTTGCCATCGGCGCGGGCGCCAATCTGAACGATGTGCTTGGTGCGGCCTTCCCTATTTTGATGTTCATTGTCGTGATGGTGATGGTGCACCTATGCGTGGTCGTGATCATTGGCCGATTCATGAAACTTGATCTGGCCGAGGTCATGATTGCTTCAAACGCATGCATCCTGGGACCGGCGCCGGCGGCTGCGCTGGCCGCCAGTAAAGGTTGGCGACCGCTGGTCACGCCGGGAATACTGGTGGGTGTGTTCGGCTACGCGATAGCAACATTTATCGGCGTCGCGTTGACCACACTGCTGAGGTGATAACCGGATATACCGCGGTCGTCAGTCCGCCGAAGCGGCACGCTCGGTGAAGCCAATGAGGTCGCTGATAATACCTTTGAACAACGATATCCCGGTTTCCAGTAACTCATCCGGAAAATCATAGGCCTGGCTGTGCAACGGCGCTGTCTGAAGGCCCGCGCCCAGGCCGAACATGGCGCCTTTCGCCTTTTGTGTGAAGTAACCGAAATCTTCCCCAAACCGCATCGGCGTTGATAGCTCGGTGCGCTTGTAGCCAAGCCGTTTGCCGGCTTCAATTATCACCTCGTTGCAACGCTCATCATTGACGACCGCGGGAAAGTAATCGAATTGTTCAGTGGAATACGACAGCTCGTATTTTTTGCACAGGCTCGAAACGATGCCGGTGATCGCATCCAGCAGCGTTTGCATTCCATCCTCCGTCCAGGTCCGGAGCGTCAGGTGCAACTCGCCCTCGGCGGCGGAGATACCGTAGTCAGGTGCGCCGATACGTGTGTATACGGGTGTGACCAGGGTAAAAGACCTGTCAGCCGGGTCCGGATTGACCAGTTGCTGGATGGCGATGGTAGCCTCGCTGATCGCCAGGCTGGGGTTGCGCCCTGCTTCCGGGTGCGCGGCATGCGCCATCACTCCCCTGAGATGAATCGCCAGGCTCAGAACCGTTGCGCTGAACTGGCGCCTGACCACCAGGATTTCATGCAGTGGATAGCCCGGCAGGTTGTGCAGGGCAAAAATGTAATCCGGTGAAAATCCAACCAGCTTCGGATCTTCCAGCATGGTTTTCGCACCCTGGCTGTTTTCTTCCGCCACCTGGAACAAAAGCCGCACCTTTCCGCGACAAAATGGCCGGCTTGAGAGCCAGGCAGCAAGGCCGGCTACGATGGCCATATGACCGTCATGACCACACTTGTGCGAGACCCCGGCGGTGACCGACGCGTAGGGAAATTGATTAACTTCTTTAATGGGCAGGGCGTCAAGTTCACAGCGGATGGCAATATCGGGTCCTTCCCCACCGAATACATAGGAAACCACCAAGCCGTTGCCGCCGATGTTATCCACGATTTCGTCAGGATCATACATGGCAAGAAAATCGACGACCCTGCGCGCCGTATGAACTTCCTGACCGGATAATTCCGGGTGCTGATGCAGGTCCTGCCTGAACTGGATAATGCTTTGATCTCTCATACTCATAGGTCTGATCCAAACCGGCTTGTACAGTTAAAATATATGGATACGCAATGGAACCGTGGCAAACCAGCGCAAGGATCTGGCAAGTGATCCGTACGGTTCATCGGCAAATTATCCGTTAGGGTATCGCGCAGGAAAAGAATTATAATATTCGCCCGGTTTTATTACTTATCAACCATTGGAGAATTCACATGTATAAGTCCCTGGCCTTGCTTGCAGCCCTGCTGCTGACAACCGCCCCCTGCTGGTCGGACGAGTCTGCGCCAGCCATGGAAAGACCATCCTTTCATACCAGTCAAACCACCACGATGACAGCTGTGGTAGAAGCTATCAACCACGAGACCCGTGAAGTCACCTTGCGGGGCCCGGAAGGCAATACTGTGAGCTTTGTCGCCAGCGAAGAAGCCCGTAACCTCGACCAGGTCAACGTAGGTGACATCGTCATGGCCACATACGAACAGACCCTGTCAATTGAGGTCTTTGCCAATGACGGGACTGAACCGAACGCTGGCGAGCTTAGCGCCGCAGGGCGTTCCGAAAAGGGTGAGATGCCAGCAGCGGCAGCCATGAACGCACAGGTCGTTACGGCTACTGTCGAAGAAATCAACCTCGAAAACAACACGTTCAAACTCAAGGGACCTTCAGGCGAAGTCAAGGAATACGTGGCGCGTGATCCTGAGAATCTTAAGAAGGCCAAAGTTGGTGACCTCGTTGTGATCACCTACACCGAAGCAGTTGCGCTTTCAGTCGAAAAGACAAGCGAATAATAAAACTGCCCTGATATGCCCTGATAATGGAGAGGTCGGCGTTTGCTGATCTCTCCATTTTCATTCAGGCACCGGTTTCTTGGCCAGCTTTCTTTGCAGCGTGCGCCGGTACATGCCAAGGCTTCGAGCCGTGGCGGAAATATTACCGTCGTTCTCTTTCAGTACTTTCTGAATATGCTCCCACTCCACCCGCTCCACCGACATCGGGCTTAGGTCCTCCAACGCATCCTGGCGTCGCCATTCACCGGACAACGCTTTTACAACATCACCGGCAGTGACGGGCTTGCTCAGGTATTCTGACGCGCCCCGTTTGATTGCCGTAACTGCCGTCGCGATGCTGGAATAGCCGGTCAAAACCACGATATTCATCTGCGGATTGATCTCGATCAAAAGCGGGATAAGATCCAGCCCGGATTCGCCATCCAGTTTAAGGTCAACCACGGCCATGTCAGGTATGACATTGCGTGCCTGCGCAACGGCATCCAGGAGGCCCGTCGCAGTTTTGACATCGTAACCGCGTTTGCCCATGGCCTTGCCCAGCACCTGCAGAAAGACAAGGTCGTCATCCACCAGTAGCAGTTGGTCTTTGCTCATGTGCTTCTCATTCTTTTTCAGCGGTTCCGGTTAAAGGCAGGCGAATTTCAAGCCGGGTACCGGGTCCCTGCTTAGCACTTAATTTCACTTCGCCGCCCAAACGTTCAATTGAAGCCTGGCCAAGCAATACACCGAGGCCTAGACCACCCTGCTTGAGACTGACACTTCGCTTGCCCAGGCTTTCGGCAATTTCGGCCGGAATGCCCGCTCCGCGATCATCGATAATAATCGACAGCCAGCCCGGAAGTGATTTTACCTGCAAGGAAACAAACGCCGGACTGGCATCGGCGGCATTGTTCAACAGGTTCGTCAGTGCGTGTAGCAGACTTTTATCGTAACGAATTCTGAGCTTTGCTTCATACTCCGGAATTGTCGTTTCCAGCAGGATTTCGGGCCGGGACAGTCGCCAGTCCTCCAGCAGATTCCTGATTAACGCACCAACGTCTGTAACGACCAGTTGGCTATCTTCGCCGCTGGTTGATACCAGCTTGCGCAGGACCGCTTCGCAGCGTGCGATCTGCTGGGTCAGGACAGCCATTTCCTCCTTGAGTTGCGGATGTTCAAAAGCTATCTCATCCACGGTCACGGCCATCGTGGCCAATGGTGTTCTCATTTCGTGCGCGGTACCGGCGGCAATGCTGGCCACACTTATGATCTGTTCGTTCCGGAGTCCCGCTTCCCGGCTACGTGCAACAGCCTGCGACCGATCCCTGAGTGCGGCGGCCATACGCACGACAAACCAGGAAATCAACAGCGCGCTGAAGCAGAAATTAACCCACATACCCACGAAATGGGCATTTGTCATGGCGCCATGGCCGGTCATGGTAAACAACGCCAGCGGCCGGTAATAAAAAAGCAGGAGGGTATAGAAACCAATACTGAGAAAGGCAATGAACCACGTATGTATGGGCCGTAAAACCGCCGCGCTGATGATGAGTGGTAGCAGGTAATAACTGACGATGGGATTGGTAGACCCGCCGGTGAAATAGAGCACCAGCGTCAAAAATAGAATATCCAGCAACAGGTTGGTAAAGAACTCATTTTCACTCACGCGCGTGTCAGAACGGAGACGCAGCAGGATCAACACGTTGATCAGGCAAGTCACCGACAATATCAAAAATATCGGCAGCGACGGAAACGTGATCGTGGCAAAGAAATGAAACCAGGATGTAATCGCCAGCAACCCGACAATGACGATGCTGCGGATCAGGCACAAGCGCAGCAGGTTTTGCCGTGAGGGATGAATTTCCTGTTTCAATTTACCAACTGGCATTTAACCTAATGTAATAGTTTCTACCCTCGCTATACAACCTCTCACCTAAAGGCACATCACTACCGGCAACCCGGTTATAACCTCCGAGGTGATCCTGGTAGGCCTTGTCGAAGATATTCTCCACGCCGAGGTTAATATCAAACACCTGGTTCAGGCTTACACCGCCCCTCAGGTGGACGATGCCCCAGCCCGCGCTCGGTGTCTCGTTGTTGTACGCGGATACCCTGTCCTGCCTGGATGCTGCAACGCTTTCAATGCTGATGAAATAGGCATCACGGTGATAGCTCAACTCCAGAAACGACGACAGCGGTGCTATCCGGTAAAGATTGTCAGCCAGGTCCGTGCGTTTGCCACGCACATATCCGAGGTTGCCCCTCAGCAACCATGACTTACTGATTTCAAACTCGTAACCGATATCGAACCCGTACAGTTCTGCATCGACGTTGGCAAATTGCAGCGGCGGGCTGCCACTCGCCATCATTGCGAACATGTTGGCGGTCATATTGGTCGAAGGCACACCCTGGATGTAATTCTTGACATCCCGGAAGTAGATCTCCGGCGCCAGCTTGAAGCGGTTGCTGGACCAGTCAAGGCCTGCGGTTAACTCGACACTGGTTTCCGGCTTGAGGTTGATGTCACCGATATAGGTGAAACCGTCCGCCAATCCCGCCGTGGACTCCATCGGCAACCAGAGATAGCGTTCCTGGTAGCTGGGTGAACGGACTTTCCTGCCAAGACCCAGGTTAAACCTTGTGCTGGCACCCATCTGGCGGCTTGCCTTGAGCATGCCGCTCCACTGGTTGTCCTTCTTATTTCTGTCGGACTCGTTGAACGATTTTGCCAGGGCATCCAGCCTGTACTGTTGCGCCATATTGCCGCCCATCAGGGCGAGATTGCCGCCGACTTCACCCGCATTCATGTCGATACGGTTGTACCTGAGACCCGCTTCGAAATCCCAACCCCCGAGCACCCGGGTGATTTCGGAAAAAATACCCAGCCGGTCCCGTTCCACATCGTTAAAGTTGGTGATCTGGAACATGGCGCTGGCCGGATTGGTGACATCGGCGTCGTGCCGCGTCCATTTACCGTCCATGCCAAGCAGGAAACCGGTCTCTTCGGTGTTCCGTGCGTAGGTCATTTTGAATCCATCGCTGTCGCCGAGCGCCAGTGTCTGGCGTAACATTTTCATGCCGTTTGCGCCGGTCGGTGGCGGACGCAGTGTGAAATTGTTCATCAGGTGATCAACGGAAAGTGTATTGAACTTGAGAGAGAATTCACCTTCGCCGGTCCGCGCATTCAAGCCAAACGCATACTGCTCGCTATCAAAGTAAATGATGTCCATGGGTAAAGCCGGTGTGCCGCTTTGCCCGGTTCTGTTGATGACCGCGCCCAGATCGATGTCAAACGAGTTGAAACGGTGGCCAAAACCGAGCCGGTACTGCTTGCGGTCGTATTCGCTTGCGGCAACCACGCCGCCATCAAATTGATAGTCATCACCCTTGTCGAAGCTGGCGGCAATGTCAAACCAGTTTGCCGGGTTGTACACCCCCGCAAAGACCGCCCCGGCCAAGCTGTCAGCATTGTTTCCGTAACCGGCTTCAATCCGGCCGGAGGACCCCCATTTGCCGTTCCCGGAAAAGCTGGTTTTTTGGGACGCGATCGCTATCGCTCCACCCAGGCCCTCCTCGACCGTCGCAACCGACCCGAGGCCACGGTACAAGGTCACCGACTGGGTCAGGGATTGCGGAATGGAGGATAGCGGTGAATCCATCCAGTTGGGCCCCCCGGAGGTATAGGTCATACCGTCAATCGAGATGTTGTTCTCGGCGCCGAACAAACCCCGGTACTGGCTGATTCTGGTCACCGGACCGTTGCTATTGCGGTTGCCCCCCGGGAAATACCTCAATAGATCGCTGTTATCGATACCCATATGCGAAACTTCACTGACACTCAACTCCAAAGCGGTTTTCGACCTGACCCCGGTGACCACTACGATTTCTATATTTGATTCGTCGGCTTCATCGACTTGCTCCGTCTGCCCGGCGTGGACCGTGACTGGACCGGCCGACAGCAACACCGAGAATATAAAAATTGTGCTTCCGCGCATCTGGTTTCTTCACTCTGAAAATCAGTCGCGCACTATACACAGCATATGGATGCCTGTGATGTGACCAATTGTCGCAGCCGCAAATAAACCAGGTCAGGCGAACTCGAACTTGTATTCACGTTCTATTCAGAATGGCAGGGGTATATTGACGCTGTGGCAATCTTTTTAGACTTTTGGATTGCGACAAGACTTCGCGGCTTACCGAAGAGGAGATGAACATGAAAAGACTGGCATTAAGTGTATTCTGGATTTTGTTGACCCTCAACAGTCTTCCTTCCCTGTTCGCCCAGGAAAATGCCTGGCCACGCACGGTGCCGCTAAACCAGGGCACAGTGACCATATACTCACCGCAGGTTGACCAACTTAAAGACAACACCATTCAATTCCGCGCGGCGCTTGCATACCGCGCAACAGCCGGTTCAGAACCGGTGTTCGGCGCGGGTTGGTTTGAGTCACCGGTTGTGATCGACTCCACCAAGCGCATCGTTCACCCCTCTCAACTAAAAGTGACCGAAACGCGATTCCCGGCAGGAACTGATGATATACAGGCAGAGCTTGCGATGGTGCTGGCGCTGCAATCACCCCGCTGGAACCTCGATTTTCCTCTCGATGAACTTGACTCGGATTTAAAGGCAGCAGCAGCAGAGACAAAGTCCGTCAACACGACACCTCCCAGGATTTTCTACCGTGATCATCCCGCGTTGCTGATAACCATCGACGGCGAGCCAGTCCTGCGCGAGATCGAGAACAGCACCTTAAAGGCGGTCATCAACACACCCTACCCGTTAATTTTCGACGGCAGAAACTATTACCTGAATGCGGCAAAGAATGTCTGGTACCGTGCCGGAAAGGCCACGGGCCCCTATCAGTTTGACGCTACGCCACCGGCCAAAATCGCGGCTATGGTAAAACCCGAAGATACCGCTGCGACCGAAGAGCAACCGGCCGAGCCCGTCACCGCCGCCAATGCCCCGGAACTCGTGGTATCGACCGAACCGGCCGAACTCATCGTCACCGACGGTCCAGCTGCTTTCGTTCCACTGGTCGATGACCTGCTGGTATTGCAAAACTCGGATGACGACGTGTTCATGGACGTCAGTTCACAAAACTTCTATATCGTGCTTGCCGGCCGCTGGTACCGGTCCGCTTCGCTGAACGGTCCCTGGGTTTACCAGCCATCGGACAATCTGCCCACGGCATTCGCCAATATACCGCGGGATTCAAGCCAGGCCGACTCACTTGTTTACGTCGCCGGTACGGAAGAAGCACATGAAGCGGTACTGGACGCGCAGGTTCCACAGACCGCAGCCGTGCAGAGAGGCGTTGTGGACATCGATGTCCAGTATGACGGCGAACCTGTTTATCAGCCCGTCGATGGCACCGACCTGGTGTATATCCGCAATACGGGTTCCACGGTGCTGGTTGCCGATGGCCTGTATTACCTGGTCGAGGAGGGCGTCTGGTATGTGTCATCAACACCCAATGGTCCCTGGCGTGTATCGGATTATCGGCCCGCGCAAGTGGATCGGATCCTGCCCACTTCACCTGTTTATAACACCAAGTATGTCAATATTTATGACAGCACGCCGAGCCTTGTCTATGTCGGTTACACCCCGGGCTATATCGGCAGCTATGTCTATGGCGACACCATTTTCTACGGTACCGGCTGGAATTACCGGCCGTGGGTTTCTCCCTATTATTACTACCCCCGTTTCAGCACCTGGGGCTTCAACGTCAGCTATAACCCGTGGTATGGCTGGGGCTTTGGATTGAGCTGGGCCTGGGGGCCCTTCAGCGTTGGCTATTACCCAGGTGGTTACTGGCATCGCAATCACTATTGGTACCAGCCAAACTACGGTTATTGGGGACCCGGCAGGTACCGGCCGGCGCACCATGGACATGGAAACGATCGCTATGCCCACAATAACTACCGCCATGACAGGAATGATCGCTATGATGGTCGTTATGACGATCACCGTTACGACAACAGCCGGGATCGCGGCAACAACTACCGGCCGCGCGACAACGAGCGGAATCACAACCTCTACCGTGATGGTACACAGCGTGCAAAGATAGCCAGTACGCGCGACAAGCAGAACCGTGCAAACGACCGGTACACGGCGGACAGCAGGCAGGTCAGCAAGGCGAATATCGACAGCGGGCGGATGCAGACCTACACCGGCAAAAACAAGTCCGAACGCAACCGGACAGGAACGGTGAGTCCATCCGAACTGCGCACGAAGGCCCAGGTACGGGATGTTAAATTCAAGGAAAAAAACAGCGACTTGATGACCAGCAATCGCGGTAACGTTTACAGCAAAACAAACCGCAAGACGGACAAGGCAAATCACCTGGGTGGTAATGGAAGCGCCGACAGGACCTCAAGCCTCGCATCGTCGCGCCAGGCACAGAGCAAAACTGCGAACAACCGGGCTAAGTGGAAACCTGCTCCTGCAAACAGCAATCCTGTCCGGCAGCCACAGCAAAAAACTGCCAGCAACAGACAGCGGGCGCCTGTGAACAGCACCCCGGTCAGGCAGCCACAGCAAAAAACTGCCAGCAACAGACAGCGGGCGCCTGTGAATAGCACCCCGGTCAGGCAGCCACAGCAAAAAACTGCCAGCAACAGACAGCGGGCGCCTGTGAATAGCACCCCGGTCAGGCAGCCACAGCAAAAAACTGCCAGCAACAGACAGCGGGCGCCAGTAAACGTCAAGACACCTGACCGGCAATCAAGGCCAAGAGGGGCGGTTGTCCAAACGAGACAGGCAACACCATCGGTGGCTAAAACGAACGCAAGGCAATCGAAGCAAACGATGGAAAGAAACGTCACACGGCAGCAAAGCGCGAGGAACATCCCGAGGCAAAGCGCCTCGCCGCGGAGCCCACAGCCTAAAGCCACGAGGGCAAGCAGTCCCAGAGTCTCAGCACCGGCTCAAAAAGCCCCGCAACAAAGCGCGAGGCAATCCAGCAGACCGCAGAGCGGAACAAAATCAAGCGGTTCCAGGGGCAGTCACGGGAAAAGCGGTCATTCCAGGAAGGATTAGGCAGAGTTCTAATCCGGGTAAAGTGAAAAGCTATGTGTTTACAGGGCACAGGGCGAAAAAAGAAAAGCCTGGTTTAAACCAGGCTTTTCTTTATCTGAAACGGAAGACCTGTGTCGCGTTATAGACCTCTTGAAGCACGATCAACGGCGGTGATCAATGCGCGGCCTTTGTCACGGGTTTCCTGCCATTCCTTTTCGGCATCGGAATCAACTACGATACCGGCTCCGGCCTGCACGTGCAGCTTGCCGTCGTGTATGACCGCGGTGCGTATCGCAATCGCCAGGTCGGTATCATCGTGCCAACTGATATAGCCCACGGCGCCAGCGTAAATATTGCGTTTAACCGGCTCGAATTCGTTGATGATTTCCATCGCCCGGAACTTTGGTGCACCCGACAGGGTGCCGGCTGGAAACGCAGCCCGTATGGCATCCATCGCACTCAAGCCGTCGTCGAGATCACCCTGCACTTCAGAAACAATATGCATCACATGGGAATATCGTTCGATGATCATCTGATCGGTCATTTCAACACTGCCGGTCTTTGCCACCCGGCCAACGTCGTTGCGGCCGAGGTCAATTAACATCAGGTGTTCCGCACATTCTTTCGGATCGTTCAACAACTCCTGTGCCAACAGCTGATCTTCCGCCGCGTTCTTACCACGTTTCCTGGTGCCGGCAATCGGACGCAGGGTGACCCGGCGGTTCTGCACGCGTACCAGCACCTCAGGTGATGATCCTACGATCTGGGTGTCGCCAAGATCGATGAAGTACATGTACGGCGAAGGGTTCAGCGCCCGCAACGAACGATACACGTCCAGCGGCCTGGCATTGAATGGCACGCTCATGCGTTGGGATAAAACGACCTGGAAGATGTCGCCGGCAAGGATGTACTCACGGCTTTTCTCGACCGCGGCAACGAAATCCCCGTGGTTGAATCCATAAGAAAAATCCGCCTCCTGCACGGCCTGGCCCGACACCCTGAGACCATAGGCCTTACCTGCCGTACGCAACTGGTGCTCCAGCTCATCCAACCGCTGCTGCGCCCGGTCAAAGGCGCCCGACACCGTCGGGTCGGCGTGCACGATCAGCCACAAGCGACCCTCCAGGTTGTCCAGAACCGCGACTTCCTCCGACAGAAGCAATTCAATATCGGCCGTACCCAGGTCATCCCGCTTATCTCGGCATACCAGTTTGGGCTCGATCAGTTGTACCGTTTCGTAGCCGAAGTAGCCAACCAGTCCGCCGCTGAACAGGGGCAATTCCTCGAGGCGAGGCACATTGAATTCTTTTTGCAGGTTTGCAATATGCGCCAGCGGGTCCGCAACCGTTTCCTCGCTCACCTGGCGACCGTGATCCGAGGTGATGAGACGGTGTCCGCGGACCGTATAACGACGCCGGCAAGGCAGGCCGATAATCGAGTAACGGCCCCAGGTTTCACCGCCCTCGACCGATTCCAACAGGTAGGAATCGGTTCCTTCCGCCAGTTTCAGGTATACCGATAAAGGTGTATCCAGATCAGCCAAAACGGAGCGGAAAACCGGTATCCGGTTGTAACCTGCAGAACGCAATTGTTCAAATCGTTCGTTATTCACCCGGAGGTATCCCTGTAAAGAAAAAGCGATTCTAACAAGAATCGGCAACCGGAATCAGTCGGCAGACGAACATGCAACACGTCACGGTGGGAAATACCCTGCCTGGCCTCGTTTGACCATGGCATATACCGTTAAAAACGCCCCGCACCATGGCAATGCTAATTTTACTTTTTAGAATTGATCCGAAGATTTATACTTTCCATGGAGGTACAAAAATGAAAACTTATAGCAACTTTACGGCTTTGCTACTTATTGGCATTTTCCTGGTTTTTCCGATGCGGGCTTCCGCAGAAACGGCCGATGGCTCGAGCTTCGTTAACGCCATTGAAGAAGTAGGTCAATGCGGTTTTCAAGGCACAGGTAAATTACAGATCCTGCGAAACTCCGATCAGGCCAACGCCTATGCAGTTACCGTGAAAACCACGCAAATGCGCCAGGGTGAAAGCAGTGAAACCGTGGATACGCACGACATCAAGGCCGGTGGTAAAAAACACCTGGGCTGCTCAATGTCGAATATCATGCCATTGACCAGTTACACCAGGATCATTGTCAGCGAGACGAAAACCCCCTGAATCAAACTGGCAGCCGGATGGTGAATTCGACACCGGCATCGTTCGGCAGGTTACGTGCGCTGACCTTGCCGCCATGCGCCTCGGCAACCAGCCTGACAATGTGAAGGCCGAGACCGAGGTGTTGGCTGCCGCCCTTGTTGTCGCGCAGGGATACCAGCGAATCGAACAGACGTTCATGCAAGACATCGGGCAGCCGGCTGCCCCCGTTGGCCACACAAATCAGCCAGGCCTTTTCTTCACGCCGGAGTGAAATTTCGATTACGCAATCCTGTGTGCTCAGGCTGATGGCATTGTCCACCAGTTTGTCCAGGGCCTGGGCGATCAGATCCGGGGCACAGCGAAGCTCGCATTTTTCAACGGGCAGGTTGAGGTTTATCGTGCGCACCGAATTGACCGAGCGATAGCCATCAACACTGTGCTTCAGCATTTCACCGAGATTGACAATGTCCCAGTCGGCAGTTTTCACCGCACCTTCCAAACGCTGGGCTTCACTCATGGCGGCGACGATAGCCGCCTGCCGGTCCAGACCCTCCTGCGCCCTTGACAGGTATTGCCGGGCGGCAGGATCGAGTTCGTAACTGGCGAGGTTTTCCAACGATGAACGGGTAATCGCAATCGGTGTCTTTAGCTCATGGGACAGGCGGCCGGCAAGTTTTTGCAGGTAACCGGTGTATTCCGCCACCGCTTTCAGCAGCTTTTCGGTATTGCGCGCCAGTTCACCCAGTTCATCGGCCGATTTGGTCAAGGGCAGATCCGAAACCCGGCCGCTGTCATCCATGGCACGACTGACGGCGCCGCTGAGTTTTTGCACACGTCTCGATAGCGTTGAGGCAAACAGCCACAGACCCGCGGCCAGCACCACGACCAACAACAGCGCAATCATCGAAAAGCGGCCCAGGGCCTGGTTGGTGATCAGTAAAAGACCCTCGGACCTGGTTTCAAGCGCCACGGCGCCAATTGCCCTGCCATCCGTATCTGCGCTCTGTTCCCCGTTGTCGAATACCGGTACTGCCACCAGGTTGTAAACGGCGGCGCTGTCGGCATCGCGGTTCCACAGGCTAGCCGCTTTACCTTCAAGTGCAGCTTCAACCGGCCCGGTTTCAAAACGCACCGGCCAGGGCGGCGGTTCTTCGCGGAGCGGCATATCTGAATTGGCAACCGCCTGGTACAACACGCGTTCTGCCCAGGTCAGCTCACTGTTTCCCGTGTTGTCCACCGGTCCGGAATCGGCCAGCACCCAACCATCGTCCTGCACCAGCCATGCACGGGTATTTTCTGGTGCGGTTTTTTCCAGCCACCTGGAAACGCCGTCATTGCGGCTCACCAGTTCCAGCCAGCTGCCCTGCTGCCTGCCATCGAGTGTGCCGGCGTAACGTTCATATGAAACCCCCTGCATCGTAAAAGCGGGTGCGACGGCGCCAATACTGATACGTTCAACGTCACCGGGCAGACTCACTTCAACCGTGTAGCCATCGGCATCGTCCATCCAGGCCGCGTTCAGACGCGTACCATTACCACCGAGGCTGTTGACCGCCAGGGGTCCAGGCGCTTCGCTCGATATCATGTAACTGAACTGACCGCGGTTACTTTGCACATACAGCATCACACCCGCTCTCTGGCTGAGGTCGCTGGTGCCGCTATTGAAGGTGGTCGCACTGATTTCGCCCGGGTCGGCGACCTTGACCGCGAGGAAGTAGTGGTTGGCAAAACGGCCGGCCAGCAGATCCATTTTCAATAGGCCGCCGGTGGATTCAAAGGAAAGGTGCTGCTCGGCTTCCGGCCAATCCGTGATATACCCGTCCGCGATGGGTTCCATCGTCAATTGGCGCAACGGCAGGGCCTGGCCGCGGGCGAGCCCTAACTCAAGCTGGTATTCCGGCGGCAGTACCCGCGCCAATGTCCGGGCGGACTCCAGCAGTGAATTTTCCTCGGCCTGACGTAAATAGATTTCCAGTTCCTGGACCAGTTTCCAACCCGACCACGGCAATAACAGGGTCAACAGGGACAGTGCCAGTAACTGGTTTCTCAATCGCATAGGAATTGCCGGGTGTCAGTCTGCAGCGCTATTCCATCGGTAGCCTGCGCCATACACCGTATCCAGCTTGTCAAAAGACTCATCGCATTCTTTGAATTTGCGCCGGATGCGTTTCACATGGCTGGTGATAGTCTGATCATCGACCAGTATATTCGCATCATCCATCAATTGCTGACGTGATCGCACGCTGCCGGGGCGGCGGGCGAGCGAGTGCACGATCCACAGTTCGGTAACGGTCAGGGGGACGGTTTTTCCTGTCCACTGCACTTCCATACGATCCACCGATAAGCGCAAGGCATCGCGTTCCAGCCAGTTGCTGGTGCTTTGCTCACCGGACAGCATTTCAACCCGCCGGAACAGGACGATGATCCTGGCCATCAGGTGCGGCAGACTGATGTCTTTGGTCAAATAGTCGTCGGCGCCCAGCCTGAGACCGGAAATCACGTCCGGATCCGAGTCCCTGGCCGTCAGGAACATGATTGGCAATACCCGTGACATGGACCGCAGTTCCCTGCACAGCTCGAACCCGCCTTCAACATCATCACCAAGGCCAACATCGATGATCACGAGATCGGGCAGACGGTTGCGAAATGCTTCCAGCGCGCTTTTGCGGTCACCGTACCCGCTGACCTGGTAACCCTGGCGGCGCAGGGCGTCTTCAAAATTTCGACGAATGGCAATCTCGTCTTCAACAATCGCAATACGTCTCGGCATATCAATCCCCGTTATATCAGCCTGGTGCAGGTTAGTTTAAGGCCTCATACACCGGCCATGCATCCACTTCGGCAGCATTGCCATATTTTTGCCTCAATCCGGTCCGTTTGCTTCCCCATTCAGCCACTGCATTTGCATCTTGGGGTTGTTAAATAGCAGCTGAACCAATGCAGGGGAAGCAAAAGATGTCGAAGTTAAAAAATACAGTTACCCACAACCACCGGCGCCGCTCCCGGTCAATCCGTGATGTACTTGAGAAGCAGGCCCGGATGCAAAACCCGGAACTGGCACGGCGTCTCGACCACAGGCGTATGCAAGCCGAACATCGCCCGGACAGTTGTTATGAAAGCGGCCGCCGTATCAGAAACTGGCAGGACCGGACCCTGCTGACACTCATTGGTCTTTTGCTGGTGCTGTTTGTCATCCGCACGGAAACCGCCATTGCAGATGAACCGGCATGGGGACTGCAACTGTTCAGCGGCTCCGCCATTTTTACTGAACTGGCGGTTGATACCGACATCCGGCTTGATATAACCGGCCTGGTGGCACGGGTTGAAATCACCCAGCGCTTCACCAACCACGGCACGGACTGGGCCGAGGGTGTCTACCGTTTTCCGCTGCCCGATGATGCCGCCGTTGACCGTCTGCGAATCAAGGTGGGCGAACGTCTGCTGGAAGGGGAAATACAGGAAAAAGAGGTCGCCAAAAAGACCTACGAGACAGCCAAGGACGCCGGCCAGACCGCGACGCTCGTGGAACAACAGCGGCGCAACCAGTTTGAAACCCGCCTGGCCAATATCGGCCCCGGTGAGGTCGTCGAAATCCGCATCGGCTACCTGCAAAATGTCAGTTACAGCGATTTCAGTTATCACCTGCGTATACCCATGACTTTCACACCGCGCTGGGAACCCGGTCAACGGTCAACGGCGGCGCCTGAAAGTGACGCGGCACCGAGCCGTCCCTGGTGCCGGCCGCCCTGAGCAAAGGTCACCGGCTCAAACTGCACGCCATGCTCGTCAGCGCCACCGAATTTGCCGCCATCGAAAGCCGTTACCACGATGTCGATATCCGCCAGGTCGACAACGGCTATACCGATTGATCTGCTCAATCCCGAAGTGTTGAGTGACCGTGATTTCGAACTGAGCTGGACACCCGCATTGCAGTCCCGCCCCAGTGCTTCGCTGACCACCTACGACGACGGCGAATCCGTCTATGCCCTGCTGATGCTGGCCCCGCCGCTGGCGGGATCGATTGAGCCCCAGGCGCGGGAAGTGATACTGGTCATCGATACATCGGGTTCGATGCAGGGCGCTTCACTAACGCAGGCAAAGGACGCATTGCTGCATGCGCTGAGTTCCCTCGACCACGAAGACTATTTCAACCTGCTGCAATTCAATTCCAGCACCGAACAGCTTTTTGAACAATCCGTGCCGGTGGCCGATGACAGCCTTCGCAAAGCGCGGAGATTCATTAACCGGCTGCAAGCCGATGGCGGCACGGAAATGGCGCCGGCACTCAGGGCCGCGCTGAGCCAGCCGCAAATACCGCAGCTGATGCGCCAGGTGGTGTTTATCACGGACGGTGCTGTGGGTAACGAATCCGAACTCCTGCAGCAGGTTGCCCGTGACCTCGGAGACAGCCGCATGTTCACGGTGGCAATCGGTCATGCGCCGAACAGCTGGTTCATGCGCAAAACAGCTGAAATAGGCCGGGGAAGTTACGTGCATATCGGTAAACCGGAGGAGGTCGCGGACCAGATGTCGGCACTCTGGGGACGTATAAAGCTGCCTGCCCTGACCGATATCTGCGTCAATTGGGGAGGCTCGGCCGAGTATTACCCTGAAGTCATCCCGGACCTGTATGCCGGCGAACCCCTGTGGTTACTCGCGCGCCTGCCCTCGGAACCCACCATGATCGGGCTGTGCGGAAATCTCAATGGCTTTGACTGGAACCTGAATGTCAACGGCTGGGACGCCGCGAGCAGCGAACCGGGAGATGACAACCTGGCAAAACTGTGGGCGCGGCAAAAAATCGAAGCGCTTGAAGACGGCCTGATGTTCGGCGCCGATGCGGAACTGACAGGCCTGGAAATCACCGGTGTGGCGCTGGATTACGGCCTGCTGACGCGTCACACCAGCCTGGTTGCCGTCGATAAAACGCCCCGGCGCAGCGATGGAGAATCACTCGCCCTGACCAACGTTCCGGGCTTACTGCCAGGCGGCGGCTCCATCCAGCTCGCCGGTTACCCCGGAACCGCGACCGGCTGGCTGGCCCAATTGCTGCTTTCCCTGTTCGTATTGCTGCTGGCTACCTCCATGCTGTTGTTCAGCAGCAGCCGTTTACCAATGGCGAAGCCCTCCACCATTCAGCCGTGAACCTCCTCCACGCGCTGAGACGTCACTGGTTATTGGCGGCGGTAGGTTTTACCGCCGCCATCTTTTCTTTCGATGCAATTTGGATTCCGGTAAAAGCCGAAATCGCCCAGCACCTGCTGGAAAGGGCATGGTTACAGACACTGGCGGGTGAGCCCGATGCGAAACCCTGGCCGTGGGCGGATACCCACGCCGTTGCGGTCCTCGAGGTTCCACGGCTCGGTCTGCGGGAGATCGTGCTGGAAGGCAGTTCCGGCCGCAACCTGGCCTTCGGACCTACGCTGGTCAATAACGGCCGCATTGAGCAAATTTCCGACAGGGTGCTCAGCGGTCACCGCGACACGCATTTCAGTTTCCTGAAAGAGTTGAAAACCGGCGACCTTTTGCGTCTGCGCACCACCGAGGGTACCCGCGACTACCTTGTCCGTTGGCAGGAAGCCGTTGACAGCCGCCGGCATGCACTGGTCATCGATGACAGCGTCGACCGCCTGACCCTGCTGACCTGCTATCCATTTGACGCGCCAATACCGGGCGGTCCCTTGAGATGGGTTGTTACCGCACTGCCAAAAATCACCGGCAAGGCCGGGGGCTGTCAGGTTCTGTGAACCACTTCTCTCACACTCAGTCTCGTTGTTCTGCGTGCGGGAAACTGATGGAGCTCTGACGACAGGACTGCAAAGACCCGGCCTGCTGAGCTCTTCAACTGAAAGCTGCGCACCCTGGTTCAGACCCGGCAGGTGTTTGCTAGTCGGTGCGAACTTTGAAGCGCCGAGCTAGACGGACGGATTAGGCACGATCGGGCAGGAAGCCCGATCGAGGCCGATCCAGCACATAGCCACAGGGATGTGGCAGGTAGAGCCATGCTCGGGAGCAATTGCGAGGCATGTACTGTCGAGGCCGGTGCCGTCACGGATGGGCTGCGAGCGTAGTCCCGGATCTTTAATCGGGACCGCTGGCATCAGAGCACAGACAGCAAGCACCTGCCGGGTCTTTGCACCAATGTCAGATTTCCTGTTCCCGAGTGTTGCTCGAACATTGTGTCTTAATCGTTGCCAGAATTCAGACAATCCGGGCGTTATTCGCCCCTCGTCGATATTCTCGCGCATTTTTGCTATGGTCGCGGCATAATCATCGGTGCCAAAAATCGCCGAACCGGAAACAAACGTATCAACCCCGGCAGCGGCGATGCTGCCGATGTTATCGACCGTGACGCCGCCATCGATTTCGAGCCGGACATCCCGTCCCGACGCGTCGATCATGGCCCTGACACGTTTGATTTTTTCCATCACGTAGGGGATGAAGCTCTGGCCGCCAAAACCGGGATTGACCGACATCAGCAACACCATGTCGAGTTCCCCAAGCGCCCAGTCCAGGATACTGAGCGGCGTGGTCGGATTTAGACACCAGGCCGGCCTGGCAACCGTTTTCCTTGATCAGGTTGATGCTGCGGTCCACGTGGATCGTGGCTTCCGGATGAAAGGTGATCATGCTGGCGCCGGCGCGGGCAAACTGTTCGATCAGTTCATTGACCGGTTGCACCATCAGGTGAACGTCGATGGGCGCGGTAATACCGTACTTGCGAAGGCCTTGCAGATCATCGGGCCAAACGTCAGGTTGGGTACAAAATGGTTGTCCATCACGTCGAAATGAACCCAGTCCGCCCCGGCATCGAGTACCGCCTGCGCGTCTTCACCAAGACGGGCGAAGTCGGCCGACAGAATTGACGGGGAAATAACACTGTGTTGCTTCATGATAGTCTCCAGTTCCGCTCAGCGAGCCCTTAAAAAACCCTGGGTGAAGTATATCGTAATCGAAATTACGCGGGGGCCTTATGCCACCTATTTGATGCCCCTGGAGGCCTTTATCCTGTCATAGGCGGCATTGATTTCGCGCACCCTTCTTTTGGACATTTCCATCATTTCTTCGGGCAAGCCCTGCGACACCAGTTTATCGGGATGATATTGGGAAATGAGTTTACGGTAAGCCCGTTTGATGTCCTGCGCGCTGGCATCGGCCTTTAATCCCAGTGACGCGTAGTCCTGTTGTATGACGACCTGGTCTGCATGCTCGCCTGCTGATAGCCGCCGGACCACGATCCTGCGCCGCCGTCACGGGCACGTCTCATGGCGGCAAAGACATTGGCCGGAATGTGCAGAAGCGTGCACGCACGCTGCAGAATCGATTCTTCGGCAGGCTCAGTGAACCGTCGGCCAATGCCGCTTCGAGCAGCAATTCGATAAACATGATGCGCAGTTCCTGGCGTATCATCGATTGCCTGGCGAATTCACGCAGGGTGGCATCGAGGTCGAAATCCGCCTGCTTGCCCTGCTGGAAAAAACGAATCGCCCGTTGCCGCTCTTCCGGGTCCAGTTGCAGACGCCGCATCAG
Source organism: uncultured Gammaproteobacteria bacterium (assembly GCA_963727635.1). GTDB lineage: Bacteria > Pseudomonadota > Gammaproteobacteria > Xanthomonadales > SZUA-36 > SZUA-36. The sequence goes on along the minus strand of CAVSHP010000024.1, from coordinate 166,382 downwards.
TTCCTCGGCGGCGGCGATTTCAACTTTGGTCACCTGTCCGTCCGCCTTGTTGATATGGCCGAGTGTCGCAAACATTGCGCCGAAGAACGCATCCCGAACACGGCTGACGCCACCGAGTCCGGCCAGGAAACGGTCCACCATGTGGCCGAGGAATACACCCAATATCGCACCGGCAATACCGCCGCGCAGCAGACCGATAATGCCGCCGATCAACTTTCCCCACCAATGGCCGGGTATTCTGAAACCGGTGTTATTCGCCAACGCTGTATTTCCCTGTTCGATGCCGAGAGCGGCAAGTATATAATTGAGGTTCCGCCCGTCACAGTAAAAAAGGAACAATGGTGACCAATATTCCTTCAATGGCCTATACCACCGACATGATCGATTGCCTGACACTGATTCACCAGGGCAAAGTGCGTGACAGTTTTGCCCTCGATGACAAGCATATGCTGATCGTGGCGTCGGACCGCCTGTCGGCCTTCGACGTCGTGCTTCCCGAACCCGTTCCCGGCAAGGGCGCGCTGCTGACGCAAGTGTCGAACTTCTGGTTCGGTAAAACCAAAAGCATCATCGACAACCACCTGACCGGCATACCGGTCGGAGATGTCATCGCCGATCCGCAACTGGTGGCGCTGCTCGAACCACGTTCGGTCATCGTCAAGCGCCTGACGCCGCTACCGGTAGAAGCCATCGTACGTGGTTACCTGATCGGCTCGGGCTGGAAAGATTACCAGCAGACGGGTTCGCTGTGTGGTATTGCGTTACCGCCGGGATTGAGACAGGCGGACAAACTGCCCGAGGTCATATTCACCCCGTCGACCAAGGCCGCCGCCGGCAACCATGACGAAAACGTCGATTTCGCGGCTATTGCCGGGCTGATCGGCGAAGACCTCGCAACACAGGTCCAGGGATGCCAGTATAAAAATTTATAAGTTCGCCGCCGATTACGCGCTGCCGCGAGGGATCATCATCGCCGACACCAAATTCGAGTTCGGTCTCGATGAAGACGGCAAACTGTACCTGATGGACGAGGTGCTGACACCGGATTCGTCACGTTTCTGGCCAAGGGAAAGCTGGCAACCCGGCACCAGCCCACCCAGTTTTGACAAACAGTTCGTGCGTGACTACCTCGAAACACTCGACTGGAACAAAAAGGCCCCCGGTCCGAGGCTTCCGGCGGAGATCATCGAAGCCACCGTGCGAAACTATGCCAAGGCTTGCCGCATCCTGACCGGCAGCGATTAACTGTACGGAAGAGTTCGATTCCCCGGTCAGGGAATGCTCGGTATTTGCAGGAACATCAGATATACGGGGCCTGTTTGCAGGCCCCTAGGGGTCACATCATTCTTCCAGTGATTCTTCGTAAGCGTCCGCGTCCTTGAGACCGTCAAGTTCTTCGGTGTCGTTGAGTTCGAGTTCGAACAACCAGCCGTCACCGTAAGGGTCGGCGTTGATCAGCGCCGGGTCTGTATCGAGATCTTCGTTGACCGCAACCACCACACCTGACAGGGGTGCGTAAATATCGGACGCGGCTTTGACCGACTCGACCACCGCACAAGGGTCACCCTGGCTTATCTCGTCACCAACCGACGGCAGTTCGACAAATACCAGGTCGCCGAGCGCTTCCTGGGCATGGTCGGTGATACCAATGCGTGCATTGCTGTTGTCCTCGATACTGACCCATTCATGGGATTCCGTATACTGGAGGTGCGATGGGATGTGACTCATAGTGTTTTTGCCCTTTATTAATGGTTGCAAATTTAGTTTCAGCTTCAATCGAATTCTAGCTGTTAAATCATACCCTCGCAAACCGTTCCGTTACGGGCGAATGGCGGCTTTACAATGACGCATTCCAGCAGCTTGCCGCGGATCTCAACCTGGCAACTTTGGCCGGCATTTTTGGGTATTCTGGCGAAGGCGATGGCCTTCTGCAAGGTGGGCGAAAAACTTCCGCTGGTGGTAACGCCTTCACCGGCGACCGTGATGATCCGCTGGTGCGGCCGCAACACACCCCGGTCCTTCAAAATCAGGCCGGTTAACTGCTTTTCGACACCGCGTGCCTGTTGATCGAGCAGTGCCTGCTTGCCAATGAAAGCGCGTTCATCCTTCAATGCCAGGGTCCAGCCAAGACCCGATTCGAGGGGCGAGACACTCTCGTCCATGTCCTGCCCATACAGGTTCATACCGGCTTCGAGACGCAGCGTATCGCGGGCGCCGAGACCGCATGGGGCCACCCCGGCTTGCAGCAAACGGTCCCACAAAGCGGTCGCCCCCACATCCGGCAGTGAAATTTCAAAACCGTCCTCGCCGGTATAGCCGGTGCGTGCAATGAACAGGTCACCGAACTGACCCGCATTGAACGGTTTCAATTCCGCAGCGGCGCGTGCCTCATCTTCCGGCAACAGCGCCAGCACCGTCGCGCGCGCATCGGGTCCCTGAACCGCGATCATCGCCAGTTCGGGCCGTTCAATAATCTCAACATCAAACGCCCGTGCCTGTAACATGATCCAGGCAAGGTCCTTGTCGTGGGTGGCGGCATTCACCACCATTCTGAAAAAAGTTTCATCCAGGTAATAGGTGATCAGGTCGTCCAGCACGCCACCATGCTCGTCCAGCATACAACTGTACAGGGCCTTGCCCGGGGTTTGCAGCTTGGCGATATCATTGGCCAGCAGGTAGCTCAAAAATGGCCGCGCCTGGTCGCCATGGATATCCACCACCGTCATGTGCGAGACATCAAACATACCCGCAGCCTGCCTGACCTTGTGGTGTTCTTCGATCTGCGAACCATAGTTAATCGGCATTTCCCAACCACCAAAGTCAACCATGCGGGCACCGGCGGCAATATGGGCGTTATACAAAGGGGTACGTTTTGGCATCGGCTGAATCTCTTTGAACGGGTGACCAATATAACCATCAGCCAAAAAAAAGCAATGGCCCTCAACCGCTGCTCGTGCGCAGATATCGGCGTTTACAAACCAACCGGGCCCTGATGCGATCGATTGTCATCGTCCATTCCTGCTGTCGTGATATATTGGGCGTTTCTCAGATGATGGTTTGGTCAAAAAAATGGGTAACCGGCTTTCAAAAATTTACACGCGAACAGGTGACAAGGGCACGACCGGGCTGGGTGACGGTTCACGCGTCGACAAGGACCATCTACGGGTGGAAACCTATGGCACCGTTGACGAGCTGAACAGTTTGCTGGGCCTGGTTCTGACCTGTGAGATGGACGAGGCAATCCGGTCCTGCCTGACACGCACACAACACGAGTTGTTCGATCTTGGCGGGGAATTATGCATGCCGGGTTATACGCTGGTGCCCGAGGCTTGCGTCGATCAGCTGGAAAACGACCTCGACCACTTCAACCAGGACCTGCCGCCTCTGAAGGATTTCATCCTGCCCGGCGGATCTGAAGCCGCGGCACGCTGTCATCTGGCCCGCACGGTTTGCCGGCGCGCGGAACGCCTGATGGTGTCGTTGGCAAAAGTTGAGAACATCAACGAGGTCAGCCTGCGTTACCTGAACCGCCTGTCTGACCTGCTGTTTGTAATCGCCAGGGTGCTGGCCAGGGCAAACGGCGGCAAGGAAGTCATATGGGTACACGGTGACAAACGCGGGAAAGCGGATTGAGCCCGGTCCGGTCTGCTGATGTGCTGATATACGCGTGGTAATTTTTACGCTTGCAGGTACTGTTCAACAAGAGGAATAAAAATGGGATATGCGACATTAATAGTTTTGCTGGCACTGCTGCAATATGTTTTCTTTACCGGCCGCGTCGGACTCGCGCGCGAAAAATACAAGGTCAACGCCCCCGCGTGTGAGGGTGATGAAAACTGGAACCGTTTGTTTCGGGTCCAGCAAAATACCCTTGAACAGCTGATCATTTTCATACCTGCCAGCTACGCGTTTGCCTACTACCTGCGTGAATGGTGGGTTGTCATCCCCGGGGTGGTGTTCATCCTGGGGCGGTTTTTGTATTCCGCCGCATACGTGAAAGACCCGAAAACCCGCGGCCCGGGCATGGGTTTGACACTGCTGGCGAATGTCGTGTTGGTGCTGGGTGCGCTTTTCGGCGTGTTGAAGGCGATGTTTTTCAGCTAGGGCCTGTTAACACTATGCGGATGCCCAGCGATGGCTATGAGATAGTGTAAACAGGCCCTAAAAGAATGCTTATCCCAACTGCGGGAAATGAAAATCGGCGCCCTTGCGGATACCGGTGTGCCATCGCTGGGTTACGGCTTTGACCCGTGTATAAAATCGTATGCCTTCCGGACCATAAATATGGTGGTCGCCAAACAGCGACTGTTTCCAGCCGCCAAAGCTGTGGAAGGCCATTGGCACCGGGATCGGGATATTCACACCGACCATACCGGCCTGTATGCTCTGCACAAAGTTACGTGCCGCGTCACCGTCGCGGGTAAATATGGACACACCATTGCCATAAACGTGTGCATTGATCAGATCAACGGCCTCGTCATAGGATGCAACCCTGACCACGCATAATACCGGGCCAAATATCTCTTCCTGGTAAATCCGCATGTCCGCCCGGACTCGATCGAACAGACAGCCGCCGATAAAAAACCCATCCGCTGCATCGGCGTGTTTGAAGCCGCGCCCGTCAACGACAAGCTCGGCGCCCTCTTCTGCACCCAGGCTGACATAAGCCGAAACTTTCGCGTGGTGCTGCCTGGTAATCAAGGGGCCCATTTCGGCACCAGCCACGTTACCGGGCTGGATGGAAAGTGATTCCACCCTTGGCTTTAACGCTGCCACCAGGGCGTCGGCTGTTGCATCACCAACCACGACCGCCACGGAAATGGCCATACAGCGTTCGCCTGCCGAGCCATATGCCGAACCCATCAGTGCATCGACCGCGGCATCCAGTGGTGCATCCGGCATGACCAGCATGTGGTTCTTGGCGCCGCCCAGCGCCTGCACACGTTTGCCGTTTGCCGAACCGACTTCAAAGATCTTTTTCGCTATCGGCGTCGAGCCGACAAAACTGACTGCCTTGATATCCGCATGCGCGAGGATGGCATCCACCGCCTCACGGTCGCCGTGGACGACGTTGAACACGCCGTCCGGCACACCCGCCTGCTTGATCAGCTCGGCCAAAAGCAGCGAAGCGCCCGGGTCACGCTCCGAAGGTTTGAGTACAAATGTATTACCGCAAACCAGCGCCATCGGGATCATCCACAGCGGCACCATGGCGGGGAAATTGAACGGCGTGATACCGGCGACCACACCCAGTGGTTGCCTGAATGAATACGCATCGACGCCAACACCAACACTTTCAGAAAACTCACCTTTCAGCAACTGCGGTGCGCCGCAGGCAAACTCGACGACCTCGAGACCGCGCGTGACTTCACCGATCGCATCGTCGCGGACCTTGCCGTGCTCGGAGGTCAGCAATGCCGCCAGTTCATCGCGGTGTTCCTCGATCAGGTTCTTGAGACGGAACATGCAACGCGCCCGGCGCAATACGGGCATCGCGGCCCACGCGGGGAAAGCGGCAGAGGCGGCTTTTACCGCAAGATCCAGTTCCCCGGCGTTGGCCAGCGGCACCTGCTTCTGCACCTTGCCGGTGGCCGGATCAAAGACATCACCGTAACGGCCACTGCTGCCCTCGTTCATTTTGCCATCGATGTAATGTGTCAGTTTTATCATGCTGCTTTTGCTCTCAAAACCTTCCTGAGGGTTTCAACCGCTTGCAGGATGTGGTGTTCCTCGAGTATCAACGGCGGGCTGAACGCGATGGTGTCGCCGGTCACCCTGACCATGACACCCGCTTCAAAACATTTCTGGATGATATCCGCCCCGCGCGCGCCCGGTTGGCCCTGGATGGGAGCAAATTCAACGGCGCCCATCAAACCGTAGTTGCGTACGTCAATGACATTGGGCTCACCCTTCAGCGAATGCAGTGCATCTTCAAACACAGGCGCCATAGCGGCGGCGCGCTGGAACAGACCCTCGTCGGCATAAACCTTCTGGGTCGCCTTGCAGGCCGCGACCGCCAGCGGATGCGCCGAGTAGGTATAACCGTGGAACAGTTCAATGGCCGCACCCGGCTTTGACATGAACTCGTTATAGATTTCATCACGCACAAAAACCGCACCCATCGGTACCGTACCACTGGTGAGACCCTTGGCGGCGGTGATGATATCCGGTTTTACGTCGAAGGCCTGAGCTGCAAAGTTAGCACCGAGACGCCCAAAACCCGTGATCACCTCGTCAAAAATCAACAGGATGTCGTGCTTGTCACAGATTTCCCGCAGACGCTTCAGATAACCCTTCGGTGGTATCAACACACCCGCCGATCCCGCGATCGGTTCAACGATGACAGCGGCCACGTTGCTTGGGTCATGCAGGGTCAGAATGCCTTCCAGCGCATCGGCGAGTTCGACACCATGCTCGGGTAATCCGTGGGACCAGGCATTGCGGTCCAGAAGATGGGTATGCGGCAGGTGATCGACGCCGGGAATCATGGAATTTGAAAACTGCTTGCGGTTGTAGGGAATACCGCCTACGGAAATACCACCAAAACCGACACCGTGATAGCCACGCTCTCGACCGATCAGACGCGTACGGGAAGCCTGTCCCCGCTCTTTCTGGTAGGCCAGCGCAATTTTTAACGCGGTGTCTACAGATTCAGAACCGGAGTTGGTGAAGAAAACGTGGTTCATTCCCTCCGGTGTAATTTTGGTCAGTGTTTCGGCCACTTCAAAAGCTGCCGGGTGGCCAAAACCAAAGTGTGGTGCATAATCCATTTCCGCCGCCTGCACCTGGATGGCTTCAACTATCTTCGGGTGACCATGACCTGCGTTACAACACCACAGGCCTGCCACCATATCGAGAATCTCGCGGTCATCCGGCGTGTAATAGAACATGCCCTTGGCACGTGCAACCAGGCGCGGGTTTTTCTTGAACGCCCGGTTGCCCGTAAATGGCATCCAAAATGATTCCAAAGATGGTTTCTTGTCACTCATTTTGTCTGCTCCTTACAGCAATGTGCCTTGGTGAGCCTCTGATCAGCTCCTGGTTGGATACTTTGAATCTAAATCCATTCCAGCAGAATTTCTCAGAGGCTCCCGGAATGTTTTCAGGCGGTCTTCAGCGCCTCAACCGCCGACACGTAATCATAGCCCAGGTCACGGGCAACATCTGCATAGGTAACCATCCCACGATGTACGTTCAGCCCGGCCAACAGGTGCGGGTTGTCCAGCATCGCCTGCTTGGCGCCCTTGTCGGCCAGGGCCAAGGCAAACGGCAGGGTAGCATTGTTCAATGCAAACGTTGATGTGCGCGGCACGGCGCCAGGCATGTTCGCTACGCAGTAATGCACGATTCCATCCACTACATAGGTCGGATCCTGATGCGTCGTGGCGTGCGAGGTTTCAAAACAACCGCCCTGGTCGATGGCAACGTCTACCAGCACGGATCCATTACGCATCATGCCGAGATGTTTACGTGTGACCAGTTTTGGCGCGGCTGCGCCCGGGATCAGAACACCGCCGACCACCAGGTCTGCGTCTTTGAGATGACGGTCAATGGCATCTGCATTTGAATAGACGGTCTGTACGCGGCTGTCGAACGTCGCATCCAGGAAGCGCAATACATCGAGATTCCGATCGAGGATCACCACGTTCGCGCCCATACCGACCACCATCTGGGCTGCATTCAGACCGACGGTACCACCACCGATGATAACCACTTTGGCCGGCTCTACGCCGGGAACGCCACCGAGCAGTACACCTGAGCCGCCGTGGGCCTTTTCAAGACACCATGCGCCGGCCTGGATGGCCAACCTGCCGGCAACTTCCGACATCGGTGCCAGCAGCGGCAGGCCGCCCTTTTTGTCGGTTACGGTCTCATAGGCGATACAGGTCGCACCGCTCTTTACGAGTTCCTCGGTCTGCGGCGCATCGGGCGCCAGGTGCAGGTAGGTGAACAGCACGTGGTCAGGCCGGAGCATCGCGCGTTCCACCGCCTGGGGTTCCTTGACCTTGACGACCATCTCGGCCTTGTCAAATACGCTTTTGGCGTCGTTGAGTATCTTGGCACCGGCAGCCACGTAGTCATCATCCGACATACCAATACCTGCGCCGGCATTGGTTTCAACATAGACTTCATGGCCGTGTGCAACCAGCTCACGAACAGAAGCGGGCACCATGCCTACGCGGAATTCGTTGTTTTTAATTTCCTTGGGGACACCAACTCTCATCACGACACCTCTAAGTATGTAAAATCACCATTTTATCCAGATTAAAGCAGTTTTATTCGCTATTGATAATGCCCCAATAGTGTTTTAATCTTTTTTAACGCTTCATTAGCAGTTTTATAAATGAATAAAAAACCGCAAGCTCCCAAGCCACTTGACCGCACCGACCGGCGCATCCTCGAATGCCTGCAAAATGATGGCAGGATTTCAAATGTGCAACTCGCGCGCAAGGTCAACCTGACGCCAACCCCCTGTATCGAACGCGTCAAGCGTCTTGAACGACAGGGCTTTATTCGTGGCTACACGGCCGTCCTGAACCCCGAACTGGTCAATGCGAGCCTGTTGGTATTTGTTGAAATCGACCTGGCACACAAATCACCGGACGCTTTCAAGAAGTTTCGCGAAGAGGCGCGGAAACTTCCGGAAATCATGGAGTGCCACCTGGTGTCGGGCAACTTTGACTACCTGATAAAAGCGCGTGTCCGTGACATGAAATCCTACCGTGAACTGCTGGGTGAAAAAATCCTTTCGCTACCGGGTGTCAACGGCTCACGCAGCTACGTGGTCATGGAAGAGGTCAAGGAAACCCTCAATCTGCCATTGTTCTGATTGAGTGTTGTGCATCGTAATAAATGGCACTTTTATTTCAAGCAAGACTGCACTTGCTGGCATAGAATACGTCTATGAGCACGATCATCATTCAGCACGAAGACTGTTTACGCCACAACCCCGGCCCCAAGCACCCCGAATCCGCACAGCGGATCAAGGCTGTGCTGGGTGGTCTTGAGGGTCTCAAGGGATTAGAGATACTGCCCGCTCCACGTGCGAGCGCCGAACAGATTTTTCGTGTTCACCCGAACGAATTCTGGGCGGACATCACCGCAAAAGAGCCATCGGAGGGTCTTCATGCAATCGACCCCGACACCTTTCTCAATAACGGCTCAGTAGATGCAACCCTGCGCGCCAGTGGCGCCATATGTTTTGCCATTGACCAGATCCTGGGGGGCAAGACTCTCAGGGCCTTTTGTGCGGTCAGGCCACCCGGCCATCACAGCGAAGCGAACAATGCGATGGGTTTCTGCCTGCTCAACCACGTTGCCATCGGCGCCATGCATGCACTCGAACATCCCACCGTCAAGCGGGTCGCCATTGTTGATTTTGATGTACACCACGGTAACGGAACACAGGCCGTTTTCGAGGAAAACGCCGATGTCCTTTATGTCTCCAGCCACCAGTTGCCGCTGTACCCGGGTACCGGTCAGATTGAAGAGACCGGTTGCGGCAATATTTTGAATCTGCCCCTGGCGCCCGGCGATGGCAGCAAGTCTTTCCGCCGCGCGTGGAGCAAGCTTGGTTTGCCGGCCATCCACAGGTTTGAACCCGACCTGATCCTGATTTCAGCCGGTTTCGATGCCCATCAACGCGACCCGCTCGCGCAGATCGAACTTCAGGATGCCGATTACCACTGGATAACGGCACAGATCTGCGACCTCGCGACGGACAGCTGCAACGGACAGGTGGCGTCCATTCTCGAGGGTGGTTATGACCTGCAGGCCCTGGCAAGTTCAGCGCGTGCACACGTGCAGGCACTTGCCTGCTGATTTACACCGCAAGCCATAGTAGAATGACGCTCCGCACGGGCTTAGCGGGTGTAGTTCAATGGTAGAACTTCAGCTTCCCAAGCTGAATACGTGGGTTCGATTCCCATCACCCGCTCCATCTCCGGGCTATCGCCGGAAAGAGAGACCCGGACCCGGGCCAATTCAATTATCCAGGCAGGAAAAGCACAACGCATGTTCACCAAAGCGATAGTCAGAACACCTTGCAAGGCAATAGTGAACGGATTGAGCAGTGCCAATCTCGGCAAGCCCGATTACAGCAAGGCGCTGCTGCAGCATGCCGACTATGTCGAGGCTTTGAAGGAATGCGGCTTGCAGGTTAGCGTACTGCCGGCAGACGAGAGTTTTCCCGATTCAACCTTCGTTGAGGACGTGGCCTTGCTGACACCCGGCGGCGCCATCCTCACCAACCCTGGCGCCCAAAGCCGCAAGGGCGAGACGCGCTTGATTCTGAAAACCCTCCGCGAGTTCTACGCAAAGGTGGAGATGATCGAGGCGCCCGGAACCGTCGAGGCTGGGGACATCATGATGGCTGGAGATCACTACTATGTCGGGTTATCGGAACGCACCAACCTGGAGGGCGCCGAACAGGTGATCACGATCCTGGAAAGCCACGGCTTTCAAGGCTCAATGATTGAACTTAACGAGGTGTTACATTTAAAAACCGGCCTCGGTTACCTGGAAAACAACAATCTCCTGGCTTGCGGTGAATTCCTGCGTAAGCCGGAGTTGCAAAAGTACCACCTGCTGAAGGTTCACCCGAAGGAAGCCTACGCAGCCAACAGCGTGTGGATAAACGACACTGTGCTGACTCCCAAAGGCTTTCCAAAAACAAAAGCTTTAATCGAATCCGCCGGCTACAAAACCCGCGAGGTGGATGTATCTGAATTCCAGAAACTCGATGGCGGACTCAGCTGCCTTTCACTCAGGTTTTAAAAATAGCCTTCAGCAAATCGCGATGTCAGAACTGCTATTTTCAGCGTGTACTTTCCAGAACCCGCTCGACAATGATGTCATCCGCCAGGCTTTCCATTTTCCAGTTCTTCAGAAACGCACAGTGACCGCCATAATGGGTGACAATTAATTCGATCTTGTCGTTTTCGGGCAGGTCCATGAAATCGCTCACCGGTACGACCATGTCGTCTTCCGAGGTCAGGATGGTCGTCGGTATGTTGATGGCTTTGAGACGGTCGCCGGCGACCGAGTAGCCGTCAAAATACTGTTCCAGTGATTCAAAATCGTAGTGATGGGTAGCCAGATATCCGGTTCTTTCACGCAGGTTTCCAAGCTTGTGCCATTCCTTATATTCACAGGTGTCGGGAAACAGGGTCTGCTTGACCCTGATCGATTTCGCCCACTTGCGGATGAAATAGCTCTCATATCCACGTGGTCCATCCTCCATTGCCTTGAGTGTATTTGACGGTGAAATGACCGGGCAGACAGCCACAACCTGGCGCACAGACAAACCGGCCTCCGGTGCCGCCATGGCTACCCTCAGGGCAAAGTTTCCACCCAGCGAATAACCCGAAAGAGCCCAGTCTTTAGCACCCGTGCGCCGCTGCACGTCCTGCAATGCATGCACCACCTCCGCCAACCGGCAGGAATGGAACAGACCCTTATTCATGTGATGGCTTTCGCCGTGGTCGCGGAAATTCAGACGGAATACGTCAAAACCGTGGTTGTACAGCATACCGCCGGCAGCCACGACGTAGTTGGAGCGACTGCTGCCCTCCCAGCCGTGAAACAGCACGGCCAGGCCCTTGCTGGCAGCCGCCTGGGGCGAGTAGTGACCGAGCAGACGCACATTGTCCCCACCATCCAGGATCCAGTCCTGTTCAGCATCGAGCATGGCTTTTGAGCGCTTTCTGACGATCCGCCGCCGGTATGCGCTGCTGTTGATGAGCGATTGCGTATGGGTGTTGCGCAATCCGAGGGCAGGAACAAAGGAATCCACCTGAACGCCTGATCGTTTCAAGAACTTATGGCCCGGTTTTCATAACATTCGACAACCGCAGCCCTGGCGCCGTCTGCCAGTCTGCGACGGGGCTGATCTTTCGCATAAATAGCCGGAAGAAACACGACCTCTGCAACCGATTTCGGCCGCGCCAGTTGACGGCACAGATTCACCCCCATGTTTTCACCTACCCGGAACGCAACATCATCGTCGATCCGACCTGCACGCACGTAGCGGACCATGACGGGCTGAACAGGGCAGCCAACATCAACGGCCGCCTTGAACATACGCGCATGAAAAACCCTGATCGGCGCACCGGCCTCGATACCGCCTTCCGGAAAGATGGCGACGGCCCGTCCCTGTTGCAGACGCCGGGCCATTAGCGCACTCACATCAGCGGCTGAATCATGACTGCCACGCCGATGGAAAATGGTTCCGCCAACACGTGCGATGGAACGGAAAACCGGCCAACTCTCGATTTCTGCCTTACCCACAAAGCCCATCGCACAGGCACTGTGTAAAACCGGGATATCCAGCCAGGAAATATGATTGGCCGCTATCAATACCGGCCCGCTTGGCGGTATACCAATAACCTGCACACGGATACCAAAAAACCAGGCCAAACTGTTTGCCAGCCGGACCGCACCCCGGTCCGCTTTGCGTGAGCCTTCCTCGGTGTCCAGGCGCCTGTAATGATTGACCAGCATCAGTGTTGGCGCCAGAAGAAACAGTAAAAACAACATGAATAACAGGCTGCGGAAGGTAAACCGCAGGATTGATGCGAGGATTGAAATCATAGTCCGGTCGAATCAGCTCCAAACTTGGAGAAAAGTGGCGCAAAGGTTACCACATCAGCGACAATAGGCCGTTGTTCATTTTAGTTACGGGAAGCCCACGGTCAACAGGTGTTATGAAGCAATTTAAGGTCAGGAATATCAGCAGTGGTGCCGTTTTCACCGTCAATGAGGGCGAGTCGGTCCTGAACGCAGCACTGCGCCAGGGGGTGATGCTGCCCTATAGTTGCAAGAACGGTACCTGTGGCAGTTGCAAGGGCCACCTGGAGTCCGGCGAGGTGCATTATCCCTTTCATCCGCCAATGGCGTTGAGCCGTGAGGAAATTGGCGAAGGTTGCGCGCTGTTGTGCCAGGCGGAACCGACCGGTGACTTGGTTATCCGCGCCCGCGAAATCGAAGCCGTGCGTGATATTCACATCCGCAAAATGCCGGCAAGGGTAATCGAAAAAACACTGCTCACGCCCGATGTCATGCGTATCAAAATCAAGCTCCCCACTGCGCAGCGTCTGCAGTTCCTGGCCGGACAATACCTCGAAATCCTGCTGGACGACGGTAAGCGGCGGGCGTTTTCCATTGCCAGCCCACCGCAGTGTGAAGACGAGATCGAACTACACGTCCGCCACGTCGACGGCGGTGGATTCACCGGCTGGGTTTTTGACCAGATGAAGGTACGCGATATCCTCAGGCTCGAAGCCCCGCTGGGCACCTTCTTTATCCGCAACGACGGGCTCAAACGCCCAATGATATTCATGGGCGGCGGAACAGGTTTTGCGCCACTAAAATCGATGCTCGAAGACCTGTTGGCGCACCAGGACAAACGCCCTGTGCACCTGTTCTGGGGCGCGCGCAGTCGTGCCGACCTCTACCTGCACGAGCAGGCGCTCGAGTGGGCGGAGAAAAATGCGCATCTAAAATACTCCAGCGCCTTGTTGGAGGCCGGCGACGCGCAGAGCTCTGACAGTTTTCACGGCAATGTCCACGAAGCCGTATTGCAAACCTATCCGGATCTTTCCGGTTTCGATATTTACATGAGCGGACCACCGGCGATGATCGATGCAAGCCGCAACGCCTTTCTCGAACACGGCGCGGAAAAACAGCGGATATTTTTTGATTCGTTCGAATTCGGCCTGGATGTGCCGATCAGGGTGCTGGCCAGATCACACTAGGGCCAGCGGCTAAAGCGACAACAGGTCAAACTCACCCAGGTTCATCAGGAATTTCTGCGCGGCAAAATTGACACCGGGCTTGTCGGTGGCCTCGGATAGCCTGCGCACACTCTCGGTAATCGCCAGCCACCAGCGCATGTGATCGGCGCTGAGCTGGGCGGCCACGGGGATCAGGTCGTGCATGGTGCTGACATTGCGCGCCGCAGCCTCCTTGATATTGAGCAGGCTGCCGAGGTCCAGGTCACTCTTGTGCAGCTTGGCAAACAAGGCCTTGACCAGCTTGGGATCCTGGTCCAGCGACTGCGAACTGGCAGGTTCCGCATTTTCCTCCAGCAAGGCGATGTCCATGTGGCTCAATAGCTCCCGCAACGCCCCGCGCAGGCTCAGACGCAGTTCGTTCTTGCGCTCCCGCTCAAGCCGCAGTTGCAGCAATGAAAATAAACCCACGAGGAAAAAACCCTCGAGGCAGAATCCGAACAACTCCGGCAACAGGTTGTTCTGAAACGCCCCTTCGGTGGCGGTCTCGAAAAAATAGAATAATAAAAACGATCCACCAGCGCCAAACACGATCAACGGCGCCAGTAACAACAGGCGTTTCAACTCAAAGGTCCTCTTCGGGCAGCGCCAGGGCCATTACGACGGCCGCGATCTTGCGCGCTTCGGCCTGGGTCATGTCCAGCGGAACATTCTGCAGGTAAACAACCAGGTCCTCGCGTATCGGTATCGGAAAAATGTCATGCGGGCTGCGGGGTGGATTAAGCGCCAGGGCCTCGCGGGCCTGGGCCTGGCCGGGGGTGTCACGGGCTGTGACCAGCACTGCTTCGGTTTTTTCACCCTCGATGGATTGAAAACCGGCGGGGTCTTTTGTCCAGGAAATAAAATCCTTGAGGGCGCTGCCGAGCCGCTCTTTGTAGACCTGTATGCTTTCCGGTCGGATTGCAGAACCCTGCAGCTTGTGAAAGCGTGAACCCAATTCCTCGACATCCAGCAAACGCAGGTCGAGTCGTTCATGTGACTTCAACTGCACCAACAACTGCTCCGCCGCCAGTTTGCGCGCACGTGCCGTCGCCGGACTGGTCATACCGGTAACGGCGCCCTGCCTGAGAAACTTCAGAAACGCTGTCTGTGAATAATCCCTGTCAGTCATGTTCCCTCAGACCCCCGCCTCCGGTTTTAGCCGACAGTCTCCTGTGGCGAAGACAAACGCGCCGTACTCGCCGGCAATGGCTTTGGAGCCTGGCCCTGGTTCATGCGCAGCGCGTTGCGAAAACAGGCCATGGCCGACTCGAGTTCACCCTGGCGCTCAAGCAGTTGACCGAAAGCGTCGTAGCCGAGACTGCTGGGCTCCAGTTCGAGGCTCTTGACCATGTGTTCACGGGCTTTGCCCCACAACGACTCCCCGGCGCACAAGCGGCCCAGCGCAAGGTGCAGGTTGGCGTCACCCGGGTGTTCATGCAGCCATTTCTCGCATTGCTTGATGCGCTTTATCCGGTCCCCGGAGGCCGGGTCGCCATAACGCAAGACCAACGCCGGGTTCCATTCGGATTTCAGGCTTGCATTGAGTGCCGGTTCGGCGAGATCTGTCTGGCCAAGCTTTACGGCGCCAATTGCGAATGCTTCGACTACCGCGGCATGCTGACGCATGGCGCGTGGCAGTTGTTTCCAGGCAAGCTGCAACTCCTCTGAATTTTTCGCCGAGCGCAGCTTGTTGACCGCGACCTCTTCCTGCATTTGCTGCGCCTGCTCATCGTTGAGGACGCCGGCTTTGCGTAATGCGGGTACCAGGGACTGCAATTCGTCCCAGTCGCCCATTTCCTTGTAGCAGCGCGATAAAAGCTCCAATACCTGCGGGTGTTTACGGCGCTGCTTGTACAGGTCCTGCAAAATCGGCAGGGCCGCCGCGCGGCTGCCGTTGGCCAGCAGCATGCGCGCCCGTGTCAGCTCAACCAGGAAACGTTTTCTGGAACCACCACTGTCGGCTTGTTCGAGGTAATGTTCTGCCCGCTCAGGCGCATCCTGGCCATCGGCTGCCTGGGCGGCGGCCAGGTAGTGCGCGGTTGTCCTGCCCTGTGCGCTGGCGGATTTCTCCAGTGCTTTTTCGGCGGCTTTCCAATCACCCTCGGTCAGCGCGAGCAGGCCTTTTTCGAGCTGTTTGAAGGCCCTTTGTTCACGCATTTTGCGTGCGGCTTCGACCGGCATGCGCCACAACCACAATACCAGTTGCGCGCTGAACCACAACACCAGCAGTACCGCGACGAGTACGAGAACGCTGGTCTCGATACTCCAGTCGCCAAAATTGATCAGGACATGACCCGGGTCGTTTTTCAGCAACGGCGCCAGCGCGCCGGCCAGCAGCAACAGCGCGAGGATGGATAACAGCAGGAAACTGCGTTTCATTTCTCGGGATCCACGTTTTCTACCGGCGTTGCGGACTGCAACAAGCGGCGGCTGTCACGCAACTGTCGCAGTTGTGTCCACGGCGCGCTGATGTCGGGCATTGCAGGAGCAACTTTCACCTGTTTCAGACCCGCCGTTTCGAGCAGCATGGACTGCACTTCGGAAGAACCGTTCTTGAAAAACTGCCTGACGGTAGCATCCACCCGCTCAAGCGATGAGGTGTAAACGGCGCTATCATTGCGCATCAGCGCCAGGCGTGCCGACTCGAGTTGCAGCCACAAACCCTGGCGCAGGTAATCCTTGTCGGTAAGACTCAACATCGACTGGTCTTCAGGTACACGACGCCTGACCGTCACCAGTGATGAAAGCGTGTGTTTGAAACTCTCCCACCAGCCTGCATTTTCCGCTAACTCCGGCACCACCCGAGCCTCGACTTCACCGCGGAATGGCAAACCGTTGATCCTTGACTGCAAATCGCTGATCCGTGCGGCCAGGTCGACACGGTCGATGACGGGCACCATGGCGAGGGCCTGCCGCGCTTCGGCGATGCGCTGACGGACGCTCAGGAACATCGGATCATTCAGGGCCTCGATTTGAACATCGGCCGCCTGCAGCGCCATGTCCGCGGCGACGGGGTCGGAAAATAACTGCAGACGTTCATTGGCCGTGCGCAACAGGAAATCAATTTCCGCCAGGTCCAGGGCGACGCTGCTGTTCTGACTGGCCGCGGCGACGCTGACGAGACCCGTTTCGGTTGCGGAAATACGTTGTTCCAGTGAGCGCACGCTACCCTGCATGGCGTTGATCGTGGACTGGTCCTGTCCCTCCTGACCCTGCAAACCCGCCAATTGTTTTTCTACGCTCTTGAGACGCTCCTCCCGGCGTGACAGCTCATCGGCATCGATCGGCGAATGTGCCGACGCAAGACGCTCCTCGACTGACGCAAGTGACGTGGAAATGTCCTGTTGGGTTTCCTGCAGAAGCGTTATGGTTTCTTTTTGCGTGTCCTCGTCAGGAACCGCCGAGCGCGTCTGCCACCATTGCCACCCGGTCGCGCTGACAGCGGCCATGGCCACCAGCAACGCGAGTATCGCAATAGCCTTACCGGACGAAACGTGCCTTTTTTCCTGTAGCAGCCTGTCCATTGCCGGATCGCTGGTCAGCTTGTCAATCTCAGTGTTCAATTGTTTTCTTTCCATGCCGAGGCCTGTTCATATCTGCCAGGTCGATTGCTGTTGATGCTAACCAAATCCATGCGATTTGGCACCCTATATCAGACTGGCTCCGGGTTCAGCCGAATCTCTGCTGGCTGTTCAAACGCGATATCGAGCGCAGTAGCTCGGGATTTCCCGGACCATCGGCCAGTTCAACAAAACCTGCACCCAGTTGTTTCAAATGCCGCTGGATACGGGATGAGATCACCAGCGCCGGTGATCCCAGTATTTTACCCCACACGTCCCGAGGCAGGTATTCTTCAGCCAGTTTAAGCGCCGAAATACTGGTCCAGACGCTGATCAAGTCGTCAGAATTACGCAAACGTTCAAGCTGCACGGGGTCCGGCTCAAGCGGAACGCGTTGGTAGACCATCGCCTTGATGATCTTCCAGCCCAGATCTTTGCAGACCCTCCGCGATGGTCTCGCGACCTTCGGGTGCACAGAAAATGACAGCGACACCCGGATTTTCGGACAATTCCGGAGACTTTAACAGGTCTTCGCTGGTGAACCCGGATGTTGCCTGTATATGAACCGGCACGCCCGAAGCCTCCAGGCTTGCACGTGTGGCTGATCCGACCACGGCAACCTGCAGTCCCGCCCATTGGCCTTGCGCGGGCATAAAAGGAATTCCAAACTCAACGGCGCGTGGGCTGGTGAAAACTGCCAGCCTGCGCGTTTTTGCTTCCGACAAGACCAGACTAACATCAACGTCCGGCCTGCGAACGGTAAAGGTATAAAAAGGCATGACAACGGGTATCAAACCGAGGGCGTCCAATTGCCCGGCCAGTTGTTGCGCTGCCTCCTCCGGGCGTGTCACAAGAACGTGTGTCATTTCTACGCGCTGCCGGAATCAATGCAGTACATTAAATGCCCGCAATAATCTTGCCGGCGCCGTTTTTCAGGAGTTCGGCCGCCACCCGCTCGCCGAGGGCAACCGCGTCACTGGCAGGTGCTTCACCCGCGGCGCGGATGGATTCCCTGCCGTCGAACTGTACCCACCACTGATTTCAGGCGGACGTTGCCGCCGTCGAGTACTGCGTGCACCGCCAGGGGCACCTGGCAGGTTGCCTGCAGCACACGTGCCACCGCCCTTTCCGCGCTGGCGATGACCATCGTATCGGTATCCGCCAGGGGTGCGATCAGGGCACGCGTATCGCCATCGTCCCCGCGGCATTGCAGACCGATGATCCCCTGTGTCGATGCCGGCAACCAGTCGGGCGGCTGCAGTGTCTCGGTGATACGCTCACCCAGGCCGAGACGCTGCAGACCCGCACAGGCCAGGATGATCGCATCGTATTGACCTTCGTCCAGTTTCCTCAGGCGCGTGTCTACATTTCCACGCAAATCGGCGACCTGGAGGTCAGGTCTGAGGGCAAGCAGTTGCGACTTGCGCCGCAGACTCGAGGTGCCGATGCAGCTGCCGGCGGGCAGATCGGCCAGCAACTTGCCCTCACGGCTTACCAGGGCATCATAAGGATTGGCTCTCGGCAGCACCGCGTCGAGCACCAGTCCTTCCTCCATGCTGGCCGGTACGTCCTTCATTGAATGCACAGCCAGATCGGCTTCACCGTCGAGCATTGCCCGCTCAAGCTCTTTCAGGAATAATCCCTTGCCACCGATCTCCGCCAATGGCCGGTCGAGGACACGATCACCTTCCGTGACGATTTTCACCAGTTTGATTTCGATACCCGGATGCGCTTCGTGTAACAACGCCTTCACATGATTGGCCTGCCACAGGGCCAGGGCGCTCTTGCGTGTTGCTATTCTTAAGATTTTTTTCATGTCAGTTCCCGTATGAGTTTTCTTATGGCAGGGAGATTGCGACGGCTCACCTGTGGACGGTCCTCGCAACCATCCAGTCTAAGGAAGTGGCGCCCATCAGAGGTTTTTTCCAGTCCGCGGATACGTTTTTTAATCACCAGTGCGCCGCGGTGCGCGCGCACCAGGATATCTCCATGTTCGTTTTCAAGTTCGAGCAGGGACTGGTTGATCACCATTTTCCCCTTCAGGTGCACGGCCGTGGTGTATTTATCCTCGGCGCCGAGATAAATCACATCATCCATGGGCAATAAGCTTACCTTGCCACCCAGCGTGGAACGGAGAAAAGCACCACTCGTATCGCTGTCCGTCTTGCTGAGAAAGCGTCTGGCCTTGTCCAGTGCGCGCTCGAGGCGTTCAGCACGAACGGGTTTGACGAGATAATCAACCGCTTCACATTCAAATGCCTCCACGGCCTGGTCTGACCACGCGGTGCAAAAGATGATCGCCGGCGCATGACCGGCGCTTTGCAGCATCTGTGCCATTGTCATGCCATCCAGTCCGGGCATCGAGATATCCAGCAATAAAACGTCAGGCTTTTTCAGCGGGATCAGCCGCATGGCCTCCTGACCTGTTGATGCCTCACCGGCCACGTACACGGCCGGCACACCCGCCAGCATCCGGCGCAGGCGGTTGCGGGCCGGCGCTTCGTCATCAACTATGAGTATTCTTAACATAAGGCAGACTTAGTACGGCAAAGTACTGTTGATCATTCTGGTGGGTAATCAGGCTGGCGTTGGCTCCGAAAGCCAGCTCCAGCCTCTCGCGAATATTGGCCAGGGCCATACCGTGGCCCCCGGCGCCACGCGCGGGAGGCCCAAGCGGGTTGGAAATGGTGATGACGATATTGTCTTTTTCAGTAAGTCCGTAAACCCTCACTTCACCACCGTCAGCACGCGGCTGAATACCATGTGTAACGGCGTTTTCCAATAACGGCTGCAGGATCAACGGCAAAACCGACGCGCCTTCCCGCAGCTCGCTGACCCGCCACTCGATCCGCAAGCGGTCGCCGAGCCGGCGTTGCTCCATCATCAGGTATCGCCTGGCCAGGTCCAGTTCCTCCGACAGGCTGATCAGGCTGTCCGCGCGGCGCATACTGCCACGAAACAAATCGGCCAGGTCCTCGATGGCGCGTTCTGCGCCAACCGGTTCTTCGGGTATGAGACTGGCAATGGTATTGAGACTGTTGAACAGAAAGTGCGGACGGATCCTGGCCTGCAAAGCCTGAACCCGGGCTTCCGACTGCGCCAGCACCTGCGCCCGCCACTGGGCGCGTATGAACAGGTAACGCAAAAGCGCCGCGCCGACCAGGGCCACACTCAATACGCTTTGCCAGACAAATATTGCAAAGTTCTGCCGGCCCGGTCCGGCCCCAAGCACCGTACCGATGATACCTGCGAAATAGCTAAATCCCAGCGCCACTATCACCGCTGTAAGCCAACTCCCCAGCCACGCACCACGCGCCGAAAGCCGGCCAAGCCAGGCCTGGCTGCTACACACACCAAGTGCCGTAACCAGCGCCAGCGACTGCGCGTACAGTGTTACGGCACCCAGCCACAGCAGGTTGAATTCGCGCAAGGCGCCGACGCCCATAAGCAACACCGAGACCTGGGTCATGGCCACGACCACCAGCAGCAAACGCCAGCGGCAGAAAGAAGGCGGATACACACCGCTCGAACTGCTTTTATCCTGCTTGCCATTCACCGTCTGCATAAATGTTTGCGTCGTCGAACCATGGGTAAGCTGGTCAGCTGAATCGGGCTTGCATCCAGCGCCCGATATCCTCGATCTCCGGTTGTGAAACAGAATGAGGGATGGGGTAATTGTGCCATTCAACCGGCCATGACCCCGCCTTTAGGGCTGCGTGCATGGCCTGGCCCAGGAAAAATGGCACCACGGGGTCCTGGGTTCCATGTCCGACGAACACCGGCGTCTCCGCGTTGGCCTTTGAAAACTCGCTTTGCAGTCGTTCGGGAAACAGCAGGTAGGCCGACAGGACCATGATACCCGCCAGTTGTTGCGGATACCGCAGGCCGACGTAAAGCGCCATCGCGCCACCCTGGGAAAAGCCCGCCAGTATGATCCTGGATGCCGGTATGCCACGGGAAATCTCGTGATCAATCAAGTCCCGCACCTTGTCGGCGCTATGACGAATACCGGCTTCGTCCTGACCCCTGCTGGTACTGATCTCGATGATGTCATACCAGGCGCGCATGACCGCACCGCCGTTGACGGTAACCGGGCGCATCAGTGCGTGCGGGAATATGAATCGGACCGCCGTTCCGGGCGACAGGCCGAGATACGGGACAATGGGTTCAAAATCATGACCATCGGCGCCCAGGCCATGCAGCCAGATGACGGAATATGCCGGATCGTCTGACGTGCTGACTTCTACGTATTCCAGCCGGCCGCCACCATTATTATCGTGTGCTGATTTGATGCTTTCCATGGCGTATAGTGTAGCAGTCAATCAGCCGGGATTTGCGCACCGATGCAAACTTTGAAAACCACTTTACTTTTTTTGATCTGCATTACTTTACTGGGGGCCTGCGGTCTCAAGGGACCACTTTACCTGCCGGAAGAAAAACCCGCGAGCGGACAGGCGGCGCCGGACAAGGATGCTGAAAAGGCCAGGAAAAAGGAGAAAGAGAGCGACACCGGCAAGCCACCGGCAAACCGTCAATGATACCCTTCACGTTTCACAAAATGCATGGGCTGGGTAATGACTTCGTCGTGCTGGATTTGCGTCAGCAGGACGTGCCCCTCGACGACAAGCTCGCGCGCAACCTTTCGAACCGCCACACGGGCGTTGGCTGCGACCAGATCATGGTGCTGCGTCAGCCGTCAGATAAGCGGCACCTCGC
Source organism: uncultured Gammaproteobacteria bacterium (assembly GCA_963727635.1). Lineage (GTDB taxonomy): Bacteria > Pseudomonadota > Gammaproteobacteria > Xanthomonadales > SZUA-36 > SZUA-36. The sequence continues at coordinate 144,334 of CAVSHP010000024.1, read as the reverse complement.
AGCGTTTGAAATCTGGAATGCGGATGGAACCCGCGCCGAGCAATGTGGCAACGGCGTGCGCTGCCTGGGCCGTTACCTGCAGATGAACGGCGACACACCCGCCGGCCCGTTTGAACTGGAGGGGCCTGCCGGCGTGATAAAGATGGAATGCCTGGCCAACGGGATGGTAAGGGTTGATATGGGGGCACCTGTTTTTGCTTCACAACGGGTTCCCATCCTGCTGAAACCGGTCAATGGCTGGTACCAGCTGGAAATTGACCGGCAACATTACACGCTTGGAGCGGTTTCGATGGGTAATCCCCACGCCCTGATGGTGGTCGAAGATATCGAAACCGCGGATGTAGCGGGTCTAGGCCCTGTCATCGGCAGGCACCCCGTCTTCCCGCAGGGCTGCAATGCTGGCTTTGCCGAAATCGTGGATCGCGGCCATATTCGCCTGCGTGTGTTTGAGCGTGGCGGCGCCGGCGAGACCAGCGCCTGCGGTTCCGGATCCTGCGCCGCAATGAGCATTTTGCGCCGGGCCGATCTGGTTGATGAAACGGTAAACGTGACCCAGAGAGGTGGAGGTCTTATAATAACGTGGACGGGGGGGATAGATTCCGTCATTATGACGGGGCCTGCAACACACGTTTACAAAGGGAAATTTGAATGAGTGATGACAACAGGTCAGTCGAAGACATCGTTTCCAGGTATCTGCGGCAAAACCCTGATTTCCTGGAACGCCAGCCCGCGCTGCTCAAACATCTGGAGTTGAGCCACTCCAGCGGACCGGCGATTTCGTTAATCGAAAGGCAGGTGCAATACCTTCGCCAACAGAACGAAGCACTCGAACAACAGCATAACCAGCTGATACAAATCGCCTCGGATAATGAAAAACTCATGTCCCGGTTACACCGGATGACACTGGAATTGATGTCGATGGGTGATCTGCCGTCGTTCTTCGATTCGCTGAGCGAGGCCCTGTTGAACGAATTCAAGGCCGATATCCTCAATATCACCCTTTTCGATCTGAAAATTGAAGCCGGGCCGAAAACGCCCCTGTATCGCGCCCGTCGCGACGATCCCGAAATACAGCAGTTCCAGGAGCACCTGGACAAAGGTCACACGATCTGCGGCCGCCTGAACCGCAACAAACGGGATTACCTGTTCGGCGCCCGCGCCCTGTGGGTGCAATCCATGGTGTTGGTTCCGATGGGTCAGGATGGCATGCTGGCCATCGGCAGTAGCGACCCGGCGCGTTTTTACCCCGGCATGGGCACCCTGTTCCTCGATCTGCTGGCCAATGTTGTCACCGCACGCCTGGCACTCGAAGCGCCTGCAAAACAACGCAAATCAGCATAATGATCATTGCAGGGCCAGTCAGGTATTCCTCCAGCCCTGCTGCGTTATCAACAATATCCGCCATTTCTCCAGCGTCCTGATGCTGGTGTAAGCTGAGTGGGTATGCAGACACACGTTAACAACTTTTTTGCCTACCTGGAAAACGAACGCGGCCTGTCCGCGCGCACCCTTTCAGCTTACCGGCGCGACCTTGACCAATTGCTCAAGTTCCTGGTAACAGAAGACATAGCGCAACCAACACAGATCACCCAACACCATATCCGCGCCTTTATTGCACACAGACACCGGCAGGGTCTGGGCGGTAAATCGCTGCAACGTATGCTTGTCCGCCATGCGCAGCCTGTTCCGCTGGATGCTGCGTGAAGGTCTGGCGGAACACAACCCGGCAACACCTGTGAGGGCGCCCAAGAGTCCGCGTCACCTGCCGGCTACGCTGGACGCCGACAGCATCGGTCAATTACTCGAAATACCCTGTGACACACCACTCGCGTTCCGCGACAAGGCCATCATGGAGCTGTTTTACTCATCCGGCCTGCGTCTGTCAGAACTCGCCGGCCTGCGCTGGGAACAGCTCGATCTTGGCTCGGGCATGGTGACGGTTACCGGTAAAGGCAACCGCACCCGCATGGTGCCGGTCGGTCGCATGGCATCTCAGGCGTTGCTTGAATGGCGCAAGAACCGCGGAGCGTTTGCCTCGTTCGAGCAGCCCCACGTCTTTGTCAGCCAACGCGGAACGCCAATATCCACCCGCACCATCCAGTCGCGCATCCGCTACTGGGCAAAACGCCAGGGTATCCCGCAAAACATTTACCCGCATCTGCTAAGACACAGTTTCGCCAGCCACATGCTGGAATCGTCCGGGGATTTACGCGCGGTGCAGGAACTGCTCGGTCACGCCGATATCTCCACCACCCAGATATACACCCACCTCGATTTTCAGCACCTGGCCAAGGTCTACGACAAGGCGCATCCACGGGCGAAAAAGAAATAAGGGATTAAGCGGAATCTTTGCTGGTGCAGCGGGATTTACAACGAAAAAAACCCCGCTCCGGTTCTGGAGCGGGGCTTTTTTGTTATTCTTTTTCAAACAACTTGTAAATCGAACGCGGCAATTACGGCACCGATCATTGGCGCAACCCAGAACATCCACAACTGCTGCAGCGCGATCCCGCCTTCGAACAATGCGGGCCCGGTGCTGCGCGCCGGGTTGACCGAGGTATTGGTCACAGGAATACTGACCAGGTGAATCAGGGTCAAGCCGAGACCGATGGCTATCGGCGCAAAACCTGCGGGTGCACGTTTGTCGGTGGCGCCGAGGATGATCAACAGGAACATCATGGTCATGACGACTTCGGTGACGATGGCAGCCCCCATTGAATAGCCCTGCGGTGAATGCGCACCAAAACCGTTGGAGGCAAGGCCACCGGCATAACCTTCCGCCCCGCTGGCGATATAGAAGCAATACGGCGGATGCGAGGATTGCGCCCAGCACCTGTGCGATCATGTATGCAGGCGCGTCGGAGCTTTTAAAGCGGCCGGCGACCGTCAGACCGAGTGTAACCGCCGGGTTCAGGTGACAACCTGAAATATGGCCGATGGCAAATGCCATGGTCAGGACCGTCAGACCAAAGGCCAGCGCCACACCCAGCGTAACCAATACCGACATCGGGCAATCCGGCGGCCAGCACGGCGCTGCCACAACCACCCAAAACCAACCAGAATGTGCCGATGAACTCGGCCGCAGATCGTTTACTCAAACTCATTTTTTCCTCCCGAATCAATTGATATTGCACCCGGGTTCAAACCGCATTTTATACTGCGGCAGAGGCATTTAAACTGACTCTCTGGGATTAATATTAAACGTTATTTTTTGCAAGCTCAGTCGACCGATCTGTGAACGCCGCTGTATCAACACCTGGGCCAACTTCAGGCCAACCCAATATCCTGCATAGGCCATCACGAACCATACCCAGACCTGGTGTGTTTCGATACGCTCTATCCAGTAAACCGGCCAGGCGATCGCGGTAATAAAGTTCATCAATGCCTGCACGAACATCTTTATGATGACGTCCAGGCTGAGGTGTTTTATAAAGTCGATTAAACCGCCCAGATGCGTGATCATGTCGATCACTTCAAGCGTCTCGACGACGATATAGGTAAAAAAAGCCACGATGCCATAGAAGCCTCCGCCAAATTTCGCCCATTTTTTCCGCAGCGGATGCAGATTTTCTTTTTTCCATTCGGCATCATTTTTTTTATCTTTTTTATTCTTTTTATCGGACCGGGCCATCGCTTTCATTTCACGCATGAGGGCGTTGGTATTCGTGGACTCCTTGAGATGCCCCCCTTGCAAGGCCCACCAGACCAGCGCCAAAGTGAAAGCGCCAACCGGCACACCCACCAGCAAAGTAGCCCAAACAACTTCAATTAAAAATTCCACACACCGTCCCCGTAAGCCATTCCGCGTACTTAGTTTACGCCATGCTTGCAATTATCTGCAGGTATCCCCACGTTTGTCTCACGCAGTTATCAGGAGTATCGCGTGGAACAATATCGGGGAACAACCATCTGCTCGGTGCGCAGGGGCAACAAGGTGGTCATGGGCGGGGACGGCCAGGTTACGTTGGGCAATACCGTGATGAAATCCAACGCACGTAAAGTGCGGCGCATGTACAAGGAGCAGGTCATCGCCGGGTTCGCAGGCGCTACCGCCGATGCTTTCACCCTGTTTGAACGGTTTGAAGGCAAGCTGGAGAAATATTCCGGCAACCTCGTGCGCGCAGCGGTGGAAATGGCAAAAGACTGGCGCACCGACCGGATGCTGAGACGCCTGGAAGCGCTGCTGGCAATTGCCGACAGGGAAAACTCGCTGCTGATTTCCGGCAATGGCGATGTCATCGAACCGGAAAACGGCCTGATCGCCATCGGCTCCGGCGGCCCATTTGCGCAATCCGCGGCAATGGCCTACCTGGACGGCACGGAACTGGACGCAGAGGAAATCGTCAGACAGTCGTTGAAGATCGCCTCCGACATCTGCATCTACACCAATGACAACATCATTATTGAAACACTGGATATCGAATAAATGTCACAAATGACCCCGCGTGAAATCGTCCAGGAACTGGACGAACACATCATCAGCCAATCGGACGCCAAGCGCGCCGTCGCCATCGCCCTGCGTAACCGCTGGCGCCGGATGCAGGTCGATGAAGAATTGCGTAATGAAATTACACCCAAGAACATCCTGATGATCGGTCCCACCGGCGTCGGCAAAACCGAAATCGCGCGGCGTCTGGCCAAGCTGGCCAACGCACCCTTTATCAAGGTTGAAGCGACCAAGTTCACCGAGGTGGGTTACGTCGGCAAGGACGTTGAATCCATCATCCGCGACCTGGTCGATTTCTCCGTCAACATGCTGCGCGAGCAGGCGGTAGCCAAGGTCGGTGCGCGTGCTGAAGATGCGGCGCGTGACCGCATACTGGATATCCTGCTGCCAAAACCAACAGGCATCGGTTTTGCCAACGAACCCGAACCCGCCCTTGAACACGGCAGTGACAGCCACGCTTCGACACGTCAGAAAATGTTACGCAAATTGCTGGCCGGAGAACTGGACGACCGGGAAATCGAATTCGAAGCCACCACGCAAATCGGTGTCGAGATCATGACGCCCCCCGGCATGGAGGAGATGGCCAACCAGTTGCAGAGCATGTTCCAGAACATGGGCGGCAGCAAACCGAGGAAACGCAAGATGCGTATCAAGGACGCCATGCCCATTCTGATCGAAGAGGAATCGGCGAAGCTGATCAACGACGACGAGATCAAGCAGCAGGCGCTCGAAGCGGCCCAGCAGAATGGCATCGTCTTTATCGATGAGTTGGACAAGGTTGCCAAGCGCAGCGAATACGCCGGCGCCGATGTGTCACGCGAAGGCGTACAGCGCGACCTGTTGCCGCTGGTGGAAGGCTGTACGGTATCCACGCGTTACGGCATGGTCAAAACCGATCACATGCTGTTTATTGCCTCCGGTGCATTCCACCTCGCCAAGCCATCGGACCTGATCCCCGAATTGCAGGGGCGTTTGCCGATCCGGGTGGAATTACGCGCCCTGAACGCGGATGACTTCACCCGTATTCTGACCGAACCCAAGGCGTCATTGACCCAGCAATACACCGCCCTGATGGCAACCGAAGGATACGATCTGAAGTTCGGCGAAAGCGCGGTAAGACGTATCGCCGAAATCGCCGCACAGGTCAACGAGTCAACCGAGAATATTGGCGCACGGCGTTTGCACACCATCCTCGAACGTCTGCTCGACAGCATATCCTTCGAGGCGCCGGACCGCAGCGGCGAGTCCATCGTGCTGGACGCCGCCTATGTCGACAAGCACCTCAGCGCGCTGGCCGAGAACGAAGACCTGAGCCGTTATATCCTCTAACTGTCAATTTACGGCAACGTTGTATACATTTTTTCGGCTTCAATTCGAGGCCGTGCGCTCAACAGGCCGGGTGGTATTCACTGCCCAGCCTTATCCGGCCCTGCGGGCTACCCTCAGCCGGGATTCCGCCTGATCGGGACCGCGCTGGCGGTACATCCCTGTACCGTCAGCTCTCGATTTTCTTCCTGAAAATCGCCCCGGGCGAAATCCCGTCTTCGGCGGATAAATGGGCACTGAATACCACCCAGCCTGCTGAGCTCTTCAACTGAAAGCTGTGCACCCTGGTTCAGACCCGGCAGGTGGTTGCTGGCTGGTGCGAACTTTGAAGCGCCGAGTAGCCGGACGGATTAGGTACGATCGGGCAGGAAGCCCGATCGAGGCCGACCAGTACAGGATGTACTGTGAGGCCGGTGCCGTTAAGATCCGGCCGGCTGCGAGGGCAGTCACGGATCTCGATCCGGGACCGCTGGCATGAGAGCACAGGCAGCAACCACCTGCCGGGTTCTGGTGACATTCGTCAAGTTTTCTGTTTCGAGGTGCTACCCGGCCCTGGCGTACACAACTTTGCTGGAATTGAAGTATCAGCCCGCACAATGCCTGATATGATCAAGCGGCATGTGCGACCCGGCAATCCGGGCTGATTACTTAACGCAATGTGCTTAAAATCGCCACGTCAAACCGTGGTGAAGGTACAATAGGCCTTTTTCAAACGGGTCAAAACAATGGAACAGGCAGACAAAAAATCCGGCTCGGGCGGCACCACCCATTTTGGCTACCAGGATGTACCGGTAGAAGATAAAACCCGGCTGGTGCACGATGTTTTTGAATCCGTGGCCGGCAAATACGACCTGATGAACGACCTGATGTCCTTCGGTGTTCACCGTTTGTGGAAGCGCCATTTTATCGCCATCAGCAACATCCACCCCGGGCAACGGGTCCTGGACCTGGCCGGTGGCACAGGTGACATCGCGGCGCTGATGAGCAAGCGTGTCGGCTCATCCGGCAGCGTGGTGCTGAGCGACATCAACGAGGCGATGCTGGCGGTTGGCCGCAGACGCCTTGAAGACCGCGGGATTGCCGGCAATATCGAATATTCGCTGGCCAATGCGGAAAACCTGCCCTTCGCCGACGGCGAGTTTGATGCTGTGACCATTGCCTTTGGCCTGCGTAACGTCACCGACCAGAACGCCGCGCTGAGGGAGATGCACCGCGTCCTCAAGCCCGGTGGCCGCGCCATGATCCTCGAGTTTTCAAAAGTTGAGTTCGAACCCCTGAAAAAGATTTACGACGGTTATTCGTTCGGCGTGTTGCCCAGGCTGGGCAAACTGGTCGCCAATGACGAAGGCAGTTACCGCTACCTGGCCGAGAGCATCCGCAAACACCCGGGACAGGATGAACTCGCTGACATGATGGTGAATGCCGGTTTCACCAAGGTCACCTACCGCAACCTCACCGGCGGGGTCGTTGCCATACACAGTGGTCACCATGCCTGATTACATCACACCCTTGCCGGGCATGCTCGCGTTTGCCCTTGAAACCGCCATCAACAACCTTCTGCAGCTGGATATGGAGTCACCGGAGCGGGTTAAAAAACTCGAAGGGCGCCTGCTGCAAGTCGATCTCGAAGGCCTTGCCATCACGCTCTTCTTTACCTTCAAACACGGTGTCGTGCGGGTACGTCTGCAGGCGGAGGGGCAGCCCGATACGGTCATCAGCGGCACACCGGTCGCCCTGTTCAAGATGGCCGAACCCGAGGAAGCCGACTGGGGTCTGCCGGAGTCAAAGGTCCACATCAACGGCGACGCGAGTCTCGCCCGTGATCTTGAGAGGATATTCCGTAAGCTCGAACCGGACTGGGAAGGCCCGCTCGCGGGCATGTTCGGTGACATCGCCGGACACCAGATTGCACAGGGTCTGCGCCAGGGCGCGAAAACTGCCAGGGAAACCGCCCGCAGCGCCAGCAAGGTCATATCCGAAATCCTGAAGGACCGCCGTTCGTGATACACAGCATGCGTCAGTTTCTGCGCATCTGGCACATCGGGGTCATCCTGAAGCAATACCGCCTGGATGAACTGTTCAACACGGACCGCTTACCCGGCCCCGTGCGCTGGCTGCGCGTGTTTATCCCGAACAGCAAGGATGTATCCGGGCTGGCGCGGGGCGAACGCTTACGCCTGGCGCTGCAGGAACTGGGCCCGGTGTATGTGAAATTCGGGCAGATACTCTCCACCCGCAGGGATCTGCTGCCGCTGGATATCGCCGACGAATTGGCGCTTCTGCAGGACCAGGTCCCGCCTTTCCCCGGCGAGCAGGCCCGTGAAATTATCGAGAAGGCGCTGGGTGAACCGGTCGATACGATTTTCGCCTCCTTCGATACCCGGCCGCTGGCCTCGGCCTCGATTGCCCAGGTCCACCCGGCCACCCTGCACGACGGCCGGCAAGCGGTGGTCAAGGTGGTGCGGCCCGGTATCGAAAGACAGCTGCGCAAGGATATCGACCTGCTCAAGTCCATTGCTGCAATTGCGGAGAAATTCCTGCAGGGCGGCGCGCGGATTCAGCCGCTTGAAGTGGTGCGTGAATTCGAAAGTGTGGTCTTCGATGAACTGGATATGCAGCGCGAAGCTGCCAATGCATCGATGCTGCGGCGTAATTTCAAGGGTTCGAGGGACCTGTATATCCCGGAAGTGTACTGGAAATGGTGCAAACGGCGGGTCATGGTCATGGAACGTGTGTCCGGTCTGCCGGTCGGCGATATCGAGGGTCTGCGTGAGCACGGCGTCAACCTGAAGCGCCTGGCGCGTCGTGGTATCCGGGTTTTTTACACCCAGGTGTTCCGCGACAACCTGTTTCACGCCGATATGCACCCCGGCAATATACTGGTGGACGCCAGCAACCCGGATGACCCATCCTTCATCGCCATGGATTTTGGCATCGTCGCCAGCCTGTCACCGAAAGACCTGTATTACATCGCCGAGAACTTCAAGGCGCTTTTCAATCAGAATTACCGGCGCGTTGCGGCCCTGCATATCGACGCCGGCTGGGTGCCGGCGAACACCCGCCTGGACGAACTCGAGGCTGCCGTCAGAACGGTCGGGGAACCAAATTTCACCCGCCCCCTGAACGAAGTGTCTTTTGGCAAATTGCTGTTTGATCTCTTCCATGTGGCACACCGATTCCAACTTACCCTGCAACCGCAGTTGCTGATGTTGCAGAAAACCCTGCTGAATATCGAAGGTTTGGGCCGGCAACTCGACCCGGAACTGGATATCTGGTCGGTGGCCAAACCCGAGCTTGAAACCATCCTCAGGGAAAGACATAACTTCGAAAACATTTCGCAGGAATTGCGCGAGCGTCTGCCCGGCTGGCTGGCCGAAGCCCCTGAAATTCCGGGGCTCGTCCACGACTTCCTGGTCAAGGCCAACAGCGGTCAACTACTGACCCGCACGGCATCGGAAGACGCGGCCAGGGCAAGACAGGAACAAACTGCCGCGTACCGAAAAATCCAGCATGCGTTGGCCGGCGGCGCACTGGCCATTCCCGGTGCGATCCTGATCGCGATGGAAACCGGCCCCTGGTACGTCTGGGGCTTTTCGACACCCGGCATTGTATTGCTGGCCCTGGGTGGCTGGCAGATCTTCAAAGCTCTCAAATAGGACGGGTGACGTGCTAGCGCGATTTTCGCACTGGTTACTCGGCAAACTCGGTTGGTCACTCGATGCAGATTTACCCGCTATCGACAAGTACGTGGCAATCGCCGCTCCGCATACCAGCAACTGGGATTTCCCGCTGGGTATCCTGGCCGCCTGGGCCATCCGCTTAAAAGTCAGCTGGCTGGGCAAGCACAGCCTGTTCCGCTGGCCTCTTGGCTGGTACTTCCGTGCGATTGGCGGCGTGGCGGTAAAACGTGACGGCAGGCAAAATTATATTCAACAAATGACCGCTCTGTTCGATCGTTCAGAGCACCTGGTCCTGGCGCTCGCACCTGAAGGCACCCGCAGCGCAACCGATCACTGGAAAACCGGTTTTCACGCCATCGCCCGTGCCGCCAACGTGCCCGTCGTGATGGCTTACTTTGACTATCCGAACAAGCAGTTGGGAATAGGCGGCTTGTTTTACCCAAGCGACGATATCGAGGCGGATTTCAGGCTCATCCGTGAATACTACAAGGACCGGCGCGGCAAAAACCCGGAAAAGGAAAGCCTGATCCAGGTCCGGAAAACGGAAAAGCCAGAGATTTAAGCAGCAGTAGCCGTTACGCACCTACAACCAGTCGTTCAGTGAAATGCCTATACCTATACGGTTTACACGATTGTCGTAGTCAATCAAACTCTCTCCGTAGCCATAGAAATACTGGATATAACCCTTCAGATAGGGGTACTTCCACAGCGGAAAACTCCAGCCCGCCTCGACCGCGCCCCGCTTGAAACCGGACTCGAGGTTATTGCGTGACATCAGGCTGAAAACCTGGTCATTCCACTTGTATCCGGCGCGTATCTCGTAATGCCCGAGGTAATCGGTAATATCCGGGTTATCGTCTTTAGCCGGATTTTCCGAAAGCCTGATCCAGGGTTTGAAGTCGATGGCAAAGTTGCCCTTCGCAAATACGAAATTGGCAAAGACACGGTTCCAGCTACGGGAAAGCACGCCGCCCTGACCATTGGACTGATGCACCAGCCCGATCGAATTGGCCAGGTTCGTGAACCCGAAAATCTCCCAGGATGGGGCGAATTGCGCCCACACCTCGGGTTCGTGGTTGGTTTCCCTGAACGGTTTTGAAATATCCTGGTTATAGAACTGCCAGAAGGAACGGTTGGTGTACCCCGCATAGACGTCGAACCTGTTGAACACGCCGATACCCAGGGGTACTTTCAGACTGATCTGGAACTGGGCTTCGACCTTGTCAAACGTGATCGATGGATCACTGTATTGCTCCCGGAAAAGAGTCGGATTATAACCCTTGGCGTTGTATGCACCCGCGAGGAAGTAATTGGGCCGGTGGGCCATCACCGTAAATGGCTGGAGAACATTCTGCCTGTCCTCTTTAAGGCGGTCGACGACAACCACCGGTGCGTCGCTGTCCTGTTCAACCCTGGTTTCTTGCTCTAGCTGTTGCGTACAACGGCTGCGTAATTCCCCGACGGTGGTTGCGTCACTGGAATGCAGCAACATCTCCTGCATACAGGTCTCCAGTTCATCCGCAAAGGCAGGTCCGGCCAGCACAAGGCAGGCCAGGCCGGCCAGCACAATTCGCAGGCAATTTGGCGATGGCCTTTCAAATCGCCTGTCTTGCGTATGCCCATACTTCATCGTCTGAATCCTCATGTAATTTGTCCGGTCAACACGTTCATAGCACCGGCGTGATAAAACCAAGAAAGGAACTGATCAGGATGACCTGCGTGCGTCGTTTCCTGCTGATCACTTCGGGGAAACTGCCAACATCCCGGTAATTCCGATAAAAATCCGCTGTCCCGGGCGGCGCGGGTGTGGCGTCGGGTTTCAATTCGTATACGGTAGTCGAACGATACGGCCAGATGTCAAATATGGGCAGGCTGCGTGAAACGGACTCCAGGGCGCCGTTAATGCCGCCCAATACCGGGAATTTCTGCGGTTTCATCGCCGCCACCCAACTGTTGCCCGGCTCGGTGTCCCTGAGGATGCTTTTCTTCAGTTCGGCGGCAAATTCCCTGTCGTAGATAATGACCCCGTTTTCCGTATTGAACCCTTCCCCACGCGGGTCCATGTTATGCGACCCCACCATCGAAACGTAGTCATCGATGACAAATGACTTGGCGTGCAGTCCCGTCCTCGGCCCGGGCATTTCCAGCGTGGGGTTGGGACCGACCGCGGGTATTTTGCCACTGTTGACGCCCTGTTTCTTTTCCTTGATCAGTAGCGGCATACGCGGGAAAAATTTGGCCGCATCAAGCGCGTAGGGACGAAACTCGTAAACGTCAAAACCCAGCGTCTTGATATATTGCTTTTTGTGCTTGTAGGTGAACGCGTAGGCCGAAAACGCATCGGTTGCGGCCAGGCTGTTGGTGGAAAACACAAGCTTGATCTGCGGGTGTTCCTTGCGCAGGGTCTTGAACAACTTGCGCGAACGTTTTGACAGGACCAGGTAGGGTGACTGGATGATCACCGAATTTTTGGCCGCCGCCAGTTCTGCATACAAGCCGTCGGTGATATTTTGCTGAAAATCATCGGTAGGCGTGGCTCCGTGCGGCAGGTCATAGACATACTTGATCGCATCGACGGGGTGAGCCGTATCCACGAACAACGCGTACATCAACTGCCTGTTCCCGACATCCCTGAGCACCGGCTCCAGCCTTTCATTGACTTTGAAATCCGCCAGCGACAAGGACTCGTCATCCGCGATCAGCGGTGCAACATCACGCAGATGACCGATTTCCGCGGTCATTTTGCTTTTCCAGAAGCGGTCGAATGATTTGCGCATTTCCGCCGCCACCTGCCCATAGACCAGCACTTCACGGTCCTTGAAATCATAATCGGTGTCGAAATCGAAATAGCGGTCGGCGATATTGCGACCACCCGTCATGCCGACGACATCATCGACCACCAGCAACTTGCTGTGCATGCGCTGGTTGGTCTTTTTAAAACAACAGGTCACACCGCCAAACATTGTGTACTTGTCAGTTTTTGCCTTGTTGAACAGTGGGTTGTACAGGCGTACTTCGAAATTCCGGTGTTCCACCGCCATGCCGGCGAGATAGTCCAGTTCTGACACCGTAAACAACTGGTCGAACAGTATCCGCACCTTTACCCCGCGCTTCGCAGCCTGCGCCAGTTCGTGCATGATCAGGCCGCCGGTCTGGTCCCTGCGGAAGAGGAAATTCTGGAATTGAATGCTGTGCCGGGCCGCCCTGATCAGGTGCAGGCGCGCCCTGAGGGAATTTTCACCGATATCCAGAAGTGCCGCATGCTGTTGCTTGTTGAGGGTGTCGATACTGCCGAGGTAGATCAATGGTGATTGCACTGCGCAAAACGGACTCGTGGGTGTTTGACAGTCCAGTTCAGCCGAACGCTCGACCGCTATTTTCTGGTCAACGGCCTTACGCAGTTCGGGCTGAACCTGGGTGGTGCAGCCAACCGCCATCAACAGCAACAAGTACAAGATTTTTTTCATTTTGATGCAGGAAGAGATCGAGTGATGCGCCAGGCAGAAAGGCGCAATTCTATCGCAGCAGGAGACAGATTGTTGTGTTTATTGCGCAGGATTCAATGACAGTCCATCCATGGGCGTGTCTTTGCACGCCGCACCGGCCGGTCAATCGCCGGCTGTCACTGTAAAAGACGGTATCCCACCAGTCGTATCGTCCGCTGACGTGCCGCAACCACCGCTATGGCGTCGGGCACCGGCTTCGCAAATGCGAGTTTCCAAGCCCTGTGATCGTCATCCGGCATTGCCAGCACGGAGGGCGGATTGTCGGGGTTGACATCCACGCTGAAACGGCACAACTGGTTCGCGATACCCATGCCACTGGCTTTTACGATCGCTTCCTTGCAGGCCCAGGTATGCATGAATGCCCGGCGCAAGTTCTCCGAATCATAGCCCGCAAGCGCGGCAATTTCGTGTTCGCTGAAATAACGCCTGGCCAGGGACATAGGTTTACCCGGCTGGCGCGCGGCCATTTCCATATCGACGCCGATGGTCGCACCACTGTTGACGCCGATCAGGTAGCAACCATCGCTACGGGCCACGCTGAAATTCAGCTCGCCGCTCGACAGGCTGGCGTCAAGTTCGGGCCGGCCTTTTACCCTGCGGATGATATGCACATCCTTGCCCGGCAGACCAAGGTATGCGCCCAGGATCAGACGCAGGTAAAATCGCCGGGTAGTGCGCTGTTGAAATACCGAAAGCCCGGCAGAATCCGCGGATTCGCTCGAGTTCAGCGGGTTGGATAATTTCCCCAGGTCCAGGTGCCACAGATGCACCTCGTCTCCGCGCGGTTTTTCAAGCGTGCGCAATGGAAGATGTACCGGGCCGAACAAGTCAGGCCCATTGGTTTTTGTTGTATTTTTATCCACTCAACCCTGACCGCCGCGTTACCCAAACAACGGTATTGGCCACTCCCTGAATCAATAATGGAATCAGTCTAATACATAGTTGCCCGAACAGGTACTGTGTAGCCTCAACTCCAACCTTAAGCTACAATGTCTGTTGCTTAAAATTCACGCCCATATCCACGGCCCACAAGTTTTCTGACCCGGACACCCATGCAATTTAAAAACGTTGTTATTCAATCACTTGCCGCCGTCGATGCGCCTATTGAAATGTCTTCTGCCGAAATCGGGAATCGGCTCCGGCCGGCTACACAACGCCTTGGACTGCGTAACGGACTGATCGAAGAATTGTCCGGAATCAAGTCCCGCCGCTTCTGGAATGACGAAACGCAACCGTCCGACGCTGCCACGATGGCCGCGGAACAGGCCATTGCTGAGGCCGGAATTGATAAAGATAGAATCGGCGTATTGATCAATACCTCGGTCTGTCGGGACTACCTGGAACCTTCCACCGCCTGCCTGGTGCATGGCAATCTTGGTCTGCACGAACGCTGTCTGAATTTTGATATCGGCAACGCCTGCCTGGCGTTTTTGAACGGTATGGACGTCGCCGCCCGTATGATCGAGCGCGGCGAGATCGAATACGCGCTGATCGTCGATGGCGAATCCAGCCGCCCCATCACCGAAGCGACGATCGAACGCCTGCTGCAACCGGAAGTCGAGGAAGCACAGTTCCGCGCGGAATTTGCCTCCCTGACACTGGGCTCGGGCGCCGCCGCCATGGTCATGTGCCGGCGTGAACTGGCGCCCCGCGGTCACTCCTACCTCGGTAGCGTGACCCGCGCAGCCACCCAGTTCAACAGGCTTTGTTATGGCCAGATGGACCGCATGGTGACCGATACACGGACGCTGCTGACAGAAGGTCTGAAACTCGCCACCAAGACCTTCGCCGCCGCCCGTGAAAAGCTTGGCTGGGTGGTGGAGGAACTGGACCAGTTCATCATCCACCAGGTCAGCAAGGCGCACACGGATTCGCTGATGAAGCTGCTGGGCCTCGACCCGGAAAAAATCCACCGCATTTACCCCGAACTCGGCAATATCGGCCCGGCGGCGGTGCCCATCGCGCTGGCGAAGGCCGTCGCTCTCGGCAGGATCAAACGCGGTGACCGCATCGCGTTGCTGGGCATCGGTTCCGGCCTGAATTGCTCGATGGCAGAAATTGTCTGGTGACAATGATCAAAAACGGCCATCCGGGTACGGCCCACTGAGCGCGCGACGCCACGTGTACCAGCCACCCGGAAATCTTTACCCGTTCGAGTCACATTGGCTCGATATTGCCGGTCTGCGCATGCACTACCTCGACGAAGGTCCGCGCGACGCCCCGGTCGTGTTGATGGTGCATGGCAATCCGACCTGGTCGTTTTACTACCGCAACCTGGTGCTCGCACTGCGCGACCGTTACCGCTGTATCGTGCCCGACCACATCGGTTGCGGACTGTCCGACAAACCCGGCGACGACCACTACACGTACACACTATCCAGAAGGATATCCGACCTCGGCGCGCTGATGGAGCATATCGGTCCCGCGACACCGGTGCACCTGGTCGTGCACGACTGGGGCGGCATGATCGGCTTTGGCTGGGCCACCGAGCGTCCCGCGCAGATTGGCAACATGGTCATTGGCAACACCGCGGCGTTTCCCGTTGCCCGCGGAAAAGAAATTGCCCGCCGCGCTTTGGCTGGTGCGCAACACGAAAATCGGCGCACTGCTGGTACAGGGTATGAATGCGTTTTCCGGCATGGCCGCACGTGTCGCGTTCAAAAAGCCGGTCAGCGCTGAAATCCGCAAGGCCTATACCGGTCCCTACGACTCCTGGGACAACCGCATCGCGACACTGCGCTTCGTGCAGGATATCCCGCTCGGGCCCGATGACCCCGGTTACGGTATCGTACAGAGGACCGAATCACGTCTGCCGGAATTCGCCGGCAAACCCTGCCTGATTGCCTGGGGCGAGAAGGACTTTGTGTTTGACCTGCATTTTCTCAGGCAGTGGAAACGCATATTCCCGCACGCAGAGGTGCTCGAGTACCCCGATTGCGGTCACTATATTTTTGAGGATGGCGGCCCCTTGCTGACCCAGGCCGTGCGTGATTTCCTGGACAAAAATGAGCACGCAGGCTGAGCGGGCCGACAGCTGTAATATCGCATCGGCGCTGATCCGCCAGGCAGGGCTTCAGGGCGAAAATTTCGCGATTCACTATCCGGTTGGCAAGCACGGCGGTCGCGTGGTGTACGAATCGGCAAGCTATTCGGCTTTGAACCAGCTTTCGGACGAGTATGCGCGCGGACTGATCGAATACGGTATCGGACGTGGTGTACGCAGCGCGTTGATGCTGACACCCGGTCTCGATTTCTTTGCGATGTTTTTTGCCCTGTTCAAGGCCGGCGCCGTACCGGTGCTGATCGATCCGGGTATCGGTATCAAGCCGCTCAAATCCTGCCTCGCGGACGCCCGTCCGGAGGCCTTCATCGGTGTCACCCGGGCCCAGATTGCACGTGTTGTGCTGGGCTGGGCGCCCGCTGCAAAACTGGTGACCTCGGGTGCGAAACTTGGTTGGGGCGGTCTCAGCACCAGGCAGTTGCGCAAGCTCGGCGAGAAATCTTCGGGGGCAGTGCTGGCCGACACCGGCGCCGACGAAATGGCGGCCATCCTGTTCACCTCGGGCAGTACCGGTATTCCAAAGGGTGTGGTTTACCGCCACCGGCACTTCACAGCCCAGGTCGGGATGCTGCAATCGGCTTTCAACATACGACCGGGTGAAGTCGATCTGCCGACCTTCCCGCCTTTCGCGCTGTTTGACCCTGCATTGGGCATGACCACGGTTGTCCCGTACATGGACCCGACCAGACCGGCCAAGGCCGACCCGCGTCTGTTGATACAGGCGATCGAACGCTTTGAGGTCAGCAATCTTTTCGGCTCTCCGGCATTGCTCAATGTCCTCGGACGTTATACCGAATCCAACGATATCCATCTGCCGACTCTGCGCCGGGTCATCTCTGCCGGCGCTGCGATGCCGGTGGCCACCATCCGCCGCCTGCAAAAAGCACTTCCCGCAGGGGCCGATATTCACACACCGTATGGTGCGACCGAGTGCCTGCCGGTGGCCAGTGTTTCCGGCACCGAACTCAACGCCGAAGTCGAACAACGTACCGCCGCGGGTGAAGGCACCTGCGTCGGCCGGCCTGTCGCGCCGAACAAGGTCAGGATCATCGCGGTCAGTGACCGAGAAGTGGAATATTTTGCCGACAGCGTGGAACTGCCGATCGGCATCAGCGGTGAAATCGTCGTACACGGGCCGACAACCACCGACAGCTACTGGCAAAAACCGGAACAGACCCGGCTTGCCAAAATCTCCGATGCAGGCGGGCAATACCTGGCACCGCATGGGCGACGTGGGTTATTTCGATCCCGCCGGCCGTTTGTGGTATTGCGGGCGTAAATCCCAACGGGTGGTCAATGAACACGAGTGTCTGTACGCTGACCAGGTGGAAGCCATATTCAATGTGCACCCCGAAGTGTCACGCACTGCACTGGTCGGTATCGGCGACGCCGGTCGGCAGACCCCTGTGCTGTGCGTGGAACCGCTACACAATCCGGATGCGGCACGCCGCCACCGCATTTCGACGGATCTGCTTCAGATCGGCCAGAACCACGCGGTTTCAAGATCGGTCAGGCAGATCCTGTTTCATAAATCCTTTCCCGTCGATATCCGCCACAATGCCAAGATCGGACGGGAAAAGCTCGCCGCCTGGGCGGCACAACAACTCGCATGAGGGTCCTGGTAACCGGCGGTGGCGGGTTTCTCGGCAGTGCAATCTGCCGGCAACTGCTTGCCCGTGGGGACGAGGTAATTGCATACCAGCGCAGCGCGGCTCCCGGACTTGAATCACTGGGCGTACAGGTCGTGTGCGGCGACATCAACGATACCAAAATGCTGAACGCGACGGCGCAGGGTGTCGATGCCGTCATCCACACGGCGGCCAAGGCCGGCTTGTCGGTGAATTATGACGATTTTTACACAGCAAACGTCAAAGGTACGGAAAGCGTTTTAGATGCCTGCCACCACAATGGCATACACAGGCTGGTGTTCACCAGTTCGCCGAGTGTCGTGCATGACGACGGTGATATCGAGGGCGGGGATGAGTCACTGCCCTACCCCGAAACCTACAGTTCACCCTATCCGCAGACCAAGGCCCTGTCCGAACAGATGGTCATGGCCGCCAATGGCCCGGAACTGCACACGGTTTCGCTGCGCCCACACCTGATCTGGGGGCCAGGCGACAACCACCTGTTACCCAATCTTCTGCAACGCGCCAAACACGGCAAGCTGAAACTGCCCGGACCGGACAAGCTGATCGATTCCGTCTACATCGACAACGCCGCGAGCGCCCATTTGCTGGCCATGGATAAACTTGGCAGTGACCCACAACGGGTTGGCGGAAAGACCTATTTCATTTCCAACGACGAACCGGTGACGCAGGGCTACATCATCGGTGGCCTGCTGAAGGCCGCAGGTGTCACGGTCGATATCCAGCCCATTTCCCCGCGGCTTGCAATCGCGGCCGGAACACTCATCGAGAACGGCTGGAAGCTGTTTGGCATCAAGTCGGACCCGCCACTGACACGCTGGTCGGCGGTACACCTGTCCACCGCGCACTGGTTTGACATTTCGGCCGCCAAACGGGACCTGGCCTACACCCCGAAGATCAGTATCGCGCAGGGTCTTGAAATCCTTGCCAGCCATTGTCGCAATAACCTCGGGGCTGCCGGGAAAACACCGTAAGGGCAAGATGTCAATTCCAGCAACGTTGTATACACCTGGGCCAGGCAACATCGGGAAATAGCTGAACTTACGAAGGTGCACACCTTTCAGCTGAAGAGCTCAGCAGGCCGGGTGGTATTCACTGCCCATTTATCCGCCGAAGACAGGGATTTCGCCCGGGGTGATTTTCAGGATGAAAATCGAGTGCTGACGGTACAGGGATGTACCGCCAGCGCGATCCCGATCAGGCGAAATCCTGGCTGAGGGAAGCCCGCAGGCCCGGATAAGCCTGGGCAGTGAATACCACCCGGCCTGTTGAGCGTGCGGACTCAAACGAAACCACCAAAATTCATACAAGATTGCTAGAATTTAAAGCTAGTGCATCGGCCGGCCACGCAGTTTCCGGACCACCCATTCGAGTTTTGAATAGTTGAGCAAAGCCTGGTCCTCTGCGGAAGCGTTCTTGTAGCGGCCGTGATACTTGTGTTTGACCCAGGCGTTGATGTCCAGGCGTTTGCCGTACTCAAAGAGATAATTATTCAGCGGATGAAAGCCGTCCCGGTGTATGAACGTGGTTCCAAAATCGATGATGTAGGGCTTCTGATCCTTGCCCACGATCATGTTGTTCTTGGATTTCAGATCGCCGTGGCTGACGCCGCGGGCATGAAAAGCACGGATCACCTCGAGCAGTTGTGCAAACCATTGATCACGGTCCTGCCACTCGGCCTTGCGGTAACGTATGCCGTCGATAAATTCCATCACCAGGTAACGGCCTTCGAGCAATCCGTAACAGGCCGGTACACCCTCGACACCTTCTAATCGCTTGTAAGCCGCATACTCGCGTTCAAGTGTCGCCTGCCGCGCCTTGCGCAGCGGGCCGCGCCCCATGGCTGACTTTATCACCAGCTTCCGACCGTCGCCTTCGAACAACAGCACGATACCCTGGTTCGAGGTCGCAAGGACATTTGACCCGGACGCCAGGCTTGACTCGATCCACCCCGTGAGGTCATCGGGCAACGCGACTGCCTGCTGTTGCGTGCTTGTGTTCATTGCGTGTGGATGATACCGGCAAGCGCCGTCCATTTACACCAACATACGGGAGATAACTCCTGCATACCGCTGACTTCCGTGTTTTACACGTAGGCAAGTTTCCTGTCGTTTGTTAACATGCCTGTCTTTACACCTCTTTTGAAGGAAACCTGATGCGCTATAGAACCCTGTTGGCCTTGCTGCCAGCGCTGCTGACGTTACCGGTGGGCAGTGCGTGGGCCGAAGACTATCCGTCGACCTACGCGCCGCTGCCGTCGAAACCCACGCTGATTACCCACGCCACCATCCTGACCGGTACCGGCGAGCGTCTGGATGACGCCAGCCTGTTGTTGTCAGATGGCAAAATTGTCTTTGTCGGCAAGGGTGAGGCGCCCGCCGGTGTGACCACCATCGACGCCAAGGGCCGCTGGGTCACACCCGGCATTATCGATGTTCATTCCCACCTCGGCGTGTACGCGAGCCCCAATGTCAAAGCACTTTCTGACGGTAACGAAATGACCAGTCCGACGACCGCGAATGTCTGGGCCGAACACAGTATCTGGCCGCAGGATCCGGGGTTTTCCCGCGCACTCGCTGGTGGTATCACCACGCTGCAGGTCCTGCCGGGCTCGGGTAACCTGATCGGCGGCCGTGGCGTAACCCTGAAGAATGTCTATAGCACCAGCTACCAGGGCATGAAGTTTCCCGGCGCCCCCTATGGTCTGAAAATGGCCTGTGGTGAAAACCCCAAACGCGTCTATGGCGAACGCAAGCAGATGCCCGTCAACCCGCATGGGCAACATGGCCGTTTACCGCGCGCAGTGGATCGAAGCACAGCAGTACATCGATGACTGGGCGGCCTACGAGAAGAAAGTCGCCGAGAACAAAGATGATGCAAAGCCACCCAAGCGCGACCTGAGACTGGAAACCCTGGCCGGTGTGCTCAAAGGCGAGATCATCGTTCACATGCACTGCTACCGCGCCGACGAGATGATAACCATCCTCGACATGGCGGATGAGTTCCATTACAAGGTCGGCACCTTTCACCACGGCGTGGAAGCCTACAAGATCGCCGACACACTGGCTGAAAAAGGGGTCTGCGGCGCTTTGTGGGCGGACTGGTGGGGCTTCAAGATGGAAGCCTATGACGGTATCCAGGAAAACATCGCAATCGTGGACCGGCCCAAGGGTAGCTGCGCCATCGTGCACTCGGATGACGCCGAAGGTATTCAGCGTTTGAACCAGGAGGCCGCCAAGGCCATGGCCAGCGGTAACCGGGTGGGTATGAACATTACGCCGGAACACGCCATTGCCTGGATCACCTCAAATGCCGCCAAGTCGCTGGGGGTCGATAAGTACACCGGTTCACTGGAAGCGGGGAAAATGGCCGATGTCGTCCTCTGGAACGGTAACCCTTTCAGTGTCTATGCCAAGGCCGACCACGTTTATATCGATGGCGCACTGGTCTATGACCGCGAAGACCCGGACCTGCAACCGGTTTCCGATTTTGAGCTGGGCCAACTGCAGGAGGTGTTGCAATGAAAACTTTTAAAACACTTTTGATCGGCTGCATGGCCACCTTTTCCATTGCCGCACAGGCCGACGCCATCATGATCCGTGGTGCCAACGTACACACCATGACTGCGGACGGTATGCTGGAAAACACCGATGTTTTCATCTCCGCGGGCAAGATCCAGCGCATCGGCAAAAATCTGCCGGTACCCAAGGATGACGTGGCTGTCTTCGACGCCGAAGGCAAAGCGCTGACTCCGGGGTTCTTTGCCGGGATTACCGCCATTGGCATCACCGAGATCCCGGCCGTTGAGGAATCCACCGACTCCGGCCTGGCGCTGAATGAAATGCGCCCCGAGTTTGATGTCGTACCGGCCTATAACCCCAACTCCAGCGTGATACCGGTCACCCGTATCGAGGGCTTTACCTTTACGTTGCTGGGTGCGGACACCGAGGGCTCGATCTTTGGCGGCCAGGGGCAGATGGTCCGTCTTGACGGCGGCTACCAAAGCTTTTTTGGCAGTCCCGTGCTGTTTATCAACGTTGGCCGGGACGCCAGCAGCTTGAGCGGCGGTTCGCGTGCCGCCCAGTGGATGTTGCTGCACCAGGCGATGCAGGAAGCGGACAGCCCGCCGACATCGACCGAGACCGCGCTGTTGACACGCGCCGGACGCGGAACCCTGTCCTCCTACGTCACCGGCGGCAAGGTGGTCTTCAATGTCGACCGCGCCAGCGACATCCTCGAAACCATCCGCTTCGCAGAGAAATACGGTTTCGACCTGGTCATTTCGGGTGGCAGGGAAGCGTGGATGGTCGCGCGTGAACTGGCGGCGGCAAAGGTACCGGTATTGCTCAATCCGCTCGACAATCTGCCTTCCAATTTCGACAGCCTGGGTCGCGTCTGAACAATGCAGCAATGCTGGAGGCAGCCGGTGTTGTCATCGCCATCAGCGGCGGTGAGACACACAACGCCCGCAAGCAACGGCAGATGGCGGGCAACGCGGTATCCTACGGTCTGCCGCACGAAGAGGGTATTGCTGCATTGACGGTCAATCCGGCCAAAATATTCGGCGTCGCCGACCAGCAAGGCAAAATCAAAGCGGACATGCCGGCCAACGTGGTGTTATGGAGTGGTGACCCGCTGGAAGTCACCAGCGCCGCCGAAATCGTCATCATCGATGGCAAGCTGATCCCGATGGTGTCACGCCAGACAAAGCTGAGGGACCGTTATCTGCCACAACACCCGGATATGCCGAGGGCGTATATCAAGCCCTGATTCAGGTCAGTATGAAAACCAAAGCCCGGTGTCATCCGGGCTTTTTTTTGGCTAACAAACCGGACGTTTTTGTGCAATTCACCGGCGTATACTGGTGATTGCGCGTGGTCACCGCACGTTGGGGTCAACAAACTTTGTGGCCAATTGATTGATATAGACTTGATATATGATAAGTGAATCTGTTCGTAAAGTCGTTTAGAGGCCAGCAAGATGAAAATTGGATCAATTCTCGCAATACTGCTGTTAACCCTGGTTGCCATCGCACACGTTTTAAGACTGATTTACGCTGTCGATGTGACCGTGGGTGGATGGAATCTTCCGCAATGGGCAAGCGTGGGCGGTACAATCGTACCCGCGGCAATTGCCTGGCTGTTGTGGCGCGAAAGTCACTGACCTACAGGCACTGGTGAACGTTAATCCGACGAGGCGACGCCCGCCTCGAGCAGCGTTTTGATTTCTTCTTCACCAAGACCTATTTCGCGCAGCACTGTCCCGGTTGAATCACCCAGCGCGGGCGGTGCCCTTCGCCCATCCGGTACGTGATTCCGCAAGTTCATGGGTGAACGCACACTGGGCACGGTACCCAGGCCGGCACGCTCCAATGACACGACTGTCTGCCGTTCCAGCACGTGCGGGTCGGCGAACGCCTGAGCAATCGTGTTGACCGGCGCCACCGGAATACCGTGCTCGTCAAACAGGTTCAGCCAATACACCGCCGGGTGATGCTGGAGTACGGCGGCGATGAGGGGAACCAGCTCGGTCCTGTTTTGAACACGGGCGGCGTTGTTGGCAAAACGGCTATCCAACGCAAGTTCATCATGACCAATGGCCCCGCACAGTGATACGAACTGGCCATCGTTGCCAACCGCCAGCACGATCGGATCATCGGCGGTTTCAAACACCTGGTAGGGAACGATATTCGGATGGGCGTTACCCGCCAGTCCCGGGCTTTCACCGGTCACCAGGTAGTTCATGCCCTGGTTGGCCAACGCAGCGAGTTGGGAGTCCAGCAACGAAATATCGAGCCATTCGCCCTGCCCCGTTTCGCGTGCCCGCGTATATGCGGCGAGAATGCCGGTTGCCGCATACAGACCGGTGATCAGGTCGGATACGGCCACACCCACCTTGGTGGGTTTTTCAGTGCCGGTGACACTCATCAGACCGCTCATGGCCTGGATCATGAAGTCGTAGCCGGGCTTTTTGGCATAGGGTCCGGTCTGTCCAAAACCGCTGATCGAGCAATAGACGATGGCCGGGTTGACCTTGCTGACGGATTCATAATCCAGGCCATAGGCCTCGAGCCCGCCGGGCTTGTAGTTTTCGATCAGGATATCTGCTTTTCTGGCCAGTTGCAGGATGACGGCCTGACCACGCGGGTCCTTGAAATCGATGGCGATCGACTCCTTGCCGCGGTTGGCCGATAGGAAATACGCGCTTTCCCTGTTTTCACCGGAACCCAGGTAGGGCGGTCCCCAGCTACGGGTATCGTCACCCCGGCCCGGGCGTTCGACCTTGATGACACGTGCACCGAGGTCGGCGAGTGTCTGGCTGGCCCACGGACCGGCCAGCACCCGTGAGAGATCCAGCACCAGGGTACCGTGCAGCGGACCGCTCATTACAGTTACTTTTCAGCCGCCGCCTGCGCGTTCAGAAAATCCACCACCATCTGGCCGTAGGCGCTTACACCGCGTTCCATGTAGGGTTCATACATCTGGAAGAACGGCGAGTGGTTGGTCGGCTGGGTCTTGGGATCGAGTTCCTCGGGCCAGTTACCGAGGAACACGAACACCGCCGGCGCCACCCTGGCGTACTCGGCAAAATCCTCGGCCACGGTCTGTGGCTGGACCGACAGCACCGGATGGCCGGAGGCACGTTCCAGCGCCGGCATCACGAAAGCTGTCAGGTCGGCGTCGTTCTTCAAGGCCGGAGGACCCTGGGTGATTTCGAAGTCGATTTCCGCACCGGCGCTCTCGGCGATCAGCCGTGCGGTGCGTTCAATCGCCGTGTGGATGTATTCCCGCATATCCGGATCGAAGCTGCGGATGGTGCCTTCCATTGTCACCTCGTCGGGAATGACGTTGTAACGGATACCGCCGCTGATACGCCCGACGCTGATGATGGAAGGCGCCAGCGTGACATCCACCTGGCGGCTGGCGATGGTCTGCAGACCGAGCACGATCTGCGACGCAATGACCACCGGGTCGACTCCATCCCAGGGCCGTGCGCCATGGGTTCCGCTTGCCCTTGACGACAATCTTGAAGAAATCCGAAGCGGCCATCATCGGGCCGGGTCTGACCGAAAACTGCCCACCGGGCGTACTGATACCGACATGCATGCCAAAAACCGCCGCCGGCATTCGATCTTTGAAAATACCCTCATCCAGCATCATCGAGGCACCGCCTTCCTCACCCGCGGCGGGCCTTCCTCGGCCGGTTGGAAAATCAGCATCACGGAGCCGGGAAGATCGGCCTTCATGTCATTGAGTATTTTCGCCGCACCCAACACCATCGCCATGTGCGCATCGTGACCGCAGGCGTGCATGACGCCGACCTCCTGGCCGTTGTATTCACTGCGGACGGTCGAAGCAAAAGGCAGTCCGGTTTGCTCGGTCACCGGCAGACCGTCCATATCGGTACGGATCGCGACCAGTGGACCCGGCTTGCCACCTTTGATGATGGCGGTGATACCGGTATGTGCAATACCGGTTTTCGGCTCGAGACCCATGCCGCGGAGAATCTCGGCGACATGTTTCGAGGTGTTGAATTCGCGGTTGCTCAGCTCCGGGTTCTGATGAAACCAGCGACGCCACTCGACCACCTGTGGCTGAACCGCCGCTGCCGCCTGCTCGATTTCATCCGGCGTGATGGTGCCGGCCTGCGCTGAAGGCAGGATGGCCATGAATGCAAAAAAAACCAAAATGATCCTGTTCATGCTTGACTCCGTATGGTGCTGGGCACCGTTTGAATATTACCCGTGGGCTGCGTTATGCATAGCGCAGCGGTCATGCCTGGCGCCGAATCGGTGCGTAACAACTGACACGCACTAGCGAACGATCGCCTTGCCCGCATCGCTGCGGTGATCCGAAGCCGCCGTGACTTCGCCGGTTTGCTTGTCCCACATCACCCCCTGCATGTTACCCCAACGATAGTCCTTGACGTCCACCGTGTAGCCCATGGCTTCAAGTGCGGCAACCTCTTCCGCGGTAAAGGCATCGGGCTCGGCGAAGATTTTATCCGGCAGGTACTGGTGATGGTAACGCGGCAGGGTCACCCATGATTCGGGCTCGTGGCCATCCATGAAATCCAGGATGCCGAGCAACACCATGGTGATGATCTGGCTGCCGCCGGGTGTGCCGATCACGGCTTCCCTGTGCTGCCCGATCACAAAGGTGGGCGACATGCTGGAAAGTGGCCGCTTGTGCGGCTGAATTTCGTTGGCCGTAAAGCCAATCAGGCCGTATGCGTTCGGCTCACCGGGCTTGGCGGAAAAATCATCCATTTCGTTGTTCAGGACAAAACCGGTTCCGGGCACCATAAACTTCGATCCGAACGGCGTATTGACCGTCAGCGTCGCCGAAACCAGGTTGCCCTCTGCGTCCATGATCGAAAAGTGCGAGGTATCCGTGCCCTCGGGCAACTTTTCCCGGCCCGGGATCATGCTGCTAGGTGTGGCCCTGTCAAACAGGATACCGGCACGCAAACCGGCGGCATACATCGGGATCGGTCAGCATCTTGACCGGCACCGGGTAGAAGTCAGGGTCACCCAGGTAAAGCGCCCGGTCACGGTAGGCGCGGCGCATGGCTTCAACCACGAAGTGGGTGCGTTGTATCTTGCCCAGTGTTGCAATGTCATAGGGATCGAGGATGTTCAGGATTTCAGCAATGGCAATACCCCCGGACGATGGTGGCGGGGCGGTTACCAGTGCGTAACCCTGGTAGGTGGTGCGAATCGGATCACGCTCTTTGACGGTATAAGCCTCGAGGTCAGCCATGCTCCAGATACCACCAGCGGCGTTCACACCATCGACCAGGCGCTGTGCAATCTCGCCCTTGTAGAAGGCGTCGCGGCCCTCGGCGGCAATCTTTTCAAGCACAACAGCCAGCTCCGGCAGCTTGATGATCTGACCCATTTCCGGCATTTTTCCATCCGGCAGGAAAGCGGCCGTTGCCGCAGGCCAACGGCGGATGTTTTTCTCCGAGCGCTGCAACATGCCGTAAAACTTGGTGTAAACCGGGAAACCCTCGCGGGCGATGCGTATGGCCGGTTGCAGACTCACGGCCAGCGGTAGTTTTCCGTAATGGCTGGCGAGGTGAACATAGCCGGCAACTTCCCCGGGAATCGCCGCAGCCAGCGGGCCGTTGAGCGCCAGGTCACGGTTGACCGAACCATCCGCGGCCACGTACATATCCGTGGTGGCCAGCGCCGGCGCCATTTCACGCGCGTCGATCATGGTTTCAAAGCCGTCGGAGGCCCGGTGAATCAACCAGAACGCGCCACCGCCGATGCCGGAACTTGTCTGCTCGACCACCGCCAGCACGGAACTGACCGCGATCGCCGCATCAAACGCGTTGCCGCCCTTGGCAAGAATCTCGTGCCCGGCCTCGGTGGCCAGGTAATGGGCGCTGGCGATCGCCGCCTTGCCGGGTTGCGCGGCATACAGCGGCTGGACTAAAAACAGTAACAAGAATAATCAGGCAGAGACGGACTTTCAAAGCTCTGCCTCGCCAATCAGTTTGCGGTATTTGACCCACAGTTGTTCCTCTGTTTCCACGTGCTGCGGGTCTTTGGGAATACATTCCACCGGGCAGACTTCCACGCATTGCGGTGTATCAAAATGGCCCACGCATTCGGTACACAGCATGGGGTTAATCTCGTAAATCTCGACGCCCTGGTAAATGGCCTCGTTGGGACATTCGGGCTCGCATACATCACAGTTGATGCACTCTGCGGTGATCTTCAGCGCCATAGTCAGCTACCCGCAAATCCGAATTGTTCCTTCAGCGCTTGCTCGATTTCCTGTGCCGACAAACTTGGAGACATCGCCGTTGAGCCGGGCCACTTCCCGCACCAGCGTGGAGGAAATGAATCCATATTTTTCATCGGGTGTCAGGAACATTGTTTCGACCGACGCACACAGGTTGCGATTCATACTGGCCAACTGGAATTCGTATTCAAAATCCGAAACCGCGCGCAGATCCGCGCACGATGACGCCGGCACCGTTTTCCCTGAACAAAATCGACCAACAGGTTCCTGAACCCGACAATCGAGATATTCTGCAGGTGGCCAATCTGGCTTTCTGCCAGTTCGATGCGTTTTCTCAGGCTGAAAAACGGTATCTTGTGCGGGCTCTCGGCAATCGCCACGATCACGTGTTCAAAAACCCGCGCAGCACGGGTCACCAGGTCGGTATGGCCGTGGGTTATCGGATCGAAGGTGCCGGGGTAAACCGCCATGCGTGGGGATTTTTTCCAACTGCTTTTCCTGCTGAACTATAAGAGTCAGCTATTCTACCCCTGTTAAGCCGCGGGATTAACCCAAAGCGGGGATAAAAAAAGGCCGGCGTGATTGCCGGCCTTAATGCAGGGACAGAAAACAGGCGAATCCGCCCGTTCTCATTGAGCAGACCCGCCCTCCGGCAGAATTCTTTCGTCTTCAAGGCTCTGCCTGCGAAAAAGCTGCATGCGCACCTCGCCAATCTCCTGATCACGCCACACCCTCCATCCCGGTAGCGGGGCAATCACCTTTTTGCGCCGGTGATTCGATGTACACGAATCCGCCACGGCGCACGCAAGCAGTTTTGTCCAGTCTTTCGAACACCAGGCCGGCAAGGTTGCTGTCAAATGGCGGATCCACAAATACGATATCGAAGCTGTCGGCTTTGAAATCCTCGATCATCGACATCGCGCCGCCGCAATGCAGCCTGACCTGTATGGCCTGGAGCTGTTCGATGCTCTGCTGCAATACTTCCTGCGCGCGCGGGTGTTTCTCTATCATCATAACGGATGCGGCGCCACGTGATGCGGCTTCGAAGCCCAAGTGCGCCGGTGCCGGCGAACAGGTCGGCGCAATCCGCAGCGGGAATCCAGGGCTGTAACCAGTTGAACAGGGTTTCACGGCAACGGTCGCCGCTGGGTCGCAGACCCGGCACGTCGGCAACCTGCAGACGACGGCCACGCCAGTTACCGCCGATTATCCGGACACTATTGTTTTTTCCAGATTTGCTCATATGTAAAGAGCCTCTGTTCGACTTGTTATTACGACCACACTGATAGCATATCGCTTTTTATCGCCGGGGGTTAATCCTAATCGCATGTTTCGTATTTTCAGGAAAAAGAACAAAAAGCCCGGCGAACTACAGGATGTGCAGCTTCGTCCGGTGGAGCAATCCGGTGTTGATCCGCTGGAAAAACTGCTGGGAGACTCCCGCAGCACCATCGGCAAGCGCCTAAAAGCACTGGTCAGCGGTCATAGCGAGATCAATGAAGATCTGCTGGATGAGCTCGAAACCACCCTGCTGACCGCCGATGTCGGTGTCAAGGCCAGCCTGGGTATCATGGAGAACCTGCGCACCGCCATCCGCAATGGCGCGATCAGCGATCCGCAGTCACTATTACCGGCGGTGCAGGCGGAGCTTTACGAACTGATCGAGCCGTGTGAACAATTGCTGGCGGTGGACACCAGCCACAAACCGTTTGTCATCCTGATGGTCGGCATCAACGGCGCCGGCAAAACCACCACCATCGGCAAACTGGCGCAACGTTTCAAGGAAGAAGGTCTTTCGGTGATGCTGGCCGCGGGCGACACTTTCCGCGCCGCCGCCGTCGAACAACTCAAATCCTGGGGTGCGCGCAATGATGTACCGGTGGTTTCGCAGGGCACCGGGGCCGATGCCGCAGCGGTCATTTTTGACGCCATGCAGTCGGCAAAAGCCCGTGAGATCGATGTATTGATCGCGGATACCGCCGGGCGTCTGCATACGCAGTCCAACCTGATGGAAGAGCTGAAAAAAATTCGCCGCGTCATCGGCCGGGTTGATGAAACCGCACCGCATGAAGTCATGCTGGTGGTAGATGCCGGCACCGGCACCAATGCCCTGAACCAGGCGCGGCATTTCAACGAAGCGGTCAACGTCACCGGCATCACCATCACCAAGCTGGACGGCACCGCCCGCGGCGGCATGCTGTTTGCCATCGCCAGTGAACTGGGTATCCCGATCCGTTACATCGGTGTCGGCGAGGCAGCAAAAGACCTGCGGCCTTTTGATGCAGGCACCTTTATCAACGCCATCCTGCCGCTGGACTAAGAGGCGTTTTGGATTTCGCGGGACAACTACTTCGCTGGTGGGACAAGCACGGCCGCAAGGACCTGCCATGGCAGCATCCACGCAGCGCGTACCGTGTCTGGATTGCCGAGATCATGTTGCAGCAGACCCAGGTCAAGACCGTTACCCCCTACTTCGAACGCTTTATCGAGCGCTTTCCGGATATCCAGAGCCTGGCCGCAGTCTCCAATGACGAGGTGCTGTCTTACTGGTCGGGGCTCGGTTATTACGCCCGTGCCCGCAACCTGCTGAAGACCGCAAAAATCTGCGTGGCGGACACATGCCGGCCAACTGCCCGAAAACCCGCAAGCACTGGCCGCCCTGCCGGGTATCGGCGAAAGCACCGCCAATGCCATCTATTCACAGGCCTGGGATCATCCGGCCGTGATCCTTGACGGCAACGTCAAACGGGTGCTCGCCCGCCACTTCGCGATTGAAGGCTGGCCGGGCAAGCCAAACATTCACAAGCAATTGTGGAGATATCGCCGAAAAACTGCTACCGGCAAAACGCGGCGCCGATTATACCCAGGCCGTCATGGACCTCGGCGCAACCCTGTGCACGCGGACAAAACCGTCCTGCACCCGTTGCCCCGTCAACGGGACCTGCAAAGCCTTCGGGGTTGGCAGGGTCGATGAGTTCCCCTTCCGGCGTCCCGGTTTGAAGATCGGCAAAAAATCCTTTCAGATGCTGATCCTCACGGACGATGATGGCAAGGTACTGCTCGAACGGCGTCCACCCGTAGGAATCTGGGGTGGTTTATGGTCACTGCCGTCGGATGATGATGGCCGGCCAGTCCAGCAACGCCTGGGTGTAAAACCCCAATCACTTAAACCCCTGCCCGCCATGCAACACCAGCTGACCCACATGCAAATGAACATCCAACCGCTAATTGGTCATGCAGACCTGGTTTCAGGCGGGGTAGAATGTACATCCGATCAACGCTGGTTCAGCCAGCATGAATGGCCGGCACTCGGTCTGCCCCAGCCGGTCAGACAGTTGCTGGAAACCTACCTGGAAAAGGACACAAAATGACAGAACGTATGGTTAAATGCTTGCTGCTGAACGAGGAACTGCCGGGCCTGGCGTTTCAGACCTATCCGGGCGAACTGGGTAAAAGGATATATGAGAATATTTCCATGCAGGCCTGGCAAAAATGGCTCTCACACCAGACCATATTGATCAACGAACACCGCCTGAGCCCGCTCGAACCGGCGCATCGGAAGTTTCTCGAAGGCGAAATGGAAAAGTTCTTTTTTGGCGAGGGCTCAGAGATTCCCGCAGGATATGTACCCGAAGACGACAAATGAGGCTCTTAATTCTTGACTTGAGAACGTCTAAACGGTTTAATACCGCGCTCTCTGATTCCAGAGACGCGTTTGAAAAATGGCCAGATAGCTCAGTCGGTAGAGCAGAGGACTGAAAATCCTCGTGTCGGTGGTTCGATTCCACCTCTGGCCACCATTTTTCTTATATTTCCCCGCAGCATTTCAATCAACTGCTTTCCCGGCAACAGGGCGAACCGAACCAATGCGTGGTTAGATTGTTCGCGCACCTCCTTGTGCGCGCCCCTGCGGGCGCACTGCGTGCGACCAAATCTGATCCCGTCAGATTTGTCCACCTCTGGCCACCATTCTTTTCAGTGGCTTACAACCAACCTCAACTTAACCGCACTCGCTGATTTTTTGCTTTTCGTATACACGAAATGGCTGTTCCGCTACTCGATCCGCTTGACGGAACTTTTCAAATACTCTCTGCCCGGGTGGCAAATAATTATTTTTCACCTATAGTTCATTGGAGGGGTGCGGCATTCCAACCAAGGTCACGTGCTTAAGGTGTGCGTTCGTGCCGCTTGCTTTTTCAACCCCATCAACCAGGAGACTTCAATGATAAAAGGTTTACATTCAATTGCACGGACTGCCCTGCTCGCCGGTTTCGTCATCACTTCACCCATGGCGATGGCGGACAAGCCTTCGTGCCCCGAGGTTTGTTCCGCGAGCGCATTCATGGACTGGGTCGAGGTATTCGAGCTATTCGATAGTCTTCAGTCCTGTTCGGTGGTCAATGAACAGGGACGTAGGGCTGCGAGAGCTGACTACTTACGGCCTAATGGAGATCTACGTCACCTAGAGTTCGCCATTGCCGGTCACCAGAACTTCAACATTTGCATCACAATCAACGAAGCAACTGGATTCTTGGAAAATGTAGATATTTCCAAAGCAGATTACGTTGTGTGCGCGGACGAATTCATTGCGGAGTGTACCGCTCGCCTCAATAACTGACGCCGAGCTTCACTTCGGAGGCTAACGCAAATGACTTTGCCAGGCCCGCCTGGGACGGGCTTTTTCGACAACCGGAGTGAATACGACGCCGCGATTGAGTTTTGTCAACGCGGCAGACTGGCGATCGGTATTTTGTGACGCGCGAAAGCGGACGGCCTGGGCATGTCCGCTGCTGGCCGGACGCTGCCGGCCAATCCATCAATTTGACGCCTGGCAGGTTTTTGCTCAGGTGCCAGGAATAACGGTCGCCTGCCAGGCGACCGCCCGCCACTCGCCTCGCCGCTTGAGAAACGTCCCCGTGTTGAAGTAATTCTTCAGTTCCGAACCATCATCCGGCGTGGCTACCAGCCTGAATGTGACGATGGCCGTCGTTCCAAACAGCTGCACCTTCACATCTTCACCGGTGTAAACAACTTTCGGCCCTTCGCTTTCTTCTTCAGCCGGTTCATCGAAGCCGGCCAGGATGTCGGCTTCGAGCTCGTTGGGCACCACCATGTACCCGGCGCAAGGGTGTTTCCGCGGACATGGCATCAAGCGCAGCCTCCGCCACCTCGTCGGGTTCCTTGTCTAGATACCCAGCAATCTAGAATAGCATGGATTCCGTGCTATCATGCCCTTATGATAGTATCGTTCAAAGATCAAGCTACTGAAGATATTTTCAATGGTGTTAATTCGAAAGCTGCCCGAAAGGCCTGTCCACAAACACTTTGGCGAATTACATCAAGAAAGCTGGATCTGATCGACTCTGTTCAGCATTTGGATGAACTCAAGGTTCCACCGGGTAATCGCCTTGAAAAACTTTCAGGTAGTAGGAAAGCTGAACACAGCATTCGCATTAATGAACAATACCGAATTTGTTTTGTGTGGGGCGAGGTGGGTCCCATGAACGTAGAAGTAGCTGATTATCACTAGAGGCATATCATGGTTCGAATCCCAACAAACAGGCAACCAACTCACCCTGGAGAGATGCTCCGAGAAGAATTCCTGGTTCCCATGAATATTAGTCAGCGTGACTTGGCTGATGCTATTCATGTGCCTTATCAGCGTGTGAATGAATTGGTCAATCAAAAGCGGGGGATTACTCCGAGCACAGCGCTACGACTAGCGAAGTTTTTTGGGGTATCTGCCGATTTCTGGCTTAATTTGCAAGTCAGGTGGGAACTATATAGGGCGCAGTCGAATGAAAGCAAAGAGTTGGAAATGATTGAAGATTTTCACCATATGCAGAAAATGGCATAACGAAGCTATTAAGTTTGTACTGCCAGAAAGCGCCTCCAGCGGTCGCGTGACGGCGCCGCTTAACAAAGACGTTAGTGCGTCCATATTGTGTACTAACACCTGTTGTTTACCGGCGTCTATTCGCGTTTACCAGTACCTTGTTATTGGACAAACTCCGCAAGCGACTGATTTAATTACATTTGAAAATTGATCGTGCCTTCTGAAAATCCTCGTGTCGGTGGTTCGATTCCACCTCTGGCCACCATTCTTTTCAAGATGCTTTCTTGGCACTCTCGCAACCCAGCATCTAATAAGCAAAGTTTTCACACCAGTCAGTGCAGCCTGCATTTGTTTCAATATTAAACTTTAATTACTTGGATCCTCCGCGACCGCCACGACCAATAATTTTGCCAACTATCTCCTGCCCTTGTGCAATCTTGATCTTAATTTGATGCAGCCAGCGTCGCGCCCACGCGAACTCAATCGCGAGAATTGAAAGACCCAGTGGAATGACGATGATTGCAGGACCTGGCAGAACGACCATCGCCAATCCTATTATTAGGATTGATGAGCCCAGGAGTAGAATGACAGCCCTGCGAGCCTGCCTGTAGGACGTAATGGCCAGACGTTCCAATTCGCTGGCCAGCGGGGATAGTAGCGCGGCGCTATCCTGTGCAGTTTTCACCGATGCGATGATACCCACCGCCAGGATGCCTCCAATAATGGCCAGAGATACCAGGTTTGAGATCGGGTGGTGGTGAATCAATATCATTTTGACACCGATGAACGCGAGCAAAAAGACCAAGCTCACTTTCAGATAACGGAACTTTTCCATTAATCCCGCGAGTACGAAGTACAGGGACCGCAAGCCGAGAATCGCAAAGACGTTGGATGTAAATATAATAAATGGGTCGCGCGTGATCGCAAAAATAGCGGGTATCGAATCGATTGCAAACATAACGTCACTGGTTTCAACGAATATCAGCGCGAGAAATAACGGTGTGGCGGTGCGCACGCCATTGATGTGTACGAAGAAACGACTACCATGAAACACGGTCGTTACAGGATATAATCGCCGTACCAGACGAATCACATAGTTCTCTTCCAGCGCAATATTGTCGTGACGTATCACGAGCATTTTCGCAGCCGAAAATAGCAACACCGCGCCAAGCAAGTAGACAACCCAGTCAAATTGCTCAATGACTATAACGCCGCCAAAAATCATGATGCCACGCAATATGATGGCACCGAAAATGCCCCAGAACAGGACCCTGTGTTGCTCCGTGAGCGGCACCTGAAAGTGTGCAAAAACCATTGCGATAACGAAGATATTGTCAATTGACAGCGATTTCTCCACCAGATAACCGGTGAAATACTGAATGGCGGCTTCCGCTCCCGAAAGATTTTCGGTGTCCATGTCCCAACCGGCCGGGTTAAACTCATACAGGTAGTAGATACCGATGTTGAACACAAGCGCGAGCGTGACCCACACCGATGTCCAGCCGAGGGCCTCGGGCAGGGTGACCACGTGAGCCTTCCGGTGAAAAATGCCGAGATCCAGTGCAACGACAACGGCAATCAGCAAAAGGAAGGCGATCCAGACCAACACGGTAAACGAGATCAACAGTTTTGCTCTCTGTATCGAGTTTGGGCGAGCATGCGAATTCCTGCTTCTTCAACGCGCACTCTATTTCTCACTTCTCACGAAGCAGCGGACTGCGCAATTCTACGCTGTCGCGCACGCCGGGCCATCATGTTGAGACCCTCGACAAATGCCGAAAAGGCCATCGCCGCGTAGATGTAGCCTTTGGCCACGGGGGCACCGAAACCGTCAGCGACAAGTGTCGTGCCTATCAACAGCAAAAAGGCTAGGGCTAACATCAGGATAGTGGGGTTGGCATGAACGAAATTCGCCAACGGATTTGCGGCCAGCAGCATTGTAAGAACCGAGATAATGACTGCAATGACCATAATCGGAATGTGTGGAGTCATCCCAACTGCCGTGATA
This sequence comes from uncultured Gammaproteobacteria bacterium, assembly GCA_963727635.1. Taxonomy (GTDB): domain Bacteria; phylum Pseudomonadota; class Gammaproteobacteria; order Xanthomonadales; family SZUA-36; genus SZUA-36. The sequence continues at coordinate 109,066 of CAVSHP010000024.1, read as the reverse complement.
ATACTGTCAAGAGAGAAAATCAAATCAAGCAACAGGATTTGTCCTATTACGGCGGCCATACTGGTCACAGCCACGGTAGGATTCAGGCGATCTGGGCCGGGATCGGGATCGACCGAGTGATGAATTTCTGTGGTCGCCTTCCAGACCAGGAACAAACCGCCCGCAATCAGGATTAAATCGCGCCACGACAATGAAAGCTCAAAAACTTCAAACACCGGTGTCCTAAGTTTGACGATCATGGCAATTGTGCCAAGCAACCCCAGCCTTAAGACAAGAGCAGCTGCAATTCCTAGCGTACGGGCCTTAGACCGTTGTTGTTCCGGTAGTTTGTTGGATAACACCGAAATGAATATAAGATTGTCGATACCCAACACGACTTCCATAACCGTCAATGTAGCCAACGCAACCCATGTAGTCGGTTCTGCAAAGAGACTAAACATATCACCCATTGGATTCCCGTATTTTTCGACACGTTAAGATCACCAGTGACCATAATTCTAGCTCATGCGGAATGAGGCCATTGCCCTTTTCACCTTAAGAGAAGGCCTGTTATGCAAAGATCCACCCTTACAGTGAAGGCACATCCGGCGATGACTTGAATGACCTTCTGGAACCTGGTGCCAGAAACCACACAGAAACCAGACACCCATGATTCTTTGACTCAACGGCAGCTTATTAGATTGCCCAGATTCCGGTGTAATCCGCTGTGTCAGATTTGTGCTCCACCAGCCGTGTTTTACCGGCGTTTACTAGCATTAACTGGCACAGTCTATTCAGACAAACACCGCAAGCGACAGAATTAATTACATTTTAAAATTGATTGCTGCTTCTGAAAACCCTCGTGTCGGTGGTTCGATTCCACCTCTGGCCACCATTTTTACCTGGTATCTCGCCCCATTTGTCCTCAACAATTCGTCGATGCCTGTTGATTTAGTCTGGCACTTTACTCTGACCCCAAATATTTGTTTTATGTCGAATTTATGTACCGCATGAATGGCAGCTTACGATGCAGAATCGGCTAGCCACTCTCTTCCATCACTTAAAGCAGCAACCGGTCAACATCAGAACTGGCTCAACTCGTTAGTAGACAGCGGCTGAAGCATTGGGTGGATCTAGCCGTCCCGGAACGGGCACCGTTAGCATTCACCACCCTGCCCTGGCAATTCAACGACAAGCGCTTTGTGGCGATCGGCGGGGCGGATTCGGGTAGTTCTTGAGAAGCTTGCGCTTGTCATGCTAGTCTACCTGCACTTCAACAAATTGATGGGGAAACTCGGCGTGCAAAAATCACTAAGAAAAATAGTTGCCTCCGCAACGTTAGTCATTGCTGGATTACTAGCAGTGCAGGCAAATGCGGCACTGACACTGGAAGTAACCACTTCCACCGCTACAGACTTCGACTTTACGGTCACTGGTGATTTCTCCGGGTATACACCACCCGTATCATTGACAAACTTCTTGTACTTAGTACCGATGGATGGCGCGGGGAACCCGGTAACAACATGGGTGCCCTTTGAGCAGACTGGTGATAAACCCGCTGGTGCAATTGATGGGAACGCGATTAGTGGCTGGGTCTTCATAGATAGCGATGTTAGATCTGACGATTATTCATTTCTCGCGGGAGATGGCTTCAACGTTTCTTTCGATGGCGGTCCTTACGATGCTAACTCCGTCATGACGAGCCCCTACACAAGAAGCCAGTCGGGTCTCACACTAAATCCAGCAGACATCGACCATTTTAATCTCTACTGGGGCAGGACAGTTCTTCTCGCGTCCACTGGACCAGTGGTTGCGGCTCCCTCTACACCCATTCCGACATTGTCAAGCCACGGGCTCGTTGTGACAATTCTGGTCTTGCTGGTTTTGGCCGGACTCCATTTTCGCACATCGGCCAGACGCAGTTAGTGCGGAAAATAAGCTCCTGAAAAGATAAAACCCGCCGCCTTGGGCGGGTTTTTATTGTCTGTAATTCGTTGCTGTTAATGTCTCAAAGTGACCGTTTGCGGTAATTGAAGATGATCAGAAAATTGCTCAACGCATGGCCGCTTGAAGACAAAATGCTGATACTCGGATAATTGAAGTCTTTTATTGCATTGTGTCGAAATTGTGTACTACCACCTGAAATTCACCGGCGTTTACTGCTGTTTACTGGCACAGTTCAATCGGACAAACACCACAAGCGACTGATTTAATACCAATTTAAAGTTGATTGCTGCTTCTGAAAATCCTCTTTTCGGTGGTTCGATTCCACCTCTGGTCACCATGCTTTGATAGTCCGCCTTCCTAATCCCCGATAAATGTATCCGACCCACTGCTGTCCCACTTAATTTCGCACCATGCTGAATGTTAACTGTGGCGGTGGTAGCCCACCCTGATCAGGCGGTTCTAAGAGTTCAAGCAGGGACCGCCTGGCAAACAGATTCAGTTGCAGCAGGCGTATTATTTGCTGTAGCGATTTGCTGATCTTCGATTGGAATTTCAGGTAGGCCAGCAACAAGTACACACACAAGGCAGCCATTATTTGCGTCATCACTGCATTCTCACTGGTGCCCAGGAATGCCTTGATTTTGAGGTTCTGTTTGATCCATTTGAAGAACAGCTCAACCTGCCAGCGCTGCTTGTAGATATCGGCAATGGTCCTGGCTGACCAGTTGAACTGGTTAGTAATAAATACATAGTGCTTGCCAGTTAGCTGGTCGCGATAACCGACCCGACGAATCGGCTTGAGCGCCTGGATGTCCTTGCGCAGCGAGGTATATTCGATGGTCTGATCACTGCTGACACCGCTGCCTTGGCTCACCGGTTGCCGTTTGAGCACACGGTATTGAGCGTTACCACGAATACGGGTGACAAAGAAAATACCCTTTTCAGTCAGACTGTTATGCCAGCCATAGCTGTTATAACCTTTATCGAAAACCACCACGCTACCGCGTGGTAGCGCCAGCAACCGGGCTTGCGCCATATCCGACACCTTGCTCCGGGTGACACTGGCAAAGGCCGGTATCAGTCCATCATGATCCAGGCCCACGTGTAATTTGAAAGCTGACTTCTTGCGATTAAAGTTGGCCCATGGAAACACTTTCATCGACACATCGATCAGTGAAGCATCCAACGAGAACAACTTGTTCTTGAAGCGGAACCCATGGCTGCGCTGGTTGTGTGTACAACGCTGATACAGGCTTTGGAACAAGCCTTCAAAGAACCGATAATCCAACTGCTCGTTGGCCCGGCTTAAGCCTGAACGACTGATCGCTCTGGCTACCCAGGTGGTAACGATGTCGTCCTTGAGAGTGGATCGTTGACTCGATGTCGCGCAGCGATCGGCGGCCACCCAGCTGGCCAATGGTCAGTGCTACAAACTGCGACCAGCGTGACAGGGCATCGCTGCGACGCTTGCCGTCATGACGATTTGCCAGTCTTTCAAATTCATGTCTCGGTAGTAATTTCAGTAATTGGGAAAGTACGCTATTATTGTAAGACATGGCCTGATTCTCCTCTTGTTTTCAATGGTTTAGCGGTAAACACATTGTAACAAAAACAACGAGTTTCAGGCCTTTTTCATTCAACTTAAGTGGGACAGCAGTGTCTCCGACCCCTTTTCCTGCGGGGGCAGCAGCAGATCTTCCAGGAAAAATGCGGATAAACCTGATCGCCCTGAAATTCCCGCCTTGCGATACACGTTTCGTGCCTGCTCACGCACGGTTCTTTCACTTGTCCCGCGCATCCCCGCGACATCATTCAAACTGAAACCTTTTAGTAATAACAGCGCAATTTCAGATTCTGCTGCTGACAGTTCCCAGCGGACAAACTGCTTTTGAACGGCTGAACCCAGTCCTTCAATCAGGATACGACTATCCTCGCGCCAACGATTTGACTCCTGCTTGACCACGCTCAGATCGCGCCGCAATTCTCTGGCGGAAGCCTGCTCCCGGTAAACCCGCGACAAAAGCAAACCGATACCGCCGAGTGCCAGTATCAGCACCGTGGATTCGATCAGCACATGAAACCCACCGGTTCCCTCCGCATAGTCCTGCAACATGTCCCAGGCGATCAGTATGAATATGGCCGCGAGCAGCGCAATCGTTCCGAGCGCAAAACGCGCCCCCAACCCGTCATTCGACATAGGGTAATTTTTCTGCGTCTGCATAGTGGAGACCTTTTGCCACCAGTCAAATGACGTATTGTATCAACAACACCCGTAGTGAATAGTGCAGCCCGTCAGATTAACCTGGAGCACATTTAATGAATCAAAATCCATCAACAACAATCCGTGTTTGGGATCCGGTGGTACGGATAGGACACTGGACCCTGGTTGCCTGCTTTTTTATCGCTTACTTCACCGATGACGATTTTCTTATTGCACATGTCTGGGCTGGTTACCTGCTGGGTGCAGTTGTGCTATTCAGGATTGTGTGGGGGTTTGTCGGTACTGCACACGCGCGTTTCAGTGATTTCGTGTATTCACCTTCGGCGATCAGGGCGTACCTCAAAAGTCTTTTCAAAGGTCCGGTTCAACACTTTGAGGGTCACAACCCGGCAGGAGGTATAGTAATCGTCCTCATGCTGATACTTTTGCTGGGCACCGTCTACACCGGTCTTGAACTCTATGCGATCGAGGAAAATGCCGGGCCCCTTGCAACTCTAAGCTCATCCACGGCTGATATTGCGGCGACAGGCATACTGGTTCCTGCTGCATATGCAGATGATGATGACGAGGATGAAGATAAGGATGTGGGCGGTCAGGAAGAAGCGGAGGAGTTTTGGGAAGAATTGCATGATCTGTTAGCCAATCTGACCCTTTTGCTGGTCTTCATACATATTTCTGGCGTGATAGTTTCAAGCTACCTGCACAAGGAAAATCTTGTGAGAGCGATGCTTACCGGCAAAAAATTACGCCGCTAGCACTGCTGTCCCGCTTGATCTGCAACCACTGCGCTCCCTTGGCTATGCTGGCGCTGAAAGCACAGTGGTTTTGCCTGTCGATGCTGTGCGGCGGTTGCGGGATCAACGGAGCCGAGCGAGTGACCAGCACCCCGCGGAATCCGGAAACCCGCTGGAGTGATGAGCGACACTTCTGCGAGCGTGAGGCGAAAGAAAAGTGTCACGGCAGCATCGACGAAACGGTCCATCCGATTATGTGTGGCAACGAACAGCCCTTGAGCGATGTCATGTGTATTCTTGCCATACATATTCAATGACATCAAACAAACATGATCACGCGAGCCGAATCGGGCTCAGACGATTTTCAACCACCGGAGCCAATACCATGTCAAAAAGAGTCGTATATATCGAAAAGATGAAGAAGCAACTCGACGAACTGAATGCAAAGATGAGTGAACTTGAGTCCAAGGCGAAGGATGCGAAGATCGATGCGCGTGCCAGGTACAAGGAAGAGATGAGCAAGCTGAGCAAGCAGTCCAAACTTGCCGTCAAAAAATTCGAGGAAATCCAGTTGGTAGGAGAAGACAAGTGGGACAGCATGGTCGCCGAGATGGAAAATGTGCGCGATGCCTTCAAACATTCCTTCAACTACTTCAAGTCACAGCTATAGTATGGTGGAGTAATAACAGTGAATGACAGAAGCAGACGCGATTCTCTACATCACCACATTCGGGTTTTCGGATACGCCAAGACCGACCTGCAAAGGAGACCAAATTCATGAACTCCACTCAACTTCAGAAGGCTGAACTCCTGAACTTGCTGCATGTTCCCGGTACGCCTCTCATCGTGGTCAACGTCTGGGATGCCATTACCGCGAAGATCGTTTCCGAGGCTCCTGGCGTGACCGCGCTGGCCACCGCGAGCCACTCTATTTCCAACGCGCACGGGCTTCCGGATGGTGAAGGCATCACCGTCGACGAGGCGATTCATGCGGCGAGCATCATCGCCGGCGCCGTCGACCTGCCCGTATCCGCCGACTTCGAGAAGGGATATGCGCCGGACACCGCGGGCGTGGCCCGTAACGTTCGCCGCCTCATCGAGGAGTCCGGTATTGTCGGCATCAATATCGAGGACTCGATCGGTGCTCCCAAGGCCCCACAATACGACATCGCGACTGCCGCCGAGCGCGTCGCTGCGGCCCGCGCCGGGGCCGAGGCAAGCGGCATCCCAATCGTCATAAATGCCCGAGTGGATACGCTCGCCGGCGGTGGTGATTGGGAAGAGGCCGTCGCCCGCGCCAACGCCTACCTTCATGCCGGTGCGGACGTGATCTTCTTTCTCGGTCTGAACGACGAGGACAAGGTCAAACGCGCCGTGGCCCAGGTGAACGGCCGAATCTCTGTGATCGGCCATCCGGGCGCTGTCCCGCTCGCGCGTCTCGCCCAACTCGGGGTTTCTCGGGTGAGCTTCGGGCCGGGTACCTTGGGCCTGACCCTGGCGACCTTGCAGCGGGCGGCGACGTCACTCGTGGCATTGGGCGAGTACCCCGAGGACCTCGCATTTAAATTCGAGTTATAGTCCTGTCGTTACCAACTATTCCGTCCGGCTGCAGGGCCCCCTATCAACGTGGTGGGGGTGCCGAGCCCATGACCCGTGTCATATTTGGAGAGTCATTTTCACTTGACATTAACTCGCGCGATTCTATAATCCGTCCGCCCAATACAAATGGTTTAGAGATTTTTTAAATGCAAAGTCGCAACAGACACAATGAACAAACCCTGACACATCGCGTGCGGCGCGATGTGCTCGTGCTCGGTTTGTCTTTTATTTATGCACTGGATTCGCTTAACAGTGCGGGGCGCAATACGCCCATCAAAAATATAGCGACTTAGTCTTCCAACATATGCCGGCTGGAAGACTGAGTTAGGTCTTCCAGCCAAGAGAAAACCCTGGCTGGTTTCGACCGTCAGGGTTTTTTTTCGCCCTGAGAAAAGTTTTATTTAAAGCGCCGCTAACCCAACTTGGCAGAGGTGCTTGCTTCAGAAGCAAGTGGTTCCGGGTTCGAATCCCGGGTGGCGTACCAAATGTGTTGAATCGTCCTGGCGATTTGACCAAATGAGTTGGCAACGCGTGGTCGTGTTTAGCGGTTCAGGTTCTGTATACCTGGCCTGCGCACCAAAGCTACGAAAGGATCGCAAGGTGTGTACAAAACACGGGCAGGCACCAACACCGGCAAGGTAGCTCAATTGGTAGAGCAATCGACAGTTAATCGATATGTAGCAGGTTCGACTCCTGCCCTTATCGCCAGCCCTTTGGAGGCTGCTCGACTGGTAAAGGCTAAAGCCTGTGGTTCGAATCCACACAACAATACGGGAGAAACCCCGGCGGTAACACAGGATGTGTAAGGTCACAGGAGTGAATACCGCAGCGCGCATTGTGCTTTGCATGTTTGCGCAACCGGTTTGAAGAAATGTGAATGCCGGTACCGGAATAAGGTAGATCGAAGTCTGATTCACCCGCACCGGTCATGGCAGACACATGGACACAGACCGGTCCCGGAATCATCCGCGCCTTGCGCGTGGGGGTGACTCTTTTAACGAACACTGAATAATGAATTTTTACAGCGGAAGATGAGGAGAAATGTAATGAGGAAAACGTAACGCGTCGGAGTGGCACCCTGCAATGCAGGGACCGAGTCAGATAAGCGCCACGCCAGCTTTAAATTAAAAATACATAAACCTGGACTCAAAACATCACAAGCGAAGTTGAGGCAGGTTTGAAGGAGAAAAAACATGTTTGGTATCAAGCGTTATGTAATTGCCAAGCACGAGCGTGGTCTGTACCTGCAGGATCGTTCCATCGTGAAGGTCCTGGAGCCTGGTGTGTACTGGATTTTCGATCTGCTGGGCCGTGTAAAGGTCAATGTTTACAACATCACTGAACCGGCCTTCACACACTACTGTGAAGACGTGCTGATCAAGTATCAGCCTGCGCTGTGCGAAGAGTACTTCCAGCTGGTAGAACTGGGTGAGTACGAAGTCGGTCTTGTTTACAAGAACGACAAGCTGGCGTCCGTACTGGCACCGGCCACTCGTCAACTCTACTGGAAGGGTCCGGTCGAAGTACGCGTCAAGGTACAGGATATTGCTTCTGACTTCGAGATCCCGCGTGCCCTGGCTCGTCTGATGGCCTTTGCGCGAGCCGGCGAACTGGCCGACGCCGCACGTTCTGCCGTTTATCCGGTAGAAGTGGCGGATAAGTCAGTGGGTATGCTGTTCGTCGACGGCGAACTGGTCAAGACCCTGGAGCCGGGCCTGTACGCCTTCTGGCAGTACAACCGCACCATCAAGGTAGAGCAGGTGGACACCCGCCTGCAGGCAATGGAGGTGAGCGGCCAGGAGATCCTGACCATGGACAAGGTCAGCCTGCGTGCCAACCTCGCTGCCCAGTACCAGATCACCGATCCGGTGACTGCGGTAAAGGCGCTGGTGGATATCACCGGCACCCTGTACCGGGAGCTGCAGTTTGCACTGCGTGCCTCCATCGGTACCCGCACCCTGGACACCCTGCTGGGTGAAAAGGGCGAACTGGACCGCGTGGTCTATGAGACCGTCCGTGACAAGGTGGCGGAATACGGTGTCGTGGTGAAGAGTGTGGGTGTGAAGGATGTCATCCTGCCGGGTGACATGAAGGACATCCTCAACCAGGTCGTGCAGGCCGAAAAGGCGGCACAGGCCAACATCATCAAGCGCCGTGAAGAGACTGCAGCGACACGTTCTCTGCTGAACACCGCCCGCCTGATGGAGGAGAACCCGGTGCTGCTGCGTCTGAAGGAGCTGGAGTCACTGGAAAAGATCACCGAGAAGGTGGACAAGCTCACCGTCTTCGGCGGTCTGGATGGTGTACTGCAGGACATGGTCAAGATCAACGTGCGTTCAGATTAGTCCGATGCGTATGATCCTGATCGACTGCAAAACGTAAGAGGGCCCGGCAACGGGGCCGGGCCCATATTTTAACCAATTAGCGGATAGCTGGATTGTATTAATCCGTAGCAGCAAACGACCATAAGAGGATGCAATGTCTGCAATGGTAAGCTATAAATAGCTGCACAATGCCAAGCGAGCATTTAAGGAGAATCAGAATGACAGCAACAACAGCTCTGCGATCCGAACACGAAAATATTCTTGCCATGATTGCCTGCCTCGTTTCAGCTTGTAAAGCTGCTGCAAATGTTGACAGGCTCGACTCTGATACCTTCCGCGCGGGCCTTGATTTTATCCAAAATTATGCCGATGCCTGGCACCACGCAAAGGAGGAAGGTCTTCTATTTCCGGCACTGGAAGCTGCTGGCATGCCGCGTAGAGGAGGCCCAATTGCCGTGATGTTGAACGAGCATGAATTGGGCCGCACCTATGTGCGACAAATTGACAAAAACCTCGAAGCGGCGATCAACGGTGATAATTCGGCGCTCCAAACAGTGCTGAGGTTCACACTGGCTTATGCTGAGCTGTTGACCCAGCACATCCAAAAGGAAAACAACATCCTCTTCAACATGGCAGACCAAATCCTGTCACCGGAAGAGCAAGCACGTCTGCAACAGGAATACAAAGCCATAATTCCAGCCAGTGCGAGTGAGAAGTCTGGCGAGTATTACGAGGGAATAGTTGCGAAGTTATGTGAACGTTGGAATGTCGATCCGCAAGATGTCGCTTAGGTGGGAACAACCTTTCAGCATTTCAAACAACTGCTTTCCAGTGCTTATCAGACCCGACCGCTGAGATAGTTTTTCCTTTAGCCCCCGGCCCCGAATATTGCATTCGGGTTCCGAAAGATCAGGGATACCGGTGTATATAAAACCCATACATACCGGGATCGCATCTATCCGTCTGTATTTTATGGCTATTTTATTGAGCAAGAGAGTTTTTGGTATAAACAAAATGTACTTCGGACGCATAAATCACATCGATTGCCCCTTTCTACCTGACCGATAAAAATTTTAACTCTCTGTATTTGTTGCAATTAATTTCTTTTTACACGGCCCGCCCTTCTATGGCACGCAACTTGCATCTACCTATAGTGAGACAAACACACATTCAGAGAAGGAGCACATCATGAACACCAAATCAAACGTACTGGTCATTGAAGAAAACGCAGTCTTCGGTCACGGTTTCGAACGCGTCCTCTCTGACAAAAGCCACCAGGTCAACACCAACCTGAAAGCCGCCAATGATGGCAAACAACACACGCTGCTCAGCAGCATCGCGATGCTGATCACAGCCCCCCTGGTTGCACTGGCTTACGTCATCGCGCTGCCGTTCATCGGTCTCTACCACTTTGCAAAACTGGCCCATGAAGCCTATGCAAGGAAACACCCGGTGGCGGGTAACAAGCTCAGAAAAGCCGGGCTGTTTGCCAGGAACGTGGGCCTCTTCTTTGCCTCACCGTTCATCGCCCTGGGCTACGTCATTGCACTGCCGTTCGTCGGCTTCACAATGATCGCAAGGCTGGCGCTTGAAGCCCATGCAAAACGGCATGCCAACTGCTGACGGATACCGGGTCACAAACCAGGGAGCCTCGCTGCAGGCTCCAGAACCGGGGCCCAGGCCCCGGTTTTTATTTCGGAAGCTGAGTCAAGAAAAATTATTCGTTTCATTTTTTACCTTTGAAATTTCTGACGAAAAAGGGGGTGCTGATAGCACCCCCTGCATACATTGCGATTACTTTCGTTTTCTGCCCGCTTTGGAAAGCTGCATGGCTAGTCGGCTACCACGAAACCAGGTGGCTTCCAGGTGCCTTTGCCCACAGGAAGGATTGACATCGCCTCGGTGGCCGGCTTCGGCCAGTACAGGCGCATGACCATGTAGGCTGTGTCATTCGGTGCTGGCAACCAGTTGGATTCCTTGGTCTTTCCTGGTGAGTCCTTTTGGATGTAGATGGTCACGGAGCCGTCTGCATTCTTTACCATATCGGGTACCATAGCTGAGTTGACCAGGTATCGATTGATCGGGTTTTCAACCATTAATTGCGATTTACCGTAGTACATAGTCACTGACCAGAATGCGTTTACCGGCGGCATTTCGTCAGCTGCGAAGGTGAGGGTATAGTTGTGTTTGCTGGTATCGAGGATGTTGCCGTCGACATCTACACGACCCAGTGGGTACACGGCTTCGGCTGCATCGTTGCCATAGATTCCTGCCTTGGCAGTGCCAGCACGCATAACCCAATTGCCGTTGTAATGTGCCCGGTCACCGGGTAACGAGCCGAGTTGCCAGCCGTTGACGTCGGTCATGCCGGAAGCTAAATAAGTATCGATCTTGGCGTCGCCCGCTTTCATCGCCTCGACCATGGCTTTTTGGCGCTCAGGTGACAGGGACTTTATATCGAAGGTCTTACCGGCACCAATACCAATCTTAGCCAACCTGTCGCGGATGTCTCTGTCTTCGTCGGCCACAGGGATGTATTTAAGCGCAGCACCAAAATAGTTCCAGAAATTCGCTTCAATACCAGCTGTTGTGGCGGGCAAGAAGTCAATTTTCGGCGCAGGCGCAGGGGACGGCTGGCCCAAGAATGCAGATAATGGCTGGGCTTTGTACTGGTCCTGTATTTTCACCACGTTCGGCATGTCTTCAGCATCTATCAGTTGGGTGCGGAATGCTGCAAGGCTAAATGGCGTTAGCGAATGGAATACACCGTCAATGCCGGCGGGCTTATCCCCCTCCCAATCGGGACCAACGACCATATAATTGCCGGCCTTGCCGTGGGTGGCACGGCTACCCATATAGCCGTAGTTGTAGGTGTGGGCATCAGCCAGCATCACCGAAATATACCGGTCCTTGGGTGCCTCCGGTACCGAGATAACCATGGGTTCGGCACGCAGATCCATCCACACGAAAGAATACGGTGTATCGCTGTTGGCGGTGACTACCGCTGTGTCCTTGTAGGTGTACACCCTCGGGATGTTTTTGATCTGGTTAAAGGGTGCTTTGAACTGACTCGATTTTGAGTCGACCGCATACTCGTACATGATCGCGTAGTTCATTACCAAGGGAAGTCCGTAGATGAAGCCTTCCTCAGCAAGCGCCTTGAATTGCTCAATGCTCAGTCCATCCGCCGGGGCAGTGGCAACCTCGGGCTGGGAAACTGCCTTTGTTTCTGCCGGTGCAGGGGTGGCTGACTGGTCTGGTGACTTGCCACAGGCCGAAAGCAGCGCCAGGGAAATAGTACTGGCAGTGACCAGCTTGAAAACAAGGTTGGTGGTTTTGTTCATCATGGTTCCTGTTAATAGGTAATTGACATGGCTATTTTGCCATTTTAATTCCCAAGTTTCCAAATGAAGAAAAAAGCCAAGACAGCCACATTTAATCCTTACCCTACAAACACCCGGGTGTTTTTAACACGGCGCCAGCCCCACCGGCGGTCTAACTCCAGGGTATCGAAGATCGCACCAACTCCACGGCAGTCCAGTTTCATCAAACTTTCTGCACTTGCTCGATCTGTCTCAGATACTCATCAGGTAACTGGCTCTACAATTTAGTTTGGTGCGAATATTTGCATTACGTTGTGGACAGCCGAATCCATTGACAGCCATTACGAGGCACGTCCAGCGTTTTGTTGACCATAACCGGCGGACTACCGTGGTGCGCAAGAACGATAACCCTTGATAAGGACCAATCGTCTATCCACTGACTGAGTTGAACTGCACCGTGCTCATCGAGGTGAGCGAGAGTCTCATCAAGCAAGAGTACCGATGGATCACCGGCGAGAGCACAAACGAGCTCCGCTTTACGGCGCTGTCCGGCGCTTGCATGCCCGAGAGGCAAAGTTGGGTCCAGTTCCAGTGCTTCACAATATGGTTTGCCATCCCATTTTGGAGCACCTCTAAGCGATGCCGAAAACTCGCAAGCTTCGCTTACTGTCAGGAAAGCGGGTAGCTCTGGAGTTGACGTGACTAAGGCCACATGACGACGTGCCTGTGTCACGGAATGAACATCTTGCCCTTGCACGCAAACACTACCCCCTGAAGGCTGTAACTCACCTCCCATCGCACGTAATAAGGTCGTCTTTCCGCCACCATTAGGGCCTTTTAGATGGATGACACCGCTATTTACAGCGAGATTCAATGGCCCGACTGAAAATGCCCCGCCAAAAGTAACCACCAGGTCCCGAACTTCAAGCAAACTGGTCAAGCTTTCCAAGCTCCGTCTGGTGAGTGAACATATTGAGTCCCTTCAGCATGATTGATATACCAACAGGCAAAATGACTATAGCGCTCATACCATAAACCCACGGTGATAGTGTCGATGCAAGTATCGCATGTATAAATAGCAACCACAGGCTCCAACCCGTCATTGGAGTGGCCACCACCAGTGTGTGGGAAAAGAACGCCGTCAGGCCAATGATGGTGTTCGTGGCAAACAGCATAAACAGGAGCCCGTAAGCCAAGCCCATCGTTGAACCCAGCACGGCCAGGACTATGATGGTCGGGCCCGTCAGCACAACCATGATGCAAAGTAATGCGACAACGCGATCGCCATGATTTACTGGCCATCGTTGACGCATCAGTTCCGGACCCAGTCTTGTTTTCAAGCGTGTAAGCACCTCAAAGACCGGTGTAACGGCAAACGATAAGAATCCACATGAAAAGATGAAAGCAACGTGACCGGTCACCTGCCCATTCACCCGCAGAGCCAACATCATCAGTGAGACGGCCACTGCCGTTAAAACCAGGCCAAAAAAACTATTCCGCTCCAATCGCCACAAGCAAAGCAAGTCGCGCCGCACGATTGAGATTACCGGCCATTTGCTCGCGAGATGCCCTGGGCTGATTTTTCTTGATTGAACAAGCTGATCTCGTATTCCACTGATACTCAATGGAAGTAACAAAATTGTGATCATCATTGCCAAGTAAGCGACTCCGGGCTCATGAGCGTAGCCGAATATCAGTGCCGCCATTGCAGCGGTGCCAATAGCGATGAATTTCACCGAGGCAGCCCTTTGAAACGATGCGCCAATAAGAATGGTCCATGAGAGTCCAACGAAGCCCAAATAGTGTACAACCGGCGGCGCATAGTGCGGTGCCAACCACCAGATACCAGCAACGGGCAGGAAAGCTACCCACAATGAGGGTAGCAAATGCCAAACCCAATACCAGCGACTTAAGGGCTGTCGCACTAAAAATGTAATCGTTGGATTGTGCCATACAGGCCAAAGAGCCCGGCCGGCGATAATGTTCCAGAATAAAATCAGCAGGGTGAATATAAGCGAGACTTGCCACGGATCGCATGCGGCAAATTGCTCTCTTAGGGCGCCCCAATCGATACTCGGGTCAAGCGACGACACGACGACTAAAAACAGGCCAAGCGGTAATACCAGTCGGCGGAAAAACGGCTTGCCAACAACAGAGAAAAGGACGCGTGTATTGAGGTTCAAAACATTGCTCTACCTTGGACGTATCAATGCAATCAGAGTTTAGGTGTTTCAAACACTATATTGGCAGACACTCCAGAGCACGAACGGCTATTCATATCACGTCTTCAGCCAGATTGTCACCCAAACTGGCCCTCTTAAGCGCCTCAAACTCAATTCTTCTGCCTGTATAAGATGTGTATGGGACAACTGACCCTTGAATTTAACACCTGAATTTACAACCACCGGCGTGCCATTGCAGAGACTCAAAGAAGCCCCTAGAAGCATTTGTCACAGCTTTATTACATGACCTTAATCTTGGCTTAAGAATTCATTGCTATAGTGTTTTGCAAGCAGGGGAGCATGGTGAATTGCGCCTGCCTATGCCTCGCCACGCTGGTTATGCCGGGCCGAGGCAAAGGAATTAGTAATTTCACCTCTAGGATAAAACACCAATTGAAAGCTCAAAACAATTTGAACATTAGCGCATCAGCGCCATCACCAACAAAAGAAACAGCACCGGGCGGTGAGCCACAAACGAATGCCCAATATTTTGAGACCGTGATCATCGGCACAGGCTTTTCAGGCTTGCTGGCGGCGATCCGTTTGCAGAAAAATCATTGTAATGACTTTGTCTTGTTGGAAAGAAGCGCTGAGTTGGGCGGAACCTGGCAGGTCAACTCGTACCCCGGAGCCGAAGTGGATATTCCAACCAGCCTCTACTCCATCTCCTTTATTGCCTACCCGTTCAAGAAAACTTTTTCCCCGCAAAGCGAATTGCTCGAATACACGAACCATATCATCGATAAATACGGCTTGAGAAAACAGGCAAAAACGAAACAGACGGTCACCAGGCTGAGCTATGACGAGAGCGCTTGTTTGTGGCATCTCGAGACCGGCTCGGGCGAGCGTTATACGGCCCGCTTCGTTATCGACACCAGTGGTGTGCTGGCAAACCCGCATATTCCCGATATTAAAGGTGCGGAAACCTTCAAAGGGCCGATATTCCACGCCGGACACTGGGATCACTCTGTCCCCTATGAAGGAAAACGTGTCGCTGTGATCGGTTCGGGTTGTTCAGGGGCTCAGATCGTCCCCGCCATTGCCGCCAAGGTTTCCAGATTAACCCTGTTCATGGGCAAGGCGCAGTGGATTCTTCCACGTTCAGACTCGCATTACAGTGCTGCAGGGCGTTTCATTCGAACGCTGCCGGGCATCAGGCACCTCATCCGTTTGCTCATTTTTATTTTTTATGACATCAGGTTTATTGCGTTTCGCCGCTACCCGGGGACCGCGATGATCAGTCGGCTCATGAAAAGCTATTACAGGAGAAGGCTGAAAAAGCATCTCGAAAAATATATTAAAGATGACAGGTTACGTCAGCATATGATGCCCGATTACGAATTGGGCTGCCGGCGGGTTATCCCGACAAATACCTACCTTCCCACGCTGTCCCGTGAGAATGTCGATGTGAATATCAGCGGGATTGAATGCATTACGCCCCAGGGCATTAATACCAGGGATGGCAAGGAAATCGCCCTGGACATCATCATCTACGCCACGGGATATTTTGCCTATTCGAATATGAAAAAGGCGCTGACGTTCCAGGTCTATGGCCTGGGGGGTCGGAACCTCAACAGCGAATGGGAAAAAGAGGCCGTCTCTTACAAGGGCATTACCGTTTCAGGTTACCCCAACTATTTTAAGGTGAACGGCCCGAACACGGGCACCGGTCACAGTTCGCAAATGTCTTATATGGAAGTGGCGACTGATTATATCGTTCAAGCCATTTGCGCCGTAAAACGGGATAAAAGCATCAAGGCTATCGATGCCAAACGTGATCTTCAGGATGAATACGTCGCGAAAATGCGGAAAAAGATGCGAAAGACGGTCTGGCAAAATGCCACCGTCACCGCCTTCTACAGAAAGAACATGAGTGAAGAAGTCACCAGTCTGTCACCGGAACCGGTGACCGGGTTTATCTTTTCGCGCAAATGGTTTCACTTGGGTGATTATCATTTTTTAAAATGAAGTCGCATATGTCGGGAGCAGCGATTAAACCTGATTGCCCGGTTCACTCCCGCGCTTGACTCTGACCCTTTAATTATTTTCAAGATTTTCATTTGGCATCCAGGGTAAATCCAAATAGAGTATTCGAGGTATACATACAGAGAAGCATCCATGCGAACCTCTATCCTGACCCTGATGGTTATTGTCGCAAATCCAGTTGCGCAAGCTGCGACATCTTCTGAATACATTGAAAAGCATGCGGTCAATATCCCGGGCAGTCTGCCGCCTCAGCTATTTTCCGCCATTGACGGTAAGCGCCTGGTCTTACTGGGTGAAGTCCACGGAACAAATGAACTTCCGGGTCTCGGGCTTCAGGTAATCACTAAACTTGCTGAGAAAAAACCCTTGTTGGTTGGCCTGGAGTTTCCGATGGAAATCCAACCGCAAATTGATCAATTCATGAAAACCGGTGATGTGAAAATTTTAAAAGGGACAAAGTTTTTTACGGATGCGGAATACCATTCCGGCCGCGGTAGCGTCGCCATGGTGAACCTTCTTGTGTCACTGAGAGACCTGCCTTTAGTCTCTGTTTTTTGCTTTGACATACCCTTTGGCTTTAATGGACATAATCGGGACACGGAAATGGCCAGAAATATACTGGCTATAGCATCACAGCAACCAGACCAGTCTATTTTGATTTATACAGGCAATATCCATTCACGGTTGACTCCCGGGGCGCCCTGGGACCCGGATTTCAAAACGATGGGTGCGGAAATCCTGAGTCTCTCGGAAGGTCGATTCACCCTGCAAAACTCGGCAAGCATATATTTAAGATACGATCAGGGCTCGGCCTGGCAATGTATTCAGGAAAGCAGCAAAATCGTTTGTGGAGAACGATCCTTTGGACCCGGAAATTCGGTTTATGCGACAGCGGTCCCATTTGATTCCTATTTCTTAACAGAACCTGGCCTGACCGATGGTCATCAATACACCCTGTTTATACGCGCAGTTTCGGCATCACAGCCATTTTGACCTGGAGGTTTGGCGAAAGTCAGTTCGGACACCCATGAATTTTCTTCAATCCCTGCGGTAGACGATATCCCCCTCCAGCAGGGTCATCTGGCACTGCATATCCTTGATGGCCCCGGGTTTCGCGGTGTAGGGATCTACATTCCAGACGGCGATATCGGCGTACTTGCCCACTTCCAGGGAACCTGTCTTTTTCTCCAGGAACATCTGGTGGGCGGGCCACAGTGTGAAAGAGCGCAGGGCGGTGCGCACATCCACCGCTTCGGACTGCCCGAACACGTCAAAGCCGTAAACGCCCAGCATCGGCCGACGCACCATAGAAGCCCAGATGCCATAGCGCGCCGGGAAAGGGGTGACGTTGAAGTCCGAACCGCTGGCCCAGAGGATGTGCTTTTCCAGGAAGGTGTGGAAAGGGTTCAGATGCTGACTGCGTTTCTCACCGAAGTTGCCGGCATAGGTATCGCCGATCCACCAGGTGAAGTTGGGTGAGGGTTCGGGATAGGCGGCATCGAAGCGGCTCTGGAGGGCCGCCATGGTATCCATGGCCAGTTCGGTGGGGATATTGATGTGGATGATGGAATGGCGCAGGCCGTGCTTTGGGTTGTAGATCATCGCCAGTGCGATGGAGGCCACGGTCCAGTCGATGGCCCGGTCGCCGATGGCGTGCACGCCCACATGCAAACCCTGGTCGTGGTAGTAGCGGATCAAATCCTGCAGCACCTGCGAGTCAATGGCGGGAAAGCCACGGTTGCCTTCGTCGACGCCGGTACGGTCCTTGTTCCAGTCGCTCCACAACCAGGCGGTGCGGGCGCCGCCACTGCCATCGGCGACCAGCTTGATGCCACCGGAAATCAGCCGGTCGTTGCCGGTGGTTTCATAGGGCCGGGTGAAGGAGCCGATGCGTTGCACCAGGTTCTTCGCCTCCACCAGGGTGTCGGGACTGAGCCACAGGGCAAAAATCCGCACGTTGAGCCGGCCTTCCGCCAGCACGGCCTGGTAGATATTCCAGACTTGCATGGCCTTTTCCAGGTCATAAATCATGTTGTAGCCGATGCCGGGGTCCTTTGCGCCGGTCATGCATTCGCTGTTGAACGCCTGCGACATGCTGACAATCGCGTCGTGCATCTGTGCCGCTGTGGCCGCGGGTACGTGTTGCCACACCAGGGTCTGGGCCGACTCTTTCAATACCCCGGTGGGATTGCCTTCGGCATCGCGGTCTATCAGGCCGCCAGGCGGGTCCGGCGTATCACGGCTGATGCCGGCGATTTGCCAGTGCCGCGCTATTGGCCGTGGCGTAATGGCCCATGGTGTGCACCAGCCATGACCGGCCGCTCGCCGGACACCGGGTCCAGGTCGGAAGCGTAGACATAGCGATGCTCTTCCAGCTTGCCCTCGTCCCAACCGTTGCCAATGATCCAGCCGCCCTGCCCGCTTGACGGAAGCCGCTCCTGCACCAGCACCTGGATGTCACGGATGTTTTTAACCCCGGGATAACCCAGGTTGATATTGTTAGCCCACTCCAGCCCACCCACGGAGAAATGCGCATGCGCGTCCATCAATCCCGGTGTAACCGTCAGGCCGTCAAGATCAATCTGATCGGTATCCGGCCCGACCAGGGCAGCTATGTCTTCGTTGCTTCCGACCGCGATGATTTTTCCATCCCGGATGGCCAGCGCTTGGGCGACGGAGTCTTTGGCATCCACCGTCAGGATGTTGCCATTGAGCAGCACGCGGTCCGCCATTACCGATGGTTCACTTCCTGGCTGTGCATACAGTGGAGTGGCTACAAGCAACACCCATGCGAGGACGGCCCTGGCAGAAGGAAATTGAAGCTTCATAAATGGCGTCTCTCCCTGGTTCGGCCAAGTACCTGCGGGCCTGCAAGGAGTATAGGACGAATAAATGCTATTTACCCAGACAGCGTTATTGAGTCTGGCCTTCAATATCGCCTGGACACCCATATTGGTGAACACGCCCAAGCCTCCCTTTTTCAAGGCCCCGGTAAATCCATTTCATGACGCCGGGAATGGGTGCGCCCGGCTTTGGTCAGTGATGCACTACCTTTTCGATAATTTCGTGCACTTCCTGTTCCAGCCTGGCCGAGGGCGTGACCACCACGTCCCGATCCTGCACGGTCGTACAGAACCGGCTGACGTCCGCGTTGCGCTGGTAAGCTTCGCGTAGCTGGCCTACCAGCTTATCCACCTCCAATGGCTTCAGGCCGTGTTCCTCCACCAGCGTGTTCAGACCGCTGATCTTGCCGTCATGAATCCAGGCCAGACCGAAATTTTTCGGCGGCTTGCCGATGAATACGTAGGCGGCATGCTTGGCGGGAACGACTTCGAGGGGGCCCTTGACCTGCCCGGCGAGTTCACCGAGCTGGTCTTTGACCTCCGCGATTCTCGAGGCTGCGGTGCTGGAAGGGATCGATTGCCGGATAATCCGGCTTGCTGGAAAAAAGGTTTCCAAAGAGACTCATGACTTCCTCCTGTTGTTAAAGTGTCTCTCGACGGGTCTTGTCACTATTTATTCTAGCCCACTCGCACACACCAGGCCAAATCGACCGCGATGCTTTCGTCCGACGATGAGTCAGCGGACTAGATTCCGCTATCGCAACAAGAAGTGTCTTCGATTGAAACATGGCGGTATCCGGGTTTTGGCATGCAGGAAGATTTATGCGCGGGTGTGTCAGCAAATGGTGTTGATTCTTGTAAGATAAGGATGAGACGTGGCTGTCCTGACTTTTCCTGTTTCCTGACTTTTCTGACTTTTTAATGTGCGGGTGGGTAAGTGAATGGTGGCGATTCTTGTAAGATATGGATGAGATGCGACCGTCCTGGCTTTTTCTGCATTGTGTTTATTTGAGGTGACCCATGAAACAAAAAAAGACTAACTGGCATAACCTGCTTTGGCTAAGCCTGATGTTTGTTGTGAGCATGGCCCATGGACAGGAGCCCGGTTTTGACCAGGAACTGGCGAATTCGCTCGGCGCCGACGACTATGGAATGAAGTCCTACTCTTTTGTCATCCTTAAAAAGGGATCCGTGGTCATCACCGACGAACAGGAAAAACAAAAACTCATGCGCGGACACCTGGACAACATTTCCAGGCTGGCCGCCGAAGGTAAATTGATCGTCGCCGGTCCGTTCGGCAAAAACGATCTGAACTACCGCGGTCTGTTTATATTGACCACCCCTTCCAGCAAAGAGGCCCTGGCCCTGCTAAAAACCGACCCCGCCATTGCCGCCGGAGTTTTCGATATTGATGTGCTCCCATGGTACGGAGCGGCTGCTCTTGGCACTTATCTCGAGACCCAGAAAAAAATTACCAAGACCAACCCTTAGGATTTAATTTAAGCCATCAAAAAGAGTGGTGCTCTGACAGCCTCAGGCGCGGCTCGCGTAGTAGGCGATGACTTGCGGTTCGGCGTCGATACGCACCTGGTGTTCAACCAGGTTTGGCGCGATGCGATCAACCAGGTCTTTGGGCACATGATCAAGCGCGCCCGAGCGCAGCCAGCGCGTCAACATGAGTACTTTGAGATCGGCAATCGACAGGCGGTTGTCGACGAAGTACTGACCGCCTCCCCGCTTCAGCAACACACCAAGGCCCTTTATAATTGTCGTCAGCCAGCCATCTACCAGCTTTTCACGCGCCAGCCGGAGTTCCTCCCCTTCAAGACCAAGCGTTCGACCGATGTACTGACTGACATCCTCGACCGCGTCCAGCGTTTCGTCACAGTAAAGCGCCTGCAGATCGTCATCCGGGTACAGACCCGCCAGCTTGCCAACATAACGGCCGATGGCATTGGACTGGCTTACCGGCACGCCATCGATCTCGAAAACGGGCAAGGCATTGAAAGGTGTTCCCTGCCGTATCTTGCTGAACTCGGGAAACGTCAGCCGCTTGTCCTCGAAGTCGATCCCCGCCGCGTGCAAAGCGATGCGAATGGGTTCGCCACGTCCGCCAGCGAAATCGAAATAGGTCAGTTTGTAACTCGTCATTGTCATACCTCCATTGTTGAAAGCCATATTAGCAGTGAGCCGATATGAACAGCCATGTGCTTAAAGTAGTGTAGCGGCTTGCTGTCTTGCCGCATGGAATACACCGCGGCTGGAGTATTGGACCGCACGGTCGCGAGATTGTCGTGGGTCGATTAAAATGGCGGGGATCGCGTACAACGGAGGAGATCAATCTGGCGTGTTTTAAGACTCGAACAGCAGGGGTAAAAAACTCAAGCCAAACCTACCAACCCCAGGGAGCCTTGATGGCGCGATTTGAGTTGCGGCGCACAGTGAATTTTGCGCGCTGGGGGGATACTCCGAATAAAGACGTGAAGCCCTGCCTGGTTTTGAGCTTTGTTCTGTCTGAGGTTATCGCTTTGGTGACCAGGTTTCGCTTGAAAACTTTCCAACCGGACACCAATCGCCACATCCAGATCGTAAATGCTGAAATGATCAATGTAACCAAAAACAATACAACGTAGGCGAGCATTTCCCTGTCTCCTCAAATTCACGCTACAGCTTTATATGTTCGTGAATTCTATATATTTTCAGTATAGAGCATGATAATGAGTATTACTACGTTCTAAAAGTTAACTCTTGCGCACCGTTTCCATATGGAGTAATTCAAGGGAATTGAACCAAATCCAAATGCACCCGGATTTCCACTCTTGAGTTTCTACGCGTATGGGTCAGCCCGCCCTGACCCCGGCACTGGAGATTAAACCATGTTTTGCCAATATGTATTGCCACTGATATTGATCGTTGTTTTTCTGAATACACCTGTAGAGGCAGCCGGGCAGGACGTATTCACCGTGGGTACAATCAAGGCCGGCCCCGGGAAGTCCGTTTCGGGCTATCTTGATATTGAACCCCTGAATGACGCGGGTACGCGAATCCCGGTGTCGGTTATCCGCGGCCAGAACCCGGGTCCGGTACTGGCCCTCATCGCCGGTGTCCATGGATACGAATACCCGGGCATCACCGCACTGCAACGACTGCGCAAATCGGTTCGCACTCAGGATCTCTCTGGTACGCTGATTCTGGTGCATATCGCCAACCCACCTTCGTTTTACGCACGCACGATCTATACCAGCCCTGTCGATGGCAAGAATCTCAACCGCGTATTTCCCGGCAAGAAGGATGGGACTTTAAGCGAACGCATCGCAGACAGCATCACGCGGCAAGTGATCGAACGTGCAGATTTTCTTGTTGATCTGCACGCCGGCGACGGCAACGAGGCCCTGCGTCCCTATGTCTACATGCCGGTTATCGGCAATCCGGAACTGGATGCCGCCTGTCGCGGCATGGCGCTGGCGTTCGGGCTGGACCATATCGTAATTGACGAGGGTCCGCTGTTGCCAAAAGATGCTTCCCTGTACACCGACCAGACAGCGCTGGCGCGTGGAATTCCGGCAATCACCACCGAAACCGGCCAACTCGGCTCCAATGATCAGTATTGGGTCGGATTGGCGGAACGTGGCATTACCAACCTGATGCGTCATCTTGGCATGATCAAGGGCATACCCGAAGAGAATGAAGGCGTGGTCTGGCTGACCGGCTACGAGGTGATCAAGAGTCCCGCTACCGGCATATTCCAGGCTTCGGTCCGCGATGGTTACGCGGTTGCTGAAAACGGCTTACTGGGTCAACTCGTCGACGCCTTTGGCAACAGGGTCGCAGAAGTGCGCGCACCCTTCGCGGGGATAGTGAACTATGTTGTCGGCACACCACCGGTGAGTGAAGGCGAGCCGTTGGCAATGATAAGTCACATTAAAGCGAAGGAATAAAAGGAGCCGGATACACTGCTGTCTCACTTAATCTGGTGGGGACACTGGGGCCACATATGCGACTTGTGGTGTCCTGAAGTAAGGTACTGCATGGCCTTGGCGCCCATGCTGAAATCAAAACGAGGTCAAATTGCGGTCAACATCCGGCAAATTTGAATGGGGTTTTTACTTGAGCATGGCAAATTCAGATTAAGTGGGACAGCACTGAGCCAGACACCTTTATTCCTCAATTTAAATAAATGTATCCCATTCCTTTCTCACACAGCGGTAAACTTGGTTCTTTTGAAAACAGGCGGAAACGGTGGGCGACCAATTATTTGAAGAGTGGCAGATCTACGAAAAACTGCTGATCCATGACTACATGGATCACCATGCCTTTTTCAACCGGTTGCAGGCAGAGATACTGGCAAGATTTGATCACCCTGTCTCCTTACTCGACCTGGGTTGCGGTGACATGACGCCAATCCTGTCATTGCTGGCGAATGTACCCGTGCAGCGTTACGTGGGCATTGACGAATCCGATGTCGCGCTCGCCCTGGCTGCGCGGCGTCTTGGAGAATTACGTGTGCCGGGACGTTTGGTAAAAGGTGACCTGTTGGCAACGATGGCGCAAATCGGCGAATCCTTCGATATCATCCTCGCCAGTTTTTCACTGCATCACCTGGCAGACCCGCTGGACAAGCAACGCACCCTGGAAGCCGGCTGCAAGCTGTTAAGCAAGGATGGTTTTTTCGCCCTGGTCGATGTATTCAGCGCCGAGTCCGAGCCCCGCGACCACTACCTCAAGCGTTGGATCAATCACGCCGGGAAACGCTACGCCGAACTTCACGATGCCGAAAAGAAAATCCTTTTCGATCACGTGCACGCCCGCGATTTCCCCGTTTCCCTGTCGACATTCGAGGCAATTGGCAAGCAGGCCGGGCTGGGACAATTTGACGTTTTGCTACAGGATCAAGCACGGCTCAATTGCCTGGTGATATTTTCTCGGTAAGCAATATTCCGGGCAGCCGGGCTGAATTGCACCGGTCTCCATTAAGCTAAAATATTCACATAATTTCTTGCGCTCCTCTGAAAAAGCATTGCCAGCTGACAATTTTCGTCAGTTTTTCTGACTTATCCGGTCAGCCGTGAACAATTCGGCAACTGATCTTTTTTACAAAAAAACCAAATATCACTGTTTTAATTGAATATTTAGAATCGGAACTAATTAATTGGCCTGTTTCTTGTATTAACTATGTTGATCTGGCTTATTTGTGCCGGTCGCCGTGGGATGCATTGACACGTTAATGCGCCCTCGAGGCCAAAAAAGTCAAGATGTAAGGGGCAGGGTTCAAGGATCGGACTCACTTAATAATGCCATTAAGAGGAAGATACTTATTATGATAATCAATAAACCGGAAGCAAAAGACACACCGCTTGTCCTGGGGGATTATGTCACCGTTCATGTAACAGAAGTGATAACAAACCAGGTTAACAGCACAGAACTGTCTGACATGCAGATACACCGCGAAGCGTTGTTCCAACGTATTCAAAAACAAAGGGGAGAGATTTGCCAACGCGTCAAGAAACATGAAGGGACGCTGGTCGACCCGCGACGCCGCGTCGTCGCATGAATAAAAAGGGCTACTGGTTGGAACCGGCAGCCCTTTGACCACACTCTTACCCGCACTCCCCGGAAGCCTGTGTTACCTCCCAGGCGGCCGGAAACTGCTGTCGATGAAAATCGAATTTTCTCATTCATCAGGGTGATCCCACCCTGGCAAAAGTTGATGCGTTCAATCGTCATGATGTCTGAACCAACTTCCGCATTGATCTAATTACCCCGCTTCAATCGTGCGTGAGCGATCACGGTTTAAGTAATTTTAATCAAATTGACAAGACTCCTTCTTCTTTGCGAGTGGACAATGTGGGGTGGGCAAAAATCTCTCAGCACTCGAAACTTGCAAAGGAAAAGACTATGTATTTGAACAGGGTAATGTTGCTGGCGGCCGTAATTGTCTCGGTGTCGGGCTGTGCCACCAAGGGTTATGTGGACGAAAGTGTGGCCAGGCTGGAGACACGACTGGATGAGCAGAACGAAAGAATCAACGAACTGACCGCAACCAGCCGCCAGGCGCTGCAACGTGCGACCGATGCAGGCGTGCTTGCCCAGGGCAAGTTCCTCTACACGGTTGTGTTTACCGATAATGAAATTACTTTCGATACGGACAAATCAGCCCTGTCCGACGCTGCGCAAGCGCGGCTGACCAAGCTGGCCGGCGATCTTAAAGCCGAAAACCAGAACGTGTACCTGGAAATCCAGGGTCACACCGACTCAACCGGGCCGGCGCAGTACAACCAGCAACTCGGTTTGCAGCGCGCTGAGTCCGTCCGGCGTCAACTGCATACACAGGGCGTGGCGCTCGAGCGTATGGCAACCATTTCATATGGTGAGGACGCACCCGCAGCGCCGAATGACACGGCCGAAGGCCGCGCCCTGAACCGGCGCGTGGAGATTGTGGTACTGAACTAGGGCCCCAACGGGCGGCCTGACCTGCCAATTACCTGACCGTGTGGCCAGGTCGCCACGACTGACTTACTCCGAACAGTTGACGTCTATCACCCGCGCAGTGTGATGGCGCTGCGTCGAATACCATCCAGCCATATTGCGAATGACAACCAGGATCCGCGAAATCGAACGGTCTGGCGAGAATTCGACTGGACCGTTATATGCGTGTCCTGCATTTCATGTCCTGCATGTCAGGGGTAAGCTACCATCATCAAGAAACATTCATGAATCGGGCAAGAGGAAATGACAATGCAAAAACGCATTTTAGGAAAGAGTGGCCTTGAAGTGTCAGCCATCGGTCTCGGCTGCATGGGATTGAGCTTTGGCCTGGGCCCGGCCGTTGAAAAGTCCGAAGGCATCAAACTCATCCGCGCAGCTTTCGAGCAGGGTGTCACGTTTTTCGACACCGCCGAGGCCTACGGCCAGTACAACGAGGAACTGGTCGGCGAGGCCGTGGCGCCATTTCGCGACAAGGTCGTAGTGGCGACGAAATTCGGATTCAGGGATGGAACGCCAGCGGCCGGTCTCGACAGCAGCCCGGCGCGCATCCGCCATGTGGTCGAGCAGTCCCTCGTGCGTCTGCAGACGGATCGCATTGACCTGCTCTACCAGCACCGTGTCGATCCTGAGGTTCCGATCGAAGAGGTTGCCGGGGCGGTCGGCGAGTTGGTCATGGAAGGCAAGGTCAAACACTTTGGCCTGTCGGAAGCGGGTGTGGCCATCATCCGCCGGGCGCATGCGGTCCAGCCGGTTACCGCACTGCAGAGTGAATACTCCCTGTGGTGGCGTGAACCCGAACAGAGCATCATGCCGGCGCTGGAAGAACTGGGTATCGGCTTCGTGCCATTCAGCCCCCTGGGCAAAGGCTTCCTCACCGGCGCCATTACCGATGACACCAGGTTCGAAGGCAACGATATTCGCAATATCCTGCCGCGCTTCCAGGCCGAAGCACGGCATGCCAACCAGTCCCTGGTGGAACTGCTGGGTAACATCGCCGGGCGCAAGCAGGCGACGCGCGCCCAGGTGGCCCTCGCCTGGCTACTGACGCAAAAACCCTGGATCGTGCCGATCCCGGGCACGACCAGGTTGCATCGATTACTGGAGAATAACGCCGCCGCCGCTGTCGAACTGACTGCGGATGATCTGCAAAGCATTGAAGCCGCTGTCGACAGGGTGAAAATCCAGGGCGAACGATATACGGCGCAAATGCAGAAAATGATCAATCGCTAGATTGCTAGCCGCGATCAGAACACGGGTTTATAGATTGTAGCCATGATTAAAAAAGTAGAGGAGCGTTCTTTGATGTCACGCGTATTTATCACCGGTTCGACCACTGGCCTGGGCCTGATGGCGGCGGAATTGCTGGTGTCCCAGGGTCACCTGGTGGTACTGCACGCACGAAATCAGGACCGTGCCGCCGATGCGTTGCACAGTGTTCCAACCGCGGAGACCGTGGTGACGGGAGACCTGTCGACCATCGCCGGGGCACGCAGCGTGGCCGAACAGGTCAACAATCTCGGTCGCTTCGACGCCGTCATCCACAATGCCGGTGTTTATGTCGACAGCCAGAAGCGCCGCGTCGAAACCGGGGACGGATTACCCTATATGTTTGCGGTCAATGCATTGGCGCCGTATATCCTCACGGCGCTCATTGAACGCCCGCAGCGCCTTGTCTACCTGAGTTCCGGCATGCACCGGGGCGCCACCGCAGAGCTTGTGGATATCGAGTGGAAGCAGCGCGCCTGGAATAGCTCGGCGGCCTATTCGGATTCCAAGCTGCATGACCTGCTGCTGGCCTTCGCGGTCGCGCGCTATTGGCCCGGAGTTTTCTCCAATGCGGTTGACCCGGGCTGGGTGCCGACCCGGATGGGCGGCCCGCAAGCGCCGGATGACCTCGACGAAGGTTATCGTACCCAGGCCTGGCTGGCGGTCTCGGATGACGAGGCGGCACGGGTGAGTGGCAAGTACTTCCACCACATGCGCCAGCGGGCGCCCGACCCGGCGGCCAACGACACAGACAGACAGGACCAGTTCATTGAAATCTGCGGCCGGCTTTCCGGAATCGAACTAAACAAGACGCGCTGATCAGCATCGCCGGCACACGAGGCATGGAAACGGAACCCGGATGAATTATTGGGGTTAATCCGACTCTGTTTTCTTTTCAACCATCTCAATTTGCAGCGGGCTGAGGCTGTCGATATGCACATCGCGTTGCGGGAACGCAATAGTGATATTTTCTGCGGCAAACAGATCGGAAATCTTAAAACGGATATTGCTGCGTATCTGCCGCAACTCGCGCTCGCCACCGACCATACTCCAGAAAATAGCATCGAATATCAGTGCATTGTCACCAAAATCTTCGAAGTAGACGCGTGCAGCCGGCTCTTCCAGCACGCCCGGTTCAGAACGAACGACCTGTTCAAAAAGTTCGGCCACGCGTTGCGGATTCGAGCCATAGGCGACACCAATACGGATAAGCGTACGGATATTCTTGTCGACCAGTGTCCAGTTGACCACCACCCGTTCCAGCATCTGGCTGTTGGGTACCAGCAAGTGAACACCGTCGGTGCGACGGATACGTGTCGAGCGGTTGCCGATACGCTCTACGGTTCCGATATGTTCATCTATTTCAATGAAATCACCTATCCGCACGGGCTGTTCGGCCATCAGGATCCAGCCACTGATGAAATTATTGAGAATATTCTGTGCACCAAAACCTATTCCGATCGCCACCGCACCGGTCAGGAACGCAAATGACGCCAGTGGGACACGCAACAGACTCAGTGCGGACAGCACGAGGCCAATGATCAAAATATAGAAAAATATACGTTGCAGTGTCTGGATGACGTGCGGCCGAAGCTGGGTTTTAGACAGGCGCTTGCTGAACAGGTTTTCAAGAAATTTGCTCAGGGCATAGCCGAAAATGAGCAGCAAGACCAATAAAATGAACTGCCCGACCGTATATTCAGCGTCACCGATCCGGAAAAGTTGAAAGCTCCAGAAAGATGAAAAATTTTCCATACCCCAGTTTCGCACAAAGCTTCATGCAGCAGAAGACCGGACACGGGAATTCACGGATCAGGCAAAATTACGCTCTCGCTGCATAGTTGCAATTTCTTTTTAAAAAGGTCATTCCGTAATTAAATTTACAAACAGTGTCCTGTCACACATCCAATGAAGCTCAATCCACTCCGGATTTCACCGGTCGCGAAGAAATGACCGTGAACATGTTCAACGGGGTCTTGTCCGCCAGTTGCTGGTGAAACGTGACCTTGTGCTCGGTAAAACCAAGCACTTCGAGATACTGGGTGAAGAAGCGCGGCGTAAATCGCCACCAGGTATCCCAGGCCTTGTTACCGGCCGTCGGCACCAGTGAACATACCGGTCCTTCACCAAGCGCCGGGTCGTGGATCTCGGTGATGATCACGCTGCCCGTCACGAGACGCGCACAACTCTCGAGAATTGCGACCGGTGAGCGTGAATGAAGCAGTATCGAGGCCAGCAGGACCACATCGAAATCGCCCAGCGAGGCAGGCAGGTTTTCTGCTGAGCCGTGATAGATACGGGCGTTTGAACCAAACCTTTCATGGCAAAACCAGAATCCATTACGTATGCGGCCAATGTGTTCGTGGAACTGCTTTTCGACCCCTGTCCAGCCCTGTTCCCGGCCACGGCCAAGACCGAGACTTTCATACGGCACCGCGTTCCAGAAATCGCGGTCCATCGGCAACTCAACCGCCACCACTTCGCGTGCAGATTTTTCGATCTCAAACGTCAGGAATCCGGTGGCGGGGCCAATTTCAAGCACCCTTTTGCCCGTGAAATCATAACCACCGAGGTAATCTTCGAAGCCTTCACGCAGGTCCCACTGACCTTCGACAAGACCGACACCGGGGATATCGGTGCTGTGGTAAAAATTGCACTGATCAACGGAGGAGATTGTCCGTGGCCGCTCATAAAGCCGGTTTTCCCGACCCTTTCCGGCAAATCTTTCAAACAGTTTTTTCAAAATTGTCCCCTTGTTGCGGGTGTGTTTTTATCGCTTCGGTCGGCATTCTGCATCCTGGTGAAGTATAAAGTACGAGCACTTGACCTGTCCTTAAATTGCGCGTGTCCCTGGGCCTGGCATTTGTTGTTCCCAGCGGCGACATCGCGGTGGTCAATGAATGTCGTTACCAGCCTTAAAATCAAATATCATTCAAGGTGGGCGCTAGCGCATCAGGCCCCATTTGTTTAGAAACACCGTCAAGGATCAGGTTATGCTCATCCGATATATGTTGTTCTGGCTGCTATTGGCGTTGGTAGCCGTCGCCAATGGAATACTCCGCGAAAGCACCTACGGCAAGATGGTTTCCGGTCTCGCGGCGCACCAGATATCCACACTGACCGGCATCGTGTTTACGGGTGTCCTGGTTTTCTGGCTGCATCGTTTCTGGCCGATTGAGTCCGTCCGTCAGGCCTGGCTGATCGGTACCATCTGGCTCATTATGACCGTTGCATTTGAATTTGGCTTCGGCCACTTTGTCGCGGGCCATCCATGGAGCCGACTGTTCGCTGACTATGACCTGTTCAGTGGCAGGGTGTGGCTGGTGTTCCTGATTTGGATACTGGTTTTGCCCTTGTTTGCCTTCAAATTTAGCCGGACCTGAACCCCGGCAACGCTCACCCGGGCTAGCTGAATGGCCGGCTTTTATCGAGGCGTCCCATACGTATCGTTCTGTATTTTCGCGTAAATATTTGTGCCCCGGCTTAAAAACACTTGTGTCTTCCTGCACATACGTACAGTTGGGAAATAAATTAAACTCATCGCAAGGTCAGATTGATGTCAAATGAACTGGAGTCATGGGGCAATCATGAAAAAGCATAATTTATTAGTTTTATTTCTTGTCTGTGGAATATTTTCACTCAATGCGCTGGCAAACAGTCTCGACACCACCGTGCCGGATCCTTTCCAGCGCTTCGATGCCGATTCCAAGCTGACCATTGATTACCGGGATCTCGACTCCCTGCTCGACACCGTGGTGCTGAACACGGGCAGGTCCGACCGTAAGAAAGCCGACCCTATCCACTCCCAGACGGGTACCCGCATGAAGATCAAGGTAAACCGTGCAACGATAAATGAGGGTAACCGGTTCTATTACGAAGTATTTGAAAACAACCCGGATAACCAGCAGACACTGCACAGAATCCGTACCAGGCTGGAAAATATTCCATCGGTCGTGCCGCTCCAGAAATTTTCCCGCGATGAACAACTGGCCTACTGGCTGAACCTGTACAACGTCACCATACTCGATGAAATCGTCAGGGTTTATCCCAAGCCTGAACTCGAAGACCTGCTGATGGGACAGGATTCCATCCTGGCAAAGAAAACGCTGGTCATTGCGGGTGTTCCACTCAGCCTGGATGACATCCAGTTCAATATTCTGTGGCAGAATTATGACAATAACCCATTGGTCATATACGGCTTGTACCAGGGCGTCATCGGCGGACCGAATATTCGCAAAAATGCCTATACCGGAAAACATGTCTATAACGACCTGATTGAAAATGCCCTGGAATTCGTCAATTCAAACCGCGGCACTGAAAGCAAAAACAAACGTGTGTTCCGGGTATCGGGTTTTTATCAACGCAATGCAAAGTATTTCCCGGACTTTGATACCGACCTGACCGCACACCTGTTGACCTACCTCGAAGGTGATGAACACGACGATTTGCAGAAAGCGACCCGGATTGATGCGGATATCGAAGACTGGACCATCACCGATCTGTATGGCACCACCCGTAACCTGGGCGGCAGTCTCGCCAACAACAGCGCCGCCCTGGATGGCGCCGTAGCCGGTAACAGTTCTGCATCACTGACATCCAAGTCTATGAGCACAAGCCGTTATACCCCGGAGATGATCCAGCATCTGAATGAACTCAATCAAAAGCGGGCCGAGAATAAAACGGGCACGGTGACAATTGAAGAGTTGGGCCAGGCCCCCGAAGAACCGGCAACGGTCGATCAGGACGACAAGGGTCTCGACTAAACGACCCTTCTATTCGGCAAACAACCAGGCCAGACCCAGCCGGAATGCTTCGGGCGTCGAGGATAAATGGGTCTGGCCTGCGAGTGTGCGTGTCTCGAGAATCCACGGTTTTGGAGTTACCGGCTGCCAGTGACTGATCCACTCCAGCGTGGACCTGCGTATTTCCGGGTCGTCAAACTCGCTGCTGGCCACGAATAGCCTGCTGACCGGCACCTTTATCTCCGCATCGCCATGCCACTCCAGGAAGAAGGCCAAATTGTGTTGTAACGCCGGATTGCTGGCAATGTGGCCAAAAAATAGTTCGGGTTTTGTCAGCGCATTGAAAAGCACAAACTGTCCGCCGATCGAGTGCCCGAACAATATCCTGCGTGACGGATCGGACCGGTAGGTGGCTTCGATCAACGGCAGGAGTTCATCCTCCAATACGGACTGGAAGACCACCGCGCCGCCCCAGAATTTGAAGTCTTGCGCTGGCGCGGTATAGTCCGTCAGACGCCAGTTGCCCTCTTTGAACGTATCGGCGCCGTAGGATATGCCGACCAGTATGGCCGCCGGGGTTTCATTGCCAAAACGCAGGTAGTGATGTTGCGCGGCCATCAGTGGAAATGTATCCCCGCCATCGAGCAGGTAAATCGTCGGGTAGGCCTGGTCCGACTCGTGGTAGCCCTCAGGCAGGTCGACAAAGATGTGCAACGAGCGTCCCAGCTTTGTCGATTTCAACTCGTGGTACTTCACGTCGCCAAGGGATTGCAGCAAACGCGGATCCAGGTTGTCGGCACGGGCGTCTCCGTATGCGGACAGGGTGACGATCAACACGAGCAATGAGGCAATCAATTTCATAAACTTAGTCCGGATGTTCAATCGCCCATAGTCTCGCACAAGGCGATATTGTCGTTGGCAACACGTCGGATCGGTACGCTGCCCTGTCGCCTGATTGATGTAATGTCATATTCAACGATGGCTGAATTACAATTCTCAAAGGTCAGTGTGATGGTTCCATCCGAACCTTCCGGTTCGGTGCGCTGAACTTCACTTTGTGTATCGAAAAGACCGCCAGAAGTTATCTCAATATTCATAACTACCTGGTTCCCGGTAATCGGCCCAATGGCCGTTATCCAGCGATGACCCGGGTCACCCAGATTCGCTTGTGCACCCTCTGCCGGAAGTGACGTGTCATAAGTAAACCAGGCAAGTGAGACGACGCCAAGGTTCGGGAAAACCGTGATAAAAAAACCCTGGCCGCTGGTTGCAGGATTGTACCAGGCATCATTCAAGCCGGCGTTGATGTGGAATTTCGGGCAGTCATTTTCAAACACACACGCCACCCACTCGGGATGGTCTATAAAAGGGTTCCGGTTACCCTGGAAGGCAGCGACCGTCTCATGGTGTCTCATTTCAACGAGGTCGACGGGGTCTTCGCGGTGCCATTGCAGCAACACAGACAACAAACCCATGTATCCGACTGCCTCGTTCTCACCCGTGTTCGATTTATCCATCAGGCTCCGGTCATCGGTCAGTATGAGGTCGGGTTCTGGACTACCGGTAATACCATGTGTGCCGCCTTCATAGCGCACATCCATGTACATCAGGGCTCGGGCCACATCTCCACGGCGTCCCGCCCAGGTCTCCCATGCCCCTTCGGTGTAAGCCCCATCAGTCCAGTTGGAGTCGCCCGGATACGCTCCGCCAACACCGCCCCTGCCATTGTTGTCCTGTGTCACAAACTCAATGCAACCTGCCCCACAGTTGTCATAGGGTTTATTCGAGCGGTTAAAGTTGTAATCGATGTCAGACAGAAACAGGTGGTGCATATCGGTGTACGGGTAATTTAGTGCGGGTCCGTTGTCGGGAAATCCATATGATTTGGGCCAGGCATGTTCACGGTCATAGAAGTTATTGCCACCATGTAATTTCACAAACGATGTGTTGTGGTAGATGGTAATGATGTTGTCAGGATTATCCTGGTCTTCATCAGCCATCTCGAGGACATCCCACGTGTCCGTTGCGTCTGATGTATATGGGAAACGGGTGTGATCGTCGATGATCTCGTGAAGTGAAACGCGCATCGCCTGTGGAGAAGATTTATCCACGCTGTCGTAATAGTCGGAATCGGCGTTTCCTGAATTGAAAGCGGCATACGTCAACATAAAAACCGCAACGGTTCGATTCATGATGGAGTCCCTTCTTTGTTGCCCCGATTTTACTATGCTTTGAGGCTATAAATCCCTGCCCGCCGGAACATTTTTGGTCGTGGAAATCTGGCATAGATTCGCACGATCCAGCGCGAATCAACACACACTTGCCGGTAAAGCCAGGACCTATGGTGTTACCCGCCGAAATCCGGATGGATTAAAATATTCGTTTTCAATTCTGAAAATCCGGAGTTCCTTGAGATCATGAAAAAAAACATATTGATCATTTTGGGTATCGTTGTACTGGTGCTTGCCATCCTGGTATGGAGAGTTGCCGCAAACCTGGATGGCATCGTCGCCGACACGATTGAAAATGTCGGCTCGGATGTACTGAAAACAAAGGTCAGTGTTTCCGGTGTTTCGATTGACCTGAAAGCGGGTAAGGCAGTGATTGCCGGCCTGACCGTAGCAAACCCGGAAGGCTGGTCGCGTGCAAACCTTTTCGAGTTGGCGGGTATCGGGGTTGATCTTGACCTGGCTTCAATGAGCCAGGATGTGCTGGTAATAGAGTCCATCAAGGTCGAAAACCCCAAGGTAGTTCTTGAAGGAAACGCGAACGGTGGGAGCAATATGCAGACCCTGTTGAACAATATCGACAGCGGTCCATCTGACAGTGCTTCCGGCGCCCCGGGAGAACAAACAAAAATGGTCATCGAAAGTTTCGTGTTCAGTGGCGGACATGTCAAAGCCAGTACGGCACTCAAACCCGGCGAGGTCATGGAAATCGATTTGCCGACGGTCAAAATTACCGGTATTGGCAGCACACAGGGTGGTGTAACCGCCGATGTCGTTGCAAAGGAAATCACTGGCAAACTGGTTACCGCCGTCATCAAGTCAGCGGCAAAGGAGGGCCTGAATAAGGTGATCGAAAAAAAGGCCAAGGGGCTTTGGGACAAAATAAAGGGTAAAAACTGAGATTCCCGACCTACCCGGTTTTGATATTGAAAAGGCGCGTACACAGGCGCCTTTCTTTGGCTGATGCCTTTCATGACGATTTTTTATGTGGCATTGATAACTGCCTCATACCCCGTCAAAACGGAATTGCAGGGTTCCTTCAGATCGGGTTCGAATCACTGCTGTCCCACTTAGTCTGCCGGTGGGGGACTCTGGGGTGGGTAGTTGGTTCCAGGACTCGGCGCAAGCCTTCCCTGGGGCCTCGATACTCGGCTTCCTGCCTCGTACGGTCCTGGAATCAACTACCCACCCCAGAGTCCGTCATACGCCGTGCAAACCTGTCAGAAACCATTGACCTATGCGTTCGCACAAAGCCTAGGGGGTGTGGTGTCTTGTTTCAGGACCGTACGAGGCAGGAAGCCGAGTCCGAGCGACACAGGATGTGCTTGAGCGTGTCCTGAAACAAGACACCACACCCCCTAGGCTTCCACACTGATCAATAGAAACCGGCAAAAAAGTCCTGAAGTAAGATGCTACATGGCCCTGGCGCCCACGCTGAAATCGAAACAAGGTCCAAGTGTGGTTCACACCAAGCAAACTGGTTTGGAGCCTTTACTTTACTTGAGCATGGGGAATTTCGATCAAGTGGGCAGCACTGGGATTGAATACATAAATCGATCAATACCCGGCTTCACTGGATGAAGCGAGAGGTATCCGTGGTTTCAATTGGCATAGAATTGGAAAGAACGGAGGTACAAATCCTTGATGTTGAAAAGCACTACCGATGAATTGCGGATTCAAAGCCGGGCTGGATTTATCCGGGCAATCATCTGTATGTGCTTTGTATTTATGCCGGCCGGAGAAGCAATCGCCGAAGCCCCGCCCACCGCCCATGACCTGAAATTACAGACAACACCCGACCTTCTTCTCGGTGAACAGATGGCAGACCAATACAGGCAGATACTACCGCCTGACAAGACCATCAGTTGGCAGGTTTATCTGCCGAAAACCGACTCGACAGAAAAACCCGGCGTGCTGGTTTACGTCAGCCCGATGGACACGGGGGAAATCGACCCCCGCTGGCGTGAAGTCATGGACCAGCAAAACCTGATCTATATCTCCGCCAACGATGTGGGCAACGAGATACGGACGATTCGCCGGATGGTAATGGCAAACCTCGCGGTCCAGGCGCTGGCGCAACAGTACGTCTTTAATACCGGGCGCATCTACGTATCCGGCTTTTCCGGTGGCGGCAAGGTGGCCAGCCTGCTGGCGAGCCAGTATCCGGAAGTATATTCAGGCGCGCTCTACATCTGCGGGGTTTATTTCTGGAAGGAAAAGAACACGCCAAATGTCGACCGTGTGCTCAAGAACAGGTTTGTGTTCCTGTCAGGGACGAGGGACTTCAATCGCATGCAAACCCGGCGCATACAAAAGCGCTACATCGAAGCCGGGGCCGAACATACAAGGCTCATCATCGTGCCAGGCATGGCACACCGACTTCCGGATGCAACATACCTGACCGAGGCGTTGTTGTTCCTGGATGGACAAAACTAATGTAGTCCCAACCCTACAGTAAAGGCGAAACGCTAAACCGGAGAGTTGCCGGGACGCGACATGTCAAAAATGGTGACCACAATCGGACATTGGCTCCTTATCTGCGTGTTAAATCATGGGTCAATGGTTTCTAACGGGTTGGCACGGGGGTCAGTTGAAGCTGGGGTGGGTGGTTATTACCAGGACCGTACGAGGCAGGAAGCCGAGTCCGAGGCTACAGGGATGTACTTGTGCCGTGTCCTGGTAAAAACCACACGTTCCAACTTCCCCTCCTCACCAGATTAGGTAAGACAGCAGCGGGAGACAACCGAAAAATCTTCGCGGTTTTGCGCCTGTCTTCGCTGTAAAAAACCGCCCTTTACGGTTACCATCCGTTCTTCGAGCAGCCATCAGCAGGAGCAGATTCCGTGACCCCAGAAGTCTTCGTCGAACAATTCGGCCGCGACAAAGCCAGCGCGATATTACGCACCAATGATCAGGAAAAAGCTGCGCAAGCGATGGAGGCTGCCATACGTGGCGGATTCCGCATCATCGAATTCACACTGACCATTCCGGGCGTCTTTGATCTGGTGCAGGATTTTTCCCGACGCGAAGGCCTGGTGGTTGGCACCGGTACGGTCATGAATGCTGATGAAGCCCGGCAGTCTGTGGAAGCCGGCGCCCGTTTTCTCGTTTCACCCGTCGTCGACGAAGTGGTCATTGAGGCAGCGAACGAGCTCGGTGTGGCCTGCATGCCCGGCACCCATACGCCGACGGAAATGTTACGCGCGCACCGCGCCGGCGCCCAGCTTTGCAAGCTTTTCCCAAGCCCCAATGGTGGTCCCGACTGGGTACGCGCCGTGCTCGGGCCGATGCCGTGGTTGAAGATCGTGCCCACCAATGGGGTAGATCAGCACAACGCCGGGGCGTGGATCGCGGCTGGCGCGTATGCCGCCGGATTTGTGACGCCCCTGTTCGTGCCCGCGGACATCGCCGCAGGACGCTGGGACGCCATCGAGGAACGCGCCGCGCAGTGTATAGCCGCTGTCAGGGCAAGTACCTGACGAAAGTTTTGATCAGCGCACGCGTTCCGACTGGTAAAGCGCGCTGACAAACCCGCTCGCGCGCGGATAGGTTTCAATCCAGCGTTCAATGTCCGCCCGCATCGCCGCGGGCGCCCGCTGCCGCTCGACCCGCACGGCATCAGCCTTGTCACGTCCGAATTCCGGCGGTTGCAGCCACAAAGCGGAAAATGACGCAAACGTGATATCGACATAGTTGATCGAATCATCGCCAAGAATGGAAACCCTGCCGTCGCCGAGCAATGCGTCGGTTTCCGCCAAGATGGCCTCGATGTGTTTTACAGCTTTGGCGTAATGGGCATCGGTGATGCTGAATGCCTTGCGCAACAGAACGCGCAAAACGGGAAACACGGCGATGACGAGGTAGCGTTGCCAGGCGGCTATCGAAGAACTGTTGCAGCCCCATGCGTGCTGCGTCAACTTCCGGTCATCGAGAATATGATAATAGACCCAGACCTGCAGATCCCTGCCGTAGCGGTCGAGTCTTTGCTCCATGGCCAGACGCTCTTCAGTCGGTTCCAGGAAGCGTGCCCTGTCACCCAGGCCAACCGCGTAGGCGCCCCACAGATAACGTAGAATTTCGGGTGAATTACCGATCTTTGAGCGTACCAGTCCGGTGCGGATCTTGAGTTCCGGAACCGAGCGGCCCATGGAAAAGACCCCCAGAACTCCAACCCACTGACGTTCCGTGTAGTCGATACCGAGACGATCCATGCACCAGCGGACTTTTTCGACAAAATGGCTGGCGGCAATGGTTTCAAGTTCCAGCTCGGGTGTTTTCTCGGGGAAGATGATGCCGCTCAGGGTAATCATCCAGCGCCAAGCGAGCGCGGTGATAACCAGCAAGAGCGCACCCGTTACCGAAATTCCAAACCAGGCAACCAGGATTGGCAGCAGGCACAGAAAAACAGAGTGAATAAAAAGCCGCTTTCCGGTCATACCCGTATCCCTTTGGCATTCGCATGAAAAGGCGCGGGAGGTTTGTCTGTTGCCAAAGCGGACGAAACCCGTCCCTAATCCGATTGTGACTTTTTCAACAGGTCCCAGATAAATACCGCTGAAAGTCCGCCAACGATGCCGGAGATATAGCTCGGCAGGTAAACATTAAACACTGCATGCCAGATAAGACCAGCAATAAAACTGACAACCATCACCGCTACCAGCAAAATCAGGACCCGCTTCCAGAAAGGCATGTCATTACCCCGCAAATCGATGTGATTGATCCATACTAATCCATTAACAACTGCTTGGATACATTCTGCAGGTTCTACCCCGCTTGCAAATCCAGGCGCCTGTCCCCGGACCCGCGTAGTGAAAATCACGCGAACAGATCTTGCAAATCGAACAATTGGTATATTATCCAAATACACAATAAACACCGATTGACTTTCTGAAGGAAACAACATGCTTGGACTGATGCAAAATTATCCATTGCTGGTTCAAACCATACTCGATCACGCTGCCTTGAATCACGGCGAGCGCGAGATGGTGACCCGCTCGATCGAAGGCCCTATCCGCCGCATTAACTACCGCGACCTGCGGACCCGTGCATTGCGCGTCGCCAAGGCCCTGCAAAAAGAGGGCGTCGTGTTAGGCGACCGCATCGCCACCATGGCCTGGAACACCGACCGTCACGTCGAAGTCTGGTATGGCATCATGGGTCTCGGCGCGATCAGCCACACGGTTAATCCGAGACTGTTTGCCGAGCAATTGGTCTACATCATGAATCACGCCGAAGACAAGATCCTGTTTGTCGACCTGACCTTCTTACCCCTGATCGAAGCCATTGCCGCCAAGCTCCCAAGCATTAAAAAATACATCATCCTGACCGACGAGACGCACATGCCGGCGACCCGTCTGC
Organism: uncultured Gammaproteobacteria bacterium; assembly: GCA_963727635.1. Classification (GTDB taxonomy): domain Bacteria; phylum Pseudomonadota; class Gammaproteobacteria; order Xanthomonadales; family SZUA-36; genus SZUA-36. The sequence continues at coordinate 69,808 of CAVSHP010000024.1, read as the reverse complement.
CCAATGCACACGCCTATGAGACCTGGCTGGCCGCGTCCGATGCGGATTTTGCCTGGGCGTCGTTCGATGAAAATACCGCTGCCGGATTATGTTATACCTCGGGAACCACCGGTAATCCCAAGGGCGTGCTGTACTCACATCGCTCCAATGTCCTGCACAGCTTGATGTGCAACACACCCGATGTACTCGGCGCAGATTCCAACGATAACGTCCTGCCGATCGTACCGATGTTTCATGCCAATGCCTGGGCCATAACCTTTTCCATCCCAGCGGCGGGCGCCGGCATGGTCATGCCGGGAGCGGGTATGGATGGCAAAAGTATCTACGAGCTGCTTGATAGCGAGAAAGTCACCGCGGCGGCCGCCGTACCGACTGTCTGGCTTGGACTGCTGCAATACCTTGCAGATAACAACCTGAACTTACCCTATCTCAACCGGGTTATTATCGGCGGCGCAGCCTGCCCGCGGATCATGATTGAAACCCTGGAAAATAAATACGATGTCGAGGTCATCCACGGTTGGGGCATGACCGAAATGTCACCGATTGGCACCACCGGCAAATTAAAACACGCCACTGCAAACCTGCAGGGAGAAGAGCGGGTCAAGCTGAAGCTCAAACAGGGTCGCACACCTTACCTCGTGGAAATGAAAATCGTCGATGATGCGCACAATGACCTGCCACGTGACGGTGTGACCTCCGGCCACCTGCTGGTGCGTGGCCCGGCGATTTCCAGTGGCTACTACAAGCTGGACGAAAATATTCTTGATGCGAACGGCTGGTTCGACACCGGTGACATCGCCAACATCGATGAACTGGGTTACATGCAGATTACCGACCGCGACAAGGACGTCATCAAGTCCGGCGGCGAGTGGATTTCGTCCATCGAAATCGAAAATACGGCGCTGGGGTGCGAAGGCGTGGCGGAAGCCGCCGTGATTGGCGTCCCGCACCCCAAGTGGACCGAACGGCCTTTGCTCGTGGTCGTGCGCAAACCCGGTGCGAAAGTCAGCAGGGAAGACCTGCTCACCTATCTCGAGGACAAGATCGCGAACTGGTGGATGCCGGAAGCCGTCGAGTTCGTCGACGAACTGCCGCACACGGCCACCGGCAAGATCCAGAAGATGGTATTGCGTGAAAAGTTTGGCGGCTATCAATTCGGGTCGGGGGTGTAACCCTTACGGGTAAATAACCCATTGCGCACCAACCGGGGCTTACATGATTGAAACAGGGTGACATTTACGCACCCTGCGGCTTGACAAGTGATCATCAATCTATCAACCTTCACATGAGTCTGCAGGTGTCCTTTTGACTGCTCAGTCAAGGGATTAAACGGGAAGACGGTGAGCCACATTTCGGCAATTCCGTCGCTGCCCCCGCAACGGTAGGCGAAGGTACGGGTCATCGCAGCCACTGTGTTTCGGCATGGGAAGGCGATCCGTCACTAGCGGTATTCGTATCGCTCTTCGCAAGCCCGGAGACCGGCCAGCAGTTATATTCACTTGTGCATTCGCGGCGGGCGGAAGCGGGTGAGCACTGCTTCCCCCGGGCTCATCCGGAACCAGAAACAGCCTCCCAGCTTCCAGCGGCCGCAACCGGCACAGCGTTGTGCGTTCGGGTGAGATCGCGCTGGAAAAGATAATGACAAGACCACAGAAGTGCACCGGTTCGATCCGGGCCGCGTTGATACTAATGGCGGCATTCAGCCAACCACTTGTTGCCGATGAAATCCTGCCACTGGAACACGTTTTGGTCACGGCCCGGCTCGAGCCGATTGCCATCGGCGACATCGGCAGTTCCGTGACGGTCATCACGGCTGAGGAAATCGAGAAAAAACAGTTCAAGTACCTGTCCGAACTGCTGCGTGATGTGCCGGGTTTTACCGTCAGCCAGGCCGGCGGCGCCGGATCACAAACCCAGGTGCGTGTACGCGGCGCCGAGGCCAACCAGTTGCTGGTCCTGATGGACGGTGTACGCGCCAACGATCCTGCCGCCAGCGGTGAATTCCAGTACCAGTTTGCACTGACCTCCAATATCGAGCGTATCGAAATCATCCGCGGGCCGCAAAGCGCCACCTGGGGCAGTGATGCAATTGCCGGCGTGATCAATATCATCCGCAGAAAGGACGTGCAAGACCATTATCTGTCGGGCAATGTCGAGGCCGGTTCTTTCGACTCCTACAACCTCAGCGTGGATGGCGGGTATGCGGGCGAAGCTGTGCGCATCAATGGTGGTCTGTCCTACCTGGATAGCGACGGCACCAACGTGTCACGGACCGGTAACGAAAAAGATGGCGCACAGAACACCACCGGCAATATCGCCATTGAATTTGACGCCGCTGATGCTTTCAAGCTGCGTTTATCCGGACAATGGATCGATGCGACCAGCGAATTCGATGACGTCGACTATTACCTCACCGGCCTGCCCATGGATGCTGACCGGGTGACCGATTCCACGCAGGGTTTCCTCACCGGCGAACTGCGTTACGCGCCAGCGGATAGCCCGTGGACGGGCAGTTTCTCCGCCAACCGGATGCGCTCTGACAATGATAATATCAGCGACGGGCTGTGGAGCAGTTCCACAACTTCCACGACACTCGACTACCGCCTGCGGGCGGGGCTGGCCCTGGATGAAGCGCAGAACCACCGCCTCGGTTTTGCCCTCGAATACGAGACCATCGATTTTTCGCAACGTGGCGTGGCGACCGATTATGGCGACCCCAACCAGGATCAGAGCTACGATGTAACCGGCTACGCGGTGGAATATATTGGTAAACCAGTCAGTGGTTTTACCTGGACAGCAAGCGCCAGGCTCGATGATTACAGTGATTTTGACAATGCCCGGACCTGGCAACTGTCAGCCTCTTACCAGATCTCTCCTGTCCTGCGTCTGCGTGGTTCGGCGGGCACCGGCTCGAAAGCGCCGACCTTCACCGAGCGCTATGGCTATTTTGAGGATTTCTTCATCGGTAATCCGGACTTGAAACCGGAATCATCCAGGGGCTGGGAAATCGGTTTCGACAGCCGTTGGGACAGCGACAGGTATCAACTTCAGCTGTCCTGGTTTGACCAGGATTTGCAGGACGAAATCGACGGTTTCGTATTTGACCCGGAATCCTTTCTGTTTACCGCAAGGAACAGGGCAAGCGACAGCACGCGCACAGGCATCGAAGCCGTTTTCGATGCGAATCTTGGTGAATCCTTTGCGCTCGTGGCAACCTATACCTACACCAATGCCAGGGAGCAAAATGAATTGGGCCAAACGAAACAGGAAGTCAGACGGCCCAGGCATACGGCCAGCCTGTCAGCCAATTACTATTTCGCCGGCAACCGTGGCAACCTGAATCTGAATCTGAACTATAACGGTGTGCAACAGGACGATTTCTATTCACCTGAAACGTATGTCGCCGAACGCGTGGAGATCAGCGCGTACACCGTGGTGAACCTGGCCGGTTCATGGAAACTGACACGCTCGCTGGATGTGACGGGCCGTATCAGCAACCTGTTCGACAAGGAATACGAGGAAGTGCTTGGCTTTGTTCGCCCCGGCAGGGCCATCTACGCCGGTCTGCGAGGGCGTTTCGATTTCTAACCCGATAATTGCTGTCCCGCTTAATCTAAATTCCCTATGCTCACGTAAAGGTCCCATTTCGGATTGCCTGACTGGAAATTGTTTCGATTTCTGTATGGGCGCCGAGGCCATGCAGTACCTTACTTCAGGACTCGCTGTGAACCATCCATGGGCGCTCGATACTCGACATCCTGTCTCGTACGGTCCTGAAGTAAGGTACTGCACACCCTCGCCGCTGTGCGTAAACATAGGCCAATGGTTCCTGACAGATTTGCACGGCGGTTGACGGACGCTGGGGCGGGTAGTTATTAGCAGGACCGTACGAGGCAGGAAGCCGAGTATCGAGCCCCCCAGGGATGGGTTCATGGGCGTGTCCTGGTAATAACTACCCGCCCCAGTGTCCCCCCCACCAGATAAAGTGGGACAGCAATGTGATTCCGTTAATTTTCTGCTGCCCCGCCAGCCTAGGAATCGAAGGTGACCAGGTCTTTCAGGAGTCCGTTGTTGATGTTATAGATCCATCCATGAATGGAAAGATCCTGCCCGTCTTTCCAGGCTTTTTGCACCACGGGTGTGTTACACACGTTGGTTACCTGTTCCTTGACGTTCAGTTCACACAGCATGTCAAGCCGCGCATGTTCATCGAGACCCTCCAGCTTGTCGGCATTAAAACGGTCCACATCCCTGATGTGGCGTAGCCAGTTATCGATGAGTCCGTGGTCCCTGTCCTCCATCGCGGCCATGACACCACCACAGCCATAATGACCGCAGACGATGATGTGCTTGACCCTGAGGATTTCAACCGCAAAGTGAATCACCGAAAGGCAATTCAGGTCGGTGTGCACGACGACATTGGCAATATTCCGGTGTACAAACACCTCACCTGGCGGCAGGTCGATAATCTGGTTCGCCGGAACCCGGCTGTCTGAACAACCGATCCACAGGTACTCGGGATTTTGCTGGGCGGCCAACGCCGGGAAAAAAGCCGGATCTTTCTCCTTGATCGCGGTCGCCCACGCCAGGTTTCTGTCAAACATGTGTTTTAAGGTTTTCAAGACTGCGGTTTCTCCCTGGGGCCCAGTGTAGGCACTTCAATATCCCAACTCAAAATCCACGACATGCTGCAAGGGTTCCCCATGTAAAAATCGTTGGTAATTGTCGATGAACACCCGCGCGATCTCATCGGGGAAACTGATCGCCGAGGTATGCGGCGTGATGAAAACATTTGGCATCAGCCACAGCGGGCTGTCCTGGGCCAGGGGTTCGTTTTCAAAAACGTCGAGCACCGCACCGCCGATAACCCCGTCACGCAAGGCCTGTACCAGGTCGGTCTCGCTGATGCTGTTACCCCGGCCGACGTTGATCAGCACCGCGGACGGCTTCATCAGCCTGAGTACGTCGGCGTTGATGAAATGCCGAGTTTGGGGCGTCGCCGGCAGGGTCAGGATCACGTAATCCAGCCCCGCCAGGAAAGCGGCCATTTCATCCGCCGTGTAAACCTTGTCAACAGCATCACAGGGTTTTCCGGAACGGTTGAGACCCGTTACATGGATACCGAAGTGCCGGGCCGTCAGGGCCAATTCCCGACCGATCGACCCCAGGCCGACGATGCCGAGACTGATGTCCTTTGCCGGGCGATAGCCCAGGGGCCGCCAGCGTCGTTCCAGCTGATTTTTCCGCATCCTGAACAGCTGCCGTTCATGCGCAAAAACATAGGCCATCACGTACTCACCGATGAGCGCGCCGAACATACCTTTTGCATTGGTAAGAATATAATCCTGGCGCAATTCCGCCCGGCACAGGTGGTCGACGCCGGCCCAACTTGACTGTACCCACTCAAGCCGGTCGGCCGGGGCCAGCACTTTTTTGACCAGGTTGGGGTCACCCAGGATGATATTGCACCCGGCAACCAGGGTTTGTGCGGACACGGCATCAATGGCCGTCCTGATTTCCAGTTGCGGCAAATCGGCAGCAGTGACAAGTTCGGTGTATTTTGCGGCGTCGGCCGCCAGGATAAGAAGCTTATTCACCACGTCAACCTGCGGTGATGGGCATCCGCATGGTGTTAACAGGCCCTAGCACGTGTCGCGGCGTGCCAGTTCTTTCAGCTTATCCGAATCCAGTATCGCCACTTTCTTGCGATTGACGCGGATGATACCGGCGCTTTGAAAACGCGCAAGAACCCGTGAGATGGTTTCCGTGGCAAGACGCAGATTACTGGCGATATCCCGGCGCGACATGCTCAGGTTGAACTCCTTGGCGGAGTAACCCCTGCTTGCAAAGCGTTTCGACAGAGAACACAGAAGGCTGGCAATTCTTTCCTCGGCACTCAGATCGGCGGCACTCGCCTCGAGTTCGGAAATATGCAGGCTCATGACGCGGAACAGTTCTTCCTGCAACTGCGGCAACTGCCTCGCCATCTCGGTAACCGATTCGAAGCTGAGACCACAGACCGAACTGGTGTCGAGCGCAACCACGTTGGCCTTGTGTGTCTTCTCGTGGATGGCGTCAAAGCCTATGATCTCGCCGGGAAGATAAAATCCCAGCACCTGCTCCTCACCATTCTTGTCAATGACATAACTCTTGAAACAACCCGCGCGAACCGCCGCAATTGACTGGAATTTGTCACCCGCACGAAATATGTGCTCGCCGGGTTGTATGGGGCGGGACTTGTTGACAATATGTTCAAATTGTTCGACGCCGGCGGCGTCGAGACTGCGGGGAAGACACAGATCACCCAGTGTGCACTGGCTACATGCAACTTGTATACGTTCAGGGAAATATGGTTTCGGGTGTATATCAGAGCTCATATAATCGCCAAATCCAGTGCCAATGGTTAAAATTAGCAGACGATTATATCCTAACAGAAAGATTAAATGACCTTCGAGTAAGATTTTCCTTGCAGATCGTTGATCAGGTATTCATCAAATTTCATCGCAATCGCACGTAAAAGCAGTAGCCCGGTCGGGGTGACCTCGATGCTGCCTTCGGATAGTTCGATCAGGCCGTCCTCTTCCAGTGGCTTGAGAGACTTTAATTCCAGGGCAAAATGATCGTTGAAATCAATACCATAATTTTGCTCAAATTCTGAAAAACGGACAAATCCCTGGCACATGATTGCCGCGATCACACCTCTCCTGAGGCGGTCTTCGCCACTCAGGCTCAGGCCCCGCCACACCGGCAGTCCGCCATTATCGATCGCCGCCTGCCAGTCGCGTATATCCTTGAGGTTTTGTACAAAACTATTGCCAACCTTGCCAATTGCACTGACACCCATGCCGACCAGATCGGTTTCACGGCAGGTGGAGTAACCCTGGAAATTACGCTGCAATGTACCGTTTTCCATCGCGATTGCGAGTTCGTCATCAGGCAATGCGAAATGGTCCATGCCGATGTAGACATAACCCGCGTCGACCAGTTTGGTTATCGTCGAGGCCAGCAATTGCAAGCGAACTTCGGGTGCTGGTACCTCATCAGAACTGATCATGCGCTGGGCGCGGAACAGATGGGGTAAATGGGCATAGTTGTAGACAGACAGGCGATTTGGGCGCGAAGTCAGCACCGAGTCGATGGTTTTTTCAAACGATTTTGCTGTCTGCAAAGGCAGTCCGTAGATCAAATCCACCGAGACCGAATTGAACCCGGACTCGCGTGCCGCGTCGATCAGCCGCAGGGTCTTGCCTTCATCCTGAATGCGATTAACAGCTTTTTGTACCGCGGGGTCGAAATCCTGAATACCCATGCTGACCCGGTTAAAACCGATGTCGGCCAGATGGGCAATCCTGCCCTCATCCACTGTTCGCGGGTCGATCTCGATTGAGAACTCACGGCTGGCGGAGCGGCTCAGGAGGAAATTGGCAGACAGCTTCTCGACGATATGCCGGAGCTGACTGTCATCATAATATGTGGGTGTACCACCGCCAAAATGTAGTTGGATCACCTGCCGGTCGCTGTCAAACAATTTACCCTGCATCTCGATTTCCTTATCCAGATGCTGCAGGTAAAGTTCCGCAAGCTGCGTGTTTCGTGTGACTTTTTTATTGCAGGCGCAGTAGTAGCAAAGCTCCTTGCAAAACGGCAAATGTACGTACAGGGACAGGGGTCTTGGTATCAGATCGTCATTGCTGTAGCGCACGTGACGACGATACGCTTCGGCATCAAAACCCTCGTGAAACTGCAGGGCGGTCGGGTAAGAGGTGTAGCGTGGCCCGGCCAAGCCGTACTTGGTGATAAGTTTCGACGGAAATGACGTTGTATTGCTCATGCTGAATCTTCCCGTGCCATTCAGACAGACAGGGGTATACCTTTCAATGCTGAACCCGGAGCCTGTGTCGCGTTTGGCGATACTTTCTGAAAATGTACGAACACCGTCATGTAAAACCTGCTTATAAATATGATTGTGAAAAGCACGGTAGCACCGCCCCCGTCAATGACAAATGACTCAGATCAAGAATACCCAAGGAACCATTTAGCTGCTAGGACCAAGACCTATTTGTCATGAAAGAATTGGCAAACACCTGACTTGAATCATTTAAGGGACCACTGTTAGCCGGCAGTAACAAGAGCCGGTTCATACTGTTCGGACCGGCATACGCCAGATCGTCGCGTTTAAAAAAACCTGGCGTTGATCCAGAAATGAACCGCGATGCTCGCCACGTATCCGAGCGCGATCGCCCATGTCCATTTAAGGTGTGCAAAAAAGGTATATACACCACGTGCCTGGCCCATTACCGCGACACCCGCGGCTGAACCGATGGAAAGCATCGACCCGCCGACACCTGCCGTTAACGTGACCAGCAACCATTGGCCCTGGCTCATGTCGGGTTGCATTGCGAGGACCGCGAACATGACCGGGATGTTGTCGACCAGCGCTGAGGCGACACCCACCAGTATGTTTGAAATGGTCGGCCCCATACCCAGGTAAAGCACTTCCGAGCCGAGCGCGAGGTAGCCGAAAGCGCCGAGACCGCCGACACACAGGATCACGCCGTAGAAAAACATCAACGTATCCCACTCGGCCTTTTGCAGGTTGGTGTAAATGTCGTAGAAATTCTTGCGCGAAATCTCACCACGATTATACAGCGCCTCGATACCCAGTGCGGAATGTTCAACCATTGCCTGTTGCAGCCTGGCCTGGTCCCTGCGCTGCAGGTAGTAACCGAACAGCTTGAGGAATCCAAGACCGGTCATCATGCCAATAACGGGGGGCATATGCAGGAAGTTGTGAAACGAAACCGCCATCGCGATGGTTATCACGAACAAGCCCAGGACCACCAGGGCGCCATGCTGCAGTTGTGCCTCTTCGCGTACGGGTTCGGGATTGCCTGACGGCAGGGCAAATGACAAAATACCTGCCGTTACGCCCCAATTGACAAGCGAAGGAATGACCAGGGCAAAAAACTCACCGAACTGCAAATTGCCTTTCTGCCACACCATCAGCGTTGTAATGTCACCAAACGGACTAAAGGCGCCACCCGCATTGGCCGCGACCACGATGTTGATACAGCAGAGCGTCACGAAGCGATGATTGCTGCCACCAACGGATATCGCCACCGTTGCCATCAACAGGGCGGTGGCGAGGTTGTCGGCGACCGGCGACATCAAAAATGCGATACCACCGGTAATCCAGAAAACCTGTGCTTAGTGAAAACCCCTGGTTGACCAGCCAGGCGCGTAACACCTCGAAAATGCCGCGTTCTTCCATCGTGTTGATATAGGTCATCGCGGCAAGCAGGAAGAAGAATAATTCTGCAAACTCGAGCAGGTTATGCCGAACCAATTCTTCCGCCGTGTGCGAGTCACCCGCCGCCATGTAAGCGATGGCCACCAGCATCCAGATCAATCCGGCGGCCACGATGACGGGTTTGGATTTTTTCAGGTGAATGTTTTCTTCAAGGATAACCAGGGAATAGGCCCCGATGAATATCGCCAAGGAAAGAAAACCGGCCCAGTGAGTTGTTAAATCCATAAAATTATTTTTACCCTGTTGTTATGTACATATCTCAAATACATTCAAAATCATCGATTCCCGTTGGACGGCAACGATCCGGCCAGCCCTTTTTAGTCCAGAATTCCAGGTAGCCGATTTTTCTGACCCAATCCTTGAAACGCGGATCGCGGCGTACGTCAACGGCCCAGTTATCCCAGACCTGCGCAATGATCTGTACGTTAATGAAATCGGTTTGTGGATCGATCCCGAGGTCAAAGACACGTGGCGAGTCGAGTATCAATAACGCTTCAAAACTGACCAGCTTGTCCAACTCCCCTTCCTCTGTCGCTGCGACAATTTTCCCGGCGACCTGCTCTTTCATGCCGGGGTCTTCCAGCGCGTCGATGATCAAATCAGCATAATAGGCCGGCAATGTACCGGAACGCATCCGCGCATCCCGAAGATACTGGCGCGCCGATTCGTAGTCACCGATATAGACCGAAGCCAGGGCCAGGTAATAATCGCGGTGAGAAAAATACTTGAGCTCCGTCAAAATGTCGATCGCCTGCCCGGGTTTTCCCGAGTAGATAAGCGCATCTGCCAACACCCAGGCAACATGTTCGTTGAGTGGATCCCGTTGGTACTCCCGGGACAATCTATTTATCAACTCCTCGAAGTAACCCAGGCGGATGTGCAGCATGGATTCCCAGAAAACAATATTGGAATCACCGCCACCAATGGCCCTGATGCGGTCATACAACTCGGCTGCCTGCAGCAGATCGCCATGCATCGAATACACCGAGGCCAGGGCGCCCAGGGCGTCGATCGAGTTCGGGTTAATCTCGAGGGCGAAATTCGCACTTGCTTCGGCCTTCTCATAATAGGCCTCTTTATCCAGCGAAGTATCATAGGATGTGAGCAACCAGTAAACAGTGGCAACACCCGCATGCGCCCGTACAAACTTCGGGTCCCGCGCAATGGCTGCATTGAAATAGTCAAGTGCTTCATACAGCCCCTTGGTGCGCAGATGGATACGCTTGTTCAAAAGGTCGCGGCCCTTGAGATAAAGTTTGAAGGCTTCCATGTCAGCGGTCATCGACTTCGCGGAATTTGGATGCTCATTTTCATCCAGGGTCAGCTTGAGTGTCTGTGCAATGTTGTAGGCTATATCATCCTGGACTTCAAAGACCTCGTCGAAAGCACGGTCATAATTCTGTGACCAGATGTGATAGCCGGTGTTGGCATCTATCAGCTGTGCCGTGACGCGAATCCTGTCATCAGAATACTGGATACTCCCCTCGAGGACCGTTCCGACATGCAGCCTGGTAGCGATTTCCGATAAGGTGGCAGTGGTGTCCCGAAAGGCGAAAGACGAAGTGCGTGCCACCACATCGAGACCCTCCATGCCCGCCAGCAAGTTGATGACATCCTCGGCAATACCCTCACCAAGATACAGGTGGACCTGGTTATCACTCAGATCGACAAACGGCAAGACGGCAACGGACTGCTGTCTGTAAGATACCGATGGTGCCTGGTACTGGCTGGCCGGGTTTCCCGCGGCAACCTGTTCCACCGCATCGTTTGAAGGCTCCCTGAACCCCCTGTAAAGAACCAGGATGGCGGCCACGGCCAGCAGCCAGAACATCACCGTGCGGATCGTGTCCGAATTGCGCCGGTACCAGCGTTGCTCGCTTTGATTGCCGCTTGTTTCCTGTACTGACTCAGCCGGGGTGGATTTGACCCGTTCGACCTGGGCAACCAGGCGGTAACCCGTGCCGCGAACAACGGCGATGTAGGGGTCTTCGCAGGCGTCCCCGCTCAAAGCCTTGCGTAACAGGAGCACGCGCTTGTTAACCGTACCCCGGTCAACAACCAGCCCCTCCCATACTTCCTCTTCCAATTGCTGGATGGTCACGACATTGGGTGCGTGCCGAGCAAGTGAAAGTAACAGCTTAAAAGAAAGCCGCGGTACCTGTAAGACTGTCCCGTTGCGGGTTACTTCCTGTGTTCCTGCATCCAGTAACAGGTCTCCGATGCGGTAGCATTCAAAGCCCACTGAAATTTATTCCCATCAACTTTTTAACTTCAATGATATCAGAGTGGGTAATCCTAACCTATCTGCAAACGTTCCGTAAAACTTCTGTCAAAATTCCGGCAGTGCAAATGTCTTTGTCTGGCGAACTTAACTATATTGGGTTTGTGCACTTGGGGCTGTATTGATATTCCTCTCCAGTGCCCGGGTAAAACTGGTATGACGGAGTTTGAATCCTGTGAATGCCGGAATTAAACCTTGTGGTTTGTCCTCCGAAACTGGCACGGGTTTGATTTTTCTACAGGAAAACCTCCTTAAATCGGGCGTCCGGACAGAGGAATACATCATGCGGTTGGAAAGCAATAATTTGGCCAACCGCGTTAACCAAGCACAAATAAAATAATAAGAAACGCCGGGATAACTGCTGAAAATCGCAGTTATCCCAAATTTTAAATTCAGGTTCCACCCGGTTCCCATCAGCTGGCTTATCCCCCCCTAAGACCGGCTTGTAGGGAACCGGGTTTTTATTTCCCCGGTTCATGCTGTTCACAGATCGTATATCAAATCGTATCCATTCAGCATCCCGTTGTTTATCAGTTTATAATTCCTGCCTTCGAAACCAACCAACCCGACTGATGTGAAACACAACAAGATACGACGTGACGATAATCTCCCTGATTCTGCTGTTGCTGGGCGCATGCGCGTCGGTGATGCAATCGGCAACCAATGACATGGCCGCCAATCTCAGTACCGCGATCATGAACCAGGATGACCCTGAAACCGTCCGCGACGGCGCTCCGGCCTATTTGTTGTTGCTCGACAGCTTTATTGCGGGATCACCGGGCAATGCAGCCATGCTGGCTGCCGCAGCAGAACTGTATGCAGCCTATGGCGTTATTTTCGTTGAAGAACCCAACGCGCTGACCGTTTGACCGAACGCGCCCTTTCCTATGGCCAACAAGCCCTGTGCGCCAGCAATAAATCCGCTTGCGGAATTGACGACCTTTCATTCCAGGAATTTGAAATGGTCCTTGAAAAAGCTGGATAAAAAGGATGCTGCCAGTCTGTTTACCTATGGTCTGACCTCCATCGCTTATATCAAGGTTCACAGTGATGACTGGGGCGCGATGGCCAAGCTTCCCACGTGTCGAATCTGCACTCAATCGTGTGCAGGTCCTTGACCCGGGCAATACAAGGCTGTCCAGGTCGAACATTTTCTGGCTGTTCTCAATACGATCCGGCCACCGGCCCTGGGGGGGAATTTTGAGGCCGGCAAAGCACATTACGAACGTGCACTGGCGCTTTCGGACGGCAAAGACCTGTCAATCAATGTCGACTATGCCCGCTACTATGCCCGCACCTTGTATGACCGGGAACTCCATGACCAGTTACTGAATGAAGTCATGTCGGCGGAACCTCATCAGGATGGCTACACTCTATTCAACACGCTGGCGCAACGCGAAGCACAGCGAATTACTCGATACGGCCGATGACTATTTTTAGAGGAAAGGAACTATATGAACCACTGCTCTCACCAATGAACGATTTCGACCCGGCAATTTGCCGGACGAATTTTCATCGGCTCTGATTTTGCTCGGCGTGGTGTCAACCGCCAGCGCCCAGACCATAAAACTCGCCACCATCGCACCAGAAGGTTCCAGTTGGATGAATTCAATGCGGGCCGGCGCCGCAGAAATCGGAGAACGCACCAGAAGGCCGGGTCAAATTCAAATTCTATGGTGGCGGCGTGCAGGGTAATGACAAGCAGGTGTTGCGGAAAATGCGTATCGGCCAGTTGCACGGTGGCGCTTTTACGGCAAACGGGTTGACTGAAGTTCAGAAAAACAGTCAGCTTTATGCCATGCCCATGCTGTTCAATAATCTCGAGGAAGTCCAGTTTGCAAGGGCCGGATGGACGACAAATTACGCGATCTGCATGGAACAGGCCGGTTATGTCAATTTTGGTTTTGCCGGTGGCGGGTTTCGCCCACATCATGTCGATCCGGCCGATCGCCAACCTGGAAGATCTGCAGGGTCTGAAAGTCTGGGTACCGGATGGCGACAGGATTTCATATGAGGCCAGCAAAGCGCTTGGCATTTCACCGGTCACTATGCCGCTGACCGATGTAATGACCGGTTTACAAACCGAACTGATTGACACCATCATGAGTCCGCCGTGCCGCCACTATTATTTTGCAGTGGAATACGAAGGTGAGTTATATCACCGATCTTCCCTCTGTCTTATATTTTTGCCATGATCGTCATCGATAAAAAATATTTTGACCGGATCCAGCCCGCCGACCAGGTCGTCGTGCGTGAAGTGATGGAGAAGCATTTACCGGGGCTTTGACCTGCAGGGTAATGAGGACAATGAAAAAGCCTTCAGGCCTTGCTGGATGACGGCATGACAGCCGTGACACCCGACCAGGGCCAGATCCCGGAATGGCGCAAGGCCATTCAGGCATCCAACCGCCGGCTTGCCGAAGAAGGCGCATTGGATGTCGACTTGCTTGACGAAGTCGACTGTTACGTGGCACGGCTTCCGTGCGGGTGATCCGGCAAAAGACTGTAGCTCCGTGAAGCGTATCGTCGCGAGCTCTTCAACAAACTCGAAAGAGCTGGCGCCCATGCGGAGGACGCCTTGCTGCTGGTCATCCTGATCAGCATGATTCTTGCTGGCCGGCACGCAGATTTTTCTGAGAAACTTCTTTGACACCAGTCTCTTCTGGGGCGACGAAATGTTGCGCATGATGGTGCTGTGGTTGACCGTTGCCGGCGGCACTTGCCGCCAGCCGGATGGACAAACACATCAGCATCGCGGTGCTGGACCGTTTCCTGCCAGCAAAGCGCAAACTTGTCACAAAGGTCATAATCGATCTGTTTACAGCATGTGTTTGTGCGCTTGTTCGCCTGGCAAAGCGCGCGATTTGTCATGCAGTTCTTACGAATTCGGCGACACTGCTGATGCGGGACGTACCCGCATGGACAATGCAGATCATATTACCCATCGGCTTTTTCCTGATGGCATATCGTCACCTGGTTCTCGCCATCAGGCGTCCATTTTTCCGGACCAGATAAACCGGATGCCGGCGGTGAAACACTCCATGATGATCATTCGGGTTCATTATTGGTGATCTTGCTGTTGCTCGGTGCACCGCTGTTTGCCATTATTGCGGCGGGTGCATTCTGGAATTTTTACCAGGCCGACATCGATCTCCAGGCCATCGCCATTGAGTTTTACGGTATCGCAGAAATGCCGATTCTGCTGGCCATACCGCTGTTTACATTCGCCGGATACCTGCTCAGTGAAAGCAATGCACCAAGACGACTGGTACGTCTGACCAGTGCCCTGCTTGGCTGGATGCCGGCTGGCCTGGCAATTGTTTCACTGGTTGCGTGCGCATTTTTTACAGCATTTACAGGCGCCTCCGGGGTCACCATCATTGCACTGGGCGCGATATTGTTTCCCGCCATGCAACAGGCCGGGATATCCGGAAAAATTCAATCTCGGTCTGGTCACCTCCGCCGGCAGCCTCGGCCTGTTGTTTGCACCATCCCTGCCACTGATCCTTTATGGTGTGGTCGCCGAAGTGCCGGTAGAAAGCCTGTTTCTGGCCGGCTTGTTGCCCGGTTTCCTGATGCTTGTCATCCTGTCCGCGTTACAGTATCTGGAAAAATCGTGCCATCCGCACACCACTGGGAGATTTTTCCTGGGCACGAGGTCCGCTCAGCTTTACGCGAAGCCGTCTGGGAAATCCCGCTGCCCATCGTCGTGCTGGGCGGTATCTACAGCGGCTATTTTGCGATTTCCGAAGCCGCTGCGGTCACCGCCCTGTATGTGTTGATCGTTGATGTGGTCATTCTCAAAGAAGTGTACTTTGCGCAAACTGCCTTCGATCGTACGCGAGTCCGATGATACTGGTCGGCGGGATCATGATGATACTGGGCGTATCGCGGGCCTCCACCAACTTCATGATCGACGCCGGTGTGCCACAACAATTCTGCACTGGATCAGCGGTTACGTCACCGGTCGAGTTTGCCTTTATGGTGATGTTGCTGGTGTTCCTGCTGATACTTGGGGCAATCCTGGATATCTTTTCGGCGATTGTGTTGGTTGTCCCGCTGATCCTGCCGATCGCCACGCAGTTTGGGGTGCACCCGGTTCATCTTGGGATTGTTTTCCTGGCCACGATGCAACTTGGGTTACATCACGCCGCCGGTTGGTCTCAACCTGTTTATTGCAGGATACCGGTTTGACCGGCCATCGTGAATATTTACCTTTCCACGCTTGCCGTTTTTCGTATTCCTGATGATTTCAGTGGCTGCTGATTGCTTTCTGGCCTGCATTGTCACTGGATCCTGTTGCCGTGATGACATCCGGGTGCTCCGGCCCGGTGCTCGTCATGCTCTTTCAGTGTCAACCGCTGCGGTGATTGCCGCCCAGTCCTGTGTAGCAGGCATCCAGAATCCGGAAATCCTCCTCGTCATCCACATCCAGACTCAAACCGCCATACGGTGTGATAATGACTTTAACCGGGCCTCCGAGTACCTCGCTGACACTTTTTTCAACCCGCTCCCGGGTATTGCCTTTCTTGAGCCGCCTGTACCAGTAGCCCTTTCCCTTTGACAGCATTAAGGTGATTTGAACACGCACCGTCATCCATGCGGCCTGCCAGCCGCCATGGCTTTTGAAAAAATTGAAGGTCAGCGCCACCACGTTTCGCCAGTCCTTGGCCTTGCGATAAGAAAATCCGGTCTGCAGGAATTCCTGGTTTGCCAGGTTCCGCGGTCGACCAACATAAATATTGGCCAGGCGCAAACGTCCGAATTCAAGTTCCACAAACGGACGCTTGATACCCGGCTTGTCCCCGTCGGGATGGAATGGCCTGACACCAGGGTTCATCGACGACCCCGGCGAGCATGGCAAAAGGTTGCTCAACCGATGCGTTGTCCTGTCTTGCGCAGCGGCCGATAAAATCATCAATGGAACGGGCGGTCACCAATGGCAGATCACAGGAAATGATCAGGATTGGCCTTTGATTCAAGGGTATCGCGGTATCATACCTGTGCAAGTCTTCGGACGCCTCAATACCCGCCCAGCAATTGGTCAGCATTTTCCCACGCTGCGCGATGACCCGCACCTTGCGGGAATAACCCGCCAGTACTTTCAGCAACTCCTCGGCCGGCCCGACCACGAAAATCTGGTCAATACTTTCCGCATCCAACAGGGCATCGACCACGTAACGGACGAGTTTCTTCCCGCCAACCTCCAGGAATGCCTTGTTGCGGCCTGCGATCAGACGTTTGGGATTACTGGTGGGTACCTGCAAGCACAACGGCATCGAGCGGAAACGGATATGCGGCAGAACGCCTGGCCGGCTGTCCGGGGTCATCTGTTACACTGGTTTCCTTTGTCCTGTTTCAGTGTGCATGCCTACCTGTCATTCCCTGTCTCACCCGAAGTGAAATGTTCAAGGTAACGTATTAAAAAGCGGCCGCGTGGGCTTTGCTGTTGATCCGTCCTGTCAACTGATTTTATAGACTCCGGTGCCAACTTGAAACATTAATAATGCGTATGGATTTTTTATCTAAAACTTTAATTGCGTCATTTTTAATCAAACTTATTCGCTTCATCGCAAATCAAAATTTGGCCTGTTCTCAGTCTTGGTTTTCTATTCAGTGACTTGTGAATTTTTACTGATATTTACGTTTAGATAAACACCCTAAATATCTCTTTTCTGGCTTTGACAAATTTTCTTTATAGGAGTAATTTGAATCCCCCGTAGACAGATACCAACCAATCGCAAGATTGGGGTCGCAGGAAAGACGGAGAAGGTCGAAAGACTGGAAACGGATGGAGAAGATCGACTGATCGGGAACTAGCGGAGAGGGTCGTAAGACCGGAACCGGAAGAAGAAGATCGACTGATTGGAACCGGACGGCAAGGGCCGAAAGGCTGGAAGCGTACGGAATGCGGATATACCGGAAGGCCGACCCGCCTGAAGGAAGAGAGGGTGGATGGAAACGGTAAGCGTCCAGGTGGTACAGGACGCGTCACCCGGACCGGGTTCTGCCAAAAGAAGCGGTCGTACCATTGGGGTGACTCGATAGGGATTCGCGGTTCCTTGAGATAGACGTGTAAGCGTCGATAAATAAAGACGGGAGGAAGACCCGTGACCAGAAACCGAAGGGCAGAACAGATCGGAACTGGACGAAGTTGGAAAGGCCTAGGAGGATCTGCAGTCCACCAGAAGCGGAGTTCCTACACTTCTACGACGAGGGAGACGCAAGTCTCCCTCGTTTTTTTTTGCCTGATAAATTTTTGCCGGGAAAAACTGTCTATCAGGTAATTTCTCCATAAGGGTCAAATTTCATACTACAATTAGCCGTACGTGATGCAATAAAGCCGGGCAAGTACCGGTCAAAGCATACTTACCCACTCAATCAGTCTGGCAGCAGGGATGAAAGCTTGAAAGATCCGATTATCCGCATTAAAAACGTGTCTTTTCAACGTGATGACAAGCTTATTCTTGATGATGTCAGCATGGACGTTCCGCGAGGCAGCATCGTGGCGATCATGGGCCCCAGCGGCGTTGGAAAAACGACTATCCTGCGTCTGATCTCCGGCCAGCTTCAGCCCTCTAAAGGCAGCATTGAAGTCAATGGACAAGAAGTGTCCGCCCTTTCACGGCGCCAATTGTATGAATGCAGAAAAGACATCGGTGTACTGCTGCAAAACGGTGCACTGTTTACCGACCTGACCGTGTTTGAAAATATCGCGACACCCTTGAGAGAACACACCAGGCTGACGGAAGAGACCATCAGGGAGCGTGTTTTGGCCAAGCTCGATTCCGTAGGTCTGGCGGGCACAGAAGAATTGATGCCGCATAGCCTGTCAGGCGGCATGGCCCGTCGTGTGGCACTGGCACGGGCCGTCATATCTAAATCCAAAAATCGTTTTGTTTGACGAACCCATGACCGGTCTGGACCCGATTGCCATGTCCACAGTGAGTCGGCTGATACGCGAGACCAATGATCAACTGGGTCTGACCAGCGTCATCGTCACGCACAATGTCCGAACAGATGAAAAAACTGGTGGATTACTGTTACATTCTTGCGGCGGCGAAACTGATTGCCGAAGGCTCACCAAAGGACCTGATGCACAACAAAGACCCCTCAGTTGACCAGTTCATGAACGGCGCGTCGAAGGCCCGATTTCATTCAGATACCAGAACTGCCAAAACCAATCACGACCACCAGCCAGTCGCAGATCATGACAACCACTTCCGACAGAAAAGCAGGATACTGACACCAATTGCCGAAACCGGGCACTGCGGTCTTTTCCTGGTTCGCATGCTCAGCAGCATTCGCTTTGAACGTCGGCCTGCTGATAAGCACGCTGCAACAGACCTACCTGATTGGCGCCCGCTCACTGGTGATCATCATGATCTGCGGTTTTTTTGTCGGCATGGTGCTGTCCTTGCAGTCCATCAATGCATTGCAGCAGTTCGGCGCATCTGACCAGGTCAGCCTGCTGGTGGGTAAATCGCTGTTCCGTGAACTGGGTCCGGTTTTGACCGCGCTGTTGTTTGCCGGGCCGCGCCGGCACTTCGATTGCAGCGGAAATCGGGCTGATGAAAGCCACCAGCCAGATCGATGCCATGCAACTGATGGCGATCGACCCGGTACAGCGGATTGCCTTACCTCGCTTCCTTGCCGGACTGCTGTCGTTACCCTTGCTGACCGCCATGTTCAACGCCTTTGCAATTCTCGGCGCCATCATGTTCTCCATCGGGGTCATGGGGCTTGATCCCGGGTATATTCTGGAGCAAATTGCAGACCGGCATTTATTTCGGTAAAGATTTCATGGGCGGAGTCTGGAAAAGCGTCGTGTTTGGCGGCCTGGTCAGCCTGATCGCGGTATATTTCGGCTATTATGCAAAGCCGACCGGCGAGGGTGTCGGGACCGCGACCACCCGGACAGTCGTTTTGAGTTCGGTCCTGGTGCTTGTTTTTGACTTTATCATGACGTCGTTTCTTATCTGAACGAATTTGACCTTGGTGTATTGACGGAAAAATTATGCGGGCGAATTACAAAGTAGAACTGTCATCGGGCATATTTTTACTGTTGGGTATTGCCGCCCTGCTATGGCTGGCCACCGAAGCCACCGATTACGGAATGCAGGTTGGAAAAGACACCTACAGGATTACCGCCCGTTTCAGCAACGTTGCTGACCTGAAAAATCGCGCCCCGGTCAAGATCGGTGGCGTTACGGTGGGACTTGTAGAAAAAATCACCCTTGATCCCGTCGTGTTTGATGCGGTTGTCGAAATGAAAATTGACCGCCGTTTTTCCGAGATCCCCGATGACAGCGGTGCGTCCATTCTGACCAGTGGAGTACTGGGTGACCGTTACGTCGGCCTTGTCCCCGGTGGCTCCATGGAGGCACTGGCCGATGGCGACCAAATTTTTATCACGCAATCGGCGGTTGTGCTGGAGACTTTGATCAGCAAATACCTGTTTAATACCAACAAGGAAGATGAAGAGGGGGACAAAAAGTGAAACTCCGGATACTGCTTGTGCTGGCGCTGGGTTTTATCTTCAGCAGCGGCTTGTCAGCCGGGGATGAGGAGTGACGAGCCGGTCGCACTGGTCGAGAAAATCGCCGGTCATATTTTTGCCGACGTGACCGAAAACCAGGCGGCCTACAACGCTGACCCGCAACTCCTGGAGTCCCTCGTTCGCAAGGACCTGATTCCCCTGCTGGACATCGATTATGCAGCACGTCTGATACTTGGCCGCGCAGGACGCGGGCTTGAAGAGGAAAAAATAGATGCGTTTGCCATCAGTATGAGCAACCTGCTGATCAATCGCTACTCCAAGGGTCTGCTCGAATTCAGCAGCAAGATCAAACTGCAGGTTCTGCCACAACGCGGTGATCTGAATGAAAAGCTAACACGGGTAAGAACGCGCGTGACACTTCCATCTGGCGGTGAAGCCCCGGTGGATTACGCGTTTCACAAGACAGCCGAGGGCTGGAAAGCATTTGATGTGGTCGTCGAAGGCATTTCCTATGTCACCACCTACCGTAACCAGATCATGCCCGAAGTCGAGGCTAATGGTATTGACAGCGTCATCGAACGGCTCAACACCGGCCAGTTGCAGTTGACGGAATAATTCTCAGCATATGCAAACCAAACGCCCCATTATTCATTATTGTTTTATCCAGCCTGCTGTTAGGCGGGTGTGCGGGCACGCAAAACCGCCACACCGACCCGGACAATGACCCATGGGAGGGTTATAACCGCAAGGTATTCGCTTTCAACGAGGACATGGACAAGGTGGTCAGACCGATAGCGGTGGCCTATGACAAGATCACGCCAGATCCGGTACAGCGCGGGGTTGGGAATTTTTTCAGAAACCTCGATGCACCGGTAACCTATGTTAACCAGGTTCTGCAGGGGAAATTCAAACAGAGCCTCGCCACCCTCGGCCGTTTCCTGGCCAATTCAACCTTCGGTCTGTTCGGCTTTTTTGATGTCGCCACGGATATGGGCATTCCTTACTATAACGAGGACCTCGGCCAGACTATGGCGAAGTGGGGATACGACAACAGCAGGTACCTGATGATCCCGTTTATCGGACCCTCCACTTTCCGCGATGGCACGGGTCTCATAGGCGACACTTTCTACAGTCCGGTTGGCCGGGTCTTCCATGGCAACAACCGTTGGGGGCTGTTGATAATCGACGGAATTGATATCAGGGCACGATACCTGGATCAGGACGCGGAATTCGACCAGGCCTACGATCCATACGTGCTGCTACGTGATGTCTGGAAACAAAACCGCAAATACCAGATCTATGATGGTGACCCACCCCTGACCGATTACGACCTCTATCTCGATGATAACCCGGAACAAGAAAAACCCGAAAATGATGGTGGCCGGTAGGTCCATACAGGCCGCACGCGTTTCACCCGGTCAGTTCTGATACCCCGTTTGCAGAAAATGCCCAGGGCCGTGTTGCGGTGTCAGTTGGCGCATGGGGCCTCTCTGGGATAAGCTTCTGTCTTCGCGACACAAGAAGAATAGACGTCCACTGGGCATCATGCTGAATAATCATAAGATCATAATCCTGCTGGTTCTATTGATGCTGAGCGGTTGCGGGCAAGCCCCGGACAGCCACAGCGATGCACACCTGAAAATTTACAGACACGCCATGGACGGCACACCCGGTTCACTCGACCCGGCACAGGCGGCCTCGATCTATGCCAATTTCATCGTGGTCAACCTCTACGATACCCTTTACCGTTACAAGTACCTGGCCCGTCCATACCAGTTGCAGCCCAACCTGGCGGCAGCCATGCCGGAGATCTCGGATGACGGCTTAAGCCTGACCATCCGCATCAAGCAGGGTGTGTTTTTTATCGACGACCCGGCCTTTGCAAACTCGGTCGGCCGGGAGGTAAAAGCCGAGGATTTTATCTATTCGATCAAGCGCCATTTTGATCCCGCAACAAGGGCCCAGGGCGCGTGGTTGTGGCAGGGCCGGATCGAGGGTCTGGATGCCTGGAAAACGCAGGGTTCCGACTACGACCAGGTCATTGAAGGTCTGCGTGCGCTGGACGATTACACGATCCAGATCAAACTGACGCGGCCATTCCCGCAACTGGTGCATACGCTGACACAGGGCTACGCTGCGATCGTGCCGCGGGAAGCGGTCGAAAAATACGGACAGGAATTATCCAGTCACCCGGTGGGCTCCGGTCCTTTCAAATTGGTGTCCCGCGATGGGGTACGTGCGGTGCTGGCAAAAAACCCGGATTTCCGCCAGGAACCGTTTGATCTGGCTGAGGAGGGTTTTGATCCGGCCACCGAGGCCGATCAGGGTCTGCAGACACTGCAGGGCAGGATACCGCCATTTCTCGATCGGCTGGAATTTGATTTCGTCCCCGAAGGCGCCGCCCGCTGGAACGCTTTCTCCTCGGGTGAACTGAATTTCATCAAGGTGCCGGTCAGCCAGTTCGACAGTATCCTCAGCCAGCGCACACCGCCCACCCTCAACCCGGAATTCGCAGAACGCTATGCCTTCGAAGCCTCACCGGAAGCGGGATTTATCTATACCAACTTCAACATGGCCGACGAACGTCTTGGTTACCACCCCGACCCCGTGCAGGACCGGCGCAATCACGCCCTGCGCTGCGCCATGGTGAAAGCTTTCGACTGGAAGAAAACCAACGAGATTTTCTTTTACGACATCGGTCGCGTCTTTCCCGGAATCATCCCGCCATCGGTGCCGGAATATGACCCGCAGGGCGATAAATCCTACATCCGGCACGACCTAGATGGCGCCAGGCAATTGTTACGTGAAAACGGCTGGAACGAAGACAACTTACCGACGCTCGAGTACGGATTTCCGAACGGTGTGACCGAACGCCAGACCTTTGAACAGTTCCGCAATTTCATGATGACCGCCGGCTTTCCCGCGGACAAGATCCGCCCGCTTATCTTCGCCACCTACGGTGACTACCAGCGGGCCTATTCCCAGGGCAAGGTAAGCCTGATCAACAGCAGTTGGACGATGGATTACCCGGATGCCGAGAACCTCATGCAACTCTACTACGGACCCAACGCCGCACCCGGCTCAAACTCGGCCAGTTATAATAATCCTGAATATAACCGCCTGTATGAGATCAGCGCGATCATGAGTGAATCCCCCGAGCGGACCTCGATCTACCGGAAAATGAATCAATTGCTGATGGATGACTGTGTCGGCATCACCGGTATTTCGAGAACCCTGCTGTTTTTGTGGGACAAGAAATTTATCATGAAACCGGACCGTTCCTTTCTCGGCGGTTACTTCCTGAGATTCGTTGACCTGGCGGAGCCGGCCAGCACGAAACGATGAATGTCACCTACCTTACCCGCAGGTTGCTGTACGGTGTTCCACTGGTACTGGGCGTCACGTTTGTCAGTTTTTTATTAATGGTCTATTTTGGTCCCGACAAGACCTATGAGCTGGTCGGCAAGAATCCCACCACGGAACAGATTTCCGAAGTCCGGCATGCGCTGGGTTACGACCGCCCTTTCCTGCTGCGTTATGGCGATTACGTCAGGCAACTGGTCAGCCTCGACCTGGGCTTGTCCGACTCCACCGGCGAACCCGTTGCAACGATCCTGATCCGCACCCTGCCGGTATCTATCATGCTGGTGGTGCCGGGTTTCATTCTGGGCAACCTGCTGGGTCTGGCGCTGGGTCTGATGGCCGCCTGGTACCGCGGAAAGTGGCTGGACAAACTGGTCATGAGCGCCTCGGTGGTCGGCATGAGCATCAGCTTCCTGGTCATCATCATCGGTCTGCAGGTGCTGTTGTGCACGCCCTACGGGCTCAACCTGTTCCCGGTACGTGGCTGGCAGGTTCACGATACCGGATCCTACCTGTATTACGTGACCGTGCCGACACTCGCGCTGGTCATGGTAACACTGGGTTACAACACGCGTTTTTACCGGGCCATCATGGCGGATGAAATCGAGCGCGATCATATCCGCACCCTGAAGGCCTACGGTACCGGGCCTGCAGAACTGCTGTTCAAACACGTACTGAAGAACAGCCTGATCCCGGTGTTGACACGTGTCATGTTTTCGGTGCCCTTCGTATTGATATCCGGCAGCCTGCTGCTGGAAAGCTATTTCGGCATTCCCGGTGTCGGCCTGGTCACATTTAACGCAATTACCAGCGGCGACCAACCCATACTCAAGGCGGTGGTCGGTCTGACCGGTGTGTTGTTTGTCCTGGCACTGACGGTCAATGACATCCTTTACAGCCTGGTAGATCCGAGGGTGGCAAAATCATGACGCTGACGACCTGGCAGCGTCTCAGATCCGACCGATACGGTATGAGCGGGCTGATCGTGGTGGCGATTTTCGCCCTGCTCGCCTTATGCGTCTGGAGCGGCTTGCTGGGCCAGGGCTGGTCGGAGGTCAGTGGCGAGCGCTTTGAAAGCGCCAGCAGTGCGCACTGGTTTGGCACCAACCTGCTTGGCCAGGACATCTTCAACCGTACGCTGTTTGGCACGGCCACCGCTTTTGAGGTCGGTCTGCTGGTGACGTTCTGTTCCACGCTGCTGGGTGCGGTGATGGGCGGACTGGCCGGTTGGTACAGTCATGGCTGGCTGGATGAAATCATCTTGTGGGTCAAGGGTGTGCTGGATTCGATACCGTTCTATCTTTTCGCCGCGGCTATCGCATTTGCGCTGCAGGGAAATCCGTGGGCCATGCACCTGGCCATGATCATCACATTCTGGACGACCACCGCCCGCATCATCCGCGGCGAAGTCATGCGCATCAAAGCAACGGGAGTTCATAGAGGCGGCCCGCGCAATCGGCCTGCCCGGGCTCAAAACCGTGTTTCGCCACGTGCTGCCCAACACATATCACATCCTGTTGGTCCAGGGCACCATCGTATTTGTCGCCGCTATCAACACCGAAGTCATACTGAGCTTCCTGGGTCTGGGTATCCAGGACGGTGTAAGCTGGGGTCTGATGCTGGCGGAGAGTTCGCAGGAGGTCCTCGCCGGTCATTTTGGAAACTTCATTGCTGCGGGTACTTCGCTGTTTCTGCTGTTGATGGGTTTCAACCTGCTGGCCGACGCCTTGCAGGACGCGCTGGACGTACGCGGGGTAGCTCAATTGATGATCCCGGCCCTCAAGGTTAAAAACCTCAGTGTCTGGTTTGAAACCAGCTCCGGGCGTATTCCGGTCGTGGACCGGATCAGCTTCAGTATCAACCCGGGCGAGGCCACGGGGCTGGTCGGCGAATCCGGTTGTGGCAAAACCATGACGGCAAAAGCCATTCTGGGACAACTTCCGGTAGCCGGAATCGGCGTCAGCTCGGATGGCATCGAGGTTAACGGCAAGGATATTTACAGCCTGAACGCCGGTCACAGACGCGCGGTGCTCGGTCGTGACATAGCAATGATATTTCAACAACCCGCCACCGCGCTTGATCCCGTATTCACCATGGGCCAACAGATCAGCGCGGTATACCGGCGTCATTTTGGCGGCAGCAAACAACACATCCGCCAAACCATGCTGGAGGCGCTTAAAAGCGTTGGCTTCAGCCAGGCCGAAGACATCGCCGCGGCCTACCCTCACCAGTTATCCGGTGGCATGCGTCAATTGGCCATGATTGCCATGGCCACGGTGTGTAAACCGGCAGTTATCGTTGCGGATGAACCGACAACGGCGCTCGACAGCAGCAGCCGCGCATTGATCCTGCAACAACTCAAACATCTGCAGACGTTGCATCAGACCGCCATCCTGTATATCAGTCACGACCTGACCGTGGTCAGGCAAAGCTGCCGCGATGTCATGGTGATGTATTGTGGCAGGATCATGGAAAAGACTGACTGCCAAAGCCTGTTTTCTCACGCACGGCACCCCTATAGCGCCGGTTTGTTGTCATGTATTCCCCAACTCGGCGCCACGCGGCCGGCTGTTATCAGTGCGATACCCGGCCAGGTGCCGGCGCCTGCGGATTTACCCGGCGGCTGTCACTTTGCGCCGAGGTGCACAAGGGCCGTAGACCAATGCCGGGTATCGGTTCCGGCGCTCGATGTCGAAGACGGCAGGGGCGCAGCCTGTTTCAGGCCGTTGTGATGAATATGCCCGCCGCAGCCGACACACCACCTTTGCTCGAACTCCGCGATTTATGCCTGAGTTTCCAGCACCAGGAACAGCTGGCTGTAGACCGCGTCAGCCTGAAGATAAAGGCGGGCAGCACCCTCGGACTGGTCGGGGCATCAGGCGCCGGCAAGAGCAGCATCGCACGCGCCATCCTGCGTCTTGTCAAGCCGGACTCGGGTGAAATCCTGTTCAAGGGCGAAGACATTTACCGGATGAATCCACGGCAACTGAAAACAGCCCGCCAACGCATTCAACTGGTCTTCCAGGATCCATCCGTCTCCTTGAGTCCGCGACGCACCGTGGAACAGACGCTACTGGAACCGTTGCAGCATTTCGCCATTGGCGACGCTGACGACCGGCGTGAAAGATCTGTCCAGATCCTGCAAACCGTTGGCCTGGACCAAAATGCACTTAAACGCTACCCGCACCAGTTTTCCAGCGGACAGCAGCAGCGCATCGCCATCGCCAGGGCCCTGGTTACAAGCCCGGAATTACTCATAGCCGACGAGGCGGTCTCCGCACTCGACGTATCCATACAGGCGCAAATCCTGCAACTGATCCAGAATCTGCAGAAGGATTTGGGTATCACGTTCCTGTTTATCTCACATGACCTGGCGGTCATCCGGCAAATTGCCGATGATGTTGCGGTGATGTACCGTGGGCAGTTGCTGGAGCAGTCACCGGCTGACCGGTTTTTCAGCGGACCGGCGCACCCGTACAGCAGGACACTGCTTTCGTTTGCGCAGGGTGAGACCCCGTCGAACTGGAGCGGCGAAAATTGGAACCTGCAGCGCAACCGCAGCAATACGGGCCATACGGCAAGTTGCGTGTTTGCCGGCTTTTGCCCGGATAAAATGACGCTTTGCGAGAAGGTCGAACCTGCGCTGAGGTATATTCGCCAAGAAAACCGGCACGCCGGAGGGCCGCATTGCGTAAAATGTCATCTATACGACGAGGTAAAATCCAATGACTATTGAAAAATTTAATCGCACAACGCGCCCCGGACTATACCTGCTGCTAGTCCTGGCGCTGCTCAGCACATCCTGCGGCTCCAACAAGCTTATACGTGGAGAGTCGCCCGCCATACGTATCACTGAATTAAGCCACCGGGACAACAACATCACCCTGCAGTTGAACATACGTAACCTCAATGGTGTCGATCTCAATGTCCAGAGTATCGATTTTCGCCTGACGGCCAACGAAGAAAATGACGAACTCATTGCCTACAGCGGCCCGGTTGGAACCAATATCGTTGCCAATGGCACTGAATCATGGTCGGTGGAAGTGGCGGAAAACGACACCGACCGGAGGCTGCTGGAGCAGTTGGAGAACGGTAAAATCATGAGCCTGCCCTATCAGTTGAAAGGCTCGATCAGCAGCGCGGATGACGGTACGATGCGCTTCGAATACGAGGGACATCTCTATCCGCAGCCCGGTAAACCAGGTCACTTCCGCTAGGATCAATCCAGGAGACGGGAGCAGATCATGTCTTTTCATATCAACTTCAGGCTTAGTTCATCCGACCTGGAATTCTTCAGGGGCGTCATGCTAAAGGCGCGTGAGAAATCCGCGGGAATCTCCCAACAACAGATTATCGACAACGCCCGGAAATTGCTTGAGCAGGTCAACCAATCCGATACCGTGGATTTTATCCGCGACCACATGAGCCAGCTGGATATCCTGATCGGTATGCTGGTGGATGAGGGCTGGGGTCTGATCGAGGACGACCGCGAACGTGTGCTTGCCGCTTTGACCTATTTTGCCGATCCGCAGGACCTGGTTCCAGACGATACACCCGGGATCGGCTTTATCGATGATACGATCATGATCGAAATCGTCTGCAAGGCACTCGAACATGAAATCCAGGCATACAGGGAATTCCTGATATTCCGCGCCACCGAAGCCAACCGTCGCGAGGACAACGCGCCCCTGAAAAGGTCCGACTGGCTGGAAACGCGCCGTCAGCAATTACATGAACGTATGCGCCGCAGACGTGAAGGCCAGGCCGACGCTAACAAGACCAAGTCGCCTTTCTCATTGTTTTGAATGCCAGGCATTTCTACACATGCATCAAAAAATTGGTATTCAAACACGAATGACAGGTAGCCCGGTATAGTGCATCAATATATCCTGGTTGGAATTGAGACCGACCCCACCCGTTACCATGGCGAGCATGCCAGCCGGCCAGCCCTTCTGGAGCGGGTGGCGGCGGAGCAGGTGCTGGCACATATCGCAGCTGACCTGAAGTCCATGTTTCCGGCCATCAGCCATTGCAGTCTGAGCATGGCCGGCGCCTTGTATGATCAGACCCAGGTGTTACGTCCGCGTCTGCCGGTCTACAAGGCGCTGGAAACATTGCAGCACGCCAGCAATCCCGGTGCGGAGTTCAAGGCCCGCCTGCTCAGTATCGGCGTCAGCGGCGGAAAAATGCCGATGCCGGAATTACAGCCCTTCGATAAAATCCCACTTGGCCTGTTGCAGATTTTGCCATTGCTGATCAGCGGACCGGCGCAGACCGTCAAGCAACTGCGTGATGAGATGGAACACAACTTCCTGGAAAAAGGCCAGGTCTCGGCCAATTGCGCCAGGGCGCTCGAGGCGCAGTTCCAGGTTTCTGTCAATCACGCGCGTTTCATGACGTTTACCGATCTCAACGCCATGCTGCGTCTGCAGTTGGAGCACTACGGTTTTCTGCCGCTGTGGGAGTTGCTGGATGCGGCCATCAATCCCGCCAACAGCGAACTCGAAGTCAATACGCCGGGCGGGCTGAGATTTAAATGGCAGGATGATGCCGTACACAGTTTTTTTGAATCGTTTGACTGGTGGGCCCAACGTGGTGGTGGTCGTGAACTACAGGCCGGCCAGCAACGGTTACAAGCCGCCTATGCCGACTGGACGCGTGAGTACCGCCGCTACCTGACCATGCTGAACGCGCACGGCGTCAGTGTAAAACAGCATATTCCAGGTCTGGAAGATGCCGAATTAACGGATACATTTTTAGTGGAAGAGTCCACCAATACCCCCGAACCATCAGCGGCACCCGTTACCGCGCACAGCGCTGATGACCTTGGCACCATCGCGGTCACCGTGGCCTGCGGCGACCGGCAAATGAACTTCTATCCACTCAAGGCCAGTGGGGTCAATGACCTGCACCAGTTCATCCGTGATGAGGGTTACAGCGGTGACATCGCCTACCCGGGACGGCTGTGCTATGACGAAGGCTCGCGACGGCTTATCGCGGATACCCTGCCGTATTGAGCTATTTGCCTTTGCCGCGCCATTGATTATGATATTGCACCGGAGCCTGTCATATGGTCTGGCTTGATACTCCGCCGCTGGCACCCCATGTAACGCCACAACCATGATTTTTATTTTTAATTTAACTGGAATACTGAAATATGACCCTTAGCGACAGCACCCGCGAAAAAATTGAAAACATCGTCAAGCAGAACCGCGTGGTCCTGTTCATGAAGGGTACGCCAAAATCGCCAATGTGTGGTTTTTCGGCCAAAACCATCGGCTTGCTGGACTCGGTACTCGATGACTATAAGAGCGTAGACGTACTCGAAGACCAGGAAATCCGTGATGGCATCAAGATTTATGGCGACTGGCCGACGATTCCGCAACTCTATATCGACGGCGAACTTATAGGTGGCTGCGACATCGTTACCGCCATGTTCAACAGCTGCGAATTACACCAAATGCTGGGTGTCAAGGCGCCGGACCGGACCCCGCCGGAAGTGACCATCACCGATGCCGCTGCCGAGAAAATTCTCGAGGCCATGGCCGGTCACGAAGGTATTGGACTGCATTTTGCTGTCGATGCCAGCTGGCAATCACAGTTCAACGTCGCGCCGGCAGAAGGACACGAAATCGAGGTTGTAACCAATGGCATCACCATGTATTTCGACCTCGCGTCCGCGCAACGCGCCAATGGTGCAATCATCGACTGGGTTGAAACCCTGCAAGGTTCGGGTCTGACCATTCATCTTCCAAAAGCGCCCGCGCCGGTCAAGCAAATGAGCGTTGTGGAACTCAAACAGCGACTGGAAGACAACAGCGTGGTCCTGATCGACGTGCGCGGCAGCGAAGAACGCGCCCTCGCCAGCCTGGCAGCGGCCCAGGCCATGAACGATGAGACCATGAAGGTCATCGAAGCAATGCCGAAAGACACGGCGCTGGCCTTTATCTGCCATACCGGCAACCGCAGCCAGGTTGCAGGCGAATATTTCCGTAAACAGGGTTTCACCAATGTCAGTAATGTTGCTGGCGGCATCAATGCCTGGTCAAAGGAAATCGACCCGTCAGTGCCGCTGTACGGCGGCTATAACTAAACCGAAACACTGGAACAACCCCGACCTGCAGTAAAGGGTCGGGGCAATGGTGTCATACCTGATCTACCCCCCGGGGCTCATGTAAATGCCCTCGCTGGCGTGCAGTATGCTGCCAATTCTTGAGATCTGGCTCGTTTTCTGTACGGGCGGCGAGGCCATGCAGTACCTTACTTCAGGACTCGCTGTGAACCATCCATGGGCGCTCGATACTCGACTTCCTGTCTCGTACGGTCCTGAAGTTAGGTACTGCATACCCTCGCCGCTGTGCTAAATCATAGGTCAATGGTTCCTGACAGATTCGCACGGCGCATGACAGACGCCGGGGGCTCGGTCGCGACATCCATGTCGCTCACGTTCCTTAAGTAAGGTACTGCATACCCTCGCCGCTGTGCGAGATCACAGGTCAATGGTTCCTGACAGGTATGCACGGCGGCTGACGGACGCCGGGGTGGGTAGTTGGTTCCAGGACCGTACGAGGCAGGAAGCCGAGTATCGAGGCCCCAGGGAAGGCTTGCGCCGAGTCCTGGAACCAACTACCCGCCCCGGTGGCCCCACCACCATACAAATGAAAGAAGACAGCACCGAAATCCGGTCAATATACCGGTCTGGTATTTAATTGAAAGAAGTGCCCCCGACTTTGGCTTTTCTATGAAAACTCAGCGATCACCGGAGTGTGATCGGATGGTCTTTCCTGGCGTCTTGGTTCCTTGTCGATATAGGCGGCGCTGCAGTGTTTTGCCAGCGTCTCTGAGGCCAGCACCAGGTCGATCCGCAGGCCCATATTGCGTCTGAACGCGGCCATGCGGTAATCCCACCAACTCCAGGCGTTTTCCTCCTGCTCAAACAACCTGAAGGTGTCGGCAAGACCGAGCGCAAGTATTTCCTTGAGCGCCTGGCGCTCCTGGGTACTGCAGAGGATTTTTTCGTGCCAGGCTTCCGGGTCGTGTACATCGCGGTCTTCCGGTGCGATGTTGAAGTCACCCAGCACCACGACCTTGTCAAACTTCTGCAATTCAGCCTCAATCCAACGCGTCACCTGCTCCAGCCAGTGTAGCTTGTAGGCGAATTTTTCCGAACCCACTTCAGAACCGTTCACCACGTACAGATTGATTACGCGTACATCGCCGATGGTCGCGGCCAGGATGCGACGTTGGGGGTCATCCAGGCCGTCGATATCGGTCACGCTATCAACGGCCGGCTCGCGGCTCAGAATGGCGACGCCGTTGTAGGTTTTCTGCCCGGAAAAAACACTGTGATAGCCGGCCTCAAGCAGGCTGTCAGCTGGAAACCGGTCGTCGGTCAGCTTGGTTTCCTGGATGGCCAGGACGTCAGGCCTGGCCACGTCACACCAGGCCAGCACATGCGGCAAGCGGACAGCGAGTGAATTGACATTCCATGACGCAATCTTCAACATCTTTTCTCCCATGGCGATTTGTTTTTCGATGGCCGGATTGTTGTTGCCGGCCATCTTACGCATAATACCCGTAATAAGACCCAGGTTCATTTTTCTAATAAAGAGGCAAGAGCGGACACCACCGAATTGCGGCAAAAATGAACCTGATCGCTTTTTTGGATTGGAAATGAGAGAAGACCGTTTGTTGCGACTTAAACCCATATTATTTCAGAGCGTAATTACAGCGTGAAACCAGGGCTTACCGGTATCACGAGAATTGCTGCGGCTTCAAAAAACTCGCTTAACGGCATCCGCGATGCATGGCGTTACGAGGCGGCTTTCAGACAGAATTCGGTCTTGTCGATCGTGCTTCTGGTGCTGTCGTTCTTGCTGGCGCAAACCGTGGTCGAATGGTTGATCCTGGTCATGCCCCTGTTGCTGCTGGCCATTGTGGAACTCCTGAACAGCGCGATTGAAAATGTCGTTGACCGCATTGGCGCCGAACGTCATATACTATCGGGCAGGGCCAAGGATATGGGATCCGCGGCAACCATGTTCTGCCTGATTCTGATCGGCACCGTGTGGATCAGCATGACCTGGAGCAGGTACTTTGCGTAAATACAAATTGATAACCGTCACCGTTGCAACGCTGATCTGGATACTGTCTTCCGGCTGTTCTTCTGATACCGGGGCATCTGCCCAGGCGGTTAAAAATGCCGAACCAGAGGCGTGCGTGGTCACACCACCCGCGCAACCGGTCGCCTGCACCATGCAGTACGATCCGGTTTGCGGTTGTGACGGCAAAACCTATGGCAATGCCTGCATGGCCCGTGGTGCGGGTGTACCGCGGAGTACACCAGGCGCATGTGATGAGAACCCGAACGACTGACCGGTTCTTTGGAGAACCTGCAATAAACCCCAGCGTTTCCGTTTGACGGGAGCCATTACCGGAAAAATCAAATCATGAAATTGATGCTACGAACACTGCTTGCAATTGGAGTGACCATATTGCTGACCGCGTGCCCGGACTCCAAGGAGAACAAGGACCTTACGGATACCCTGACGCAATATGAAACCATCGTCCGCTGGGCCCAATGGGACGCGGCCGTCGACTTTCTTGCGCCTGACTACCTGGAAAAAAACCCTGTTTCGAGACTGGACCTTGACCGTTTGAGGCTGTTTACTGTCACCCAGTACACCGTACGTTCAGCCGTCCCGATCGACGATGGCAAAGGACTTGTACAGATCGTTGAAATCAAGATGTTCAATAAGAACCAGGCCCGTGAACGCACCATCACCGATGAGCAACTTTGGAAGTACGACGAAGAATTCAAACGCTGGCAGTTACATTCAGGTCTTCCTGATCCTACTCAGAGCGATTGACCCGCAGAGGTTCTACAATCCACATAGACAGTGGGCCGCAACGGTGAACTTGCCCTGCTGAGCGCTTATAAACTGCAAATCATCCAGCATGGATTGCAGCCAGGAAACGGGCAGGCTTGCCGGTTTGCTGACAGAAATATGCAGTCTTGAAACCGCGCTGCTCATGAAATCCATAACCAGTTGGTCGAGCGTCGACTGTTCGGGTTCGATCCATTCGATCTGATAGTTGTCACCCAGTCCGGCGATACGTGCGCTGGCCTTGATGGCGTCCTGAAACGATCCCGTTTTATCGACCAGTCCGCGTTCGGCGGCCTGCTCACCACTCCAAACCCGGCCCTGTGCGATCTCGTCAATTTCTTCGAAGGATTTGCCGCGGGCCTTGCTGACCAGGCTTACGAACTGCTTGTATATTTTTTCCGTGCTGGACTGGAATATCCGCGCAACGCCGGGATCCAGCGGCATATCGAACCTTAACTTGCCGGCCATTGCAGTGGTTCCGAAACCGTCGGTGTGGACACCGATCTTATCCAGCGTGCCACCAAATGTCGGCAACATGCCGAATACGCCAATTGAGCCGGTTATCGTGGCCGGGCTGGCCCAGACCTCGTCTGCGGCCATGGCCATCCAGTAGCCGCCTGACGCGGCGACGTTACCCATGGAAATAACGACGGTTTTACCCGAATCGCGCACCTGCTGAAGCTCCAGCCGCAGGCTCTCTGCAGCGTAGGCGTCACCGCCCGGACTGTTGATACGCAATACGACCGCAGCCACGTTTTCATCACGTGCTGCGCGGCGCAACTGCTCCGCAGTCGAAATGGAGCCGATCCGGCCAGCCGGGTGATTGCCGCTGACGATCTCACCTTCGGCGACCACGATGGCGATGCGCTTTGCGTTACTGTAGCCTGTTTGTGAGTCGGTCAGGGCCAGGTAGTCCTGCATGTCAACGGCACGGTAACTATCGCCGGCCTGGTCCGGAACCCCGCGTTTTGCAAGTTCCTGGCGCGCCTGGGGGGCAGTCATCAGGCGGTCCACCAGGCCGAGGCTGACCGCGTACTTTGCAAAGTCACCGTCTACGTTGGCGATCTGGTTTGGCATGTCATCGATGGATTCCTGCAGTGACTTCAGGATCAGACCCCGGTTCTTGGCGACGCCTTCCATATACTGTTGCCACAGGTTATTTAACCAGAATTTGCCGGCTTCCTTCGCTTCGTCCGACATATCGTCACGGATATAGGGTTCCATTGCCGACTTGTACTTGCCAACCCTGAACAGGTTGATCTCGACTGCCAGTTTCTCCAGCCCCTGTTTATAATACTGCCGGTAATTTGAAAATCCGTCTAACCAGATCGTGCCATTTGGATTCATCCAGATTTCATCGGCCATGGTGGCCAGGTAATACTGGTTCTGCCCGAGGGAATCCGCCAGAGCGATCACCGGTTTGCCGGTCGAGCGGAATGCCTCGAGAGCGTGGCCCATATCGTTCAATGCCGCCATGCCGATGCTGCGTATAAAATTCGGGTCGAGAACAAGCTGCGTAATATCGCTATCGCCTGCGGCACGGTGTATCGCTTCGAGCATGTCGCGCAGACGGGTTTCAGACCGATCCTGTCCGGTGGCCTCCTCGATGGCGCGGTCCAGCGGGGTGGTCGTGAACTGCTCAACCACATTGCCATAGGGGCGTACGACCAGTGTGGAGTTGGGCTTCAGGCGAAATGTCTGTGGCGGTTGAAATGCCAGATACACGATGTAAATAAATATCAGGAAAAGCAGGTTCAGAAAAACTTTTCTGCTGCCGTTGACAAAATGCCATACCCCCAGTGCGAATTTAACCGGGAAAGAGCGTTCTTTAGTCATGTTATCGCCTGTCAGGAATCCGTGGGGCTATTGTATGGACAGAAACCGCCAATCACAATCTATCGAAGGTCACGAACTGTCCGTGCAAGACCCCTGCTTGCTCCTGGTCATCAAAACAAATGCAGAAATAGCCAACAGTTTGCCAAAAACACCATGCCGCGTACGAAATGCGTCCGCTATTATTTACTATCTCATTGTTTTTATAATATTTAATTTCGTGGCATGAAATCTGCATCTACCAGTTTGACTTATTCAACAACTGGAGACTGAACAATGGGATCTTTTTCTCGCCTACGCTATGTTATCGCTGCAAACGTCAATTCACTGCTTGAAAAGGCAGAGGACCCGGAAAAACTTTTAAAGGCGCTGATCCGTGACATGGAAGACGCCTCCGAGGACGCGCGTCTTGCCAGCGCCGACCTGCTCGCCGAACAGACACACCTCAAGCGCGTGCAGGAACGCCTCGAAAAGGAAATCGAAGAATGGTCTGCCCGCGCACAGAAGGCTGTGGAAACCGACCGCGATGACCTGGCCCGGACAGCTTTGAAGGCCAGGGCAGAAATTGAACAGGCGCTCCACGCCGCCGCCGATGAGTCCGGCAACCTCGACACACGCGTGACCCAGCTCGAGTTCGACATGGCGACGCTGAAGAACAAGCTCGCGGAAGCCAAGGCAAAATTGAGGGACATCAAGTCACGCAGATCGCCTGCCGCAAAGGGCCACGCTGGAATGCATCCACAGCGGTTATCTCCGGGCGAGCGCAAGATGCGCAATGCCATGGGGCGTTTTGACCGCCTGCAGTCACAGGTGGACCGTCTCGAGGCCCGTGTCCGCTCCTACGAGGTCGGCGGCGAGACGGTCAATGCCTGGCTGGAAGAAACCAAGGGTGACCCGGCCATTGAGGCTGAACTGGAGCAACTTAAAAACCGGATCAAGCCCGCGAAGGCAGAGACCGAAGTTCAACCCGAAGAAGTTAAATCCGAATCTGAAAAAAGCGAATAGAAGCAGCCTGCACAATCCCCGCGAAAGCGGGGAGATGCCTGGCAGGAAGCGGGGCGCCGGACGGATCGACCTTGAACCGCCTTGGAAACAAGTTTGAGGTGGCAGTCGAACCCTTGTTCAGGCGCCAGCTTTCGAGTGTATCAACTGACTGCTCTTGATCAGGAAGCGTCCGAACAGCAGCACCGCGCCAAACGAAAGACCGAAGATCATGCCGATCCACATGCCGGCGGGGCCCATGGCCTTGTTGAAGGTCAGGTAGTAGCCGACACTCAGACCGACAAAAAGATAGGAAATGATATTGATAAACATTGGCACCATCGTATCCTTCAGACCCCGCAAGGCGCCGGCGGCGCAGATCTGGATGCCATCGGAGTACTGAAAAATCGCCGAAAAGAAAAGCAGGCTGATGGCAATCGGTGTGATCGCCGCATCGTCGGTATAAATCCTCACGATAAACTCGGGAGCGAGTAGCATCGTTGCCGCGCTCAGGGTCTGCGTGAAGAGCACCAGCAACAGGCCGATCAGACCTGCGTAGCGTGCGGCCTCCGGTTGACCCCTGCCCAATGCGTTGCCCACGCGCGTTGTCACCGCGCTGGCAAGCCCCAGGGGCACCATGAACATCAGTGCGGAATAATTGATGGCAATCAGGTGGGCCGAGGCCGGCAATGCGCCGAGACGTGCGATCAGCAGGGCCGCGCCAATAAACAGGCTGCCTTCCACAAAAATACCGGTTCCAATCGGCAGGCCGATCATGACCAGTCTGCCGATGGCCGCCCATTGCGGCCAGTCCCAACGCCCGAACAGGTCAAAATCCCTGAAATGCGGCCGCCAGCGGACGTAAAAGAACATCATCACCAGTTGCGCCCAGATCACGATTGCGGTGGCGATACCACAACCTTGCGCACCCAACTCGGGCATGCCCAACTTGCCGAACATCAGTACGTAGTTCAGCGGTACGTTCAACAATATACCCAGCAGACCCATGTACATGGTCGGTCGCGTATTGCCACTGCCCTCGCTGAAAAAGCGCAACACCAGGAGCAGGCACATGGCCGGCGCCCCCCAACTCAGCGCGTTCATGTATTGAACTGCGGTCGGGACGATATCCGCACCGACCAACATCCACTGCAACAGGTGACCGCCGGAGCGCATGTAAAGCAGGTAGGGAACTGCGACCGCCAGGGCAATCCACATACCCTGGCGGGCCGCGGCACCGCCCTCGGCACGGTTGTCGGCGCCATCGAGTTGGGCCACTACCGGTTGCAGGGCCATCAGTACGCCCAGCACAAACATCAGCACGGCCGACCAGACCGCCCCGCCGGTGGCGATGCCCGCCAACGCGATTTCCTTGTCCGGCAAGCGGCCCGCCATCAGCGTATCGACGAAATTCATACTGAAACTGGCGACCATCCCAACCATGACGGGTATGGCCAGCTGCAGTGTGCGCAGGATTTCGGCGAGATGGTTTTTTTTATGTGTACTGATAGTTGTCATTGGCTACAATCGGGCGTGAGCACGCATTGTAGTACAAAACAACATGATCGAAATGACGGGGAAAAAGGTGTGTTGATATGAGTCCGGAGCAACAGGCAACCGGCGACTCCGGCAACGGCGAAATGATACCGCTCACGAGTGCCGATCCGTCACTTTCACTGAGTGCGAAAAAGCTTGCCGGGTCAGGCAAATGCTTAAATTGCGGAACCGAGCTGAAAGGTCCGTTCTGTTACTTCTGCGGCCAGCCTGACCGTAATTTCATGCGTTTTTTCCCGGTCCTGCTCAGGGACCTGATGGAAGATTTATTCGATCTCGATTCACGATTCATACGCACCATGAAGCCTTTGCTGTTCAAACCGGGCCGCCTGACACGTGACTACATGGAAGGCAGGCGTTTTCGTTATGCGCCACCCATGCGGCTGTATATATTCTCCAGCATCGTGTTTTTCCTGCTCGCCACACTGATCTCAAGTGATGCGATTTCAATCAATACAAACGGTGATGTCCTGCTTTCTGAAGCACCTGTAGCGGAACAGCAAAAAGTGGAGAAAGCCCTGGACAACATCCCCCCCGACGTACGTGCAGAGCTCGACGTTGACAAGATCCTGGCCGAGAGCAAGGGCAAGAAAGTGGG
The DNA here is from genome assembly GCA_963727635.1 of uncultured Gammaproteobacteria bacterium. Taxonomy (GTDB): domain Bacteria; phylum Pseudomonadota; class Gammaproteobacteria; order Xanthomonadales; family SZUA-36; genus SZUA-36. The sequence goes on along the minus strand of CAVSHP010000024.1, from coordinate 31,501 downwards.
TGGCGCCGGATTCAAAGTGGATGATATTCAATTCAATGACCAACCCTGGAACCGCGAAACCAACCCGGTGGATGTCAAGTGGTTCCCGGACTGGCTCAATGACCGCATCAATGACGAAGTTGAAAAATCACCACAAAAGGCGGAGCAGATCAATGCGAACCCCAACCTGATCATCGACAAGGTTTTTGACATCCTGCCGGCCACCATGTTTATCTTGCTGCCGGTGGTGGCCCTGATCTTCAAATTCTGGTACCTGTTCGCAAAACGCTTCTATATCGAGCACCTGATATTCGCCTTGCACAACCACGCCTTCCTGTTCGTCAGCCTGACACTGATATTGCTGGCGGATGTCGCTGAATCCCTGTTCACGGCCAACGGCTATCCAACGGCCGCCAACAGCATGACCTGGGTGATGATCATCATCGGCAGTTGGATACCGATCTACCTGCTGGTATCACTGCGCGTGGCCTACAGGCAGAACTGGTTTTTGACCCTGTGTAAATTCGGCGTAATAGGGTTCAGTTACATCGCTCTGCTAGCGATTGTCACCTCCGGGGTGGCGATCGCAAGTTTCGTCCTGCTGTAGCCAAGCCCGGCTGTCAATTCCAGCAGTGATTTGTTCACCATGGCCGAACGACACTGAGAAACAGGCAATCTGACGAAGGTGCAGGGACCCGGCAGGTGCTTGCTGTCTGTGCTCTCATGCCAGCGGTCCCGGATCAGGCTCCGGGACTGCCCTCGCAGCCAGCCGGATCTAAACCCGAACATTGCACCAGTATCCCTGCCCTGGCTTGTCCAGGCACGCCTCAGCTTGGGCTTCCTTCAAGACGTAGCTAAGGCTACGTCGTTCAGTCCAGCCCGGCGCCGAGACGCACCTGTCCTGCGCCATCATCAGGAATACTGGTGCAATGTTCGGGTTAACGGCACCGGCCTCACAATACATCCTGTATTGGTCAGCCTCGATCGGGCTTCCTGCCCGATCGCCCCTAATCCGTCTGTCTACTCGGCGCTTCAAAGTTCGCCCAGCCAGCAACCACCTGCCGGGTCTGATCCAGGGTGCACAGCTTTCAGCTGAAGAGCTCAGCAGGCCGGGTGGACTTCACTGCCCATTTATCCGCCGAAGACGGGATTTCGCCAGGGATGATTTTCATGGATGAAAATCAAGCGCTGACGGTACAGGGATGTACCGCCAGCGCGGTCCCGATCAGGCGGAATCCTGGCTGAGGGTAGCCCGCAGGGCCGGATAAGGCTGGGCAGTGAAGTCCACCCGGCCTGTTGAGCGTACGGCCTCAAACGAAACCACTAAATTGTTAATAACGTTGCTGTAATTGACAGCCTAGACAGCACGCTCCATCAGCAAGGCCCTCGCGTATGGGATCAACCCGCCCGCGTCGATGATTGCCTGCCGCGCTTTCGGCAGCGCTATGATGCCAAATGACTCGCCTGAGGTCAGGTTCACGACCTCGTTGCCCCTGACTTCCAGTTCATCACCCACCGCGGCTTCAATCTCCGGACAGATGACCATCTGCAAGCCGACGTTGATCGAGTTCTGCAGGAAAATCCTGGCAAAATTACGTGCAATCACGGTGATCTCGTATCCCTTGATACACGATGCCGCCTGCTCACGCGAGGAACCACAACCGAAATTGTCACCGGCCACGATGAAGCTGCCCGGCGGCACCTCGTTATTCTTCAGCACCCGGTTGAATTCCTTGTCATCCGCGAAGGCAAACTGCGGTGTTTCGGTGGGCAGCACCGTTGCCATGAATCGGCCCGGGTAAATGATATCTGTCGAAATATCGTCTTCCAGCTTCAGTACGACTTTTCCTTTGGCCATTTCAATGCACCTCTCTTGGATCGGTTATCACACCGGTTAGCGCACTCGCAGCGGCCACCGCCGGTGAGCACAGGAATACCTCGGCGCCCGGATTGCCCATGCGGCCCTTGAAGTTGCGGTTGGTGGTTGCCAGCGCCACTTCATTGTCACCCAGCGCACCCTGGTGGATACCCAGGCAGGGACCGCAACCGGGGTTACAAACCACAGCACCCGCAGCGATCAGGTCACGCAGGTAGCCGGCTTCCAACGCATCGGAATAGATACGCCAGGATGCCGGAAATACCAGCATGCGCGTGCCATCCGCGACATGTTTGCCCTTCAGTGTCCGGGCGACAATCTCGATATCATCCAGGCGGCCGTTGGTACAGGAACCGACGACGATCTGGTTGATTTTCTTACCCTTGATGGCGTCGATCGACTTGACGTTGTCGACCGTGTGCGGGCAGGCGATTTGGGGATCAAGCCGGTTTGCGTCGATTTCCAGTACACGGTCATATACCGCGTCGGCGTCGGCCGAGAAAATGTCCAGTTCATCCTTGACGTGAGCCTCGTCACGCAGATAGCGGCGTGTCTCGTCATCCGGCGGCACTACGCCGGCCGTAGCACCAGCTTCGACCGCCATGTTGCACAGCACCAAGCGACCGGAGGTCGGCATATCGCGGATGACGTCACCGTGGAATTCGATCACCTTGAAATTAGCGCCTTCTGCACTCAGCAGGCCCACCAGGTGCAGGATCAGGTCCTTCGGGTAGACGCCCTGCGGCAGCTTGCCGTTGACCTGCACCTTGATGGTGCCGGGCACTTCGACATTGAGAATGCTGCCAAGCGCCCAGACCGCGGCCATTTCCGTCGCACCGATACCAAAGGCAAAGGCGCCAAGCGCACCGTGCGTGGTCGTGTGGCTGTCGGTGCCGACCAGCACCTGGCCGGGCCGGACATAACCGTTTTCCGGCAAAATCTGGTGGCATATGCCGCCAACGTCACCGCGGACATCGTGAAACTTCGTGATCCCCTGCTCGGCCACGAACTCGCGGGTCTTCTTGTGGTTGGTCGCCGTTTTTGCCGACTCTGCGGGGACGCGGTGATCAAAAATGATCGCGATCCGGGCCGGGTCCCAAACGCGGGGTTCCCGACCGGTGCCCTGGTATATTTCCTTGAACTGGTTAATGACAAGCGCGGCGTTCTCGTGCGACATCGCCAGGTGGACCGGCAGTTCGAGGATGTCGCCAACGGCTACCGCATCCTTGCCGCAGGCTCTCGCGAGCAGCTTTTGTACATACGTCATTCCCATATCGATCTCCTTTCTCCAGTGGCCTTCAGACTACGTGTTTCGCTTTCAGGGCGGCCACTTCATCTTCGGTGATGCCGATACCCGCCAGTACTTCAGCCGTGTGTGCTGAAAGCCTCGGCGGCGGGGATGTGATATCCCCCGGCGTTTTTTCAAATTTTGCGGTCAGGTTAAACAGCGGAATGCTGCCAATGCCCTCGACCGGTACATCTTTCAGCGTCTCGCGGTGTTTGACCTGGGGCTGTTTCAGAGCGTCCTCGAGACTCAGGATTGCGCCGCTGGGTATGTCATTGGCATTCAGCAGGTCCACCCATTCTTGCGTTGTCCGTTGTCCCAGCTTGACCTCCAGCAACGGGGTCAGAAGCTTGCGGTTCTGCTTGCGCACGTCACGTTTCTCGAAGCGCGGATCGGTCTTCAGCTCCGGCAGTTCGAGTGCGTCGCAGACCGCCTCCCACTGTTCCTGCTTGTTGGCGGCAATGTTGATAAAGCCGTCACCCGTCCTGAACACACCGGATGGCGCGGCGGTGAAGTTATCATTCCCCATGGGTACCGGCTGCTTGCCGGCAATCAACAGGTTGGCGGCCACCCAGCCCATCAGCGGCATGATGGAATCGAGCATGGCGATGTCGATAAACTGACCCTCACCGCTGCGTTCACGGTGATAAAGCGCCGCCATGATCGCGAAGGCGGCGTTCAGGCCACCGACCGTATCGCAGACCGGAAAGCCGGTGCGTAACGGATTCAGGCGCTCGTCGCCGTTGACGGACATTTCACCGCTGAGTCCCTGGATGATCTGGTCATAGGCCGGTTTGAACGCATCCGGCCCGGTCTGGCCAAAACCCGAAATGGCGCAATAGATCAAACCCGGATTGATGTCCTTGAGCACATCGTAGCCAAGTCCCAAACGGTCCATGACGCCCGGGCGGAAATTCTCGACCAGCACATCTGCGGTCTTCACCAGTTTCAGGAAAATCTCCTTGCCCTCGGGATCCTTGGTGTTGAGGGTTACGGACTTCTTGTTCGCGTTCTGGGCCAGGAAGCTGGTACCCATATTCTGCTCGTTCAGCTCGGTCATCGTGCCCAGCTTGCGCGCCAGGTCGCCACTGCCCGGCCGTTCTATTTTGATCACCTCCGCACCCAGCAGTGCCAGGTGCAGGGTTGCGAAGGGCCCCGCCAGCACATTGGTTAGGTCGAGTACCCTGACCCCCTGCATGATCTGTGCGTTCATGCCGCCTCCTTCCTGCGGATCGAACCGGTCTTGTAAACGCATCCGGGCATTTCACGTTCAAAATACGCCGCGACATCGGTCGCTACAGCGATCAGGCCGTCCAGCTTGATGTCAAGACGCTTGCCCTGTAACTGCAGCGCGTTGACAAAGTCCTCGGTGGCCACATTGCCGGCTGCGACCTTGGTAAACGGGCAACCGCCCAGGCCTGCAAACGAGGTCTCGAACGAAGTCACGCCAACACGCAGGGCGGCCATGATATTGGCCATGCCCAGACCGTAGGTATTGTGGAAATGACTGGTGCATTCGACGTCCGGGTCAAGTTTGAACACGGCGGAAAACAAACGCTCGACCTGTTCCGGATGGGCGTGGCCGGCGGTGTCAGCCAGGCTGATATTACGCAGACCGGCATCCAGGTAGGCGGTGACCATATCGAGCACACGCTGCTCGGCGATCGGGCCTTCAAAACCGCAGCCAAAAGCCGATTGCACCGAGACCTGCACCTTCTTGCCCGCGGCCAGCGCCTCGCGCGCGGCGCCGATAATACGCTGTGTGGCTTCCATGCTCGCCATGCCGGTATTTTTCTGGCTGTGGGTTTCACTGGCGGAAGCGCCCAGGCAGAACATCTCCACCCCACAGGCCAGACCGCGTTCCAGGCCACGTTCATTCAAAGCCAGTCCGGCGAGTATGACCGGCGAGGTCTTGTCCCTGGTCAGACGCCGGAACAGTTCATCGGTATCGGCCATTTGCGGTACCTTGGCCGGATGTACGAAGGAACCGACCTGTACGATATCGACACCGGACGCCATCGTGCGGCGGATCCAGTCCTCCCTGGTATCAATCGGAACGACCTGCCGTTCCATCTGTAACCCGTCACGCGGGCCGACTTCGTGGACGACGATATGTTTCATGATGCTCTCCGTCTATAGCTTGGCGGCAATGGCTTCGGCCAGTTCGATCGTGGTCGAGGACCCGCCCATGTCATAGGTGCGTACCTTGCCTTCCCTGACCACTTCAGCGACAGCATCCTCGATGCGTTTGGCCGCATCCGTCTCACCAAGCCAGTCAAGCATCATCTTGGCGGCGAGGATCGTAGCGATCGGGTTGACCTTGTACATGCCCGAATACTTCGGCGCCGAACCATGGGTCGGTTCAAAAACCGCAAGCTTCTCGCCGATGTTGCCGGAGCAGCCAAAGCCGAGACCACCGACCATCTGTGCGCACAGGTCAGAAACGATGTCACCGTAAAGGTTGGGCGCAACCAGCACGTCGTAATTGAACGGGTTTTTCAGCAACCACATGGTTATGGCATCGATATTGGCGTCGTCCATGGCGATCTCGGGAAACTCCTTCGCGATCTTGCGCGCCGCCTCGAGGAACAGGCCATCGGTGGCGCGTACCACGTTAGCCTTGTGCACCACCGTGACCTTCTTGCGTCCAAACTTGCGGGCAAACTCGAAGGCAGCGCGGATAATCCGCTCGGAGCCCTTCCTGGTGTTGATCTTGCAGGAGACGGCGTACTCGTCACCGGCCAGTTTCTCAAAGGCCTTGAAGGCCGGGGCCAGTTCCGACAGCACATTGCTGAGTTTTTCCGGGACCGGGTTGAACTCGACGCCGGAATAAAGATCCTCGGTATTTTCGCGAAAGATCACCAGGTCGATACCCTCGTGGTAATTGAGGGGGTTTTCGGGAAACGCCTTGCAGGGTCTCAGGCACACGTACAGGTCGAAAAGCTGGCGCATGCGCACGATCGGTGAACGGTAGGTCAGACCCGTGCCCTGTAATTCCGGCACAAGTTCCTTTTCGGTCTCCTTGACCGGCTTTGAAGTGATCGCGCCAAACATGGCGGCATCGACATTATTCAGAAGATCGATGGTCCGTGCGGGGAACGCGTCACCCTCGGTGCGCCAGAATTCCCAACCGATATCACCGTGTATGTACTCCGCATCGAGACCGACACGGTCGAGAACGATACGTGCCGCTTCCATGACCTCCACACCAACGCCGTCACCAGGCAACCACGCGATCCTGTACTTCCTGTCCATACCTTGAATCTCCAGAACATGTTTGAAACGCCGGCACCCGGCGGGCGGGGCGCAAAATGACAACCGGGCGAAACCCGGAAGTGGTTCAAGGCGTGAATTTACTCTCCTTGGGGTGAAACGTAATTGACTATAATCAACTGCGATCGGTATAGCGAAAAGTAAAGGTCTTTTTCAAGTACCTAGCGGTGATTCAGGCGCTTTTGGGTGATGGTTTTGCGGGGTCAGGCCTGTTGCAGATCCACTTGAGCCGTGGGGGGCGTTGGGGCGGGTGTTGCCTGCCAGGACACGCCGCAAGTACGTCCCTGTAGGCTCGCTCTCGACTCCTGTCTCGCACGGTCCTGGCAGGCAATACCCACCCCAGCTTCGGCCGAAACCTCGTGCATCTCTCTGAAACCATTGTTGTGTGATTAACCTCATAGCCGGGGGTGTGCGGTACCTCTTTTCAGGACCGTGCGAGACAGGAGTCGAGCTCGAGACCCCAGGGATGGGTTTACGGCGTGTCCTGAAACGAGGTACTGCGCGCGGCCGGCGCCCATGCAGATAAAACAGGACGATTCGCTCAATGGGAGGCTGCACGTAAAACAGGGCTTCTACCCTGTTTGAAGTAGGTTCAGCTGTATCGATTTTTCAGATAGTGAAAAACGGCCCTGAGGCCCAGTGCTTCACCGCCGATCGGGCGCCCCGGACGGGCGGTCTGGTTCCAGCCATAGGTATCGATATGCACCCAGTTGGTCTTGGCGTTTACAAAGTGCTCAAGGAACAACGCGGCGGTTATACAACCCCCAAACGGAGTTTTACTCATGTTGTTCAGGTCCGCAATCTGGCTTTTCAGCAATTCCTTGTAAGGCTGGTAGAGCGGAAATACCCAGAGCGGGTCTTCCTCGCCATCACCCGACGCCATGATCTCATTCGCAATGGCAATGTCATTGCTGAATATCGGTGGCAGATCGGTACCCATGGCGGTCCTCGCCGCACCGGTAAGCGTGGCGAAATCGATGACCAGGTCGGGTTCAAACTCGCAGGCATAGGCCAGCGTATCCGCCAGCACGACCCGCCCCTCGGCATCGGTATTGCCAATTTCGACAGTCAGACCCTTGCGCGTGGGAATGACATCTCCCGGGCGATAGGCATTGCCGGACACCGAATTCTCAACCGCAGGGATCAGCATCAGCAGACGTACGGGCAATTGCGCCTGCATGATCAACCGTGCAAGTGCCAGTACGTGCGCCGCACCACCCATGTCCTTCTTCATCAGCGCCATGCCGCTCGAAGGTTTCAGGTTCAGACCGCCGGTATCAAAACACACACCCTTACCGCAGAGCGCCAGCAACGGTTTGTCCTCATCACCCCACTCGAGCTGGACCAGGCGGGGCTCCCGCGAGGATGCACGTCCGACCGCATGGATAGCCGGGAAGTTTTGGGTCAATAAATCAACACCATGCACCACGGTCACATGAGCGCCGAATTGGTCGGCCTGCGCCTGCACCGCGTCCGCCAATTGAGCCGGACCCATGTCCTCGGTGGGTATGTTGATCAGGTCACGGACCAGCGATTGCGCGGACAGCAAGCGTGCGGCGCCACTGGCAATATCTTCATCCAGCGTCAGCGAAGGCATTTCGTTTTGTGATTTAAGATATAGACTGAACTGGTAACAGGCCAGGCCCCAGCCCAGACCTGCCTGCAGACGCTGCTTGGGGCTCCAGTCCGACACCAGCCGGTAATTGCCGGGCGCCAGCCTGCCCGGCAGCGGCGCAAGCTGGTATAACCAGCCCTGCTCCGCCATGCCGAAGACGTAGCCATGCAGTTCGCCATTATCGCCAGGCAGGCTGCATAATTCACCAGCCTTGGCGCGGAAACCCGCCGCCTTTAACCACTTCTGCTGGATTTCGGGCAGGTTGGTCAACCACTGCTCATATTGGCTTGCACTCACCGGGTATAACGGAATGCCATCTTTCTTATCAGTAAAGCTCATCGTGGAAACCTTGTCAGGAAAACATCTCAGTGTATGCCAATCAGGTAATACCGAAAAGCTCCGAATACAAGCTTTGATCTGAATTACGCTGTATAAACCCGCCGTCAATTGACCTGGACAATATAGGACCTCCCGTCTCGCCAGACCTGCAACAACATAGTGCCACGGGTGTTTTCGACGAGCTTCCTGAAATCCACCAGGTTGTGCACCTGCTGGCGGTTTGCGCCGGTAATGATGTCACCCGGCTGAAGACCCTGGCGCGCAAGAGCGCTGCGTGCATCGAGATCATCGAGTAATACACCGGTGAGGTTCAGTTGCCTGTGTCTTTCCGTCAAATCCGTGAAACGCGCACCCTCGAGGCGGTAATCGAGATCAGCACCGCTCAACGTCGGGATGGCCTCGACGACCAGCCTGGTGTCCCTTGACTTGCCTTTCCTCAGGTACACGACTGCGAGTTTTTCACCGATCGCCAGACGGCCCTGCGCATTGTGAAAATCCCGCGCACTGTTGACGGCTTGATTATCTATGCTGACGATCACGTCCCCCGGTTCCAATCCCGCGTCTTCCGCCGCCAGGCCATCGGCAACTTCCGCCACCAGTACACCCGTTCCTGGTTCAACTGAAAATGCACCTGCCAGATCAGGGGTCAGGTCCTGGACAACTAAACCCAGCGTCCCGCGCCGCACCTCGCCAAACTGGATCAACTGCCCCATCACGTAATAGGCCATACTTGACGGAATGGCAAAACCGATACCGACGTTACCACCGCTGGGGGTGAAAATGGCGCTGTTGATACCCACCAGTTCGCCACGCAGATTGATCAGGGCGCCGCCGGAATTGCCCGGGTTGATCGACGCATCGGTCTGGATGAAATTCTGATACTCGAGACCCTGCAAGCCGGTGCGGCCGAGGGCGCTGACGATGCCGGATGTGACCGTCTGGCCAAGCCCGAAGGGATTACCCACCGCGACTACGAAGTCCCCCACCTCTAATTCGTCGGAATCCGCGAGTGTCAACGCCATCAGATTTTCGGCCGGTATCTGGATCACCGCGAGGTCGGTGTCGGGGTCGGTGCCTATCAGTTTCGCCTCGAGACTGCGTCCGTCCTTGAGACCGACGGAGATTTCGTCGGCGCCGGCAATGACGTGATTATTGGTCAGTACGTAACCTTTCTCGGCATTTACGATGACACCGGAGCCCAGGCTCTGCGAGATACGCTCTTGCGGCGCGTCGGGGATATTGAAAAAACGTCTGAAAAACGGATCGTCAAGCAATGGGCTCCTGACACGCACCCGGGTCTGGGTGTATACGTTGACCACCGATGGTGTCACGTGCTTGAGTACCGGAGCAAGCGATGGCAGGGGCTCCCCGTCTACTGCCACGGGTAAAACGGCCAATGCCGAGGTCGACCCTGACAGCAGGGCCAGCAAGAGAAAAATTTCGCCAAATACCTTTTTCACACCCAACTCCTGATTCAAACGTTGCGTTTGAGACAACAGCAACAGGCTACAGTTTCGCGTCAACGGGTTTCACCGATGACGGCGAATATTCAAATCACTTAAATTTTCGCTTGCGATTGATTACAAAACAATATAAAACAAAGTCTACGGCACTGGATTGTGAAGCAACGCCATAACCAAGTGCCCTCGGGTATTTGCGTCCGACTTGATAATCGAGGTTATGAACTTACAGCAACGGGTTCTACGCACAGATGTATCCGGTATGCCATTGGAATGGGTCGGCTACCAGGAAGCAGTCAGGCTAATCACGCTTGATCAGGTCTCTTACTCCCTCGGAAAAACACTTTACCAGGTGCGTGGCGGAATCAATGCCATCAGCGGTCGCCAGAGTTCGGTCAGTGTCGATGCCATCATTGCCACCTACGGACATAATCCCCACAAGCACCTGTTCTCAACCGCTTACGTACCGCCGCTGAGCAATCAGTCGCTGTTTCGCCGCGATCAGAACCTGTGTCTGTATTGTGGTCTGCAATTTCCTAACTACATGTTATCAAGGGATCACGTCCACCCGCTCAGCCAGGGCGGTGAGGACCGCTGGGTCAATGTCGTCACCGCCTGCAAGCGCTGCAACAACCACAAGGCAGGCAGAACACCCGAGCAGGCCGAGATGGAATTGCTTGCGATCCCGTTCAGCCCGACCCACGCCGAGTACGTCTACCTGCAGGGCCGTCAGATCCTGAACGACCAGATGGAATTCCTGCTGGCGCATTTCCCGCGCAACAGTGTTTTGCGCAAACGGGTCGAACAGGGCGAGTCGTTACTGGTCTAGACCGAACACTGGTGCATTTTCGGACTAGAGCCAGCTGCCAGTATTTGGGTTAACATAGTCGGCCTATGAGCCTGCAACCCGTTTACCTCGTTGATGCCAGTATCTATATATTCCGTGCCTGGTTCTCCATCTCGGATGAATTCGCGACCTCGGCGGGTGAACCCACCAATGCCGTTTACGGTTTTACCGGTTTCCTCTGCAGCCTGCTCGAGCAGACCAATGCCGAACACATTGGCGTGGCTTTTGACGAATCCTTGAGTAAAAGCTACCGCAACGAAATTTACCCCGCCTACAAGGCCAACCGCGACCCGGCCCCGGAAGAACTGAAACGCCAGTTCAAGTGGGCCAGGGAAGTGGCCGAATCCATGGGCCTGAGCTGTTTCGCCGATAACCGTTACGAGGCCGACGACCTGATCGGCACACTGGCATCACACTGGCGGCAACGGGGACACCCCGTTTGCATCGTGACCAGCGACAAGGACCTGGCGCAACTGATCGATAAAAATGATACCTGGTGGGATTTCACCCGCAACCAGAAACTCGGCCACGCAAAAATCAAGGACAAGTTCGGTGTCTTCCCGGAACAGATCGCGGATTTTCTTGCCCTGACCGGCGACGTGGTGGATAACATCCCCGGCGTGCCGGGTATCGGGCCAAAATCCGCCGCTGCCCTGCTGGGTCACTTCGATAACCTGGAAGCACTCTGGGAGCGCATTGAAGAGGTCCCGCACCTGAGCATCCGCGGCGCAAAATCACTGCGTCAAAAACTGGGGGAACACAGGCAGGCGGCGGAACTGGCAAGACGGCTGACGGGTATTGAACTCCAGGTCCCGTCGGCGCTGGAAAATCCGGCCCTGGCACGCAGCGAGGTTGACGAAGCCCGTCTCAATCGCCTGTTCGATGAAATGGAGTTTGGCGGAATGTTGCGCCGCCGTTGCCTGCTGACCGGTTAGCGCAATTTACCCCGGCGGATCACACTCAAAACCCCGGCCCAGTGCAGTGTATCGAACTAGTTGTTCTTGTCTTCCGCTTCGCGCTGCTTGTTCAATTCTTCCTGTTGCTTCATAAATTGCTGCATATCGGGTTGCACCAGGTCACCACCGGCATTCAGCGATGTGCGCAACACGGTAACGGGTTTCTCTGATCCTGTTTTGCCTATCCCCTGGCTGCTGGCGAAATAGTACAGGTCTGTACCCACAATCGTTCCAAAGCTTGGAAAATCAAATTCCGGTTGTGCGACAGCCAATGGCCTGACATTTTCGATATTGGTGCCGCTTGCATCGAGTTGCAGACGCATGACGCGCTGTGGCTGGATACCGTTCTGGATGATGAAAAGTGCATTGTCCTGCAGGTACAGGCCATCGATGCCAGCCAGGTTCAATGTATCGGGAACCCCCAGTAGCCGCGCCTGTTTAGCCTTGAGGTCAACCACCATGATGCCCATCTCGCGGCCTGCAACATACATGATGCGGCCGTCAGGCTGCATCGCGAGACCACGCAGGCTGATCATATCCTTTAGTACAATTATCGGTTTGAGCTTGTTTTCGCCCGCAGGCTTGCTGTAGATGAGCGGCAAGGCGCGGTCTGCTGCAAACAGGTCACCGTCCGGACCGAGCACCATGTTGCCAAGGATGTGTGCATTGCCATCAACCGGGACCGGGTAGCGGTGAAGCAACTCAAGGGTTTCCAGGTTGAACTCAAACAATGAGGAGCGACCCCTGTCGATGGGATCGAAACGGGCAAAATCCGGTATGGATGCGCTGGTGACCCATAAGCGGTTGCGCGGTTGGTCCACCAGGATATCGAAAATCGCCCACAGTCTGTTTTGATCGTCTGCCCTGAGCAATTCATCGACACTGCCGTCCTTGCCAACCGCTAAAATCTGGCCTTCGGCTACCGTGCCGACGAGGAATTTCTGCCGGCTTTCATCCCAGCTGATGGCCTCGGGCAATGTTACGTTTGCGGGCAGGGTAAACACCGGCTCGGCTTCGCCCACTGGTTGTGCAGCGCTTTTCATCAGGTCATTGATGTAATCAAACACCTGTGTGCCCCTGATATTCAGGGTGTCATCCGATGCCGTGAAATCATAGGCAAGACCCTGCTTTTGCATGCGTAACATCAGGTCATAGGCCTGGGTTTTTTCATCCAGCAATGCGTGGGCGATCACCAACTGGTACATGTACTGGCTGTTATTGGGACGCAAGGTGTGCAATGCCTCGAGTGTCATGCGGAAGGTCTTGTAATCCTTGGCGGCATAAGCCTGGTTGGCCTTGACCAGCAGTGCCGGGACGTTTTGCGGGAGATCATTGCTGACCCCGGTCTGCGCCGCCAGCGGCAGACTGCCAATTGCCAGGGTAAGTGCAACTACGAAGATAATGAATGGTTTATAAAACATGCTCGTCCTTTTATTCCGCCCTGCCAAATTCCGCTCTCTATGAACCGCCAGCAAGTGATTGGTTCCACCCGGCTTCGATCCAATTTTATAGGGTTGGCAGTACGCTTGGGATACAATGCCGCAGTTTATCAGAGCATGGGGTCAGACGGTGGCAGAAAATGTAACGATTCATTACCGCGGGCGCTTTCTTGGTTTACAGGAACGCGATCGCTGGGAGTACGCATTCCGCACCAACGCCAGTGGCGTGGTGGCGTTGGTGCCGGTGACCGATGCCGGTGAATTGATACTCGTTGAGCAATACCGTATTCCGGTCAGAAGCCGCGTCATTGAGTTGCCAGCCGGCCTGGCAGGCGACACCGGGGACAGCGATGAGAGCCTCAAGACTGCCGCACTAAGGGAGTTGATCGAAGAGACCGGTTACCGGGCGGGTTATCTTGAAGAACTGGTGACCGGCCCGAGTACGGCGGGCATGAGCGACGAAATCCTCACCATATTTTTTGCCGGCGGCCTCGAAAAAGTCGGACCCGGTGGCGGTGACGGCAATGAAGACATAACCGTTCACCAGGTCCCGCTTGAAAACGCCAGCCAATGGCTGGAATCACGCATGGCGGAAGGCACCATGGTGGACCCCAAAGTCTACGCGGGTCTTTTCTGGGCCGGATCGCGCTGCTGAATGAGACCATGAACATGGTTAAAAACCCCACAGATTCCCCTTTCGCCATCGTCATCCACGGCGGCGCCGGCACCATCGCCAGGGAAAACATGACTACAGAAAAGGAAACCGCCATCCGCGCGGTCCTGCAGGCGTCCGTGCAGGCCGGCTACCAGGCCTTGCAGGCCGGTGCAGCCAGCACCGATGCCGTCATCGCCGCGATCAGGGTGATGGAGGATTCACCGCTGTTCAATGCCGGTAAAGGCGCCGTATTCAACGCGGCGGGCGGGCATGAAATGGACGCTTCGCTGATGGAGGGCGCAGCTTTGAACGCTGGCGCGGTCGCCTCCGTCAGGTCCATAAAGAACCCCATTGAACTGGCATTCAAAGTCATGTCCGAGTCGGAACATGTCATGCTGATGGGTGACGGCGCGGAGGAGTTCGCCCGCCAGCAGGGTTTCGAAATGATGGATGCGGACTATTTCTACACCGATTTCCGCTGGCGGCAATTGCAACAGATCAAGGCCGAAGAACAGGCCAGGCTGGAGCAGAAGGACCAGTGGTTTTCAACCGTAGGCGCGGCGGCTCTCGACAAGTACGGCAACCTGGCAGCCGGCACCTCAACCGGCGGCACCTGCAATAAGCGCTGGGGCCGCGTCGGTGATTCACCGATTATCGGCGCCGGCACCTATGCGGACAACAACAGCTGCGCTGTCAGTGCGACCGGTCATGGTGAATATTTCATGCGTTACGTAGTCGCCTATAACATCTGCAACCGGGTTCAACTGGGCACCCCGCTGGATGAAGCTGCCGATACCGTGGTCAACGATATCCTGGTCAAGGCCAACGGCGAAGGTGGTGTTATTGCCATTGACCGGCACGGCAATATCGCCACACCGTTCAATTCTGAAGGCATGTACCGCGCCAGTATCGATACCAGCGGCGTGATGTCGATTGCCATTTACCGTGAGAACGGTGAAGAAGCCGCCTTGACGGGAAACGTACAGCACTGAACCAATAACGGGTATTTTCATGTTGACCCGGGTGTCAATTCCAGCACGGTCCTATTCATCGGGTCCAGGCAACGCCGGGAATCTGACAATCTGACAATGGTGCAAGGACCCGGCAGGTGCTTGCTGTCTGTGCTCTCATGCCAGCGGTCCCGGATCGAGATCCGGGACTACCCTCGCAGCCGGCCGGATCTTAACGGCACCGGCCTCACAATACATCCTGTATTGAACGGCCTCGATCGGGCTTCCTGCCCGATCGTCCCTAATCCGTCCGTCTACTCGGCGCTTCAAAGTTCGCCCAGCCAGCAACCACCTGACGGGTCTGAACCGGTGTGCACGACTTTCAGCTGAAGAGCTCAGCTGGCCGGGTGATATTTACTGCCCATTTATCCGCCGAAGACGGGAGTTCGCCAGGGACGATTTTCAGGAAGAAAATCGAGAGCTGACGGTACAGGGATGTACCGCCAGCGCGGTCCCGATCAGGCGGAATCCCGGCTGAGGGTAGCCCGCAGGGCCGGATAAGGCTGGGCAGTAAATATCACCCGGCCTGTTGAGCGCACGGTCTCAAACGAAACCACCAAATGCCTCTGATTTTGCTGGAATTAACACCCAGCGTAGGTATTTGCTTGTCCTACAGGTGGTTTAATCGTTGCCACAGCCGCATGGTCGCATTGGCGCGGTTCAGGGTGTAGATGTGCAACCCGGGTGCGCCGCCGAGCAACAGCCGCTCACATAGCTTTGTCACCACATCCAGACCGAATTCGCGTATCGATGCGCCGTCATCGCCATAGGCCTCCAGGCGTTTACGCATCCAGCGCGGAATCTCGGCGCCGCACATGGCGGAAAACCTCACCAGGCTTTCGTAATTGGTGATTGGCATGATGCCGGGGGTGATCGGGATATCGATACCGTTACGCTCGCAATCATCGAGAAACTGGAAATAGCAATCCGTGTTGTAAAAATACTGCGTGGTCGCACCATCGGCGCCCGCATCCACTTTTTCCTTGAAATACTTGAACTCGGTTTCCGGTGATCCGGATTCCGGGTGAAACTCGGGGTAGCAGGCCACTTCGATGTGAAATCCGTTCGGAAACGTCTGCTGGACAAATCTCACCAGGTCACTGGCGTACTGAAAGGGTCCCGGTCCGCTGATCCCTTCCGGCCGGTCGCCGCGCAATACGACGAGTCGCTCAACACCCGCCTGTTTATAGGACTCCAGCAGGCGCTGGAGCATCTCGCGGTCCGTCGCCATGCAGGAGATATGTGGCGCCACCGGAACACCGGATTTTTCCAGCAGATCAGAAACGGTGTTAAGTGTCGCGTCCAGTGTCGAGCCGCCCGCGCCGAACGTCACGGACAGGTATCGCGGATTCAGTCTCGAGAGTTTCTGCCAGGTCGAGTCCAGGATCAGTTTCTGCTGATCCGAACGCGGCGGAAAGAACTCGAAGGAGATGGGTACGGTTGCTCTTACCATGTCGAATTGATTGCAGGTCAGCCGGGAGCATGCCGTCCCGGGTGAGTCCGGGACGGCCTGCTCATCTGCTCAGTAGCGGTAATGATCCGGTTTGTAAGGGCCATCTGCACCGACGCTGATGTATTTTGCCTGCTGTATCCGTCAGACGTGTCAGCTTGGCGCCGATGCGTTGCAGATGCAGACGCGCGACTTTCTCATCGAGATGCTTGGGCAGGACGTAAACCTCATTTTCGTAACGCTCCGGATGCTTCCACAAGCTCGATCTGCGCCAGCACCTGGTTGGTAAAGGAGTTCGACATGACAAAACTCGGATGGCCGGTCGCACAGCCCAGGTTAACCAGGCGGCCTTTTGCCAGCAAGATGATGCGCTTGCCATCCGGGAAAATGATGTGGTCCACCTGCGGCTTGATATTTTCCCATGTGTACTGTTGCAGGCTGGCCACATCGATTTCATTGTCAAAATGACCGATATTGCAGACGATGGCCTGGTCTTTCATGGCCGCCATGTGATCATGGGTCAGGACATGATAGTTGCCGGTGGCCGTTACAAAGATGTCCGCTTTGTCAGCCACGTCATCCATGGTCACCACACGGTAACCTTCCATGGCCGCCTGCAGTGCACAAATCGGATCAATTTCAGTCACCCAGACGGTCGCGCCAAGTCCGCGCAGCGACTGTGCGCAGCCTTTGCCGACATCACCGTAACCCGCAACGATCGCGATCTTGCCGGCGATCATCACATCGGTGGCGCGCTTGATGCCGTCAACCAGCGATTCACGGCAACCGTACAGGTTGTCGAATTTGGACTTGGTGACCGAGTCATTTACATTGATTGCCGGGAACGGCAGGGTTCCCTCCTTGGCCATCTCATAAAGACGCTTCACACCGGTGGTGGTTTCCTCGGTGACACCCTGGATTTTCGACAGGGCTTTTGAATACCAGCCATGGTTTGTCGCCAGCCGTTTCTTGATCGCATTGAACAGCGAAACCTGTTCTTCGCTTTCCGGATTGTCCAGTACCGAGGGATCTTTTTCAGCCCGGGCGCCCAGGTACAGCAGCATGGTCGCATCACCACCGTCATCAAGAATCATGTTGGCGAAATTCTCATCGCCATCACCCTTGCCCCAGTTGAATATCCGGTGGGTAAACTCCCAGTATTCGTCCAGGTTTTCACCCTTGAAGGCAAACACCGGCGTACCGCCTGCCGCGATCGCTGCGGCGGCATGATCCTGGGTGGAATAGATATTGCACGATGCCCAGCGGACTTCGGCACCCAGTGCCTTCAGTGACTCGATCAGCACCGCGGTCTGGATGGTCATGTGCAGGCTGCCTGCAATACGCGCGCCCTTGAGTGGCTGTTCGGCACCAAATTCTTTACGCACCGCCATCAAACCGGGCATTTCCGTTTCGGCAATGGCTATTTCCTTGCGGCCATAATCGGCCTGAGCCGATATCGGCGACGTAATAATCCTGTTTGCTTATTTCTTCAATCACTGCATTCATTTGTCTGTTCCTTGTTGTTTACAGGCCGGCCGCTTAACGCAACTCGTCCGCCTTGTCAGTTTTTTCCCAACTGACGTTCAAATCTTCACGGCCCATGTGGCCATAGGCGGCCAGCGGGGTGTAAATCGGCTTGATCAGATCCAGCGCCTTGATGATGCCGTAAGGCGTCAGGTCAAAGAACTCCCGTACCATCTGCTCGATCCGCTCGGCCGGAATCTTTTCCGAACCAAAGGTATCGATGCCGATCGATGTCGGCTCGGCCACACCGATGGCGTAGGACACCTGGATTTCAATACGGTCCGCCAGACCGGCGGCGACGATATTCTTCGCCACGTAGCGGGCGGCGTATGCCGCGGAACGATCCACCTTGGACGGGTCCTTGCCGGAGAAAGCGCCGCCGCCATGGCGCGCCATGCCGCCGTAGGTATCGACGATGATCTTGCGCCCGGTCAGGCCGGCATCGCCAACCGGACCACCGATTTCAAACCTGCCCGTCGGGTTGATGTGGTACTTGGTGTTGCCATCCAGCCAGTGCGCAGGCAGGACCGGCTTGATGATTTCCTCCATCACCAGTTCCCGGATCTGCGCCTGGGTGGAATCCCGGTGGTGCTGGGTTGAAAGCACGACGGCATCGATACCGACCGGCTTGTCGTCCTCATAACGGAAAGTCACCTGGCTCTTGGCATCCGGGCGCAGATGAAATTTTCCATCGGTGGTATTGCGCCGCACGTAGGCCTGCTTCTTGACCAGTTCATGGGCGTAATAAATCGGCGCCGGCATCAGCACGTCGGTTTCGTTGGATGCATAACCAAACATCAGGCCCTGGTCACCCGCGCCCTGTTCTTCCGGCGACTCGCGGTTGACGCCCTGGTTGATGTCACTGGACTGCTTGCCGATGATATTGATGACACCGCAGGTATGGCCGTCAAAGCCGAATTCGGAAGAATCATAGCCGATCTTCACGATCACCTTGCGGATGATGTCTTCCAGGTCCACCCAGGCGTTGGTGGTGATCTCACCACCGACGATGGCCACACCGGTTTTAATAAAGGTTTCGCAAGCGACGTGGGCCGCCGGATCCTGCTTGATAATGGCATCCAGGACCGCATCCGAAATCTGGTCGGCAACTTTGTCGGGATGCCCCTCGGAAACGGATTCCGAGGTAAATAGGTAATTGCTCATTATTTATAAACTCCAATGAAATATATCTCTCTATGCGAATTAAGAGATATATTCTAAAGCATGTATTTTGAAAATGCATCTTTGGATGTAAAAAAAACCAAACGGCAACCGCGCGAGCTTTCAGGCTGGCATTCGTTGAGAAAAATACGCGGTTCAGTGCATAATAGGCAAAAGCCTTCACGGGCCTGACGGGCCAAATCCATCTGGAGATAATAAAAATGACAGAATTGCTTGTCATGAACGATGCGATGATGATCTCAGCCATCATCCTTGCCATTACTTTTGTCGGAATTTTCACAGAAAACTTTCATGGCTTCCATCGCGCCAAGTTTGCCATGATGGGCGCGATCATGATGATCATCGCAGGCCAGTTTTACGGCTTTTATGATTCCCAGCTGGCGGTTCGGCGATCGACTGGAACGTCGTTTTCCTGCTCGGTTGCATGATGGCGATCGTCTCCATCATGATCCCCACCGGTGGCTTTGAAGCCATGGCCAATTACATGGCCAGGATCAGCAAGGGCCGGCAATTCATGTTGATGGTGCTGCTGGGAACCTCGGTAACCGTGCTTTCACTGCTGCTTGATAACGTCACCACCGTGGTCATTTTCGGCCCCCTGATCATCCTGATCGCACGGGCCATGAAAATTACGCCTATCCCGTTCCTGCTGGCCGCCGCCCTGCTGTCCGATACCGGCGGCGTGGCGACGCTGGTGGGTGACCCGCCCAACCTGATGATCGGCTCGGCCAAGGGCATCGACTTCAATACCTTCATCATGCACATGGGCGCGATGACTTTTGCGGCATGGGTTACCGTGCTGTTCACCGCTGCGTTTCCTGTTCCGCAAGCAACTGGCGATCAAACCCGAGGGTGAATTCCACGACAAGACTGAATACAAAGACAAAAAGCTGTGGAACCAGTCATTGTTTGTACTCGGCGTGATGGTGGTCCTGTTCACCGTGCACCATGCCATCGGCTGGGAGCCCTGGATGGTTTCCGCCCGGGTCTGACCCTGCTGGTATTCATCGCCAG
Organism: uncultured Gammaproteobacteria bacterium; assembly: GCA_963727635.1. Taxonomy (GTDB): domain Bacteria; phylum Pseudomonadota; class Gammaproteobacteria; order Xanthomonadales; family SZUA-36; genus SZUA-36. The sequence goes on along the minus strand of CAVSHP010000024.1, from coordinate 11,597 downwards.
GCACGTCGAGATGGACCATGCGATGGAAGACGTCGAGATTCCGTTGCTGATCTTTTTCATCTCGCTGTTTATCGTGGTCGGCGGTGTGGAGCACAGCGGATTCCTGCGCTATCTCGGCCAGTTCATCATTCCGTTTGTTGAAAAAGACCTGTTGACCGCGACCCTGGTGTTGCTATGGGTGGCCGCGCTGCTTTCCGCCGCCATCGATAACATCCCGTTCACGGCGGCCATGATTCCGATCCTGCTCGGTATGGAAGCCCAGGGTGTCCATGTCACGCCGTTGTGGTGGGCGCTGGCGGCCGGTGTCGGCATGGGTGGTAACGGCACGCATATCGGCTCCACCGCCAACGTGTATATCGTCACGATTTCCGAACGACTGGCGAAACGCGAAAACGACCCTTCGCTGGCGATTACACCCTGGGTGTGGTTTCGCTACGGCACACCGGCGATGCTCGCCACGCTGGTCATGTGCAGCCTGATTTTCTACTTTTTCTTTGATTTTTACGATCAGTCCGTCATCATCGACCATACCGCCGCCGCCCTTGCGCCCGCGCATTAGCAGCTAACAGGAACAAAAAAAGCCCGCAGATGCCGGGCTTTTTTTAGTCCGGGATAAACCCCAAAGTGTAATTATGACCGAACCGAAACATCGAACAGTACGCAGTTTTGTCCTGCGCAAAGGCCGCCTGACGATCGCCCAGCAGCACGCCCTGGACGAATTCTGGCCGCATTACGGAATAGATCACCGCGAAACGGTGCTGGATTTTGAGGACCATTTTGAACGCGCGGCCGACGTCATCGCTGGAAATCGGTTTTGGCAATGGTGAATCGACCTGGCGTATGGCGCAACAGGAACCCGAGAACAATTTCATTGGTATCGAAGTCCACGAACCCGGGGTCGGCCACCTGATGTTGGCGCTGGAAAAGCACGCTATTGAGAATGTCCGCATTGTCTGCCAGGACGCGGTGCCGTTTCTGCAATCCCGTATCGCCGACGGCAGCCTGGCCGGTGTGCGTATTTATTTTCCCGATCCCTGGCCGAAAAAACGCCATCACAAGCGGCGACTGATCCAGCCCGGCTTTGTCGACCTGCTGGCACGTTGTATGACAAAAGGCGCCATTTTTCATCTCGCCACCGACTGGCAACCCTACGCAGATCACGTACTGGAAGTCATGCATTCCAGCGAGGATTTCATCAATCTTTCCGCCGACGGGCGACTATTGTGAACGCCCCGTCTGGCGACCCTACACGAAGTACGAGGAGCGTGGCGAAAGGCTCGGCCACGAGGTCAGGGATTTGCTGTACCAGCGAACCTGAGCGGGTTAGGATAGCTAACCTGGAAACCGGCCTGACACTCACAGTCGACATGATGCTGGTGTTGGCCGTGCTGGTTATCACCATCGGATTGTTTGTATTTGAAGTCGTCAGGGTCGATGTCGTGGCACTGTCGGTCATGGTGCTGCTCGGTCTGTTGGGCCTGGTTCCTTCAGACCAGTTGTTCAATGGCTTTGCTTCCAACGCCGTCATTTCGATCATCGCCGTCATGATCCTCGGGGCCGGGCTGGACAGGACAGGTGTGATGACGGTCATTGCCGCGTTTATATTGCGTCTCGGCGGCAGAACCGCCAACCGGATCATCCCGCTGATTTCCGGCACCGTTGGCGGGATTTCAAGCCTGATGCAAAACGTCGGCGCCACCGCCCTGTTTTTGCCGGTGGTCTCCCGCATCTCGGCACGCACCGAGATTCCGCTGTCCCGCCTGCTGATGCCGATGGGTTTCTGCGCCATCCTCGGCGGAACCATAACGATGGTCGGTTCCTCACCGTTGATCCTGCTGAACGACCTGATAACCGCTTCCAATGCGTCCCTGCCACCCGGCGCCGAAACACTGGGCCAGTTTGAATTGTTCGACGTGGCGCCGGTCGGGCTGTCATTGCTGGCCACCGGCATCGTCTATTTCCTGGTCTTCGGCAAGCTGTTATTGCCGGACAACAAGATTGAATCTTCCGGTGTACCCGCCCGCACCAAGACCTATTTTGCCGACACCTATGGAATCGAAGGCGACGTATATGAACTGCTGGTCACGGTGGATAGCCCGCTGGTCGGCATGCAGGTCGGTGACGCTGAAAAACTCGAAGGTATCCCGCGTCTGCTGGCCATCCGCAACACCGACGAGCCGCGCATGGCGCCGCCCGCCGACGAAATGATCTGGGTCGGCACCATTCTCGGTGTCATGGGCAGCCGTGACGTGGTCGGTCAATTCGCGCTGGATAATCACTGCCGGCTGCAACCCCGCGTCAAAACCTTCGGCGGTCTTTTCAACCCCAGCCGTGCGGGCATTTCCGAAATCGTCATCCCGCCCGGATCCAAGCTGATCGGCCAGTCCATCGGTGAGGCGCGTTTGCGCAAGCGTTATGGCATCAGCGTGCTGGCCGTCAACCGGCGCGGCAACATCATCAGCGAACATATCCGCGACACTGGTGCTGGAGGCCGGTGATTGCCTGGTCAGCCACAGTACCTGGCGCGATCTTTCCGAACTGCAGACCGAACGGAATTTCATCGTCGCAACCGACATACCCAAGGATGAACAGCGGCCTCAAAAAGTCGGCTATGCACTGTTTTTTTTCGCACTTTCCATCGGCATGATCATGTTCACCGATTTCCGCCTGTCCATGGCCCTGCTGGTCGGTGCGCTCGGCATGATACTGACCAGCGTTCTGAGCATCGATGAAGCCTATGGCTCGGTCAGCTGGAAAACGGTCTTCCTGGTCGCCAGCCTGATCCCCATTGGCCTCGCCATGGAATTGACCGGCACCGCCGCGTGGATCGCGCAGCAGGCCATGGTGCTGCTCGGCGGTCTGCCCGACATCGCGGTTCAGATCATGATCGCGGTGCTGGCCACGGTATTCACCCTGGTCATGTCGAATGTTGGCGCGACCACCATCCTGGTGCCCATCGCGATCAGTATTGCACTGGCGACCGGCGCCAACCCGACCATGTATGCCCTGATCGTTGCCCTGTCGACTTCCAATTCCTTCATCCTGCCCACTCACCAGGTCAATGCCCTGATCATCGGCCCCGGTGGCTACCGGGTGGCCGATTTTGTGCGCGTGGGGGGCGGTATGACGGTGATTTTCCTGGTGGTGATGCTGACCGCCGTAAACCTGGTTTTCTGATTTCAGTCCGCGTTTGGTCCGTGTCGGGCTCCCCGGCTTGTCATTCAGCAGCGCTGGCCCAATATGAAAAAGCATGCCTTATTACATCAGCCCTCCACCGGGTAACCCCCTGACCAGGATCATCGCTGCGATCATCGGTGCTTTTGTCCTCGCGGGCGCTTTGATCATCGGAACCGCCACGCTCCTGGTGGTCGCCGGTGTCGCTGTGATTGCCGGTCTCGCGCTGTGGTTGCGCGTACTCTGGATCAAGCACCAGCTGCGCAAAAGCGGTGTGGACTTCAGCAGCGGTGCGGAAACCCGCCCCCAAAGCAAGGATGCCATTGACGCCGAATACACCGGTGATATCCGTTCAGGAGCGCGAGCAAGACCAGTAATTTATAAATCGACGTTGAAAACTCAGGATTACCGACTAGACTTATTACAATAGTCAACCTCGGTTAAATGTCATGTCAAAAGTCTCTGAAATACTGGAAAATAAAGGCGCAATGGTGCTGTCCGTCGATGTCGATGAAAGCGTTTTCGACGCAATCAGTTTAATGGCGCAGGTCAACATCGGCGCCGTGCTCGTGCAAAAAGACGACACCATCGCCGGCATTTTTACCGAGCGTGATTACCTGCAGAAAATTGCCCTCCAGTCACGTTCATCAAAGGAGACCAGGGTCGGTGAGGTCATGACCACACCCGTCATTTCGGCCGATCCTGATGACAGCGTACAACATTGCATGGAAACCATGACAACCTGCCACTGCCGCCATTTACCGGTGGTGAAAGCCGGTGAGCTGCTCGGTATCGTGTCGATCGGTGACCTGGTGAAAAAAATGCTGGATGAAAAACAACACGAAGTCGAGAAACTGAGCGAGTACATTACCGGCACCTATTGATTTCTGACCCCTGCCCGCAACCCCCGCCTGTCGATTAATCGCCAGACTGTTCCTGGTCAGACTGTTCCTGTTTTGCTTTATCGTGCGCCGCCTGCAGGGCCTCGTCGATCTCGGCCTGTGCTTTCGCGCTGGTTCCCGCGGCGAGGTATTGTTTTTTCAGCGTCGCCTCGACCTTGGCAAAAAGTGCGTCGATCGATGCGGTGGCGTTGGCGCTTTCCCGGCTGTCATGCTGACCGAACAGGTTGATCCATTCCTCGGTGTCGCGGCCGGCCTGCAGAACCCGGTTAAATTCCCGCTCGGGTTCGTCACCGCCGCGCAGAAGCCCGATCACTGTTGCGATCAACGAAACCGGCAGCAATACCAGGTCGCGAAGACCATCCGCCATCAATTTGAGCTGGAATACGACGGCTTCGCGAAACAGCGCGCTGCGTTTTGACGGCTTGGGTTCACTCATGTTCTGGCTCCGCTTGGACCGGTGTAGTGTAGCGTAATTGCCAGCATTTTCAGCCTGCCGCTGATTGCCACTTTGCACCCGGGACGGGTTGCGCCATCGTCAGCCACTCTATGCTAATGTTATGCAGATGAGGAAATCGCAGGGATTCGCCCCGGTCGCAAGAGCGGATGCACGTATATTGATTCTCGGTTCAATGCCGAGTGTGGCCTCGCTTGAAGCGGCCCAGTATTACGCGTTTCCACGCAATGCATTCTGGAAAATCATGGGTGAGCTGTTTGGCGCGGGCCCGCAACTCGACTACCCGTCACGTCTGTTGCTACTGAATGAAAACCACATCGCCCTGTGGGATGTCATCCAGGCCTGCGTCCGTCCGGGCAGTCTCGATTCGGCCATCCTCGATGAGGGTATGGAAACCAATGACTTCAACCGGTTTTTTAAACGACACCCGCATATCAGCCACGTGTATTTCAATGGACAGAAGGCGGCCGGGCTGTTTCTGAAACGGGTGAAACCGGGTCTGACTACCCACCTTGAGCACCACGTGCTGCCATCCACCAGTCCGGCCAACGCCGGCAAGAGTTATGCCGCCAAGCTCGAGGCGTGGGCGGTATTGAAGCGCGTCTAGCCCTCGTCAGTCACGGTCCAGCCAGCACTCGATACCCTGGGCATTGAGCTTGATATCCGATTCCAGCAATTCCAGGCACCTGTCCCTGCCAAGGGTCACACCATGTTTTTCCAGACCCTCGAGCAACCAGTCGGTCATCGCGTTCTCGATTTTCTGCCGGCGTAACGATTCGTCCTTGTAGCGTTGCGCAATTTCGACCATGACATCGATACCCTCCAGCATCATCCCGGCAAGCCGTGGAATGTCATCGACCCGGCCGTAATGCGTCAGGTACATGTAATCGGGTTCGACTTCAACCAGTCTCCTGACCGAGGCTTTGAGCGATTCGGGATCAAATTGTATCGGTGTGGTGGTGGGGAACAGGAAGGCGCCTTTTTCGGTGTCAAACTCGCGGTATGAAAGTCCGAACGTGTCGCCGGTAAACCAGCCGTTGGTGAGGCTGTCATGCACACAAAAATGGTGACGGGCGTGACCCGGTGTATCGATGAAGCGCAATCGGCGGTTGCCAAAGTCAATGCTCGTATCATCCTCCATGATGCGCACCCGGTTTTCATCAACCGGTATCAACACACCGTAAATCTTTTCGTACATTTCATCGCCGTAAACCATCCGCGAGCCGGCTTCCAGTTTGGCAGGATCGATCATGTGGCGTGCGGCGTAAGGGTGTACCAGCAAGGTGGCATTGGGCAATAACTGCATCAGGCTGCCGGCGCCACCGGCGTGATCGAGGTGAACATGCGTGACGATCACGTAGCGCACATCGCCGGGATTCCAGCCACGGTGCTCGAGCACCTTCATCAGGCGCGGTGTGCTGGAATTGGTGCCGACCTCGATAAAGGCCACCTCGGACCCCGCTTCCATCATGTAACAGGCGGCCATGTGTTCGCGGTGAAAAGCCGCGTCGATGACGTTCACGCCGCCTGTATATTCCCGGGTACTGATGCCATCAATCAAACTCATCTTGAATCTTCCGTATTGGTTCAGTCTCGGGCAACATAGCACAATGTTGTGGGAATGGGAAAATGGCGGAGAGTGGGTGTATATCCTGGACCTGGACGGCACCCTGATGCCGACCGCCGAAATAGACAACGCGTGCTACTGGCAGGCCGTTTTCGGGCTTTTTGGGGAACGTGACCGCCTGCCGGATCTGCATGATTTCAAGCACGTGACCGACAGCGGCATACTGCAGGAATGGTGTATCCGTGAACTGGGGCGGCCGCCAGCTTTGCAGGAGACCGCGCAGATCAAGCGACTTTTTGGCCAACATCTCAAGTCCGCCTTCAGCCAGCAACCCGGGCTTTTCAGTCCTTTGCCGGGTGTCACCGAATGGCTGGCGGCCACCCGTGAAAGCGGCCACGTGATTGCGGGCATCGCCACCGGCGGCTGGGAGCACAGCGCCCTTCTCAAGCTGAAACTCTCAGGTCTCGACCGCTTTGCTCTGTCGTTGGCCAGTTCGGACGACGCCATCAGCCGCACGCAGATCATGCAAATTGCAGCGCGCAGGGCGCTTGGCCGGCAAGTCGTTGAAAACACGGTCTTTACCTATGTCGGCGACGGCGCCTGGGACCTGCAGGCCAGCCGCGAGCTGAACTGGGAATTTATCGGTATCGCCAGCGGCCAGCGGGCAGCGCAACTCAGACAGGCGGGTGCAAACCTGGTGCGGGAAAATTTCTGCAAATCCTGATCTTGCAAATTCCAGACCTGTATATAGAATAAGGGCTGGAAAATAAAAACAAGAAGGAAGCAAACCTCGCCATGAGCAAATACCGTAAACACACGCAATTCATGTACGCCTTCGTGGTCGTGCTGACCATCTGGTTAATCAATCCGGTGCTGGCGGGCAGCGGCGATCCCGAAGCGGCAAGGCAGGCCTGGCCGATGATTGAAAGCGGCGCCCTGCTGGTTGATGTGCGTTCTGAGCAGGAATTTTCTGAAGGGCACATCGACGGCGCGCTCAATATTGAATGGGATCAGACCGACGCGCTTATCGCCGCCATCGGCAGTGACAAGCAACGCCAGGTGGTTTTTTACTGCCGCAGCGGCAACCGGGTCGGCAAGGCGATCACGGCGCTGGAAGCCCACGGCTACACCAATATATACAACGCCACGGGATACGAAGCGCTGCTGGAAACAAAACCGGCTGACTGAACCCCCGTTCTTTTCTATCCCATTCTTTTCTCTGTGTAATCACTGCCCGCAATCCGATGTAGGGTTGCCTGCGCAAGCCGAGATGACTTCCCTCATTGGCGCAAAAGTAGAATACTACGTATGATGATTGCTTCATCAGGAAAGCGTATGAAAACCCTTCTAGTTTTAGTCTTGCTTCTTTGTCCAGGACTTTTCGCAACTGCAGCGCTGGCAGCGGACCCCGCTGCTTCCACGCAATGGGACCGGGGCAATGCCATGGCCGCGGTCAATTCCGTCAATGTCGAGAGGGCAGTCTATGAAATTGCCAATCTGCCGGAACTGGCCAATGCTGCCGCCACCCTGGAAAAACTGAAGCAACTGGAAACACGCAACGACTGGCCGATGCCGGCCAGGGAAGCCGCGCTTTTTGAATTCACCCGTTCGCTGGCGGAATTGCCACGCACCGCCATCGCGCCCGAGGTGATGCAACACCTGCTTGAGTACCAGGTCCAGACACTGGTAGCCGACGAGGACCACAGCGCTACGCTCGTGCCCCTGTTCAATATTCGCGCTGCCGCTACGGGTGTCGAAAACGGCTGGCAAAGAAACGAATCCGCCGTCAGTGCAATCGAACTGATCAAGACAGATCCCGCCGAACTGGTTTCCGCCTATATGGATACTACCGACCGCAACCAGCGGTCCGGCTATCTTGACACCCTGCGGCAGGCTGATATGGCCGATGTTGCCGGTGTGCAGCAGGCGGCCCTGGCAAAATTTGAGCGGTCGCCGGAGCTTACACCCGTACTCGGCGTGACGGCCGTCATGACCGCGGACAGCTACGCGGTGCGGCAACTGCTGGTCAACGGCGGCGGCGCGGGTCTGTCAGCGACACTCAGGCAACTGGATAAACGTCTTCCGGCTGCAGAAATCGAGGACCTTGTTGAATTACGCGATATTTGAGGCCCCGGCCGGCAATGCTTCACTGGCGATTGCCGCCTGGTGGCCACGCTTGAAACACGTGCTTGCGGTACGCGATCTGCTGGTGGAAAAACTCGCTGACCCGGCGCTTGGTTCCGCCGCGGCACTGGCGTTGGCTCAAAGTCCCGATGTGCAGACGATCAAGATATTGCAGCAAACCGCCGCCGGCGACTCCCTGGCGGCGCGACGCGCGCAGATGGCACTGGATATCAACCGTGAACAGCTGATCGGGGAGGCGCAACCATGAAGCGCTTTCCCGTATTGCGTTCGCCGCCCTGCTGTTCGCCAGCAGCCAGCTCAATGCCCAGGTTCTGACCGAATGGGTGGAGAGCAAGCCTGTCCCCGACAGCAGCAAGATCGCCCTGGGATACCCGGTGCCGATACCGGTGGATACACCCGAACCCTTTGACGGTTTCAGAACCTATGCCGGTCTGCACATGCGCCACCAGGACCTGGCGGCCACCACGCCCGTGGGTGCATCCGGAACAGGTGGGGCTGACCCACCATGGCCGCATCATCTGGGCCTACCGGCTGGGTGATGACGACCTGTTAACCGTCGATGGACTACCCGAGCCGGCGACGCTGACCAACGGTGGTATTCACGCACGTGAATGGCAGACACCGGAAGTCGTCACCGGTATCCTCGAGTTGATCGCCACGCACGAATCCGACCACCACCTGTACGATTACCTGCGCGACAACGTCAACATGATCGTGATCCCGTCGCTGAATATCGATGGATTTCTGCAGACCCAGCGTTATCCGACACTCAACTACCTGAAAACCGATCCGGATGATCCGGACTTCTCACCCCGTGACGGCCGTATGCGGCGCAAGAACATGCTCAATGCCGACGAGGACCTGTACACCACCATCGACCATCTGAACGGGGTGGATCTGAACCGCAACAATGCCCCCTACTGGGCGACCAACCCGAACCGCTCATCATCCAATCCACAGTCGCTTGTCCACCATGGTGCAGCGCCCGCCTCTGAACCTGAAATACAGGCGCTGGATGCGGCAGGTCACCTCGGTCCGATCGAGCGTCTGCGCGCTTACACGGACGTACATTCTTTTGGCATAAACAGTTACTGGCTGCGCACCACCAATTACCGACTCGCGCGTGAAACAGAACGGATCCAGGGTGTGTTTACCAATCACCATCGCGCATTCCCCGCCGGCAAGTGGTATGTCTTCTCCAGTTTATTCCAGACGCCGTATTTACAAGGCATAGGATCGACCGACGAGTACTTCACTTACAACTACCAGATACCTGCCTGGGGTCTGGAAGTCGAACCGGGCATAAACGGTGGTACGGATTACGGTGGTACGGGTGAAAACGGCCATGATGGTTTCATCCTGCCCGAATCCGAGATCCGCAGGGTACGGGAACAAATCGCCCAGTCATTTGCGGCCGTCTATTACCGCCAGGCAGGTCCGCCGTCGATTCATGCCCTGCGTATAATCGACAGCGAAACCGGCGCCGTGGTATTTGAATCCGAATGGGATACCGTCGACAACCAGACCCGCTCGCTGTACGCCAAGCAGTTGCAAGCCCTGCAACTGGACCACAGTTATGACGCCTGGTTGTCCTTTGACAAGCCCATGCGCTGGCGCGAGGACGGCCAGGTCGTGCCCTTCCCCGGTCAGTCTGCAAGCACCCTCGACCTCGAGGCCGACGTGCTGACGAACGCTACGGCCATGACCACCAGCATCGTATCCGCCACCTGGCTCGATCAGGCCGGTGGCGCACCGGATGGTTATATGAACTACCGGGATGACGCGCTGAAGATGACATTCACATTCCCCGCCGACGAGCAGAACCTCGCTCTCGTCACCGGTGTGCAGGACGCGACACTGGCGCTGCACACCACCGATATGACCGGCATGCAGACCGACGCCAACCCGGCAACGGTCCCCGACTGGGTGGACGGCGTCTGGAAAGGCTATGAAAACACCTCCGGCACCGAGGGCGACATCGGCGGCACCGACGCGACGATCTCTTTCCAGGTGACCAACGAGCAATTACCGCCGCCCTTCGTGCTGGAACCCGGCATCAGCTCTGCCTGGTACGACCCGAAACACAGTGGCGAGGGCTTTTTGCTCGAATTGCTGGCCAATAACCGCGCAGGTGTGTACTGGTTTACCTATGATGAAAATGGCCAACAGGACTGGTACATCGCCATCGGCGAGGTACACGGCAACCGCATCGAATTCCCGAGCGTGCTGCGGGTATCCGGTGGCGAATTCGGTCCCGGCTTCGATCCTGCAAAGATTACCGAGGAGTCGGTGGGTTCGGCCAGTTTCATCTGGTCGGATTGTGACGAGGGTGACATGAGCTACCGCATCGGCACGCAACACGGCCGTATGCACCTCTACCGTCTCACCCGCCTGATGGGTGTCGACTGTGGCAGTCCAATACTGCCACCGGAGCGCCCGGAGGGTGTCCTGAGTGGTTCCTGGTACGACCCGACACACAGCGGCGAGGGCTACAACGTCGAAGTTCTGATCGATGGCCGGGCGGTCGTCTACTGGTTCAGCTACGACCCGCAAGGCAACCGGCGCTGGTTCTACGGTCTCGGTGAAATCCGCGAAGGCAAGCTGGTATTCGACAACATGATGACCACCAGCGGTGGCATATTCGGGCCGGATTTTGACCCGTCCCTGGTGGAACACAAACCCTGGGGCACACTGGAACTGGACCTGACCTGCGATGCCGGCACCGCGACCTACACGAGTAGCGAAGCGGGCTTTGGTTCCGGAACGCTGAATGTCGTGCGCCTGACCAGCATCGATCAACTCGACTGCCAGTAAGACAACCGCCGGCAAAACCCATTATAATTGCCGCCGTCTTACAGAATCGAAGGAACCCAATCGGTGAGCGACAGAGAAAGTCATGACGAATGTACCCGCAGGTTCATTGACCTTGCCAATGAACTGAAGAACCAGGGTCACAGCCCGCAACTGGTGAGCGCCGCGCTGATGGCGGCATCCGGCATCTACGCGACCTTTATCACGGCCGGCAATAGCGGCGGCCTGCAACCCTCCGGCGTTGACAAGGTAGTGATGATGTACCGGCGTAACCTGGAATATATCCAGGAGCGCAAAAAGGCCGAGAAAGAAGCCCAGGAAGACGCTGGGGAAGTATAGCGACTGAGATAATGCCCAGTTTTTTATCCAAACCACTTCTCAGTCGCCACCCGCGGAAGGTACAATTGCAACCCGCATCAAAACGGGCCCATAGCTCAGTTGGTTAGAGCACTCGACTCATAATCGATCGGTCCCAGGTTCAAGTCCTGGTGGGCCCACCATTTTTTTACCGGTGTATACCGGGCACATAGGTAACAGTTTATTC
>CAVSHP010000023.1:0-41923 GCA_963727635.1 uncultured Gammaproteobacteria bacterium | reverse complement strand
CACGCATTCGCTCGATCGGGAGGAGCTCGCCGCGGTGATCCTCGAGCCGGTGGTGCAGGGCGCCGGCGGCATGTGGTTCTACGCGCCCGACTTCCTGCGCCGGGTGCGCGACCTCTGCGACGAGCACGGCGTGCTGTGGATCGCCGACGAGATCGCCACCGGCTTCGGCCGCACCGGAGCGATGTTCGCCTGCGAGCACGCCGGGGTGAGCCCCGATCTGCTGTGCGTCGGCAAGGCGCTGACCGGGGGGACGCTGAGCCTGGCGGCGACGCTCGCGAGCGGGGCGGTGTGCGAGGCGATCGCCTCCGGCGAGCCGGAGCAAAGACGACCCTGGTCCGGCGCGCAGGGGCAACGTATTGCTCACCGGGACACTGCTCAAGACCATTTCCGCGATGGTCGCGGCCACACTGATTTACCTGACGCTGAAGCATCGCGACAGGATCGAAAGAAACAACATGTGGGCGTACCTGATTCTTACCCTCGGCTCGCTGGTGTTCTGGTCGCTTTACCAGATGGCGCCCAATGGCCTGCAGTTGTTTGCCATCAACAACGTCGACCTGGTTGTCTGGGGCATCAAGGTCGCGCCGCAATGGGTGCAGAACATCAACACGGTGGTGATCGTGGTGGGCGGACCGCTGCTGGCAGCCTGGTTCAGCCGGCTGCGCAAGCGCGGCTGGAACATCGACATTCCACAGCAATTTGCCGCAGCATTGATCCTGATGGGCCTCGGCTTCCTGGCGCTGCCCGCGGGTATAGCACTGGCCAGCGACACGGGCCTGGTTGGCTTCGAATGGTTGTTCGGCAGCTATGTCCTGCAGAGCCTCGGCGAACTGCTGATCTCGCCGATCGGCTACGCCATGATCGGCAAGCTGGCGCCGAGCCGTTACCAGGGCATCATGATGGGCAGCTGGATGCTGGTGACCGGTCTTGCCTCGCTGTTTGCCGGCGATTTTTCCGGTATGGTTCCGGACGCCGCACAAGGCGCCGCATTGGTCACCAACCCGGACTATGCGAACCTGTTTGCGAAGCTTGGTTGGGGCAGCACCATCGTCGGCATCGCCCTGGTATTGCTGATCCCTTTCCTGCGCAAGCTCATCCAGGTCAAGGAAACGCCGGTCAGGCTGACGCCCGAACCCGTGGCGGCAACAAATCGCTGAGAATTTGCGCTAAAACTTCAGCTTTCACTGGCAAGTAATACCGTTCTGCGCGAAAATTCAGTTTACACGTCACAAGGAGAACCGCTATGACATCAAGCAAGAAACCCGATAGTTCCAGGCGTCAATTTCTTAACCGTTTGGCAGTAGCCTCGGCTAGTTTGCCCGTTATCGTATTACTCGGCAATTCACGCACCGCACGTGCGGAAGAAGCAGCCCACATGAATCCGGACGACCCAATGGCCAAGGCGCTGAAGTATGTCGAGGACGCCGCCGTCAGAGCCGAGGGTCGTGTCGACGAGTCAGCCGCTTTGTCGGAACTGCATGCAATATTCTGGCGAAGCCGACAAGGAATGGGGTCCGTGCGCCATCTTCCAGGGCAAACTGGTCAACGCCAATGGCTGGTGCACAGCCTGGGTTAAGAAGGCCTGATCTAACGCCAGAAAACAAGCCCCGGTTGATATCAACCGGGGCTTGTTCCTGCATATTTCCGCCATAAAATTTGGCGCAGGTGCTTAAAAAGCCGCCCTCGCCGCCAATGCCTGGCAGAGGTTTTTTTCCACCGGCTTGACGCCCGGCAACGCCCGAATCGCCGGTTGCATCCCGCAGCCCTCAGTCCCATCATAGTCACATGACAAAACGATCAGAGAACGAGATGAAGGTCTTTGTCCGCGGCCTCGCCATCGAGGATTACAAGGACCTGCACGAGGCCATGTTGCTGTCTTACGAAAAGATGGACGATGACCCGTGGGCGCGGCGGCAGGTCGCCAAATTGCTGCGTGTATTCCCCGAGGGCCAGATGGCCGTCGAGGTCAACGGCAAGGTCGTTGGTTGCGCCCTGTCGCTGCTGGTGGACTACGATAAGTTTGGCGACAACCACACCTATAACGAGATCACCGGCGACGAGACCTTTTCCACCCATGACCCGGACGGCGACGTCCTCTACGGCATCGATGTCTTCGTGCACCCGGACTACCGCGGCCTGCGTCTGGCCAGGCGCCTGTACGACGTGCGCAAGGAGCTGTGCGAACGTTTCAACCTGCGTGGCATGATTGCCGGTGGACGCATCCCGGGTTACAACAAGCACGCCACCGAAATGACACCGCGGGAATACATCCACAAGGTGCGGATGAAGGAGATCTACGACCCGATCCTGAGCTTCCAGCTTTCCAACGGGTTCCATGTCAGGAAAGTGCTGAAGCAGTACCTGGCCGGCGACACCGAGTCACTCGAGTACGCGACTTTGCTGGAATGGAGCAATGTCTATCACGAGGACAAACCGCGCGCCCTGTTCCGCAATAAACGCGAGGTGCGTATCGGTGTGGTCCAGTGGCAGATGCGCGCTTCCAACAGCATCGACGCGATCATCGACCAGGCCGAGTACTTCATCGACACCGTCAGCGACTACGAGTCTGACTTCATCCTTTTCCCGGAACTCTTCAACGCACCGTTGCTGGTGGCCCACAACGAGGTATCCCAGGCCCGCGCCATGCGCCGTCTCGCCGAATCCACCGAGCCCATCCTGGACCGTATGCGTGAGTTTGCAGTCTCCTACAACATCAACATCATCGCCGGCAGCATGCCGGTGGTGGACAAAAAGCGCCTCTACAACGTGGCCTACCTGTGCCGCCGTGACGGCAGCATCGACTCGGTGCGCAAAATCCACATCACACCCGCCGAACGCGAGTCCTTCGGTATGTCCGGCGGCAACGTGATCAGGGCGCTCGACACCGACTGCGGCCGCATCGGCATCATGATCTGTTACGACGTGGAATTCCCGGAAATGTCACGCTTGCTGCGCGACCAGGGCGCCGAGATTCTCTTCGTGCCGTACATGACCGACCTGCAGACCGGCTACCAGCGGGTGCGTTTCTGCTCCCACGCCCGGGCCGTCGAGAACGAATGTTACGTGGCGATCACCGGCAGCGTGGGCAACCTGCCGCGGGTGGACAACATGGATATCCAGTACTCCAAATCCGCCGTCTTTTCTCCCAGCGACTTCTCCTTTCCCTCAACCGGCATCATGGCCGAATCGACGGCCAATACCGAGATGGTGCTGATCGCGGACGTGGACCTCGACCTGTTGAAACACCTCGCGGACAATGGCAGTGTCAACAACCGGCGTGACCGCCGCACGGACCTCTACAGCCTGAAGCTGAAGCGCAAGGCCGAGCACCGCTGACATGTCGTTGAGCGTCACCCATCTGGAGCACTTAATTGACCGCTGAAAGCAAGCTACGCACCGCCAGTTTTGCGCACTGGTCCTGGATCAGGACAGTCAAACGTCTGCCATTGGTCTGGCTGTCGATCGAGGCACTACTGGCCATCATTCTGTTCCTGCTACTGACCGCCTGTGAACCCGCATCTGAAAAAGCACCGCTTGCAGAGGTCACTGACGCTGATGTCACAGCACTCGGCTTTTCGCCCGAAGGCATTGAGAAACTCGATCGTTACGTGGTCGCGCAAAGCACGCACTCGATGCGGGTGACGGTCGGTGGCCAGGTGCTCTACACCTATGGACCACAGGACGAAACCAGCTATATCGCATCCGCGCGCAAGAGCGTACTGGCCATGCTCTATGGCCCGTTCGTGGCCGACGGCAGCATCGATCTCGATGCCACGCTGGAGGATATTGGTTTCGATGATATCGGCGGCTTGTTGCCCATCGAAAAACAGGCCACGATTCGCGACCTGATCAGCGCGCGATCCGGCATCTATCACGCCGCCTCGAATAGCGGGGATAACAGCGCCGATGCGCCCGAACGGGGATCGCAAAAACCGGGAAGCTATTTTTTATACAACAACTGGGACTTCAATGCCGCCGGCGCCATTTTCGAAAAACTGACCGGCCGCAACATCTACGAAGAAGTCAACCGCCA
Source organism: uncultured Gammaproteobacteria bacterium (assembly GCA_963727635.1). GTDB lineage: Bacteria > Pseudomonadota > Gammaproteobacteria > Xanthomonadales > SZUA-36 > SZUA-36. Next base: position 37,890 of record CAVSHP010000023.1, on the reverse strand, counting down.
GATCGCGGTGCCTACCGGCATGCAGGACTTTGATCTCGCCATGCACCTTGAAGAAGGCAAGTCGGGTAATCTCGACCGCTCACGATACCCCGCCTACCACATGCATTTTTCGACCCGGGACCTGATCAAGGTGGGCCAGTTGATGCTGCGGCACGGCAACTGGAATGGCGAACAACTGTTCGATGCCGATTGGCTGGATACACTGGTGGCAACACATACGCCACTGGCCGAGATGAACCCCGAAAAAGTCCGCGAGGGACACTTTGGCTATGGCTACATGTGGTGGGTATTCGACGAGGCGACACACGGTCCGGAATACAAGGGGGCTTACGCCGCCCGCGGCCATTTTGGCCAGTACATCGTCGTCCTGCCCGCGCTCGACATGGTGATATCACACAAGACCTGGCCGATCTCCTACGATACGCCCGAAGAGTACGCCGCCATCAACGTCACCTGGGATGAGATGCAACACATTATCGACCGTCTGCTCGCCGCCAGGAGTGGCTAGGGTATCGCCCGGTACAGGCACATTCACTATAATGGCGCTTTAAAGTCAACGAACCACCGGTCGTTGGGAGATTATTACCTTGTGAAGACCTTCCTGATTTTGATATCCACCTGCATATTTGCCTGTGGCAATGCGTTCGCCGAAAAAATTGATTCCGCTTCGCTCACGAGCATCATTGAAGCCTTGCAGGACCAGGCGCGTAAAACCCCGCCGGTCTTCCCGCTGGAATCTTACCAGGGCGGCATCCAGTCGACCGAAGACGGGTTTCGCCATGCCTATTTTGGTTATGGGGAACGCCGCTATGCCAGTCGGACCGATTTCCACCCGGCGATGGACGTGGGCTATTTTCCAACGGTAACCGGGTTCGTCACCACCGAGCAGGGTGAATCCGTCAAGGTGCGGGCGCCGCAAACCTACCTGAAGAAGGTCTATGCCATTCAGAAAGGGGAATTCGTATCAATTGCACTTAGCAGTTACGGCTACAAGATCGTTTTAAAACACCACCTGGAGAAACCTTACTACGACAACAAGGGCAAGGCCTGGTATGACTACTTTACCTGCTACCGGCACCTGGATTCGAGAAGCCTGTCATACCTCAATGGCATTGCCAGGAAGTTTACCGGTGATCCCGAAGCGGGCTATGAAGCACTTGCCGGGAAGTATACCTTCAAGGCCGGGGAGCAGATCGCCCTGGCCGGGTTTCCGCCGGCGGACAACCCGGACCTGCCGAGGGCCCACCTGGACTTCTCCCTTAATCTTTTTGACAACCCGAACAAAGGTGCAAACATCCGCAATTTTGCCTTGAACCCGCTGTTGCTCTTCCCGCCGTATACGTATGCAGACCCCCAATCGCATGTAATCGCTGGCAATGGACTTCCGGCCTATGAATTCGTGGTCGACGAATCCTCGATCGTATTACCCGCCGAGGGGAAAGACGGGCAATTTACCATCCATATCCAGTGCGGCGGACGCAGCGCGCAGGATGAATACACAGCGTGCAGATACTACGCTCTGAATGCCCTGGACATCCTGCTCTACAACGATGGCAAGCCGCAGGGCAGCTACCATATTGATCGCGACAGGAAACTGGGCTACAGAACCGAGTCCTATGAATTGCTGGATACGCCGGATACATCGGCACCCTATTTTCTCGCCCCATTGGGCGAACAGGGAGACGTGTACGAGATGACGGTTGTTCTGCCTGCTGCCTGGTTTACATTGCAGCAATACGATTGGTCCAGAAACGGCACGGTTGCGATTGACATATCCAGTATCTGGAACGGCTACCTGGAAGGACACAATCAGTCTGTTACGCTAACACTTCCCTCGACAAATGCGGGCAACCAATCAGAACCCACGCAACAGCCGGATTAGTGCCGGGTTTCCCGCGGCGCCCTTGACCTGAGATTATGACTGCGATCCGGAATATCGTTTTTGATTTTGGCGGAGTACTCGTGGATTGGAATCCGGAGCATCTTTTCAAGGCATCCAAAATACCGCAATGAAATACGCTTGTTCTACGATGAATGGACCACCATGCTGGGCGGGCCGATCGAGCAGAACGTGGCACTGCAGACACACCTGGTATTCGGGGTCTGGAGAAAGGTAAGGATACCCACGACTTTTTGTTTTCAAAGACCTGATGTCTTCATTCTCTCCTCCGTAAAAATCGACTATCCGTTTAGCGTTGCAAAATATTCTCATCGCGCCGGATTCACGGAGCAGTGGCAATTTCTCTTGTACAATCTGTAAAGATTAGGCCGGTCGTTCGGCATTGAGCACCGCCTGCAAGAGCGCCAGGACGACAACAACGAGGACACCGCAATGACTGACAAAATAGCCGTAAGCAAACCCCTGGTGGTGCTGCACGGTGACGAGATGGCGCAAATCGCCTTCGATCGCATCCTCGAGCAGTTTGTAAAAAAATACCTCGACATACCCCTCATCGAGATCGACCTGTCCGCGGAGAACCGCCTGCTCAGCAATGGCCGGGTGGTGATCGAAGCTATCGAGGCGCTGAAACAATACGGTGTCGGAATCAAAAACGCGGGCATGACGGTCAACCGCGATCAGCTTGACGAACTGCTGGCCAGGCACCCGCACGTCAGGGAAAGCGAACTGGACCGGCTGGCGACCAGATCACCCAACGGCGCCATCCGCAAGGGCATCGGCGGCAACATCACCCGCGAGGACATCCACTTCCGCAATATCAAGGTCAAACGCCCCGATTGGATAGGCCGCGATATCGAGGTCGTTACCATGGACAATGGCGGTATCGCCAACAGCCACAACGAACTGTCAAACGCGACCGGCGTGGCCAAACTGCTGTTTGTGGGCAGCAGCGGCGACCCGGTTGAACTGCACCGCCGCTTTATCAACAAGGGCGACCCGTGGCTGCTCGGCAGCAACGACATGATCGAGGTACGCGCCTGGGCGCACCGGTTTTTCAAGCGCGCCATTGACGAAAAACGCGATGTCTACCTGGGTCTGAAAGATACCGTTATCCCGGGCTACGACGGCGTGATGCGTGAAGCCATCGAGGATATTTACGAGCGGGACTACCAGGCCAGGTTTGCCGAGCTTGGCCTCAGCTATCACTACGAACTGATCGATGCACAGGCGGCGCGTATTGTCTCCAACCCGCCCGAGCGGGCGCTGTGGGGTGTGCCTGACAACACCAGCGGTCACAAGTTATACGAACTGGTCAGGCAACTCAAGGCGACCGGCATCCCGAGCCGGCAGGCCGCGGTATCGATCTCACGCATGAGCGCCGGCGGTGGCGACCAGTACGGCAGTTTTAATATGCCCGCCAGCGAAGACGGCATTTTGAAGGTGGTACTCGACGGCGAAGAAAAACACGCCCGCACGATCAAAAAAGGCGACCCGTTGCTGTTCATGTCCAACGACCGCGAAGCCATCAAGGATTGGATCAGCCAGGTGTTTCGCGATGCGTCGGTGAACGACAAGGAGGTCTACTTTGGCCTCAAACGCGAGTTCATGGCCTACGACGATGTCTTCAGCACCGTCATCGAAGAGGTGCGAACGGAACTGGCCAAACGCGAAACACCGCCACCCTCGTTCATGATCATGCGGCCTTCCAACCAGCTGAAAAAGATGATTACCGACCCGCCGCGCGAAGCGCTCTACCCGTCGCAGAACCTCGACGGGGATATCTTTTCGGATATCTCGGCAGCGCTGGGTGGCAGCCTGGCCACCGCCAGTTCGATCATCGAGAGCAAAGACGGCACCATGCTCTTCGAGGCCCCGCACGGAACCGCACACGACCTGTATTTGAAATACCTTGAAAGCGACGGCAAGGTGGCATTATTCAACTCCTCCGCCCTGCTATACGCACTGGCCAATGCGCTTGAGACCATCGGCAATCGCAGCGCCAACGAAAAGTTGTGTGCTTATGCCGCCGCGCTCAAGCTGGCCCTGATCGACACGGTTGACGAGGGCATCATCACCGGTGACCTGAAAGGCAAGACCAACGATCCGGAGAATGAAACGCTGGTGGATATGTTCGGCTTTCTGGATGCGGTCGAAGGCAATTTGAAACTGAACTAACCAACGTCCGGCAAACCCGGCTTACGCTGCCCGACCGGCGATGTCATGGCGATTTTCTCCGGCTGTGCTTCTTGCGTGACAGGGGCAGTCATGGCGATCTTTTTACGCCCGTTATTTTCACCTGAGATGTACTTGAATAACTTTCGAAAAGCCACACCCGAAGCGTTTTCGAAGTCATCGTAAACGATCACTTCAGCGACAATCGCTGGCGCATACTCACGAATTTCAAGCTTGTCCTGCTTTTCAGAAACGGTGTACTTGGCTTCTTCTACGGCCATCAGATTTCCTGCAGATAAGGTGAGCAAAACAGCTACCAGAATTACACCGGCGCTGCGCATGTCAGCTATTCGCTCAAAGCCTGTTCTATTGCCGCGACCAGCTTGCCGTCATACGGTTGCGTGCGCGGGCTGAATTCGGCAATCAAAACACCATCGCGTCCGATCAGGTACTTGTGAAAATTCCAGGTGGGGTAGGTGCCGGCGGACTCGGCAAGCGCCTTGAAAAACGGATCTGCGTTGTCTTCTTTAACCGAGGTCTTTTCAAACATGGGAAACTCGACACCATAGGTGAGACGGCAGAATTCCTCGATTTGAGCTTCAGTGCCTGGTTCCTGCCCCATGAAATCGTTGGACGGAAAGCCCAATACCACCAGGCCGTCTTTGCCATATTGCGCATAAAGCTTTTCGAGCCCGTCGTATTGGGGTGTATTGCCGCACTTGGAGGCCGTGTTCACGACCAGCAGCACTTTGCCGCTATAGGCCTCGCACAGGTTGACTTCCTCTGTTGAGGCGAGTCGGCGAAAGTTCTGGTCCAAAAGCTCACTTTCACAGGCTAAAACTGGCAGGCTGGTGATTAAAAGTAACAGGGTAAACAGTGTTTTCATGATGATTTCCCGATTGTGATGTCATTTTATATATGAAATGTATACTATTTAAACGTTAGTATAACTGATTTAATATCTATATTGTATAATATTTGTACAATATTAATCTCAAACAGGCTTCGCCTTTCATCTTGACAACGTAAGCGCAGATACCTGACTCATACCCGATTTATTGCAAACCGCGGGTTTTGCCAAAGCTGGAAATAAAAAACCAGGTTACCCATCCAAATTACAATTGGCGGATAACCTGGTTTTTGATTTCTTTTTTTGCTTTAGCGCATCTCAGACGGAACGGTTGTTCCTCCGCAAGACAAATATACTGCTCAGCGCTGTCAACAGGATAAATATCAGCAATCCCCACTGATTGAGTGTCGGAATGCCCTGTGTATATGCGATTTTTAAGTTTCCGCTCAACTGATTGTTTTGATCACCATTCAAACCACCTTTATCTTCCTCGTTTGGCAACGAGCGGAGGCGTCGGCTCGCAGCAGTGCCGCTCATCGCTCCTCCGGGTTTTCAGGCTCCGCGAGGCGCGGGGCCTTTGCTCGCTTCCGTTGATCCCGCAATCGCCCGACCTTGCTTTCGACCACCCTGGTCAGTTTGTCCGCGGCACCGTCAACGGCCTGGTGCACGGTCGCTGCATGGTGAGTGACAGCAATGGGCTTATGACCGCGGATACGGGCTTCCATCACGCAACGCTTGTCATTCAGGGTGTCCTTGTTTCCGCTATCGTCGGTCAGGTGGACCTCAACCCGCGTGATGTGATCGCTGTTTGAGCTTAGTGCGCTCTCTACTACGCCGCGGATGTGAGCAGCCATCGCCTCGTGACCTTCGACGTTGTGGTCAGTATTAATTTGTATCTGCATCGTTTTCTCCTGTTGTATTGATGAGGCGAAAAGCGCGGACACCCATGTCCCGGGACATAGGTGTCCATGCTTTATTTATGCTTTTGCGTGAAAATTCATGCTGTGGACCGGCTTATATTAAAAGATGGTGTGCCTAAACGGAATTTGTATGTTTGGAGGGTCCTAGAAATAACTATAGATGATATTTCTTCAAAGTCCATGTAGAAAATATTTTACCTCCCACGGAAATTTTTTCGCTCGTCACCAGGGTGATCAATAAAGCAAACACACCCGTTTTCTTAGGACACCCACATTTAATCGATGGATACAAGCGTCAGCTACTGGGAAGGGATGGAGGATGTCTTCGACGCAGAAACCAGCACAGCGAAGGGACGTGGCAATCATGGAGCTGGCCGGATATGAGTAGCGAAGTTTCGCTGAGCAATGAATCCGCCTACAATGCGCTTAGGCAATTTCTGCCACAAGCAACCTCATCCCGACTCCTCCTAAGGGAGAGATGAGGACACCTACGGCGCGTATTAGTCCGGTATTGACAATGTCCAAATCAGAAAACTTCGAAGATCTACTGGCCCAGTTTGATGAATCCCAACCGGCACGGAAGCAGACAGAGCCAGATGTCGGCGACACGGTGCAAGGCACTATCGTTAGCATTGGCGAAGAGCACGTCTATATCGACCTTGGTTTCAAATCCGAGGGGGTGATGGATATCGACGTGTTAAAGAATGAAGCGGGAGAAGTGACCGCGAAGATCGGTGACAAGGTCGAGGCCGCGGTGACGAGCAAAGACCAAGAGACCGGTGCACTGATCCTCGGCACCCAACACGGACTCAAGGCCCACGACCTGTCAGGACTGCAGGACGCTTACAGTCAGGGGCTGCCGGTCGCGGGTCAGGTAACCGGCGTCACCAAGGGTGGCGTCGAAGTACAAATCGCCGGTCAGCGTGCCTTCTGCCCGGCCTCACAGATCGACATTCACTTTGTCGAAGACCTGTCTGAGTTAACCGGTCAGCGGCTGGATTTCCGTATCATGAAGATCGAGGGTGGGCGGCGCCCGAATCTGGTGCTATCCAGGCGTGCGATACTCGAAGAGGAGCAGCGCGCCCAGGCCGTACAAATTCGAGCCAGGTTGGAGGTCGGAGCAACCCTGCCCGGTAAGGTCACGTCGCTGCAGGATTATGGTGCGTTCGTCGATCTCGGCGGTATCGAGGGCATGATCCATATCAGCGAGCTGTCTTTCGCCCGGCTCGGCCACCCGAACGAGATGCTCCACGAGGGACAGGAGCTTGAAGTGGTTGTATTACGGATCGAGAAGACGGACAACCCAAAGCGGCCGGAGAAAATTGCCTTGTCACTGCGTGCCCTGACAAAGGACCCCTGGCAAGAGGCGTCAGCGGCTTATGCCGTCGGCACCAGGGTCAGTGGGACCATCAACCGAGTGGAACCTTTTGGCGCCTTTGTCGAGCTGGCCCCGGGCATTGACGGACTGGCCCACATTAGCGAACTGGGTGCCGACAAACGCGTGAATCACCCAAGTGAGGTCGTCAAGATCGGCGATAAAGTCGAGGCGACTGTACTTGGCGTCGACATCGAAAAGCGACGCATCAGTCTTTCATTGGATGAAAATAGGGCCGCCGAGGCTGGGGTGAACATCGAGCAGTACAAGCAGGAGCCGAAAGAAGAAAGCGCCATGGGCAGCTTCGGCGAGCTGTTACAGCAGAGTATGAAAAAGCAGAAATAGGCGGGCGTCAGCGGTTAACCAGGGCACAACCGATGCACGCAAAACTCGCGCAAACTCTTTCGCTGATTAAATTGAGAATTTCCTTGCTAGTAAGAGTGACCACCGCATATTTTTCTTACCATTTGTAACCAAGCTTCAGCCTGAATGTCTGGTCCGTGGTGTGATCTCAACCGGTCGACGCAACACATTGGTTAAATCGCTCGGCTGGTGTTTAAAAGTTTAGCGTCTTTCTTGGTCGTGCGTTCAGTTGTCTCGCTACTGCATTGAGTTTGGCTTGTGAGTGTATTGACAGATCGGTTCCTTTTGGAAATTACCGTCTGAGCAGGCCGTTGATATTCTCATTCGAACCACGTTGCCAGGAAACATCGACATGGATCAGATCAGGGCCGGTTGATAAAGTAACTCGTATATTTATCGCTGACGTTGAGTGTTTAAAAAACTTCAACTCGGGAGAATGGAAAGTGAAAATAGCATCAAGCAATCAGTGTCCTGACTCTTAATCCTATTCTACCTGACCTCATGTGGTGGCAAATGACTCATGCTTTCTTGGCATTTGTCAGGCGCTGTTTCTGGTAGTTTCTCAGCATATGCAGTCCGATTTCATTATTGGCCAATTCCTTTGCCGTCATCAAACGCAATTGCACGTCAATGGTTGCATACACGGGTTCCAGCTCTGTGTTAAAAATATGCTCCTTGATTACAAAGCGTTGAATGCGGATTGGAACCGTGCGCTGTCCCCAGGTGAATGCCAGTACAGAGGATGGTTGCCGATTGATGCGTATGCCGGGAAAGCCTGCGAATACCCGTACGGTCTGAGCCTCGAATATCCTTTCCAGCGCCGCAAGTTGCGGATAAATACTGACTGGTAAGTCATCCGGAACACCACGTTTTGGCAAGGCATCAACATGCAGCATCAGCGTAAAGCGAATTGATTCGCTTATCAAATTGGTGCTGTCATTGTAGTTCTGTACGCGTGTCAACTGCTCGGGATTGTACTGAAAGGAAACCCGTTTCTCGGGTGTGGATGGCGAGGTGAAAAGAGCAAATGCACCTTTTTGAATTTTGCGGTTCATTCCGAAAACCTGTTGTTAACAAGGCCTAATCCGGCTCGGTTGGTTCCGGAGTATCAACATCCCGCTCCCAGCCCTCATGCACAAGCGTAATCGATTGGATCGCAACTGCGTTGCCATTTGCATCCAGGTTCGGCAAAGCCGTGAAATCGCTAACCCAGCAACGATAGATTTTGTAGGCCATGGCAATCTGTCCGGCCTCATTCATGAACTCCAGGATGATGTCCTTGCGGTAATTTTGCAGGGATACCTCCTGGCCCAAACCACTCCCCAGGTTCCAGACTTTATTAGCCCATTCCTCGAAAGCAAGATCATGAGTCACACCGCGTTCCAGCGTGATGGGTTCGTAACTTGTATGCCCCGGCATCTGCCTGGACAGACTTGGGTCACCGCCTTCACGGTGTGTGATGATCTCTGTATGGCGACTCAATCCGGAAATCTTGCTGACCCCGGCCACGTAGCGGCCATCCCATTTCAGACGGAATTTGAAATTTTTATAGGGATCAAAACGATTGGCGTTAACAGCAAATTGTGGTGCCATATATCCCCCAATCCGATGATTGATATCAATGTGATTGCTTTCAGACTATCAGACTTTGCTTGACTCGGCAAAAACAGCATTTGCATGTCGGTAGGTTTAACTGTGTCTGTTTGATATTACATTGAGACCTCTGGTGAATGTTGTGGCAACGTCAAAATAGTTGCCAACATCGAAGATCCAGCCATAATCAAAAAGGTGCTCGCGAATCTGAATCAGAGCACCTGCTACCGCACGCCTGAAGCTCAGACTTAAGACAATTAGTGAGTTGGCTGAACGTCAATTTCTGAAGTCAGGATACGCAAAATCAGAACTCACACGGTTTTGAATCGGACAAAGTGTTACCTATGTGACCGGAATACACCCTTGAAAAATTGGTGGGTCGTGTAGGATTCGAACCTACGACCAATGGATTAAAAGTCCAGTGCTCTACCAACTGAGCTAACGGCCCGCTATATGTCACGCGAGGAGCGCGGCATTTTATTGGAAAGTCGCCTTCTCAAGGCTAAAGCGGAAATCAGGCCGATTTATAACGGGTCGGGTCTTGACGCCCGCCGCCTTGAATCCGGCTGCGCGTATCCGGCAGGAATCGCAGACGCCGCAGGCCCTGCCCTTCGTCGTCCGCCTGGTAGCAGGAAACCGTCATGCGTAGTCCACGCCCAGTTCGATTCCCTGGCGGATGATGTCCGCCTTGCTGAGGTCGATCAACGGTGTGTGGATGATCAGTCGGTGCCCTCCACACCCGCCTTGGTGGCCAGGTTGGCCATTTCCTCGATAGGCCTTGATGAACTCGGGCCGGCAATCCGGGATAACCGGAATAATCCACCGCGTTGACACCGATAAAAATGTCGTCGGCACCCAGCACTTCGGCCCAGGCCAGCGCCAGTGACAGCATGATGGTATTGCGGGCCGGCACATAGGTGACCGGTATGCCCTCGCTTTCCTCTTCGGGCACATCGATGTCATCGGTCAGGGCCGAACCGCCAATGGTGCGCAAATCCAGCTTGACGGTTTTCAAAATTGCACCATGCGCGCCGCCACGTTCTCGCAGCATCCAGTTCCGAGCGGTGCCGCTGGCCGTAATCAACCGACAGGGCATGGCAGTCGAAACCCTGTTCGGTGCGATCGCCAGCACCGTGGCTGAATCCAGACCGCCGGACAGCAAGCACCACTGCATTTTTATCGCTTGGCATGATTCATTTCCCTTACCTTCATTTGCCCGGGACATCGCCCCACAACAGTTTGTGCAGCTGTAACTGCACCCTGACATTCAAGTGGTCTTCGCAGAACCCATTCAGCCAGTACCAAAGGATCGACCTGCCCCCAGGCAGGTGAAAACAGGATATCCAGTTTTTCATCCATGCCACGTGAACGTTCTCCGCAACGCGCCCAATCGTAATCCCCGCGTGAACAAATGACGAACTTGACCTGGTCGTGCGGCGTCAGCACATCCAGGTTTTCCCACAGGTTGCGCGCGGCCTCGCCGGAATCCGGGTGTTTTGATATCCATCACGCGGCTGACCCGTTGGTCGACCCGGCTGATATCGATCGCACCGCTGGTTTCCAGTGATACCCTGTAACCCGCCTCGCATAAGCTGTGCAGCAATTCATGGCAGCGCTTCTGCGCCAGCGGTTCGCCGCCGGTTACGCACACATACGGGGTCAGGTACGAGGCGACCTACTCCATGATCCGGTCGATCTGCATCCACTCGCCGCCGTAAAAGGCATATTCGCTGTCGCAGTAAACACAACGCAACGGACAACCGGTCAGGCGGATAAATACCGTCGGCCGGCCGGCATCGCGGGCTTCACCCTGCAGGGAGTAGAAAATTTCCGTGATCTTGAGCATGCCTTCCCGGGATTCCGGAATACGGGCCTGGCCTGATGAATGGGTTGCGGACATGGTGGTATTTTACAGCAGGAGTTCCGGGGTTATCGCTCGGCTAGAAGCGTGGCTGTAAAAGTTTACAGCCAAAAGCTCGGTATGCCGGATAAATCTGTCACCCGTCATGCGGGTGTCAATAATGCCCTTCCATCTTCATGCTTCTGAGACGACTGCTTGCAAGTCTCGCCAGCGTGGTATCGGGATATTGCGCCTGCACCTGCTCAATGCAGCACGCGCCTGGTCCCATTGCTTTAACTCGTAGTGGGTATAGCCGATTTTTAACAGGGCGTCAGGGACCTTGGGGCTATCCGGATAATTGCGCAGTAACGTCTGAAACGCTTCCAGCGCGATATCGTAATTTCGGGTCACGTAATAGGATTCACCAAGCCAGTACTGGGCGTTGTCCGCATACTCGCTGTTGGGATATTGTTTGACAAATGCCGTAAATTGTTCGGCAGCATCGGCGTACTTTAGCTCTTTAAGGACTGGAAACCCTTGTCATAGGCTGCCTTTTCCGCTTCCGGTGACGGCGCGAATTCACGCGCCTGGGTGTCCGGTGCTCGCGATGGCCGTCACCTCGGACGGTGTATCCAGGGCCGGGCGTACAGCAGGTGCATCTTCGTTTATGACCGGTTGGGCCGGGGTCGGACTGCGTCGACGTGCCGCCGAGTTGGTCAAATCAGGATTGTTTGACACCATCGGAGCGGGCGATGAACCACGTAACCCGGTAATACGCTGGTCCAGATCCAGGTACTGGTCTCTCTGCCGGTTGTTGAGGTTCTCCAGCTCGGCATTCTGGTCTTCCAGCCATACCCCTGAGCATGCGGACTTCATCCTGCAACTGCTGGATCTGGATCACCAGGTCCATCATGGCCTGTCTGTCGTCCATCTGCGCAACGGCAGGTGCGGAAACGATGATGGCCAGCACGAGGCTGGCCACCAGACTAATTGTAAATCGTTTAACCCGCATCATCACCTCGCGGTGTAAACGATCTCCACGCGACGATTCTGCCACCAGCAGTTTTCATCGCTGACCCGGCAAACCGGACGTTCTTCACCATAGCTGACCACGTCCAGCTGGCTGCCCATGGCGCCAGCGGCGGAAAGCAGACCGGAAACGGCATTGCCACGACGTTCGCCGAGACCCAGGTTGTATTCACGCGTTCCACGCTCATCCGCATGACCTTCAAGGGTTACACGGGCACTGTTGTGGGCGGAAATATAAGCCGCATGCGCGGCAACGATGGCACGGTACTCTGATTTGACCTCAGACTTGTCAAAATCGAAGTAGATGACACGCTTGGAAAGCAGACTTTCGCTGTTATCAAAATTCCTTGCATCCGTGTAATCGCGCGGATCCAGGGCAGCAGCAGTGGTGACGTCTGTTGTTGGTTTGGTAGTCGTTGTATCAGTTGAAGTTATCAGTTGCCGGCTCTGTTGTTTTACAAGCAGAAATAGATACGGCAATGACAAGGGCAAGCAAAACGCGCCAAGTGGTATTCATTTTTTCCTCCAGGAAATTTTTAAAAAACTTATATATCAAATTACTGTGCCAATTTTACCTTATAACGGGAGACCATGCCGGTTCTCTTACGTCACCTTCGGTCAATATCAACCGTTGCCGGACATTTCCATCAACAGAAACCGCAGAAAGCACGCCCCTGGTGCCCTCGCGTGTAGCATATAGAATCATGCTGCCATTCGGTGCGAAGCTGGGTGACTCATCCAGCACGCCCGGTGTCAATATGCGCATACGCCCGGATTCCATGTATCCAGAACTGCTATACGATACTCGTTTCCCCGTCCTTGCGCTATAGCTATTCGCGTTCCATCAGGAGAAATACTTGCACGGGCATTATACTCCCCTTCACAGCGTTACACGATCGGGTTTCCGCCGGTTGCCGGAACCCGTAAATCTGTGGTTTTCCACCCCGATCCGAGGTGAAATATATCGACTTGCTGTCGGGCGACCAGGCCGCTTCGGTGTCGATGGCCCAGTGATGGGTCAATTGGCGTTTCTGACCGGTGGCGAGGTCCCGGATATAGATTTCCGGGTTGCCCGAACGGACAGTGTCATGGCCAGGTAGCGGCCGTCCGGGGAAAATGCCGGCGCGCCGTTGATACCCTTGCCGGAAGACAATCAGTTCACGCTGGCCGGTGGCCACATTCTGGACGTAAATGGCCGAATTTCCCTTTTCAAACGACACGTAAGCCAGCTTTTGGCCATCGGGCGACCAGTTGGGTGACAACAGTGGTTCCGGCGATCCGACCACGGCCTGCGGATTGAAACCGTCCGCATCCGCCACGAACAACTGGTAATTTTGGTCTTTGCCCTCACCGGTGGCCGAGATGTAGGCAATACGGGTGGAAAAAGCGCCGGGCACACCGGTCAGCTTTTCATAAATGGCGTCCGCCACCCGGTGCGCACCAAAACGCAGGTCACCGAAACCGACCGTGGTGATCTGCGACAACAGCGCTTCCTGTGTATGCACATCAAATAACTGGTAAACGATGTCGTAGCCATTGCCACCCGGCTGCATCCTTGACCTGGCCGATGACCATGTAATCCACCTTCAACAGACGCCAGGTGCCGAAACGGATGGATTCCGCATCGACCGGCCGGTCGACCATGTCCTGTTCATCCAGCGGGTCAAACAGACCGGAGCGGTACAGGTCAGCTGATACGATTTCCGATACACCGGTTTCCGGGGGCGGGTCGGAAGCCCGCCATTGCATCGGAACGATCGCGATGGGCAACGCGCTGGCGTTGCCCTGGATGATTTCGATTTCAAGCTTGGCCTGGGCCAGTCTGTGAAACCAACAGGAACAACAGAGTATAAATAATTTTTTGCATAATTTTAGTCATCATCATAGGTGAATATAAAATCAATCTCTCGTTCAAACACTTCTTCAAACCCACGGTAAGGCAAAGTGCCGGCACGTTCCACCGCAGCCACCAGCGAGCGGCGGGTGGCTTCATCGGCGTTACAGGTACCGGCAGATGGCGGCCGAAATCACCTCGCCGCCCGGAATTTGCACAATTTTCAGCGTGCATCGCAATCCGGACCGCGCGGTCGGTGGCCGCAACCAGTTGTTGGTCACCTGTGCCTGGATCGCCGCATAATATTCGTCACCCTTGGTCGCAATCTGCGCCGGCCCTGAACTGCGCCTGCTCATTGGCCATTTGCTGTTGCAGGTCAGCCTCGGCCTTTGCCTGGCGCTGTTTTTCCGCCTCGGCTTTCTTGCGCGCATCGAGTTGCTTGAGCCGCTCTTCTTCAATTTTACGCTGACGCTCGGCCTCTTCGCGTTTTTTACGCACCTGTTCCAGTTCCTGCTGTTGCTTTTTCAGCTTTCCTTGCGGTCCTGTTCCTGCTTTTTGCGCAACTCCTGCAGACGCAGATCCTCCTGGCGTTTTTTCTCTGCCTGTTCTTTCTGGCGTTGTTTCTCGGCCGCTTCCTGCTCGAGTCTTTCGCGTTCCTCACGCTCCTTGCGGGCCTTGAGTTCCTTTTCACGGCGTTCCTTTTCAAGCTTTCTGCTGCGGCCGCCTTTTCTGCTGCCTCCCGTTTCGTCTGCTCACGGCGCTGCTTGATCGCGCCGGTGTCCACCATCACCGCCTCGATGGTCATACCGGTCAAGGCTGGCGGCTTGAAAGGCTTCCAGTTCATCGTGCCGAGCACGACCAGCGCGGCCATCAACACATGCACGGCAACGGCACAGGCCAAAGGCTTTGGTTTGTGCCCAAAATTCACGCATGCACGCGATCAGCCTCCGCCCTGACCCTCAAGGGATTCCAGCGGGTCGCTCATCAGGCCCACCTTGGTCACACCGGCCTTTTGCAACAACACCATGGCGGCGTAGACATGGCCGTAACCGACCGCCTCATCGCCCCCCACCAGCACCTGGATTTCCGGGTTTCGGCGGACGATGGCGGATACCGTTGTCACCAGTGATTCCGGGTCGATCAGACCGCTGGTGACGCCATCAGCTCACCGCCGGCATTCAGGTAGAGGTCGCCGTTGTGCAGCACGGTGACCACCATCGGTTCATCATTTTGCTGGCTGTCCAGCGGTTCGGCATCGGCTTTGGGCAGATCGACTTCAACACCCAGGTTCAACAAGGGCGCCGTGATCATGAAGATGACCAGCAATACCAGCATCACGTCGATATACGGAACCACGTTGATTTCGGCCATCGGCCGGCGTTTGTTTCGCTTCGACTGCATTTCCGTCAACCCTTACGTGTTCATCAGCGCGTGGGCCTGGCGCTGCAGGATGCTGGAGAACTCTTCGGTGAAATTGTCGTAACGCGTCTCCAGACGTTCCACCTGGTTGGAGTAACGGTTGTAGGCGATCACCGCCGGGATGGCCGCAAACAAACCCATGGCGGTGGCGATCAGGGCCTCGGAAATACCCGGCGCCACCATCGCGATGGTCGCCTGGTTGACATTGGCCAGCTGGTGAAATGAAGTCATGATGCCCCAAACGGTGCCGAACAGGCCGATATAGGGGCTGGTTGAGCCCACGGTTGCCAGGTAACTCAGGTGGTTCTCCAGTCGCTCGGTTTCCCTGGCCAGCGCGATACGCATGCCGCGCTGCGCGCCTTCGACCATCACGGCCGGTGTCATTCGTCCCTGTTCACGCATGCGGGTAAATTCCTTGAAACCGGACTCGAAAATCTGTTCCAGGCCGTCACCGCTGTTGTTGCGGCCGACTTTTCGTAGAGCTTGGTCAGATCGGTGCCGGACCAGAATCGTTCTTCGAACGCTTCGGCGCCCTTTTCCGCCATGGACAGCGTCTGCGCGTTTGCGGAAAATGATCATCCACGAGGCCACCGATGCCACCAACAGAATCAGCATCACCCCTTTTACCATCCAGCTGGCCTGGAGTATCAATTGCCAGATTTGTAAATCACTTTGCATTGTTAGGTCCTATTAATACTTAGATCTCCGCCCTGATCCATTCGGGCATTCGGGTTGGTTTGAAATTGTCTGCCTTCAGGCAAACAGCGGTCAATCTGGCCGTTGCCACCGGTTGCCGGTCCTGAGCAACGGGTCATATCCTGGTTGAAACGTCATTCTTACACCACTGGTTTTAACATCGTAGACCGTGATGTCCAGTTCATCGTCCAGACGCGCGGCCTGCATAAAATTGATATCCATGTGGCGAATGGCAAAAAGCACATTGTCCTGTCCTGGCCAATTTTGCCTGGTGTACGCCCATTCGCCCGCAGCCACTCGGTGCGTGCGCGTTCAAAAAAATTCAGATAACGCGAGTGGTAAACCACGCCGCCGGCATCGGTGTCTTCCCAGTAAACCCTTACTTTCCAGACAAAGGGATTCATGTTTGGTTCTTCATAGACGTGATTAATTTATCTGGATTACGCCTGAATACGTCACTAAACGCACAATGGGGTTACTTGCCTGAAAATAAATCATCGGCTTCACCGCGATTTTCCTTGCCCGGCTGTTCCAGCCCAAAATGCCGGTAGGCCTTGGCGGTGACCATCCGGCCCCTCGAGGTACGCGTGATGTAGCCCTGCTGAATCAGGTAAGGCTCCAGCACGTCTTCAACGGTTCCGCGTTCCTCGGACAAGGCCGCGGCGATGCTTTCGATGCCCACCGGGCCACCGTCAAAATTCTCAATGATCATCTTCAGCAGGCGCCGGTCCATGGTATCGAAACCGCTCGCATCCACTTTCAACATTTCCATTGCACCCAGGGCGATCTCGGCATTGATCAGACCGTCACCCTTGACCTCGGCGAAATCGCGCACCCGCCGCAACAGGCGGTTGGCGATACGCGGCGTGCCACGTGCGCGACTGGCGATTCCCATGGAGCCTTCATCATCGCACGGAATATTCAGAATACCGGCTGAACGTGTCACGATCTGCTGCAATTCCGCCGGACTATAAAACTCAAGACGCTCAACGATGCCAAAACGGTCGCGCAACGGTGAGGTCAGCAGACCGGCGCGGGTGGTCGCGCCCACCAGCGTAAAGCGCGGCAGGTCGATCTTGATCGAACGCGCGGCCGGCCCTTCACCGATCATGATGTCGATCTGGAAATCCTCCAGCGCCGGGTACAGCACTTCTTCGACCACCGGTGACAGGCGGTGAATTTCATCCACGAACAGCACATCACCGGGTTGCAGATTGGTCAACAGCGCGGCCAGGTCACCGGCGCGTTCCAGCACCGGGCCGGATGTCTGGCGCAGATTGACACCCATTTCATTGGCAATGACGTGGGCCAGCGTGGTTTTGCCCAGGCCCGGCGGGCCAAATATCAATACGTGGTCCAGCGCCTCGTGGCGGCGGCGGGCAGCCTCGAGGAAAATGCTCAGTTTTTCGCGCATGGCCTGCTGACCGATGTATTCGTCCATGGTCCTCGGCCGCAGACTGTTGTCCATGCGCCTTGTCGGAAGGCGTATCCATCGGGGTTCACGATTCGATCAATTCGATTCAACCATTCGGTTTTCACCCTGGTTTGCAGTGCTTTGCGGATGATGTCCTCAGCATCCATGTCAGCCTCGGCCACGGCGCTGACCATACGGCTCGACTTCAGCGGGTTTGTAGCCCAGCGCCGCCAGTGCGTGACTGGCCTCGGCTAGCCGGGTCCGTACTGACCGGCGCGCCGGCCGGGCGGTGCGCACCGCTCATCCGATGCTTAAACCTGTCAAGCTTGTCGCGCAACTCCATGATGATCCGTTCTGCGGTTTTTTTGCCGATGCCGGGCAGACGTGTCAACGCGGCCACGTCTCCAGTGGCAACATAACGGGCCAGTTCTTCGCCGCTGGCGCCGGATAAAATCGCCAGCGCCAGCTTGGCGCCAATGCCACTGATCTTGAGCAATTTGCGAAACACCTCGCGTTCGCCGATCGAAGCAAAGCCATACAGGGTCTGGCTGTCCTGGGAAAAATGGTGATGGATCACGATCGCCACAGGTTTGCCATTTTCCGGCAGTTCGGTAAACACACCGAGTGGCGCCTCGACTTCGTAGCCGACGCCATTGACGTCGATGACCATCAACGGCGGGTTCTTGTCCAGCAGGATTCCTGCAAGCGGGCAATCATCTGTCTAACCCTGCTGCATCATCGCCATACGGGCCAGGTCTGTGATGTGTGTTGGTGACACAATGCCACAGCCAGCGCGTCCGCCGCGTCGTTCTGGATCGGGCCCCTTGATGCCCAGCAACATACCCTACCATGTGCTGAACCTGTGCCTTGTCCGCGCCGCCACGACCGACGATGGCCTGCTTGACCGAGCGCGGGCTGTATTCCGCAACCGGCAGATCACATGAAATGGCGGCACAGACCGCGGCGCCGCGGGCCTGGCCGAGCTTGATGGCCGAGGCCGCATTGTTGGCAACAAAGACCGTTTCAATGGCGGCCTGATCCGGCTTGTATTCCCTGATCAATTGCTGCAGTCTCGGAAAATATGATTCCCAGGCGTTCGGTAAACTCACCGGTACCCGCCTTGATCGCATCATAATAAACCGGTAGTCACGCGGTCGCCCTTGACCTCGATGATGCCCACACCAGTCATGCGTGAGCCGGGATCAACACCGAGTATTCGTATGGCTGAGCGTTTCAGTTGTATGCCTCTTCCGGGATATCGGCATTGGAATACACATCCTGGGTATCATCCAGGTCTTCGAGCGCATCCAGCAAGCGCAGTACCTTTTCACCGCTTTCAACATCCAGCTCAACCTCGATGCTGGCGCGCATGGTGATTTCCGCATTCTCGGGAACAAGACCGGCAGCTTCCATGGCGTCCTTCACATCGCTGTACGCCTCGGGCGTGGTGATGCACCTCGATGGAACCGTCCTCTTCTGTTATCACATCGTCCGCACCGGCTTCCAGCGCCGCTTCCATCACCTCTTCTTCGGATGTGCCGGGTGCAAAATTCAATACACCGATTTTGTGAACAGGTAGGCCGACCGAACCGTCCGTGCCGAGATTTCCGCCGTACTTGCTAAATGCATGTCGCACTTCAGCCACGGTCCGGTTGCGGTTATCGGTCAGACACTCGACCATCACCGCGACGCCGCCCGGGGCATAACCTTCGTAGGTGAGTTATTCGTAGGTTACGCCATCGAGATCGCCGGTGGCTTTTTTAATCGCACGCTCGATGTTGTCCTTGGGCATATTGACCGCGTTGGCCTTCTCAATTGCGAGGCGCAAGGCCGGATTCATGGCGGGATCACCGCCCCCTGTGCGCGCTGCGACGGACAACACCCTGTTGATCTGGGTAAATATCTTGCCGCGCTTGGCGTCGACCGCTTTCTTGCGGTGCTGAATATTCGCCCATTTGGAATGACCTGCCATAAAGTTTTTACCTTGGTAATCAGAATTGGAATTTGCCGGATTTTATCACGAAATACTGGCAAACCGGGGGCAATAAAAGGGCGCTCAAGTGTCTTTCTTAAAGCTTCCGAACAACAGAAATTGTTCGACCTGGTCGACTACTTGAGCGGAAACCAGCATTTCAGAATGAGCCACCGGTAACTCGATCGTATCTTTCAGACCTTCGTGTTCCGTCTCGCTGACGCGGATACTGCCATCATTTGGCTCTTCCTGTTTGCCGGCAATCTGTCCAAACCCGAATGCCCGCGTACCGCGGATCATGCCTGTTTCACGCCCTTTGGGTAAATACTGGAATCCCTTGCAACAGGTCTTGCCGGGCTTTGCCAAAAATAAATTTCTGGCAGGGAAACTTTGCCATCGTTTGACCACGGCGCTGCCCTTGACCGGTGTTCCCATCAGGACAACACGTCCCGGCGGCAGATCGGTGTAGCGGCTGAGCATATTCAGAATAACCAGGCCACCCATGCTGTGCCCGACCAGGTTTAGCGTCTCCGTCCTGTCCGGCCGTATAAAGTCGTGCAAGGCATCCGCATGGCCATCCAGGTCAGCAGCGCGCGTCGGGTAACTGAATACGCTGACGTGGTGACCACGTGCGCGCAGACGTTTTGCCAACGATGCCATCATCCAGCCACGGTTCCACAATCCGTGCACGAGAACGAGGTCAGCCACGCAAGCGCTTCCTCGCGCGCCGGAACGGTTCGATCGAAACCAGTGCCAATGCCAGCCAGATACAACTGAAAGCCACCGCATGGCCGTTTGTAAATTTTTCGCCGTAGAGGAAGACCGCGATCAGGAAACTCATGCTCGGCGCCAGGTACTGGAAAAAACCCAGGATGCTCAATGGCAACTTCTTGCGCCGCCATATTGAACCAGATCAACGGCAGTACGGTTATCAGACGCGGAACCGACCAACAACAGGTCAATATGCGTGGTTCGTGCAGAAAATGCAGGGCGGATTGCGCATACAACCACAACAGGTAAGCCAGTGCCGGCAGAAACATCAGCGCTGTTTCCCACAGCAAACCCAGCATGGGTCCCACCGTCGAGCGTTTGCGCAACAGGCCGTAAAAACCGAATGACAGGGCCAGGGTTATGGCAATCCAGGGCGTTTTGCCCAGATACCAACCGAGGTAAAGCGTGCCCGTGGCCGCCACCAGTAACCGCGATCACCTGCAGCGGGTTCAGACGTTCCTTCAAAATAATATAACCCAGCAGCACGTTGACCAGCGGTGTCGCAAAGTAACCGAGACTGGTGTCGAGTATATGGTCGTTCGCCACCGCCCAGACAAAAACCAGCCAGTTGAGCGAAATCGTCAGGCCCGAAAGGATCAGCCAGGCAATACTGGCCAGCGGCAGACGCAACCTGCTCCAGAATTGCCTGCCGTCACGGACGGCGAGAAAAATCACCAGCAGCGGCACCGACCAGATCACGCGATGCGCCAGTACCTCCCAGGCGCCAACCGTTGTAATCCCTTGTAGTAGATCGGCACCAGGCCCCAGAACCCGAACGCAGACAGCGCCGCGATAACACCGCTGCGGTCCAGCTTGTTTTCGGTTGTTCCATCATGCGCAGGGTGCGTAACCCTTTACGCACCAATTAGGTATCTGACGGGGTAGAACCATTCGCAGGCTTGACAAGAACACCAATGTGCAATTCTTTCAACTGGCTGTCGACGATGGTCGACGGCGCATCGGTCAACGGACACTGGGCGGTGGTGGTTTTCGGAAAGGCAATCACATCGCGGATCGATGCCTCGCCCGCCATCAACGCCGCCACGCGGTCGAGACCAAATGCGATACCGCCGTGGGGCGGGCAACCGTATTTGAGCGCCTCGAGCAGGAAACCGAATTTTGCCTCGGCCTCCTCTTTGCCGATGCCGAGCAGTTCGAATACCGCCTGCTGCATTTCAGGCCGGTGGATACGGATGGAGCCACCGCCGATTTCCGCGCCATTGAGCACGATGTCATAACCGCGCGACAGGGCCTTGGCTGCATTGGCTCTTCAATTCCTCTGCCGAATCGGACTGCGGGGCGGTAAACGGGTGGTGCATGGCCATGAAACGGCCGCTTTCCTCGTCCCACTCGAACATCGGGAAGTCGGTCACCCACAACGGCGCCCAGCCTTCTTTTGCCAGTTTGAGGTCTTCACCGCAACGGACCAGCAACTGGCCCATGAAAGTACTGGTCTTGAGCCACTCGCCGGAGCCGAAAAACAGCAGGTCGCCGTTGCGCACACCGGTCTGTTGGGCAATACCGCTCCAGGCCCTGTCATCGAGGAACTTGGCAATCGGTGATTGCAGACCTTCGAGGCCGGCATCCAGGTCATTGACCTTGAACCAGGCCAGGCCCCTGGCGCCGTAGCGCGCCACGTAAGCGGTATATTCATCGATCTGTTTACGCGAGAACTGCGCGCCACCGGGCACCCTGAGGGCCGCAACCCTTTGCTCAGCATCGTTCGCCGGGTCGGAAAATACCTTGAATTCGATATGCCGCACATGTTCGTCAACGCTGTGCAGGGACATCGGGTAGCGCAAATCCGGTTTGTCGGAACCAAACTTTTCCATCGCGTCGCGCCAGGTCATACGCGGAAACGGATCGGGCAATTCAACTTGCAGGACATCCTTAAATACCGCGCGTACCAGGCCTTCGGCCGCCGCCTGCACACCGGATTCGTCAACGAATGACATTTCCATATCCAGCTGGGTAAATTCCGGCTGGCGGTCGGCGCGCAGATCCTCATCCCGGAAACAGCGGGCAATCTGGTAGTAGCGGTCCATACCGGCCATCATCAACAGCTGTTTGAACAGCTGGGGTGACTGCGGCAGGGCGTAAAACTGGCCCGGGTTTACACGGCTGGGCACCAGGTAATCACGTGCGCCTTCCGGTGTCGCCTTGGTCAGTATGGGTGTTTCGAATTCGTAAAACCCATTCCCGTCCAGGTGTTTGTGGATGGCCTGGTTAAGCTTTGAACGGATACGCATATTGTGCTGCATACGTGGCCTGCGCAGGTCCAGGTAGCGGTAGCGCAGGCGGATCTCTTCACCATCGTCATCGGTCATCATCAAGGGCAGCGGCGCGGATGCGTTGAGCAATTCTACGTCTTCCGCGACCAGTTCAATCTTGCCGGTGGCCATGGATTCGTTCCACTGGCTTTCGGGACGCAGGCGGACCTTACCCTGGATACGCACACAGTATTCGTTACGCAGACGTTCGGCGCCGGCAAATGCCTTGCTTTCAGGCTCGACGACGACCTGGACGATACCGGCGTTATCCCTGAGGCCGATAAAAATCAGCCCGCCGAGATCACGCCTGCGGTCCACCCAGCCACACAAGGTGACCGATTGACCTGCCATTGTTTCATTGACTTCACCACATAAGTGACTACGCATTTTCTTAATCCTTGCTGGCTGTTTTGGCCGCTGGTTTTGTATCCGTTTTTGCGACACCGCTGTCGGCCGGCGTCTTGTCTGTTTTATTGCTGTCGCCGGACGCCGGGACCTTGCTGGGAGTGTCTGTGCTGGAGGAGTCTGCGAGGTTGCGCTTGTTGTCCTTTTTAAAGTCGGTCTCGTACCAGCCACTGCCCTTGAGGCGGAAGGAGGGCGCGGAAACCAGCCGTTTTAACGTCGGACGCTTGCAATTCGGGCAATCGACCAGCACGCCCTCACTCATTCTCTGCAATTTTTCCAGTCGGTGCTCACACGACTCGCAACGGTACTCATATATCGGCACTGCTCTGTCTCCTGACCTCGTTCCGCCCCGGTCGAACCACGGGGCGGGCAATTATAAACGCTGATGACACTCGAAGGCATTAAGGAATCGCTGATTTATTCCGGTCATGTTGAATGCAATATACGAGTGCATGAACATATCAGTGCTTGCATACATGGGGATGGTTATTTCTGTTTTACAGTGTCACCGGCAAACCCAAACTCCGACAGTAACTGCCAGTGCAAAAGCGAGCCATGAGGCGGTGCGGTTTGGTATAGTGTTGGTCTTATTTCGAAACGGTAAGAGACACCCATGAAAACCAGGATTTATATTGCAGCAATGCTATTGGCCGGTCTGCTTTCAGCGTGTGAAAAAGACACCCCGGTCGTTAACGCGACTCCACCCGAAACGGCGCCGGTTCAGCCACCCGTGACGGAACCGGCTGTGGCCGAAACACCCTCCCGATTTGATATCTATGCCAAAGTCAGCCTGACCGCCGACCTCAGCAAGCTGAGTGACAGGCAAAAGCAAATGGTCGGTCTGCTGATCGACGCGGGCAAGATCACCGACGATATTTTCTGGCAACAGGTCTGGGGAGACAAAGACGCGCTGCTCGACAGCATCGAAGACCCCAAGGTGAGACGTTTTGCCCTGTATAACTATGGCCCCTGGGATCGCCTCGCGGATGACCAGCCGTTTATCGAAAGTTACGGCCCACGCCCGCCGGGTGCACGCTTCTATCCGGAGGATATGAGCAAGGCCGAGTTCGAGGCCTGGCAGCAGGACGGCAAGGACGGTGATTATTCGATCGTCAAGCGTGACGCCGGCGGCGGCCTGGTACTGGTGCCCTACAGCAAAGCCTATGCAACCCAGATCAATGCGCTCGCCGAACTGCTTACGCAGGCTGCGGCACTGGCCGATGATAAAGAATTTGCCAACTACCTCAGACTGCGAGCTGAAGCCCTGAAAACCGATAGCTACCAGGCCTCGGACATGGCCTGGATGGATATGAAAAACAATCCTGTCGAACTGGTCATCGGCCCCATCGAAACCTACCAGGACGCGCTGTTCGGATACCGCGCCGCCTTCGAAACCTTCGTACTGATAAAGGACCAGGCCTGGAGCGAGCGCCTGGCGCGGTTTGCAAAATACATGCCGGAACTGCAAAGCGGGCTGCCCGTCGATGATGCCTACAAGGCGGAGACGCCGGGTTCCGATGCTGACCTGAACGCCTACGACCTGGCCTACTGCGCGGGTGATTGTAATTCCGGGGCGAAAACCATCGCCATCAATCTGCCCAATGACGAGGAGGTGCAACTGCTCAAGGGCACGCGCCGCCTGCAGCTCAAAAACGCGATGCTGGCCAAGTTCAACCAGATCGTGATGCCGATCGCCAACGAGTTAATCGCCGAGGACCAGCGCCAGCACATTACCTTCGATGCATTTTTCAGCAACACCATGTTTCACGAAGTGGCCCACGGACTCGGTATCAAAAACACCCTGGACGGAAGCGGAACGGTACGCGCGGCACTGAAGGAGCACGCATCGGCACTTGAAGAGGGCAAGGCCGATATCCTCGGCTTGTACATGGTGCAAAAGTTAAGGGAGAAAGGTGAAATTACCGAAGGTGAGTTGATGGATAACTACGTTACTTTCCTCGCCGGTATTTTCCGTTCCGTCCGTTTTGGCGCCAGCGATGCCCATGGCCGCGCCAACATGATACGTTTTAACTATTTCAACGATGCCGGCGCCTTCAGCCGTGACCCGGATACCGGTACTTACCGCGTCAACGTGGCCAAGTTTGAGCAGGCCGTGAAGAGCATGAGCCGTGACCTGCTGGTTTTGCAGGGTAATGGCGATTACGAAGCGGTGGCAGAATTCGTTGCCGAACGCGGCAATGTGAGCCCTCAACTGCAGGCTGACCTGAACCGGCTGGATGCACTCAGCATACCGGTGGATATCGTTTACCTGCAGGGCAGGAAACAGCTCGGCCTGTAGAACAGGCCGCGTGACGCACGATGGGTAAACGAATCGTCGTAAAGATCGGCAGCCAGGTCCTTTGCGGCCTGGACGGCGCGCTGAACCGGGATGTCATGTCAAACCTGGTCAGCCAGCTTGCCGGTCTTAACCAAGATGGCTGGCAGGTGTTGCTGGTATCTTCCGGCGCCGTCGCCGCAGGCAGGAGCCTCGCGCCCACACATTTGCGACGCATCGCCGACCCCGTCGCACGTAAACAGGTGCTGGCGGCGACCGGCCAGGTGCTGCTGATGGAGACCTACCGGGAACTGTTTGCAAAACACGCATTGACCGTCGCCCAGGTGCTGGCCACCAAGAGCGATTTCCAGACGCGCCGCCATTATCTGAACATGCGTGGCTGTATCGAGGCTCTGCTGACCGCCGGTATCGTGCCGGTGGTTAACGAAAATGACGTGGTTGCGGTCACCGAATTGATGTTCACCGACAACGATGAACTCGCGGGCTTGCTGGCGGGCATGGTGGATGCCGAACTTTTATGCCTGCTGAGCACCGTGCCGGGTGTTTACGACGGTGACCCGAATGGCGCCGACACCCGCTATATCAAGCGTTGGGACGACAGCCGCTACCAGATCGAAGAGATCGTTTCACGTGGTACCTCAACGCTGGGGCGCGGCGGCATGAACAGCAAGCTGGCAATTGCGCGCAAGGTGGCCAGGCTCGGCACCGAGGTGGTGATCGCGGATGGAACCGACGCGCAGATCATGCAGCGGATACTGGGTGAAGAACAAGCCGGTACACGCTTCCCGGTGATTGGCGACGCCTCGCCTGCAAAACGCTGGCTGGCGAGCGCGGACGGCCATGCCACCGGTTCGGTGACGGTCAACCAGGGCGCGGAGGATGCCTTGTTGAACCAGAATCACCTGGCCAGCCTGCTGCTGGTCGGCGTCGAGGCCGTGGAAGGCCATTTTGACCGTGGCGATGTCATCCAGATTCGCAATCCATCCGGCAAGGTGCTGGGTTGTGGGCAGGCGCGCTATGATCACCAGGAAACTGCAAAACTGCTGGGGCAGCGTGGTCACAAACCGTTGGTCCACTATGATTACCTCTACCTGGTGGGCTAAATGACGGATCAATTGGCATATCTCGAAAGGGGCCTGCGCGCGGCGCGCGAGGCGGCGCGTCTGCTGGCGCAATACGATGATACAAAGATTCGCGCGGTGCTCGAAACCCTCGCAGACCGCACGCTGGCGGCTGAACAGCAGATACTCCAGGCCAACCGTGCCGACCTGTCACGCATGCAGGCGTCCGACCCGAAATACGACCGCCTGCTGCTCAACCCCCAACGTCTCGCCGATATCGCGCACGACTTGCGCAATGTCGCCGCGCTGCCAACGCCTGTGGGTGAATTGCTCGAGCACAAGCGCCTGGACAACGGTCTTGAACTGCGCAAGGTGCGCGTGCCGATGGGGGTAATCGCGGTCATTTTCGAATCACGGCCGAATGTGACCTTCGATGTATTCGCGCTGTGTCTGAAAACCCTGAACGCCTGCGTGCTCAAAGGCAGTAGCGATGCCCATGACACCAACCAGGTGGTGGTCGAAATGATGCACGGGGTGCTGGCGGAGCACGGCATCGACCCGGCCGTGGTATTTCTCGCGCCACCACAGCGTGAATACCTGTCGAATATCCTGCAGGCCACCGATTACATCGACCTGGCCATACCACGCGGTTCAAAAGCCCTGATCGATTTTGTCCGCGACAACGCGCGCGTGCCGGTGATCGAGACCGGCGCCGGCATCGTCCATACCTATGTTGACAAAAGCGCCGACCTGGCCAAGGCGAAAGCCATCATTACCAATGCCAAGGTGCGCCGCCCGAGTGTCTGTAATGCACTGGACACCCTGATTCTACACCGTGACCTGTTGCCGTCCCTGCCCTCGCTGATGTCAACGATGGGGGACGATTACGGGGTCGAAGTCTACGCAGATGCAGAAACCTACCAGGCCCTTAAGGGACATTATCGCGCCGGTCTGATGCGTGCATCCGACGAGCATTTCGGCAGCGAATTTCTGTCGCTGAAAATGTCGATTAAAACCGTCTCCGGTCTCGATGAGGCGCTCGAGCATATCCACCGCTACAGTTCAAAACACTCCGAGGCCATCGTCGCGGAAGACCCGCAGATCATCGAACGGTTTTTGCACAGCGTGGATGCCGCCGCGGTCTACGCCAACACCTCGACCGCCTTCACCGATGGCGGCCAGTTCGGCATGGGCGCCGAAATCGGTATCAGCACGCAAAAGCTCCACGCACGAGGTCCGATGGCGCTGCCGGAACTGACCAGTTACAAATGGATAGTTAAGGGTTCGGGTCAAGTTAGACAATAGAAATTGGCTTGGCACTTCGTTGTCGGGATTCACCCGACTCCCGTTGAATTGTGCGAACCTTGAAATGGCCTCTCTCAGCTTGTGAACAAGAACATACCGTCTTCGACGTCGATATGCACGGTCCCGCCGGAGAGAAAATCACCCTTGAGAATTTTCTGTGCCAGCGGGTTTTCGATCTTCTGCTGGATGGCCCGTTTCAGCGGGCGAGCACCGTAGACCGGATCAAAACCCGCCTTCGCCAGCAGGTCCAGGGCCGCGTCACTGATTTCCATGTCAAGACCGGTATTGGCCAGGCGCTTCCTGACGATATTCAACTGGATAGCGGCAATCGAGCGGATCTGCTCCTGGGCGAGCGGATGGAAGACCACCAGTTCGTCGACGCGGTTGATGAATTCGGGCCGGAAATGTTGACCGACCACTTCCATCACCGCGGACTTCATGGCTTCGTAGCCCTCGGATGCCAGGTCCTGGATACGCGCTGAGCCGAGGTTGGAGGTCATCACGATGACCGTGTTACGGAAGTCAACCGTGCGGCCATGGCCATCGGTCAGGCGGCCATCGTCCAGCACCTGCAAGAGGATATTGAACACATCCGAATGGGCTTTTTCCACCTCGTCCAGCAGGATGACCGAGTACGGTCTGCGCCGTACGGCTTCGGTGAGGTAACCACCCTCTTCATAGCCGACATAACCCGGCGGTGCGCCGATCAGTCTTGCCACGGAGTGTTTTTCCATGAACTCGGACATATCGATACGCACCATCGACTCCTCGGTATCGAACATGAACTCGGCCAGGGCCTTGCACAGCTCGGTTTTGCCGACACCGGTAGGGCCGAGGAACAGGAATGAACCGATTGGCCGGTTGGCGTCTGACATGCCGGCGCGTGACCGGCGTATCGCATCGGCAACCGCGGTAACCGCTTCGTCCTGGCCAACGACGCGTTTGTGCAGGGCCGACTCCATGCGCAGCAGCTTGTCGCGTTCACCTTCCAGCATGCGCGATACCGGGATACCGGTCCAGCGCGAAACCACTTCCGCAATCTCGTCTTCGGTCACGCTGGTGCGCAGCAGTGTGAAGTCATCGCGTTCGCCTTTCTCAGCTGTCTTCAAGGCAGCTTCCAGTTCAGGGATACGTCCGTACTGCAATTCGGACATACGCGCCAGGTCGGTGGCGCGGCGTGCCGTTTCCAGTTCCGCGCGGGCGCGTTCCAGGTCTTCCTTGATGTGGGTCGTGCCCTGTACCGCGGCCTTTTCCGATTTCCAGATTTCTTCGAGATCGGAATACTCGCGCTCAAGTACTTCGATGGTTTCATTCATTTCGGCCAGACGCTGCACGGAGGCGTCATCCTTTTCCTTTTTCAGCGCTTCACGCTGGATTTTCTGCTGGATCAGACGACGTTCCAGCCGGTCCAGTTTCTCCGGCTTGGAATCGATCTCCATGCGGATACGCGAGGCCGCCTCGTCCATCAGGTCAATCGCCTTGTCAGGCAGTTGCCGGTCGGTGATGTAACGATGTGACAGGGTGACAGCGGCCACCAACGCCGGGTCGGTAATATCGACACCGTGGTGTACCTCGTAACGCTCCTGCAAACCACGCAGGATCGCGATCGTGTCTTCGACCGATGGCTCACCGACGAAGACTTTCTGGAAGCGGCGCTCCAGGGCGGCGTCTTTTTCTATGTACTTGCGGTATTCGTCCAGCGTGGTCGCGCCGATGCAGTGCAATTCGCCACGCGCCAGTGCCGGCTTGAGCATATTGCCGGCATCCATCGAGCCCTCGGCTTTGCCGGCGCCGACGATGGTGTGGATCTCGTCGATGAACAGGATGACATTACCCTCCTGTTTGCTGAGGTCGTTCAGCAAGGCCTTGAGACGCTCTTCAAATTCGCCCCTGAATTTTGCACCGGCGATCAGGGCGCCCATGTCCAGTGACAGGACGCGTTTGTTTTTCAGGCCTTCCGGTACTTCACCGTTGACGATACGTTGCGCCATACCCTCGACGATGGCGGTCTTGCCGACACCCGGTTCACCCATCAGGATCGGGTTGTTCTTGGTCCTGCGTTGCAACACCTGGATACAACGGCGGATCTCCTCGTCCCTGCCGATGACCGGATCCAGCTTTGACTGTTCCGCCCGCTCGGTCAGGTCGATGGTGTATTTCTCCAGGGCCTGGCGTGATTCCTCGGCATTGGGATCGTTGACCTGTTCACCGCCACGCATCTCGTCAATGGCTTTTTCGATCGCGTCACGACTGGCGTCGGTCTGCTTCAGCATGTCGGCCAGCGGTCCCTTGAGTTCCATGGCAGCCAGCGCGAAAAGTTCACTGGCAATGTACTGGTCATCGCGTTTCTGTGCCAGTTTGTCGGTCACCGTCAATATCTTGATGGTCTCGTTGGAGAGATTGACCTCCCCCGCCGCACCGGAAACCTTCGGCAGTGCATCCAGCCGTTCACCGAGTTGTGAACGCAGGGCATTGACCCGCACACCGGCCTTGGTCAAAAGGTGACGCATCGAGCCACCCTCCTGGTCCAGCAGTGCAACCATGACGTGCTCGGGTTCGATTAATTGGTTATCCAGGCCAACCGCCAGGCTCTGCGCATCCGCCAGCGCCAACTGGAATTTGCTGGTCAATTTGTCCATTCTCATCGTTTGTTCCTCTGAATTTTTAGCGCCGTACCAAGACGGTCATTGATGACAATTAATTGAGGTCGCAGAGATATAAAATCAAGGCGTTATTGTTGACCTGGAGCGCCAGTCGTAGGATATTGGGCGTGGCCGGGCCGCCGGGTGTTTTTCACACCGGTGACCCGTTACACACTGCCCTATTTTACCGGTCCGAAAGAGGTACTATGGCCCTGAACATCACCAAAGGTTACCGGCAACTGGTCGCCGAAGCCGAAAAGCAGATCGAAACCCTCAGTATCGACGACGCGCTTGCGCTGTATGGCAACGAGGACGTGGTATTCGTCGATTTACGTGACGTGCGCGAACTTTGGCGTGAAGGCACCATCCCGGGCGCCTTTCACTGCCCCCGGGGCATGCTCGAGTTCTGGATCGATCCCGACAGTATTTACTACAAGGAGCTGTTTGCAAACGGCAAGAAATTCCTGTTCTTTTGCAACCTGGGCTGGCGCTCGGCGCTGGCGGCGCAGATCTCACAGCAGATGGGTCTTACACCGGTCGCGCATATCGCGGGTGGTTTCGATGCCTGGAAACAGGCCGGCGGCCCGGTGGCGCAGAAAGAGAAAAGATAGTTGCCGGTAAAGGCGCGTAAGGCAACGCAGTCAGCGGACATTTTGGACACAATATTGTGCGAATTCATGAGCAGGTCAGCACTTACTGATGACATGCTCCCCCACGCAAAAGCCCCTTCCACCCTGAAGGGGCTTTTTTGTTATTTCGGGTTTACCAAAAGGCGGGTCAATATCTGCTTGTAGACACGGGTCAAAGTTTCAAGGTCTTCGATCGAAGTATTTTCATCCACTTTGTGAATGCTTTCATTACACAGGCCAAGTTCAATCACCTCTGTACCTAGCGGCGCAATAAAACGGCCATCCGAAGTACCTCCACCGGTATTCAAATCGGGTTTGATTCCAAGCTCCTGCTCTATCGCAGCGGTTACACCACCACGTAATTTTCCAGTCTTCGACCGGAATGGCTCTCCGGAAACACGCCAGCCGAGTTCATAGCGAACAATACCGTGCATCTGCAACAGGATCTCAAACCTGGACCTGATAAGCGCGCTGGGTGTCGCCGGTGAATTGCGGAAATTGATCCAGGCTTCGGCGACACCGGGTGTCACATTTTCGGCACCGGTACCTGCGTGGATATTGGTCACCTGGCAATGGGTCGGCGGGAAGTGCTCATCCCCCTGGTCCCACTCCACGCGGATCAAATCATCCAGGAAGCCGGTGAGGCGGTGGATCGGATTATCCAGATCCTGCGGAAACGCGCTGTGACCCTGGATACCATGTACCGTCAGACGCGCGTTCATCGAACCACGCCGGCCGATGCGTACCGTATCACCCAACTGCCGCTGACTGCTCGGCTCGCCCACCAGGCACCAGGTCGGCGCAAAGTTGCGTCGCCGCAAAACCTCCGCGACCCGCGCGACACCGTCTACCGCTTCACCTTCCTCATCACTGGTCAACAGGATTCCGAGCTGCCCATCGTGACCGGGTTGTTCGCGTACGAACGCTTCGGCGGCGGTGACCATCGCGGCGACGCCACCTTTCATATCGGCGGCGCCACGGCCGTAAAGCATGTTGTTCCTGACTTCGGCCTTGAACGGAGGGGAGGTCCAGTCTTCAATCGGGCCGGGCGGCACCACGTCGGTATGGCCCAGGAACCAGAATGATGCTGCTCCCGGCCCGTCGGCTTTACCGTGTGTAAAAATGACATTGCTGACCTTGCCAAAAGGCAGCCATTCAGTCTCGAAGCCGAGAGCTTCCAGGCGTTCGGCCAACAATTGCTGGCAGCCCGCATCATCGGGTGTCAGCGATGGCCGTTCGATCAGGGCGCAGGCCAGTTCCAGTGTCGCACCCACGGTTATAAACCCTCGAGTTCCTTCGGCTTGAAACCGACGGCGATAACCTGGCCTTTGACAAACACCGGCCGTTTTATCAGGGTCGGATATTGCAGCAACAAATTCAGCAGCGTTTCACCTTCAGCCTGGCGCTGGGTCTCATTCAATTGACGCCAGGTGGTGCTGCGACGGTTGACCAGTCTGTCGGCAAATTCCGAGTCCAGCCAGCTACGCAGCACTCCGGCCTCGAGACCATCGGCACGTAAATCGTGAAAGCGGTGTTCGATGTCTTTTTCATTAAGCCAGGCAAGCGCCTTGCGGCAGGTGTCACATTGTTTGATACCGTAAACAACCAGCATGTCAGGACTCAATACTCGCCCTGAGCAGTTCATTGACACTGGTCTTCGAGCGGGTTTTCTCATCCACGCGCTTGACGATGATGGCCGCGTACAGGGCATAGCTGCCGTCTTTTGCGGGCAGGCTGCCGGGCACCACCACCGAACCTGGCGGTACGCGTCCATACAAAATTTCACCGCTGGCGCGATCATAAATACGCGTGCTCTTGCCGATATAAACCCCCATCGACAGCACGCTGCCCCTGCCGATGATCACCCCTTCGACCACCTCAGAGCGCGCACCGATGAAGCAATCGTCTTCGATGATGGTGGGCGTCGCCTGCAACGGTTCGAGCACACCGCCGATACCGACGCCACCGGAGAGGTGTACGTGCTCACCAATCTGCGCACAGGAACCCACCGTCGCCCAGGTATCGACCATGCTGCCGGCGCCGACGTAGGCGCCGATATTGACATAGGATGGCATCAACACCGCGTCGTGGCCGACAAAGGCGCCGCGCCGGACCGTGGCCGGTGGCACGATACGCGCACCACAGCGACTGATGTCGTCATCGGCGCCCTGCGCCCAGCGTAGCGGGACCTTGTCAAAATAACGCGATGCGGAACCTTCGATTACCTCGTTGTGACGTATGCGGAAATACAGCAGCACCGCTTTTTTCAACCATTCGTTGACCCGCCAGCCGTCTTCGGCGGGTTCGGCAACGCGCAACACACCCTGTTCCAGACCGGTAATCGAGGCTTCGATGGCCGCAACCAGTTCCGGCCCTGCGGATTCCGGGGAAATGGATTTGCGTGCCTCAAACGCCGTCTCGATGATTTCGCGTTGCGCTTCCAGATGACTTACAGCATTCATAGCAGGTCCACTTCTAACCCAGTTTGTCGATCAAGGCATTTAATAGCAGCACCCGCGTATCCCGGCTCAGTGGTTCATTTTGCTTGTCACTGAGTATAAACGCATCTTCCACCCGATCGCCCATGGTGGTGATTTTCGCATCATGTATTCGGATACCCAATGTGACCAGCACGGCAGAGATGTCCGATAACAAGCCGGGCCGGTCCGAACAAGCCAGGTCCATGAGGGTTTTTTCGCCCCCCTGGGCCGCCGAGAAATGAATTTCAGGTTTGCTCACAAAGGGCCGCAACCGGCGTGGCAGTTTTCGCACCACCGGACCGGGTACCGTATTGTTCGCCAGCACCCGGCACAACCTTACTTTCAGACGTTCACTGTCGATGTCATTCAATACCTGCGCATTGCGGTCCATCAACTGGAACAGGTCAAAACTCTTACCCGAGGCCGTGGTCCCGACCCGTGCGGAAAGCACGTCAAGGCCGAGTTCGTCGATGACCGCAGTGACAGCCGAGAACAAACCGTCGTAGTCCGGTGAATGCACCAGCAACTCGCTGACGCCCCACTCATTGACCTCGCGTATCGCCACCAGCACCGGACAATCGGCCGGCGACTTGAGCACCGTCGACGCAGTCCATTCCAGTTGCTCCCTGGAAAAACCAAGGAAAGCGTACTGTGGCAGGTTATCCCAGAGGGCGTTGATCGCCGTGACATCCAGACCCTTTCTCAACAATCTTGCCTGTACTTCGGACTTGGATTGCTGAATCTGGTGATTACGGTCAAAGATGTCTGAACTGC
This sequence comes from uncultured Gammaproteobacteria bacterium, assembly GCA_963727635.1. Taxonomy (GTDB): domain Bacteria; phylum Pseudomonadota; class Gammaproteobacteria; order Xanthomonadales; family SZUA-36; genus SZUA-36. Next base: position 3,880 of record CAVSHP010000023.1, on the reverse strand, counting down.
CCTCGGACAACGCCCTGGACGTCATGTTGTACAACTCCCACAACAGGCTGCCCTTCCAGTTGTTCCACAACTTGGGACTGGTGCCCGCAATATCTGCAACCGTTACCAGGTATAGATAGTCCAGCCGGGTCTGGGTACCAACCAGCTGGCAAAAACCCCTCAGGGTTTCGGGGTCGCTGATGTCCCTGCGCTGCGCGGTCATGGACATCACCAGGTGTTGTTCGACCAGCCAGGCCACGCGCTGGGCGTGGTCCTCACTCATCGGCAGACCCCGGCAGAAGGCCAGCGCGTCCTCTGCGCCCAGCGTCGAATGGTCGCCTTCCCTGCCCTTGGCAATATCGTGAAACAGCGCGGCAAGGTAGAGGATTTCGGGGTGGTCGATCTGGTGGAAAATACCTGCTGCATGAGGAAATTCAGTGCTGTATTTTCCATAGGCAAAACGCCGCAGGTTCCTGACCACGAACAGGATGTGCTGATCCACGGTATAGACATGGAAAAGATCGAATTGCATACGCCCGACAATGTTGGCAAATGCCGGCATAAAGGCCGCCAGAACGCCGTAGCGGTTCATGCGCTGCAATTGTGTATACACGCCGCTGGGCTGGCACAGCAGTTCGTAAAAATATTGCCGGGCCAGTTTGTCATTGCGGAAAGATTCATCGATCAGGTACAGGTTGTCCCGTATCAGGCGGATCGTCGATGCCCTCACCCCTCTCAGTATTTCGTATTTGGCCAGCAACAAGAATAGTTCCATCATCGCCACCGGCCGGCGCTCGAACAGCAGGTCGTCGGTCACCTCGAGAAAGCCCTGGGTCACTTTGAAGTCTTTCCCCAGGTCTTCCGATGGCAGACTTTTTTGTGGCAGCAATTCTTCCTCAAATAATTGCAGCAGCATTTCGTTAAGCCGCTCGTTCTGCATGACGGTGCGATAATAGCGCTGCATGAAACGCTCGACGCCTGCATTGGGGTGTTCTTTGGCGTCGGGTGCATAAAAGTGCTCGGCGATACGCCGCTGGAATTCGAATAAGAGACGGTCCTCTCCGCGCCCGGCAAACAGATGCAGGGCAAAGCGGATTTCCCATAAAAAAGTCCGGCCATCCTTCAGGTCCTGGAGTTCGCTTTCGGTCAGAAAACCGCGCTCGACCAGGGTGTGCAGGGACTGGGTATTGAAATGTCTTTTCGCGACCCAGCCGATCATCTGGATATCACGCAGACCGCCTGGACCTTCCTTGATATTGGGTTCAAGGTTATAGCCGGTGTCGTGGTATTGCTCGTGGCGTCTGACCTGTTCTGCGAACTTGGCGTCAAAAAACTCCGCTGCCGACCAGACCTGGTTTGCGGCGGTTGCATCCAGCATCGCCTGCATCATCTCCCGACTACCGCCAAGCAGGCGGCTTTCCATCAGGCTGGTGGCCGTGGCGATATTCTTTTTCGCCTCGGTGACACAGGCCTCAACGGTACGCACGCTGTGACCGAGGTAAAAACCGGCATCCCAGAGCAGGGTTACGAAGGCTTCGATGGCGGTGCGCAGTTGTTCCGACGGAGGGGATTCCGCCAGCAGGACCAACAGGTCAACATCGGAATGCGGGTGAAGTTCGCCGCGGCCAAAACCGCCGACCGCCACCAGCGAAACATTTTCACCGGCCGGGATCAGATTGTTCCAGGCGTACAGGATCAACTGGTCGACTACCCAGGCACGCGCCTTGACCAGTTGATTGACATCTTCCTTTGCATGAAATTTTCCGGCCAGGCACGCATCCGCCTCGGCAAGTGCGTGTTTGAGCGTACGGATCAACTGGCCGGGTGTCGGTGTACCGGTGGCTGTGCTTAAAGAATGCTCGTCCAGGCAACCCGTGGCCACGGCGGGTTTTGTCAGCAGCCCCCGTAAACGTATTTTCATTCGCTTTGCCCGGCGTATCGCCTGCCTATGACGCAAAAAACAGGCTCAAAGCTCGTCACCCGGTAATTGTGTCAGTACATCATAACCATCTTCGGTGACCGCCAGCGTATGCTCCCACTGTGCTGAAAGGCTGCGGTCCCTGGTATGCACGGTCCAGCCATCGGCAAGCAATCGGGTTTCCTTCTTGCCCAGGTTGATCATGGGCTCGATGGTAAACACCATGCCCGGGACCAGTAACTCACCAACACCGGGCCGTCCGTAGTGCAGGACTTGCGGGTCCTCGTGGAACACCTTGCCGATACCGTGGCCGCAATAGTCGCGCACAACAGAGCAACCCTGACCCTCGGCATAGCTCTGAATGGCGTGGCCGATATCACCCAGGCGCAAACCCGGTCTGACCATCTCGATACCCGTCACCATGGCCTGGTGGGCGATTTCGCATAATTGCCGCGCCCGCAGCGGCGGTTCGCCGACCAGGAACATCTTGCTGGTGTCCCCGTGCCAGCCGTTCTTGATAACGGTGATATCGATATTGATGATATCGCCATTCTTGAGCTTCCGCTCACCGGGGATACCGTGGCAAACCACCTGGTTGATGGATGTGCAGATGGATTTGGGAAAGCCCCGGTAATTCAAAGGCGCAGGGATCGACTGCTGTACCTCGGTGATATAGTGGTGACAGATGTCATCCAGTTCACCGGTGGTAACCCCGACACGCACGTGCTCACGAATCATCCTGAGGACGTCGCCGGCAAGGTGGCCCGCGACCCGCATGGCCTCGATTTCTTCCGGTGTTTTTAAAACTATTCCCATTTGTTAATTTCCATGGCGGCCTGAATTTGATCACCTGGGTTTGCTGGCGACCGGCCGGTTATTGTACCTGTTGATTGTGAATTTGTATTATCAGTCGTGAAAGTACTTGAAATTGCGCTGATATGGAACCCCCGGAAATTTCCCCATGACTAATGGGCGCCCAGAGGGGATAATTCGCGTCCGTATATATTGTGTGAGGTTTTGGAGTTTTAGGGGAATGGAAAAGTTTTTCAAGTTCATGCTTCCGCTGCTTTTAATCCTCGGCTCCGTGCTGGTGGTTATCGCATTGGTGATCTGGCAAAAATCAAAAGGCGCCGAACGCAAACCCGATGCTGAAAGGGCGGTCCTGGTCGAGACCATCGATGCCGAGGTCGTGTCACTGAACTTCCTGATCAAATCACAGGGCACGGTCAGACCCCGCACCGAGACCACGCTGATTTCCGAAGTATCCGGAAAGATCGTTTCTGTCGCCCCCGAGTTTGTCGCCGGTGGTTTTTTCCACAAGGGTGAAGTGTTACTGCGAATCGATCCAAGTGATTACGAAACCGCCTTGAAACGCGCCGAAGCCGCACTGGCTTCAAGAATGGCCAAACTGGCGGATGAAACCGCACGCTCCGAGCAGGCGGCAAAAGACTGGAAAAATATGGGTAAGCAGGGGCAACCCTCCGACCTGGTTTTGCGCAAGCCGCAGGTCGATGACGCAAAGGCCAATGTCAGTGCAGCCGAGGCCGATGTGCAAAAGGCGCGACGTGATCTCGAACGCACCTCCATCACCGTCCCCTATGATGGACTGGTAAGGGAAAAGGCGGTGGATATCGGTCGCTATGTGACGCTGGGAACGCGACTTGGCGTCACCTTTGCCATCGACACCGCCGAGGTTCGTCTGCCCCTGACACCCGGCGATCTGAGCTACCTCGACCTGCCATCCGAGACCGAGGTCAGAAACAAGGACAAGTCCTTCCCGCCGGTTACACTGAGTTCAGAAAATGGTTCCGGCACCGACCAGTGGCAGGCCCGTATTATCCGCACCGAGGGCGTGGTGGATGAAACCAGCCGCGTAATCTACGCAGTGGCCCAGGTCATTGATCCCTACGGTGTGCTGGGTCAAAGCGATCAACCGGAACTCAAGATCGGCACCTTTGTGAATGCCGAAATCCAGGGTCTGCC
>CAVSHP010000022.1:0-13599 GCA_963727635.1 uncultured Gammaproteobacteria bacterium | reverse complement strand
AATGCGCCCCACTTTCTCATTTCCGAGGCAGTGCGGGGCGAGGGCGCCGTATTGGTCAACAGCCGCGGCGAGAAATTCATGGATGCGATCCATCCGCGCGGTTCCCTGGCGCCACGTGACATCGTATCCCGCGCCATCCACCAGCAGATGGTCGTAAGTGGTGACGCCTGTGTTTACCTGGATCTTGCCGCGCTCAAGCCGGATTTCATCCGTGATCGCTTCCCTTACATTTACATGCGCTGCATGGAACAGGGTATCGACATGACAGGCGAGCCCATCCCGTTGTTCCGGCCGCGCATTATTCCTGCGGCGGTGTCCACACCGACCTCAGCGGTCGCACCAACGTCAGGCATCTGAATGCCATTGGCGAAACCGGCTGCACCGGTCTGCACGGCGCCAACCGTCTCGCCAGCACATCCCTGCTCGAATGCCTGACGAGCGCCAAGTTCACCGCGCAAGCGGACATCGCCGATATTGCCACACTGGAGTTTCGTTTACCGCAACCACGCGCCTGGGAAGGCCCGCGCCGGGAGGCTGACCCGACGCTGATCCAACAGGACTTAAGCCTGGTAAGACAAACAATGTGGAATTATGCCGGCATCGTCCGTTCAACCGGCGTCTGACCAGGGCCAGACGCATCCTGCTCGAACTGCGTGAGGAAGTGCATTCTTTTTACAGCGACTGCCGTCTGAGCAAGGATTTGATCGAACTCAGAAACGCCGTGCAAACGGCCCTGCTGGTGGTGCATGCGGCAAAATTAAACCCGCAAAGCAGTGGTTGCCATTACATAGTCGACGACGATGAAGTCCTTCAGGGTCGCGAAACGGCCTTGATTTCGAGGAAATCCTCGAGTCCTGAAAGACCGCCCTCACGGCCGAGCCCCGACTTCTTGTAGCCGCCAAACGGACTGCCGAAGCCGCACTCATGCCATTGATATAGACCTGGCCGGCACGGAATTTCCCGCCACCCGCTCTGCACGGAAGTCGTCGGCCGTTTCCACGTAAGCCGCGAGACCGAAGGGCGTGTCGTTGGCAATACGAATGGCATCGTCTTCATCCTCAAACGGAATGATGGTCAACACCGGTCCGAATATTTCTTCACGCGCGATACGCATGCTGTTGCGTGCATTGCAGAAAATGGTGGGTCTGACGTAGTGGCCGAGGCTGAATCCATCCGGCTTGCGGGCCCGCCGACCAGCAGTGTCGCGCCTTCGGATATGCCTGAATTGATCAGGTCCTGTATGCGGTCAAATTGAAGCGCGCTGATGACCGGACCAATTGCCGGCCTTCCCGTGCAGGGTCTCCGCCTGCTGGCTCTCACCCGTTATTTTTGCGATCTCCAGCCCATTCTCATAAATGGAATGTTCGACCAGCATGCGGGTTGGTGCAGAACATGATTGTCCCGAATTACGAACCAGCCAAAAACCCCGCGTTTCACGGCTTTTTCAAGATCTGCATCGGCAAACAGGATATTGGGTGATTTCCCCCCAGTTCGAGGGTGACTTTCTTGACCGTCTCAGCGGCATCCCTGGACACGGCCGTACCCGCACGGGTGGAACCGGTAAAAGACATCATGTCCACGTCGGGATGGCGTGACAGTGCAGCGCCGGCGACTGGCCCTTCACCATTGACGAGGTTGAAAACACCCCCGGGAACACCTGCTTCATGTAAAATTTTGGCGTAAAGCTCGGCGCTCAGCGGTGTCAGTTCACTCGGTTTCAGCACACAGGTACAACCCACCGCAAGGGCCGGCAACACCTTTAGCGCCATCTGGTTAACCGGCCAGTTCCACGGCGTAATCAGACCGCAAACACCAATCGGCTCGCGCAATAAAATATCGCCATTGTCCAATTTTCGCCGCAGGTTCAGGTCCTTAAGAGCAGCCAGGAATCCTCCAGGTGACCTATACCGCAGGCAGCCTGTGATTTCCGGGCCATGCTGATGGGTGCCCCGAGTTCGAGACAGATGATCTCGGCCATCTCGTCGTAGTGTTTTTTATATACCGTCAGGATATTTTGTAACAGCTCTGTGCGCTGTTCTATCGATGAAACCGACCAGGATTCAAATGCCCGGCGGGCAGCCTTTACCGCCAGGTTGATGTCTGCAATCGATCCCAGTGAAATGGTTGCGACCGACTCCTCGGTTGCCGGGCTGAACACTTCAAAATTACTTGGCTCAACAGGTTTGACCCATTCGCCGTCAATATAGAATTTCCGCCGGTCCAGCTTATTCATCACCTCTGTCCTTCAAAAGTCATCAGGACGATAGACGGTAACCGACTCCGTAAACAGATTCAATCAGGTCGTTACCGGAACCGGATTCTTCCAGTTTGCGGCGCAGATTTTTGACGTGGGTATCGACGGTCCTGTCACTTACGATACGGTAGTCAGAATAGATCGTGCTCATCAGCTGGTCACGTGAGTATACTCGCCCGGGTTGGGCAGCAAGCCGGCTGAGCAAGGCAAATTCCACCGGCGAGAGTTTGAGTTGTTTGCCGTTAATACTGGCCGAGTGACGCTCCCCGTCGATCTCAAGACCGGCAGGCGGTATCCCGGCTTCAACCGGGTTGGCCCTGCGCAGAACGGTCTTGACCCTGGCCACGACCTCCCTGGGGCTGAAGGGTTTGCAGATGTAGTCATCCGCACCGAGTTCCAGACCCAGCAGGCGGTCGATCTCCTCGACCAGCGCGGTCACCATGATCACCGGCACCTGGCTTTTGAAACGGATCGCCTTGCATACCTCGAGACCATCCATGCCGGGGAGCATCAGGTCCAGCAGCACCAGGTCCGGTGAAACGTCGTCAAATGCCTGCAGCGCCTCGTCACCGCGCGCCACCCAGTGGGTCTGGTAGCCGCCGATTTTCTCCAGGTAGTCGCGTAACAGGCTGGCAATCTTGGCTTCGTCTTCGACGATCAGGATGGTGGCCGGTGTTTTCATGTATCCAGCGGCAGTGTGGCCGTGATCAGCAGACCGCCATCCGGACCGGGTTGTGCCGAGATCTCCCCGCCATGGGCTTCGACGATGTTGCGGCAGATGGCCAGGCCCAGTCCACTGCCGCCGGAGTTGCGGTTGCGGCTGCCTTCAAGGCGGTACAGCCGCTCGAACAGGCGTTCGCATTCGTCCACGCTCGCGCCGGGAGCGCTATCACCGATGCTGAACCGTGCCTGCCGCCTGTCTTTCCTGAGCATGACAGAAATCTTACCGCCGGTATCCGTGTAACGCACGGAGTTATCCAGCAGATTACGCAAAAGTTGACGCAGGCGTTGTTCATCGCCCTGCAGCCTGAGTGCCGAGTCCGGGCCTGAATAGCTGATCTCCAGGCCCTTTGCGGCCGCCTGACCACGGTAGGAATCCACTGTCAGTTGCACCAGTTCATCGAGATCGACCGCTTGCATCTTGTAGGCCAGCGCGCCGGAATCGGTGAGCGTCAGGCTGTGCAGGTCATTGACCAATGCGGATAGGTGACTGACCTCGTTACGCACCGAGTCAAGTTGCTCCTTGTCCAACGGACGAACACCATCGCTCATGGCTTCTAGTTCGCCGCTGATGATGGCCAGTGGCGTACGCAACTCGTGCGCCATATCCGACATCCAGCGTTTGCGCGTGCTTTCGTGGTCACTCAACACGCTCGAGAGGCGGTTGACATCTTCGCCAAGCCTTGCAATCTCGTCACTGCCACGGGTCTGCAAACGTTTGTTGTAATCCCCTGCCGCCAGTGAACGGATACCCTCCGCCACCTGGTTGACCGGCCGGCTCAAATGCCGGGCCAGCAGCCATGCCAGTAATGCCGCCACTGCCAGGCCCAGACCCAGGCCGATGAGCAGGTTATTGCGTAACTGCGTAATGAACGCTTCCTCTGCGGGTAACTCGATGCCCCGGATCATGGCAAATCCGAGCCAACCGGCAATGCTGCCGTTGACCTTGATCGCCAGCAGTTTGCCCCTGGCGTTGTCCGGCGGTACTTCGCCAATTACCGGCGTGTAATCTGCCTCGAGAAGAAAAATACGTTGCGGAAGACCATTACGCCCGAGCGGCCCCGGCCCGCCATTGGGACCGGGAAAACCCGGGCCATGACGTCCACGTGGCTGCTGGTTTGATCGTTGTGGCCCAAACTCCAGGCGGGCATCAGAATCCTGCAGCAAGGCATTGAAGACGAGACCATAAAACTCACGTGGGTTACCGGCCAGTTTATCCCAGCTGCCGTGACCGGCGTACCAGGTTTCCAGTGCGGGAACCACAAGCTCGACCTGGCCGCGTTCCTGTTGTTGCAGAAAATCCACAAAACCCCGGCCGATACTGGCGCGTGTGACCAGGGTGTTCAGTAACAGCACCAGTGCTGCACAGGCGAACATGGCAATCAGCAGTTTATGGATGAGTTTCAGTTTCATCAAGTTATCCCCTACACGAGCATATCCTGCACCAGCCTTACCTGCCGGACAACATCCACCATGCAATCTCCTTATTTTCTTCAAATTTGATTCCAATTGGGAGACTAAATTGGAGACCGTCAAGAACGCCCCGAGAGCAATCCTGTTTTCCGGGAATATGCTAACCAGACCAAGGATACCAACATGAAAAAGACATTATTGATCGCACTGTTACTCTCACTTTCCGCAGGTATGGCCGTTGCTCAACAGCAAGGCGGACCAGGCTCAGCTCCAGGCATGCAAGGCCAGGGCATGCAAGGCAACCCGGGACATTTCTACTCCGGTGGCCCGGTCAATCCCGCCGAACGACTGACCGCAAACCTCGGACTCGATGAGGCCCAGGCTGCCGAAGTCGCCGCGATTTTTGAAGAAGCCAAATTGCTGCATGATGAAGAACGTGAAAGAAGCCGCCTGGTCTCCGATGAAATTCGCGCCAACGTCCATGCGCAGATCCAGTTGGTGCTGAGCCCTGAACAGCAAGCCCTTTTTGAAGAACAACTGCAAAGACGTGAGCAACTGAGACAGGACATGGACGAGTTGCGCGGCGAGCGTGGCATGGGCGGCGGCCGTGGCATGGGAGATTGCATCAACAACTAGTCACCCACCTGAAAGCTTTATCCCCGGCCCGATTCCTCATGAGCAAGCCCCGTTCTTTCGGGCCGGGGCATTTTCAACACCATTTTAATTGTTACAGGGAATAAAAAGAGATGGTGCCGGCACCAAGATTCGAACCCGGGACCTACTGATTACAAAAGATCAGTATCGCCCCTTCCCTGTGTTTCATATCTTTTCAGACCGGCGGTATCCAAAAAACGTCTTTCATTAACCCGCAATGGTTGCCGGATTTCGGGCCGAACTGGCCAGCCATGGTCGGTAGTTGCCCGCCAATGTAAGGAAAGATTTTCAAGATCACCTGCAATGCGGAGGACTGGAGCACGGTTTTCTCAGGGTGCGATGCGAGTTCTGTCATGATAAAAAAAGTTGCCTTCAGCTGGCCGCTTCGCAGTGTTGAATGGTCCAGGTTAACGTCCGCCTGCCGGCGCTGGAACAGGCAGTATTTCGCTACCGTTTTCAACCGGTATGGGGCCGGACGCCAACCTGGTCACTTTGCGAGGAGAGTTTCCCATCAGAATTATTAGCTCGCCCCGATGAAAGCCGTGTGGTATCTGGCTTTTTTCAAATCCCGCTCTAGAAGCATCGTCAAAATGCTTGACATATGCTACTGATAGTGTAGCATCTGTCGCTACATAAATAGTAGCAAAGTTTGAGGTCAATCATGAGCACGCCGCAACCCGGGAAGCCGGTTCGAGGTTCCAGGACCGGGGCCCCCATCATGGCCCTTTTCGATCTCTTGGGTCGCAGCTGGGCGATGGGTATCGTCTGGAACCTGAGCGATGGCCCATTGAACTTTCGTGAGTTGCAGGCGCTTTGTGAGTCGGTGTCGCCGACCACGCTGAACCGGCGTCTGAAGGAGCTGCGCGACACGCAGATCGTCGATTCGACCAAAAACGGTTACGTCCTGACCGACATGGGCCGCAAGTTGATGGAACACCTGTCGCCGCTATCGAAATTTTCGAAATCATGGGCCAGACGCCTTTCCAAAGGTAAATGACACCGACTGATAAAGGGAGATAAAAATGGCATCGAATGAATACCAAATCATTGATCCTTCATTCATGTTCTGCGTCAACATGAGCGCGCGCGTGGAACATTTGTACCAGGGTTGTATCTGGTCGGAGGGGCCGGTCTATTTTCCAGCGCACCGTTCCCTGCTGTGGAGCGACATACCAAACAACCGCATGTTGCGATGGGACGAAATCACCGGTCAAGTGGGTGTGTACCGGCATGACTCCGGCTACACCAACGGCAATACCATCGACCGTGAAGGCCGGCTGATCAGTTGCCAGCAGGGTTTACGCAGGGTCGTGCGCACCGAGTACGACAGCAGCATAACCGTGATCGCGGACCGCTACGAGGGCAAACGCTTCAACAGCCCAAATGACGTGGTGGTCAAGTCGGACGGATCCATCTGGTTCACGGATCCCGGATACGGGATCGACTCCAACTTCGAAGGCTTCAAAGGCGATAGTGAGATCGGCTCGGACAACGTGTATCGGGTCGACCCGGACTCCTTTGAAGTGGTCATGGTGGCAGATGATTTCCGGCGCCCCAACGGACTCGCTTTCTCCACCGACGAACGTAAATTGTATATCGTGGATTCGGGCGGCATCCGTTTCCCGGACGACCGCCGTCATATCCGAGTATTCGACGTCAGTGATGACAATACCCTGTCGGGTGGAGCGGTATTCGCGGATTGCAGCAACGGGAAGTTTGATGGCCTCAGGCTAGACGACCAGGGGCGCATCTGGACTAGCGCCTTTGACGGGGTCCATTGCTACATGCCCGACGGCAAACTGATCGGCAAGATTCTGATACCGGAAGGGGTATCCAACCTCTGCTTTGGCGGTCTAAGGAACAACCGGCTTTTCATCACCGCCACATCCTCGATCTACTCGGTGCTGTTGCCGGTAGACGGGGCAAGATTGTGTTGGATGAAGGCGACAGCACGATGATGTGGAGGAATAGTTAATTATCTCTCTAAAGACCTGTCATTGGATGATTTGGGTAAGAATATACTGTTCGTCGGTAAGGATGGACTTATCGGATGGGAACCCAACCTGGATCACGGTGCCGGGACGTATCAGTAAGGTTGGTTTTTACGAGAATGGGTGACCCCCTGCGTTACCCTACGGCATGATGCCTGTTACGGTTTATGACGCTCTAGGGTGATACGACGAGTGCCATTATTGTGACTGTTAGTCACCAAGTTAATGTACTCCAGTTACCTACCACCGAGCGGGCAGGTTGATTATGTCCAGTGCTCAAAACCAACATGCCCCCCGCTAGGTGATCAATCCCTAGTCGTAAGTCAGACGATAACCTTCTATCGTTGAGCCATCTTCTGCCTCACCATAGATTCGACTATCGCTCAAGTGCCCAATGGGTATCACATATTCCTTTGGACCTAATACCCATTTGCAACCCGGTTCGTTTGATTCTTGTTCCAACTCACACTCAATTAAAGTAGAAAGCACATCTGGTCCGGGAGGAGGCGTTGTAATAAATGACTCGTAAATTAATTTACCTTCGTCAGGACCACCCGTTCTGATCTTTCCTGCAACAACTGGCAGTATAAAACTCTCCCATAGCCACGGTGATGGTGGATCAGTATTAGGTTTTGTTACAAACATAAAATATGTGGTGTCCATCCAACTGGTGCCACCTCCATACTCAGGAAATACATAAGGTGTTTGCTCCTCGAAATACTTCATACCCGATGACCCGTAGATAAAGGGTACAAAGAACTGGCTGGGGTTATCCCCAATGGTTATACGCATATAGTTGCGCTGCATGAAATCCAACGTGATGGTAGAACCTTCGGCTGGACTCGTTGGGGGTACATATTCACATCCGACACAATTGCCATCTTCAAATTGTTGTAGCTGGGTTTTCAGCTCCCACTGAACCCCCTCTTTCTCTGAACGTACAAGTGGTCCGGTGATCAGCTGCCACTCAGGAAGACCATTGATGTCGTATCCGTAATAGAAACCCGCAAGTGCTCCGTTCTGAATTTCAAAATTTAAACCTGAGCCAGATTGATCAGGGTTGTACCATGAACCGGTTTCAGGGAATGGAGCGTGCACCAAATCATCACAACCAACGCAAGGCACATAGGGGCCTTGTAGTTCACTCACAGTTACAGTTGTAGACATGTTGAAACTGCCCGTCTGATTCCATGTGAGGGTATATTGCCCCGGAGCCAATTCGCCAATAAATGCCGTATTCTCATAGTCATAATACGGTGGTGGAAGTGTTGAAATACATGGGGGCATTTCATACGGTGTGGACTCAACCAAAATGTCGGAACCAGTTACTTCGACTGACTCAACTGGTTTTACAGCAATGCACTGGCTGGTATTCAGTGAAAGTACAGCCTCAAACGTATGATCCGGAGTGGGGCGAATGGATAAGTATTCTGATTCAGAATGTGCGGGGAAACTAAAGAATAACAACAGCAGAAATGATACAAGACCTAAACGATTGCAGTACATGGATTTCTCCTCTGACTGTTTCAAATACGATAGATTGTCACTCGGCCACGCTTATGATCATCAGATGATGGGTTGGAGGGTGTGACATCAACCATGATACAACTCTTTTAGTGGGTAACCAATATGTCTCCATAGACCTTGATTACACCACCTGATTACAACTATATGAATAATACTCCTCTTACTTAAAAAAACTCCATGTAAATCCGTGCCTTGTAGGTACACTAGTGTATCGTAGACATTCACCAGCCCATAGTCAGTTTTTAAGACTTTACCCGCAACACATGCTGATCGATAAGGGACTTTGGCACTACCGAAAGCTCAGCTTGCAAGCCGAAGTACGCCAATGCTGCTTCTAGCCGGTCTATCCTGCTTACATGATCAAGATCCAATAAGCGCCTGACTATTTTCTCGCTCACTCCCAGTTTCCCAGCCAAAACCACGTTGCTCATATTCACGTCTGACATCGCCGTGGCCAGGGCAAGCTTGGCAGAAGTAATAATATCGAGAGCGACCGTCCGGCGAGACCGGGCTGGGGTCGGGGCCGGCGGGGGTTGATGTCGAGCAACATAACCACCCAGTGCGGCGATCAGGCAATCTCTCACAAGTTCATCGAAGTCTTCCCCTTTATCCACCTGGGTCGAAGCACCGGGTACGTCTGGAAAATGGACGAAAATGGACGCTTCTTCACGCTTTGATTCATACGGGTAGACAAATCTCATTTTAGAAATCCTTTGGATTGATATGCAAATCTTTGAGCATTTTCCGCAGCAACCCGGTGCCGATAGTCTTATTGCCACTCTTGATAGCCGTTAGGTAACCACCCACAAAAATTCGGCCATGGCTACCTTTGCCTCTTCTCGGGTCATACTCAAATTCAAGACTAGTTTGCCTGGAATAGCGTCGCGCCCGACGGATAAACTCGGCGGTCCTCATGGCGAAGTATCGGACATATATGCCCGAACCGCAACAACAAATGATCCAAAGACAGCTCTATTTTCCACCTGAAAAGTATATTGGCCACAATAATTTCAGTAAGTGGGAGATTGCCTGAATGTGCGTAGGATAAACGGGCTCGATAAACGGGGTCAGAGTCAAGAGCCAGAGTGGGGAGCCTGGGGTACAAGGAAGAAATGGTGCCGGCACCAAGATTCGAACTCGGGACCTACTGATTACAAATCTCTTAGTAGGGGCTTCCACAGATACCCATACCACCTCAAGTCCCTTTTAATATCAGGATGCCTTTGTGGCCAACCTCAAGTCGCTCAAGCTGCACGGTATGGCCAGTGCCGTTGCCGAACTGGCCGAACAGGGATCACCAGCCTATCAGCAATCGACCAGCTTGCTGGATCAGTTGATCCGGGCTGAAGTTGCCGACCGGGAAGTGCGCTCCATCAATTACCAGATGAAGATCGCCCGCTTTCCGGCCTATCGTGATCTTGCAGGCTTTAAGTTCCAACACAGTGCCGTCAGTGAAGCGCTATAAAAACTCAACCATCAACCAACGAAAGGAGAATAAAACCGGCAAAACAACCCGAAATTAGGCCATAATCAGGCTTTCTGGGTGGGGTAATTCTCAGTGCAAAACCTGGGGCACTTTTGAGTGCAAATTAACATTCAGCCTGCAGATACCCCGACAAGGAGCATGTATGAAATTGCAATACATTTGGCTGATCCTACTCGGGCTGGCCGGCCTGCCGCTTGCCTGCTTCTCTGAGGAGAGTCCTGCTGTTCCGCAAAGTGCCGAAGCGGCAACGACGGCCGCCAGGACGGAGGACGGGTCGTCGCCATCGTTGGCGGAAATCCTTACGACGATGGAGGCTCTCGAGACGGAGGACCGGAAATTGCGCCTGCTGCTGGCCGAAGATGGGCGCTTGTCCTTCCTGGCCGCAGAGATCAAGGAAATCGACAAGACGTTTTTGGAATCGCGCCGGCAGGCCGGTAGTGTGCTGGATGACCTGGTAGGATTTCACGAATTGACCGACCTCAGCCTGGCATTGCGTACGGCCGAACATCGGCTTACCTCGACGGTTGACGAACTGGTAGCCAGAGCCGACGCTTTGGATACCGGTCTGGATCAGGTCGCTGCCATCGGCGAAAGAGCGGGCGCGTGGATAGAGACTGCCGAGAGGCGCGACTCGACACCTGCCGTGCTGGAGCGGATCCAGGCACTGATCCCGAGGTACGAGGCGCTGGCGCGGGAAATGCGGAAGCGCCGCGACCAGGTGATCGAAGTATTGGGCGAGGCAACGCAACTCCGCGCTGCGGTGATCGCCCTGCGTGTCGAGGTGAGCGAACGCCGCGACCAGCTCACCGGGCGATTGAGAGCCGGCAGCAGTGAGCCGCTCTGGCGGCTCAAAGCACTCCCTGGCGAGCACAGCCGCGTCCTGCAGTTTTTCAATGCGCAAATCGCGCAAAGTGTCGGTCACCTGCGCGACCACGCGGCGTCGATGCTGGCGATTGCGGGCCTGGCTTTCATGCTGACCTGGTGGCTGATCGTCACCACGCGCGAGTCAATTGCCGCACTGGCCGGGACGGACCCTTACATGCAACGTACCGTCAGCCTGTTTCGTCTGCCCGCTGCGGTTGCGCTGGTGGCGGCACTGGTCGCGGTGTTGGTATTCAGCCCGCCGGGTCCAACCGATTTCCAGCTGGTTCTGCTGGCGCTCGTCGCCCTGCCGGGATCGCTGCTGGCCCGCGCGGTCCTGGGGCCGCATATTTCCCTGTCGCTTTACACATTGACCGGGGTGTTGATTTCGATGGCGCTGCTCGGGGCGGTCGTCGATCCGCTGCCGCTCGCCAGCCGGCTGCTGTTTATAGCGCAATGTGCCTCGTTGGCGGTTGCACTGGGTGTAGACCTTCATCGGGGCCACGTTAGGCAGTCGTTTCCGGACCTGCCGGCCAGTCTCGTGCGCTGGGCGACTGCAGGTTTGATCGTGCTGCTCAGCGCCGCCGTTTTAGCTGTTGTTGCGGGACAAATCGGCGCCGCCAGCATCCTGCGTAACCTGGTGGTCGGCGCTCTGGGGCTATGGTTGTTACTCGCGGTGATAGCGGGACAACTGTACGGATTCACCCTGGCGTTGCTGCACACTCGAGCGGCGCGCAGCCTGCGGATTGTCCACTTACGGCAACGCGCCTTGCTCAACAGCCTGCGAAAGATTTTCACCGCGGTGGCCGTGTTGGGTTGGGGCTGGGGCATGCTGATCATGCTGGGGCGGGGGGACGAAGTATCCCGGTTGCTCGACGCCCTCATTCACGCCGAGTTCACAATCGGATCGACGAGTATCCACCTGGCAGGCATCTGGGTGGGTCTGGCCGTGATACTGGGTACGATTGTCGTGATGAAGATCGTGACGCCGGTGCTGGAACTCGAGATCGTACCGCGTCTGTCTGACAAGCAAGGGCTGCCGTTCGCGGTGGCGACCGTGACCCGTTACCTGCTGGTCAGCGCCGGTTTCCTGCTCGCCCTGGCGGCGATGGGCATCGACCTCACGAAAGTGACCGTGCTCGCGGGTGCAGTCGGTGTGGGTATCGGCTTCGGTCTGCAGGGTGTGGTCAACAACTTTGTTTCGGGGTTGATCCTGCTGATGGAGCGTCCGGTAAACGTTGGCGACGTCATGCAGATGGGCCAGTTGCATGGCAGGATCAGTCGTATCGGTGTGCGTTCGAGCACCGTCCAGACATTTCAGGGCGCCGAGGTCATCGTGCCGAATGCCGATCTGATCTCCAATGAAGTCACAAACTGGACACTATCGGACCGTAAACGGCGCCTGGAGATCGACGTCGGTGTGGATTACGGCGCCGAGCCGGAACAGGTGGTGAAGATCCTGGAGGACGCGGCGAGAGCGGTTGCCGATGTGGTCAGGGAGCCGCCGCCGTTCGCGTGGTGTACGGGCTTTGGTGACAGCTCCATCGATTTCCGGCTGGATATCTGGATTGACGACTACGACCAGCGCAAGGTCACCCAGAGCGCACTGCGCATGACCATCGTGAAGAAACTCAGGGAAGCGAACATCGAGATACCGTATCCCCAGCGCGACATCAAAATCCGCAACCTCCCCGCGGGTCCAGCAGGGCAAGCACAATGAAAACACCCGCTATCCAAAGGCGGTGTAAATGGCGGAGTCCGGTTAGTTGATTTGCTCAGTTGGTGTGTTTCTTTCCGGCAGTCTCAAACAGGTTTTGCGTCTGCGCAACAGTCTCAGCGGAAGAGACAGCGCCCGCCGCCCAGGCTGGTACAGCGATACTCGCTGCCTATAGACAGCCGAGTGCTGACCGGGTAAGCGTGTTCATTTTCATGCTGATCTCCTGATTAAAAAGGTATTACCAATGTGAGCCATCCATTCCAGCCAGACGCGCGGTATTTTGAGTCGAATTCCCAGTAGGCCTTGGCGTTAAAGTAGGCCTGTCCGTCGCCCATCTCAAACAAGTGTCCGACTTGCGGTCCTACGGCAGTGACACGCGATTTGAAATCGCCAAGCACCGCACCCGAACCACTGTCACCCGTGATCTGGTAGAAAAAATAGCCGACCACTCCGACATGCGTTTGCTCGGATACAAATTGCGACAGCCCCCAATCCAGGTGGGCATCAATACCATTTTGATAATTGGTATCCGGATTCTCGAAGTTGTACGTGATGCCTGCTGTCGCAGAGAACTCGCGGCCGGTATCCGGGTTCAAATAGGTATAGCCACCACCGATGTCTGCCGACCAGTGATTTGTGCCAATGTTAACCAGCCGCTCGACCTGGTAACTGCCGACCGGGACGCCGAGCATGGTGTAGACCATGGAGTTGTGTACGCCCTTGTTCCACTTCACCGAAAAGGATGGAAAGAGATCGCCAATAGCCGTCAGAGAGGCGCTTTCACTTGCCGTGAGAACGTCACCACCAGGTCCTGTCAGGGTCGCGTCAACGGACACGTCTGCCCGGCCATAGACACCAGCCATACTGAGCGTCGCCTGCCCTCCCCAGACCGGATTCGTGAATACATAGGTCGGGACGAAAAGAAGCAGGTCCTCAGTAACCTCGAGACCCAGAGTGATCCTGCCGTCGGTGGCGA
>CAVSHP010000021.1:552500-577307 GCA_963727635.1 uncultured Gammaproteobacteria bacterium | reverse complement strand
AGCCAATTTCAGTAGTAACAATTAGTAGTACTTTGTTTTTTTTAATATGGTTCAATTTAATTATCCAGGATAGCAATCTTATTCTTGAGAGACCGACAGGCGTTGATAAACTGGAAAGGGCCTATAATCAGCACAGCGTACTTTAAATCATCATTTTCCATTTATTGTTTATGACCCCTGAGAAAAATATAACAAGCCGCCAACATTATCGTGACAAACACCAAATCTGATGCGAGCACACCGTAAGCAATGCCAGTTAATGGCTCATACATCCTTACCAAAATCCATTGCAATGAAAAACTTGTGACAACCTTAACGGTAACAAGACTGTAGATATATCTCCAAGCTTTTAGGGAATGAAAAAAATTCATCAGCATACCAAAGGGTGTTAATACGCCTGAAAGCAGGGCCAATTGCGCCGGATAGGTTCCGGTGACATATCTCGGAAAATATTGTTCGATAAAATATGGGAGTAACCACCATCCCGCAAAAATTATCGGAATCATCATACAAATGTTGAAGAGAGTGAATTTAAGACAGCTTCCCCAAAGCTTCTTCACTGACTGCCCTTTACCCAACCCATAGTTCAATTTTGGAAAAATGTATTGTCCGAGTGATTTTGGCAATAAACCATTGATTGAATAAATGGCGAAAATGCCGGAGAAAAAAGTCCGACCATCTCAAAAGAGGCTACACCTTTTAGATTGATTCTTTTAAATGTTTCGGTTATTGCCGAAAGATAGTACCGACAAAAAGTGGAATCCCTGTTTTAATCAAAAGGAAGAAACCAAACCTGCTGAAATGGGGCCGAACCGGGAAAGGCTGAAATATTAAAAATAACACTAATTTTATGACTTCAATGGCCACAATTCTGGCGAGAAAGCCGCCGTAGCCATACTTTGAAGGCAATATTAAACTAATTGCTGCTAACAAAGTTAGAGCAAGGTTGATTTTGGAAAGAATCAAAAAAGCCTGATTGGTTCTGAAGGTTGTGGAATAATACATGTTCATAAACGCAATAGCTGAAACAATAGCCAGAACCCAAAAGGACAATTTCAACGACTCATTTGCTAATAGGCTCGATGTAATTGTTATGCTTAGAAATGTCACGAGGGATGCAAACAATGTTACAAATAGTGCACATTCAGCTATTCTTTTTGCTATTCGCTGGTAGTTGCTACCCAGGACAAACGGTAACTCACGGTTCAGGCCATTTGTAACTCCCAAGTTGAGCACTAAGGCATAACTCTTAATCACAATAAGCGTGTTCCAAATCCCAACTCACCTGACTTATCCACCGAATAACCAGAATATTCGCCACCAACTGAACCGCAGTAAGAATTAGTGTCGATCCAGAAAATGAAATTATTGACTTATGTCTTTTAAAAGGATCAAAGAATAAGAGTGGAAATAACATTAAGAGGTGAAAAATGGCCAAAAGACCATTTAAAACAGAACACAAATACAAACAGGAACCAGTAATACTGGTTCAGCGATCGAACATTATTTTGTTTCGCATTAACATCGCCGCAATAGAAAAATCAGTCTCATCGTCTATATCAACCGAACTTAGCTTATCCATACGATAAGCAAAAATATTGTCTCTTAAGAAGAAGCTTTCTTCGTCCAATAGCTTTTCTGATTTACAGATATAAATGGCCCCATTAAGTTGATAAGCAAAGTTTTCCGGGCCTGCTCCTTATTTTTTACTTCATCTCTTAAAAACTACTCCTATTTCCATTGCGGCTGTCGTTATCCCGTTATCGGCGAATGCGCCATTTCAAGTTTACATGCATATAATCGCACACATTTTTAGTCTTCAGGAGATTGATAGCATTATCAATATGTCTGGATTCCCGCAGAGGTGAAGTCGGTTGGAGAAGCACTGAAAAATCATATTTCTCTCCCATTTCAGCATAAAAATCGAGCGTATGCTTGATTGCATCGAACGTAGAAGTCAAGTCAGTAGCCAGTTCAGTTGGTCTAAAAAAAGGAACACTTGCTCCGTACTGTTGCGCAATTTCAGCTATCTCTCGATCATCCGTACTCACCATCACTTCATCGATGTAAGTGCTATTTAAGGCGGCCTCTATTGTCCAGGCAATCAGCGGTTTACCAGCGAGATTCATGACATTCTTTCGAGGAAGTCGTTTACTTCCCCCGCGGGCAGGAATGATTGCCAGAAAAGATTTATCGTTCAACATCATTAGCAGCCTGGTATTGCTCAGGCTGACCAATATCCAGCCAATCTTCGTAAAGCGCGAATGCCTGTGTTGAATCACCACGCGCTATTAAGTCCCGAAAAAGATCGGTCATGTTATATGCCTGGTTTTCCGGTATCAAATTTAGTGCTTCCGGTTCGAGCACATAAAGTCCGGCGTTAACGAGGTGCTGCAGTGACGGCTTTTCCTCAATTTGTGTAATTTTTCCATCTTTGGTCTGAACAACTCCATACGCTAGATCAGTCCTTTGCAAAGATACCGCCATAGTGGCCGAGACACCGTGCGAATAATGATGCTCCAGCATATCGTTCACTTCGAAAGGAGAGATGACATCAGCATTCATCACTACGAAGGTCTTTTGCGGTGCTGGTTCAATAAGCCGAATTGCACCTGCGGTACCAAGCGGCAGACTCTCCTGAGTATAAGTAATGCTTACATCCCATGCAGAGCCATCCTGAAAAAATTCCTGCACCACTGCCCCAAGTAGTTCAAGGTGATAGCGAAATGCTGAAAGCCCTGATCAATTAACTGTTCAATTATATGCTGGAGGATTGGTTTTCCTCTTACTTTCAGCATGGGTTTGGGAACATCACTGGTCATCGGGCGCAATCGCATTCCCATGCCCCCTGCCATCAATACAACAAGCTCCTCTTTTCTCCCGTTGCTGTAGGCTCCAATAGAAGCTCTATACCCACAGGGCGCATCTGTTCATCGACCACCGGTATTGCCGAGATACGATTCTTTTTCATCAAAAATAAAGCCTCACCACGCTGGGAAGGGCTTTGTTTCACCGAAAAAAATGTTTTTTTGACGACCCGGGACAAAGGCTCATCCAAAGAACAATCGTCAATTAGGCGACGACGTATATCCCCATCAGTCACAGTTCCCCGCAGGACGCCCTCAGGCGATATAACAAGCACAATTTGCATTGCAGTTTCGTTCAAACTGTGAATAGCTTGCGCCGTAGTAGACTCCAACGGTAACAGGGCTTTACGCCAATCCTGATAATTAGGGCTACTCATTTCAATTGCTTATGTCTTATTGGCTGAATGTCAAAAAAAGGTTTCTTAAGCAGCTCTTCCAACGGGTGGGTACGAAGAACCGTCACAACTTTTTGACTCGCACCACCTTCGCCATAAGGGCTTTTAACATGAGGAAGCAGGCGCTGAAGGCGGGGGATCGAAGTTGTTGAAGCGCACCTCCAATGCTTGCTCTGTCAGGCTTACAGTCAATGACGCTTTGGGCTTTGAGTCTACCCTTCTGGCGACAACCAATATTGATGGTGCCTTTATTGAAAGATGGTACCTCGCCAAACCGCTAGAAGAGTTACCTACCACGCCATCGACATGCTTGATACAGGATAGATAACGCAGTTGCCCAAGCGAAGTATAAACACGAGCATTGTCATGAACTTCTACAAAAGACTCTATCAATCTGATGATTTCACTGCTTTCAGCATCTGCATTGGGCATCGTGAAAATAAGTTGAGTGTCTATCTCCATATTAAAGCAGCCAACAACTCAGTCATTTGTATTTTGGCGCTGTCTCTTTCCAGAGTTACCGGATGAAATGTTATTAGTAAGCTCTATTGCCTAAGTCGAAATCCAAACTTCTTTCGAGTTGCTCGCGATCCAATAATTTTAACCGCTTGATATTGTCTACGCCGAGCCCACCAACAAGAAACACACAATCAGGGTTTTCACCCATCTGGATCACGCGTTGCTGATATTCCTCTGCAGCCACAAAATGGAGATGAGACATCTTTGTTATGGCATGTCGGATAGCTTCATCCATGGCCCCCTCGGTCGTCTCTCCGCCATGCAAATGTGCCACCGGAATTAGTGCAACCAATGCACTCGACACCACTGATAAAATTTCAAATCTATCCCCCAATACAACCAAAATATCCGGTTGCAGCTCAAACAATGCATCGGCGAAACCGATCATGCCTTGCCCCATTGATTTGGTAATTCCAATAGGCGTATCAGCATTTAGCAACATGTCGACTTTTCGATTGATAGCAAACCGTCGGCTCAGATCTCGCCAGGTTTCGCCATATTGAGGTGCGAGATGCATACCTGTAGCTATAATTTGTAACGTAGATCAGGTGCGTCTTTTATTCCCTCATGACCAACGTAACAAGCCATATTCCGCGCGAGTACCGGTAACGACACAGATCTTTCTGCTCATAACTCAATTAACTCATCTGGCTCATAGTCACGCGATGCAGTTTGGCCCAGCAACTCATCCCAGCGCATCGGTGAAATACCCATACCTGGTCTTTTAACTGCAAGGTTTATTTCGGAAAACACTTCACCTGCTTGAATAGACTTCGCAGCAACAACTGACTTTCGGGCAATGGGAATGTTCTTGGTCTCACTTGGGCTCGGCCGCTTGATTCCATCACCCATCGCCTTCTCGATATTTCGAATAGCCGACCATTGCCTTGAGTTCGTCAGGTTCCAGACTGGCCTCGTGATCGGCCTGCAAGCTGCGATCAAGCGTGAAATGTTTTTCTATCACCGTTGCACCCATTGCCACAGCTGCAATCGGTACTTCTATCCCAAGCGTATGATCTGAATAACCCACTGCCACATAAATGTATCTCGAATGGTACACATTGCCCGCAGGTTTACATCAACCATTGGTGTAGGGTATTCGGTATTGCAATGAAGCACAGTGATTCGATTTTGTGGCGTGCCACCAGCTTCCAGTATTTTCAGCGCTGCTTCTATTTCGGCGAGAGTCGCCATGCCTGTTGAGAGGATTATTGGCAGTCCTTGACGGCCAATGTGGCGAAGGTACGGAAGATTGGTAATTTCTCCTAAGGAATCTTCAAGGTATCCACACCTAACTCAATCAACAGATCAATGCTTTTGGAATCGAAACCTGTGAAAAGAACCTCACCCCCTTGGTCACACAATGATTTATTAGCTGATGATGCTTCGTGCGGGATAATTCTAGCCGTTGAATCATACCGTACTGCGTTTCCTTAACATCATTGTTTTTCACTTGGTAGTCAGCCTTCGTGGCATTTTTTGTGAGCAAGTTCTTCGCCTTAAAAGTCTGAAACTTAACCATATTGACGCCGGCATTTGCTGCAGTGTCAATTAATCGCTTTGCAATATCCATGTCGCCATTATGGTTAACACCCGCTTCGGCGATAATGAGAGTTTCGCGCACCATTTATTGAACCTTTAAAATAAGTGAATTATCGGGTTGACTCTGACGCACAACTACGCCCATACCAACGATACATTGCTGACCGAGATTAATGCCTTCACGAATGACGCTGCCACTACCTAAAAAACTACCCTCCCCCACACAAACGTCCCCATTTAATATTGCACCAGTTGAAATGTGACAATGATCAGAAACGATGGCGTTATGCTCGATGAGTGACATGCTATTAATAATGCAATTCTGCCCGATGCGCGCTCCTGCATTAATTACAGCACCATGCATGATAATAGTGCCCTTCCCAATGCTTGCATTCCTTGAAACATATGATCTTGGTGATACTACAGTAGGAAGTGAATAGCCGAGGTCCATTAACATTAAAAATAGCTGCTTACGTAATTTTGGGGTCTTGATCTGGCCAACCGTTACAAGGGCGTGTTCACAAGTTTTTTTTAACTGCCCAGATCATTATCCGTCCCCAACACCTGGTATCCAAGCACCTCATCACCTACTTCTTCATGCGTGCCAACCAACCCGAAAATTGAAAACTCGCCGTTTTGCTCTATTACGTCAATACAAGACCGCGTGTGACCACCAGCTCCTACTAAAATAATTTGAGGTTTGATCATTGTCTGAATCGCCAGTTTGTAAGGACTGCTTGGCAAATTGAGGATACGTTGCTCCAATGACATAGAGGTGTCCAGACTCATGACAGGACAAGCCATAAATGGAGATAGTCTATTCATTAGTGTCCATGCCGGCCTTGTCATTAAACCGGCATCATTACTTGCTTGCAAAATGCTATCAAGCTGGTTGCTCATATTGGTACTTAAAACCAGTGTTTGTAGCCAGTAATTGCTCTGAGAACCTGCTGGTTCAGATAAAAACGTTACACCATCAATTTTCTGGAACGCCTTCTTATATCGGTGAAACAGCTCCCGTTTACATTTAAGAAACTCAGGGAGCTTTTCAAGTTGGGCACAACCCAGTGCAGCATTCAGATTAGGCATGCGATAATTGTATCCGATCTCATCGTGCTCATAGCGCCATCGATGAGGCAGCTTAGCTGTGGTTGTGAGGTGTTTGGCGCGATTGGCTAACTGGCTATCATTGGTAATGATTGCCCCGCCTCCACCAGTTGTTATGGTTTTATTACCATTAAAACTGAGCGTTCCCATCAGCCCAAATGTTCCAGTGTGCTGGCCGTAGTAAAAGCTACCCAATGACTCTGCCGCATCTTCTACAAGCTCAAGATGAAAATCCCGGGCGATGGCCAGCAAACCATCTAGGTCCGATGGGTGGCCGAACACATGCATTGGTATCAACGCCCTTATCACTCGTCCTGTTTGTTTATTGATACACAGATTGTTGCGTATTTCAGAAATCTCCCCGAGATAAACGCGTAGCTTTTCACAATCGATACCCAGGGTGCGTTCTTCACTATCCACAAAATGAGGTGTTGCGCCGCAATAACTGACAGCGTTTGCCGTGGCAACAAAGGTTAGTGCTGGCATCAATACTTCATCATTTTGCTGCACACCAGCCAACTTGAGTGCGATATGTAGCGCTGCTGTACCGTTGACCATGGCAACTGCATGTTTGGCCCTAGTGTAGGCTGCGAATTCAGATTCAAACCTATCTACAAACTTACCAACCGAAGAAACAAAGGTAGAATCCAGGCATTCTTTTAAATATATCCATTCATTACCTGAAAACTCCGGCTCGTGCAGCGCTACCGGGCCTGGCCCAACAACTTTCCGAATGGCGTCAAGTATCTGCTGCACAATTGAACTCTGTTGCAACTCAGTATTCATACGTTATAAATATCAGCCTTGTATTTCTTCAAATTTTCGGGTCTTACAATCCAGTCGATAGTGCGTTTAAGCCCCTCACGAATCCCCACTTGTGGTTTGAAACCAGTTAGGCGCTCAATCAAACTGTTATCGCACCAAAGACGAAATACTTCTGACTTTTCAGGTCGGAGTCGTTGCTCTTCGGTTACGAACTCAACATCGCTACCCATCAATTCTTTGATCAAGTTCAGGGTGTCTCTTATGCTGATCTCGGAATTGGAGCCAATATTCACCGTTCTGCCAATAGCCTCATCACTTTCTGCTAAAGCGATGAATCCCCGGCAGGTATCCTCAACATAGTTGAAATCACGGGTCGGTGACACATCGCCTAGTTTGATACGCCTCATACCATTTGCGATCTGAGTAATGATGGTAGGGATCACCGCGCGGGCTGATTGCCTCGGTCCGTAGGTGTTAAAGGGTCGAGCAATAGTGACGGGAAGATTGAAAGCGTTTAAAAAGCTCATCGCCATTGCGTCAGCGGCAATTTTTGTAGCGCTATATGGCGACTGTGGTTGCATGGGGTGTTTTTCATCAATCGGGACGTACTGGGCAGTGCCATAAACCTCACTGGTTGAAGTATGAATCACCCGCTCGACATCATTGTCTCGCGCACCCTGGCAAATATTTAGCGTACCCTTGATGTTGGTATCAACATAACTATCTGGTGCGACATAAGAATAAGGAATGGCGATCAATGCCGCCAGATGATAAACAATATCAACGTTTTTGGTAATGTGTTTGCAATAGTACGGGTCACGAACATCACCATTCAGTACCTCAATATCATGTTTGCACGACACATCCTCTAACCACCCCCAGTTGTTGAAGGAATTGTATTGCGACAGGGCTTTGACCTGATAACCCTTTGCAACTAGCATTTCTGTGAGGTGTGAACCGATGAAACCATCGGCGCCGGTCACTAGCACTTTTTTACTCATAATTACTCTGTTTTTTTATCGTGTTTCTGATAGTTGGTGTTTGACTGTGTTTCTCATCATAGCGCGTGTGATGCCTCCAAACCTGCAGATACCCAAGGGTAATCCGAGTAAGTTTATTCAAGCTAAGAATATGTGTTCACTTCCTTCCCTAAAAACACCACGGGAATCGACCACTAACCTACTGCAATCTCTAATCATTAAATAGTCAAAACAATCATGATTAGTTGCAACTACTACACAATCAAACCTGCCTATTTCATTTTCCGTGAGCGCAACTGATTCAAGTTCAAACTCATACTTGCGCATCACTGGGAAATACCGGCACCCAGGATCTGAATAACTCAACTTCTGCGCCACTTTTTTGTAACTGCGCCATGATCTCAACTGAAGGTGATTCACGCATATCATCCACATTTGGTTTATAGGCAATTCCCAGCACCAGCACTTTGCTGCCCCGTATGGCTTTACCCTGTGAATTCAGTGCCTCAGCCACTTTGCCCACCACGTATTCCGGCATGGCGCTGTTGACCTCGCCAGCCAACTCGATAAAACGGGTATTGACGCCATATTCCTTTGCTTTCCAGGTTAGGTAAAACGGATCGATCGGGATGCAGTGGCCACCGAGGCCGGGGCCTGGGTAATACGGTACGAACCCAAATGGTTTGGTGGCTGCAGCATCGATGACTTCGTAGATATTGATGCCCATTTTGTCGGCGACGATTTTCATTTCGTTGACCAGGCCGATGTTGACCGCTCGGTGGATGTTTTCCAGCAGCTTGGTCATTTCCGCCACTTGGGTGGAGCTGACCGGGACGACCTGGTCAATGACATTGCCGTAAAGGGCTTTGCCTACTTCGAGGCATGCGCTGTGTATGCCGCCGACCACTTTGGGGATGGTGCGGGTGGTGAAGTTGGGGTTGCCGGGATCTTCGCGTTCGGGTGAATAGACCAGGAAGGCGTCTTCTCCCACTTTGAAACCTGTTGATTCGATTCTGGGTTTTAGTTCTTCTTCTGTGGTGCCCGGGTAGGTCGTGCTTTCCAGTGACACGACCTGGCCTGCTCGCATGTGCGGCAGTAATGAATCCATCGTGTCGGTTACGAAGCTGATGTCCGGTTCACGGTGTTCTTTGAGTGGCGTGGGCACGCACATGATCAGCGCATCGGCCTCGGTGATTCGGGTAAAGTCGGTTGTGGCTTCGAAGCCTGCTTTGTTGGCGGCCTGGACTCTTTCGTCACCGAAATGGCGGATGTAGCTTTTACCGCTGTTGAGTTGCTCGGCTTTGGCTGGGTCTATGTCAAAACCAATGACCTTGTAGCCGGCTTCGGCGTAACGGAAGCTTAGGGGCAGGCCTACGTAGCCGAGGCCTATTATTCCTATGATGGCGGTTTTGTTTTCGAATTTGCTTATCAAGGCTTGTTTGGTATTCATTTGGGTTCGCTGGTGTTTGGTGGATTAGGTTTGCCGTTGCTTTCAAGCTCGGCTTTCAATTGCTCAATTTCTTTCTTTAATGCTTCGTATTCCTCGACCTTCCTTTGCAAAAACCGCACCGAGATACGTGCCTTGGTCTCGATGCCTTTCGGGGTGAGGATGTACAGATAGGCGCGTTTGTTGGCGCTGTTTTTGAAGTTGTTGGCCTTGACCATGCCCTTGTTGATCAGGGCCTTCATGCAATAGTTGGCCTTGCCCAGGCTGATGCCCAGCGCTGCTGCCAGTTCACGCTGGGTGATCGACGGGTTGTCTTCCAGGTGACGGAGGACTTTTAGGTGGGTTTCCTGGGTATTGGTCATCTTATTTTGTGCTTAGCGCACAGGCCTTTTTAGAGCGGCCATTTTTCTTACAGGTGTTAATGGCTATTACTGATTCAACTTATTTCTTACTGCAAATAAAATTCTATTTGTCCGCGGTAGCGATCCACAGATTTATAAAAACAGGAGTATAATTGAAAAATGAGTGGTTTAACTTCAAAAATACCTAAAGAATTCATGGCTTTGTCTTCAGATGAGCGTATTTCGTATGTACAGAATCTGTGGGATTTTATTGCTGCAACACCTGAACAAGTTCCTATTCCAGAGTCTCACAAACAAATTCTGGATCAACGTTTGGCGGCATATAAGGCCGATCCAAACACGGGGAAATCCTGGAGCCAGGTGCGTGACAACATCCTGAAGAACCTTCAAAACACTTGACCAGTATTGTTATCGAACCACAGGCCTCTGTTGATATTGAAGAGGCAGCAAGGTGGTATGAAACTCAACTCATAGGACTCGGAGTTGAGTTTGTGCACGAGGTCGATTTTGCTATCGAGAAGATTCAAAAGAATCCTAAGCTCTATCTTCAACCATATCGTTCTGCACGGCGCGCCTTGCTTCGTCGTTTTCCGTATGCCATTTACTTTGTAGTCAACCATACGGAGATCCGTATTCTTGCAGTACTGCATCAGGTCAGATCCTACAAAACCATTGAATTGCGGTTGCCTTAATGAATCGCCTGAACGAGTATTTAGGTACGCTACCGCCCTGCGGTGTATTGCTCCGCATGGACAAATCTGTTTGTAGCACTGCCCTAGGCTGTGCGTTGTAACGACAGGGCGTCCACCTCTACGCGGGTGGGTCGGCCCAGTATCTCGATCATTAAAATTGCGCGGCGCTCGCTGTTTTTTTCCTGCACGATTCCGTTGAGGCCCGATAAGGGGCCATCGAATACCCTGACCTTGTCGCCGGGTGTGATCGGCACGGGCTGGATTTTTATCAGGCCGGTTTCAGGGCTGATTCTTTGTTTGATGGCGTTGATGATTTGTTCGGGTATTACTGCCAGTTCTGTGCCGAAGCGGACCATGCTTATTACGCCCAGGGTGGAGCGCACGGGGGCGAGGTTTTGGGTGTCAGCAATGGCGTTTAAGAACAGGTAACGGGGGAATAGGGGTTCGATTATTGGTTGGTGTTTTTTGCTGCGGCGCTGGTAGGGATTTTCGGCCATCGGAAGAAAGCACTCAAAAGCCTGGCGTTGCAGGTTTTGCAGTGCGATCTGTTCCTGGCGCGGTTTTGTCACGACCGCGAACCAGTTGGCCTTCCCTGGTTTCATATGTTCTCGTGTATTGTCCCGGCGTGGATTCGGAACCTTCTTCTAATGTTCATATTAACTTATGTTCAACTGTTGAACAAATATTGATTTTTAACAGTATTTCTTTCGCATCCCTGCCTGGCGCCCAGGTTGCCGGCTCGATCAACTGCCTAATTCAGTTCCGTCGGCAACATCGCGGCCCAGAAAACGACCGTGGTGCCAACAGCGGTGCATGATGTACAGGTAAACCACGCAGAATGCGAGATAGCCGTAGAACATCTCGTATTCGGGCCATGCCAGCATCTGCCCTGCGATGCCGATGGCGGTTGTAAAAAGTACCAGCATGGTGATCAGGAAGCCGGTCTGAAAAACGCTGAAGCCGGCTTTTAAAAATGCGTGGTGCAGGTGGTACTGGTCTGCCTGCATCGAAGAACGGCCGCGACGCCAGCGTTGTGTCATCAGGCGCAGGGTGTCGATGAGGGGTGCGCCTATAAGCCACACGGCGGTCATGGGCATGAAGGCGCGATCATCACCATTACCAAGGTCGATAAACTGCCATGCCAGGAACATACCCATGAACATCGAGCCGGAATCACCCAAAAATGCCCGCGCATGTTTGTTCCACGGCAGTGGCCCGTTGACCACGAAAAACCCGGCGGCTGCACTGGCCGCAATCAACAGCACACTGGCGTTGGTAGCGTGGCCGCCTTGCATAGCAAGCCAGGCCAGCGCAGTGGTGGCGACTATAAAGATCATGGTCGATAAGCCGTCAAGGCCATCGATCATGTTGTAGGCATTGATAACACCCAGGGCGGCAAATATCGTGATCGGTGCACTCAGCCAGCCCAGTGAAAGGACCCCGTTCCACATCAGCTTACCGAAATCGGTCAACACCACGCCGCTGATGAAGATCATGATGCAGCAGGCGATGATCTGGATTATGAAACGGGTGATCGGTTTCAGGTCGTGCAGATCATCGATCAAACCGGCGATCAGCATCAGGCCGCAGGCGGTCATTAACGGCAGCACTTCTAATGCGTAGGGCGTGGCGAGCAAAATGGCCATGGACATGGCGATGTAAATTGCCAGGCCACCGATCAACGGCGTGGATGAATTGTGTACCTTACGATCGTTTGGGTGATCCAGTAAGCCGATTTGATGTGCCACAGGAATTAAAATGAAACACAGCACCATGGACAGCGCGGCCGTCGGCAACAACACCGTCCATGGGTCAAACACGAGCACTTATCGCCTCATGCGGAGACGTACAAACCTCTTTCAATTTGAGAATCCCCCGATTCTTCTGCAAATATCATCATATTCGATTAAATTTTTAAATCAATTGCTCTAGATCAATTTATTGTGTGTCAAGGGGCTGATTTATCTCATTTATTGGGCTTGAAGATGGCCGAATCAGGGCCTGGACCTTTGCAAATTTGCGTATCCAGACATCCCCAGGCTTTTGGATGGCCGACGGAAACTTGTCTTTGGCAGCGTTTGCAGATGCCAGGTCGGGGTACACGCCTTGTACCAGCAGATACAGTGGCAGATTGCTTTTCTGCTGTACGTAGACATGCGAACGGGGCCATGTCTTCATGACCCCTGACCAGGTTTTCGAGACTGGCTATCGAGCGCAGGCCGATGACCTGGATGGTGTAGTGGTCGGGGTTTTGCGCGAGTATCCAGCTTGTGGGCAGTATTATAGCCGAGTCGGTTTGGGGCTGGGGCTCAGCAGCCTGCTGGTTTGTTTGCGCAGGTTCGGGTGTTGACGGGCTGAGCTGTGGCAGCAGATCTGCCAGCGCCTGTTCTGCATCCTTGTCGCCACGGGCGGCGGCAGCGGCCATGTACTGGGCCGCCATGGTCTTGTCGGGTGGCGCGCCCCAACCGTTGAGGTAGAAGATGCCCAGGTTGTACTGGGCGTCGATATCACCCTGTTTGGCCGCCTTGCTGAACCATTCAAATGCGACTTCGTAGTTCTGCGGTACCGTTATGCCCTGCGAATACAGGTAACCCATCTTGCCCTCGGCACCCGCATGACCGAGATCGGCGGCCTTGCGCATCCATTTGGATGCTTCGAAGTAATCCATCTGCACACCCTGGCCCAGCCAGTAAAGCATACCGATGGCGTAGTCGGTCTCGGCCATGGTGGCCGGCGAGACGGTATCCGGCGGGGCGGCGGCGACCGCTTTCCATTCACTGAGCGCGGTGTTGTAATCGCCACTGTTGTAGGCATCCAGACCGGATTGGTAATCGGCAAGCGCGGTTTGTGCGAGCAAAACCACCAACCCAACCAAAATAGACCGTGCCGCAGCAGGTTGAAAGTTAGCTGCCATGTATCTGCAACTTGTCCAAAAAGTTTTGCAATTGTTCAGACTTACCCTCACCCTCTGACCACCTTTTGATTTCATCAATATCAACCTTGTTTTCTTTCGCAACCATAACCGCTTGCATGAGGCACGGCAGATCATTCCAATGATAATACGCCGCCAGTCGGTCTTTTATGCAATCGGTTGATGAGATTATTCTAAATGTCCCCGCGTCTGTGCTTACCTCGATAATTTCGCCTACTTGCTCGTCACCAACCGCAAGGGGTCCAGGCGGAAATTCAACCAGGTAATCAGTGTCAGGGTGTGTGAAATATCTATGGCGTTCACTAAATCCAATCTCTGACATGGCAACCTGGATTTTCTTGAACTTTGCCGAAGCAACGTTCACAAAGTCCAGGTCCAATGAAACATACTTTCCTTCACTGTAGTAAGCAACACAAGCTCCTCCGGAAAGAACAACGTTTATTCCGTGTTTGTTCATGTGCTCACCAATAAATCCTGCAAGTTCGGTTGGCGTCATCTGCGCAATGGCGATCACAATGGTTTCCCTTTTCTTCTTGGGCGGAGGCGTACCATCATCAGGCGCTCTCTTTCTTCTGGTGAATAGAAAGTTATCGCCTTTTCAAGCAAAGCTTGCAACTCTTTGAGAAATGCATATCTTGGATTGAATTCATAGAGCCTTGTCCTTCCAACCATACGGCTTACCAAGACCCCGGCAAATTCCAGTTTGTCGAGTTGCTTTTGGATGGGAGCGAGATCGGTTTCAAAGAATCGGGCGATTTCTCTGGCGTACCCCTCTTTTCGAGCAAAGATAAAAACCAGAACCCTTTCGCAACTGAGCGACCCTAAAATTACTTCCAACATATTACGACCTTATTTGAAGGTCATATGACCTACTATAAATGTCATATTAGATCGCTTCAAAACATTAATCAAGTAAGGAAAATACTCTAACTCAACCGTTGGCGGTCATCAGCTTTTGCCCGTTTGCAGCAAGCGTTGCTCTTTGCCCTGTAGCACCAGGCAGGTCAAGATACCGGTATGGTAGGCGCCGGTATCGATGCCAATTCGGTTGTGGAGTATTTCAGGCGCCATGCTGATGCTGTGGCCGTGCACGACGATGCAACCGTGGTTGATCGTGCTTAACAGGAACTCATCCCTTATCCACAGCTTGTCTTCCTGGGTCTGTTTTTCCAGCGGCATACCCGGGCGGATACCGGCGTGGACAAAATAGTAACTGCCGCATTGCCATGAATCCTTGCAGGTCCTGGTGATGAATTCGCGGTGCGTGTCGGGCAATGCCTCGTCCAGTTTTTGTGCCAGTTCGCCCACGTGTTGCATGCTGGGAATGCTCGCCAGCGAGATACCGTAGCTGTTGAGCGTCTCCCTGCCGCCAAATGACAACCAGGCCGCTGCGGCGCCCGGATAGGCGATGAAATCGAGCATGGCCTTTTCGTGGTTGCCACGCAGGAAGACCGAATCGAAACCCTTCAGGGGCTGGGATAACAGGAGATCTATGACCTGGCGGGATTCCTCACCGCGGTCGACGTAATCACCGAGGTAGACGATGGTATTCCTGCCTTCGTGTGTTTTTGCATCGGCCTTGATTTTTTTGTGCAGCTTTTTCAGCAGGTCGGCACGGCCGTGGATATCTCCAATACAGTAGAGCCGCCGGTTTTTGGGTACATGCGGTACGACCGGTGGTGTTCTTGGTCTGCGGAATTTTTGAACTATATTGGTCAGCATGATCGGATTTTGGCGGCTTATTTACAGGCTGTATGGTAGCCCGCCCTGTCTTAACTTTGATAGTAATTATTATACCGACCGTAATGATAATAATAACCGGAATCACCATATCCCAGCTTTCCGTAGCGCTTCAAATCGACCTGTTGCAGAACGATACCTGCAATCTCCGCACCGCCTTTGTGCAGCAGGTCGATAGAGGCCCGTGCGACCTTGCGTGGTGTTTTATCCCAGCGCACGACAAATATGGTTTTATCCACGATCTGGCCGATGATACGGGCATCGGCCACCGCCATGACCGGTGGCGCATCAAACAGGATGTAGTCAAAACGCGACTTCAGTTCGGCGACGATATGCTGCATGCGTTTTGAGGTGAATATATCGGAGGCGTTGGCGCGCTTGGCATCACCGGTGCGCATGAAAAAGATGCCGGTCTTTTCGTGCTTGACAAGAAACTCATCCGGTTCATTGGTCGAGGCCAGGATGAAGTCGGTCAGCCCAAGGCCTTCTCTTGGCAAACCGAGGGTTTTTTCCAGCGAAGAACGACGCAGGTCGGCATCGACGATGAGGACCTTTTTGCCCTCGTTGACCAACGCCATGGCCAGGCTCAATATCAGTGACGACTTGCCCTCGGCGGGCACGGAAGACGTCACCTGTATGACCTTGATGAGCGCGTCCGGATCGGACAGTCTCAGCGAAATTTTTAGCGAGTTGATCGCTTCCATGTAACCCGATTGCTGGTTTTCCAGCAGGTATTGATAAGGGTCGGTCTTTGCCGGCAACTTCGGTATCATGCCGATCGCGTGGATGTGGAGTTCCTGCTCAACCTGTTCCGGGCTGTGTATACCTGGGTTCAAAAAGTACAAGCGTGAACACCAGGCCGCAGGCCGCCATGAAACCGAGGATGGTGATGATCATTAACGAACGTTTCTTGTTCGGATAGGAAGGATACGGCGGTACTTCGGCGGCCGAAATCACGCGTGCATCCGAGGTCTCGATACCCTGGGTCGAAGAGGTTTCCTTGAAGCGGTTCAAAAAGGTCTCGTACAAAAGCCGGTTGGCCGTAGCCTCGCGTTCGAGTGCCCTCAACTGTACTGCCTCCCTGTTCTGATCACCGCTTTCCCGCTCTGATTCACGCAGGCTGTTTTCCAGGCTTTGTTCGCGGGTGCGGGCGAGTTCGAGTTCGTTTTGCAGCGCGAGCGTGATTTTTTCGATCTCTTTATTGATACGCTGATGGATATCTTCAATCTCGGCTTTCACCTGTAGCATGCGCGGATGCTTGGGACCGTATTCGACTGCAAGTTCGGACTCCCGGTGCATGGCCTCGGCCTCCTGCATACGCAACTGCTGGATCTGCGGTGAGGAAAGCACATCGCCGGCCATTTCCATGCCTTCGCCATCGGTGCCGGTCAGACGTGTCAACTGCGCCAGGCGGGCCTCGGCCTGGGCACGGTCGGCCTTGGCGACGATCAACTGGCTGTTGATTTCGGAAAGCTGTTCGTCCTGGATATTGGTGGTGGTGCCCTTGGTCAGGCCGTGTGTCTCGCGGTAGATTTCCACCGCACGTTCGGATTCGCCCAACTGCACCTGGAGACCGGCGAGTTGCTCGGTGAGCCAGGCGGTGGCCTTTTCGGTGGCGTCGTACTTGGCCTGTAACTGGTCAAACATGTAGGCCTCGGGCAGGTCGTTGGCAATACGGGCGGCCAGCACCGGGCTGTACGAGTCAAAATCGATGACCAGTACATTGGACCACTGCACCGAGTTGATCGTGAGTTTGCTCAGGAAGATATCCGTTGCCAGCGCCAGTTTGTTATGGGCGATCTCTTCTTCACTGGGCGGAACATATTCAACCTTGCCGCTGATGGCTTCCTTGATATATTTTTTCCAGCTGGCGGGTACCCATGTCTTGGGGTTCAGGTAACGGGTAAAACTCAGGAAACCCTCTTCTTCGTCAACCGCCAGTGCGGGGTTGAACTCCGCATACTTAAGCAGATTCAGTCGCTCGATTACCTTGTTGGCAAGGCTGCGCGAACGCAGTACTTCCTGCTCGGCAACCGCCTCGTTACCGTAAAACTGGCGGTTTAGAACCTGCTCGATATCCACCACCTGGGTTTTGGTGGCGCCGATCATCAGGGTGGAGGTGGCGGTATATACGGGTTTTAGCTGGTTGACATAGATAAAACCGAGTATGGCCACGAATACCGACACCGCGATAATCAGGCGACGGCGAAACCATAAAAGCTGCAGGTAATCGAACAGCGGAAAGGGATCTTCACTGCCCTGCTGCGGATCGGTGTAGTAATCCGGCGCGTACTGGACGCGTTGAGGGTATTCCGGCTGTGCTGGTCTGTTATCCATAGTCTGGCCTAAAACAAGCGCTCGGCGATACGAATGATGTCACCCGGTCGTACCTTCTCGTTGACATCCAGTTTCAACTCTTCACGATCGGGATCATCACCACGGATCACGTATACCCAGTCCTTCTTGCCACGGTAGGTGTAACCGCCGGCAATGGCGATGGCCGTCAGGTAGGTCATGCCATCCACGTAGGCATAGGAGTTGGGGTTTTTGACTTCGCCCATGATGTAAAACGGACGGAAGTTTTGCATCCGTACCGAGACACGCGGGTTAACCAGGTAGTCGGGTTTCAACTTGCTGACAATCAAGGCCTCGAGTTCGGATGGCGTCAGGTTGGCCGCATCGATCCGGCCGATCAGGTGCATGCTGAAACGGCCATTGCCGTCGAGGGTGTATTCACCGGTCAGGTCGGGCTGGTTAAAGACATCGATATTGATCTTGTCGCCGGCGCCAAGACGGTAGGAGCTATCCGCTTCCGTAGCCGGGGTTTCCTGGGCACAGGCCATTGCCGAGACAAGCAGCATTAATAAAAGCACAAACAGTTGCCGGCAAAACCGCTGGCGGGCAAAACTATGCGCTGGATCGATGAATGACTTCATTAAAAATTTCAAATCCTGAACTTTGCTTGCTACGGCGTTTATTGTGCCACAACGCATGATGACCGTACCCCGTGGGGAAGCCGGTCATCATTTTAAAAAATTAATTGTTGAAACTAAAGTTCGCCGCCCAGGGTGATAAAAAAGCGGTTCGTCTTGTATTCATAATAATTTTCGTTGGCGTTTTGCCTTTCGTAGACATAACCCCCACTGAGACTAAAGTGGCGGTTTATCAGGTAACTCATGCCAACGCCCGCGCGGGTCACCTGGGTGTCTTTCAGGCTGGTCGCGGTGGGATCACTGTATTTGTAGCTATTATCGGTATACGAAACCCGCGCATTGATCAGGATATTACGGCGCAGTTCGTGCTGAACGCGCGCGCTGTACAGCGAGCTGTAATAACCCGAGGCGCCCTCAAGTGTCGTTTCCTGCGGGCTATTGGCAAACCTGACGTTGACACTGGTGAGCCTGGTGGGCGTCCAGTCCAGGTCGGCGCCGACACCAAAACCGCTCACCTTCTTGAAGCGCGGGTCGTCGTAATTCTGGCTGAGGTACTGCAGGAACAGCTTACCGGTTAAGACACCGGTCATATTCCATGCAATACCACCACGCAGGTCATAGCCATCTGACGAACGCTGGTAGCCGTTGCTGTCGTATTTTTCATCGTAGTTGACACTGTTACCCGCATATTCCACGAACACGTTACTTTGCTCGGAGATGTCATAGCCCGTCCTTAGCAACCAGGTATCGCGTGACCGGTCACGGTCCTGGTTATTGACGACATCGCCCTGTAAATCCTTACCGTTTTTGTAGTTGGTATCCTGGTACTGGTAGCCAAGTGTGGCGGTCAGGCGATTGAAAGTGTGCGTGTAATCTGCATCCAGGCCACCTACGCTGTATTCGGTTGGCTCGATGTTTTGCCGGGTATCCGGGTTACTGCGGTCTTCGTGCAGGTTCATGTAGCTGGCTTTGTAGTTGAACGCGCTACCACGCTTGACATCGACACGGCCATCGAGGCTGACCACCCAGTCGGTGTAATTCTGGCTGTTGTAGTCATTGTAAGAGGCGACATCGGCAAAGGCGCTGAGGTTCATTGCATGGCGACTCCAGTCACTGTTCAGGTTCAGCCAGGGCCGTGCATGCAAAATGTTGTCGCTGATCGCGTCTTTTTGCAGGTAGAAAATGTTGTCATTATTCTCCCAGGCAAGTTCGGCGCCGGTGTTCAGATTAAAACTCCCCGCACGTATGGGGGGCGCCTGGTAATCAACCGGTCTGCGATCGACGGTTTTTTGCAGCAGGCCAGGGTCGTAATACTGTTGTGCCATTGAAACGGAAGGCAGCACCCAAACGCCTAATACGAGGATGATTGTGCCTCTGTTGATCCCTCTACAGATGCTGTGCATTTTCATTGTTTTCCTACTCACTATTTCTAGCCACGTTATCCCTTTGTTAACTGAAAAATCTCTTCAGAACAAGACGTGCTCGACCAAAATTCGGGTCAAACCTTAATTTTCACTTGGATTCGGGGGGGGAGGCGGCAATGGCTCAACGGCGTTGCCCGGGTCGGTTTCTTCGGGATTGAGTCCCGAGGCGGAACCGATTGATTGCGGACCAACGATTGTGCCAGGTGGTCCGAAATTTACGGCCGCCAGAACTGCGACGGTATTTACACCGGATACCGCGTTGACCGCTGCGACGATCGCTTCCGTATCGTCCGGAGACATCAGGGAGAGGGCCTGGGCGACACGCGCCGCATATAGCGGTGCTGCTGACGCCATCGCAGCCGCCAGTTCAGCCACCGTGCCACAACCGGCATCGGGTGCGTGAACAATACCCACACCGTCCTCGCCGATGAGGCTGGCTGCGAGCGCCAGATCTTCAGTGGAGGTATTACAGTCCAGTTGCAGTGATTGAGCGTTTGAATTGGCGTCAACATAGGAAAGCGTGACCTGGTCGGCCAGCGCAGTTGATGCCCCTGCGAGCAAAATGCAAAAAACTGATACAACTACCGGCAACCGGTATTTGGAACTTGCTAAAATCATTCTCCACTCCCCAGTCGAGATTACTTAGCCAATACGGGCTAAATGTCATAATACTCTTTTGGATCGAACAATAAAAGTGGGGATAATTAATACTATCGTCTATTCAACGAGTTGCATATTAATGATTATCATTCGCCTGATTGACCGCACTTAGGGCCGTGAAGAAAACGACTGTGAACATGCGACACCCAGGATACAGGCATAGGTGATGGCAACACCCGGCATCTGCAGGCTGAAATCGAAAAAAGAGTGCACGCCGACCAGCACCGTTGCCGCAACCCCGGTGGCCGGGTAGACCCAGTCACGGTGGCGGTTGAACGCACCTTTCCAGCACACCACCATCAACCAGGCGATACACAGGAACAGCATACCGGCAGCCGGCCAGCCCAGTTCAAATATGTTTTCGAGGTAGGTGTTGTGGGTTTTGTCATAATGGCCTTTCAATCTTTCATCGCTGTAGAGGCGGAAACTGTCCGTGAACGTGCCATAACCAAAGCCGAGCAGGGGGTTATCTTCGATGGCGTCCGCCGTCATTGCGTAGACCTCAAGCCGGCCATTGGCATCGATATTCATACGATCGATGCGTTGCAACAGGACTTCGCTGGTCAGTACAAACGCCATCACCGCGACCAGCACCGCACCGGCCAGCGCGGCTTTCGACTTGACGCTTTGGCTTCGCTGGCGCTTGTTGAGCAAAAACAGCAGGACCAGGCCACCGGCCAGGGTGCTGAAAAAACCACCCCTCGAGTGGGTCAGGATCAAGGCTGTCGTCAACAGCAAGATCGCCGTCAGGGGTTTCCACGCCTGCAGGATAAATCTCACGATACGGTCTTCCCTGCCCTCCGGCAACGTGTAGGGCATGATACTGGCCCGCACCGATTGCTGGTTGAACACCGCAATCGCGCACAGCAGGACCAGGCCCGCGTAGGTCGCGAAAGAATTGCGGTTGACGAAGGTGCCCCTGACATCGCCTTTGTAGCCCTCATCGACAAACCAGAACAGGGTGCCGAAATCACCCCAGAAGATAATCAAACCGTAGATCGAGTAGGCAAGACCTGCCAGCGCCACCCACTTGAAAGTGACCAGCGCCTTGTCACGGTCGCGGCCAAATTGAAAGGCGAGAAAAAATACCAGGCCATAACTGAGCAACCTCATCAGCGCCGTGAAACCATCTTGCGGGGATAGCGAGATACTGCCCGGTAGCTGCTGCCCGAGCACCTCGCCGGTCATGCCCCACAACGGGTGCTTCCAGCCTGCCGGCACCCAGCCCACCGTTTGCACCCAGGCCCAGGTGCAGACCAACAAAAACATCACCACCACCGGAGACCGCAATGAAACCGAAACCTTGTGTGGCTGGAAAAGAGATAGTAAAGCCCAGGCCAGCGTGATGACCGCAACGATGACGGCGCACAGGGTCCACGACCACTCGCGGTTACTGCCCAGCGGCAGCGGCGCCAGTATAACCAGCAGCAACAGGAGTCTGTGCAGGACCGTGTTTGCAATGCTATTTGGCAAGCTGCGCCTCCATCTCGGTAAGCACAGCCGGGTCATTATCGGCGAGCACAACGCGTAACTTGTCGATACCCAGCGAACCGGACTTTATCCGCCTGAGCATCGAGCGCCTGTCAGTCGTCCAGCACAACAGCGCCTGGTCGCGCATCAGGCGGACGGCTTCTGCATCCAGCATCGGCAGATGTCTCAAGCCCAGTTCCAGCCGCGTCAGCATCAAGGACGGTTCGACCCTGCCGGTGAGGATCGACATCTTCAGCGGCGGGATTACCTGCTCGGCCGGGTAGGCGAGAAACTCCTTCGCCCTGGCGATACGCAGCCACGCGCGCGGGGTGGCGGGCGACCGCCTGACCACTTCCGTGGCAGCCGCAATGGCATCCTGCAGGGCCTGCCGGCGTTGCCACAATGACCGCTTCATGTCCCCGCCGGCGAGAATTTCAAGCTCGCTCATACCTGCGTAGTAGCGATAGTGGTCATGTATTGCGATGGCTTCCTGCGCCCTTCTGATCAGGCCATCAACCTGCGTCTCGTCGACTTCACCGCTTTGCCAGAAATTGGAAATCGCCGTGTCGACCGGCAGGAAGCGCACACTGGCCCGCAGACGCGGCCATGCAAGGCTGAGCAAAAGCCCGGCGGTCACGCCGGCTACCAGGATCAGGGTGTAACGATACAGTGACGATTTTCCGGTCATGAATGTAGCGGGCTACATGCGAAAGGTGCCTGCGAGTATAGCAATCAATCGGCACACTTCGCGATAACGCATGTTCGGCTAAAACACAGGTAGTTTTTTCTGCAATGCCTGTTACTTAATACAATACTAATGCGCCTGGATTAATGCGAGCATTCCAATAGAAAGCACGTACGCATCAGAGGAATGCAAGGATTTGGAAGTTAGAGGTTTTAGCCCCAAACTCTCTCGCGAAGTTAGTTACTACACCATAGAGTGGTTTATCAATCATATTCTTTTGCTGGATATGCAACTGGCGAAATTTTTACAGTCCAGACATTAGAAAATGCGTATGTGAGAATTCACCGGGAGGATCAAAAAAAAAGCCCCGCCCAAAAGGGCGAGGCTTTTTCGTTTGATGCCTGGCAGTGACCTACTCTCGCATGGGAACTCCCAAACTACCATCGGCGATGCACCATTTCACTGCTGAGTTCGGTATGGGATCAGGTGGTTCTAGTACTCTAATGCCGCCAGGCAAACTGGCCGGTTGATGTTTCAATCAACCTCGGGAATAAGCTTTCGCTTAAACCCTGAATTTTGTGTGTTCTGTCAAGAACGTATGTGTCACGGGAATATATAGAACTTTGGTGTTATATGACCAAGTCTCTCGGACAATTAGTACTGGTTAGCTTCACACATTACTGCGCTTCCACACCCAGCCTATCAACCTCGTAGTCTACAAGGGTCCTTACAACATCAAGTGTTGAGAGATCTAATCTTGGGAGAGGCTTCCCGCTTAGATGCTTTCAGCGGTTATCCCTTCCGAACGTAGCTACCCGGCAATGCCACTGGCGTGACAACCGGAACACCAGGGGTTCGTCCACTCCGGTCCTCTCGTACTAGGAGCAGCTTCCCTCAAATCTCTAACGCCCACGGCAGATAGGGACCGAACTGTCTCACGACGTTCTAAACCCAGCTCGCGTACCACTTTAAATGGCGAACAGCCATACCCTTGGGACCGACTACAGCCCCAGGATGTGATGAGCCGACATCGAGGTGCCAAACACCGCCGTCGATATGAACTCTTGGGCGGTATCAGCCTGTTATCCCCGGCGTACCTTTTATCCGTTGAGCGATGGCCCTTCCATACAGAACCACCGGATCACTATGACCTACTTTCGTACCTGCTCGATCCGTCGATCTCGCAGTCAAGCGGGCTTATGCCATTGCACTAATCTCACGATGTCCGACCGTGATTAGCCCACCTTCGTGCTCCTCCGTTACTCTTTGGGAGGAGACCGCCCCAGTCAAACTACCCACCACACAATGTCCCCGATCCGGATTACGGACCTAGGTTAGAACTCCGACTATCTCAGGGTGGTATTTCAAGGTTGACTCCACCAGAACTGACGTCCTGGCTTCAAAGTCTCCCACCTATCCTACACAAACATAGTCAAAGTTCAGTGTGAAGCTATAGTAAAGGTGCACGGGGTCTTTCCGTCTAGCCGCGGGTATACGGCATCTTAACCGCAAATTCAATTTCACTGAGTCTCGGGTGGAGACAGCGCCGCCATCGTTACGCCATTCGTGCAGGTCGGAACTTACCCGACAAGGAATTTCGCTACCTTAGGACCGTTATAGTTACGGCCGCCGTTTACCGGGGCTTCGATCAAGAGCTTCGACCTAAGTCTAACCCCATCAATTAACCTTCCGGCACCGGGCAGGCGTCACACCCTATACGTCCACTTGCGTGTTTGCAGAGTGCTGTGTTTTTAATAAACAGTCGCAGCGGCCTGGCTTCTGCGGCCACCACCAGCTCAGAGAGTAAATCTCATCACCGGCAATGGCGTACCTTCTCCCGAAGTTACGGTACCATTTTGCCTAGTTCCTTCACCCGAGTTCTCTCAAGCGCCTTGGTATTCTCTACCCACCCACCTGTGTCGGTTTACGGTACGGTCCTTTGTTACCTATGCTTAGAAGATTTTCCTGGAAGCATGGCATCAATACCTTCGTCTCTATGTTGAGACCCCACATCACGCCTCAGGATAGTGTGATCCCGGATTTACCTAAGATCACTCCCTACACGCTTGTACCTGGACAACCATCGCCAGGCGTATTTAGCCTTCTCCGTCCCTCCATCGCAGTAACAAAAGGTGCAGGAATATTAACCTGCTTCCCATCGACTACGCGTTTCCGCCTCGCCTTAGGGGCCGACTCACCCTGCGCCGATTAACGTTGCGCTAGGAAACCTTGGGTTTTCGGCGAGGGAGTTTTTCACTCCCTTTATCGTTACTCATGTCAGCATTCG
>CAVSHP010000021.1:0-547500 GCA_963727635.1 uncultured Gammaproteobacteria bacterium | reverse complement strand
CATCCTCATATCGGCTGTCCAGTACCCTGCTGCCATTCAGGATGTCTTTCGCGATCGAATTCAGTCCGTCCAGCAAGCTGGCGGCCTCGCTGGCACTCAGAATTTCGATCTGTTCGAGTCCCTTTACATGCGCAGCGCTGGCCTCCAGGTCAAACAGCAGCAACTCCTTGTCAAGCTCGACATCTTCACCGGCGAGAAACGCCATGACGGCGGGGTCGGCAGATTCACCCTTGCCGTCTTTTTTCCAGATCAGGTCTTTCATGGATTGATTCCCGAATTTTCATCCAGCCCAAGGGCCAGATTCAGATTCTGCAATGCCTGCGATGCCGCACCCTTGAGCAGGTTATCCAGCACCACCACCAGGCTGCCCTGTGCAGGGTTTCGCGCGTCAATATTAAAGCCACCGATATGGACAT
Source organism: uncultured Gammaproteobacteria bacterium (assembly GCA_963727635.1). GTDB lineage: Bacteria > Pseudomonadota > Gammaproteobacteria > Xanthomonadales > SZUA-36 > SZUA-36. The sequence goes on along the minus strand of CAVSHP010000021.1, from coordinate 547,084 downwards.
CGGCCGTGTTCCGGACGGCGCTGATCTGCGGAATTTCCCTGCTGACTTTTATCCTGTCTTCACCCGCGTACGCCTGCCGGAACAGGTGCTCCAGTTCATCCACCGGAGCCTGGATGATCCAGTTCAAACGCAATGGTCAGTGAAATACCCCGAAAAAATGCCGCCACGTGCGGCATGAACCTGACCGCCGTGTGTAACTGATGGCTGATTTCTTTTTCATGCATGTGACCGCTCAATGCATAGGGGATCAAATTGTCCCTCAAGACCTCGGGGTCATTGCGTGGCGAGGGTGTCTTGCCTGCACCACTGTATCCGGATACGCCGAAGACCAGCGGGTCCTCTCGCAACTGGTCGGCCAACGGCAACAAACCGAGCTGGGCGCCCGTGGCATAACAACCGGGATTGGCAATCAGCCGTGCTTTGCGAATCTCATCACGGAATCGCTCCGGTAAACCGTAGGTCCATTGTGGGTCAAAACGGTAATCGGCACTCAGGTCCAGGATCACGGCATCGGGAAACCTTCCACTAATGGACTGCCACCCATTGACCGGCAGCGCCGTTGGGCAACGCCAGCACCCAGGCATCGGCCGGATAAGCGGCGATACCTTCGGGTTCAAGTTGTGTAAACGTCCTGCCGTCCTGCGGCCAGTTCGGGCAGACGGAAGACAGTGTCTGGCCGGCTTCGCTGCGTGAACTGGCAATGCCCAGTTCCATTTGGGGGTGCCCGGCAATCAGTCCTAACAGCTCCGATCCCGTATAGCCACGCCCGCCGACAAGGTTTATCGTGCGTGATTCGCTCATTCCGCAACCCAGCCCGAATCACGCGCGAGTGAATCCTCTACACATCGCTGCCTTTGCCCGGCATCCTCAACACCGATCGTAAATACCACCCAGTTCGCCGAGCGGTTGCTGCTGTCTGCCTGCTGAAAATACCATGGCGTAATCGGGTTGTTATTGCGCGAGCGCCAGTACAATGCCGGATAACGCGCCCTGACCACCTGCCATACCGCCGCACCCAGACCTTCACCCTGGGCTTCGGAGGTGACGGTAAACTTGTCAAGGTAAGGAATACCATCGACGCCCGTGGTCATGATGGCCGCCGCACGGCCGGTTTCCGACAGCAGTACGAGCGGGTCATCCAGCGTGTCAAACCAGCCGTCACGCAGGGTTCTGCTGAACGACTTCTCCACCAGCTCTTTTACCCTGGCCAGCGTTTCGGCATCCGGATTCCTGAAGACATTGATGGCCTCACCTTTTCTGACCAGGGTGCCCGCACCCCGGTAGGTAAACAGTTCACGGGTCAGATGTGAGGCGGATGTGATGGAAACCGAGGTGTCGTCCGGCAGCTTCTGCAACATTTCATTGATCTGTTGCAGTTTCAGACGCATACCGGAATGCACCCACGGTTGCTTCATCAACGCCTCGTAATCGTTGGTCAGGCTGACGGCTGAAATAATCCGGTCCTGGCTATCGAGAAGACCGCCGGTGGGTGACAGAAAAATAACCTTGTGCGGCCGCAGCTTCCACACCAGTTCGCGGGTGGCAATATCGGCGTTGATATTTAAAACCTGACCGGATGGCGATTCGCCCAGGCAGGTCAATACCGGAACCGCGCCACTGCGCACGGCGCTTTCTATTGAATCCAGCTCGACCTGCTGGACGTCTCCGACAAGCCCCAGGTTTTCCTGGTCAAGATATGTGCATTGGAATACACCGTGTTGAATACCCCTGGCGCGGATACCCTTGGCCTCCAGCGCCTCCACCAGCCGCAGGTTTTCCCTGTACATCAATGGCCGCGCCACCGACATGACTGCTTCGGTGGTAACGCGTAATCCATCGCGCCGCTCGGTTTCGATACCCGCATCCGCCAGCGCCTCGTCAAGCTGTGGTCCGGCACCGTGCAGCACCACCGGAATCAAACCAAGCCGGTGCAAAAATACCAGGGCGGAAGTCAGTTCATCGAGGTGGTCGCGCAAAATGCCGCCACCCACTTTTACCACTGCAAAACGTGCCTGGTTGGTACCGGAATATTCTTTCAGGTACTGCTGCGCTTCCCGGCTGGAACCCAGCTGTGCGAGTAGTTCCTGGACTAACTGGCGTATATCAGTCATGGTTGTCTACCAACTTTGTATAGATTTCCAGGGCCCGTTCCAACTGGTCAAGGCTAACCCATTCGTCAATAACGTGGGCCTGGGCAATATTACCCGGCCCCAGTACGATCGCGGGCGTTCCCGCCTGTGCAAACAACGATGCCTCGGTCCAGAAGTTAACCGCCGGACCGGCTTCGATGCCATTACGCTCTACAAATGCCTGCGCCCGTGAAATATCCTGACCGTCAGTTGGCAATGGCGGACCGGAAAACGGCACCTGCCACGACGCCGCACCACTGCTGTCCAAACCTGTCATCGAATCGAGAAAATCGCTGTTGCTGTCGCCGGGCGACAGACGCGCACTCCAGTGCAGCCTGGCCTGATCGGCAATGACGTTCGACTTGATTCCGCCATGCACTTCGCCGACATTGAAACAGGGGCGGCGGCCCTCGGCCTCCATTTGCGCGGCCCGCATGACGGCTGCCGCCACCCAATTGGACAGCTTGTGCAGCGCGTTATCTTTCAATGCACGTGGTTCGGAGGAGTGACCGGGCACACCGGAAAACTGACCTTTAACCGAGAGGTAACCACGGTGGCTCAACACGGCCAGGCAGTCCGTTGGTTCAGCTACCACAACCTGCTTGAAAGCCCGGCATTGTTCTGAGCGCACAAACTCATCGACACAAATCCCGTTGGCGCCTTCCTCGTCGGTTGTGAATAACATCGCCATGGGTTGATCGGTGATACCTGCAACCTCCAGCAAACAGGCTGCCGCACCCTTGATATCGCAACTTCCACGGCCGTAAACGCGGCCGTTTTCCGTCGTCAATTCAAGTGCGGGAAACCGCGAGCCTTCGATCACGGGCACCGTATCCAGGTGTACGTTAAACAACAGGTCCGGTTTTCCACGCACCGCCAGCAAGCTGACCCTGCCCAGACCATGATCGGTCAGCTCAATTCTGAAATCCGTCCCGAGGACCGTGCTGATCCAGCTGAAAATTGGTGCGTCCGCAGCCAGGCAACGTGGCGGGTTCTGCGTATCGAACGCCACCAGGGTCTCGAGATAGCCCAGTACGCCGGCTACAGCCATCAGGTTTTATTCCTGACCCGCATGGCGGTCGTCGAACTCTGACCGATCAGCTTGATAAATCCCTCTGCCTCGGTCGGTGACCAGTTGCAACTCTGTGCGTAAACCGCGTTCGGATCCCGCACGATGTAGTCGGATTCAACCGCCACCGCATGCATGGAACCACCCGTTGTTTGCAGTGTTACCGTGCCGGTCACACATGACTGGGAACTGGCCAGGTAGGCCTGCAGATCGTTCTTGTGTGGTTCGTAGAAGAAACCACTGTAGACCAGTTCCGCCCAGCGTTGCGAAACCTGGTGACGGAACTGGTTCTGGAAACGGGTATTGACACAGTCCTCCAGTGCCTGGTGGGCTGTCAGCAGGGCGTCGATACCGGGGCATTCAAAAACGATGCGGCCCTTCAGGCCAATGGTGACATCACCGGTATAGATATGCCGTCCGACGCCATAGCGGCCAAACTGCTTGTTCAAAAACTTGACGATCTCCGCTCCGGACATTAACTGCCCGTTGATGGCCACCGCGGTGCCCTTTTCGAAATGGATGGCGACCTGCAGCGGTTCTGCCGGCCATTCTTCCCGTGGCCGGCTCAATTGCCATGTTTCGATGCCGGGTGCTTTGAATTCATCGATTTCACTACCGGAAATGGTGACGCCCAGCAGGTTCTCATTGATTGAGTACTTGCCGGTTTTTACCGGTATCGATACACCGGCGCTTTTGAGGATTCCGATCTCGATTTCACGGATATTGCCGGGCTGTTTTTGCAGGTCCCTGACCGGTGCATGAATGACATAATCACCCAGGCTGCGAACGGTCTGGTCAAAGCGGAGCTGATCGTTACCCATGCCGGTGCAACCGTGGGCGAAATGCCGGGTACCCAGTTCATCACATAATTCCAGGCTCAACCTGACGATCAGGTAGCGGTCGGAACATAACATCGGGTATTCGCCCAGCATACGGGCCTGGCTCCACACCAGCGGCACCACGAACTCATCCCAGATAAGCTGGCTGGCATCCACGACGTGGTGTTTTACCGCGCCGAGTGAAAGTGCACGCTCATCGATCCATTTGAGTTCTTCAGCACCGAGTCCGCCCGTGTCTACAAACACGGTGTGCACGTCATAGCCCTGTTCCTTTAACTCCAGCACACAGTAGCTGGTATCCAGGCCACCGGAGAACGCCAGTACGATGGGTGTCTTTGTTTCTGTCGTCATTGATCTGCTCCCAGCAAATTCATCATCAGGGCTTTTTGTACATGTAAACGGTTTTCCGCCTCGTCCATCGCCAGGCAGTACGGCGCATCCATCACACCATCGGTGGCCTTGACATTACGTCTTAACGGCAGGCAATGACTGAACAGGCCATTATTGGTCAGCGCCATCTTATCTTCATTGACGATAAAGTGGCGGTAGTTCTTGCGCAACTCGTATTCTTCCTGCGGTCTGCCGTAATAAGGCAGCGCGCCCCAGCTTTTGGCGTAAACAAAATCTGCGCCTGTATAGGCCGACTCGATGTCATGACTGACCTGTAACGAACCGCCGCTGGCGGCTGCATTGGCCTTTGCCTGGTCCATGAACTGTGGATCGAGCAGGTAGTCAGGTTCGGGGCACAACAGGGTCACATCCATACCGAACTTGGTGCTGATTAACAGCGCGGAATTGGCCACGGCGGTATTCAGGGGCCGCGGATGCCAGGTCCAGGTCAGCACCATCTTGCGCTTGGCCACGTTTCCGATTCTCTCTTTCAACGCCAGCATCATGGCCAGTTCCTGGCATGGATGGACGATGGTTTCCATGTTGATGACCGGCACGGATGAATACCTCGCCAGCGATTTGATCACGTAGTCCTCACGGTCCTTTGACCAGTCAACAAACGACGGAAACGCCCGCAGGCCGATCAGGTCGCAATAACGTGACAACACACCCGCCGCTTCAGCGATGTGTTCTTCGGCATCACCTTCCATGACCGCACCGGTATTGAACTCGAGACCCCAGGCATCTTTGCCCGGCTGGAGCACAATGGCGATACCACCCATTTGCTGCATACCCAGGTCGAAAGAAGTCCTGGTACGCATTGAAGGATTCAGAAACAACAAGGCAATCGAGCGCCCCCTGAGCCTGGAATTGATGGGATTTTTCTTTAAGGCCTCGGCCGATTGCAGCAGGGACTCCAGGTCTTCACGGGACCAGTCACTGGTGGTCAAAAAATGTTTCACTTCAAATCTCCCTGGTATCACCGGTTTATTCCGGCCCAAACAAAAAAACCCAGCCGTCAGCTGGGTTTTTTTACTAAATCATCTTGTCTTTCTCAGAGATCTACAGCAACCCAGCCGGCATGCTTAACCTCAGGACGCTGTATTCGTCGGAAATAACGGCTGGTGAATGGTACAAACGCTGCAGATCATTAGAATCTAAAGTGTCCCGTCAAGATGAAAAAAATCAGGGGGTTGAATCTAAGGGTTTCCATTTTAATTTGCAATATTTATTTGCCCTTTTCGGTATTGCAAGCCAGCCCGCCGGTGTTGGCCATTTTTCCCAGTCCGGGCATATTTCGTCGCAGCTGAATAACCGGCTATCGTAATCGGGCTACTGCGTTTGGACAGTAAGCCCTATGATGACGCAGCTTGGATCAATCAGGGAGTCCGTGATGAGTTGTTCAGCCGTGATGTTTAGCCTTTTTTTTCTTTCGCCTTGCGGAAGCAGTGGTGGCAACGATGTCAATGATGCCGTTGCGGCAGCCGTGTCGAATCCGCAACGACCCGCGACGGACATTGCAAGCGACGCCCAGCGCAAACCTGACCAGGTACTCACCTTTTTCAACATCAAACCCGGCATGACCGTGCTTGACCTGTTTTCTGGCGGTGGTTACTACACCGAAATGCTCAGTTCGATCGTGGGTGAAAACGGCAAGGTGATCGCGCATACCAACGAGGCATATATTCCCTTTTCAGGTGAAATTTACAAGACCCGTTACCTCGATGGGCGTCTGGCTAATACGGAGACCATCGTTACCGAAGCGGATGATCTCACACTTGAAGATAACTCCCTCGACGCCGCGATGATGGTGCTGACCTGGCATGATTTCATGTTTGCAGACCCGGAAAACGGCTGGCAGGCCATCGACGAAGACCTGTTAGTGGACAAACTGTGCCGGGCGATGAAACCCGGCGCGGTGCTCGGTTTAATTGACCATGTGGCCAACAGCGGCGGCGATACCGCCGAGGTCGCCAAAACCCTGCACCGTATAGACCCACAGGTGGTCAGGGACAGTTTTGCCAATTCGTGCTTCAGGCTTGACGCCGAGGCCGGGTTTTTACGCAACAGCGAAGATGATCATACGCTTGCCGTATTCGACCCGTCGATACGCGGGAAAACCGACAGGTTTGTATTCCGGTTCGTAAGAACTTAATGCAGCGCCGGTATGGCCTTGAGATACGCGGCAATGGCCGCGCGGTCCTCTGCGGGCAAACGCGCAATGTTCGCCTGCACCTCGACCATTGAACCGCCCACCGTGTCAAAGTCCGGGGTAAATCCCGACTCCAGGTAGTATTCGATATCGCTCTGCGACCAGTCTGCCAGGCCGTTTTTGTCCGGTGTGATGTTGGGAACCTTGCCCTCACCATCCGGATTGGGCGCACCGGCAAGCCAACGGCTTCTATCCAGCCCACCCATCCAGTTGCGCGGCGTATGGCATTCGCCGCAATGTCCCGGACCTTCAACCAGGTAACGACCACGCATTAACGTGTCGTTGTCGGGTGGCACTGCAACCACCACGGCCGAATCGAGGTTGAACAACTTCCACAGACCTATGCCTGCACGTATGTTGAATGGAAATTTCAATTCGTTTTGCCCATTCGGATTCGCGGCCTGTGGCAGCGTATCGAGATAGGACTTGAGATCCATCAGGTCCTCAAAACGCATATGGATATAAGAAGGATAAGGAAATGCAGGGTAGAGATGCTGACCGCCGGGCGATACGCCCAGGTGCATGGCATTGACAAAATCCAGCATGGTCCAGCGGCCGATTCCCTGTTCGGGATGCGGTGAGATATTGGGCACCTTGAAAGTGCCGAACGGTGTTTTCAGTGCGAGACCGCCACCCAGAACCGGCGGGTCTGATTCATTTGAAACAGAGCTATGACAGGAGACACAGCCGCCGACGTGGAACATCCGCTCTCCATTTGCTACATCAACAGCGTGCGCCGGCAAGGTCCCCGCCGGCAAGCCGGCGGGCCGGGTGACCAGGAACAACAAAATCACCGCCAGGACAAGCCCGACAAAGGCGATCGTCAGCCTTTTCAAAACTTGCTATCCCGTTCCCGGATCAGTCTTTTTCGACGCGATATTCCTCGTGACAGGACTTGCAGGCTTTAAACACCGGGCCGGCCACCGCTTTCAAAGCTTCGAGACTCTCGGGCTTGGCCGCGATTGCAGCATCTACCTGGATATTGAAATCCTCCATGTCGGCATCGAAACCGTCACGGTCTGTCCAGATCGTTGCTTTCGCTTCGGTATCATGACCACTGTCAGATCCTTCGGGAAACAGGTCGCCTGCCAGGGTCGCGGACTTTTTCCAGGTCTCGAGCGCTGCCATCGCTGCGTCAGCGTCAAACGGCTGTTCTTCCTTGAGCATGCCACCGATGACCTTGGCGGCATCTTTGTTACCCTCCATCAGGTCCTGGCGTGCGAGGATCGGATCGGAATCCGCGGCGGCCACACTGGCGATTGAGAGCGCAGACAACAAGATGGTTACGAAAATACGCGACATATAAAATTCCTTTTATTGGTTGAAAAACTTGAACTGCAGTATAGCCAAAATGCAAAATTAAAACAGAACCGGCATTGCCCGTAGCAATGCGATGAGGGTGGAGCAATTTCCTATTTTCGTTTCGGAATGTAAAGGTCGGTAATCGTACCTTCAAATACCTCGGCCGCCATCGCAACGGTTTCAGAAAGTGTCGGGTGCGGGTGGATCGACAGACCGATATCTCCCGCTTCGGCGCCCATTTCAATGGCCAGCACACATTCGGCAATCAGGTCGCCGGCATGCGGACCGACGATCCCGGCGCCAATGACCCTGTGTGTATCCGGGTCGAACAATAACTTGGTGAATCCCTCGGTACGGCCGATACCTATGGCCCTGCCGCTGGCTGCCCAAGGGAATTTGCCCACTTTATAATCGACACCCTGGTCCTTCGCTTCTGTTTCGGTCAGACCGGCCCATGCAATTTCGGGATCGGTGTAGGCCACGGACGGGATTACCCGCGCCTCGAACGCGGTTTTCATACCGGCGCAGACTTCTGCCGCCACCTTGGCTTCATGCGTGGCCTTGTGTGCCAGCATCGGCTGGCCGACGATATCGCCAATGGCGAAAATATGCGCCACGTTGGTGCGCATTTGCCGGTCCACCGGTATGAAGCCGCGATCGGTGATTTCAACGCCCGCGTCTTCGGCACCGATGAGTTTTCCATTCGGGATACGACCTGTGGAAACCAGCACCCGGTCAAAAACCGTGTTGTCCGGTATTTTTGCACCTTCAAAGGATGCGTGCAGACCATCGTCCGCCGGTTTGATCGCCGTCACCTTTGTACTGACAAAAATGCCGGCGTAGCGGTCGGTAATCCTTTTCTGCAATGGCCTGATCAGGTCTTTATCGGCGCCGGGCATTAACTGGTCGGTCAATTCGACCACGGTGACCTCGCTGCCGAGACCCTGGTAAACACCGGCCATTTCCAGTCCGATAATACCGCCGCCTATGACCAGTAAACGCTTCGGGACATCCTTTAGCTCCAGCGCGTCGGTGGAATCCATGACACGCGGATCATCCCACGGCAGTCCGGGTAACTTGAATGCCTGTGAACCCGCCGCGATGATCGCCTTTGCAAAACTGACCTGCCGGCTGCCGTCTTCTGTCTCGACGGTGATCTCATGGGCGCCGCTGAAACGCCCGCTACCCTGGATAACCGTAACCTTGCGCTGTTTCGCCATGGCCGCCAGGCCACCGGTCAGCTGTCCGACCACTTTTTCTTTAAACCCGCGCAACTTGTCCATGTCGATGACCGGTTGAGCAAATACCACACCGTGGTCTGCCATCGCGGCAGCTTCATCGATAACAGCGGCTGCGTGCAACAGGGCCTTGGAAGGAATACATCCCACGTTCAGACACACCCCGCCCAGTGCGGGATAGCGCTCGATGAGGGCGACCTTCAGATCAAGATCGGCGGCGCGGAAGGCGGCCGTGTACCCGCCCGGGCCAGCGCCCAACACCAGTACGTCAAAGTCATGGTCAACCGCCGGGGTGGTTTCTTCTTCTGTGCCAGCTTCAGCTTGCGGAGATTCTTCAGGGGACTCCTGCTCAACCGATGCCGTCTCCGGCTTCTCGGCTGCCGCCGGTGCAGGGGCCGCAGCGCTTTCGGACGCCTCATCCGCTTCCAGTGTTGCTACCAGCCAGCCTTCCGAAACAAAGTCGCCTTCGACTACATCGACCGTACTGATGACACCCGCGACCGGCGCCGGTATTTCCATGATGGCCTTGTCGCTTTCCAACGTGACCAGTGATTGTTCCGCATCGACGTGATCGCCGGCTTTTACGAGTACCTCGACCACCGGTACATCGATAAAATCGCCGATATCGGGCACGCTGATTTTAATTGTCTTGCTCATTGATCGTTACTCTTTTGATCGCCATCAACGGTTTCCCTGATCACCAGCTTGCCATCCTGTTGTTGCAGGCTGTAATGCCTAAGAAAACTCATTCCAAGCAGTATTCCGTTAAAGTTTCCGCCGGTGATGGTCGCGCGAACATTTTCGCGGCGTATTCCACCCACCGTTACCTCGTCCAGCCGGGTCACCCAGGCGCCCGTCGGGCCTGCGGCAGTCATAACCGATACCCTCGGTCCAAAATCGAGACCCAGGGATCGGGCCAACGATTCAGGTACTGCAACATCGGTTGCACCGGTATCGACCAGGAACGTAACCTGTCGGCCGTTGATCGTACCCTGCGCCTCGTAATGGCCGTTGCGGTCCTGTTCGATCACCACCATGGCGGCGCCATTCTGGTCGGTCGTAGTGACCGTGCTGCCGCCCTTTTTTTCCAGCATCGAAAACAACATGTAAAAGGCGCCCAGCAAACCGATCGCGGCGATCCACAGCATTCGCCTGCCAAGTCGCGAATCCGGATTGCTGCCGTATTCAGACACCAGGACCTGCCAATTACAAATCCATGTTCTCGAAATCTTCCAGGCGAGATGCAAGATAACGTGTGAAGCGCGCACCATTGGCGCCATCGATGACCCGGTGGTCATAGGACAAACACAGGGGCAGCATCATCCTCGGCTGAAAAGCCTCACCATCCCACTGCGCTTGCATACTGGAGCGGGAAACACCCAGTATCGCCACTTCAGGCGCATTGATGATGGGCGTAAACGAGGTTCCGCCAATACCTCCCAGGCTGGAAATGGAGAAACACCCACCCTGCATCTCGACCGGTTTGAGTTTTCCGTCGCGGGCCCTCTGGCTCAATTCACTGAGTTCTTCGGCCAGTTGGAAGATGTCTTTCTGATCACAATCACGTATCACCGGTACCACCAGTCCGTCGGGCGTATCCACTGCGATGCCAATATGAAAATACTTCTTCAGTACCAGGTTCTCATGCGTGGCATCGAGGGAGGAATTGAAAGACGGAAATTCCTTGAGCGCCGCCACGCTCGCCTTGATCAGGAACACCAGCGGCGTCAACTTGATGCCCTTCTCCTCGGCCTTGTTCTTGCGGAAAACCTCCATTTCGGTGATATCGGCAAGATCATTCTGTGTAACGTGCGGAATGCTGACCCAGTTGCGGTGCAGGTACGCACCGGAGACTTTTTGAATCTTCTTGAGGGGCTGCAGTTCAATATCGCCAAAGCGGCTGAAATTGACCTTTGGCGGCGGCGGCAGATCAAATCCCAGGCCGCCGGAGCCAGGTGTCGCCGCACCCGTCATGATGGTTTTAACAAACGCGGTGACGTCGTCACGGACGATGCGTCCACCACGGCTGCTGCCGGTAATCCGCATCAGGTCCACGCCCAGTTCACGTGCAAAGCGACGGATGGCCGGGCTGGCATAGGGTATGTTGGCCGGCAAGGTTGCATTGGCATCCATCGGCACCGGCGGTGACTGCCTGCTACCCGCGGAGGGCGGTTTGGCTGCGGCTCCCCGCGCCGGGCGTGGTGGAGCACTGGCCTGTTGCGGTTCGGTTGCAGACGGTGCTTGATCCCCGGCATCTTCCGGCGGGGTTTCTGCCTCGCTTGGCGCGGACTCGGCAGCCTCTTCCGCTTCGATCAGGGCCACGACCTGACCTTCGGAAACCTTGTCGTCAACCGCGACACGCAATTCACGGATCACACCGGCAACGGGCGCCGGCACCTCCATCATCGCCTTGTCGCTTTCCAGCGTCAGCAACGATTGTTCGGCTTCGACCGTGTCGCCGACCGCGACCAGTACCTCGATCACGGGTATGTCGGAGAAATCACCTAAATCCGGAACTTTAATTTCAATCTGCTTAGTCACTTTCAGCCACCAATCCGGTTTTTATATGTTTTCTTCATCACACTACACTTTCATTGGATTTGGCTTGTCGGGATCAAGACCCAGTTTCTTGCGGGCCTTGACCAATTCATCAACGCTCAAACTACCCTTTTTGTACAAGGCATGCAGCGTCGCATAGACGATGTTTTTGCTATCGACCTCGAAGAAACCGCGCAGATTCTTGCGCGTATCCGAACGTCCGAAACCATCGGTTCCAAGCACGGTGTAATCCGCGTGCGGCAGGTATGGCCGTATCTGTTCGGCATAGTTCCGCACGTAATCCGTTGCTGCAACCACGGGTCCGTCGTAACCTTCGAGACATTGCGCCACCCACGGGACACGCTGTTCCGCTTCCGGGTTCAGGCGGTTGTGACGTGCAGCATCCAGACCATCCCGTTGCAATTCGGTAAAGCTGGTGGCACTCCAGACCGTCGCGCTGACCGAATAATCCCGCTCGAGAATATCCGCCGCTGTAATTGCCTCGCGCAGGATCGCCCCGGAACCCATCAACTGCACCTTGTGCTTGCCGGAGCGGCCGCGCCTGAAACAGGTACAGACCTTTGCGAATACCTTCTTCAGCACCCGCTGGCATACCCGGATGCGTGTAATTTTCATTCATCACGGTGATGTAGTAGTAAACGTCCTCCTGTTCCTGGTACATGCGCCGCAAACCGTCCTGCAAGATCACTGCCAGTTCATAGCCGAAGGTCGGATCGTAGGAAATGCAGTTGGGCACCATCGCGGATATGACGTGGCTGTTGCCGTCTTCGTGCTGCAGACCCTCGCCGTTGAGCGTGGTGCGACCGGAAGTGCCGCCAAGCAGGAAGCCGCGGGCACGCATGTCGCCGGCGGCCCAGGCAAGGTCGCCGATACGCTGAAAACCGAACATCGAATAAAAAATGAAAAACGGGATCATCGGAACATCGTTATTCGAATAACTGGTGGCCGCGGCGATCCACGATGACATCGCGCCGGCCTCGGAAATACCTTCCTGTAAAATCTGGCCGCGGGTGTCTTCCTTGTAGAACATCAACTGGTCAGAATCCACGGGTGTATACAGCTGGCCCTTTGATGAGTAGATACCCAGCTGGCGGAACATGCCTTCCATGCCAAAAGTGCGCGCCTCATCCGCCACGATGGGCACGATCTGCTTGGCGATATTCTTGTCCCTGAACATGATGGCCAGGGCCCGGACATAGGTCATCGTGGTGCTGATTTCACGCTCACCCGTGTCCTTGAGCAGGGTCTCGAAGGCATCCAGTTCGGGTACCTTGAGTGACGTTGATTTGACCCGGCGCTGCGGCAGGAAACCACCCAGTTCCTTACGGCGTTCCTTCATATACATGATTTCAACGCTGTCTTCACCCGGATGGTAATACGGCATTTCAGCAATATCGACATCGAATACCGGCACTTTGAAACGATCACGAAACGCACGTATCGAGGCCTCGTCCATCTTCTTTTGCTGGTGGGAAATATTCAATGCCTCACCCGACTCACCCATGCCATAGCCCTTGACCGTTTTGGCCAGGATCACCGAGGGCTGGCCGGTATGCCGGGTGGCCGCATGGTAGGCCGCGTAAATCTTGTGCGAGTCATGACCACCGCGATTGAGACGCCAGATATCGTCATCGGTCATATTGGAGACCATTTCCCGCAGTTCCGGTACCACACCGAAAAAGTGTTCGCGTGTGAAGGCGCCGCCCTTGGCCTTGTAGTTCTGGTATTCACCATCCACCACTTCATCCATGCGTTTGCGTAACAGGCCATCCTTGTCTTTGGCCAGCAGGGCATCCCATTTTGAGCCCCAGATGAGCTTGATCACATTCCAGCCGGCGCCACGGAAGACACCTTCCAGTTCCTGGATGATCTTGCCGTTACCACGCACCGGTCCGTCCAGACGCTGCAGGTTGCAATTGACGACAAAAACCAGGTTGTCCAGACCCTCGCGGCCCGCCAGCGATATGGAACCGAGTGATTCCGGCTCATCGGTTTCACCGTCACCGAGATAACACCACACCTTGCGTTGCGATGTATCGGCGATACCGCGGTTGTGCAGGTATTTCAGAAAACGTGCCTGGTAGATCGCCATGATCGGGCCAAGACCCATCGACACCGTTGGCAATTGCCAGAATTCCGGCATCAACCAGGGGTGGGGGTAAGAACTCAGGCCGTTGCCACCGACTTCCTGGCGGAAATGGTCCATCTGCTCTTCGCTGAGCCGTCCTTCCAGAAAAGCCCGTGCATAAATTCCCGGTGATGAATGACCCTGTAAATAGACCAGGTCGCCGCCGGTTTCGTGATCGGGACCGCGAAAGAAATGATTGAATCCGACATCGTACAAGGACGCTGCAGAGGCGTAACTGGCAATATGTCCACCGAGTTCACCGCCCCGCTTTCCGGCACGCAGAACCATGGCCAGCGCGTTCCAGCGGGTCAGCGCACGGATACGCCGTTCGACTTCATAATCTCCGGGCAACTTGGCGCTCTGGTTGGGTGGAATCGTATTGACATAGGCAGTGGTCGCGTCATACGGAAGATGACCACCCGAGCGACGGGTAAAATCGACCAACCGTTCCAACAGGTAGTGAGCACGCTCGGGTCCTTCGCGCTCGATAACCGCTTGCATGGACTCCAGCCATTCACTTGATTCTAAAGGATCGGAATCCTGTGTTTGCAAAGTCGTCTTGCTATTCATTCACTATGCCTCGTTACTTTTTGTGCTTTTTCGCTCACGTATTTGTGCTTCCACCACGGAAAAGGCTGTCATGTTGACCACACGCCGCACGGATGCTGCCGGTGTCAGAATATGCGCCGGGTAATCCAGGCCCATTAATATCGGCCCAATTGTCACGCCATCACTGACCAGTCGTGCAAAATTGAAGGTGATATGGGCCGAATCAAGATTCGGCATGACCAGCAGATTAGCCGGATGACGCAGTCTTGAATTTGGAAATTCCTGGTTCCGGTAACTGTTGGAAAGCGCCATGTCCGCCGACATTTCACCTTCGACCTCGAGGTCGGGTGCCGCCTTTGATATCAACTCGGTAGCCAGTCTCATTTTGCATGAACTTGCATCGGCATGGCTACCGAAAGATGAATGCGACAACAGGGCAACACGTGGCTCAACACCGAACATACGCACCCTTTCCGCGGCCAGCAGCGTAATTTCAGCGATCTCTTCGGCGCTCGGGTCAGGGTTTACATAGGTATCGCATATAAAGTAGACACCCTTGTCCGTGCTCAACAGGCTCAACGCGGCAGCCGTTTTGCGGCCATGTCTCGGACCCAGCACATCCCTCAGGAATGCGAGCTTGGAGTCATATCTGCCAACCACACCCGTGATCATCGCGTCCGCATCGCCGCGATACACCGCGATCGCTGCGATCACCGTGGTACGTGTGCGCAGGATGTCCTTGGCCGCACTTGGTGAAACACCCTTGCGTTCCATCAGCGCGTGGAAAGTGGTCCAATAATCCCAGAAACGTGGATCGGATTCAGGGTTGATGAGATCGAAATCCCTATCCACCACCAATCTCAAACCGAGCTTCCTGATACGGTCTTCCACCACCGCCGGGCGGCCGATGAGTATGGGTCTCGCAATACCTTCATCAACCACGGACTGCACGGCGCGTAATACGACCTCCTCTTCACCTTCTGCAAAAGCAACCCGTTTGGGGTCGATTTTAGCGGCCTCAAATAGCGGTTTCATGATCAGGCCGGTGCGCCACAGGAACTGCTCCAGCTTTTCCCGGTACGCATTCAGGTCCTCGATCGGCCGGGTTGCCACGCCACTGTCCATGGCAGCCTTGGCTGTTGCCGGCGCGAGATGAACGAGCAAACGCGGGTCGAATGGTTTCGGAATCAGGTACTCACGACCGAAACTCAGGGGCTTGCCGCCGTAAGCCGCGGTGCTGACATCACTGGCCTCGAGACGGGTCAGCTCTGCAAGCGCCAGCACACAGGCCATCTGCATTTCAGCATTGACGGTGGTGGCGCCGACATCCAGCGCACCACGGAATATGTAAGGAAAGCACAATACATTATTGACCTGGTTGGGGTAGTCCGAACGTCCGGTCGCGATAATGGCGTCCGGGCGGGCGGCAATGGCGATTTCAGGCATGATTTCCGGCGTCGGGTTGGCCAGCGCCAAGATGATGGGCTGATCTGCCATCGTTTTAACCATCTCGCCCGTGAGTACACCGGCGGTGGAAACCCCGAGGAATATATCCGCCCCGTGCATGGCCTCGGCCAGCGTTCGCTTATCCGTGTCGCGGGCGTAATCCAGCTTTCTTCCCGAGAGATTCTCACGACCCTTGTAAATCACGCCACTGCGATCGATCACCAACACGTTTTCTTTGTTCAGGCCAAGATTTACCAACAGGTCGAGACATGCCATGCCCGCCGCACCGGCACCCGAGGCCACAAGTTTCACCTCTTCGATTTTTTTGCCAACGATCAACAGGGCGTTGATGGTGGCGGCAGCGGTGATGATCGCCGTGCCGTGCTGGTCATCGTGAAAGACCGGGATTGAAAGGCGTTCCTTGAGCCTGGCTTCCACTTCAAAACATTCCGGCGCCTTGATGTCTTCCAGGTTGATGCCGCCAAACGTCGGTTCCAGTGAGGCGATGATGTCGACCAGGCGATCGGTGTCCTTCTCATTGATCTCGATATCAAAAACATCGATGTCGGCAAATTTCTTGAAAAGCACACCTTTGCCTTCCATGACCGGCTTGGCGGCCAGCGGGCCGATATCACCGAGGCCCAGGACAGCCGTGCCGTTTGTGATCACTGCCACCAGGTTGCCGCGTGCGGTCATGTTGCTGACCTCGGCCGGGTTTTCTTCAATAAGCTGGCACGGGTAGGCGACACCCGGCGAATACGCCAGGCCAAGATCGGCCTGAGTGGTCAGCGCCTTTGTGGGTGTGATCCTGATCTTACCGGGTGTCGGGTAACGGTGATAATCAAGTGCATTCTGTTTCATTTTGTCGTTCATGTATTTCTTCTTTTGAGTATAGACGCTGCTTTCCGGACTGAAACCGGGGCCGGTCCATACCTTGAGTTAATAGCCAATGCTGTCCAAATGAAGAGTCGTAACGGCCGGATGCGGATATTCGCTCCTGTTTGGGCAGTATTTCCCGGGAAGCGCACATTCTACTGACTGTAATCACGCAAAACCATTCCCAGGAAAATTTCAACCACCAGTTTACGTTTATTGGGATTGCAATGAGGGGCTGTTAATGAAGTAACCGTCCTCTGCAACCTGTACCAGTCGCAGCGAATTGGTACCGCCCTCGTTGTGTGTATGCTGGCCCATCGTCAGGATAATCCGGTCTCCCACCTTGATGTGACCCTGCTGCAGCAGCAAGCGCACACCATCGGTCAAGGTAACTTCAACATCCGAGCTGGGGATATTGTGCGCGACCGGATAGACACCGCGATACAGGGCCATGCGCCGCAGGCTGTCACGAACGGGCGACAGGGCGAAGATCGGCACACGGGAGCGCACACGTGACAACCATTGCGCGGTGGATCCGGACTCCGTCAATGCGAGTATCGCCTGGACCGATACATTGGTTGCCATGTACATCGCCGCCATCGCGATGGCCTGGTCGATACGCTCGAACTGAACGTTCAGATAATCCCTGTTTGGCTGGGTATCATCGTGTCTTTCGGCACCCAGGCAAATCCGGTTCATGGCTTCAACCACCGTCTGGGGATGGCGACCGACGGCAGTTTCCGCCGATAACATCACTGCATCGGTACCATCGAAAACCGAATTGGCGACATCGAGTACTTCGGCTCGTGTGGGTATGGGGCTTTCAACCATGGACTGCATCATTTGCGTGGCGGTGATAACCAGTCGGTTCTGTTCGAGTGATTTGCGTGTAATTCGCTTTTGCAGACCCGGCAATTCCGCGTCACCAATTTCCACGCCCAGATCGCCGCGGGCGATCAGTACCGCATCAGAAGCGGTGATGATTTCTTCCAGGTTTGTGATTGCTTCGGTGCGTTCAATTTTTGCTACCAGCCTGGCGTCACTTCCCGCATCGCGCAAACGACGGCGTGCCTCGTGCATATCGTCCGCGTTGCGCGGGAAAGAAACCGCCAGGTAATCGGCGCCCATGGCTGCTGCCCGGGGTATGTCCTCGATGTCGTGTTGTGCGATGCCGGGCAATGAAAGCCCGCCGCCCTGCACGTTGATACCCTTGCGGTCTCCCAGTACACCACCGGTTTCGACCTTGCAGATAATATCTTTTGCTTTGACTTCAAGCACACGCATGGTCAGCAGACCATCATCAAGCAACAGGAGGTCGCCTGTGGAAACGTCACCGGCCAGCCCTTTATAGGTAACACCGATCCTCGACTGGGTGCCGGGAGCGGGTTCGTCCGAAGCATCCAGGGTGAAAATATCGCCGTTTTTCAGCGTGACCGAGCCGTTCAAAAATCTCTCGATACGAATCTTCGGCCCACGCAGGTCCGCAAGAATCGCAACCTCCTTGTTCAGTTCAGCGGCTATTTCCCTGACCTGCGCGGCCCTGGCTGCCTGTTCCTGGTGCGTGCCATGTGAGAGATTGATACGCAAAATGTCCGCGCCTGCTGAGATGACCGCGCGCAAAACTTCGTGGGAGTCGGTGGCAGGACCTAAGGTGGCGATAATCTTGGTACGACGAATCTGCATGTATTTGCTCGCTGGTCAGTTCAAAAGTACGCAATTATATGCTACTTGATGTGGTTGGTTTAATTGTAATGATAATCACTCAAAATTAGATGGGCGGAATTGAAGCTGCGCGTCTGAACAAGCACATCCGGAACTATCGACATGCACAGCCTTAGCCCCTGCCTGTATCGTCTAAAGCACGTTAACACGCGCCTGCTATTCAACTCGCCTTCATCCAGCTGATTCGGGCCTTCGGTGCGCTTCATACAACAGGCAAAATACTGGTATCATTTATCAACTTCGAAAAAACCGGAATCAAGTGATAGACCCGGCCCGAAGCTGCTTGTTCAGGTTGATACCACGCGGACAACGGTCAGGCTATTTATCTAGGTACCACAGGGTTTGCCCGATCCAATATGTTCAAAGGCGAACACTTGAATACAACAATTTTTTGTAACCAGGAGATCAAAATGTCAAAAGCTGCAAACTCTTCACAGGTACTGCGCCGCTTGGGCCGCACACTTGTTTTCTCAACTTTAGTTTTGTCGGTTGTTCTGCTCGCCGGATGCGTGGCCAGCGCCAAGGTCTACAACAACGACAAGACGGTTGTCTACAACGGCGCGACCTATAACCTGGGCAACGTCAAGCAGATCAAATCCAAAATCAGCGGGAAACTCTCGGACACCAAAACCGTCGATCTCACCAACGCCGACAAAAAACAGATCGAGGCCTATCTGAAAGAATACAAATCAATTTATGTGAGAATGGTAGTCGATTTTGACGATCAGGAAATGCTCTATCGGGCGAGTTCAGTCAGCAAGTGGAGTGACTATTCAAAAATGAAAAGCAGTTTTGATAATGCAAACAAGCAAATTAATGGACTGATGGCAGACAAGAAAAAGCTACAGGTGAAACTGAAGTAAGTCACGGGTGCCATGCCTCAAAGAGGGGAGAAGATGCGTAAATTGTCCAGGATAAGCCTGGTGGTAATGACACTGGCGTTGATGACGGCCTGTGCTTCCGGGCCGAGCATTCAGTCGGACTATGACCGCAGCATGGATTTCAGCCAGTACAGGACCTATGGCTACTTTAGTCCGATGGGTATTGAAAACCCGAATTACTCTAGTCTCCTGGGGCAAATGTTTCGAGATGCCATCGATGCACAAATGCTGGCACGGGGATATGTCAAATCCGATCACCCCGACCTGATATTCAATGTGTCGGCGCGCTTGCAGGATAAAACCCAGGTGACAACGACAACAGACCCGATGATGTACGGCGGCTACTATGGCTACCGCGGCGGCCTGTATTCGCCATGGGGCGGATACGGCTACGGAACCACTACCCACGTCAGTCAGTACACCGAGGGCACTGTTAACATCGACATGGTTGATCCGAAACTGAAACGGATGCTGTGGGAAGGTGTCGCCATCGGCCGGGTCCATGAGAAGCAGAAGAACCCCGAACTGCGTCAGAGCATCATGGACGGTGTCGCGGAAATGTTTGAGGGTTACCCGTTTCGCGCCGGCCAGTAAGGCGAGCCTAAATACCATTAATGGTGGAGCCGAGGGGGATCGAACCCCTGACCTTCGCATTGCGAACGCGACGCTCTCCCAGCTGAGCTACGGCCCCACTAAACTGCGGCGTGCAGCAAATCATACGCCTATGGTCAAACTTTATCGTCGATAAAATACTGCCAGCCAGATCGTCGGCCCGGACGGGTCGGTCCAGGTAACCTTGTGTTTTTGGTGCGCGGATATGTCCAGGTAGTCACCCGGGCAGAGCAGAAATTCCGGACCGTCCTCAAAAAGGATTCTTCCCGATCCCTGTAAAACGAGCACCCACTCGTCCTCGGCCTCGTCATACCAGCCACTCGCGGGAGAGGCATGGCCTCTCGAGATGATGCGTTCTATCCTGACCGGCCCGGAGTTGAGAATCTGCTCGAAAACCTCGTCAGCTTTTTCACCTGGAATTAAAGTAAACAGATTATTCATGAGTTTGCTGGATGGCGCGGTCCGGCCAGGTTGTTAATTCTGGTCAAGCAGGGCGCGGGCAGCGGCGACCTCGTGGCGATAGGTGTCCATGATTTTGCCCAGTGCAATTTTCACATCAATTTCCGGTGCCCAGTCCAACTCCTCGCAGGTATTTTCAATATAGGGCACGCGGCTCTTGATATCCTGGTAGCCCTTGCCATAGTAGTCGGCCGAGGTCACCTCGACGATGTTGACATGGTG
Organism: uncultured Gammaproteobacteria bacterium; assembly: GCA_963727635.1. GTDB lineage: Bacteria > Pseudomonadota > Gammaproteobacteria > Xanthomonadales > SZUA-36 > SZUA-36. Next base: position 526,451 of record CAVSHP010000021.1, on the reverse strand, counting down.
GGCCTGTGATTCATATTCCGGGTAACTGAACGACATCTCCAGCATCAGGTTTGCCAGTTCCTTGATGGACAGATCATTTTTCGGATTTCCGATGTTGTAAATTTTGCCGTCAGCGATGCCGTTGCTGTTTTCGATGATCTTTACCAGCGCCGAAATTCCATCTTCCACATCGGTAAAACTGCGCCGCTGCAGACCGCCATCCACCAGCTTGATGTCTTCCCCGCGTGCAATGTGGCCGAGAAATTGTGTCACCACCCTCGAACTGCCTTCCTTCTGGGTATGCAGGCTGTCCAGACCGCTGCCGATCCAGTTGAAGGGCCGGAACAAGGTGTATTTCAGACCCTCCTGTTGGCCATAGGCCGCAATCACCCGGTCCATCAACTGTTTGGCGCAGGAATAAATCCAGCGCGGTTTGGCAATCGGTCCGAGCACCAGGTTGGATTCGTAGGGATGAAAGGCTTCATCCTCACACATTGCGTAGACCTCGGAAGTAGACGGGAAAACCACGCGTTTCCGGTATTTCACACAGGCACGCACGATGGCCAGGTTGGCTTCAAAATCGAGTTCAAAGACGCCCAGTGGATTGGTCACGTAGGTTGCAGGTGTGGCGATGGCCACCAACGGCAGGATGACATCACATTTCTTGATGTGGTACTCGATCCACTCACGATTGATGGTGATATCGCCTTCGAAAAAGTTAAACCTTTCGTGATTCATTTCATCTGCCAGACGGTCGGAACGCATATCCATTCCATAGATTTCCCAATCCGTGCTGGACAGGAGCCTGTTGGACAGGTGATGGCCGATGAAGCCGTTTACGCCAAGGATCAAAATTTTCATGGTATTCCTGATATTTGTAAAGACGACACCGGCGGGGCGTGATGCTCCCTATTCCGGCTTGATGGACGGTTTTATACCATCGGAATGCGATTTTACACCCTCACCGGCCTCCAGCACACTCGCGACGCGAAAACGCTTTCTCCTGCGCACCAGGCCATTGATCCGGCCAATGTATTCACCCAGCATGCCTACCGAAAAAAGCAGCAGGCCCATCAGGAAAATGGCTATACCGAACAAGGTGAAAACACCCTCGACTTCCGGCCCGTAAAACAAACGGCGCCAGGCGAGATAACAGACGAATAAGAGCGAAAGGATCGAAACGATGATGCCGGTAAAAGAGATCAATTGCAGTGGCACGGATGAAAAACTGGTGACCAGGTCGAAATTGAGCTGGATTAGCTTAAACAGCGAATACTTTGATTGTCCTGCCGCCCTTTCTTCATGCGCCACCGTTATTTCCGTGGGCCTGGCGGCATACAGATAGGCCAGCGCAGGGATAAACGTGCGGGATTCATTGGACACTGCGACTTCCCGCGCGATGTCCCTGCTATATGCCCGCAGCATGCAACCCTGGTCGGTCATGCGGATATTGGTGATCTTTTCACGTAAAGAATTCATCAGGCGGGAAGCGATATGCCGCCAAGCCTTGTCATGTCGTGAGGCCCTGATGGAGCCGACGTAATCAAATCCCTTGTCCAACTCCGCTACGAGCTTGGGAATTTCCTCGGGTGGATTTTGTAAATCCGCATCCAGAGTAATGATCCACTCGCCAAAGGCCCTCTCAAAGCCGGCAATCAGGGCAGCGTGCTGACCGGCGTTTGAACTCAGGGAAACCACGCGCGTGACATCGGGCCGCCGTTCAAACTGTTGCGCAAGCAGCGCGGCGGAATTGTCCTTGCTGCCATCGTTGACAAACAGGACTTCGTACGGGCGACCCAACGCGTCCAGTACGGGGTACAAGCGCTCAAACAACAGGCCAAGAACGTCCTGTTCGTTGTACACGGGTATCAAAATGGAAATATCGACCGATCGGGTTTGCGTGCTATTTTTGATGTCAGTGTTCACGTGAGCTCCCTTTGGCTCGGTCGTGCCGATGGTAATTCAACCGGCCTCGACTGCGAGCAAACCGGATCTTCCATCGACCTCACCCCACATTATTTCACGTTTCGGCAGCCTGGATTGATCCAGCGAAGCGTGGAGTTGCTGGAGCGTGACCAATTCGAAGCCGGATGTTTTCCACTGCTCGAGCAGTTTTTCCATCACCGGCATCAATTTCATGCCTTCCAGCTCCGCGTGCAATGTGTAGACGTGTCCGCAGGGAAGTAGTTCCCGGCTTTTTTCCAGCACAGTTTCCCAGCAATTGAATGAGTCTATACCATCTGAGCCGATGATTTCATCCAACGTCGGCAATGTTGTTGGCAGTTGGATGCAGTTTGAGTTTTTGCCTTCCATCAGCGGGAAAAAAGGCTCACGTCCGCGTACGTCGCTGGCATATCGGAATCCCATCTGTTCCTCCAGGCCGATCACATAGCGATTGACCTGCCAACCCGCGGCGCCGATGGTTTGGGGTTCCATGTGTACGGCGGCCCTGAACGCTTCAAGCCCCTTTTGCAGTTCCAGCTGTGTCCAACCGGGGTCTTTGCTGGCAACAGAATCCTGCCATCGCACATGGTCGTAACAATGGATACCCACTTCGTGACCCGCTGCAGCAACCTGCCGCATGATATGCCCGGCCCGTTTGCCGATGTGCGGTCCGGGTTTGAGCACACCATTCATAAGGGTCCGCAAACCATAGTGGCTGACTACCGAGGTCCGTCCGACTTTTTGCAGGAAGCCTTTTCTGAACACCCGGCGTATCGCCCTGCCGGTATTGTCCGGGCCAACACTGAATAGAAAAGTTGCTTTGACATTGAACCGTTCAAACAAGCTCAACAGCGCCGGCACACCGTGGAGCGTACCAAGATAGGTATCGACATCTACTTTTAATGCCACCCGCTTCATCGTTCGTTTGTTCCGGCAAGTACTAATCGTGAGCCAAAAATCTGCTCGAACATTGACGGATTCAAGGTTGAGCCATCGACGGCCAGGCGGGTAATCATGAATCGTTTCCCATCCACACAGTCCGCCTGGAAATTACCGGATTCAGAATAGATGCAGGGCTGGTCAAAACGGGCTTTCTCATCCCTGCTATGACTTCCAAGCACTTCGACATGGTGCGGCCCGAAGTTGAAAAAGGCGCCGGGGTAAGGTGGCGCCACGGCACGAATCAGATTGTGTATATCCTGCGCCGGCATCCGCCAGTCGATTTTTCCGTCCTGCGGTTTTCTGCCGGAAAAATAACTACCCTTTGCCAGGTCCAGCGGTCTTCCGGCAATGCGCCCGGCGATCATTTCCGGAACAGTTTCCAGCAACAGGTTTTCGGCCGCGCATTTTAGTTTCTGAAAGACATCAAAGGCCGTGTCATTGCGCAGGATGGGAACGGCGCGTTGTGCCAGAAGGTCACCGGCATCCGGTTTGATTTCCATCCTGTGCAGGCTCACGCCGGATTCCTTCTCGCCGTGAATAATCGCCCAGTTTACGGGCACGCGACCGCGGTATTTGGGCAACAGCGAGCCGTGGACATTGAAAGCGCCCCTGGCGGGAACCCCCAGCAAGGGACTGCCAAGCAACTGGCGGTAATAAAAGGAAAAAATGAAGTCTGGTTGACACCGGGAAACCTGCTCTATGACCGCATCGGCATTGACATTGTCCGGGGTTATCACCGCAATGCCATTGCGTTTTGCCATCTCCGCAACGCTGCCGAACCAGACCAGTTCTGACACGTCATCCTGGTGCGTCACAACCAGCCTGACCTCAACACCCGTTTCAAGCAGGGCCGCCAAACAGCGTACGCCGATGTCGTGATAGGCAAATACGACGGCACTGGCAACCGCTGCTGGTTGGCTGTTCATACCAGCAAATTATGAAAAACCGAGGCCACGCGTTCCACATCGTCTACCGACATCGCAGGGAAAAGCGGCAACGTGAAAGTCTGGTCTCCAATCTGCTCCGCGACGGGAAAATCTCCCCGTCCATAGCCGTATTGCCGATACAGACCAAACAGGTGCATCGCCGGGTAATGCATTCCAAGCAGGATGTCATGCTTTTTAAACACCTCGAGAATATCTTCACGGCTCATGCCGAGTGATTCAAAGTCCAAACAAACGCAGAACATGTGCCAGCTATGCCCGGGCGCATCGGCCGGCAGAACCAGGGCGGGATGACGCGGCATCCTCTTGAAATAATGTTCGGCAAGCAGACGCCGCTGGGCATTGAAACCATCCAGTTTTTTCAATTGCGCCAGCCCGATAGTCGCGTTCACATCGGGCAGGTTCATCTTTCCACCCCAGGCTTCAACCTGCATTTCCCCTTTATCGTTGCGGGAAATACCGTGAAAGCGGATGGACTCCAATTGCTTGATAAGTTGCGCGTCAGCTGACGCGATCGCGCCGCCCTCGATGGTCGTCATGTTTTTATTTGGATGAAAACTGAACGAGACCGGGTTGCCGTAGGAACCAATCTGCCGGTCGTTGTAGCGGGTGCCAATCGCCTGCGCAGCATCTTCGAGGACCAGCAGGTTTTCACGCGCCGCCAACTCGTAAATCGGCGCCATGTCCACCGGCATACCTGCAAAATGCACCGGCATGATGGCGCGGGTTTTTTCAGTAATGGCAGAGAGGACGGCATTCACGTCAAGATTGCGGCTCTCGAGTCCGACGTCCACGAAAACCGGTGTCGCACCCGTTCGAACCACGACGTTGGCCGATGCAACAAAACTCATGGCGGGTACGATGACCTCGTCGCCGGGCCCGATTTTTGCGGCGATCAATACCGCTTCCAGGGCAGCCGTGGCTGAACTGAACAAACGGACGTCTACACCGCCACCGATATAGGCTGCGAGATTCTGCTCCAACTCCACGACACGCGGTCCGCTGGTGATCCACCCAGATTGCAGGACTTCCCGAACCGCACTGAATTCTTCCTCACCGAGCGTTGGCCGGGTAAATGGCAATATGTTCATGCGCGGGCCAATACGTAGACACCCACGATAATGATGCCAATGCCAACGACTTTACCCATGCTCATGGCTTCGCCGAACAATTGCCAGGCCGCGACCGCATTGACGATATAACCAATCGATAACATCGGGTAGGCGATCGATACATCAACCCTGCTCAGGGCCAGTATCCACACCACGACGCTGATTGCGTAACAGATGAGTCCCAGCCATAGCCACAGGTTGGAGGCCAGGCTCCAGGCCGAGGTAAGCATGGACTGCATATCGAGATTGATGATACCCGTATCGCTGACGCTGGCCTTGAGGGCCAACTGGGCGACGGCATTCAGCAACACACCGGTCATCACCAGCGCGAAGGCTCCCCAGGTCATGCTATGGCCTATTGATTCAGTCATGATTTAATGATCACCATTGTCTTTGGGCCTTTATAAACGACCCGTCCTTGCAGTGCGTCCACATTGAGATTTTTGAGCCGGTTCAGCTTGACCACCACTGCTGCCTGGTCAAGATTCTGCCATTTCTGCAAAAATTCATCCTGTGTCTTGATGAACTTTTCAGGTTCAATCCTGACCCCCATCGCCATCTCACCCTCGTATTCTACTATGGTGACAGGTCCGCCCAGATAAAAAACCGCCGCTTCCGGATAGTACTGAAATGAAAAAACCGGCGCGTCGGCAGGCAAGTTTGCCTTGATGACATCGGCGATCACCTTGCTGGAACGGCTCTCGGCCAGTGAATTGGACCCCGAGATGATTAACAGGCCCGCTGTCAGCGACATGACCGCCGCACTGGCAAAGGCGGGTAACCGCGCAAATTTTCGCAGACTCAGCACGCCAAATGAAAGCAGGTACAACAGACCACTGCCGATGATCCAGGGCCGGTAGGATAGCCACTGCTGCTCAGGGTAATGAACGTCTGCCAAATACTGGATAAAGAAAGCGCCAACCAGGAAAAACACGCCGAAAAAAAGCATCACCCAGCGGTCTGTGTCTGTACGCTGACCGGTGGCGATCTGCCCGCCTGAGAGTATGGCAATGACCGGCAATATCGGCAGAATGTAACCGGGCAGCTTCGACTGGCCAATGGAAAAGAAACAAAAAGTCACCACGATAAATGTCCACATGAATCGTTGCGCGTCGAACTCACCGGGCTTGTCGGGTAGCCACTTGAAAGAAGGTTTCAGCAAAGAACGCATACTGATTATCAACCAGGGGCACACACCGAGCAGTAAATAGGGCAGGAAATACCAGATGGGTCCTTCGCGACTGTGGACTTCGCTGGTGTAACGTTCGAAGTGTTCATGGATAAAAAAGAACCGCGCAAATTCAGGATTGGCAGCACTGACAGCGATAAACCACGGTGCGGTGATGAGCAGGTACAACAACAGACCTTTGAAAATGTGCAAGCGTTTCCACAGTCGCCAATCCCTTTGCCAAAGGCTGTACACCACCACCGCCCCGGCCGGCAAAACAATCGCCACGAGACCCTTGGTCAGCGTGGCCAGCGCAAGTGCAGCCCAGCCGATCAACATCCAGTTTCTTGTCTGGCTTTCACTGCTGAAGTTGGATTGCGCAATGACGAGACAGCCGATACCCATGGCCAGAAACGCACTCAGCGCCATGTCCAGCGTGAGATAGTGGCCAAAAGCCACGACCATCAGGTAACTTATACAGAGTAGGAAGGTGTAAATTGCAGCCCGCGGTCCGTACTCACGGAATGAGACAAACATTGAAAACAGCGCGACCGCAAAACCCAGCAAAGCCGTCCACAGACGTGCGCTGGTGTTGCTTTTGCCAAATAGCTCAAATAAAACTGCAGTGCCCCAGTACTGCAGCACGGGTTTTTCGAAGTACTTGATATCATTCAGCCTGGGGGTAAGCCAGTCACCGGTGTCCACCATGGCTGCCGGAATACTTGCGTAACGGCCCTCGTCCGGGTCAAACAGATCACGCTGGCCGAGCATTCCAAACCATAATACTGCACACAGCAGGATGACCATGGTCGCAAAACCTTTGAGTTTGTCAGGTGTAATCATAGATTGTGGGCCTGCGACCAGGCCGCGCAGGTTCCTAATGCCGCGTGTGTTTACCCGGCATGATAGGACTCAAGCTGAACTTAAACAACAGGTCGGGTCCAAAGCGGTCGGTGCTCGCAATATAATATTGAAGCTCGGCGGCGATCTTCAAGGGCATCTTGCTGATCATGGTGGTCTTGGCAATTCCACCGCCGAGTGGCAGATCGAGCTTGTTGCCGCTGTCGCCTTCCCAGTCGTAAGTAATCATGGGGTTGGAAATCAATTGCCAGCCGTTTCCGAGCCCGTAGCTCAGATACCCCTGGATGGTGGTCACGCTCGTGTTAGGCGTGTGCTTGTCCTTCTTTTCGACGACATCGAAGACATGCGAAATTATGGCGCCATAGACACCCCAGTGGGTCATTTTGCCAATGTTTACCTCTGGCCCCAGGATGAGTTGCTGCCTGGCGTTGGATGTGTCTGAACTGGTGGGAAATTCGCCCGACATCCCATAACTCAATATGCGGCCGCTATCATTGACACCACCGTACACCAGGTCGAATGTCATGTCGTCGGTATGCCCGTGGGTCGGAGCCCAGTATCCATCACCGTCTTCCCTCGGATCTTCCTGGCGCATACGCCACTCCGCATGACCCTTGTCGGTCCAATAAATAGGCTGATCGGCAAGATACGGCAGGGCAAATCTCGCAACCCAACCCTTGCCATTCTTTTCTCTGAACGGAATGGTAGCCTGAAAATTATTAAACCAACTGTGTTGCTCATCGGCGCCGGCTATATCCCCCTGGTAGGTCCTGTACTGCAGTTCATAGTCAAATCTGTAGAATGCCGCCAGCGGATTGCCAGACTCACGGGCAATTTCCTCGATCGATTTCGGTGTGCCTGGCTCCGCGGCAGCCGTGCTTGTCGATTTTGAGTCTGAATCGACTTCCGGAGACGCAGCCATGCTCATGGCAGGCAGGGACGTCAAGGCAAAAAACCAGGTTGCCGACAACACCTTTAAAAGTGGATTCATAGTTACGCCTTGAGAGTACCTGCGCGGAAAATGCAGCATTCTACAGCGTGTTCCCTAGCGAATCCATGCTAAAAAACACGGGTATCTCATACTGAAAGTGCCCTTTGCATTCAGGTAAATGATATTTTTGACTGAATGGAAGACTAAATCATTCAGATCGGCCGACCCGAAATAAAAGGGCCGGCCGATTGCAGCGCCGGATTATTGAGCGGCGCGGAAGGGATAACCGGCAAACATTTCCTTGATCCCGGCGTAGATATTTTCACGTACTTCATCATTTGTCTTGTTCTCGTGAACCCGGCCAACCGCGACGCCTTCCCAGACCATACGCTTCTCCGCCCGGTCCACGATATCCACGTTGACAGTGCCTTCCGTGTAGTTGCTTACGTGCGTTGTGGTTCCATAACCGTAGCCGCCCCAGGCCCCATACATACCCCGGCGATAGCCATAATATCCACCAGCCATGTAAGGATCTGACGTGGTCGTAACCTTGGTTTTATCCTGCAGACGGCCTGATACATTGATCAGCAGATCAGGATTATCAGACTGTTTGTAACCCCTGCTCTCCATTTCCTTGCTGATTGCATCACGGAAAATTGAACCGTAGATACTGGAATAATTGGGGTTTTCAATACCCATGGGGTTAAAAAATGCGTAGGTTTTATAATGGGTGAAATCGATCGTATGATCGTAATCAGTCTCGATGGCAGGTCCTGAAGCACAACTCGCCATCAGCATGGCTGCTGCGGTTAGCAATACCCCTCTGGAAAAACATTTAGACGCTGAACTGGTTTGCATGGCTCTGTCCTTAAGTTGATGACTGGAAGGTGTGAAAACTGTTCATATCATTGGTTCAATACGCATTGAAGTCAAGGTTTTGACCAGTGACGCATAATTAGGCGATTTTTGTGTAGTATTGACACGTCGCCCATCAATATTGGATCAGGACAATACATGTCAGAGACAGCAGTTTCCCGAATTCTCTTTTTGAGCCCAATATTTTGTATCCTCGCCCTGGGTGTAGGCGCAACTCCATCGTACGCCGGGGAATATCAATGTGCCAGAAACAAGCTCACCGATCGACCCAAAATAGGTCTCGTCCTCGGTGGTGGCGGGGCGCGTGGTTATGCACATGTCGGTGTGTTGAAAAAGCTGGAGGAAATGCGTATTCCCGTAGATTACGTGGCGGGCACCAGCATGGGTTCGATCGTCGGGGGATTCCTTGCCACCGGCATGAACTCCGAAGAGCTTACCCAGGTCGTGAGGTCCGCCGATTGGGATGACCTTTTCAAAGACAAGACGGAACGGGAAGATTTGCCCTTCCGGCGCAAGGCCGATGACGATCTTGGTTTGTTTGGACCCAAGCTCGGTATCGGTAAGAACAGCAGCCTTTTACCAAAAGGTGTGGTTTCCGGCCAGAAGGTCATCTTCATGTTCGAGTCGGTCATTTCGCAACGTGTAAATACAAGTAATTTTGACTACCTGCCCATCCCTTACCGCGCCATTGCCACGGATATCGTGACGGGCGACATGGTGGTCATCGACCAGGGTGATCTGTCCGTTGCAATGCGCGCCAGCATGGCAGTACCCGGCGTGTTTGACCCTGTCCGACGTGGTGAGATGTTACTGGTCGATGGCGGTCTGGTAAGAAATTTGCCGGTAGATGTCGCGCGGGACATGGGGGCCGATGTCATTATCGCGGTTGATGTTGGCACCAAGCTGGTTGGCAAAGATGAATTGAATAGTGCAATTGCCATCGTTTACCAGATGAGCGGTTTACTGACCGTTTCCAACACCAATCGCCAGATTGAATCCATGGGCGAAAACGACATATTAATTGCTCCGGATATTGGCGACAAAATCTCATCTTCCGATTTCGATAAACTGGATGAGGCCATTCCGCTTGGCTACGCGGCAACGGAAGCCGTGCAGCAACAGTTGCAGAAATATTCTGTATCCGAAAGCGAATACCAAGCCTGGCGTCAACAAATCGACAACTGTGTAAGCGGTGTGCCGGAAGTTCACTTTGTCAGCCTGGACAACCAGTCAAGATTTTCTGACAAGATTATTTTGGATTTGATCACCGTCCAACCCGGCCAGGCACTTGACGTGGACCAACTGGACAAGGACCTGCGCCAGATTTACGCGCTCGGTTTTATCCGCCAGGCCCGCTACAGCATCGTGGAACAGAATGGTCTCCAGGGTATTAAAATAACCGTGCAAGCGGATGAACGCGGAACTCAATACATTGAAACCGGCGTCGATCTCTCCTTTGGCCCCCGCGGCACAGCTTTCAATGTGAGGGGAGGATATTTGAACACCGCGCTTGATGATCGTGGTTCGGAATTCCGTGCTGTGGCCCAGATCGGTGAGTCGCCGGGTATCTTGCTGGACTATTTCAGACCACTGGATGCCAAGCTCAAATACAGCTTCGAACCCAGCGCATACCTGCTAAGACGTCCCTTGTTGCTGTATGACTCCGAGGGCGCTGCTTTGGGGGAGATTGAATTAAATGAATGGGGCGGTACTGTTGCATTTGGCCGCGAGTTCGAGCGGCATGCCAAGTTTACCGCCGGTTTCAACCGCTATGCCGGAAACCTGGACGTCACCGTTGGCGACCCTGAAATCAAGCCATTTACGTTTAATGGAGCCGAGTTATTCGCTGAACTCAAGTACGACCGTCTTGATAACCGCTACCTTCCGACACGTGGGCTTTATTCCGTATTGAAATACACCAACTCGATCGAGAGCCTGGGTGCAGACATTTCGTTTGACCAGCTCGAATTTACGATTTTTGGCTCCCACACCTTCGGCTTTCACAATTTGATTTTTGGCGCGCAATACAACACCAGCCTGAACAACGATGTACCAATATATGCACTGTATACCGGTGGCGGTTTTCTGAACATGTCGGGTTATGAGCCCAACTCCCTGATCGGCAGCAATTATGGATACCTGCTGGCCGGTTATCGCTACCAGGTAGCCAAGAGTGGTCTCGCTGCCGGGTTATGTCGGCATGACCGTGGAATACGGCAACGCAGCAGAGGACAGGAAAGCGATATTTTCCGATGGTCTGCTAAACGGCAGTGTGTATTTGGGTTATAGATCACCACTGGGACCGATTTACCTGGGTATCGGTTGGAGCGAAGATCGAAGCGCAATTTACTTTGTCAGGCTCGGCGCGATACTCGGTTCACATAACCTCGGCCGGCGCTAGCCCGAACATTGCACCAGTATCCTGGAAAATGGCGCCGGACAGGTGCGCCTCGGTGCCGGGCTGGACTGAAAGACGTAGCCATAGCTACGTCTTGAAGGAAACCCAAGCCGAGGTGTGCCTGGACCAGCCAGGGCCGGGATACTGGTGCAATGTTCGGGCTAGCCTGGAGACAGGTCTCCAGGCCGGATCAATTTTTGTAACGCGCTTCCAGTGCCGCAACCGCAGGGAGTTTCTTGCCTTCCACGAACTCCAGGAATGCACCACCGCCCGTTGAAATATAGCTGACACCGTCGGCTACGTTAAACTGGTCGATGGCAGCCAGCGTATCACCCCCGCCTGCCAGGCTGAACGCGCTGGAGATCTCAATCGCATCAGCAATGGCGCGGGTGCCGGCGGCAAACTCCCTGAATTCGAACACCCCTACCGGACCATTCCAGATAACCGTGCCGGCATTCTGGATCATGGCCGCATATTTTGCCGCGGTCACCGGGCCGATATCGAGTATCATTTCATTGGCCTGAACTTCGTTGACCGGGCGCACGAAAGCCTTCGCATCCGGTGAAAATGAAGTGGCCACAACCACGTCCTTGGGTATCGGAATCTCGCCACCCTTTTTGTGCGCATTGCGGATCAGGCGTTGCGCCTCGTGGATCAGGTCAGGCTCATAGAGTGACTTGCCGACGTCATAGCCGCTGGCTGCGATAAACGTATTGGCAATGCCGCCGCCGACAATCAATTCATCAACGACGGACATGAGTGAATCCAGCACCGTCACCTTGGTGGAAACCTTAGATCCCCCCACGATGGCCAGCATGGGACGCTCCGGGTTGGTCATTGCCCTGTCCAGTTCGAACAGTTCACGGCTGAGCAATGGCCCGGCACAGGCTGATGGTGCAAACCGGATCACACCTTCGGTGGAAGCCTGGGCGCGGTGGGCCGTACCAAAAGCATCCATGACAAAAACATCACACAATGACGCCATGGTTTTGGCCAGGGCTTCATCGTTGGATTTTTCCCCTGGATTGAAGCGTACGTTTTCACATAAAACGACTTCACCCGGCTTGATATCAAAGCCATCCAGCCAGTCTTTCTGCAGCCGGACCGGTTTATGCAGCATGCCCGAAAGATGTGACGCCACCGGTGCCAGCGAAAACTCTTCGCTGTACTTACCTTCAACTGGTCTGCCAAGGTGGGACAGCAGGATCACTGCTGCACCACCATCAAGCGCCATCTGAATGGTCGGCAAGGCGGCCTTTAGCCGGGCATCCGATGTCACCCTGCCGGCCTTGAGCGGAACATTGAAATCTTCCCGGATCATCACGCGTTTACCGGCCAGGTCCAGTTCATCCATTCGCAGGAATGACATGTGTTTCATCTCCGTCAGGCGTTTACCAGGACCAATGTTGTGTCCAGCATACGGTTACTGAAACCCCATTCGTTGTCGTACCAGCTCAGAACCTTGACCAGGGTGCCTTGCATGACCTTTGTCAGGGTTGCATCGAAAATTGAAGAATGCGGATTGTGGTTAAAATCAACGGAAACCAACGGCGCCTCATTGTAGGCCATGATGCCTTTCATGCTGCCTTCGCAGGCTGACCTGATGGCCGCATTCACCTCTGCGACTGTCGTCGGCCGGCTGGCGGTGAAACACAGGTCGACCACCGACACGTTGATGGTCGGTACGCGCATGGAAAACCCATCCAGCTTACCGTTAAGTTCGGGCAGAACCATTCCAACGGCCGCGGCGGCACCGGTCTTGGTCGGAATCTGGCTCATCGTCGCTGAACGCGCACGACGCAGATCGCTGTGATAGACATCCGTCAGTACCTGATCGTTGGTATAGGCGTGAATGGTGGTCATCAGACCATGTTCGATACCGACACTTTCGTGCAGCACCTTGGCCAGCGGCGCCAGGCAATTGGTGGTGCAGGACGCATTGGAAATAATCACGTCGGAGGATCGCAGTGAGTCGTGGTTCACACCGTAAACAATGGTGTTGTCGACACCGTCGCCAGGTGCGGAAATGATGACCTTTTTCGCGCCGGCAGTAATATGTGCGCCCGCGGTCTTGCTGCTGCGGAATAAACCCGTGCACTCCATGACCACGTCAACACCCAGTTCAGCCCAGGGCAGTTTGGACGGGTCCCTTTCGGCGAAAACTTTAACCCTGTCACCATTGACGATCAGGTCTCCGCCATCCACGCTTACGGTGCCTGGAAACTTGCCATGTGCGGTGTCGTACTGGGTCAGGTGGGCATTGCTTTTGGCATCACCCAAATCGTTGATGGCCACGATGCTGATCTCGTTGGTGCGGCCGGACTCATACAGGGCGCGCATGATATTGCGGCCGATACGACCATAGCCATTGATTGCAACTTTAACTGTCATTTCTGATTACTCCTGATAAATATTTATTCAGTTTGCAGTAACTCTTGTACTGTCTTGCTGACGTTATTGACTGTAAATCCATACAATTCAAATAGTTGGGAAGCGGGTGCAGATGCGCCAAAACGGTCCATGCTGATAATCCGGCCGGCATCACCTACAAATGGATACCAACAATGTCCAACACCGGCTTCAACCGCCACCCTCGCCTTGCAGTCCGAAGGCAGGACGGATTCGCGGTAATCCCGTTCCTGTGCCATGAATCGGCCGGGATTGGGCATGGACACGACGCGCACATTGATGTTCTGCTCGCCCAGTTCCCTGGCTGCAGTCATCGCCAGACCCACCTCGGAGCCGGTTGCGATAATGATGGCATCGCAGGCGCCTGGTGCTTCGCGAAGGACATAACCACCGCGTCCGATAGCCGCGACCTGAGCGTCATCGCGCTGCTGGTGGGGCAGGTTCTGGCGGGTGAAAATCAATACGCTGGGACCGGCGCTTTCTTCGATCGCACATCTCCACGCAACCGCTGATTCAACCGTGTCACAGGGTCTCCATACGCTGAGATTGGGTATGAGCCGCAAACTGGCAATTTGTTCGACCGGTTGATGGGTTGGACCATCTTCGCCAAGACCTATCGAATCGTGTGTATAGACATGGATGCTATGTGCCGGGATCAGCGCGGACATACGCACCGCGTTTCGAGCATAATCCGAGAACACCAGGAATGTCGCACTGTAGGGGATAAAACCACCGTGAAGACCCAGACCGCTGCAAATGGCGGTCATACCGAATTCGCGCACACCGAAATGAATATAGTTGCCATCGGCGGTGTTATCGCGGACATCCACGCTCTGCTTCCAGATCGTATTGTTTGACGGCGCCAGGTCGGCGGATCCGCCGATCAACTCGGGCAACATGGGACCGAATGCATCCAGCGCCATTTGTGAAGCTTTGCGCGTAGCAACCGTTGCCCCGGCTTCCTGAAGGTGAGAAATGAACTGATCCGTGTTCGCCTGCCAGTTATCGGGCAGATCGCCATCCATTCTGCGACTGAATTCGGCTGCCAGCTCAGGATATTTTTCATGGTAGGAGGTAAACAGCCGATCCCAGGCGCCTTCGGCTTCAGCGCCGCGGGGTTTTGCGTCCCAGCCGGCATAGATATTATCGGGTATCTCAAAGGGCGGGTAATTCCATCCAAGCGCTTTGCGGGTCGCGGCGACTTCCTCTGCACCCAGCGGAGAACCATGGGTGGCGGATGTGCCCTGTTTATTGGGCGAACCAAAGCCAATCATGGTTTTACAGCAAATCAGGGTAGGACGTGCGGCTTCCGCACGGGCGGTTTCCACCGCCAGTTTGATCTCGACCGGATCATGACCATTGACATCGCGTATCACCTGCCAGCCATATGCTTCAAAACGCGTGGCCGTGTCATCTGTGAACCAGCCCTGGACCTCGCCGTCAATTGAAATTCCGTTGTTGTCCCAAAACGCGATGAGTTTGCCAAGCCCCAGGGTCCCTGCCAGAGAACACACTTCATGGGAAATGCCTTCCATCAGGCAACCATCGCCGAGGAATACCCAGGTATGGTGATCCACGACGCTGTGACCTTCCCGGTTAAACCGCCTGGCCAGCACTTTTTCCGCCAGGGCCATGCCGACTGCGTTGGCAACACCCTGGCCCAGCGGACCCGTCGTGGTTTCAACACCCGGCGTCTCACCGTGCTCGGGGTGTCCGGGGGTCTTTGAATGCAACTGCCGGAAATTGCGTATTTCGGACATCGGCAGGTCGTAACCGGTTAAATGCAGGACCGAATACAAAAGCATGGAGGCGTGGCCATTGGAAAGCACGAATCGGTCACGGTCCCACCAATCGGGGTTGGCCGGGTTGTGCTTCATAAAATCATTCCACAGCACTTCCGCGATATCGGCCATACCCATGGGCGCGCCGGGATGGCCTGAATTGGCCTGTTGTACTGCATCCATTGAAAGGGCACGGATGGCATTTGCGAGTTCACGTCGAGAGGGCATCGGGACTTCCTGAACCTGGGTTGCGTGACAGCCGGAAAGAGTATTCAAACCCCCGCGGGCATTAATGAAATCAGTGTTTAATTCTCGCTGATTAGACCCCGTGCCTGCAAGCGAATGCAGGCTTTTTTTAAGGGTTTATTGACCAAGGTCAGGATGACTTCGCTCTAACCAGCCTACCGGACTTGTAGTCATCCCAATACTCGTTCAGTTCCTTCTTCACCACCGGTAAAAGGAAATAGCAACCCAATAAATTCGGGAAAGCCATGGCGAAAATCATCGCGTCTGAGAAATCGATGACCGCTCCGAGTTGCATGGATGAACCCAGGATAACGAAAAACAGGAACAAAATTTTGTACGTTGCGTCGGTATATTTGTTTTCGCCGAACAGGAATGTGAATGCCTTCAAACCATAGTACGACCAGGAGATCATGGTGGAGAACGCGAAAAGTATCACCGCCAGGGTCAGCACCCACGGGAACCAGGAGAACGCCGATTCAAAAGCAGTGGAGGTAAGCTGAACGCCTGCACTCGGGTCAACCGATGGGTCCCAGGTCCCGGTAATGATGATGACAAGCGCGGTGATGGTACACACAACGACGGTATCGACAAATGGCTCGTACAAGGCCACAAATCCCTCTGTCACCGGACGGTTTGTTTGCACCGCCGAGTGCGCGATTGCGGCAGAGCCGACACCTGCTTCGTTGGAAAACGCCGCTCGCTTGAAGCCCTGGAAGAGCACACCGATGACACCACCTGAAATTCCATGCGCCGTAAACGCGCCGTCAAATATCTGCAGGAGCGCGTTGGGAATCATTTTGAAATTCATAAAAATGATGACCAGACCCGCAGTGACGTAGATGACCGCCATGAAAGGCACGATTTTTGATGTCACCCGGGCGATACCCCTGATCCCGCCCACGATGACCAGGCCGACCAGTAGCGCTACCACCAGGCCGAATAACCAGCCTTTGTCAGCCAGCCAACTCGCGTCCCCACCGGTGACATTGACCAACTGGGCAAAACTTTGGTTGGCCTGGAACATATTGCCACCACCGAATGAGCCGCCAACGCAAAAAATGGCGAACATGACTGCCAGTACCTTGCCAAGCCTCGCAAAACCAACACCTTTCTCAGCCAGGCCCTTGGTCAGGTAGTACATCGGACCGCCGGAAACCGTGCCGTCAGGTAACTCGTCGCGGTATTTCACACCCAGCGTGCATTCGGTGAACTTGGATGACATGCCGAGGAAGCCCGCCAGTATCATCCAGAATGTCGCGCCGGGCCCGCCCAGTGATACGGCAACCGCGACACCGGCAATATTCCCCAGGCCGACGGTCCCTGACAATGCAGTAGCCAGGGCCTGGAAATGGGTTACCTCACCCGCAGCTTCAGGATCGTAATAATCGCCCCGTACCAGTTGAAAACCGTGTTTAAAGCAACGGATGTTGACAAAATTGAAGTAAAACGTGAAAAAGGTTGCAGCGACAATCAACCACACCAGCACGAAGGGTATCTGCACGCCGGCAACAGGAAATGAGGAAAACACAAACCCGGAAACGGCATCCGCATAGGGTTTTATCGCTATGTTGATTCTTTCATCGATCCCGGTTTCAGCGAATGCTGAAAAGCTGGTCAACAGACCAGCCAGGGTGGTTACTCCCACTCTTGATTTTGACATTAAAGATCTCCGTCTGGATGGTTGGATCAAGGCACTACCGTAACTGCACAATCGGCAATTTGCACCAGCCGACTGCCCACGGAACCAAACACATGCGCTTTGAGCTTCGACGCGCCCTGGCGGCCAAGAATGATATTGTTGACGCCATTGGATTTTGCGAGCTCATTGAGCGTGTCCGCAACGTGTCCGTGATGGACGAGCCCTGCGGCATCAATACCTTCCGATTTCAACGCCGCAACGACAGGGTCAATGATTTCGTCATGGGCGCGCTGAATTTCCTCTTCGCGCCGCTTGTGGCGCTCGGCATTTTCCTGCACCGTTGAAAAAGAAAATGGAGACCACTCAATGACATGCGCTACATACAAGCGCGCGTTTGATTTCCGTGCCTGTTCGGCCGCATATTTAACCGCCCTGTCCCCACATTCGCTACAGTCAACCCCTACCATTAACGCCGAACCCATCAGCTTCTCTCCATAAAAACAGCGACGACTATAGCATCATCCGGTCAAATCTCAATCAGCCATGCGGTAACTGACAGTTTATTCGCGCCATTTTATCGAACAGCCCATCGAAGGAATTTGCCGTTCCGGGCCGCTACCGGTTTCGGCAACCTGTTTCATTGCCTTGAACAATTCCCGCTCCAGGCTGTTTTCGTCATCATTCGGTCCTGCTGCATCGAGGCGACCTCGGTACTGAAGCTCAAGGTCCGCGTTATAGCCGAAGAAGTCAGGTGTGCAAACTGCAGCATAGGCTTTTGCAACTTCCTGTGTTTCGTCAAGCAAATAGGGAAAGGGGAAATCAAACTCCTTAGAAATCCGGATCATGTTTTCAAAGGAGTCCTCCGGGTAGTTCACCGTGTCGTTGGGCATAATCGCGACGCTGTTGATACCCAGCGTCATCAATTCCCTGGTATCGCGGACGAGCTTTTTGCGTATGGCCTTGACGTAAGGGCAGTGATTGCTGATGAAAACGATAAGCAAGCCACGTTTCCCGCGACATTTTTGCAAGGTCCATTGTTGCTGATCCACCCCCGGCAACGAGAAATCAACCGCCTTTTTGCCAAATTCACATACCGGTGTCTGTAATCGGACCACAAGATTTCTCCATATCGTCGAAAAGGTTAGTATATCAGCCCGTCCGGTTAATCCGCTTGAGCATAATGTTGATAAATTTGCTATGATTAATATAGAACTTATCCACCGTTCGGGGCTCTATATTCCGGCAGTTCAATGGTGTGATATTGGTGAGGACAAAGGTGAAACAACAACGGAGTCGCACAAGCAGAATTTTTGGCAGCCTGATGGCTGTTTCTGTGTGCCTGTCACCTTTGTTTGCCAATGCAGATAACAACAACCAGCCTGCTACACCCCTGTTCGGTTTTGGCCAGCTTGCGAAAACTAACCAGCCGCTGGTCTTGTTGCCGATGCAAAAGGAACAGTCCGCTACCAACCTGGCATTTGACCTGGGTGGCTCTGAGTCACGCAAGCTTGAACTGCAACTGTCAGAACCGTTAACACTGGCGATCAACAACAGTCAGCTCCGGCCGTCTTCAGGCGTGGGTTCTGTATTTCTTGACAGCAGCATGAATCTGCAACTCAACGATAATCTTGACATCACATCGAGTCTCGGAGCAGGAAGGACCGAGAGCTCATTTCAGCCACTCGGCAGCATCCATTGCCAAAACGGTGTGCTTGACCAGGGCTCCTTTCACGCCTCCGACTGTTATTTTATCAACCAGGCAAATGTGTTGAAGCAGGACCAGGTTGCCCTTGGCTTGCGCTATGGCAAAGGTAACTTCAATTCAGCGGTCAGCATGTTCCGGCGTGAAGCTGGTGTCGGTCAGCAGGGCGTCGCGAGTTACACATCACCAATGCTTGGCCTGTACTCTGGCGCGGGACAACTGGCACCGGGTGCCGGCAACTCATTCCTTCAACCCTTTACCGCCGGACAACCGCTGGACTACATGAGAAGTGAAACCTCCGGTCTGGATATTGAATTTCAGGTCGGCTTTGCCATGGACAGTGCCGGTGACATACGGCTCGGACTCCAGCTGACACATGTTCTGGACGCATCCTACGATGCGACATCGTCACTCACCTCGGGGCTGCAAAACTGGACAATTGCCAATCCTTTTGACAGCGCAAAAATGAATCTTGACTGGAGTAAAGGCAACTTCAGTGGCGGAATACAGGGCTATTATCGCGAACAGATTCAGTTTCTGAACAACCAGGCGCTTGATAGCTCAACAACTTTCGATGTCCACTTCACCTGGCGCGCACCCTGGAACGCCAACCTCAGCGTTGGAACCAGCAATGTTATGGGCGCCGGTGGCAGGGACAAAGGCAAAAATGACACTGGCTTGCACGATCCTTTCGAAGCCGTTTACGGTCGTATTCCGTATGTCAGGTATCAACAAGACCTCTGATTTTTTTAATGCTTCAGTCAAAGCGATTTTTTCAATTGACAAATTCATTGTAGACTAGCGCTCGTAGTCGATAATGCATCCAAATACCGGGGTTATAAAATGAAAAAACTGTTGTTTTTTGTCCTCGCCTTATCAATAACTTCTGCGACGCTCGCCGCCGAAGGCTTTTCCACGATAGAGGAACGCATGTCCGGAAAGGAATTCCAGGAAGCCGGTCTTGGAAAATTGACCGCTACGGAACTCAATTCCCTCAATGAGTGGTTACGACGTCATTCAGTAGCCACCCTCGAAAACGCAACAGCACGTCCATCAGGTAGTAGTCTTGCGGGTGAGAGCGCTGCAAGCACAAAGGACATGCGGGGTTTTCCGAACCAGCCCAAAGGCAGCAAGGAAGATGATGAGATTCATAGCACCATCGTCGGAACATTTGACGGATGGAATGCCAAGGGAACGCTTTTTAAACTGGCCAACGGTATGATCTGGCAGCAGATCGAAAATGATTCCTTTTCTGTTCCAGCCGTCGAAAATCCGCAGGTAATAATCAAGAGAGGATTTATGAGCAAATGGCATTTGTCGATGGTCGGCCATAAATCCAAAGTGTCGGTTAAGCGGATCCAGTAAACCCGGTAAACAAGGCGGTTTTCTTAGGATTCGGTTTTCTTAGGGTCCAAGTTTCCTCAAAGCCGCTTTGGCTTTGTAAAGATAGAGCCGTATGACCAGGTAGCACAAACTCCCGACGGCAAATAATACGTAAGGTCCGATGGATGACAGGTGCTGTAAGTTCTCAGTCTCCAACAGGAACCAGCCAAACGCGGCGATTAGCGACGCCAGTGCCGCGTAACTGGACATTTTCAGGTGATAGATGCGGTCTCTTAATTTCCGCCGCTGAAACTCTTTCAACTGCGCCTCGGAAGCTTCCCCACGCTGAAACCCGCAGTACGGGCATATCGGGGTGTGGCTGGATATTAATTTTTTACATTTGGGACATGAAATTATGGCCATGGATTAGTCCTCTTGACTGCAGATCAACCCCTAGCTAAAAAACCGTAACTCAGCACGCAGACCACCTGTTTTCCTGTTTTGGAAATTGATAGACCAACCGTACAACTCGCACAGCCGTTTGGAAATCGCCAGGCCCAGGCCTGATCCCTTTCCCGACACACCCTCACCCCGATAGTGCCTGTTCATGACGAGTGACAACTCTTTTTCCGGAATCCCTGGCCCCGTATCCTCAACCAGGATACGTCCACTGCCAATCGTGCACACCACTTCGCCCGATGGCGTGTAGCGAATGGCGTTGCTGATCAGATTGCCGACAGTGACAGCAATAACGGACTCCGGGGCGATCACGCTGACCTTGTCCTCTCCGATGATCTTCAGTTCGAGGGTTTTTTATCGAGCAGGGGCTCGTGAAGATGAATCAATTTTTCAACGATAACCCGCACGTCGTGTGCTTCGCTATCCTTGTTAATGCCTTGCTCGGCGCGTACCAGGTGCAGTAATGCCGTGGTGATATCCGATGATTGCCTCGCCGCCCGGGCGATACGCAAAATCCGGGTTCTGGTTTTTTCAGGTAAATCCTTTTGCGCCAGCAATAGCTCCGTGGCGCCGGTAATAACGGCCAATGGCGTTCTTAACTCGTGGCTGACATCGGCATTGAATTCCCGGTCCCGTTGAACCAGATGGTGTACCCGCTCTGCATAGGCATCCAGTGCCGCGGCCAACTGCCCGACCTCATCATCCGGAAACCACCTCGCCAGGCCGGGAGTCGGTGTCTCTTCGGCCAAATGACTCAGACGCTCCGCGAGGTCAACAACCGGTCTCATGACCCTGCTGGCCGACCATAGCCCCAACCCCAGAGACAACAGGGAAAACACGAGTACTGCCGCCACCAGCGACCAGATAAGCCGTTGTGTCAGGCGCTGATTCTCCGAGATGTCATAAATCAGAAATGCCCACAGATCGTCGTCTTTGCGCACCGCAGCCTTGAAATAACCTTCGGGGGTTTCTACCTCGTGGACACCCGGTTCAAGCTCCCTGATCTGTGCAACGACACTGTGGTTGGGGTCCCCTGGCCGTGTCATAAACCCCTGGATTCGGGTGTGGAACGGCTCCACCAGTGTCGGGTCCTTGCGCAATTGCACAAGGTAATCATCAAGTTCCTGTTTAAGGGTCGAGCCGATGAGTTCATCTTCGAGAGTGCTTTGCAGAAAAAGCGTGCTGATCGCAAAAAGACCGCTGAGCAGCGTGCCAAAAAGCAAAAATGAAAATATGATTCGGCTACGGAGCCTGCGTCTATATAGCATTTGACTCCAATAGCCGGTAACCAATACCGTGACGGGTCTGAATCATCTTGGTGCCAAATGGCTTGTCGATGGCTGAACGCAAGGAGTGGATATGGACCCGCAAACTATCGCTATCGGGCATCTCTTCACCCCAGACTTCTTTTTCCAGTTCTGCCCGCGTTACCACGTTGGGTGAGGCCTCCATCAGGCAGCGTAATAATTTCAGCCCAATGGGATTGAGGTCAATTTCGTGACCGTTACGCGAGACTATCAATGTATCCAGATTAAACACAAGATCACCGATCTGGATCTCCTTGCTCGCCCTGCGCGCACCCCTCGTGGTCAGGACCCGCAGTCTTGCTTCCACTTCCTGTAGCTCGAAAGGTTTGACCAGGTAATCGTCCGCGCCTGTTTCAAAACCTGCCAGCTTGTCTTCAAGTCGATCACGGGCCGTTAACATCAAGACAGGTGTATTCTTGCCAGCTTCCTGACGCAGTTTGCGGCAGACTTCCAGGCCATCCATACCCGGAAGTGCAAGATCCAGGACGATGGCATCAAAATCATTGACAATCGCCAGGTGAAGACCGGTTATACCGTCTCCGGCAAAATCCACGGTATGCCCTATTTCATCCAGGTAATCGCCAAGATTGGCGGCGATATCCGGGTTGTCTTCGATAATCAAAATGCGCACATTCAGTACCCTTTTTCACTAGATCAGAAACAGAAAAGGCCCAGGCAGATGATTTTACCACCATACCTGGGCCCGAAGCGCCCTATTAACGTGTTCACAGCAGGAGTAGCTGCACTTCAATACAAACTGGTTTTCACCTGAAGTATCAAGTAGCTGAATAAGTGTATGCCTGCCCACGTTAAAAATTGGTTAACCAAAGTGGAATATTTCGTTAAGACACCCCATTGTCCCAGAGCGCTACCGTCTAAAAATCCATTAACTCGACGTCCTTGAGACCCTCGGAAAGGGAATCGGCGTCACCACCTTCGGACATTTTCACAGCCAGGCGGACCTCGTTCGCCGAATCGGCATGCCTGATGGCCTCGTCGTAGGTAATCTTGCCTTCCTTGTACATTCCGAACAGACACTGATCGAAGGTGATCATGCCATGGTGTGTGGATTCCTTCATGATCTTTTTCAATTCGGTGATTTCACCATTGCGAATCCGCTCCTGCACCAATGGTGTCGCCAGGAGTACCTCGACCGCCGCCCATCGCCGGGTCTGGTCTGCAGAAGGCACCAACTGCTGGGCGACGATTGCCTTCATATTGAATGACAAATCGAGCAAGCACCTGTTCTTTTGCTTCTTCCGGGAAGAAATGCAAGATACGGTCAAGCGCCTGGTTGGCGTTGTTGGCGTGCAATGTGCACAGCACGAGGTGTCCGGTTTCGGCAAAGGTAATCGCGTACTCCATGGTTGCACGCGTGCGGACTTCGCCAATCATGATGACATCCGGCGCCTGTCGCAATGTGTTGCGAAGGGCAACTTCAAATGAATCCGTATCAATTCCGACTTCACGCTGCGTGACCAGGCTCTTGGCATGGAAGTGCACGTATTCGATCGGGTCTTCCACGGAAATAATATGCCCGCTCATTCTCCTGTTGCGGTATCCGATCATGGCCGCCAGTGAAGTAGACTTACCCGTACCGGTTGCACCGACAAACAACATAATGCCGCGTTTGGCCAGGGACAAATCAGTCAATAATTCCGGCAAGCCCAGGTCTTCAAATGTCGGGATATTTGTTTCAATGCGCCGGCAAACCATACCAACATGCGATTGTTGGTAAAACGCACTGACGCGGAAGCGTACATCCTCTCCCAGGGCAATGGCGAACTGGCACTCCATCGTCTCATCAAATTCCCTGATCTGTTTCTTGTTCATGAGGCTTTTGACGATTTCGCTGACCTCATCCGGCAACAGGACTTCAGTTGAAATTGCGCGGATCTTGCCATTGACCTTGATGCAAGGAGGCGCATCCGCCGTCACAAAAAGGTCGGAACCTTTTTCCTGGTGAACTTCCCTTAACCAGCCTTCTACTGCACTCATGTCTGCACCTCCAAAATCGATTTCCCAATCATTTCCAGAATGGATAAACCCGATATCTCCTACATAAACAGTTTGCGGTCTACGGCCTTCCTGGCGGCTTCCTGGCGCGCAACAATACCCCTGGCCACCAGTCCCTCGAGATACTGGTCAAGCGTATGCATGCCGACATTCTGGCCGGTCTGAATCGCGGAATACATCTGCGCGACCTTGTCCTCTCGTATCAGGTTCCGGATCGCGGGTGTCGCCAGCATGATTTCATGTGCGGCAATACGACCGCCACCAATTCTTTTCATCAATGTTTGCGCGATAACCGCACGCAATGATTCCGACAACATGGAACGCACCATTGATTTCTCACCCGCGGGGAAAACATCGATGATACGGTCAATGGTCTTGGCAGCCGAACTGGTATGCAATGTGGCAAATACCAGGTGACCGGTTTCCGCCGCAGTCAACGCCAGGCGGATGGTTTCGATATCACGCATTTCACCCACCAGGATAATATCCGGATCTTCACGCAAAGCCGAACGCAGCGCCTGGTTGAACCCATGTGTATCGCGGTGTATTTCGCGTTGATTGATCAGGCATTTGCGTGATGTATGGACAAATTCGATCGGGTCTTCGATGGTCAGGATATGACCGGCCTGAGTGGTATTGAGGTGATCGATCATGGCGGCCAGGGTCGTCGATTTACCCGAACCGGTCGGACCGGTCACCAGTACCAGGCCACGCGGTACATTGATGATCTCCTTGAAAGAAGGTGGCGCACCAATATCTTCCAGTGTCCAGACCGCGGCGGGAATGGTACGGAATGCCCCGCCGACACCACGATCCTGGTGAAAGCAATTGACACGAAAACGCGCAAGACCCGGCACGGCGTATGAAAAATCCACCTCCAGGTTCGCCTCGAAGTCGCGTCGCTGATGATCGCTCATGGTGCTGTAAAGAAGCTCAGTTAACTGTTGGTTATCCAGAGCGGGCAAATTAAGGCGACGCAAATCGCCATCTACACGAATCATCGGCGGTAGAGCAGATGACAGGTGAAGATCCGAAGCCTTGTTTTTTACCGCAAAGGCAAGCAGTTCAGCAATATCCATTTATCCCTCCTTGTACGGACACCGGTCGCGTTACAATACATTATGACTCATTTTTAAGGAAATGCTTAAACCGAATCCATGGTTAACATGACTGGTACTCAAACAATAGACAATGCAAAACCTCGCTGCAACATGAATGAATCAATTAAACGACTGAATCTGGTCCTGCAAAGAATAGAGAAAGCCTGTCTCGACGCTGGCAGACAGTCTGACGAGGTTTCCCTGCTCGCTGTCAGCAAATGGCATCCGGCTGAAAAAATCAGCATTTTTAACCAGCTTGGCGTGCATTCCTTTGGTGAGAACCATGTGCAGGAAGCCCTGCGAAAGCAGCAGGAACTGGCCGACCTAAACCTGCAATGGCACTTTATCGGCGCGCTTCAATCCAATAAAACCCGGGTCATTGCGGAGAATTTCCAATGGGTTCAAAGTGTCGACAGGCAGAAAATACTCAACCGGCTTTCAGAACAGCGGCCGGATCACCTGGAACCACTCAATATCTGTTTACAGGTTAATATTGACCTGGAACCGCAAAAAGCCGGCGCGACACCTGAAGAAATTTTGCAATTGGCGGCGCTTGCAGACGGTCTCGATAACATTAAGCTCAGGGGTTTGATGGCAATACCCAGGTTGACAACAGATTTGAATGAACAAAAGCAAAGCTTTCGCAAGGTAAAAAACCTGTTTGATATGCTTAAAAGCGAGGGCCATGACGTAGACACATTATCCATGGGCATGTCGTCTGATCTCGAAATAGCGATCGCAGAGGGCAGCACCATGGTCCGCATTGGAACCGACCTTTTTGGTAGACGCCAATCATGAAATACATCGACAAGGATAAGCAATGAGAATCGGGTTCATTGGCGGGGGTAACATGGGCACTGCGCTGATCAGCAGACTGTTTGCATCCCGCCATAGCATAGACCGCGTTCAGGTTGCCAATCCCGGCGCCGCAGCGCGGGAGTACCTGCAAAAGCGCTGGCCGGTCACCTGCTTTGAGCATGCTGCGGATGCCATCCAGGGGATGGATGCCATCGTGCTGGCAGTCAAACCACAGGTTTTACCGGTTGTGCTCGAGGAAATACAGGATCTCGTCACCGACCAGCAACTGATCATTTCCATCGTCGCCGGTATACCCACCAGCCAGATCGCGGCGCACCTCAAGTCAAACCCGCCGATCGTGCGTACCATGCCCAATACGCCCGCGCTGATCGGTCTTGGCATTACCGGCATGTATGCCCGTGTAAATTGCACTCTCGCCCAACGTGATCTGGCACAAAACCTGATGGAATCAGCCGGTGAAGTCGTATGGCTGGACAGGGAAAACCTGCTGGATGTCGTGACCGCCGTATCAGGCAGCGGACCCGCGTATTTCTATTACCTCGTTGAATGCCTGCGTAACGCCGGAGCGCGTTTGGGTTTGCCAGCGGACGTCGCAGCCAGGCTTGCACTGCATACCGCTTATGGCGCCAGCGCGATGGCGGTCCAAAGCGACCTGGATGTCACTGAACTGCGGCAACGGGTGACGACCAGGGGCGGAACCACGGAAGCGGCCATGGAACGGCTCAATGCCGGTCATTTTGAAGAACTGATCGATTCGGCTATCGCCGCCGCAACTCTGCGTGGACAGGAACTTGCAGAGGACGGGTCACATTCATGAATCTGTCGGGCGCTCTCATTTACCTTATCAGCACCTTAACTGATCTCTATGTCACCGCGATTTTGCTTCGCTTGTTGCTACAGTGGGTCAGGGCCGATTTTTACAACCCCTTGAGCCAGTTCCTGGTCAAGGTAACCAACCCGGTGCTGGTTCCGGCGCGCCGTCTCATTCCGTCAATCGGCAAGCTGGATACGGCCTCGGTGCTGGTCATGCTGTTGCTGGAACTGTTACAACTTGCGCTCATCAGCCTGCTCGGCAACATGGATTTTGGATTCCGGTTTATATTCCTGTTTGCCGTCAGGAAGCTTTTGATCGCACTGCTTTTAACCTATCTTGTACTGATCATTGCCATGGTCCTTGTCAGCTGGTTTGCGAGCCGTTCACGGCATCCATTGATTCCCCTGATCTACCAACTGACCGAACCGGTATTAAGACCCATACAAAAAATATTGCCGCCTCTGGGTGGCATTGACCTGTCACCGTTGTTTGCGCTGATTGCACTACGTGCGCTTTTGCTTCTGCTAGGATGGTAATGGGGAGGCGAATGAGGCGATTAAGCCTGACCCTTAGGAGGATATGATTGATGAAAAGACTGTTGAAAGTGCTGACGATACTGGCCGCCATGACTTCGCTTCCTGCCAGCGCACAGCAGGCTAAGTACTTTGAAGACTACGCGGTGCATTACAACGCGCTTAACTCAAGCATGATTTCTCCGGAAGTGGCCAAGGTGTATGGCATCCAGCGCTCTGACAGCCGCGCCCTGATCAATATCACGGTTTTAAAGAATATCGGAAAGCAACTTCCAAAAGCCGTGAAAGCAACGGTCACCGCTACTGGCCGCAACCTCACCGGCCAGGTCCGTACGATCGATATGCGGGAGATTCTTGAAGGCGGAGACGCCATCTATTACATCGGGGAACTCTCTGTCCGCAACATGGAAACCTATGATTTCACCGTCGAGGTCACACCCGAAGGCAAAAACAAACCATTTGAAGTGAAGTTCAGACAGCAGTTCTATACCGAATAAGCGGGTTGACTACACTACGGTCCCAAATTTGTTACTGGGTTTTCGGCTTCGTATCGTCGTGTTTAATAAAAATAATCCATCCGGTAAAGATCATTTTTTCATGGGTTTCTGAGACAACGCCCCTATGCATATGGGTCATATCAGGCGGCCAGATAATCAGGTCGCCTTTAACGCACTCGGTTACCAGTTCCTGATGGGGGAACTCCGTCCCTCCGCCTGGCGTATCTGTCAAATATAGCATCCAGACAAGCGCACGATTTGCATACTCAAGGCTATCTCTTTCACAATGTATAGCGGGATAACCACCACCCTTCGGGTACCATTGAATATTGGAGTGAGCCGAATAACCCATGGGGCCCATCCCGGTCGCGCCAACAGCAAAATAGTATTTATCGAGATATTCACTGACATGTTTTTCGAGTAGTTCAAAGAAGGGCTCAAAGCTTCCATACAAACCCACGGGAATGGATATGTCCCGCGAGTCCTTCATACTCTTGTCAATTCTGGGGTTCTTACCCAGCCGGCCGGGTTGGGCAAGGTGCTTGTTAATATTATAAAGGTCTATAATTTTGTCACAGACTTTCAAATCAATTTTATAGGTTTCAATAAAAGACTTTTGAGTCATAGGCTACAACGATTCGGAAATAAAATTGGCGGAAAAATTATACACCATGAGCAACAGGAGCCATGGGGTCGGCATTTTCATTTCTGTTGCCGCTGTTTCAGCACGGCAGCGTAACCTGCCCGGTAATCCGGAAAAGATAAGCTAAATCCGCTATCACGCAATCTCCGGTTGCTCACGCGTTTGCCGCGACTGGCGTTTTGATCAACAAGACCTGTCGGAGCAATGCCACCCTGTATTTTTGCCAGCCACTCGAGGACTTCATACCTTGATGCAGGTTGATCATCGGTCGCCAGGTACAGGGCTTCCGGATTATCAATTTCCAACAGGTGTTTCAGCACCGCTGCTGCATCATCACGGTGTATGCGATTGGTAAAAAAAGGCGGGGTTTGCTGAACCTCAAGCCCATCTGAGATGGCAAGGCTGATCAATCGCTCCCGGCCAGGCCCGTAAATACCAGAAATTCTGACAACGACAAGGTTTTCCGTACAACGGCGAGCCAACTGTTCCATCTCAAGAAGAACCTTGCCATTAAAACCGCCGGGATCGGGTCTTGTCTCTTCATCGACGACACCACCGTGGTCCTCACCATATACTGCCGTGCTCGAAACCAGCAATACCCTGGCCGGCGACTGTTTCAGAGCGGCCCACAGGTTCTTCCAGCCCTGGATAAAAATGGCCTCATAGCCAGCCTGATCACGACTGGCTGGCGTCGGCATAAACACCAGGCCATCAATAGCCGCCGGCAGGGCTGTCAACGTGGCGGGGTTCAAAAGATCAGCCACGATCGGCTTGACCCCATCGGGCAATGTGGATGTATCGCGTTTAAGACCATAGACAATATGGCCGTCTTGCAGCAACGCAGAGGCCAGAACGTTTCCTACGTCACCGCAACCGGCGATCAGAACCCGCATTAAACCGGTTCCGGCTTCGGTTCATCCGGACGTGAACGAGCGCCAGGCAGGGTTCTCAACCATATGAGCCAGACCACCAGTGCATCGAGAATAATGAGTGCCTGCCACAGGTACAGGTGGAACCATTCGAATGCAGTGTAATTCCACTGACCAAGGTAGAACAGACTTATGATTCTTACCAGGTTGAGCAGTTGGATGGCAAAGAACCCGGCTACAAATCCTATCAGCTTATTCTTTAACGGTGCCGGAAACGCGAAAATAGCTGAGAACAGAATGATGACAGCTTCGAGTCCGTTACAACCCCGTTCGATTCGCACACCAAAACCTGAAATCTTGTCGCGGATCACATTACCCGTTGCAATGACGTTGTCGTCAAAAACCTGCACAATCCAGACGCTGATATCCGCAATCGTTGATGTGAATGGCAGGATGATGTACTTTTCCGCAAACTGAAAAAGCTCAAGCGTAAACAGCCCGACCAGCAGTACCGAGAATATGATAAAAAATCTGAGCATAGAGCCTGTCGCCATACCTGTTGAAAAGAACGCAGCAATGGTACCCAAAGCCACCGGTGGTTGCACGCCGTTTGTGGCTTCACATCGCGTATAGATGGATACGCTCAAGCAGAATATTTTTTTGATCGGCCC
This sequence comes from uncultured Gammaproteobacteria bacterium, assembly GCA_963727635.1. Taxonomy (GTDB): domain Bacteria; phylum Pseudomonadota; class Gammaproteobacteria; order Xanthomonadales; family SZUA-36; genus SZUA-36. The sequence goes on along the minus strand of CAVSHP010000021.1, from coordinate 496,468 downwards.
GATGGGATCCGGCAAAACCACGATTGGAAAGCACCTGGCGAAAATGTTCAGACTCGAGTTTTATGACTGCGATCAGGAGCTTGAACGGTTGACGGGCGCCAGCGTCAGCCTGATATTTGATCTCGAAGGCGAAGCTGGCTTTCGCATGCGCGAAAACCAGCTTCTCAAGCACCTGACAAGCAAAGACGGTGTGTTGATTGCGACCGGCGGCGGCACGGTCTGCAACGAAGAGAACCGACGTCTGCTGCGCTCACATGGATTGGTCGTTTATCTCCAAACCAGTGTTGAAAATCAGCTCAAACGCTTGAACAAGGACAAGAGCCGGCCCTTGTTGCAGACCGATGACAGGGCGCAAAGGTTAAGGGATCTCGCCGAAGCCCGTAATCCGCTATATGATGCCACTGCCGACCTTGTGTTCAGCACACGAAATTCGAGTGTTTATGCAACTGCCAGAGCGCTTTCCTCGGCCATCCTGGAACGGCTGAACACATTGGGGCAGGAGTAGGCACATGCAGACAGTTAACGTTGACCTGGCAAACCGGAGTTACAAGGTCTACATCGGTTCCGGTCTGCTTGGTCACACACACCCTGTATTTGATAAATGCAGCGGAAGCACTGTACTCATCGTCAGTAACGAGACGGTCGCACCTTTGTACCTGGAGACGCTCGCATCTTCACTGGCGGGCGCCCATGTTCACCGCCTGGTACTGCCGGATGGTGAATCCTTTAAAACTGCGGAGCAGTGGTCAAGGATCGTCGATAAACTGGTCGAAGCAGGCGCCACGCGGGATTCCACGCTGTTCACGCTGGGTGGCGGCGTTATCGGTGATATGGGCGGTTTTGCCGCGGCGAGTTACATGCGGGGCATCCGCTTTATCCAGGTACCTACCACGCTGCTCGCGCAAGTGGATGCCTCGGTCGGCGGCAAGACGGGTTTTAATCATCCGCGGGGAAAAAACCTGGTCGGTGCGTTTCATCAGCCGGGTGCGGTATTGATCGATATCGAAACGCTGGAGACACTGCCGGCTCGCGAGTTTTCCGCAGGTTTGGCGGAAGTGGTCAAGATCGCAGCAGTCCGCGATGGGGAGTTCCTGAACTGGCTCGAAAACAACCACGCCGCGATCATGGCGAGAGAACCCGCTGTTTTGACCAGCATGATCAAACGCAGTGTTGCCAACAAGGCCGGTGTCGTCGCCGAAGATGAACGTGAAGCTGGTATCCGTGCACTGCTGAACTTCGGGCACAGTTTTGCCCATGCGCTCGAAACACTGACCGACTACCGCTCGTACCTGCACGGCGAAGCGGTCGCCATCGGCATGATGGTGGCCAGCAGACTCAGCGAACTCAGGGGAATTTGCGCGACAGGATTCAGCGACCGTCTCGCTAAATTGCTCAAATCATTCGATCTGCCCCTGGACCTTCCTGCAAAGCTGAACCCGGATGACATTCTTGATACCATGAAACTGGACAAAAAAGTCATGGCCGGCTCAACCAGGCTGATTCTGGTAAAATCGGCCGGTGTGGGTATCATCGACAGCAGCTCTGATAAGCGGCAAATCACTGCGGCAATCAGGGCCAGCCAATCACTCAAATAACCTGGAACGCATTCAACCACCCATGAATTCAACTTTAAAAAATGATCTATATATCAGGGCATTACTGCGCCAACCCACCGACAGGACACCACTTTGGGTGATGCGCCAGGCCGGCCGTTATCTGCCGGAGTACCGGGAAATACGTGCGCAGGCGGGAAGCTTTATGAACCTGTGTACCAACCCGGAGTTCGCCTGTGAGGTCACGCTCCAGCCGCTGCGGCGATTCAAGCTTGACGCCGCAATTCTGTTCTCGGATATCCTGACGATTCCCGACGCGATGGGGCTCGGTCTTTATTTTGCCGAAGGCGAGGGTCCCAAGTTTGAAAAGGTGATCAAAACCGCCGCAGATGTTGCAATGCTCAAGCGACCCGACCCCTCGACCTCGCTGGCTTACGTCATGGACGCGGTCGCCCTCATTCGTAAAACCCTCGATGGTGAAGTGCCGCTGATAGGTTTCAGTGGCAGTCCGTGGACACTGGCCACCTACATGGTCGAGGGCGGTTCCAGCAAGGCCTTCGCAAAAATTAAAAGCATGATTTACGGCGACCCGGAAACCGCCCACGTCCTTCTCGACAAGCTGGCCATTGCTGTCACCGATTACCTCAACGCACAAATCGAAAGTGGCGCACAGGCCGTGCAAATTTTCGATACCTGGGGCGGCGTGCTGGCGCCTGAGATGTTCCGGACCTTTTCACTTCACTACCTGGAAAAAATCGTCAGTGGCTTGCACCGTAGTTACGACGGAAAACAGATACCCGTTGTGTTGTTCTGCAAAGGCTGCAACTCGCACCTCGAGGCGCTGGCCGATACCGGTTGCGATGGATTGGGCGTGGATTGGACCATGACGCTTGGCGATGCCAGGTCCAGGGTGGGTGAGCGGGTATCGCTGCAGGGCAACCTCGATCCAGCCGTTATGCTAACCAGCCCGGAGGTCATTGAAGCGCAGGTAAAGGCAACCCTTGAAAGTTATGGCAAAGGCAGCGGTCATGTATTCAACCTGGGGCACGGCATCACACCCGATGTCGACCCGCATCACATGACCGTTCTCAGTGAAAGCGTGCGCGAAAACAGCCGCCAATGGCACAAGGATTGAGTAACCAGGCTTAGGCTGGAACTGGTTTTTCGTTGGCAAGACCCTTGGTGATGATTTCCGTGTACAGCCCCATGCAACGAGATACCAGCTTGCAATATTCAGGGTGACGCTCGACCAGGGACTCGTTCGCCCGGCTGTCCTCGTACACTTTTTTGAGAAAATCGATATCCCGGTCACTCAGCAGCTCGCCGTTGTTGACCCTATCCAGAATTTCAAGGGCGTGTGGCAACCGGTTTTCTTCCAGGTCGAGCATCAGCGCCGCCAGTGTGCCTGCGTCTCTTTCGTCCTGTTCCAAGCGCATTGGAACTCCCTGTAGCCGGGTCTGCCGCCAAACAACAAAAAAACTGTTGATCCAGTGGTAATTTTACATCCAAAGACGGTTGATTTTACGTTTATTGCTGATCGATCTTTATCGGGTTCATTGACATACTGGGTCGTGTGAACCAGTATTTGGGCCTTTGAGACGCAGGCAAAAGCGAGTATTGAATAGACCATCGTGAAAGACTTGATCAACAGTGAGAATTACCTGGCCTACAAGTTTAATTTCAACACGGAAAACGTGGAATTTTTGCCGATCAAACGTGATGAAATACGCCGGGTCAGCGCGCTTAAACTGGAGTATATCGACGCCAGCCGGCAGCTTATCCCCGTACCTCTCGCCGAACTGGTCACATTGCTTAATTCCCCCAACACGTCGCTGCTTGAAAACCCACCCCGGTTTATTTTCCATACTGCGTTTTGTGCTTCTACTTTTATATCACGATGCCTTGATGTAGAAGGGCTCAGTCTCGGTCTCAGGGAGCCGCAGATTCTGCTTGATGCTGCAAATGCAAAACGTCTGCAGTGGCGATCACAAACCACCCGGCTGAATTACTCTGATTTGCCCAAACTGGCCCTGTTGTTGTTACACAAACATACCAGAGAGTCCGAGAAGCTGATTATCAAACCCATTAACTCGGTTAACAATATCATTCCTGAGTTGATGCAAATCACGGGTTCCACAAAGTCGCTGATGCTCTACACGGACGCCAGAAACTTTCTGCTATCGACCTTGAGAAAAGGGGAAGGCGGAAAACACGTGATAAGGGCTATGTTCGATTTGCTCCGCTGTGATTTTCCACACCTGGACAACCTCAGTCTGTCAGCCATGCTGCATATGACCGATCTGAATATCATCCTGACACTCTGGAGACTGCATATTGAACAGGCTGAACATGTACTCCGGCAGTTTTCAGCAAAAAACATGATGGCCTCATTGAACGGAGAAACCCTGATTCATCGTCCCCTGGAGACACTCCTGGCAGCCAATCGATTTATGGAATTGGGCATTTCGGCAGAACAGATCGGCGCTATCGTGCAAAGTGACAGCCGCTTTAATGACGCAAAAATCAGCGGGGAGCGATTCAGCCTGCAAAAGCGAAAAGCGACCTATGAAAAGCTGGAGGAGTTTTATGGTGCTGACCTGGCCAATGGCCTGAATTGGATGGTCAAAAGAAATCCCGGTACCGTCACCAATCCTGCATTGAGCGGAGCGCTAATCTAAGCGACCGGGCAATCCGCCTTAAATCGCGATTATTTCGCGTCCAGTTCATCCAGCAATGGCTGGATATATTCTCCGTATTTCTCCCAAAGCCTGACCGAACTGGTGTAAATGGGTTGACGGGCCTGGTAAGCACTTGCGGTTTTTATGATTCCGTCGGTTTTATCAAAGTTCAGGCAATTATCCTGCCATTCAAGATCACAGGCCGCAATCAGGTTTCGAATTCCAACTTCGGGGTCGTGGGTAAGCTCCTCGTAACTCACATCATGGATCTCGCCAGGCATGACCCGGTGCCAATGCTCCATGAGCAATTGATATTGATTGTGAAACTGACCCACCGTCTTTAAATCATAGGCAAAACGATAATTTCCAGTCGTGAAATTCTGCTTGTATATGGACACGCAGGTATCTTTTGCATCCCTGACGCAATGTATGATTTTTGCATTGGGCAGCGCGATCTTGATCAGCCCGATCATCATCATGTTAAATGGCATCTTGTCCGTCATGCGACTGGACCGGCTATCCAGTTGCCCAATTTTTTCAAGATAGCTTTTTCCAAATAATTCAAAAGCCTGCTTTGAGTAAGACTCGAGTGGACCAAACTGGAAATGACGGGATTCTGTCAGAAAAAGACGACTGCCCAATGCAAAAATGTAATCCAGTTCACCGGCAGCATAGACATCAGAATGGCTGGAAATAATTTTTTCCACCAAAGTTGTCCCGGAACGGGGCATACCAACAATAAAAATGGGTCTGTTCGAGGTTTCCGGCGTTATCTGAATCCCTGACATCGCCTCGATGCTGAAGCTTCGAATGATACTTTGGATCAGTTCTTTATCGCTTTCAATCTGGTAATTGAATTCCTTGTACCTGAGATCATTCCCCGCTTGCAAATATCTGAACGCCTCGGGGTAGTCTTCGATATTTTCGAAGGCCTTGGCCAGTGCAAATGCAAGGTGAATTTTATTCTCTGTCCTCAATCCGTCTTGTTTATACAACTCGAGCATGGAGCCAATATGGGGGTCCATCTCGTTCTGATATCGATGGATGCCTGAGTAGGAAAAATGAGCCTGGGTATAGCCTGGCTGCTGAGCCATGACCTGTTGATACAGATCACTGGCCTCCGCGAACTTACCCTTTGATTTCAGCAGGTTAGCTAACAGATACTTTGCAACAAAAACCTGGCTGTGATCGGCAACAATACGTCGGTAAAAGTCGATTGCCTGGTCAAGTTTTCCAGCCTGCTGCAAACTATCAGCCAGGTTCATCTGTGCTTCGAGAAACCTTGGGGAAATCGCCAGTGCCTGCTTCCATAAACTGTCTGCTTCACTCCGCCGGGCGGTTTGAGCACACACTGCCGCCAATTTGCAAAAGATTTGGGGTGTTTTGATTTTTTCCGCGATCAGGAATCGATATTCGGCCTCAGCAAATGCCAGGTTGCCCGCAGATTGCGCTTGAATGGCCCGTTGCAGGCGGGCGTTTTGTTGAGCGGAAATGACGCGCCTTGGCTTAACCGTCTTCTGAATTTTTGTCTTGAGCTTGCGCTTTTTGTTACTCATTTCAGTGAACCTTCATCAAACGGAAAAATGCGCCGGCACCTTGTCGAAGGATCATTTGTTGCCGAAAGCATCTTTCAGCGGTGTCAGGAACTCATCATAGTTTTTCCAGTGATCAAGCGCATTGGTATAAATTGGCTGGCGAACCTGCTCCGAACTCGGTGTTGCGACAGGGCGTTTGTTCAAATGAAATTTAACACAAGATTCTTCAAACGGAAGTTCACAATACTGTAGCAGGCTGTCGACAGTTGCTGGCAAATCGTCGATCAGGTCCTCGTATCGCATGGTAAATATCTGATCTGGTAACACGCTGTGCCAGTAATCCATCAAATCAATGTAGTCGTTATAGTATTTGCCGATGGTCGTCAGGTCGTAGGAAAAAAGCATACTGTCGGCAAAGAAATAGCGGTACAAACTCCATCCAGTCGCCATCGGGCCACGTCTGATATCGATAATCCTGGCCGTCGGAAAAAGGGTTTTGATCAAACCGATATGATGGAAATTACCGGGAGTCTTGTCGACAAAATATGGGGCGTGGCGTCTGAATGTCTGCGCATAATCCAGGTAACGTTGCGCGAGTCCCCGGAGTTCACCGGCACCGAGTTTTGCCAAGGATTGTGGATACTTCCCCCGCTCCGGTTGATTTGGATAATTTAACTCCCGTGCGATTGAAACAATCTCCGCAAGTTCCCGCGTCGCGTCGACCATACTGTGACTGGTCAAAATCTGTTCCACCAGGGTCGAACCGCTTCGTGGTAAACCGACGATAAAAATCGGCGCATCGGAATTTCTTCCAGCATCCTTTTGACGGGAAAAATATTCCGCCGTAAAAAAAGACTTCAAACTGGCGTTCTGACTTGAGTAGCGGAAGGGTTGAATCTCTTTGTAAGCATTGTTCGCCGCCTGGTAAAACTTAAAACTTTCTGCAAACTGTCTTTCATCCTCCAGGGCTTTACCCAGCGCAAATTTGACCAATACCCCGTTAATAGGAGAAATTTCTCCGGCCACAGCCAACTTCCGCATCGCTGCGATTTCAGCTGCCGAATACCGGTATGTCCTCAGATTCGCCAATTCCCAATAGGCCTGGGCCGACAGGGTTTCATCTTTGATAGCCTCCTGAAAACAGTTTACGGCCTGGCTGGTTTCGCCAACCGTCGTCAACACCTTGCCGAAAGGTAATAATGCCGATGTCCGCTTTTCATCTGTTTCTGACAGTTCACGATAGATCGCAAGCGCTTCTTCATATCGGCCCAGGTTATAGAGCACTTCCGCCTTCAGCGAATATATTTCAATATTCTCAGGCGCAATCCCGATAAGCCGTTGGCATTGTTCGAGCGCCTCGGCATGCCTGTTGTTGGCGAGCAATGAATTTATATACTCAAGACCCAGTGCCACATTGGCTGGTTGAGTTTCAATACACCTGGCAAGAATCGATGTGCTGATCTCAAAGTGGTGAAAACGCCGCGCAATTCTCGCCAACAGGCGAAGTGAACGTACCTCGGCGGGTACAAGTTCCAGTAAATGCCGGCATAATTTATCTGCCCTTACGAATTCGCCGTGCGCAAACGCCTGTTCCGCGGTCGCCAGCTTGTCATTGAACGCCTTGATCATATCATGTTGATTTAACGCTTCTTTACACGCCTGTTGCTGTCCATCGATTTGCAGATATTCACTTAACAAAAGCCAGTTCTCGTGAATGTCGGGTTTCGTGTTTACCGCATCACGCACAAGCTCAATCGCCTTTTGAACCTCATTGTCTTTGAAAAAGATTTTCGCCAGTTCAACTTTTGCCGGGACATGACCCGGATCACGCCTGACCAGGGTTTCAAGTGTCTGTTTTGCTTCGTTGGGTTCATTGCAATACACCTGGCAACGCGCCAACAGGAACAACGCGGGAATGTCGGGAAGCTGGTCTTGTAATCTATTTTCAAGTATCTGTTTTACCTGCTCGGCATCATTTGGAAACCGGGCATCGAGTTCTTTGAGTGATTGATACTTTTTATACGCTTCAAGCATGCTTGTTTCAGTCTTTGATAGATTAAGTGCGCTGATTGTACTTCGGCCCGCGGGATTAAACCAACCACTGGGAAGCATGCCAAACGGCGAATCCCTCCATACTTTCGCCACTGGTTCCCGGTGCGGATTCTTTCTAGAATGAACCCGATTCGGGAGACTCATATGCGTGTTCGACTGCTCTTGTTCATCGCGGTATTGCTGGTAGCGATTGTGACGCTGTTTCTGTTGCTATTGGCCACCGATACCGCGTTGTCGGTATGGCAGCGCTTGCAACAGGCCCCGCTATGGTTGCAGGTGTCATACACGCTGGTATTGCTGCTTGTTTCCAGTGCGACGCTGTGGTTCACGTGGCGCTGGCTTAAACCCGCACGAAAAAAGGCGGTCGTTGAGCGCAGAAAATTTGATGCGTCCAGCTTTCAGGAATCGCTGGTGGAGTTAGCGGGTGCCGGTGTCGATGTCAGTCCGGCGGTTCTCGAAATCAAGGAGCAACAACGGCGGAAACAAAGTGGTGAGCTTTATATCGCCGTTTTTGGCGAAATCAGTACCGGCAAAAGCAGCCTGGTCAAGGCACTCTTGCCAAACGCCAATTTGCAAACTGACCCAAGGGGTGGCACCACCCAAAATGTCAGTCACTACCGCTGGCAGGCCGGCTCCGGCGACAGCGTGGTTATCGCCGACCTGCCGGGTTTCAATCTTGATGACAAGCCTGAAATTCTCGAGGAAGCCCGGCGCGCTCATTTGGTGGTATTTCTATGTGACAGCGATATTACACGCAGTCAAATGAAGCAACTTGAGCGCTTGCTTTCCATACAGAAACCATTGCTCGTCGCGCTTAATAAAATGGACCGTTTTTCGGCTTCAGAAGCAAACAAAATTGCAGAAAACATTACGCAAAGAACCGGTGTCAACCGGGAAGATGTCATCTTTATCCAGACAGGTGGCCGTGAACAGGTGATTAAAATGCTCCGTGGCGGGCTCGAGGAAACCGTCACCCGTGATCGTGTGCAGGATATAGAACCGCTGCGAAAGGCGCTGCAGCGCAAGCTTGATGACGACCAACAGTTGATGGAGCAGCTACGTGATACCGCCGTCCTGATGCTGGCCTCGGAAAAGCTTGATGTGGCACGTGACAAGCACCGCGAACAAGAGGCGGCCAAGCTGGTTCAAACGTATTCCAAACGGGCCGTCATTGGCGCGCTTGCCGCCGTTGCGCCCGGTTCCGACATCATCATCCAGGGTCTGCTCGCCACGCGGCTGATTCAGAGCCTGTGCAAGGTTTATGACGTTTCAGTGAAAGATGTTGAGATCGAATCCTTTCTTCGCCTGGCCGGAGGAAAGGTCAAAAAAATGACGGCCATTACACTGGCAATTACCGGTAATGCTCTCAAGGCATTTCCCGGCATTGGCACTTTGACCGGCGGCCTGGTGCACGCGGTAGCCTATGGCATGATTTTTGAGAGCCTGGGGCGTGCCGCCGCCCAGACACTCGCCAGTCGGGGTGAACTACGTCCCTATCCGGCAGCAAAAGCCTTTGAGGAGATTTTAAATGACAATCTTGAAGCAGGTGCAATACGCTTTGCAAAACTTGCCCTGGCTGAAAAAGGCAAAGATAAAAGTTCCTGAACAGTATCTGCTTGACGCCAATCTGCAAATTCAGAGCCTGCTCAGCGATACTGGAATACCGGCAGCGGTGCGCGCTGAATTGTCCCAGGAATTCACCGAAATCGAGGCCATATCTGAAAAACTGCAGCACAGTGAAATTCATATCGCGGCTTTCGGCCGTGTCGGAACGGGTAAATCGTCAATATTGAACGCCTTGCTTGGACGCGAGGTGTTTTCGACAAGTCCGCTGCATGGCGAAACAAGATCCCAACAACGCAGCGAGTGGGATTCCGTAAACGCCGACCACGTTGTTTTGATCGATACACCGGGTATCGATGAGCTTGATGGTGAAGCAAGGGAAGAATTGGCCAAATCCATTGCCCGGATTTCCGACATCGTTCTGATGGTTTGTGAAGGCGACCTGACGGAAACTGAACTAAGCGCCGTTCGCGCGCTGGCCGAACGCAATCGGCCTCTGTTGCTTGTTTTGAACAAATCAGACCGCTATAGCAAGTCTGAGATCCAGGCCCTGCTGGATCACTTGCGTGAGCGCTGCGAACCGTACATCCAGGCTGACAATATCCTGACAGCGTCTGCCGACCCCCGGCCTGAACCGGTCATCCGTATCGATGAAGCGGGCAACGAAGAAAGAACACAACGGCCACGCGCCCCCGATATCGGTGACCTGAAGGCGCGTTTGTGGCTGATCCTTGAAAAAGAAGGTAAAACCCTGGCGGCGCTGAATGCTGCGGTGTTCACCAGTGAACTGGATGGCAGGATAGCGGCAAAGATTGTGCTTGCCAGGAAAACCGTGGCTGAAAAGATCATCAGAAACTATTGTCTCGTCAAGGGTCTCGTGGTGGCGGTTAACCCGGTTCCCGCGGCCGATCTGCTTGCTGCCGCCGGCACCGACGTGACGATGGTCGTGCACCTTGGCAATGTTTACGGTTTCCAGCTTTCCAAAAGGGAGGCCAGCAAATTATTGCTGACCATATCCGCACAAATGCTCTTGTTGATGGGTACCTATTGGGGTGTCAACATGGTTTCTGCGGCGATGAAAACCATCAGTGCCGGCATGTCTGCGGCATTGACCGCGGGTGCCCAGGGTACACTTGCATGGTACGCAACCTATGTTACCGGCATTGCGGCAGAATCATGGTTTGCCAAGGGTAAATCATGGGGCTCGGAGGGTCCGAAGGATACGATCAATGAAATTTTGGACTCGCTGGACCGCGATTCAATATTAAGGTCCGCGCGTAGCGATATTCTCTCCAAATTCAAGACAACAGGCTGATGCCGACACTTTTTCAAACCCAGATGTCGTCACGTTCCGTCAGATCATACAAAGATTCGGCATCCCGGATCAGCTTGTTGGCATAGTTACCCATATGTGCCTGGGAACCCTCTGACGGTCGCTTTGTTTTCCCCAGCGCCTTCAATCGATCTGCGTCCATTTGCCACTTCAATGAAAAGTGCCTGGCAGCGTCCTTGGGTGTCGCAGCTATACTGCCCCGAATGTAGTCCGTGATCACGCCCTCGCCTGAAATGGTCCAGATAAACCTGTTTTTTTGACCTATTTCCCAGACCTTGGCAATTAAAATCGTATTTGGAAATGCCCAGACAGGGGTGGCCTCGACAGCGGTTCCAGTGACAGCCTTACGCGCCAGCATTTCCTTTACCACGGCATCCAGCACTGGCTTGTACCATGATTTTAACCCGTCCTTGTCCGTATCGGTTTTTAACTCTTTCATATTATTCTCCCGGCCCGGTCATTATACCCATGAGCCTGATTCCAACATTAGCTACGCTTGGCAAAAAAAGTAATCAGCACATCATCCAGGGTTTGCGTCCAGTTTTGCCAGTTGTGCGCACCCCGAACCTTGATGAAGGTTACATCATAGCCTTTAAGTTCCAGGGTCTTCCTGAATTTCTTAATGGCGCCTGTATTATCATTCCTCGAACCCACGCTCAAAAACATTTTCAGCGGTAACGGGTCCCTTTTTTCATATAGATCGCGTACGACTTCCAGGTGCTCGCCGCTCGCCGGTGATTGCATGGCGATCCCGGAGAATAAACCCGGCATCATCAAACCGAAGCACGCGCTGTTCAAACCGCCAAATGACACACCCAGAATGACACGATCCTCGCGCAACGAACTGACCGGTTGTTCTTTACTGATTGTTGGAATGAGTTCGCTGGCAAAAAACGCGGCAAACTTGGTGTTGCACATGAACTGCGAATTGCGGCGATCTTCTTCCAGATTCTCCGGGTTCCGGCTATCCAAAAACACCACCAGTACCGGTTCAATTTCCCCACCACTGATAGCAGTGTCCAACACGGCTTTAAAATTGCCTTCCGCCAGGTAGGCCTGACCATCAGTCACATACAGCGTGGGCAATTCATCCCCGGCCGATGCTTCAGCTGGCCTGTATATTCTATATTGCAGTTCATAACCCAACTGTGTACTGAAAATGCGCTGGTTATCACTCAAAGTGCCTTCATCAGCAAAAGCGATGACAGCGAATAAAAACAACCATGATGCCGTCAGAATTCCTGTTTGCCGTATCCGGGAACGCATCCGCCACACACTTACCTCACACGCTTAACGCGGGTCGATACATTCCCTCCATACACGAGAAAAAAGGAACCCAGCATACCTGCCTTTATTTCAGCTTCGAAAGGCGGCTTTATATTCCACGGATGAGCCTCTTGCTGTTTCCATACCTGGCCGTCAGATGTCTGATAATAATAGATATTCTTTTTGTCTTTCTGAGTACGCACGATAGTTACATCGATTCTGTCAACGGAGATCGCACTTCCGGTTGCAGGTTCTGGTGTTGTTTTCTGTGTGGTTGCAGACCCCGGTTCCGCAACCACGGCAGGTGGCGGCTCCGGCTGAGGTTTTGCTTCCGGTTTCATTTTACTGCTGCCGAATTCTTCTACCTGAACCTCTTTAAGCTTCTGTTCATTGAAAACGCCACCCCCGCTGACCGTGTCGTAGCAGGCCAAACGCTCAGTCTCACCCTCAATTACCCGACAGCCTTGGACATCACGAATATTTATCGGCTCGTCAGCCAGTAATGGAAACACCATCATTTGCGATGCCCCCAAGCTTACAACCAGAGTGCCTAAAAACGGTAATGAGATAAATTTATGTAGCAAGGTTTTCATTCCTAATACTCTTCCTGAAAATAAAACCCGGTATTAGCCGGGCCGCGTCCCTACAGGTTATCAGATACTCACGATTTGATCAGTATTTAGTAAGCATTGATTGTGATTTATGTTTCCTGTTTTGTTCCAGTTTGTATACACCCCGGCGATACGGGCGTTTAACTTGAATTTCTTTCTTCAGATCGTCAAAGACTCCCGACAAACCTATCGTCTCTTTACATTTTGTGCTGTAATAAATAATCCATATTATGGAGTTATCAGCATGCAGCGGGCTTTTACAACAACGTTTACTATTATTGGACTTCTGACGGTTTTCGCACTGGCAAATGCCGCGAATTCTCAAGTACCCGAACCATTTCAGCGTTTTGATAATAATTCCAAATATACGATCAATTATGATGATTTGACCAATCTGTTGAAGACCGTTGTCGTAAATGTAGGCAGGTCTACCCGCGAGAAGGTTGCACCCAGCCAGGCTGCAACGGGTACGCGTATGAAGCGCAGTGTCAAAAGATCAACCGTGAATGAGGGCAATCGCTTCTATTACGAGACCTTTGTTAACAACGAAGAAGCCCGCCAACTGCTCAGATCCATTCAGAAGAGTCTCGAGCAGTTACCTCTCGAGGCACCACTCGAATATTTTTCCCGCGATGAGCAACTGGCTTATTGGTTAAACCTTTATAACGTCACTGTCCTGAATGAGATTATCAAGGTCTACCCGCAACGGAACCTCAAAAGTTTACTGGTGGGTAAGAATTCAATTTTGTCAAAAAAATTACTTAATGTTGCAGGGGTACCGTTGAGTCTTGACGATATCGAGTACAAAATTCTGAAAAACAACTATGACAACGATCCATTGATCATCTACGGTCTTTACCAGGGCATTATCGGTGGCCCGAATATTCGCAGGAGAGCTTATACCGGTGCCGATGTGCATCGTGCCCTGGAGAATAATGCCAGCGAGTTTATCAATTCCAATCGGGGCACTTACAGCAAGGATGAAAAAGTTTTTCAGGTTTCCAGTCTATATGCCCGCGACAAGACGTATTTCCCTGATTTTAAAAAGGATTTATCCAAACACCTTTTGACTTATCTGGAAGGGCCTGAGCGAGCAGAGCTACAGTCAGCGTCAACATTGAAGCCGGATATCAGCGACTGGACGGTAACTGACCTGGGCGGAACCAGCCGTGATCTTGGTGCCTCGTTTGCGGCTAATAGTGCAGCTTTGCTGGATTCTGTAAAAAGCACTGTAGCGGCGGACGGTGGCGGGACTCTGGGCGCATCAGTTGGTTACGGATCTTCTTCGATGGCAGCAAAAGCCAAGCCATTGCAGCGAATTGACCCGGAATTGCTGACAATGTTGCATGATCTGAATGTGAAACGAGAGAATAGAAATTATGACAATGCAAATGTAACGATGGAAGAATTGGGTGAAGCGCCCGTTAAACCCAAGAACCAACCCGATCCTGAAAAGAAAGATGATACTGAAAAGAAAGATGATAATTAACCGTTAAAAGCATTTTCAAAATGTTGTTCGTAATTTCTCCAACGGCCAACCGAATTGGTGTGAAGCGGTTCCCTGACCTGCCACACACTGGCGGTTTGTACGGCATTTTTCAACGTGTTGAAAGACAAACATCGCTCGTCCCAGTCCTCTCCGAGACATTCCAACACACGCGTAATCGTATCTCTTGGTTCAGAAACAATATCCTCGTAACGAACACGTATCAGGTCCGGACCCAGCAGGGACTGCCAGTGGTCTACGAGTTCCCTTTGCAGACCGATATAGTGACGAATATCAACAAGGCTTGTAGCGTAGCTTTGCCCCGGCCCTAGACGCGTTGAATAGACCGAGGTGGCGACATCCCGCCAGTCACGCTCTGTCACCACGAATTTTGCCGATGGCAAAACCGCCTTGATGAGTCCAATGTGCAGGAAATTGTCGGGACGTTTGTCAGTGATTCTGACTGCATCACCAAAAAGTTTCCTTGATTGCGCGGTATGTTGCGCTTTCCATGAATGGGCTTTCTCTGTCGTTAAACTTTCCAGGCCCTCAGGATAATTGCCAAACTCTTTTGCCACCAGGCGTGGAAAAAACTCACTTTCCCCGCCTGCAACAAAACGTGGATGTGCAGCGAGAATCTGTTCCAGTAGCGTTGACCCGCTTCGAAACATTCCGCAAATAAAGACGGTTTCATCAGACAGCCCCGCGAAACGCGAGAGCCACTGATAACTGCACTGCGACCGGATACGGTGGAAAACTGCTTCAGTTACCGCTTGTCGGTAGCTTGGCAAGGTCGGTCTATCCAGTTGATTTGCCGTCGAGAAGTGCTGCCATGCCAACTCGAACAATGCCAGCTTTTCATAGGCCCGGCCGAGTGCAAAATGAACGTCGCTATTTCTGCTTTTTCGGGCAACCACGATCAGGCTGGCCAGCAACGGGTCTTCTTCCGTCACGAAAATGTGTGCGTCTGCCAGACGTGCCAATGCGGATTCATTGGCCGGGTCCAATTTCAGACACTGCTCAAAACAACGGCACGCCTCAGCCCTGTTGCCCTCGGTCTCCGACAAATTGCCCAGGTTGTAATACGCGCTGGCATAAGCCGGGTTTAGCTTGAGAGCCTGTTGCAGGTGGGCCTTGGCCCTTTCACTATTTTTAAGGTGATCCATGCAAATGTTGGCGATGTTGAGATGGACCTCTTCGGGCGTATCTATACCAAGCTTGAGTGCGCGTTGATACATATCGACCGCAGTTTCAAATTGACCGTCTTTGGAAAGATAGTAGGCATAGTTGAATACGGCATTGGCCGAATCTGGTTTATCTACCAGGTATTCTTTATAGGCTCGGAGCGCATGTTCCAGAGGCAATCGACTTTTATACAGGTGGTCGGCAATCTGATCGATCGCTGACAGGTTTCTTCCCGCGCGTTTGAACAGTGACTGAATATCTGAATCTTTTGTCATCGGAGCGGGGAATGGCCTATATAAAATTGGCTTAAGAATACTTTTTCTGCCAGCTGAAGGAAAGCGCGGCCAAAAAGAAAGCGGGCCGAAGCCCGCTTTCAGTTCTAGCATGTTTCTTATGACTTAGAAACGGAAGGTTGCCTGTGCGAACAGGTAACGACCCAATGTGTCGTAGTAACCTGCAATCGTATTGGCATTGGTAGTCAGAGTACCACCGACCATTGGCGGCTCTTTGTCAAAGATATTATTGATACCGATCGTAACATCATTATTTTCCATGAAACGGAAAACAGCGTTCAGATCAATATAGCTTTGTGACTTGGACATATTTTTCTGAGCAATCTGGTCCGTGTCACCGTCATAGTCAACACCGTCGAAAAAACGCCACCTGATAGACGTTGACCACCACTCATTTGAGTCATAGTCAACTGATATCGTATGACGCCATTGTGGTGACGAGTAGCAACGTGTACTGATAAGGCCCACACAATCATAGCGTGAATCAGCATTCGGCAATGGTTGGACTTCCTTGGTGATCATATAGGTACCAATCATATTGGTAGTCCAGGTACCAGCTAACCAATCGGTTGCCCAATTAAAGGCGAAATCGATACCTTCCCATTTATTACTACCAAGGTTGATCGTGAGATCTTCCACATAACCTGCAGTACCTCTCCAAATATCACCACTGGCTGGATTACGATGAACCTGGTCACACAATTGTCCAAATAGACCGCACTGGTCAAGGATCGTTGTTGCACCGATATTATTGATGGTGTCTGCAATATCGATGCTCCAGTAGTCGATCGAAACCGTCATGGCATCCATCGGATTGATAACGACACCGGCGGTCCATGTATCGGCAGTTTCAGGAGCAAGATTCGGGTTACCACCAAACAGGCCATTATACTGACCCGCAGGACTTTCGGTGATGTTGCCATACTGCGCAGGAGTCACACCAGAATTGGCGCATTCTGCTGCAGTTTGAGACGGGGTAGCACCGGCACAAGGATCAGAACCCGTCCACAAACCGAGTGATTGGGTCGAGTACAGTTCGACGACGTTTGGAGCACGTACCGCGCGGTTGTAACCAACACGAACGCTGAACAGATCAATGGGCCGCCAGTCAAAACCGATACGGTAGGTGCTGTTTCCGCCACTGGTGCTGTAATCTGAATAACGGTAAGCGAGGTCGAGGTTAAGCGCCTGGGCCCCTTTTACGTTGTCCAACAGCGGAACGTTGGCTTCACCAAAGAATTCCAAAACATTGTATGAGCCATTAACACCCGTTGTCGGTCCACCCTGACCGGCAAGCGCACCTGTCTGGAAGGTGGTGTCGGATATACGCTGGTAAGCTTCTGTACGATGTTCAAAACCGGCAGCAACCATGATGGAGTCAGCACTACCGATGTTGAGGCCGGTATCACCGGTTACGTAACCATTGATAATAGCGGTGGAGGTTTTACCGGTAGAAATGGCGGTACCAAGAAGTGCCTGAGCTGCCGCTTGAGTAACACCCTGGTAAGTGAACACCTCGTAAGGTATACAACCCGGGGTGGCAGCACATGTCTCACCGTCAACCGCAATACCGATACTAGCGGTCAACATGTCATTCAGGTAAGCCTGGCTGGAAGAAGTCGAGCCATACAGGTAAGACACATCATAGTCCCAATCGTCGTTAATTGAGCCTTTGAGACCGGTTACGATACGGAAACCGCTATGGTCAAAGTCCTGGCGACGAGGCCCACCTTCAGTATTACGTTTACCGATGTAGATACCAAACTGTTCCGCACCCGGCCAGTAGTCTTGCAGCGAAGCCGCGAACTCCGGTGAGAATACGCTGTTGTCCGCCGGCAGCCAGTATTCCTGAGCGAAGAAGGTACCTGATTCGGCGATCTGGCCAAAGGTACGATCGTTTGCAAAGTTCGTTTCCAAATACGCGATGGCATGTTCATTGATTTCGTAATCGACAAACGCACCGAGTGACCAACGCTCATCAGGACGCATGAAATGGTTGACTGGCGCGTAGTTGTACACGTTAGAACCATCGTAAGGTACCAGCGAGCCATCCGGTTGCAGGCTCATAAATTTGGACTGGCTGTAATCAGATACACCATCCACTGACGGGGCGATGAAAAAGTTTGGAACGATCGCATTGGCTGAACCACCACATGATGTGCCGCTATTGCTCAGCGCACAGCTTGAATAGTCGCGCTTGCCCTGCAGCAATGCCTCGTTGGAACGCCAGGTCGCGTAAACGGTCGCATTACCTCTGCCATCATCAAAATCACCACCGATAACGAGATCGATGTTATAGGCCTTTCCATCAATACCGGAACTGCCTGTAGGATATTCAAAATTCTTCTCATCCATCAATTTTGTAATGTACTTGTTGTCATTATCATGCTGGTAACCACTGATACCGGCACTGATTTCAACACCGTTGACACGACGCATGATGAAGTTGACAACACCCGCAACAGCATCGGCACCATAAGTTGCTGATGCACCACCGGTCAGAACTTCGACACGGTCAATCATGGCGGAAGGAATCTGGTTGACGTCCACAGCTACGGTTGAAACACCACCAGGCTGCAAGCGACGACCGTTCATCAACACCAGTGTCCGGTTGGAACCCAGACCACGCAAGTCAATTGAAGCGGTACCCGAGATACCATTGGCATCAAATGAATGCAGGGCGGTTTCAACCTGGGGAAGGCTATTCAAAATATCTTCAACACGGGTAAGACCGGTTGATTCAATTTCGTCCATTCCAACGACAGTTACAGGGCTGGTACGGCCAAAGCCGTCAACTGTAGCAATACGTGAACCGGTTACGATCACTTCTTCTAATAAGTCTTCAGCATTTTCATCCTGATCTTCCTGTGCCACAGCATATTGTGTGACCATAAAAGATGCTGTAAGTCCTAGAGCGGAAGATACCGCGAGACTCAGTAGCTTTTTATGTTGCATTACCATTTCTCCTAAAATTAACAGTTTTTTGTCAGTGGTTCTTGATTAGTACGTCCAAAAACGAATGACGGCTTTTTTTAGTTCCTAAAATAACAATAAGAAAAACAACAACTAATCTGCGATATTGTTATTTCAGGCTTAAGTTGTAGTCTCAGATGTTAAATTTACATTAATTCAAATGAAAAAGCACTCTTTTTTTAGACGTATCCGGGGAGTACTTAAGCGCATGATTATCCAACTATTGCAAGCCGAGGTCAAAGGCCGCGGACAGTCGGCGTATGTTAAAACAAAGTTCTGGAGGGGGCTGAAAACGTTTTCAGGTTAATTTGTTGTTATGGCGTAAATGCACAGGCAAATACAGCAAAACGATTCATTGAAAGTCATTAAAAGACAGTGGCAGGAGACTGAAAGGACCGTGGGTTCCGCAGATTGAGGTTAATGCATATCCAAAAAAAACCCCGGTGCATGACCGGGGTTCTTTTCGCATCTCGTGCAACGCTATTTAGTCGTGCTTCAGTTTGATATTGCCACTGAAGCTCTCAACCCTTACCTCGGCACCACTATTACCTGTGAGGTATTTCAAATGACTGCCCGGGCCGTGCTTCGCCTCTTCGACAGAGCCGAAATCGGTGGTGATCCTGCCACTGAAACTCTGGGCCTTGAACAAACCGGCCTGCGATGCCGGTAACAGTATGGTGACGTCGCCACTCATGCTTTCAGCACTCAACTTGCCGTTGCCGGACACTTCGGCAACCACCGTCATGTCACCCGACACCGTCTCAAGCTTCACGCTGTCAACCTGGCCGGCCTGCAATTCCATGTCGCCTGAAACCGTGGTGGCTTCTATTTCCCCGGATATCCCGGATAAATTCATGTCGCCTGAAACCGTTTCGGCTGAAATCCGTGCTGTTTCACCGTTGAATTCAAGGTCACCACTTACGGATTCAATTGAAACCCGACGGCTTGAAGCTTTGACATCAACGTCGCCGCTGACGGAATTCGCCGTCAGTTTTTCATTGTCCAGCCCGGAAATATCAATGTCAGCACTGACGGCAGAAGCATCGATGCTGGCCCCTTCTGGCATCATCAATTTAAGTTCGGTGCTATCGACATTGCGCTGATTACGGTTGACGACGGTAATGTGCAGAGAGGAATCGGTGGCGTTGATTTCCAACTTATCGACGCTGTCTCCGAGTTCGCCGGTCAACTGCGCTTCGTTACGGTCCCATCCCCTGATTTCAATGTTTCCAGCGACATTTTCGATCGAGATGTTTGCGTTTGCATCGATATCCCAACTTTTGTCCACCGATTGGCCGGCAAAAGCAGATGCCGACGCGAGCATCAATAAGACCGCCGATATCTTCAGGTTAGCCACTTTCATGTCCTTCTCCAGTCATTTTGTTCAAGCAAGGCCAGTTGTTTGACGAACTGCAATTGCTGTGATCTTAAATCCATCAGTTTTTCATTTAAATAAACGTCTGATGGGTATTGCTGCAAAGCCGCCAATAATGCTGTTTCTGCCTGCACCAGGGCTTCCCAACTACCCCGCAGGGCATCCGGCTCCTCCCCATCAAGACGCAGACCGGAATAATCAAGCGGCACCAACTCGCTAAAAGCCGCCTGGTATTCGAGTTCGGTGGCCTTCACGGTCCCGATCAATGCGGCTTCCTGCACGGTTTCCGTCATCTGTTCAGCACCACCCGTGTCCATCCCGCGGCCGAAATAGATACCGCTGGCAAGGGCCAGTAAAACGGCTGCAGCCATCGCCGGCGTACGCCAGAAAGGCGCTTTATACTGCATGCCGTCCTGCCGCTCAACGGTCCCAAGCCGCTCGCTGATGCCGGGCCACAGGTCGCGTGGCGGCTTTCTGCTCCGGGGCAATGAACCAATAGCGTTCTGCAATTCAGATTCTTTCATCTTTCTCTCAACATCCTTCAGATATTTTCAGAGTCTTTCAGTACTTCCTGGACCAGCTTCCTGGCACGGTGTAACTGGGCCTTGGAAGATCCGACCGCCATGCCGGTCATTTCTGCAATTTCATCATGCTGATACCCTTCAATGTCATACAGGATCAGCACGGTTCTCGCCCTTTCAGGCAGACCGGCGATGGCGGCTTCGAGGTCCTTGCGCAAACCCGCGAATACATCCCGATCACCAACCTGTACACGCTCAATATCCTCACTGAACTCCTGCTCACGTCGCAAACGTTTCACACGGATGCGGCGGTCACTTAAAACGACATTGATGGTCAGACGGTGCAACCAGGTTCCGAACTTGCTGTCACCCTTGAAAAGGTCAAGCTTGTTCCAGGCCCTGACAAACGCTTCCTGCACCATGTCTTGTGCCAACGCCGCATCACCACCGCACATACGCCAGCAAAGCCCATATATCCTGTCGCAGTGACTGCGGTAAAGCTTCTCGAATGCAAGCTGGTCTCCGGCCCGGGCCAACTCGACCCAATGCGTTTCGGTAGCGGACAAATCTAGCTTGTCGTGCTGCCAGGATGTCACCGCATGCATTCCTCCCATGTAGTTTTAGATGTAAACCAGAAGAAAGGGTTTAAAAATAACTTCTATACGCGAAAGTTAACACGCTTTTATGTACAGGATGTAGGGCTGTATAGTTAGCAGGAGACTGTGGCGAACCCATCACGAGAGAGAAGTAAAATGGATATTTTCCAGTACCTGGCAAAGATTACGAAAATTGGCGGCATGCCGGTGATTGTTTTTGGCAACAGTTTTGGTGTTATCGAATGACGTCCGGGGAACAAATTTCACGCAATGCCCCCTGCCCTTGTGGCAGCGGGATCAAGTACAAAAAGTGTTGTGGAAACCTGGCGCAGCCAGCTGCTGTCGCTTCAAAGACAGACGCAAAGCCAGCACCATCCGCACAGCAACCGTATACAGAAGCGAAGAATTTGCGCAATTCAGGGCGGTATGATGAGGCAAAAAAAATATATGAAGAACTTCTTCTAAACCGGCCCAATGAAATGCGTGCTGTTTCCGGGCTGTGTCTGTGCCTGACGGAGCTTGGACAGACTGAACGCGCCCTGGAAGTGGCCAGACGAGCGTTAAAGGTAGAACCTGATAACTTGAACTTCATTAACGAGTTTATTGTGATGCTCTTTAATGCAGGAAAAGTAGAGGAATCTCTCGAATGGGCAAAACGTGCTGTAAAAATGGGGCCAGAGGGCGCCAGGTCAAATGTGTTTATTGCCAACTGTTACGAGAAATTACATCGAATAGATGATGCGCTTGAAGCCAATAGACTGGCGCAAATTGCCAGCCCTCAAACAAAATTCCTCAAGTTCCAGGAAGCCAAATTAATTGCTCGAAATGGCGACTATGAACGGGCAAAGGATATTTTGCAGGAAACCAGCCGCACACCCGGGCTGCCACCTGAGCTCAGAGCACAGATTTTTGGCGAATTAGGGCGGGTACTCGACAAACTCAAAGACTACGATCAGGCATACGAGGCATTTTCACAAAGTGGACAGGTGGCTGCCAGTAATCCCAGGATTCAGAAATTCAATCTTGCTTACAGACCAGGTCTACTTGACGCGTTTGTTAAAGGGTTGACAGAAGAAAGACTCAATAAATGGAAACCTGAGGACCTTAAGGATGATTCATGGACGCCCGCATTTCTCGTGGGTTTCCCCCGTTCCGGAACCACAATGACTGAGCAAATCATGGCTGCACACAGTGGTATATGTACGACCGATGAACAGCCCTACCTGGAACATGTGCGTATGGAATGGGCACGAATTATCGGTGCAAACCCGGATCTTGGATGGATGGCAGACCAACTTGATGTCGGAAATATCCTGCAATTGCGCAAAATTTACCGCGAAAAAGTCGAAGCAGATCAACCCTCACCCGTTGGATCAAAATTGGTCATTGATAAATTGCCGCTCAATATCATGAACATTGGGTTAATTAATCTCATATTCCCGGAGGCGAAAATTATCGTTGCGCTCAGAGATCCACGAGATTGCTGTCTCAGCAGTTTCATGCAGGACTTCAAGCTCAATTCTGCAATGATTCATTTTCTGACACTTGAGCGTGCAGTAAATTTTTATACGCAGGTCATGGGAGCATGGCTGCATTTTCGCGACATTATTTCTTTGTCGCACTTCACCGTTCGATATGAGGATACCGTTCAGAACCTTGAGTTCGAAGCGAAACGACTCATCGATTATTTGGGTCTTGATTGGGAAGCAGGCATTTTACAGTTTCATCAACATGCAAAAGAACGTGTGATCACCACACCAAGCTATGTCGCAGTGACCGAACCCGTGCACACCCGTGCAATTGGCAGGTGGAAAAACTATCGCAAACAATTTGCCCCGTTACTGCCGAAACTGGAACCATTTATTCGGGAATTCGGGTATGAGATAGATGGATAGAGGGCTGCCCTGGTGACGGGGCAGCCCTTTTGTCAGCTGGTAGCGGTTACGCTTATACTTTCAGAGCACGTACAACTTTATCCAGTTCTTCAATCATCTGGCCAGGCAGGCGTTCGCCATAACCTTCAAGATACTCCTTGATCTGCGCCATTTCCAAAGACCACGCTTCGTGATCAACATCCAGCAGCGCATCAAGTGTTGACGCATCGGTACCGAGACCATTGATGTTGATGTCCGCGGCATTCGGCAAGCCACCGATTGGGGTTTCATTGACGCCGACGTCACCCTTGCTGCGATTGATGATCCACTCGATCACGCGCAAATTGTCACCAAAACCCGGCCACATGAATTTACCGTGCTTGTCTTTTCTGAACCAGTTTACGTGGAAGATCGGCGGAAGGTTGCTGGCGTGTTCGGTGAAAGACAGCCAGTGCGCCCAGTAGTCGGCGAAGTTATACCCACAGAATGGCTTCATGGCCATTGGATCACGACGCACGACACCCACTTGCCCAATCGCTGCAGCCGTTGTTTCGGACGCCATACTGGCTCCAAGCAGAACACCGTGTTGCCAGGATTTGCTTTGCATGACCAGCGGCACCAGTCGCTCCCTGCGCCCACCAAACATGATGGCCGAAATCGGTACACCTCTTGGCGCCTCTGCCTTGTCTGAATAGGACGGGCATTGTTGCATGGGTACGGTAAAGCGTGAATTCGGCTGCGCCGCCGGACCGGCTTCCGGGTTGAAAGGACGACCCCTCCAGTCGGTTACGGGAACCCGCTTGTCCAGACCTTCCCACCAGGGCTGGTTGTCAGCCGTCAGACCTACGTTGGTAAAAATGGCGTTGTGGTTGAGCATGGCGAGGGCATTGGGGTTGGTATTTGCACTGGTGCCCGGCGCGACACCGAAAAATCCGGCCTCGGGGTTAATTGCCCACAGACGCCCGTCCTCACCGGGTTGCATCCAACAAATATCGTCGCCGATCGTCCAAATTTTCCAGCCCTCGTATTCCGCCGGTGGAATCAGCATGGCCAGGTTGGTCTTGCCGCAGGCCGACGGGAATGCCGCGGCCACATAATGGGTTTCACCCTGTGGATTCTCGATACCCACGATCAACATATGTTCTGCCAGCCAGCCTTCGGTACGGGCCTGGTAACTTGCGATTCTCAAGGCGTGGCACTTCTTGCCAAGCAAGGCGTTGCCGCCGTAGCCGGAACCAAAACTCTGGATCATCAGTTCTTCCGGAAAGTGCATGATAAAGCGGCGGTCCGGGTCCAGTTCACCAATCGAATGCAGGCCTTTGACAAAAGTGCCTTCACGTTCGATCCGGGCCAATGCTTCATTACCCATACGCGTCATCATGCGCATATTGGCCACGACATACGGACTGTCGGTTATTTCAACACCACAACGTGACAGGGGCGACTCGATCGGACCCATGCAGTAGGGGATCACGTAAAGCGTGCGTCCCCGCATACAGCCATCATACAGATCGCGCATTTTGGCCTTGGCCTCATTGGGGTCCATCCAATGGTTGTTGGGACCGGCATCATCGCGCTCGGTCGTGCAGATGAAGGTCAAATGCTCCACCCGGGCGACGTCACTCGGATCCGAGCGGTGCAGGTAGCATTGCGGGTTTGTTTCCTGGTTCAATTCGATAAACTCACCGCTCGCAAGCATGCCTTTAACCAACTGCTGGTGTTCCGCATCACTGCCGGTGCACCAATGGATATTATCCGGATGGGTCAATGCACTGACTTCCTCGACCCACTGTTTCAAAATCTGGTTATTGGTCACGTATCTTCCTCTTCAAAATTTAATACATCAGAAACGACTGAATGCATGTTAAAAATCAGGCGAACCCGCCTATCACCGTTTATTTTCATTGCGCTCGAATCGCACCCATAAGACCGCGTCGAGGCTACTTTTCGGGTATGAGCGTCGCAATGACGTGGGTCATATACGCTTCAAACTCCTCCGAACTCAGGCTGGGTGTCTGGTGTTGTTTCTGCAATTGCAGGAAACCCAGGTAAGTGGAATAGGTCAGCCGCGCACGATGTGATGCTTCCTGTGGATCGAAGCCAATTTCTTCAAAGGCCTTTTCAATATGTTTCATTCTGCGCGCCGCCACCCGTTCCAATAGTGGTTCAACCTGCGGGTGATCCGAGGCCATGCACAATGAACTGTAGACATTGTGGGTCAGCTTTTCACGCCCGGTGCGTCTGAAAAACGATCTCAGCCGCTCACGGGGATCATCGATGGCGTTCAATGATGCCTGTAAATTGACTTCATCGTGTTTTTCCCAACGGATCAGGGATTGCTCCAGCAGGGATTCACGGTTGTGAAAGTGCCAGTAAAAACTACCCTTGGTGACACCCATGCGCCGGGCCAGGGATTCAACAGCAACAGCGCGGATACCTTTTTCTGCTATCAGCACCAGTGCCTGCTGTTCCCAGTCGCCTGCGCTGAGGGTTGAACGTTCTTTCTTTTTAACTACCGCTAGAGTCACAAAAGCTAACCAACATTATTGAGTTGTAAAGTGAAGCATAACCGAGAATGGCGTTCCAAAATAGCTTAGATAGCGGTTGACTCCGACCAAGGCATTTACCATACTCTAACGTATGGAAGCGTAAGCTTATCGACGCGGTCCGATCTTGTGTGGTCTTTTTTCAACAGGGACAGCACAGGAAAATGTTATTGGTTTTCTCGGAGGGTAAAGTAATGCTCTGGATTATGATTGTGGGCTTGCTGGGTTTTTCAGTCTTCGCCGCCTATCGTGGCCTCAACCTGCTTAACTGGACCATTGGCATGGCCCTGGTGCTGGTTGGGTTTGCCGTGTTTACAGATGTCTCGACAGTGGCGATCATTATTTTTTCAATTTTGTTCGCAGCCATAGCCATTCCGCTGAATTTCAAACCGTTTCGTCGCAAGTGGCTCAGTGCGCCGTTTCTTGCGGTCTATCGAAAAATGCTGCCGACACTCTCCGATACCGAAAGGGTGGCATTGGAAGCAGGTACGGTGGGTTGGGAGGGCGAGCTTTTCGCCGGCAACCCAAACTGGCGCTATTTACTGGAACAATACTGGCCGCAATTGGGCAAGGAAGAACAAGCCTTTGTGGACGGTCCGGTCGAAGAATCTATGCAAAATGCTGGACCCCTGGAAGAACTCGCACGAACTGGCTGACCTTCCGCCCGAGGTCTGGGCATTTCTGAAAGAAAACCGTTTTTTTGGCATGATCATTCCAAAAGAATATGGCGGTCTCGGCTTCTCTGCACTGGCGCACCGCGCCGTACTGCAGAAAATCGGTTCGGTTTGCGGGATTGCCGGCAGCACCGTGGCCGTCCCCAACTCGCTCGGTCCGGCGGAACTGCTGGTCCATTACGGCACGGACGAGCAAAAGAATTATTACCTGCCACGTCTCGCCAAGGGTGAAGAAATTCCCTGTTTTGGCCTGACCGGTCCTACCGCAGGCTCTGACGCCACCTCTATTCCGGATACCGGAATCATCTGTAAAGGCAAGTACAAGGGTAAACAGGTACTGGGCATGCGCCTGAACTTTGACAAGCGCTACATCACCCTGGCGCCGGTCGCGACGATCGTCGGCCTTGCTTTCAGGCTGTATGATCCCGATGGTCTCGTCGGTGACAAAAAAGACATTGGTATCAGCGTTGCGCTGATTCCGAGTGACACGCCGGGTCTGGAAATCGGCGCGCGCCACATGCCATTAAATGTGCCATTTCACAATGGTCCAGTGCGTGGTAAAGATGTATTTGTTCCACTCGATACACTGGTCGGCGGTATTGATATGGCGGGAAATGGCTGGCGTATGCTGATCGAGTTGTTGGCCGTCGGCCGGGCCATCACACTACCTTCCTCGTCCTCCGGCGGGGTGAAGCTATGCGCGCTGACGACCGGCGCGTATTCGAGGATACGCAAACAGTTCAATCTGCCGATCGGGCGTTTTGAAGGCGTCGAGGCTGCGATGTGTCGCCTGGCCGCCTATACCTACTCGATCTCCGCCCTGTCGCGCATGACCGCGACCGCCGTGGACCTGGGCCAGAAACCTTCCGTACCCTCGGCAATCGCCAAGTATCATGCCACCGAGATGGGTCGCCAGGTGATCACAGACGCCATGGATGTACATGGTGGCAAGGGCATTATCATGGGACCGCGCAACTATCTCGGCAGGGGTTGGCAGGGTGCGCCCATCTGGATCACCGTTGAAGGCGCCAATATCCTGACCCGCACCATGATGATCTTTGGCCAGGGCGCGATCCGCTGCCATCCGTACGTTCTGAAGGAAATGCAGGCTGCCAGGCTGGCAGACCAGGGCAAGGGGCTCAAAGATTTTGACCACCACCTTTTCGGACACATTGGATACAGCCTGGGCAACGCCGTTCGCAGCATGGTACTGGGATTGAGTTTTGCCCGGTTCGCCGCGGTACCTACCGACCGGAAAACGGCGCGTTACTATCGCAAACTCACGCGTTATTCCGCTTCACTCGCATTCGCATCGGACATCGCCATGCTCTCACTGGGCGGCAAACTCAAGTACAAGGAACGGATTTCCGGCCGGCTTGGTGATGTGTTGAGCCAGCTATACATTTGCTCCGCAATGTTGAAACGGTTTGAGATACAGGGACGGCCCGCTGCCGATCAACCGATCCTGGCGTGGGCTTTCCACGATGCCATTTTCAAGATACAGAACGCCCTTGGCCTGGTGGTGGACAATTTCCCAAGCCGTGCCGTGCGGGTCTTGTTGAAAGTTTTTATCTTCCCGTTGGGTCGGCATGAACGCCAGCCCGGTGACCGGCTCGGCCACAAGGTCGCCCAATTGCTGATGTCTCCGTCAGAGACACGCAAACGGCTGACCGACGGCATTTTCATTTCCGACAAGGCCAGCAATCCGGTTGGACTTCTCGAATTGGCGCTGCCACGGGTAATCGCCACCGAACCGCTCGAACGTCGTCTTCTCAAGGCTGAATCTGCCGGTGAACTCGGCAGTGGTGATAAGCAGTCACAGCTGCAAAGGGCCGTTGAACAATCCATCATTACGGCTGAAGAAGCGCAGGAACTGGAGACCGTCAGGGCCATGGTCAGCGAGATCATCAAGGTCGATGAATTCGAAAGTAGCTATCTGAAAATGGGTTCGAGAGGTGAGGCCGAGCGGCTTAGAGACGAGGCGGCCTGAACTGAACGCTAAAGGGTGCGTAAGGCGTTACGCACCCTAGAGCATACCGGTTTCGAGCCTGGCAGCCTCGGTCATCATCTGGTGATTCCAGGGTGGCTCGAATGTCAATTCGACATCCACCTTGCCAACCGTCGGAATGATCTGAATCTTACTGCGCACGTCCTCGACAATGATGTCACCCATTCCGCAGCCCGGCGCGGTCAGCGTCATGATGATGGCGACCTCCCTTTGCCCTTGTTCGTTGTGTTTTAAATCACATGAATAAACGAGACCAAGATCGACGATATTGACTGGAATCTCGGGGTCATAACAGGTCTTCATCTGCTCCCAGACCAACTTTTCAACATCATCGTCGCTGGCATTTTCCGGCAGGACCGGCGGCATAATCGGCTCTTTACCAATGGCATCGGCATCGATACCGGCAACGCGAAAAAGGTTTCCGTCGACAAAAACAGTAAAACTGCCACCCAGGGACTGGGTGATATAACCCACGGTTCCGGCCGGAATGGTTAATTCCTGCCCGACGGGTATCATGACGACGGGACAGTCACGTTCAAACTGGCAAGGCTGGCTGGTGTTGCTAAACATTTATCCCATCTTTGCTTGCAGGTAATTTTCGATACCCATTTTGTCAATCAGGCCCAACTGTGTCTCCAGCCAGTCAACATGCTCCTCCTCCGATGAAAGGATGGAGTCGAACAGGTCACGGCTGACAAAGTCGCGGCATTCTTCACAATAGGCAATGGCCTCTTTTAATTTTGGCAGAGCGTCCATTTCCAATTGCAGGTCACACTCGAGCATTTCACGCGTGTTTTCCCCGATTCGCAGCTTGCCGATGTCCTGCATGCTTGGCAGACCTTCGAGAAACAGGGTCCTTTCAATCAATTGATCGGCATGCTTCATTTCATCCAGGGATTCGTGATATTCATGCTCGGCCAGTTCTTTCAGACCCATATCTTTATACATGCGGGAATGCAAAAAATACTGGTTAATGGCCACCAGTTCGTTGCGTAAAGCAGAATTGAGAAACTCGATAACCTTTCGGTCGCCTTTCATTGTGCAGGACTCCTTCAGGAACTCCGATCTTCAATAGATGGGGCATCATTCCAACCGGTTCGGCTATTGGAAAATGCGGTGAATGTGTTTTGATTTTAGCAGGTGTTGTGCCGACCCGCACCTTGCGTGAGTGCCTTCAGATCAGGCCAATTGCAAATCGGAGAGCATATGCCGGGTTTGTTTTGCTTCTGCCAGGGCCTGTTGCAGTATTTCATCAGCCATCTCTTCACAACTGCCACAAGTGGTCCCGCAACCGGTCGTCAGTCTCAGTTGCCTGATATTACCCACACCTTCTTCCACCGCATTGCGGATATCAGAATCGGTTACGGCATTGCAGATACACACGAACATAAATCTTTCCCATCATGATTGAAACCATTTTAAATGCAAATGAGAATGATTGTCAATTAGATTCAGGATCGTTTATTCTAATTTCAAATACCTATTCGGACCGCGCTACAGGCCCAAAATCGACCGAGCTGTTTGCAGTGATGAAAAGCAGCGTAACCCAGGCGGCCAGGTTCTGCTGCAGGTTCTCCGGATTGACCTTGTCCAGGGTGTCGTTGGCGGTATGATGCAAGTCGAAGTACCGGCTGGTATCCTGGTCCAGATCGATCACCGGCATACCCACTCTCCTCATCTGGCCGACATCCGCCTCGCCACCCGCCAGCTGCGCGCTTTCACGTTCAATACCCAGGCTTTCGAGATGTCTTGCAAGCAAATCGATAACCGCTTCGGCCTGCGGCAAGACCCGCACTTTGAAGCGGTAAATGCGATCGGAGCCAGAATCTGATTCAGCCCCGATGAGGTAGTTGTTCAAATCCTTTTCATGCAGTTTTGCATAGGCCTTTCCACCGTACACACCCTGTTCCTCATTGGCGTAAAGCACAACACGTGTTGCGTGCCGCGGACGCACTGGCAGGTCGGCGACCATCCTGGCTGCCGCCAGCATGATCGCGACACCTGCACCGTCATCAATCGCACCGGTGCCGAGGTCCCATGAATCAAGGTGCGCACCCAGCAGGACCCGCTGGTCAAGAGCCTCACTGCCATCAAACTCCCCTACGACGCTGTACGAGGTTGCCTGCCCCACGAAACCGACGTCAAGATCAAGACGGACCCGCACGGGCGCCTCGTGACTGAGCATGATCATCAGGTTATCGGCATCCGGGTTGGAAAGCGCGGCTGAGGGAACAGGGTCACCCGCTTCGGAACCGGACATCATACCGGTATGCGGCAAGCGGTCGCTGTCCGTACCCACGGAGCGAATCAACAAGGCCATTGCGCCCTTGCGCGCGGCCACGTATGGACCCCGGCTTCGATTCACAACCGTCTCTCCATATCCAGTGCCTTCGCGGGTTTTACGCATCTGCGTGGAGAGAAACACAATTTTTCCCTGCACATCTTCAACGGTTGCCGTCTCCAGCGCCTTGAGCGTTTCAAACTGGATCACTTCACCTTCGAGCGGTCCGCCGGTTGAAGGACTACCGCCAATCGCGGTCACGGCCAGGTTTTGAGCAGAAGGGCTTAACACCTGCGCGCTTTCGCTGTTTCGCTGCCAGCGCGGGAAACTGACCGGTTCTGTCCAGACACGGTCAAACCCCAGGCTGTGCATTTTGTCGACGGCCCACTTAACGGCCTTGCCGTCCGCCTCGCTACCCGCCATCCTCGGGCCGACCTCGCTGGTCAGTGAAGCCAGCAGGTTCCAGGCCAGATCTGAGTTCAGCGCTTCTTCCTGTAACCGCACGATCACTTTATCCGTGGCAATGGCGGATTGCGCGTTTGCCTGGATACCGGTCAATAAAAAACCCAGGAAGATAATTATCAAATTCAGTGAATGCCGCATGTGTTTTTCCTCGGCCGGGTATGCAATCGTCTGCGAATTTACCGGCGTGATTATTCTGCCGCGTAACGTGTACGCAGGGTGGGTTGGGTTTATCAGTCGGAAACCATCAATGGTTCGAGCAGGGTCAGGGCCTGTCTGTAAACGCGGCGTTTGAACCTGATCACATTATCCGCGGGATACCAGAAATCCACCCAACGGAAATCACGGAACTCCGGTTCGCCGGTTGTTTCAAAATTGAATTCCACATCATCATCGAGCAGCTTCAATAAAAACCAGACCTGTTTCTGGCCAATACACAGGGGTTTACTTTCTGAGCGCTGGAATCGCCGGGGCAATTGGTAGCGCAGCCATCCGGGCGTTGAGCCCAGCAATTGAACCTGTTGTTTATCCAGCCCGGTTTCTTCGTGCAATTCCCGATACATCGCCTCGATAGGGGTTTCATCAGTGTTCATGCCACCCTGGGGAAATTGCCAACCGTCGTTGTTCGAACGTTGCGCCCAAAATACCCGGCCATCATTATTCATGATAACCATGGCAACATTGGGTCTGAATCCGTCCGAATCGATCATGTCCGTCTTTTTCTTCTAATCCTGTTGATGGCCGACGTGATGAGTTCACGTAATACGTGCGATAATTTTAAATCTTAATCAACCAAACCATGTTAATCAATCCTGCAAAATGATTCCAATCAGATTACGCCGATCATTGCTACTTTTATTGATGTTTCTGTCGGTCGGCAGTATTTTTTTTGCCACTGCCAACGGTTCGGTATCGCTGGATTGGTCCGAATGGATGAGCGCCCTAAAGGACTCCAGCAGCCAGCACGGTGAACTGATCTGGCGTTTGCGTCTGCCGCGCGCCATGGCCGCCTGGGTAGTCGGTTCGATGCTGGCCATGTCCGGTTGCCTGATGCAGGTACTGCTGCGTAACCCGTTGGCTGATCCATATGTGCTTGGCGTATCAGGCGGCGCCGCTTTTGCCACCCTGCTGGGGATGGTATTTGGTGTTGCGGCGGCCTTTCTGCCCTGGCTGGCTATATTGGGTGCGCTGATTTCCATATTGCTGGTGTTTGGTCTTGCCCGGGGCACCGGACCCTGGAGCGGCACGCGACTGTTGTTAACGGGTGTGGTTACCGCTTCAGGCTGGGCCGCCATGATCAGCCTCGTGCTTTCCCTCAGCCCGGACAACAGTCTGCGCGGCATGCTCTTCTGGCTCATGGGAGACCTCAGTTATGCCACATTGCCTTCCTGGTCACTGGCAGTTCTTGGCGGCAGTTTTATTCTCACCCTTGGCCTGGCGCGTAGTCTGAATGTGCTGGCCATGGGTGAAACCACGGCCAGGCTGCTGGGAGAACCCACCCGTCATATGCTTTGGCTGGTCTACCTGCTCGCCTCGGTACTGACCGCCACCGCGGTCTCCGTTGCAGGAAGCATTGGCTTTGTCGGCCTGATCGTACCCCACCTGATGCGTTTGCTGGTCGGGTCCGATCATCGCATCCTGATCCCGGCAGCGACCCTGTTTGGCGGCTTGTTCCTGGTGTTTTCCGATACGCTGGCACGAACCATATTGAGTCCACAACAGTTACCGGTGGGTGTGATCACGGCGCTGCTCGGAGTGCCGCTATTCCTGTTGTTGTTAAACCGCGCAAGGCTAAAAGGCGTATGACGACGCTGGCATGCCAATCACTTGATGTCAGCATCGCTGGCAAAAATATCTGCAATAAACTTGCCCTGACGCTTGGCCCTGGCCAGTTCTGGGGTTTGTTGGGGCCAAACGGCATCGGTAAAACCACGCTGCTCAAATGCATGGCTGGATTGTCTGCGCCTGACAGCGGTAGCGTCCTGCTCGAAAACCAGGCGATTGACAAGCTTCCACGACGTCTGATCGCACGTCTTCTGGGGATGCTGCAACAACACACCGTTTATATTTTTGACGCCAGCGTGCTCGAAACGGCCATGACCGGACGGCATCCCCACCTGGCTTACTGGGAGCGCGAGGGCTCACAGGACAAAAAGAAAGCACTCGATGCCATCCACGCTGTCGATCTCGCGGGATTCGAAGACCGTAGCGTGACCGGTCTTTCGGGCGGTGAAGCGCGCCGCCTGGCCTTTGCCGCACTGATGGTGCAGGAACCTGCGATTCTGTTGCTCGATGAACCCACCAACCACCTCGACATGAAGCACCAGATACGCGTCATGAACCTGGTTGAAACACTGGTCGGCAACCAGCAGCGTTGCGCCATGATAGCCATGCATGATGTCAACCTGGCCGCACGCTATTGCAACCATATCCTGATGTTGTTTGGAGACGGGGACTGGCTGGCGGGTCCGGCGAATGAGTTATTGAACCAGCAGAATCTGGAAAGACTTTATCAATGCCCGGTTGAGTCCGTGGGAACCCCTGCCGGCATGCGTTTCCTGCCGGGTGGCTAATTTCTGCCCGGGTGGATTACAAGCAACCCTGGAAACACCTGATCACGCATCAACCTGGCGCTTAAGCCCGTTATAAGCCTTGCCGAGATGCCACGCGCCTGTACCCCAGATCGCCATGATCGGAATATACAACCAGGCGACCTGGCTGATGCTAAGACCGGCGGTCATCATCCCTTTGAAAATCCAGCTGGCGGTGACGTCGCTGCCGCGATACACCACGGTATCAATGAAGTTCTTGCTCTTGTACTTGGTCTCGCGGTCCACAACGGTAAAAAGCATTTCCTTGACCGGTCCCAGCAAACCGTAATTCATTGCACGCTGCGCCACCTGGACTGCGGCGAAAAGGACCATGCCGAGCGAACTTCCCAGCAACATCAATCCGGCCGCAAGGATGATGGGCGGCAAAATCGCCGTACGTGGCATACCAAGGTAAATCACCAGCCTCGAAGTAATCAGGAACTGGAACATGAACGCCAGTATTTGCACCACCAGGTCGACGTAGCTGAAAAACCGGGTGCGCTCATCAAATCCAATGATGTTCTCGTTAACCAGAACGGCCAGACCGTTATACAGAAAAGTTGATGTCAGGTTGTGTGACAACATTAAAAGGCAGATTAACAACAGGTATTTGGATTTGAAGACACGAACTGCGCCTTCCCAGACACTACCCCCGATGATTTCAGCGGGCTGATCCTGACGTTGATGCCGTTCAAACCTGCCGAGGATAATGGCGAAAGCCGTCGCGACAAGAAGACAGATCACAGACACTGTCATGACACCGCCTGAACCAATGGATTCAACCCATCTTGCCGTCAACACCGGTCCGGAAATAGCACCGAGACTGCCGCCGGCCATTATGCTGCCAAACAGTCTTTGCGCCTGGTCGGGGTGGAAAATATCCGCCATGAAACTCCAGAATATCGAGACCACGAACAGATTGAATACACTCAACCACACGTAAAAGCTGTATTGCACCCAGTCACCGGTCGCATCACCATCGAACGCAAAGGCAAAAAAGACCAGGTTGGAAACAAAAAACAGGTAGATTCCAGGTACAAACCGGCCCCGGCGGAATCGCGAGACCAGCCAGCCAAAAACGGGAACCAGCAGTAACATGGACGTAAATGTTGCGGTATACAGCCAGTGCAGGGAATCCGAATGATTGGATGCGACGGTGCCACGTATGGGCCGCAGCATGAAGTAGCCGGCCAGCAGGAAGAAAAAATAAGCAAAAGCCAGCAGGAAACGCGGCCATTCACCCTTTTGAACATTAATCAGGTTCAAAAGCGCTCAACCCTCCATGATTGAAACAGACTGCGTGTGATATCGGTCGGGGTATGCTGTTGGATACCCCACGAGGTTGAATCTCGGGCGTCTCAATCTATTAATGTGTCTGGTTCGGCACCCTTTTCCGGAGGGATGCGGAAATCACTCACCACATGGATATCCCTTTGCGGGAACGGAATCTGTACGTTATTTTCACGCAACAGGGTTTCAAGTTCCCAAAGGAAATCCGCCCGCGTGCGCCCGGGACGGCGTACGCCTTGCCGGCTGACCCAAAAAAGAACGGTATAATCCATCGAGCTTTCACCAAAACTCGAAAGCCTGACCTGGGGCTCCCGTCCTGGCATGTTGGTCAATGCGCAATCGAGTTTCCTGACGGCCTCGTTTGCGACCTTTTTGACAAGCTCCTTATCCGTGCCATAGGCCACGCCAAATGACACGCGCAAACGCCCATATGATTCGCGCAAGGTCCAGTTGGTCAGCTGGGTCGTAACCAGGACCGAGTTGGGTACGACCAGATCAACGCTGTCGTTGGTGGTGATAACAGTTGCACGGGTATTGATTTCCTTGACCACGCCGCGCAGGGTGCTATCCAGTTCGATAAAATCTCCAACCCGCAGCGTGCCTTCAAACAACAGGATCAGACCTGAAACAAAATTACTCACAATCGCCTGCAGGCCAAAACCGATACCGACGGACAGGGCGCCTGCGATCAACGCAAAGCTGGTGAAGTCGATACCAATGGACCCCAGTGCGGCAAAACTGCCGGCCATTACGATGACATAGTGCAAAATTCTGCCGAGGGCATAGAAAGCCGGGCTTTGAGCGGCCTGTCTTCTCCTGACACCACGGGCCAGGAGATAGCGAATGATCCATGAAATGCCGATGGCCATGCCCAGTATCAAGAGCATTTTTATGAGGCCGGCCGGAGTTACCCCGGTGCCACCAATGTCGAACAGGTGAAAATCTGACAGATGATGGATGCGGTCCCAGGTGTCGCCCAGCGCGAGTTTCAAACGTGCACCCGTATTGCTTAAACCGCTCTGCGCGGAGATGAATTCCGAGTTGAGGATATCCTGCACGAACAACAGATCGTCACTGGTACTCCTGATCTGATCGAGCACCGCCAGCGTATCCCGTGCAACCGACTGGGCAATTTCAAAATTCTTGACCGAATTCAGGCTTGTGTCAGTCGAAGGAGCAATCAATGTTGACTGGCTGGCCGAGGACCATAACTCAACCTGTCTTAGCGCTTCATCGGTCACACGTCGGGCCTGGGTGGTCGATGCCTGGATTTCAAACTCGGAATCCAGCAAACCTGCACGGAAGTGGTACCAGTTTGATTTCGCCGTGACCAGCATTGCCTGGATTTGAGCCAACTCAGCATCTGCGGAAGCGCGTGTCAATTGTTGCTTTCTGAGCAACTCCAGGCTTTGGTTGACACTTTCAGCAGAAAGTACGTTTAACAACTGTGGCTGGAGAGCGGCCACCTTTTTCGTCATTTCGGTGACTTTTGCATCGGCCTCGGCCACGGCCTTCTGCAGTTCGGGCAAGGTCATATCAGTGCTGACCAGGTGATCCCGTGCGAATGCCTGCTGCGTGCTCAGCAGTTGGCTTTGTGCCTCGATCTGTTTCAGGGTTTTGCGTGAATTTTCCGTCGATACCCGTGCCAATTCAAACTCAACCCTGGCCGAGACCCGGTTGATACCGGCGAGTAGCCTGGCGGGTGATTCGGGATTAATTGCGGTGAATTCACGTATCAATTTGTCCCTGCGGTCCTGAAGCAGCCTGGTTTTTCTCTCCGATTGCTCGATCTGAAGTTCAACCTGGGTTGCGCTGGTTTGAAGCTCACGCCACTGGGCCCGCAGGTTCAGCAACTCATCCAGGAAATAGGTTTCTTTGGCAAGCGGCGGTTCAAACCGTTGCTCACCCGGGCCTTGTTTGGCCAGCGCCAGCAATTCAAACTGGCTCCTGATATAAGCCAATCCGTTTTGCGCGGTGATCAGGTCAACGCCTTCAAGCGCTTTGGTTCGTTGCTCCAGCGCTTCCATGAATTGGTTTACCCGTTGGCTGGTAACCTCGGGTGTGGCGCCCTCAAGCTGCGACCACCAGTCCGAGGGCAGCTCAGCCAGGTCGGGCGCCTTCCAGGGTGCTTCCGCAGGTGCGGGTATTTTTGTTTCAGGCAGTAACTGTGCTTCAAGCGGAATGGCGAAAAGGCACGTAGCAAACAGACACCAGGCTGTAAAAAACAGCAGGTGGCGTCGCCTGTTTCTTGTGCTTGTTCCGTTCATTTTGAGCAACTATACCTGATTTGAGCCCGTCATAAACGGGGTGCTTTGTTCCTGACGGGAAATTCATACCCGGAAGTCTTAAAACTGAGCGGTTTAGATATCAGAAAATCCCTCAAACGGTTGTGATTCGGGTTCTCGAGGCGGGACATTTTGGTGCACTATGACTACATCCGGAACCCGTCTCCGGAAGTGACATTAGATGCTTGACAGGACGCTAGGACTCGCCACCGGTAATCATCGGTAACGGCACGTGTATGACCGAGCAGATGACACGCAGTAACTCCATTTCCGCCACTGCCACCCTGTTATCCGCCATCACGGTCGCAATCAGGGCCTTGACCAGTTTCTGCTTGTCGACAGGCCTGAGTTGATCAAGTGCCGGCAAGGCCTTGTCCATAACCTCGATCCAGTCTTCAGTCACCGGAATCGAAACGTTCGTATCGGCCATCAGCAAGCTGCTGCCCGCCCGGAACGCCTTATCAATGGCGGCTGCATTTTCGGTACCATGCGAGGCCAGAACTGCGATAACACCCAAAGCTTTATCGATCACCTCGGTCAGATTTTTCTTTCCCGAAAGCCTGACCTTTTGCGGGTTGGTGGATTCCCACAGGTGTTGGGCGATAATCTTCGCCATGAGGTATTCAAAAACATCGGTTTGTCCATCGGCCGTATTCAGCAACTTGACGGTCGCCAGAACTTTGCTTATATAGTCCGGTGGCCTGCGTTTCAGTTCGGGAATTGAAATTTCAAGCAACGGCAAACGTTGTTCTCTGGCCAATTCCGGAACCGCGCCCAACAGGGCGCGAACCCGCGCCTCGCTGTCAGCCCCCATGTTTTGCGCAACAAACAGTAACTGTTGTTCGCGAATCTCATCAACCGGGTCCATCAGACAGTACAACAGCACTTCCGTCGCCCACTGGTTGGAATGCGCAGCCTGGTTGATTTCTTCAGGAATGGAAGCCGCCAGCGCCGCTGCCATCAGGACCCTGGAAAAATCCGGACTGCCGATCTGATCGACCAGGTTACCGGCATCGAACATGCCTCCAGCGGATTGTTTTGCTCTCTTCTCCTCGCTGGCAGACTGTTCAGCCCCGGCCTGCTCCTGGCGCTGAATGCTTTTAGCCAAAGAAATCAGGTCTTCGGGTTTGAAAGACTTGTCAATACGCTGGATCCGTTGGTTCAGTGGCGGGTGGGTCGAGAACATACTCATTTGCGCACCATTGCCAAACAGCATATGGCTGACTTCCTCGGTTTCCACATTGAGGTAAGAAGCATCACTGTAGACGGCGATTTTTTTAAGTGCACCGGCGATGCCATCCGGATCACGCGTGAACTGTACAGCGGATGCATCCGCCAGGTATTCACGTTGACGGGAAACTGCCGCTTTTATCCAGCGTCCGAAAAACAATCCGATGTAACCCACCAGCGTGATGGCAACGGCCACCAGTACGATTGCACCGCCATTACTGTTTTTTGAACGGCCCATGTAATAGGAACCACGCAATACCTTGCGCCCGATCAACGACAATATCAGGATACCGAACAAGGCGCCCATCAGGCGGATATTGAGCCGCATGTCACCATTGAAAATATGGCTGAACTCGTGTGCAATTACACCCTGTAATTCGGCGCGGCTGAGTTTGTCGAGCGCGCCACGGGTGACGGCGACCGCGGCATCTGCGGGTGTGAACCCCGCCGCGAAAGCATTGATACCCGACTCCTGCTCCAGAACGTAAATCTCGGGGACGGGGATACCCGATGCCAGCGCAATTTCTTCGACCACGTTGTACAGCCGTCTGCGCTGCGGGTCACGCGCGTCCGCTTCGACCAGGACGCCGCCCAGATCCCGCGCAACCTTTCCACCGCCTGAGTGCAGTGCGACGGTCTTGAACAAGCTGGCTACAAAGATAACCCCGGCGGTCACCAATGCACCAATCAAAAGCACGGAGGAATTGGCTCGCAGCGATTGCAGACTGAAAACCGATTGCTGATGCTCCGGGTCCATCGCGCCGAAAGCGACCAGGATGGCCAAATCAATCACGATGATGATGACGACGACCGCGAGGATAAACAGGAACACCAGCGATCGGCTCTGGCGTCGCGCCTTATCCTGATACTCGAAGAAATTCAATTACATTCCCCGCCATGCAAACGGCTGCCCGGAGCGGGCAGTCGTTGCTCTATACGACAAACTAAAATGTAACCTTGGGTGCTTCGCGCTTGGCTTCATCCTCGATTTCCAGCAGTTCTGCTGGCTGGAAATTGAACCAACCGGCAAAAAAGTTATTCGGAAATGACTCACGCAGGGTGTTGTACAGCATGACCGAATCGTTATAAGCCTGACGCGCGAAGGCGACCTTGTTTTCCGTCGTGGTCAGTTCTTCGGAAAGTTGCATCATGTTCTGGTTGGCTTTCAGATCCGGGTAGGATTCTGAAACGGCAAACAGTCTGCCAAGTGCCCCTGATAAGCCCTGTTCGGCCTGCGCCAGTTGTTTCATGGCGCCTGGATCGGTCGGGTCTTTTGCCGCGGCCTTGAGACCGGCGACCGCCATGTTACGCGCATTGGTGACGGCTTCGAGGGTCTCACGCTCGTGCTTCATATAACCCTTGGCCGTCTCCACCAGGTTGGGAATCAGGTCATGGCGGCGTGTGAGTTGCACGTCGATTTGTGCAAAAGCGTTCTTGAAACGGTTCCGCCCTGCAACCAGGCGGTTATAGATCGATATCGCAAATAAGACTGCAGCAACGATTAAAGCAAGTACTATCCAACCCATTTTAAGTCTCCTCTAATACAGCCCGGTTGAACTGGAATTCTAACAATACCACGGCTCATAAGAGTGTGCCTCAAGTCACCAGCTTATTCGTTCAGTTTAGCCCAGGAGTCGCGTAATGAAACCGTCCTGTTCAGAATCGGCTGTGCCGCATCCCCGCTGTCCTGGTCTATTGTGAAATAACCTACGCGTTCAAACTGGAAGAAGTCGCCGGGACTACCCTCCGCAACCGCTGGTTCGACGACGGCGTCGGAAACGATATCCAGCGAGTGGGGGTTGAGAAACTCGAGATAATCTCTGTCCTTGTCGGCCAATGGGTTGGACACGCTGAACAGGCGATCGTAAAGACGGACTTCGGCATTGACGCCGTGCACTGCGGATACCCAGTGGATGGTGCCCTTGACCTTGCGCGAGGCGCCTGGTAGTCCGCTCCGGCTATCCGGATCGTATTCGCATTGAATCTCGGTGACCCTGCCTGCGTCATCCTTGCTGAAACCGGTACACTTGATAATAAAAGCGTTACGCAAGCGAACTTCACCACCCGGACGCAAACGGAAAAACTTGTTCGGCGGGTCTTCCATGAAGTCATCACGTTCGATCCAGATTTCCCGGTTCACGGGCACCATCCGGCTGCCCATTTCTGGATTCTGCGGGTGGGACGGCGCCTCGATCCACTCGGTTTCGCCATCGGGATAGTTGCTTAAAATGACCTTGACCGGGTCAAGCACCGCCATCACACGTGGCGCTTTTTCATTCATATCGTTGCGCACGGCATTCTCCAGCACGCCCATCGGGATAATGCTTTCAGCTTTTGATACACCCGCTTCTTTCCAGAACGTACGTATGGACTGCGCGGTATATCCGCGGCGGCGCAGCCCGGCAATGGTCGGCATCCGCGGGTCATCCCAGCCCGATACATGCCCCTCTTCAACCAACTGCCTGAGCCTGCGTTTGCTCATGACGGTAAAGTCCAGGTTGCCGCGGGCAAACTCAATTTGCTGCGGGTGACAGGGTGCGGGGATATTGTCAAGAAACCAGTCATACAGCGGCCGGTGTTCCTCGAATTCGAGGGTGCATATTGAATGGGTAATCCCCTCTATCGCGTCCGAAATACCGTGCGCCCAGTCGTACATCGGGTAGATATTCCATTTATTTCCGGTGCGGTGATGTGGCACCTTGCGGATTCGGTAGATGGCCGGATCACGCATGTGCATATTGCCTGAGGTCATGTCGATGCGGGCACGCAAAACATGCTCACCGTCTTCGAATTCACCGTTTTTCATACGTGTGAAGAGATCAAGATTTTCTTCGATCGGCCGGTCCCGGTAGGGGCTCTCGGTGCCTTCTTCCGTGAACGAACCACGGCTCGAGCGCACCTCACCTGCGTCCTGGCTGTCGACATAAGCCTTGCCGGCCTTGATCAGGTAGACCGCATAGTCATAAAGCTGGGCAAAATAATCGGAAGCATGACGCAACTCATTCCACTCAAAACCCAGCCAGTGGACATCGTTCATGATGGCCTGGGCAAAATCCTCGCTCTCCTTCAGGGGATTGGTATCGTCAAAGCGCAGATTGGTCGTGCCGCCAAATTCAGCCGCGAGGCCAAAGTTCAGGCAAATGGACTTGGCATGGCCGATATGCAGATGGCCGTTGGGTTCGGGCGGAAATCGCGTGATGATTTTGTCGTGCTTGCCGGATTCAAGGTCACGTATGACAATGTTACGAATAAAATTGGTGGCAGGAGGGTTCTGGTCGTTATTCAATGGAATCGCCTTTAAACTGTCTTCAAGTTAACTGGACAGTGGATTCTATCGCATAACGGATATCAGCCACTACAAATGGCGGTTGATTTGTAAAAATCGCTTTGCGCCCGGGGTGTAACGTTCAATCTGAACATAAAAAAAACCCCGGCGCTTTGCCGGGGTTTGAAATGGTGCGTCGCAATAGGCATAGAAGTGTGGGGACTGCCTGTCATGAGAAGCGACACACCGGCACAGTCAACTTGCATGTGTAGGATACCCATTTCAGGTTAAAAAGATGTAAAGCTATCGTTGGTTATTTGTGATTAATTAAAAATTTATTTCAAGCGACCTTTTGGGCCGAACGATAACGCTTTAAAAACACCAGCAGCAGCGAAATTGCGGCCGGTGTCATCCCCGGAATCCTAGAGGCCTGGCCGATGCTTTCCGGCAGGACTTTCTGCAGCTTTTCACGCAGTTCGGCCGACAGACCCTGTACCGGTGTGTAGTCAAACCCGGCTGGGATCGCGGTGTCTTCATTGCGCTGGTTGCGCTCCACCTCACCGGCCTGGCGTGTCAGGTAGCCCGCATAACGAACCTGCACGTCTACCTGCTCCGCGACTTTCACGTCACTCGTACCCGGGCCGAGACCGTCCACTTGCATCAATTCTGAATAGTTGATTTCGGGCCGTTTGAGTAAATCCAGCGCCCTGGCTTCCTTGCTGAGCGCCACACCCAGCGTATTTTTCAGTGACCTGCCAAGTTCATTGTCGGGTGTGACCCAGATAGCACCCAGTCTTTGCTGTTCTGCCTCGACGGCTGCTTTTTTGTCCTGGAATGCCTGCCAA
This sequence comes from uncultured Gammaproteobacteria bacterium, assembly GCA_963727635.1. Lineage (GTDB taxonomy): Bacteria > Pseudomonadota > Gammaproteobacteria > Xanthomonadales > SZUA-36 > SZUA-36. The sequence goes on along the minus strand of CAVSHP010000021.1, from coordinate 454,097 downwards.
CGCCGGTCATCGACCAGGCCGAGACGGCGACCTGTCTCCGTCAGGCGAAAGTCGGCGTTATCTTCACGCAACTGCAAGCGGTATTCCGCCCTGCTGGTGAACATGCGATATGGTTCTTTGGTGCCCTGGGTGATGAGGTCATCGATCAGCACACCCATATAGGCTTCGTCCCTGCGCGGTGTCCATGCCGCCTCGCCACGTACGCTGCGTGCGGCGTTGATACCCGCCACAAGACCCTGGGCTGCTGCTTCTTCATAACCGGTCGTGCCATTGATCTGCCCGGCAAAAAACAAGCGCTGGACCGATTTCGTCTCGAGGTTGTTTTTCAAGCCGCGGGGATCAAAGAAATCGTATTCGATGGCATAACCCGGCCGCGTGATGTGGGCGTTCTCGAACCCCGGGATACTGTGGACAAATGCCACCTGGACATCATAAGGCAAACTGGTTGATATACCATTCGGGTACAGTTCACGTGTGTTGAGACCTTCTGGCTCAATGAATATCTGGTGACTCAAGCGTTCTGCAAAGCGTACGACCTTGTCTTCAATAGACGGGCAATAGCGCGGGCCTACGCCATCAATTCTTCCCGAATACATCGGTGAACGGTGCAGGGCGGAGCGGATGATTTCGTGTGTCTTTTCCGAAGTATTGGTAATCCAGCAATTGACCTGTTCGGGTTGGTCTTCATGTGTGCCCAAAAAAGAAAAAACCGGTCTTGGCACGTCACCGGGCTGAACCTTCAAATGGTTGAAATCAACCGTTTTGCCATCGATTCGCGGCGGTGTGCCGGTCTTCAGACGGCCAACATCAAATGGCAGTTCGCGTAAGCGTTTTGCCAGCGATATGGATGGCGGGTCACCCGCGCGGCCACCCGCACTCTGGATTTCACCCATGTGAATTTTGCCACCCAGGAAGGTTCCAGTGGTAAGGACGATGGCGTTTGCATGGAAGACCTGGCCCATCTTTGTCCTGCAACCGGTTACCCGGTCACCTGTCAACAACAGGTCATCGACCGCCTGTTGAAATATGCTCAGGCCGGTCTGATTCTCAACCACCCTGCGTATGAAGGCGCGATAGAGGTTACGGTCACATTGTGCGCGGGTGGCGCGTACTGCCGGTCCCTTGCTCGAATTCAGGGTACGCAACTGGATGCCTGCCGCATCGGCCGCTGCGGCCATGACCCCCCCCAAAGCATCGATTTCCTTGACCAGGTGACCCTTGCCGATCCCACCTATAGCCGGGTTACAACTCATCTGGCCGATCGTTTCAATACTGTGGGTCAATAACAGGGTAGACGCACCGCTGCGCGCTGCGGCAAGCGCAGCCTCGGTGCCGGCATGGCCGCCGCCGATCACGATGACATCAAATGTATCTGCTTGCTTCAAAAGTCTCATTGCTCATTGATATGGAGTCGCGCATTGTACTGAATTTCAAGGATAAATGTAATTTATTCAGATTCAAGCTCCATAGCGAGCGCGCGAGCTTGCTGTGGCTTGATACAAGCACTGCTTCCTTCAGCACCAGCGCCTGCCGGTTTAATGCATTTTGCAGGAATATCCTGAATTCCGCCGCTCAGGTAACCAGGCCAACTACGGACTTTTTAATCGCGGTCCTTTTGACGTGACGATTTGCCATAATTCGATGACGGTGGGTGCGAGGGCGCACTAAACGATCGTGATTGCCTGTTATTACCGGAAAATGTATTGTTTGCCGGTGCGCTTGGCGGGCGTGGCGGGGTACCTGCTGCCATAGGCTTTACAGTGATGGGACTTGCTGAACGAGGGTGTACGGGTTCAACCCGGCTTTTGGCAAATTTCGTGGGCTTGTTGTTATGCACGGCCATACCCTCACTTCCGGTGCGTCCGTTTGCTGTCTTCGAAACATAGCGCTTCATTGGCGGATAGCCGGCGGCATGGCCCATTTTGTCCTTGCTGTTAGGACTGTAAAACGCGTTCTCTTCGTCTACAACACCAGTTTTTCCATGATATTGTTGGCCATCCCCTGCATAGCGATCATCTCCGGCATCCCGGTCATTATTGTCATTGTCACGGCAGTGGCCGTGGTGATGGCAGCCACTGTGATGAGGTCTCCAATACGGGTCGTAATAAGAAGAGGAGTACCATGGCGAATAATAACCATAGTAATCATACGAATAATAAGCCCACGCCGGATAAGCCCACACTGCATATCTGTACGGATAGCCATAGCCAAAACCGTATCCGGGATACGCACCGTAAGTGAAGTAGAAATAATCGAGCGTCGACCACGGGTAGTAAACCACCCCGGAATAATCATCCGGATTGTAGACATAGGATGGATCATCCGCGGCGTAATAAACGCCGTCTTCCAACGCTGATTCCGGTTGGTAATAACTGACGCAACCGGTCAGAAAGACCAACAGGAATAACGCAAGCAAATTCTTCATGGATTCTCCAAAGCCGGCCTGGCTAGCGGAATGTGTATCCTATTTACAAGAATAGCAGATTTCGGTTGTTTCTGCCTGAACAGGACGCCGTAAGCAATTTCACTCTTCCCCGGTCAGTCAGGAATGTACAATCGCAACAGTTTAATTCGGGAGTGTAGAAGATGGGCAGAGAAGTATACGAACTGCAGGGTTTTGCAATCGTGCTCGACAATGTAGCGCTGGTAAGCAGGGTTTTTACCGCGGATAACAATGAGGGCTACCAGTTCAACATCAATTTCACCGGTGAACTGCGCCTGCCACTCAAGTTTCCGACACGCAATGACGCCGACCTGGAACGTCGGTTGTTTCTGAAAGCATTGAAGGAACGCTGATCCTGCCAGCGTAGTGTCAGCCTTAATCCGAATGCTGGACGATGATGGCACCGGCTGATTCTGGACCTGAAATGACCACCTGAACCACCGCGGTTTTGTATGCGTCGATATCAATTGGAAGTTGCAGGGCAAACTGACCGGTCGAATGGATCTGGCCACCCGCGCTCCAGGTAATCTCGACAGGATTTCCCGTGTAGGCCGCTTCCGGGAATGTCGTTGAACACATGGACCCGGGCGGGATATTCCCACATGAAACAAAGTTTCCTGTCACCGGCACCAGCAACCTGACCGCTGAAACGAACATTTCAGTCTGGTTTTCAATTACCGTGCCTGAAATCTGAATTGAAGGTTCATGATCGACAGCACCGGTGGCGCAGGCGGACAGTGACAAAATACACAGGCTTACGCTTAAAAATTTGAACAGCACAAAAGCCGGTGTGAGGCAGATACTCTTCAAGCCCCTTGTACACCGATGTTTAATCATCGGGGTGATATCCAGGTTGCGTGTCCACCGGCCTGGCCTGCTTAGCGCAGGGCATTGTTGACGATTTCAGCAACGTCACCCGACAAACCTTCAGTGGCTGCAATACGTTGCAACTGCGCTTTCATCAACGCTTTTCTGTCCCCGTCATATCGCTTCCAACGATTGAACGCCGAAGCCATCCTGGCGGCCATCTGCGGATTCAAGCCATCCAGTTCAATGACGCAATCGGCATGGAATGCATAGCCCGAACCATCGGCAACGTGAAACCCGGTCGGGTTCAACATTGAAAACACGCCGATAAGTGAACGCACCTTGTTCGGGTTCTGAATACTGAACGCGGAGTGCTGCATTAACTCTCTCACCCTGTTCAGCGTATTCGGGCCGGGTTGAATGGCCTGTATGCTGAACCATTTGTCCATGACCAGGGCATCGTTCTTCCACCTGGACTCAAATTCCGCCAGTGCCGTTGCGGCCTGTGACGAATCCATCAGCACCAGGCCCTTTATGGCTGCCAGCGTGTCCGTCATGTTGTCACTTGAATGCAGTTGGGCCACGGCCAGCGCCTCACCCATGCCCGTCTCAACCAGGTAGGAAAGACAGGTGTTCTTTAGCGCCCTGCGGGCCATGGCCGAGGATGATTTCTGATAGGCTTGCCCATCATTGAATTCGGCATAACGTTCAGCAAAAAGCACCTTGAGATTGCCGGCCAGCCCTCTCTTGATAAACCTGCGGGCGGCGTGAATGCCGTCGACATCAACGACTTCCATCTGCTCTGCTATGTAGTCTTCATCCGGCAGGCTCATGGCCTCGGCCAGCAACGCCGGGTCGGCAGCCCGGTCTGAAAGCATGCCCTGAAACGCTTTCAGCAATGATTCATCCAGCGTCAATTCCAAACCCTTCGCAGACCGACTGCATAATTCGAGTATGGCGCTTTCCGCCATACGCTGTGCAGCATCCCAGCGCACGAACGCATCGCTGTCATGCGCAATCAGGGTGGCAAGCTGTTCAGGCGAGTAGTCGTAATATATCTTGACCGGCGCGGAGTAATCCCTGAATAAAGAAGGCACCGGTTTTTCCGCAACATCGACAAATGTATATTCCTGCCTTTCATCCTTCATGACCAACAACCGGGTGCCGTCAACGACATCCGTCCCGGTCTCGAGTCGTGTTGGCAACTCCTCGCCAGCGCCAGTCAGCAAGCCGACTGCAAACGGAATAACCAGGGCCTGCTTAGTCGGTTGGTCATGCGTGGGATTCGTATGCTGCGTCAATGTCAGCGTGTACTTCTGAGTTTCTGCATCGTAATGGTCGGAAACACGCACCCGCGGCGTGCCGGACTGGCTATACCAGCGCCCGAACCGGTCCAGGTTGGTCGCGTTGGCATCCGCCATTGCAGCAAGGAAATCATCACAGGTAACGGCCTGGCCGTCATGGCGTTCAAAATATAATTGCATACCCTTTTGGAAGCCCGATTCTCCCAATAAAGTATGGTACATGCGAATGATCGCTGCGCCTTTCTGATAAACCGTGGCGGTGTAAAAATTGTTGATTTCTACATAATGGTCGGGTCTGATCGGATGCGACATCGGTCCGTCGTCCTCGGGAAACTGCCTGCTCCTGAGATCGCGGATTACCCTGATGCGTTTTACCGCCCGCGATTGCATATCTGCAGAAAACTCCTCATCCCGAAACACCGTGAGACCTTCTTTCAGGGTCAACTCGAACCAGTCCCGGCAAGTGACGCGATTGCCGGTCCAGTTATGGAAATATTCATGCCCGATGACACCTTCAATCCCCTGGTAATCGAAATCTGTCGCCGTATCCGGCCGCGCCAGCACGTACTTTGAATTGAAGATATTCAGCGATTTATTTTCCATTGCCCCCATGTTGAAATCATTGGTGGCAACGATGTGGAAAATATCGAGATCGTATTCGAGATTGAATCGCACCTCGTCCCAGCGCATCGCATTGATCAGTGACTCCATCGCATGCCCGCAACGGTCGAGGTTTTCCGCTTCAACATAAATCCTCAACACAACATCCCGCCCGCTGCGGGTCTTGAAATGATCTTCTACCATTGCCAGGTCGCCCGCCACCAGGGCAAACAGGTAAGAAGGTTTGGGGAAGGGGTCTTCCCATCGGACCCAATGACGGCCGCCGGGTAATTCACCTGCGGCCACACGGTTGCCGTTTGACAATAACACCGGAAATTCCGCCTGGTCCGCTTCCATGGTTACGCGGTAGGTTGTCATCACATCCGGGCGGTCGGGAAACCAGGTAATTTTGCGAAATCCTTGCGCTTCGCACTGGGTCAGCAGGAATTCACCGGAAACATACAAACCTTCCAGCGCGGAGTTGCTGGCCGGGTGTATTCTGACCTCTGTTTTTAATACGCTTTTGGGCGGCGCGCCGGGAATCGTCAACGATTCGCCTTTTACAATAAAGTCGCCCTCACCCAGGGGATGACCGTTGAGTGACAGTGAGAGCAGTTCCAGATCGCCGCCGTTCAGCACAATGTCGTGTGACGGTAATAAACCATCCTTGAGGTGAAACTCCATCTCGGCCCGAACCGTTGTGGTTTCGCGGCCAATGTCAAAGAAAAGATCCAGTTGCTTTACATCCCAAGGGTAAGTCTTGTAATCCTTGCGATAAATTGATTTGCCGGTTGTACCGTCTTTCATAAACCTGTTCCTCTATTCAATTTTCGCTGGCGAAGTGCTTGGGGGGGCCAGTATTATATGACGATGAGCGATAAAGCGGCAGACCAAATTCCTGACATCGCGGACATTTTTTCCGCAAAACAACGTATCAGTGGCGCGGTCCGTACCACGCCGGTGCTCACCGATCCGCAGCTAAATGCCGAATTGGGCTGTGAAGTTTGGCTAAAATGCGAGAACCTGCAGCGTACCTGTTCATTCAAATTCCGCGGCGCCAGCAATGCAATCGCCCTGTTGGATGAAACCGGCCGCAAGGGTGATGTGGCCACCCATTCCTCGGGTAACCACGGGGCCGCACTGGCGCTCGCGGCATCCGAACACAACCGCCGTGCATGGGTCGTGATGCCCGAGAATTCCGTTCAAACCAAGATGGAGGCCGTACGCCGCAACGGCGGTGAAATCGTTTTGTGCCCCCCGAGCCAGCAAGCCAGGGAAAAAGGTCTTGCGGACCTCGTTGCCAGGGGCTGCATTCCTGTACCGCCCTATGATCACCGGCACATTATCAGCGGCCAGGGTACTGTGGTCATTGAAATGACTGATCAGATCCCGGGACTGGATATTATCCTGTCGCCAGTGGGCGGCGGCGGCTTGATCAGTGGCAGCGCAATTGCCGCACGCGCGCTCATACCCGCTGTCAGGGTCATTGGCGCGGAGCCGGAAGGAGCAGGGGATACTGCGCTGAGCCTGAGACAGGGTAAGCGGGTAGATCACTTCCCGGTCAATACCATTGCAGACGGTCTGCGGGCAATCGTTGGCATACTGAATTTTGAAATCATCAGTGAAACCGTGGACAAGGTGATTACCGTCAGTGAAGCGGGCATCGTCGAGGCAATGGCGTTGGTCTGGGAACGATTCCGCATGCTGATAGAGCCTTCATCCGCAACCGTCATTGCCGCGATCCTGGCATCACCCGGAGATTTTTCCGGCAAGCGTGTCGGCGCCATCATCAGTGGTGGCAACGTTGACCTTGAACATCTTCCTTTCAAGCCCTGATTGCCGGAGTTGCGTTCCGCTTGACACAACAACTGTACTTGTTACGCCACGCTGCAGCGGAGTCGTGGGACCCACTGGGAAATGATTTTTCCAGGCCTCTCAGTCCGATTGGCAACCAGCATGCACGTCTGCTGTCGAGATGGGCATTTGAAACACTCGAACTTCCCCGATACCATTTTTTGTTCCCCCGCCAGGCGAACCCGTGAAACTCTCGCCCCGTTTCTCTCGTACTGGCCGCTGTCTGCAGGACTCGACCGATTATATTGATTCGATTTATGCTGCATCTTTAACCGTGCTTTTGACCCTGGTCGAAGATGCATTCAGTTACGGCGAGCGCCTGTTGATGATCGGGCACAACCCTGGTGTAATGAATCTTCTGTTTAGTGTTTTGCAGCAGGAACAGGCTGCCGGTATCAAGGCGATGGGTACCGGGACCCTCGCTGTCATCGAGTTTCCTGCCGGTTTCAGACGGCAGTCTCGCACGGGTAACCTGCTTCACCTGAAGCGACAGGAAGATTTTTTATTCAACTGAATCCAGGTACACCTGCGCCAGGGCGTTCAGACCAGCTTCATCCTCCTCGCTGAAACGGTCAATTCGGGTGCTGTCTATATCGAGCACACCGAGCAATTCATCCCGTTTGAAAAGCGGTACCACGATTTCAGAACGCGCGGCGGCATCGCAGGCGATATGACCGTCAAATGCATCGACATCTGCGACACGTAACGTTTTCCCCGACGCTGCGGCGGCACCACAAACACCCTTGCCCATGTCGATGCTGACGCAGGCCGGTTTTCCCTGGAAAGGGCCAAGCAGGAGCTTATCACCGTGCAGAAAATAGAATCCGACCCAGCTGATATCAATCAATTCCTGGTATAACAGCGCGCTGAGATTTGCGGCGTTCGTGATCCGGTTTGTGGACACGCTGAGCAAGCCTTCCGCCTGTTGAGCCAGACGTTGCCAGAAAATCGGGTCAATTCGCGTCATATTTTTTTAAACACAAGGATAAAATTATTGGCCGGCATGGCAAGTTTATATTCAAGTTTCATTTCATGCAGGCTCGCCAGGGACTCGATCACTGCCATATCACGAATACCCATTCTCGAGTCTTCGGCGCGCAGGCTCGCATCAAAATGTGCATTACTTGGCGAGGTAAACTGATTGTCGATATTGAACGGTCCGTAAAGACAAAATCTGGCCCCGGTGTCGAGATGCGCCGAAACCCCGGCAAACATCGCAACCACCGCTTCCCAGGCCATGATATGGGCTGTATTGGCGGAGTACGCGGCATCGTAACAGTAAGCTGGCCATGAATCGTGAACCACATCCAGTTTAATCGGCGGCAGGATATTCTCATTGCCCTCTGCAGCAAATCGGGTTTCCAGACCTGCCAGGTTTTCTTCCCTGTCGCTTGGTTGCCACATAAGGCCTGGCATGTTTTGCGTAAAAAATACGGCGTGCTGACCCGTTCCGGAACCGATCTCAAGCACTGATCCATTTTGTGGAAGCAGCTTCATCAGCTGTTCGAGAATTGGTTGCCGGTTGCGTTCGGCGGCGCTGGAAAATGGCATTGTATTCATGCTGAGAGCATCCCCGAAACTGTCTGTTTAAAACCTGCCCTGCTTTCCGTTTCCGCAATATGCTGTCCGCATTCCACCAGTCGCCGGCCGGCAACCCACACCGAATTGAGCATCGAATTGTCACCCGCAAATATCCAGCTATCAAGGACCGCGTCGGGATCACGACCGGCTAATAATTCGTGATTGCAATCCAATTCCAGAAAATCCGCCCGGAAACCCGGCTCCAATCGTCCGACGGCCTGACCCAGGGCCGTGGCGCCGGAGCTTGCAGCGTGCTGGTAAAGAAATCTGCCACAGCTCGTTTCGGAGGTGGTCAGAACATTGCGCTGTCCGCTGCGTAGTCTTTCGTTGTACTCGAGCAAACGCAACTCCTCGGCCACGGAAATCCGGACGTTGCTGTCTGAGCCAATAGCAAAATTACCGCCGGCGCTTAACCAGTCAACAGTCCTGAACACACCATCACCCAGATCGGCTTCGGTGGTTGGACACAGACCTGCCGTGGCTTGGCTTTTTGCCGCCGAGTGCAATTCTTCCGTTGTCATATGTGTCGCATGCACCAGGCACCAACGCCTGTCGACCGGAAACTGCCCGAGTAAAAATTCCATCGGCCGCGCGCCAAGATGTGCCTGGCAAGCTTCGACCTCCGCAGGTTGTTCGGCGATATGAATATGCACCGGACACCGCCGGTCGGGCCAGGCCTGCAAAACCTCCTGGAGTAGGTCTGCCGGTACCGCCCTTAACGAATGGGGCGCCATGCCCAATTGCATTACCGGACTTGCCGTGATGGCATGTCTGCAGATTTCCAGCAAGCGCAGATATTGCTCGGGTGTGTTTGCAAACCGTAATTGTTCCGCGCTGACTTCGTTTTTCCCAAAACCGGAGCTGCAGTAGAGCACCGGCAAAAGGGTTAAACCGATCCCGCTGCCGGCGGCGGCTGCGATAAGCCGCATGCTCATTTCGGCCGGATCGGCATAGGCCGCACCACCCGGTTGATGGTGTAAATAGTGAAACTCGGCGCAACTTGTATAGCCGGCCTTCAGCATTTCAATAAATACCCATTGCGCAACCGCACCGAATTGTCCGGGTAAAATCTGGTTGGCGGTGCGGTACATGGCTGCGCGCCAACTCCAGAAACTGTCGCGCTGGACTCCCTGCGGTCCGGTCAGGCCGGCGATCAGACGTTGAAAAGAATGGCTGTGCGCGTTGGGCATGCCCGGTACGACGATACCGTTCAGGCTTGTATCCGCTGTCCGTGGCGATCCCTGCTCAATCGCACTTATGATACCGTCCCGGGTGAGACTCAGTACGGCGTCAGTACGCCAATGATCGCCCTCCAACAGGGTCCCGCAATAGATTTTCAAGACGGCGACCATTGCAGTAATGTATCGACAAAGCCGTGCAAAACTGCTTGTAGGCGGGCAGCCTTTGATTGCTCGTAGGCCGGCGGCTGTTCACACATATAACATGATTGCGCCATTTCCAGCTGCAACGCATGAAATTGTTCTAGCGGCCTGCCGTAATTCCGCGTGATGTACCCTCCCTTGAATCGTCCATCGAGTACGCTTGAATAGGCAGGATCCCTGCCAAGCGCTGCAAAACTTGCGGCAATCAGGCCGGCGTCTGCACTGGCGCCCGAATTACTGCCAAGATTCAGGTCCGGTAGCCTGCCCTCGAATAACCTGGGGACTTCACTGCGGATCGAGTGTGCATCGAGCAAAATGGCGTATCCGAACCGCTCCTTGATATGCGCAAGTTCCGACGCGAGCTTTTCATGATATGGCTGCCAGTATTCAGCTATGCGCTGCGCCGATTGAGTTTCACCGGGCTCTGAACCTTCTTTATAGAGCGGTTTGCCGTCAAAGGTCTGTTCCGGTATCAAACCGGTACCCGGGCCGCTATAGAGCGCCGCATTATCCGGTGGCCGGTTCAGATCGATCACGTAACGTGAGCAATTGGCTACCAGCAGACCGGCCCCCAGGTCCAGGACCCAATCATAGAGCTTATCGACAAACCAGTCGGTATCCGGCAATTGCAGTGCCGGTTCGGTCAACTTCATCCTGATGACCTCCGGCACAACGGTCCCGGCGTGCGGAATACTGACCATGAGAGGGGTTGTGCCACGCTGGAAAGAGAAAACTTGGTTCATGTTTTCCATCTTATACAAAAAAGCCCGGGTTGTGCCCGGGCTTTGCTGTGATCCTTGTCAAAAAATTAATTCACTACGGGACGTTCTTCCACGATGGTTGGCGTCACGAAGATCAGCAATTCACGTTTCTTGGTTTCATTGGAACGGCGCTTGAACAGATTGCCGAGAACCGGGATGCTGCTCAGGTAAGGAACCCTGTCCTGCCTTGCGATTACGTTCATCCTGGAAAATCCCGCCCAGCACGATCGTTTCACCGTTGTTGACCAGCACCGAGGTGTTCCAGTTCACGTGTATCGATGGATGGTACCGAACCACCACGACCTGTCTGGTATATTTCACCGACCGAATCCTGCTTGATATTCAAGATCAAGCTGCACGCGGTTATCAGGCGTAATCAAGGGCGTTACGCGTAACTCCAGTACGGCTTCCTTGAACTGAACCGCAGTTGCACCCGAGGATGCAGCCTGTTCATAAGGAATTTCCACACCCTGCTGAATGAAGGCTTCGTGACTGGTTGGCGGTCACCACCCGTGGCGTGGATATGACTTCACCATCACCTTCTGCTTCAAGTGCCGTGAGTTCCAGATCCAGCAGAATATTACCCGCCAGGAATGAAAACCCGATGGTGCCGGCATTGCTATCGGCGACTGGCAGGTTGACATTGTAAGCGGTCCGGGATGACCCGGTATGTCGATCAGTCCATCATCCCTCGGGTTGGTACACGGATTCACCAGGTCGGCACCTTCGCTGTCACCGGAAATCGCGAGAATATTTCTCTTGTTGTGCAAAGCAGTGACACCAAACCGCACACCGATTGCATGCGCAAATTCGCTGCTGGCAATTACGATACGTGACTCGATCTGGACCTGCCTGACCGGACGGTCCAGATCCCGCACCAGCTTTTGAATCGCCTCAACCCGGTCGGGCGTGTCCGTGACCATCAAGGTGTTGGTCCTGGCATCAATCGCGACGGAGCCACGGTCGGACAGCAAGCCGGCATCATCCCCACCTCTGGAATTGTGCCGATGCTGAATCGATCAGTGCCTGCAAGTCTTCAGCTGTCGCGTAACTGACACTGATCAGTGCTGTTGCCAATGGCTCCAGCTCTTTACGATCTTGTATGGCCTGCAACATTTGTTGTTCACGGGCCGCAATATCCGCTGTCGGGGCGATCCAGATGACGTTGCCATTTTCGCGTTTATCCAGATTACGGGCGTCAAGTACGATATCCAGCGCCTGGTCCCAGGGCACATTGGTCAGCCTCAGGGTCAGGTTGCCACTGACATTGTCCGCAACGACGATATTGAAATCCGACACATCGGCGATCAACTGCAATACCGAACGCACCGGGATATCCTGGAAGTTGAAAGTTACCCGGGCGCCCTAGTATTCCTTCTCCTCGTAAAACTCAACGATTTCCTTGGAAGCTCATATTGTAGCAGCGGCAAGTTCTGTAACTTCTATGATCCAGTCATTGCCCGACTGATATGCCATGTGTTCATAAAGACCGGATATTTCCAGTTCAACCCGCACAGCATCGGCTTTCCTTTCAGCATCGATCATTTGCACCGGTGTTGCGAAATCCATGACATCAAGCCGTCTGATTCAGCGCATCGGGCAAGTTCAGCATCAAAGATGTCCACGGTACAGTCCGCCTTCACGTGCATTGACCGAAACATTGGAATTGGCCTTGTCCATGCTGATGATGACCTTGCTCTGGCCATTCTCGCCACGACGGAAATCGATGTTTTCAACTGTAAATTTCGAGACACCGCCATGATGCGCTGCGCTTGCGCCCGTGCCATTTGCCGGACATGGTCAACACAACCTGGCCATTGCCAGAGCGGTAGTCATAGGTGATCATTTTGGAAAGATCCACCATGACCCGCGTTCTCCCGCCTGCGGCCAGTGTCGTGAATTTCTGCACGGCCCCAACGCCGACAGAGACCGGATCTGCATCAACCTGGCTGTTGGTATCAGCCATATCCAGGATGATCCGCGCCGGGTTTCCGTCGCAAACACACTGACGTTTGGCTCGTCACCCGCTGTTGACAGCGTGATTACAACATCACCTGACGCATTGCTGCTGTAATTTGCTGCGGTCACATCACTCGATGCCCAGGCTGACAATGCCGGAAATACCAACAATGCCAAGGCCAAACCCAAATGAACTCCAGTTTTTCTGCTATCCATAAACTGTCCCCACCTACCGGTCAGTATCCCTTTCAATTTAATATCCTTTTTAATGTGCATGGCTGTACCCTCAAAGTCGCGCTTTTCCATGCGCTTTCCGGCTTATCCTTCACCCAAAGCAATGGAAGCTTCCCTGACAAGCCAGCCATCCGCGCCATCTGAAATCAATTCGCTCAAATCTATCTCTGTGCTGGTAATATTGACTACCTTGCCATGGTTCTTACCCATGTAATTTCCCACAGGTACGCGATGTATGACCCCTTCTGGATCACGCACCAACGCCCAATAGTCCTGACCCTTGCTGAACGTCCCCACCATCGACAATGTGTCGAGTTCGTAACGTTCCAGGTATTCTTTGGGCCGGTTGAAATCCGGTCGCGGTCCCGTGCCTTTTGATGCGCGTACATCGTCGGCGCCTTCGGTTATCGACTGGCGGAAAGGATCGCGCCCCATCAAACCTTCATACACATAAGGTGTGTATGTTTTAACAGGCGGGATCGGCGGAATCGGATCAGCCGGCCGCGCCTTTACCGTCGCAATGTACTTTTGCAGGTCATCCATGTTTTCGCTGCATGCTGTCAGCACCACGGCTATTAACACCATGCCGGCAACATGTCGTATCTGTTTGCCAATACGTTTCATGGTGCGTGCTCCGCCGCCCTCTGGGCTACCTCATCTTCATCAACATAACGGTAGGTCTTGACCGTGCCTTCAAGGATCAGGCGGCCTTCTGAATCACCGTAGATACTCTGGCCGGCCTTCGCCCGTTTCAGGGAAATATCATGCATGGTCAGGATAACAACGCGGGGCAGCGCCGCTACGCCACTGACAAATTCACCGAACTCGTGGTAATCCCCCATCATCCTGACCAGGATAGGACGCTCGGCATAAAAGTCCTGAAAAGCTTCAGCCTGGGGTTCGAACAGCTGAACGTCGATACCGGCGGCCAGGGCAGTCTGCGAGACATCCACCAACAACTTGTCCATTTCTGTCTTGTTGGGCAGCTGCCTGAACATGGTCTCCAACAGTTCCTGCATTTCCACCAGTTGCTTTTCGTAAGCCTCCAGGTTTGCGGCTTTCTGCTGCTTGAATTCAAAATCGGCCAATAACACCAATTCCTGCTCTGCGGGATTGTTCCAGCTCGACCCTTTTTTCATCTATCAACAGAAAATAGCCCGCCACCAGGATTAGAATCAGCGCAAGCGAAAGCAAGGTGTAACGGACCGTTCCCGGTGCACTGCCAAGATCTGAAAAGTCAGTATCTCTGAGGTCGTTGAAAATCATTTCGCACCTCCCTGACCATTTGGATCTTCAAAGCCTGCCTCTTCATCGACGGATTTAGGCGAGCGTAACGTCACTTTGAGACTGAATTCATAGGGTTCAGTCGGGGTGACGGGCTTGGCCGACGAGCGTACATAATCAAGCTGGGGGTTGAGGAACAGGTCATTTGCATCCAATTCCCTAAGGTAAGCCGAAACCCTTGCGTTGGACTGGCTGGTGCCAACCAGCGTCAGTGAACTTCCCTGCTGTCGCACCGTGGCGAGGGTTACGCCGACGGGTATTGTTTTCGCCAGCTTGTCCAGTAATTCCACCGTCGTGGAGCGGCTAGCCTGCAAACGTTCAATCACCTGTTTGCGTGAAATCAGGCGTGCCCGGGTCCTCTCCAGTTCATCGATTTTCTTGATCCGGACTTCGAGATCACGGATCTCCTTCTTCACCAGTTCATTCCTGGCCTGCTGGTGGTCTATTTTCTGGTCGAATATACAAACCCGTAAAAAACACCAGGACAACACCGAAAACGGCGGTCAACAGCAAGGAAGACAAGAATTGACGCTGGCGTTCCCTGCGCTGTTCTTCGCGCCATGGCAATAAATTAATTCTGGCCATCAGTCAAACCCTCTCAAAGCCAAGCCCATGGCTATCATCAGGTTGTTGGCATTGCGCTTTAGCGCCGTCACTGCAACGTTCTGCGCAATTTCCATGCCGGTAATCGGGTCCGCTGTCCTGGTTGTCATGCCGAGTTCATGCTGAACCATGGGCGCCAGGCCATCGAGTGATGCCGTGCCGCCGGACAGGTAGATTGTACCGATGTTTGAATACTCGTTACTGGAGGCATAAAACTGTAATGCGCGACTGATCTGATGAACGACGTTCAGCTGAAATGGCTCAAGCACCTCTTCTTCAAAATCATCCGGCGCCTGTTCGTTGCGTTCAAAAAATGCAGCCTGCTCCGGAGTCATATCATAACGGCGCTGGGTTTCTTCCAATAACTGGTGGCCGCCGAAAGGGTGGTCACGGGTATAAATGACCTGGCCGTTCTTGATCACCAATAAAGTGGTCTGGTCAAAGCCGATATCAAAGACCCCGACTGCTTCGTTGCGATTTACGCCATCCCGCTTACGTATCAGCTCAAATGCATTGGCAATCGCAAAAGCTTCAACGTCGACAACTTTGGCTTTCAAACCGGCTGCATCAATAGCGTCCTGCCGGCTTTCAACATTTTCGCTTTTGCTGGCAGCGAGCAAGATATCGATCAAATCCGCATTACGCGCCGATGGCCCGAGCACTTCAAAATCGAGGCTGACCTCATTTAGCGGATAAGGGATATATTGATTGGCCTCAATTTGCACCTGGCTTTCAATATCGGCTTCAGCAAGATTTGAAGGCAGACTGATCGTCTTGGTGAAAACGGCCGAACCGGAAACCGCGATCGCACAGGATTTGGCACGTGTGCCCGAAGCCTTGAGCGCCCGTGAAATGGCGTTTGAAATGGCTTCTACATCCTGTACGGCCTTATCAACCACAACGCCTTCGCCGAGCGGCTCTATGGCAAAGTGGTCAATTCGAAATCCGGACCCATGACTGGACAGTTGCAACAATCGCACGCTTGTCGAGCCAATATCCAGTCCTATAACTGGATCTGCTTTTTTTCCAAACAGTTTCAAGACTCCCCCATTCCTTTTCCGTGCCAATGGTTTAGTGAGACTTCTTATAGCTGTTTTTAACAGAAAACTCACAAATACTCAAACACCTTTTGGTATTTAGGTATTTAAACTAGTAACGCATTGGAGAAAGTCCGTTGCAATAACAAACTATGGGGAACGACTGGCATGGTGAGTTGTCAACACTCGTCATAACCGGTACTTCCTTGTCCGATGCGGCGTATCATTTTCTGTTCCTTCTCCCGCTATCCGGAGAACGATTTATAAACTAAAATTCCATTTTCTAACGCTAAGCATAGCAGGATAAAGATTTGAAAAAAGCACTTCGTTCAATATTTCGCATTCTGCTTGTCGCATTAGTCTTCGGCCTGACTACGCTTCTAATTACCTATCTTGTTGTTTCAAAAGATCTTCCTGACGTTGAAACACTGCGTGACATACAACTCCAGGTACCCTTAAGAGTTTACACCTCAGATGAAAAATTAATCAGTGTTTTTGGAGAAAAGCGTCGAATCCCGGTCCGGATTGAAGAAATGCCCGTTTACCTGACTAACGCATTTATCGCCGGTGAAGATGCCCGTTTCCGCACCCATCCGGGCGTGGATTACCAGGGCATTTCTCGTGCGGTCTGGACGTTGATGACGACGGGAGAGAAATCGGTAGGCGGTAGCACAATCACGCAGCAATTGGCACGTAACTTTTTCCTCACGCTTGAAAAAACCTTTACACGCAAGATCAAGGAAATCTTTCTCGCCCTGAAAATCGAACGTGAGTTGTCCAAGGATGAAATCCTCGAACTTTACCTGAATAAAATTCTCCTCGGCCACCGGGCATACGGCGTGGGCGCCGCGGCCGATGTCTATTACGGTAAGCCTGTAGGCGAACTTAGCCTGGCTCAATGCGCCATGCTCGCGGCACTCCCCAAAGCCCCTTCGAGAATCAACCCTATCACCTCGCCCGAACGCGCCATGAACCGCAGGGACTATGTACTTGGACGCATGCTGGAACTGAATTTCATCACTGATGAAGAATATGAACAGGCCTTGAATGAAAGGAATACCGCCTTTTACCATGGCGCCACAACGGAAGTGTCGGCTCCATACCTCGCTGAAATGGTTCGAAAGGAAATGCTGGCAAGGTTTGGCGAATCTGCCTATACCGGCGGTTACGAGGTTTACACAACCATCAACTCCGGTTTTCAGACCGCTGCAAACCAGGCGGTCATTGACGGCTTAGAAGAATATGACCACAGACACGGTTACCGCGGAGCAGAGGCGCATTTTGACCTGGAAGCCAACACGACGACGGAAGCCTGGGAAGAGATACTGAGACCCTATAAACCCGTGGCCGGCCTGGTGCCAGGCCTGGTAGTCGAAGTCGATGAAGATCTTGCACTGGTTTACCAGGTCGATGGCCAGACAATCGCGCTGACACTCCCGGATATGCAGTGGGCCAGAAAATTCATCAGCCGTGACCGGGTGGGGTTTGAACCCAAAAGCGTTGGGGAGGTGCTGGAAAAGCCGGCGATATCATTCGCACCCGTTTGCGGGATGGAGGCAGGCGCGAACTGGCGCAACTGCCTGAAACCGAGGCATTGCTGATTTCTCTGAGTCCACATGATGGCTCCATCAAGGCGCTGGTCGGCGGTTATGATTACACGCGGAGCAAATTCAATCGCGTCGTTCAAAGTCGCCGGCAACCGGGGTCGGGCTTTAAACCATTTATCTATTCAGCCGCATTGGCCAAAGGTAAAACCACTGCCAGCATCGTCAATGATGCGCCCATTGTTTTCAGCGATTCTGAACTGGAAAGAGACTGGAAACCACAGAATTACAGCGAGAAATTCTTTGGACCTACACGTCTGCGTGAAGCCATGGTCAATTCCCGTAACCTCGTTTCGATCAGGTTGTTGAGGGAGATTGGCATTCCCTATGCGATCGACTACATCAGTTCTTTTGGCTTCGACCCCGCGGAACTTCCCGGCAATTTATCCATGGCGCTTGGCAGCGCTTCACTGGTACCGATCAGTATCGCCAGGGGCTATGCCGTATTTGCCAATGGCGGATACCTGATCGACCCCTATTTCATTGACCGGATTGTCGATGCCAGGGGCACCGTACTGTTCGCCGCCAGTCCACAGGTAGTTTGCAAGGAATGTGAATCCGAACAGGCTGATCGCTGCCGAACCAATTGAACCCGTTGAAAATGTGGAGCCAACTTTCAGACCTTTGCAGATTGAAAGCGGAGAAGATCTTCTGGTCACCGAGCAGGACCAAGCACAGACGCAAAACATGGTTTCAAACCCGACCCCTGCCCCACGGGTTATCACCGAGCAAAATGCTTACCTGATCCGCTCCATGATGATGGACGTGGTCCGACGCGGAACCGGCAAAAAGGCCATGGAACTGGGGCGTAACGATCTGGCGGGCAAAACGGGTACGACCAATGAACAGCGCGATGCCTGGTTTTCCGGTTACAACAATGAAATTGTTACCTCGGTCTGGGTGGGTTTTGATAACCACGAACCGCTGGGCCGCAATGAGGTTGGCGGTAAAGCGGCGTTGCCGATCTGGATAGACTATATGCGGGTGGCATTGCAGGATGTTCCTGATGTTGCTCCTGAAATTCCGGAAGGCATCACCAAGGCACGCATTGACCCGGATACGGGTTTGCTCGCCAGGATTGATAATCACAACGCAATTATGGAAGTATTTGCCATGGGAAGTCTTCCACCAATGGAAGGTACAAAAGAAGGAGATCAATCTGATGCCGTTAAGGAAGAGGATCCATACGACAGTTTCTGATACGTTTCCCACTCATAGCGCCAGGAAGAACAACCAGATCCGCCGCGCAATTGCCGCTGAAGCGGCGCGCATCATGTCCACGCAATCACAATTCAACTACCGGGTGGCCAAGCTGAAAGCTGCCGAAAGACTGGGTTTCAATCTACGCACGACCATGCCCAGCAATGCAGAAGTCGCCAGTGCGCTACGCGCCTACCAGGAGTTTTACGGCGGTCCGCAGCATATGCGCCACGTGCAGAAAATGCGTGAAGTCGCCTTGAATGTCATGCGCTCGCTAGAAACATTTTGTCCACGCCTCGTCGGCCCAGTGCTCGAAGGAACGGCGGATGAACACGCGCGGGTATCGTTACATGTTTTCAATGACCCGCCTGACGCGGTCGTGATTCACTTACTCGACAAGGGACTGGTTTTCCGTAATGAACAACGGAAAATTCGCTGGCATGATGGCAGTTATCGCCAGGTGCAACTGGTGGTAACCAATGCGCAAGACATCGAGGTCGAATTGACCCTTTTCAGTTGTATTGACCTACGCCAGGCGCCACCCAGTCCAGTGGATGGGCGCCCGCAAAGACGGGCGCCTGTGTCCGAGGTGGAATCCCTGCTGGCGGCTGTTTAAATAATCTTCAGCGGGAACTTACCGGCACGTAATCACGCGCACCCTCACCGGCATAGATCTGTCTCGGACGGCCAATCGGTGTGCCAACCTCTTCCTGTTCCAGCCATTGAGACACCCAACCGACCGTTCTGGCAATAGCGAACATGACGGTAAACATACTCGTCGGAATACCCAGCGCCTTGTAAATAATGCCGGAGTAAAAATCGACGTTCGGGTAGAGTTTTTTCTCCACAAAATAATCATCTTCCAAGGCGATACGCTCCAACTCCATCGCCAGCGACAATCAGTGGATCCTTGCTGCCAATTTCCTCTAAAACCTCGTAGGCCGCCTTGCGGATGATGGTCGCCCGCGGGTCATAGTTTTTGTAAACCCGGTGACCAAATCCCATCAGGCGGAACGGATCGTCTTTATCCTTGGCTTTGTCGATGAACCTGCCAACCCGTGATACGTCTCCGATTTGATCCAGCATGGTCAAAACGGCCTCGTTGGCGCCACCGTGCGCGGGACCCCACAATGCCGAAATACCGGCGGCAACACTGGCGTAAGGATTTGCGCCGGTTGAACCGACCAGCCTGACGGTCGAGGTACTGGCATTCTGTTCATGATCGGCGTGCAATATGAACAGCAGATCGAATGCCTTGGCGGCCACCTGGCTTACCTTATAGGGCTCGGCGGGCACCGAGAACATCATGTCAAGGAAACGCTCGGTGTAATTCAGGGAGTTTTTCGGATAGGCGGTCGGCCAGCCCATGTGGTGGCGGTAACAGGCGGCGGCGATGGTTGGCATCTTGGCAATCATGCGTTTGGCAGCCAGCAACCTGTGTTCCGGATTTTTCATATCCAGTTTATCGTGATAAAAGGCTGACAGGGAACCAACAACCCCGGCCATCATCGCCATGGGATGCGCATCATAGTGAAACCCACTGATAAACGTATTCAGCCGTTCATGAATCATCGTGTGGTATCTGATGTCCTTCTCGAACGACCCGAACTCCTCAACCGTCGGCAACTCACCCGACAACAATAAGTAGGCTACTTCAAGGAAATTACTTTTTTCGGCCAGTTGTTCGATCGGATAACCGCGGTAACGCAATATGCCTTTGCCGCCGTCGATAAACGTGATTTTACTGGTACAGCTGGCGGTTGCTGTAAAACCCGGGTCATAGGTAAAGTAGCCCAGGGTCGAAGGCAATGCCTTGATACTCAGAGTTGGCTCGCCTTCCGTGCCCTTGAGCACGGGTAACTCAAGGCTTTTGCCATTGCTCTCGTCTGTAATGATCACACGACTATCGGACATGGTAGGCTCCTTGTGAATTAACGTATAGCTTGATCAGGGATCGTTGGGATTCCTTGAAATAATCGACCCGCTATTATTCCACAAGTTTACCCACATTTTCCGAAATTTTGCGAATGCAACAGACAGCAAAAGGCCCGGAACGGTTTCGCCGATCCGGGCCCTTTATGTTAAATACTGCAATTACTTCTGGTAGCGGCGTTTGAAACGGTCTACACGACCGCCGGTATCCATCAGCTTGTGTTTTCCGGTATAAAACGGGTGAGATGCGCTTGAGACTTCCACTTTGACCAGCGGATACTCATTGCCATCTTCCCATTTGATGGTTTCTTTGCTTTTTATGGTGGAGCGGGTCAGGAATGCAAAATCTGAAGCAAGATCCTGAAAAACCACTTCACGATAATCTGGATGTGTGTCAGCTTTCATGACAATTTCCGATATTCATTGGGCCTAAAGAGCCGGGTAGTTTAACGACGAGCGTCGAGCAATGCAATAGGTTTTACAGTGTGATTCAAGGTAAAAACAACTGCTGGATATCATTCACGAACCTCCACCCCAACCCGGTGGGCCTCAGACGCATATCCCCGACCTCCAACAACCCTCGGTCAACCGCCTTTTGCACACGTGATTCAACCACGACCCAGGGCAAACCGGTACGCGGGCTGAAATCGTCAACGGACACCCCCTGCTTCAGTCTCAACTGGTTGAGAAAAAACTCGAACACAAGCTCATCATCATTCAACAGCCGTGTTTCAGCCCGCCAATCACCAGATTCGAGAGCCTGTAAATAACGCCTCGGATGACGCTGCTTGGCATAGCGCTGCACCCGACCATCGGCCGCTGTGGTAATTTTTCCATGCGCGCCGGCGCCTACGGCGATGAAATCACCGTAGCGCCAATAGTTCATATTATGCAGACTGCGTTTGTCTTTCTTTGCAAAGGCTGAGATTTCATATTGCCCGTAAGCATTTTCTTCCAGCTGTTCCACCCCGTTTTGTTGCATCTCCCAGGCCATATCATCTTCCGGCAGCCGCGGGGGACTTTGGGCAAAAACCGTATTGGGTTCGATGGTCAGCTGGTAAAAAGAAATATGCGCAGGACCGGCCTGGATAGCCAGTTCAATATCGTTCCGGCATTGTGCAAAACTCTGGCCGGGCAGGGCAAACATCAGATCAATATTGAAATTGGATATTCCGGATGAATTCAAAGAGCGCAAACTCTTTTCAATTTCCTCACGGCCGTGAATGCGGCCAATCGCTTTCAGCAGTTCGTCGTCGAAGCTTTGTACCCCCAGGGAGACACGGTTGACGCCTGCGTCTGCGTAAGCAGAAAAACTGTCATGCTCGATGGTTCCCGGATTGGCTTCAAGGGTGATTTCGACATCCGGCCTCAAGTCCAGGCGGGCCCTCGCGGCGGCGAGAAAGGTTTCAACCTGGTCGGCCGAAAACAAACTGGGTGTGCCACCGCCAAAATAAATACTCTGTACCGTTCGCCCCCAGGTCAGGTGCAGTTCCTGCTCAAGATCTGCAATCAGGGCCTCGATATATTTTTCCGCAGGAAAACTGTCCTTCACGGCATGCGAATTGAAATCGCAATATGGACACTTGCGCACACACCAGGGCATGTGAACATACAGGCTCAAGGGCGGATTACGCAGTAATTCCCTCATCCCTCTCTCGAATTTGCCTGACCAGTTCCCTCAATGCCTGGCCACGATGACTGATCCGGCTTTTGTCCTCCTGGCTCAATTCAGCGGCTGAGCGCTGCCTGCCGTCAACTGCGAAACCGGTTATCCCGAACAGGGGATCATAGCCGAATCCCCCGTGTCCCTGGGGCGCCGGCAGGATGTGCCCGTGCCAACGTCCGGTGGCCAATAGCGGCGCCGGATCATCGACTGACTGCACCAGCACCATGGCGCAATAAAAAAAGGCACTGCGGTCAAGTTCGTGTTTACCATGCAAGGCGGCGAGCAGTTTACGATTATTGGCTTCATCATCGGCACCTGTACCTGCATAACGGGCAGAAAAGATACCCGGTTGACCATGCAGCGCCGGAACCACCAATCCGGAGTCATCCGCGATGCTGGGCAAACCGGTATGGCTCGCGGCATGCCGCGCTTTGATCAAGGCATTCTCGATAAAGGTGGCGGCGGTCTCAGCCGCCTCCGGAATCTGCCAATCGCTTTGCGGATGCACGACAAAACCCCGGGGCTTGAGCATGGCGATAATTTCACTTAACTTGCCCCGGTTGCCGCTGGCCAGAACGAATTCCCGCTCCATGTTGGATTGATGACCCGCGGCTCAGCCTGCCAGTGCTGCCGACTGCGCTTCCATCAGTGACCTGATGCCTTTTTCCGCCAGCGCAATCAATTGATCCAATTCATCTTTTCGGAATGCGTGACCCTCCGCCGTCCCCTGTAACTCGATAAACCCGCCACCGTCATTCATGACAACGTTCATATCTGTCTCGGCGCGGGAATCCTCCGGATAGTCAAGATCAAGTACCGGTGTACTGTCAAATATACCCACGGAAACCGCGGCTACCTGGCCGTGTATGGGGTCTTTCTTGATTTTTTTCCTGTCAAGCATCCACCTGCAGGCATCCACCATCGCAACATAAGCGCCGGTGATGGCCGCAGTACGGGTTCCACCATCCGCCTGCAGGACATCGCAGTCCAGCGTAATGGTATTTTCACCCAGCGCGACACGATCGACCACTGCACGCAACGACCGGCCAATCAGTCTTTGAATTTCCATGGTTCGCCCACCCTGCTGGCCGGACGAAGCTTCACGGCGCATTCTTGAGCCCGTTGATCGGGGTAACATGCCGTATTCGGCCGTCACCCATCCCTCTCCGCTTCCCCTGAGGAACGCCGGCACCTTGCTTTCGACCGACGCGGTACACAGGACCCGTGTATTACCGCAGGCGATCAAAACCGAACCTTCTGCATGACACGTGTAATTGCGCGTAATACTGACAGGGCGTAACTCATCTGCTTCTCTACCGCTGGGTCTCATGGGTTGATCCTGTTTGTCTGGTCATAAAATAGGGGGTAAATGACGAAGGTCGCTATTCTCGGATAGCCTAGCCGTTAACATTGTGCCACTGTCTGCAACGTGGAAAAAGCAATGATTCGAAGTATGACCGGTTTCGCCCGGGTTGAACGCCAGTACGAATTTGGCCGGCTGAGCTGGGAAATGCGCTCTGTCAATCACCGCTACCTTGATTTCGGCCTGCGTCTGCCGGAGGAATTCCGACCGCTGGAGTCCGATATCAGAACCTGCCTCGGACAATTTTTGAGTCGTGGAAAAATCGAGGCCACGCTGCGTTTTGTCGCAGAACCTGGCGCCATTAGCAGCAGGCTGGAACTCAATTCTGGCCTGGCTAGAGAGTTGCTGGTGGTACACGAGGAACTGGCGAGACTGATGGGAATTGAGCAACCCGTGGATATCAGCCAGTTGATCAAGTGGCCCGGCTTGATCGAGGAAAAACGACCCGACACCGCTCCCCTGCAAGAAGCCGCAATGGAACTCTTGATCCAGGCCGCGCAGGAACTGCAGGCGAGCCGGAGCCGTGAAGGCGAACAGATGGCAAGCGCAATCCGCGAGCGTCTGGCGGGTGTTGCGGTATTAACCGCCAGGGTCAGGCAGTGGTTGCCGGAGATCCGTGCCGGACTGAAACAAAAGATGCTCGATCGGCTCGCCGACATTTCCCAGACCCTGGAACCCGGCAGGATTGAACAGGAAGTCGTCATGCTCGCACAAAAAATCGACGTCGATGAAGAACTGGACAGGCTGGATGCGCACGTCGAGGAAGTTTACCGGGTGCTGGACCTCGAGGAACCCGTGGGTCGCCGGCTGGATTTCCTGATGCAGGAATTTAATCGCGAATCAAATACGCTCAGTTCAAAATCGATCGATCAACGCACGACGCAAGCCGCGGTGGATCTGAAAGTGCTGGTGGAACAGATGCGCGAACAGGTACAAAATGTCGAGTAGCAAACCCAGCCACGGCAAGCTGTTTATTATCGCTGCACCCTCCGGCGGCGGTAAAACCAGCCTGGTGAACGCTTTGCTTAAACACGATCCCCGCCTGGTTCTGTCCATTTCTCACACCACCCGCCCGGCCAGGCCCGGTGAAATAGATGGTCAGCATTACCATTTTGTTTCAGAGGCGGAGTTTGAGCAGATGGTCCTGAGCGGCGACTTCATGGAACACGCCCGGGTGTTTGACCATTACTATGGGACCAACCGCAACTCCGTGGCGAAGCAGCTCGGGCAGGGCTTTGATGTGATACTTGAAATCGACTGGCAGGGTGCGCGCCAGGTGCGGGCGGTTTTTCCGGATTGTTGCCGCATTTTTATCCTTCCCCCGTCACTGGAGACTTTGCGCAAGAGATTGACCGGCCGTGGACAGGACAGTGAAGAGGTTATACAACGCAGGATGCGGGATGCGCAGGCGGAAATATCCCACTGGGCCGAATTTGAAAACCTGGTTGTCAATGACAAGTTTGACTCGGCGCTTGAAGAACTGATAGCAATCGTCAACGATCACCGTCATCATAAACCGCATAAAGTAAATAAAAATCACCAACTTCTGGCACAGCAGCTCGGAAGAAGATAAAATTCACGGTTCCGTCTTACACACATACAGGATTTAAAATGGCACGAATTACCGTAGAAGACTGCCTTGAGAACATCGACAACCGCTTTGAACTGGTATTGACTGCGACCAAGCGCGCCCGGCAGATTGGCCACGGCGCCGAGCCGCTGGTTCCCGAGGAAAACGATAAACCCACCGTGATCGCACTACGTGAAATCGCTGCAGGACTTATCGACCCTGAGCGCGTGGATGTTCTGCAGGCCAAAATTGAAGCCGCCGAAGTGTTCGATATGCGTCCCATGGAGGACGATTTAGACCTCTAATAATGCTGGCGACCCTTACGAACTTACCGGAGCCGGTTCTTGATCTGAGGGACCTACTCAATACATACCTGGAACCGGAAAAGGTCGCCATCATTCTCCGCGCTTTTGAAACCGGCGCCAATGCCCACCAGGGCCAGACCCGCAAAACCGGCGAGCCCTACATACTCCACCCCGTTGCCGTGGCGCGTATCCTGGCCAATATGCGCATGGATTACGGCAGTGTTGCCGCTGCCATCCTGCACGACACCATCGAAGACACCGTCCTGACCCGCCAGGAAATTGAATCGCGGTTTGGCGAAGAAATCGCCGATCTCGTGGAAGGGGTGACAAAGCTGGACAAAATGAAGTTCCGCACCCGTCACGAGGCGGATGCGGAAAGCTTCCGCAAACTGATGCTGGCCATGTCGAAGGACCTGCGGGTCATTTTTATCAAGCTGGCGGACAGGATGCACAACATGCGCACGCTGGGCTCGATGGACCCGCAGTCACGCCGCAGGATCGCACGCGAAACGCTGGATATATACGCACCCATCGCCGACCGGCTGGGTATGAACAGCATCAAGTCGGAATTACAGGACCTGGGCTTCGCCAACCTTTTCCCATGGCGACACCGCACCATTGCCGAGCACATCAGCACGGTGACCGGTGACCGTAGCGAGATCATCTCGGACATCCACAAAGCGCTGAAACGGAAGATGAACGAGGCGGGCATACCCTGCGATATCAAGGGCAGGGAAAAAACCCCGTACAGCATCTACCGCAAAATGCAGGCCAAGGACCTCTCCTTTTCGGAGGTGAACGATGTTTATGGCTTTCGCATCATCACGCATTCCGAGCAGCATTGTTATCTTGCCCTCGGAGCGGCTCACGCACTTTACCGTCCGAAACCGGGACGCTTCAAGGATTACATCGCGCTGCCAAAATCCAATGGTTACCAGTCCCTGCATACCATACTCAACAGCCCGTTCAATCTACCGGTAGAGATCCAGATCCGTACCCGCGAGATGGATGTCCTGGCGGAGGAAGGCGCGGCCGCCCATTGGCAATACAAATCCGGCGAAAACTCAACGGGCACCGCCCAGGTACGTGCGCGCGAATGGTTGATGCAACTGGTTGAAGTGCAAAGACACAGCACCGATTCGCTGGAGTTTCTCGACGGCGCAAAGTCAGATCTTTTCCCCGACCAGATTTTCGTGTTCACACCCAAGGGCAAGATCATTGATCTGCGCCGCAGCGCAACGGCCCTCGATTTCGCCTACGCCATCCATACCGGTGTCGGCAATAAAACCCGCAGCATACTGGTGGACAAGCTTGAAGTGCCCCTGTCGACCCGGCTGGAAAACGGGCAGACCATCAAGGTTATTACCGATGACAATGCCCACCCGATTCCCGAGTGGCTCGATTTTGTCAACACGGCGCGGGCCCGCACAGCCATCCGTCACTACATCAAGAGTCTCGAACAGGCAGATACCGTGGCGCTGGGTCTGCGTCTGCTGGAAACCGCGCTCAATGCGCGTGGCTCGGACCTCGACGCCGTGCCTGCAAAACGCATGGACCAGTACCTGAAAGACAACAAGTTCGAACGCCAGGAAGACCTGTTGACGGAACTGGCTCTCGGCAACCTGCTGTCAAGCGTGGTGGCCGCCAAACTGGCGCCCGAAGTGAGCACCGCGCTCGCCTCGGGTGAATACACCGAGGCACTTTCGATCGCCGGCTCCGAAGGCAGTGCAGTGACCTTTGCCGCCTGCTGCCGTCCGGTACCGGGCGACACTATCATGGGGTTTCTTTCCGCCGGCAAGGGCGTGGTCGTGCACCGTGTCAATTGCCGCAACGTCAGGGAGTTCCGCAAACACCCGGACCATTGTATCGACGTGACCTGGGCTCCCATCCACCGCGGCATGTACGAAGTGGCCCTGCATATCCTGGCCAAGAATATTCCCGGTGTGCTGGCCAATATTTCCACCAGCATCGGCGAGGCCGGCAGTAATATCGAAAAGATCGAGCAACCCGAATCCAACCGTGAACTGGCCAAATTGCTGTTCATCATCAGCGTAAAAGACCGCGACCACATGGCACATGTCATGCGGCGTCTGAGACGCAACCGCAACGTGATCCGTGTCAGCCGAATTAATACCTAGGCACACACAGGGCAGGAGCAAATAACATGAGTAAAGAAATTATCAGTACCGACAAGGCACCGCAGGCCATCGGCACCTATTCCCAGGCGGTCAGACACGAGGGCCTGGTTTTCCTTTCCGGACAGATACCGCTTGACCCGATGAGCATGGAAGTGGTCAGCGGTGGCATTGAGGCCCAGATCAGGCGGGTGTTCGATAACCTCGCAGCAGTCTGCACGGCGGCGGGTGGATCACTCGACGACATCGTCAAACTGACAATATTTTTGACCGACATGGGTGATTTTCCCGCGATCAACACCATCATGGGTCAATATTTCACGCAACCCTATCCTGCGCGCGCGGCCGTCCAGGTGGCGGCGCTGCCCAAGGGTGTCAATGTCGAAATGGATGCGATTCTGGCCAGACCCTGACGGGTTGCGGCAGTTCCGGCGTTGATACCCATCCGGTCCATGGCGTTGACGGACCTGCAAGGCGTAGGACCGAAGCTTGTCGAAAAACTGAACGCACTTGGCATCAGCCAGGTAACGGATTTGCTGTTTCACCTGCCGATCCGTTATGAAGACCGGACCCGGATACACCCCATTGGTAGTTGCTCACCCGGCCAGCGTGTACTGATCGAGGGCAGGGTTGAACATTCTGCGATCGTGCGCGGACGCCGCCCGATGCTGGTGGTGGTGCTGTTTGACGGAACCGGACGTATCACGCTGAGGTTCTTTCACTTTCATTTCTACCAGAAGCAACAACTCTCAGGTGGCACATACTTGCGTTGTTTCGGTGAGGTCAGGGCCGGTTACCAGGGTCTGGAAATGGTCCACCCGACCTACCACCGCGTCAGCGGGCAACATGCTGAGCCGGTCGCCGACCGGTTGACACCGGTGTATCCCGGTGCGGAAGGCCTGGGTCAGAAAAACTGGATCAGGATGACTGACCAGGCGCTCGCGTTAATGCGCAATGGCAAACTGGAACTCGAGGAACTGCTGCCCGAGGGCTTGTTGGACAAGCTCAGGCTGATGCCTTTATCCGAGGCGCTGGATTATATTCACCGGCCACCAGCCGATGCCGACATCGACGCCCTGATCCAACGCGATCACCCCACGCAAAAACGCCTGGCCCTTGAAGAATTGCTGGCGCACAACCTGAGCATGCAGAAACTGCATCGACTGCAAAGGATTCGAAAGGCGCCCGCCATGCCTTCGCGGGGTGCTTCTGAAACTGAATTCATCAAAAATCTGCCGTTTACCTTGACCGGCGCCCAGCAGCGGGTCGCCAGGGAAATCCACGCGGACCTCGAACAGGACAGACCGATGTTACGACTGGTGCACGGTGATGTCGGCTCCGGCAAAACCGTCATCGCAGCGCTGGCAGCATTGAGAACGGCGGACAATCGTTACCAGACGGCCATTACGGCGCCGACCGAATTACTCGCAGAACAGCATTACCGGGTATTCAGCGCATGGCTGGAACCCCTGGGGATCAAACCCGTCTGGTTAAGCGGCAAAGTGCTGGGTAAAAAACGCACTGACGCCCTGCAGAGAATAAACGCGGGTGCGGAACTGGTAATCGGCACCCACGCATTGATGCAAAAGGGCGTCGAATTCGAGCGGCTCGGGCTGGTCATCGTCGACGAGCAACACCGCTTCGGTGTCGGCCAGCGTATGAGCCTGTTGGAAAAAGGTGGGAGCTCGGGTCAACAGGCTCACCAGTTGATCATGACGGCAACCCCCATCCCCCGCACCCTGGCGATGACCGCCTATGCCGGAATGGACGTCTCCGTCATCGATGAATTGCCCCCTGGCCGCAAACCGGTAACAACCGTGGTGATGTCCAATGAGCGCCGCGGTGAAATCATCCAGCGTGTTGCCAACGCCTGCGCAGGTCAGCAGCAGGCTTACTGGGTATGCACCCTGATAGAGGAATCCGATGTGATTGAAGCCCAGGCGGCCGAGGACGTCGCCAGGCGTCTGCAGCATGACCTGGACGGACTCAATATCGGCCTGATCCACGGGCGTATGAAACCGGCTGAAAAACAACAGGTCATGGATGAGTTCAAGCGCGGAAAACTCCACTTGCTGGTTGCCACCACCGTGATCGAAGTCGGTGTGGACGTACCCAATGCCTCGCTGATGATCATCGAAAATGCCGAACGGCTGGGCCTGGCCCAACTGCATCAATTGCGTGGACGGGTCGGACGCGGCAGTGCGCAATCCAGTTGCGTCCTGATGTACAACCCGCCGCTGGGTGATCTTGCAAAACAACGTATGGAGATCATGCGGCAGACCGCTGACGGCTTCCAGATCGCAGAAAAAGACCTCGAGTTGCGTGGCCCGGGTGAGGTCCTCGGAACCCGGCAGACCGGCATGCTGATGTTCAGGGTAGCCGACCTGGCGCGTGATGCGGGACTACTGAAAGTCATACCCGAGGTGGCCGATAAACTTTTAAAACAACACCCGCAGCAGGCGGATAAACTGATCCGTCGCTGGATAGGCGATGCTTCCCGTTTTGCCGGTGTTTAAATCGAGGCGGCTGCGGGTTTAGCGCGCTGCAAAAGTGTTTGATTCCACTTCGGTTCGCGCCTGGACGATATCTTTTTCAATCTGCTGCCTGATGGCGGCAAATTGGGGTTCGCCGTGCAGCGAATCCAGGCGCAGATCGATATCGAGCAGCCAGGATTCCCTGAAGCCACGATCGTAGGCTTTCTGCAAACTGTCCAGCGCAGCCTTCGATTCGCCTCTCAAGGCATGTATGCTGGATTCCGTGTAATAAATTTCAGCATCGTCCACTCCGTTGATACGTGCCCGCCGGACTGCACGTTCCGCACTCACCAGTCTTTTATCAGCGAGTTCGGCATTGCCGGCATCACGGTAAAGCGCGGACAACAGCGTCGCATACAATACCTGTCTGCTATCCCAGGCCTGATCGGAATCTTCATTAAAGGCATTTTCAAAAAAACTTCTGGCCGTGTCCTTGTCACCCGCTACCAGGCTGACCATGCCTTTTTGAAAGTAATATAATTGTTGCATATGCTCGGGCAGTTCATCTATCGACTCGCCAAATTGTTCGGACAGCAGGTGCTCTGCCTTTTCAATTCTGCCCTGCTTGAGCAACAGGAAAAAATAGCTTGCTCGCAGGCTGAAATTATCCTTGGCCTTTTCCAGCCCGTCGAGCAGCAGTGTCTCCGCCTTGTCATCCACACCCACACTCGCCCACGCACCCGCCAGGGTCTGAATTACCACGGGACTTTCAGGTTCCAGATCATAGGACTGGTTTGCATATCGCCAGCCTTCAACCAGTTCACCCCTTCCGATCGCAAAACCCGACATGGTCCTCAACAAGGTTGAGGAATCGGGCCGCAAGGAGACCAGGTTCTGCAGGAGATCTTTTGCCCCCTGGTAATCCCCCTGGCTGGTCAGATTGCCTGCAACGTTGATCGCCAGGAGTTCATTCAACGGGTCGATCACCATCGCCTGCTGCAAAACCTGGCTCTGCTCGGGCAACCTGCCCATTTCACCCAGCAACCCTCCTAACCAAAGGTACGCGGGTACATAGTCATCGTTAAGCTTGATGGCCTGGCGCAGTGCGGATTCCGCTGCGTCTCTTTGACCAATCTGCCAGCGGGCCAGACCCAGCGCCGCAAATGCCTCTGACGACTCGGGATCAATTTCCAGCGCCTTTTCTATCATCGGCATGGCACGTTCGGTCGCTTTTATATTGGTCAAATTGCCGTACATGGCTAACAACAGCCAAGAATCCGCCATCGCAGCGTAGGCCGGCGCGAACGACGGATCCTGCTCGAGGGCCTTGGCAAACAGCGTAATTGCCTTTTGCAGTTCTTCCGGTGAACGGCGCCACCAGTGCAGCCGTCCGGTCCGGTAGGCTTCGAAGGCCGCAAGGTTATCTGCCCTGGCCCCGGGTTTCTGCTCCAGGCCGGCAAATGAATCCAGCAGAGAGGCTGCGATTGCGCTGGCGACTTCATCCTGGATGGCGAATACATCATCCAGTTTCCGGTCATAAGAGTTGGACCAGATGTGATAACCGTCTTCGACATTGATCAACTGTGCCGTAAGGCGTATGCGGTCACCGGACTTTCGTATACTGCCTTCAAGCACCGTCCTGACGTTCAACAGCCGGCCGATTTCCCGGATATCCTTGTCAGGCTGGCGGAATGCAAATGACGAGGTACGGGCAGCGACGTGCAGACCGCGTACTTTCGCCAGCACATTCAGAATCTCTTCGGCCATACCATCCGAAAAATACCCCTGGCTACCGTCTTCCGACAGGTCCGTGAATGGCAATACCGCGATGGAGTTCTGCGGCGCTACAAACTCGCGCTGTTGTGATGCGAGCGTCTGCACCCCGGTCGCATCATCACCCGTGAACACGTTTGAGTAATAACTGTAAAAACCGTAGCCGAGTCCGATCATACCCAACATCATCATGCTGAAAAGCAGAGCGTTCTGGGTGCGTGACAGCAGGCTGTCGGTGTGGGTTTTCTTAATGCCTTCGGGGGTAATGTCAAATTGCCAGGCAAGGATGAACACCAGTGGAAACCCCAGGATCAAAATGATAACCACCAGGGTCGGCAGCCAGTCCGGTAGCCGCAATGGTTCAACCGCAGCGTCCATCAACTGCAGCACCACGAATACCGCCACCGCGTAAGCACCCACCGTGCGCAGAACCTTGCGGCGGTTAAGCTCGGTCAGAACTGCAGACAAAAATGATTGACCCTGTTCCATACTTCCTTCAATTCTTCTTTGTACTATCGGTCCAAGCCGCGTTTAAGTCGAATCAGTCCGGATATATCGTGATCGCCATCACCCAGCTCCACCAACTCACGATAATCCTTGATCGCAGCTTCCACTGTTGGTAGTGAGATATTCAAATCCTGTGCCAATGCCTGGCAAATCAGCAAATCTTTCAGTAACAGGGACAGTTTGAAACCGACATCAAAGCTGTTTTCCAACATGGTCCGGCCTCGATGGTTCAAAAACCAGCTTCCCGCCGCCCCCGCGCTCACTATAGATAATAGACGCTCCGAAGGAAGATTTAGTTTCTCTCCGAGCGCAAGCGCTTCACAAACCGCCTCTGCGATACCGGCGATCATGACCTGGTTGACCGCCTTGGTAGCCTGTCCGGAACCCACCGGACCCATGTGGGTTACGGTGCCGGAGATCGCCTCTAGCACTGGCATAATCCGCGAAATATTGGCGGATTCGCCACCTGCCATCACCGATAGTGTGCCTTTTTTTGCGCCCTCAACCCCGCCCGAAACCGGTGCATCGACAAAACCCGCACCTGATTTTTCAAGACTGGCGGCAACCTGGATGGCGGTCGCAGGGCTGACTGTCGAGGTATCGACAAGCACCGAACCAGGTTTTACGCCCGGCCGCAGTTGTTCCAGGACGTCCAGCAAATCCTGATCGGCTGACACGCAGGTCAAAATGACATTACAGCCTGCTGCCAGCTGTTGCGGATCCCTGGCCACGGTTGCAGCGGTTTCTTTTGCCAGTGCCCCGGCCTTGTCTGTTGTACGGTTCCACACCATGCTCAACAGTCCTGCCTGTGCCAGATGTCTCGCCATTGGCGAACCCATCGCACCCAGGCCTATCACTCCCGCTCTGATTCGCTCATGCATGATATTTACAGGGCATCATCGCCCTCCTCACCTGTTCTGATCCTAATCGCCTGTTCCAGGTCATGTACAAAAATCTTGCCATCGCCGATACGTCCCGATGCCGCCGCACCCGAAATCGCTTCAACCACGGCCTCGACACGTTCATCGGGCACTGCAATTTCCAGTCTCAGTTTGGGCAGGAAGTCAACAACGTATTCCGCCCCGCGGTAAAGTTCCGTATGGCCTTTCTGGCGTCCGAAGCCACGCACCTCGGTCACGGTCATACCCTGGACACCCACCTCACCAAGTGCATCACGTACATCGTCGAGTTTGAACGGCTTGATAATCGCGATAATCATTTTCATAGTGGTTTTCCCCAATCAGGTTAGATAGGACTTTATCGCCACCGAATGCACGCCGCAAGCACCGCTTCCATCCTCCACAAAAATGGCGGCTTTAACCGGCAAATTCGTCAAGGTCATGGCTGTGTTTTTGACCACAAAATACAGACGTTGATCAATTCCGATGACGGCAAAACGATGAAGCGAACTAAATTGCCGTTCGGTTATCTACAAACATCATAGGACGGGGTATGAGCGTTACAGTTGGCTGAAAAACCCCTGAGCAAAGAGAGAGGTTTGATGAGCGAAACCGAATGGCCTGAAAACGACGCACCAGGAGCGCCCGGCATTGGTCCAACGTGGACCTCGAGTGACAAGGACCTCATTGGTACCTCACTGAGCCAGGGCCAGATTTGGTTTACGCTTGGTCATGGAATCGTCAACGAGGTCTACTACCCGCGCGTGGATTTGCCGCAGGTCCGCGATCTCGGCTTTATCATTGCAGACGATGAAGGATTCTGGTTTGAGGTCAAACGATCGGGGAACTATCAGTTCGAACTGCCTGCCGCCGGTGTTCCGGCAGCGACAATCGTTCATCGCCATGAGCGGTTCAGTCTCAGTCTCAGAATTGCCACTGACCCTGGCAGAGATGTTCTGCTCATCGACCTCAAGCTCACGGGCGACGAGAAACTGCGGCCATATGTATTGCTCGCCCCGCATCTCGGTGGCAGCGGCTGGCAAAATATGGCGGCAGGCGGCCGACACTATGGAAGAAACGTTCTGTGGGCGGAGCAAGGGCCGTTCGGTCTTGCCCTCGCCGCTGTAAACCAAATGCAAGGCGACGCACTGGGGCGAATGAGCGCAGGCTATGTCGGCTCCAGTGATGGCTGGCAGGATTTTGCTGCCAACCAGAGAATGACCTGGAATCACCAGCGTGCCGGACCGGGAAATGTGGCGCTGCTCGGCGAACTGGAGCGCAATTGCGTGGTGGCGCTGGGATTTGGCGCATCACGGGGAGCCGCTGCAAGCCTGGCCACCGCAGCATTGGCCCGGCCCTTCGATCAACCCTGGACCGAATACATCTCGGCCTGGCAGGATTGGCAGCGCAATTGTCATGAAAGCATAGATGCCGGTGTTTCCGAACCCGAACTGGATGCACAGTTTCACACCTCGCGAATGGTGTTGCGCTGCCATATGGACAAGACGCAGCGCGGTGCAATGGTCGCGAGTCTGAGCGTACCCTGGGGCAACACCAGGGAGGACCGTGGGGGATACCACCTGGTATGGCCCCGTGACCTGGTGGAATGCGCGACCGCCCTGCTCGCGGCCGGCGGTGATGCAGAGGCCCGGGATGTGTTGCGCTATCTCATTGCAACCCAATTTGAAGACGGACATTGGAATCAGAACCAGTGGCTCGGCGGAACACCGTTCTGGCAGGGCATCCAGCTCGATGAAACAGCGCTTCCGGTAGTCCTCGCTGCGCTGCTGCACGAACATGACGCGCTAGCCGGCATCGAGGTTGCCGACATGTCCCGCCGCGCCCTGGGATTCATTTCCCGAATGGGACCGGTGACCGATCAGGACCGTTGGGAAGAAGATCGCGGTATCAATGCCTTTACACTCGCCGCATGTATCGCCGCGCTCGTATCGGGAGCAGAATTCCTGGATGACCCCGACAAATCCGCAATGCTCAGTTTAGCCGACACGTGGAACAGCAAGATCGAATCCTGGCTCTTTGCGGAAGGTACGGAACTGGCAAAAAAGATCGGTGTTTCCGGTCACTACATCAGGGTCGCGCCGCCGGAAGTGCTGAAAGACGAGGCCGCGCGTCGGCAGGTCCTGGCGATCAAGAACCGTGATCAGGAACCCGGGCTCAGCGCAGAGGAACAGGTCTCCACGGATTTTCTGCAACTCGTGCGTTTCGGTCTGCGCTCACCCGCGGATCCCCGTATACGCGACTCAATCGTTGTCGCCGACAGCCTGCTTCGGGTCGAAACACCATCCGGGCCGTCGTGGCACCGCTACAATGGCGACGGTTATGGTGAGCATCCGGACGGTACGGGGTTTGACGGTACCGGGCAAGGCAGAGCCTGGCCGTTGTTGACAGGCGAGCGGGGCCATTATGCATTGCTGGCCGGAGAAGACCCGTGGCCCTATCTGCGGGCCATGAGCAAGATGTGCGGTGTCAACGGCATGCTGCCTGAGCAGGTATGGGATACGCAAGCGATCGCCGGCAGAAATCTAACCCCGGGGAAACCCACCGGTTCGGCAATGCCGCTGGCGTGGACGCATGCGGAGTTCGTCAAACTGCTGCTTGCCATAAGGCAAGGCAGGGCGGTTGACTGCCCGCGGGCCGTTGTAGAACGGTACAAAACAAACGGCCCTGACGCAGCTAGCGTAGTGCAGCGTAATTAATGGTGCTTTTCAAAGGCGGGTGACAATGGATGCGTTGACAATGACCGGTGCGGCAGTGGTTGCCGTGCTTTCGATTACCAGCCATGAAGCGGCCCATGGATTTGTCGCCAACCGCCTGGGCGATCCCACTGCACGCGAACAGGGCAGGCTCACATTAAACCCCATTCCACACATCGACCCGTTCTTCACCATCCTTCTGCCCTTGTTCCTGATCCTGTCGGGTTCGGGGTTCATCTTTGGCGGGGCGAAGCCGGTACCCGTGAATGTTTCACGATTACACAGTCCGCGCCGTGACTGGGCGCTGGTAGGAATTGCCGGACCGGTCATGAACGTGTTGATTGCCCTTGGCCTGACCGCGGTTCTATCCGTAGTGACCCACGCCGGCCTGGTCAGTATTGACTCCAGCCTGGCGAAAATCCTGGCGATCGGAATTTTCCTCAATGCCCTGCTTGCGATCTTCAACCTGATCCCCATTCCGCCGCTGGATGGTTCCCGGCTGGTTCAGTACTTTATTTCCGGCGAAACGCTGATGATCTATCGCCGGATTGAGCGATTTGGCCTGCTCATCATCCTGGGCTTGTTGTTCCTGGTGCCAGGCTTTACGACGCTGCTCGCCACCGTCATTTTCCGCTTTGTGGAACTCATCACACTGCCATTTGGCGTATGGACTGAAGTTCAACTTTTGCTGCAACACCTGCTTTTCGGTTGATGCCGGGCAGCGCCCGGGTACAGAAAACCTGATAAAGGACGGAAATAGACCCTTAATCATCGTGTGACAATCGAGTCCGCAGACAAAACATAAGCCTCCGGAGTATCATGGTGATTGGGTTGCGCGTGACACCATCCGAATTGATTCAATCATTGGTGTTCCGGCTCAAACGCAAGGGATTCTGAGTGATTTAAGGAGTAAGTATGAAGACCAGGGCGTGGGTTTTTCCGATCTATATCAGTTTCTTGTTTACCATTGTCATGGTTTGGTCAATCCAGGCTTTTGGGTCCGGATTTGCCATCCAGGAACAGAGCGGCAGCGCACTGGGTAACGCATTTGCCGGCGGGGCCGCGATTGCACAGGATGCCAGCACCATCTTTACCAATCCGGCCGGAATGACCCTCCTGGAAGACGCGCAATCCTCGATCGCCGGCAGCCTGGTCTGCCCATCGGCCAAATTCCGCGATACGGGTTCGCAGCCAGCGGCCTTGCAAACGCTGGGTGATAACGGCGGTGATGCCGGCTCCTGCGCACTGGTCCCCTCTCTCTATTTTTCAACGCCGGTGAGTAAAAAGTGGTGGGCCGGGGTTGCCGTCAACGCACCGTTTGGACTGACAACACAATACGATTCTGAATGGCTTGGCCGGTTTCAGGCCGTCAAATCGGAGATCAAGACGTATAACATCAACCCGGCGGTTGCATTAAAGATTAATGAACGCCTGTCACTGGGTGCTGGCATCAACTGGCAGAGAATAGATGCGACTTTAAGCAGCCAGGCGAATTGGGCTGGCGGTTATGCCCTGGGTGTCGAGCAGGGGGTGACTGGAGGTCTGATACCGTTGCAGGCCGTTCCCACCCTGCTATCCGCTGCACTGGGCCTGGAATCTGAAGCAATCATTAAAGGCAATGATAACGCCCTGGGGTGGAACCTGGGCATGTTGTTCACAATCGATCCACAAACCCGGCTTGGTGTCCAATACCGTTCTGCCCTGAAATATACCGTGGAGGGCAACGCAGACTTCAGCAATCCGACTCTCCGGACCTTGCCGGAAGGCTTGGAACCGGTTGGGGCAGCAATTGCCGCTGGCGTCGATGCGCAACTTTCAGATGGTCCGGTGATGCTTGACCTGGAACTACCGGCATCAGCCAACCTGTCGATTTTTCACGCATTTGGCAATCAATGGCAGGTGATGGCCGACGTGCAATTTACCAACTGGAGCAGCCTGCAGAATTTGCAGATAGAGAGGCCAGACGGTTCGATCCTGACCAACACACCCGAGCATTTCAAAGACACCTGGCGATTCGCCGTTGGTGCCAGTTACGACGTTTCGAATGCTTTAAAAATCCGCAGTGGCCTGGCTTATGACATTTCACCTGTTCAATATGCACAACGCACGCCGCGCCTGCCGGATGAAGACCGCCGATGGCTATCGTTGGGTCTGCGCTACCAGTTCTCTGAACATGTCTCTATGGACGCTGCCTATTCTTACATCCTGGTTACGGACGCGAAAATTGATCAAAACGAAGGCAACACCGCGGCTAATGGACTGATTAGCGGTTTTTACCGTAGCCATGTAAATCTTGCCGCAGTGCAACTGAATTATATTTTCTGACGAAGGTATTTTCAGGGAAGCCGTCGAGCTTTCAGCCTGGATAAAGCGCCGGGATGGTGTTACCGCTTGACCCTGCGTGTGCGGAAGCATGCCGCGATTTGTTGTCTTTCAGGAACAGCTTCAACATCTGCGTTCCCTGCCACGCGGAATCGCCCGTGCCTGCATATAGCTGTTTCTCCATTGCCGCCAGTTCTTCCTTAAAGCCTTGCGATACGCTACCGGGGGCCAGCAACATCCACTTGCTCAGCGATGCATAGGCCCGCTGCAGGTCGTTTGCTTTGCAGGCCTGGACGATGGCCCGCTCAAGCCGGGCAGTCTCGCCGGCGGAATCATTGCCGGGGCCAGGCTGTTTGATAGCGTTTGCAGCAGCTGCGGATTTGCCTGGGTGGCGATTGCTTCTTCGCCGCATCACCAACAAGATGATTGCAAGCAGGGTGACAGCCATCAGCGCATACCATGCGAACCTGGCTGTGTGTTGAATCCCGGGCAAACCATGACCCTGATCAGGAATCTGGGCCGTCTGATCCGCCGGTGAATTTTTAGCTGTGGGAGCGGCCGTTGCGGAGAGGGTATCTGCGGCGTTCTGCCCCACTCCCGGTAATACCTTTATGACCTGCGCGGGTAAAGTCGCTACCCGTTCCTTGTCAGCAGTGGTGTCCCACCATGTCACTGACATTGGCGGCAGGGAGACCTCTCCCGCCCGGGTGGGAACAATTGATACATCAAACTCACGTTGCGCCGCAGTTCCATCTGGTGTGTCGGTGGTATCGGTGCTGCTGCGATCGAGGTAAATCCGGGCACCATCGGTATCGCTGATGGGGATATCCGGCAACTGCTCCCCCGACGCGCCCAGTGCAAACAATTGAATTCTGCGTGTCACCGCCTCTCCAACGCGAAACTCGGGATTGGCCGGCGACCAATTAGCGCGCAGATCGACCTGCTTGGCCGGCAGGAACCAGACCTTGTCAGCGGTTGGCCTCGGCTTCACTTCAAGTTTCAACGGTTCCGAACGAACCTGGATTTCACGGCCCGGATTGAATACGTTGGCGAACAGGCCCTGGTTGAATGGCATCCGCATCGTACCGCCGGCAAAGCCCGTTCCGGAAAAAATCGAGGAACGCGTGGCAGCGGGATCATCCACGGTGGCCTGCAGGGTGAGCGGCGGGATGGTCAGGCTGCCGCTTTTCTGTGGTTTCAGGAGATACTGCCGTTCAATATCGACAATTTCACGCCCATTGCGGGTCGAGTGGCTGACTTTGTCTTCACCTGTTTGAGTGAGCACGAAGTCATTGCCGGCCGGTTCTTCCAGGCTGGCCTCGCGTATGTCGCCTTCACCGCGGATGTGTACCGTGAGCGGGATTTCCTCCAGTACGTAATGCGGGCCGGCTGCAGCGCTAACCTCGATACTGAATTCGCCCGCGCCAGGCGAGCCTGCCGGTAATTCTGCTGCATCGACGACCTCGATGGTCAACGGCTCGCTGGAACTGTTGCCGGCCTCGATCGCGGGAATTTCAAGCTTGCCCTTCTCGTTGGGCATCAGTGTGATGACCCAGCTGAAGGAGTTCGTGCGGTGGCCATTGATGATGCTGACCTGCGAACTCTGGCCGGTGCCGAGAATCTGAAAGTCCTTCTGCAACGGCGCCAGGTCCGGGGCAGACGTTGCGTTGGCCGAATCCATCGACAGGGTCAGCTCAAAGCTTTCACCGTATCCGATCTGTGTCGAACTGACACTGGAATGAAGTCCGCTGGCCATCAGGGGCTGGATAGCGCTGGCGAGTGTAAGCAGCGCAATGGCGATTAACCTCAACTTGATTGTTTTTGCGTTCATCATCTCAACCTGCATGGTGTCGTCCTGGAGAAATTCATCCGTTGCGATTCAGTTGCGAATAATATTGCCGGATACGCGCCCTGAGCAGACCCGATGGGTCGTCTGGTACAGCGCGTAACTGCTGTTCGTGGGCCTGGTCGAGCTCTGACAGTCCCTCTGCAGAAGGCGGCTGTTCTGACTGTGGCGTTTCCGGGCTTTGCTGACCTTGTCCATTACCTTTCAACATTTCGTCCATGGCGCTTTGAAACGCGCTTTTACCGTCTTCACTTTGACTCTTGGCAGGTGCTTGCCCAGTGTCCTGATTACCACTCGCCGCGACCTGCCGGTCGCCGCCTGTTTTCGCATCGGAATCCTGCCGCCCACCAGCGGCCTGATTTGCCGCCGAACTGCTGTCTTTTTGCTCCTGAGCGTTTTGTGATTTGTTTTGTGCCTGGGCCTGGTTCCTGTCACCACCCGACTGCGACTGGTCCTGTCCGTTACCTTTCTGGTCCTGGTTCTTGTCACCTCCGCCCTGTGACTGGTCCTGCCCGTTACCCTTCTGATCCTGGCTCTTGTCGCCTCCGCCCTGGGACTGATCCTGGTTCTTGTCGCCTCCACCCTGGGACTGGTCCTGTTTGTCTCCTTTTTGCTGCTTGTCCTGTTGTTTCTGGTCTTTCTGTTGTTGCTGCTTTTGCTGCTCAAGGAGATTGGCCACCAGGTCGCGATTGAACTGGATGTCATCATCACCCGGGTGCTGTTTTAAGGCCTCATCATAGGCATCGAGGGCTGGTTTGAGTTCGCCTGCCTTGGCCAGCGCGTTGCCCTGGTTATAGTAGGCGTCGGGTGTCGCGACGTTCTTGTAGGCCTCGGCAGCCTCGGTATATTGACCTGACTTGTAGAGCGCACCGGCTTTCCAATCGGGGTTTTCAAAGCTCGCGGCGGCCTCACCGAAGTCACCTTGCTGGTAGGCCTTTGCGCCTTGTTGATCCGGTGTTTGCCACAGGTTATCCAGGCTTGCGGCCATCGCGTCGGAGCCGGGCACGGTAAATCCGATCACCAGGCCAAAAGGCAGAAGCGCCATCAAAACGTTCTTGCGAAAGGCCAGTGGTGCAAGCAGGATGGGTATGATCAACAGCCAATATCCCATGTCGTTCCACGCATCGGAGCGGAAATCGGTGTTCGTCTGCTGAACCTTCACAGGCACACCATCGGTGTTCTGCAGGATCGTATCTATATCTTTGCTGTCCGGCGTCAGCGTGACGAAAACTCCGCCGCCGGCATCCGCAATTGCGCCCAGGTCTGCAACGGCCAGGCGCGTGACTGCCTGTTGCCCGCTACGTGTCTTGATGGACTGACCCGACGCCGTTTGCATCGCAGCGCCCGCGGGTGTTCCCACACCCAGCACACTGACCTGGTAACCTGCCTGGCGCGCCTCACGCGCAGAGGCGATCGCCCCGGATGGATCCATTCCGGCGTCGTCGGCAATGATGACGATACGACCACTGCGGGAATCGACCTGGTCGAGTAATTGCTTGGCATTGTCGATGGCGAGGTTCAGATTGTTACCGATCACCGGCATCAGGTTGGTCGACAGTTCCGGCAACATCTGCAGGATCACGCTGCGTATCGCTGGTCAGCGGTGCGGCAACGAACGGCCGGTCCGCATAGATAATAAATCCGAGGTCGCCGCCTTTTGCCCGCTCAAGAATATCGCGCACCTTGTGACCGGCGCGGGCCAGTCGGCTGGGCGACACATCGGTCGCGTTCATCGACTGCGCCAGGCTGAGCACCACGACCGTGGGGGCCTGGGCTTTGAAAGCCGGCAGTTCGATCTTTTCCCAGGTTGGCCCCGCCAGGGCGAACACCACGGCGATGAGAGCTGCCATGGGTGCCGCCATGTTCCACCGCGATTGACTTGTGCCCCGTGATTTGACCGTCAGGTGCGGCAACAGGTGTGCATCCACCATCTTGTGCCAGGCACTGCGCTCAGTGTGATGGATACGGCGATAATACAATTCGATCAGAATGATGACCGGAACCATCATCAGCAACCAGTAGGGTCTCAGAAAAAAGAAATTGTCCAGGTTCATATTTATTACGCTCCGAAGGATGGCCGTTCAGTCCACTGGCTCAAGGGCGGAACAACCAGCACCAATGCAAGCAGGATCGTCAGGATCAGCGCCGCGGACAAAGGCCAGAAATACAGGCTGACAGACGGCCGGATATAAACCGGTTCACCAGACGCCGGTTCGAGCTTGTCCAGCAGGGCGTATATTCCTGCCAGGCTCTTGACGTCCTGGGCACGGAAATATTTTCCACCGGTGAGTGCTGCGATTTTCGTCAGCGTAGCCTCATCAAGGTCTTCGGACGGATTGACAATTTCGCGTCCGAAGACGGTCTGCACGGCCATGCGGTCCGCACCCACGCCGATCGTGTATATCCGTATGCCCAGGTCTTTTGCCAATTGCGCCGCCTGCATGGGCTGGAGCACGCCAGTATTACTCGCGCCGTCGGTCAGAAGAATCAACACACGACTCGATGCCGGCTGATCTTTCAGACGCTTCACGGCGATACCGATGGCATCACCGATGGCGGTTTGGGTTCCAGTCAAGCCAACCTGCGCCTCATCCAGCAAACTGCGCACAACCGCCCTGTCGAGCGTCAATGGCGCCTGCAGGTAGGCCCGGTCACTGAACAGAACCAGACCAATCCGGTCACCTTTACGACGCTGTATGAAATCGTCGGCTGCGGCCTTTACCACGGAAAGCCGGTTGCTTGGCCTGCCGTCCACGGTGAAGTCCTCCCGTCCCATGCTGGCGGACAGGTCAATGGCCATCATCAGGTTGCGCCCTTCGACCGGCAACGGCAGTTCATTTCCGACAAACACCGGCCGGGCGAAAGCGCTAATTAAAAGACACCAGATGAGCGTGGCGGTGAGCAGCCGCCACGGGTGACGCATCGTCATCGAACTCACGCTACCGGCCTGGCTCAGCAAGCGCTTGAAGAATGGCACCCGCAACGCCCCGTCAGCTGCCGGCGGTACAGGCTTGAAAAGCCAACGCAAAATGAACGGCAGCGGCAGTAACAGGAATGCCCAGGGAAACAGGAATTCGATCACGTGTGTCTCCTTATCCAGTTTTCCACGGCGCCGATCAGCGCTTCGCCATCCGGCGCAGGTTCGTCGCCTGGCTGATCGGTCACAGCGTGAAGTGCGTAGGGGGCGGTTGCTATAAAGCGTGCAATTTCATTCGGCATGCCATTGGGAGATGCGGCGAGATAACCACTCCAGGCGTCGCCGTGGGTGTTCACGTAGTGTCGGCCATTGGCCGTGTTGAGCACCACTCTCCTGACCAGGATACACAGTTCCGATGCCAGTTCCATGACGTTGACATGCGGGGCCGTGCTGCTCCTGAACTGGTCAAGCTCCCGCAAGGCCCTGTATTTCAATGAGCGCCGCCGCCTGAATTCGAAAATGAGGACAGCAGCGCTGCAAACCAGCAGTATTGCCGTCAATGCCCACCAACCGGGGGCAAGGGGCCACCAGGAGACAGGGTCAGGAAGATGAATATCCCGCAGTTGCGCCAACTGTGCGGCCATGTCTGCAGGCAGGGTTTGCGTTGACGGTGTTGTCATACCTGCGCGCTCCTGAAATGTGCCATTGAATTATGGGATGGTGAGGTGCGGGCACGATGCGGATGCAGAATGGATACTGGCTCAGCACTGGTAGCCAGTGCGTGAAAGGCCATCGCGCGTTTTCTTGACATCGACTCGATCGTCTCGCGCCGCCCGGCAAATGCCAGGGCATGTGCATGGCGATATTTCGAGTCGAGTTGCGCTAGCGAAGCCACGCCTTGCCCATCGCTGATTCGATAATCGCCCCGGTATGGAAGCACTTCATCCAACTGGTCGTAAACCAGGATATTGGTCACGTGCGCATGCACGGAAAGCCGGTTGATCTCGGCCTGGGTAATCTCATCCAGATCGGAATAATCACTGATAATGAAGGCCAGCGTGCCGGGTCGGCAAACGTGACGCATGCGCCGCACGGCCTTGCTCAGCGAAGGTTCCGACAACACCGGCAGACGCCTGCGTAGCCGTTGCGTCACTCATGGCCCGCATGAATGCGAGTATGCCGGAACGGTTGCGCGTTGCCGGGTAGTCATGCAGGCCACGCTGATCCAGCACGAACCCGCCGACCCGGTCACCGCCATCCACGCCAACCCAACACAGCATGGCGGCAATCTGCGCTGCCAGTACCGATTTGAAACGCACACGAGTGCCAAAATGCATCATTTGGCGGCAGTCGAGCAGCACAAAAACCGGTCGCTCCCGTTCTTCCCGGAAGAGCTTGGTGTGAACCTCCCCGGTCCTGGCCGTCACCCGCCAGTCGATCGTCCT
This sequence comes from uncultured Gammaproteobacteria bacterium, assembly GCA_963727635.1. GTDB lineage: Bacteria > Pseudomonadota > Gammaproteobacteria > Xanthomonadales > SZUA-36 > SZUA-36. Next base: position 409,576 of record CAVSHP010000021.1, on the reverse strand, counting down.
GATATCATCGCCTGGCTGGTATACGCGTGATTCGTCAAATTCCATGCCGCGACCACTGAACACCGAATGGTTCATGCCGAACTGATGCGTGCTCACCTTTCCGCTGGGTGCAAAACCGGTGGTCGCGATGTTGGGCCGTGTGCCGATCAACTCGGCCACGCTGGCGACAACACCGGTCGCTGATTCCTGTGAGTGCGATTTCATCATTAGCTCCAATAGTCCACCTGGGATCCGGTCACAATGCCGGCTTGCTCAACTGACCGGTACGCGTTTCACCACCTCATCGATGAAGTGGTCCCTGGTGATGCCATCGGCCTGGGCCTCGAAGGTCAGGATGATGCGATGCCGCAACACATCCTTGACCACCGCCTGCACATCGGTCGGGGAGGCGAAATCCGATCCACGCAACCAGGCATGCACGCGCGCGCAACGGTCCAGCGCTATCGTCCCGCGCGGACTCGCACCGTAAGCGATCATGTGTGCCAGGTCATCGCCATATATGGCGGGCTCGCGGGTGGCGAACACCAATTGCAGTATGTATTCCTCCAGTGCAGGTGACAGGTAGGTATTGAGGGCCATTTGCCGGCACTCGAAGATGGTCTCCTGGGAGACCATGTGATGCGTTGCCCTGGTATTGTTCATCGCTTCATCACGAACGATATGTAAAATTTCACGTTCGGCCGTCTTTTCGGGATAGCCGATCTTTACGTGCATCAGAAAGCGGTCGAGCTGGGCCTCGGGCAGTGGATAGGTGCCTTCCTGCTCGATGGGATTCTGCGTGGCCATGACCATGAACAATTCGGGTAGCGGATAAGTTTTGCCGGCGACGGTAATCTGCCGCTCAGCCATGGCCTCGAGCAAGGCCGATTGCACTTTTGCCGGCGCCCGGTTGATTTCATCCGCCAGCACCAGGTTGTGAAACAGCGGTCCCTTCTGAAATTCAAAGATACCGTTTTCCGGGCGGTATATCTCGGTACCCGTCAGGTCGCTTGGCAGTAAATCAGGGGTGAACTGGATGCGTTGGTCATCACAGTTGATGGCGTCGGACAGCGTCCTGACCGCCTTGGTCTTGGCCAGTCCCGGCGCACCCTCCAGCAGGATGTGGCCATCGGCAATCAAACCGATGAGCATCCGCTCGATGAAGTTCTGCTGACCAACAATGTGCCGGTTCATATGGTCCTGAAGACCAATCATGGCATCGCGGCTGGTTGCGGTCTGAATACTCTGTGTTGTTGCGCTCATGTGTTTACCCACCTGAAGTTGCTGATATCGTGGGTCGTACTATAGGGGCTGCAGTTTGCAGGGCGTTTTCCCGAAACTTACAATTTTGACAAGTTCACAACGCCGGATTGAACCGGGGGAAAGGTGATCCTGACCCGCAGGCCCGGTTCATTGTCCTCGAGCGTCAGTGTTGCCGCATGCCGTACGGCGATCGCCTTGACCAGGGTCAGACCAAGTCCGCTACCGGGCGAGGAACGGCTCGCATCGAGCCTGAAGAAGGGCTCCAGCACCTTCTCCCGTAATTCCGGGTCAATGCCGGGTCCGCTGTCGGAAATGCATACAAAGGCGCCGTGTTGTGGTGTCTCGCCGGTCTCCAGCGATATCCTGGTGCCGGCGGGACAATGGCAGATGGCATTCTCGATCAAATTGACCAGCATCTGCCGCAGCATGTTCTTGTCACCATTTACCCGTACAACAGGTGAATCCGGGAGGTCGATGGACAGGACCTGGCCGGCACTCTCGATAATGGGTTGAAAGACTTCTGCAAGCTCGGCGACCAGTTCGGCCAGTGAAAAGACCGTGAAATGCTGGAGGTCACTACCGCCTTCAATCCGGGCGATGCGCAATATGGTGTCAATGATTTCATTGACCTTGGTTAATTCCGTTGCCGGCATTGTCGATCAGTTCGGCGGTATCATTATCCGATTCGCTGGCGGCCGCCGCGTCCTGCAACAGCAGGTAAACCCGATTCAGCGGCGCGCGCAAATCATGGGCGATGGCGTTGACCGTGTTTTGTGTGCTGCTCATCAGGACCGACAGTTGATCCAGGTGCACATTGATCTGTCGTGAAATCCGGTCAATCTGATCATTCGCTGCCTCGACAGGCAACCTGGCCTGCATATCACCCCTGGATACCGAATTGAGGATATCAGCCAGTCGCCTCAGCTTGAAAAGCATACGCCGGCTGAGCACATAACCGATCAGCAGGGAAGCAAGGACAACCGCCAGGCCCGCTATCGCACAGTCATACAGGAGCTGCTTCAGAACAGCATCGATGAACCGGGTGCTGCGGCCGACGACCAGGGTGGAGGTCTCAATCCTTGCGGCAAACAGGTGAAAATTCGCACTTTCGCCCGGCCCCTGCAACACCATTTTCAATGATTGCCAGCCGACCAAATCGGGTGCGGTCGGTATATTGCCCGCAAGCCTGTTTCCCTGGTCATCGAACAAACCCGCGATACGCTCTGCGGCAATTTCAGGCCGCTCCAATTGGCGCAGGGCGCTCACCAGCGCGTTCCGGCCGCCGCTTTTATACAAGCCGCTGAAAAGAATGGTTTCTTCACCAATCTGATCTTCGAGTTCACGGTATAGCGCGGATTCCGTCAGGTGGTAGAGCACCACGCTCATCATCATCAGGATGACGATGAATATCCCCAGGCACAAAATAGCAGTGCGAAATGGCGGGCCGGAAAGGATATTACCGCGGAGCATAAAGAGAGTAGCCCGAATTGCGGGTCGTATGAATCAACGGCACATCGAACGGTTTATCGACCTTCGCTCTCAGCCGGCTGATATGCGTCTCCACCACGGTCGTGCGCGGATCGAAATTAAAATCCCAGACCTGCTCCAGCAGCATTGTCTTGGTGACCACGCGACCCTCGTTGCGCATGAGTATTTCGAGCAAAGCAAATTCTTTCGCCTGCAAATCGATGCTGCTGTCACCGCGCTTCGCGGTGCGCGTGAGCAAATCCAGCTCAAGGTCATGAACCTTCAGTGTCGTCTTCTCATCGAATCCCGAAGGTCGCCTGGCCAGGGCTGTTATACGGGCGAGCAACTCCGAGAAATGAAATGGCTTGACCAGGTAATCGTCGCCGCCAGCCATCAGGCCCTCAACACGATCGTCGACATCAGCCATGGCCGTGAGGAATATGACAGGAATCTCACAGTTGGTTGCGCGCAAGGCCTTGAGCACCGCCATACCGTCCATACCCGGCATCATCCGGTCGAGTACCACCAGGTCATAATTGTTGTACAGGCAATAACTTAATGCATCCCGGCCTTCATAGACGCAATCGACCGTGTGGCCGTGCTCGGTCAACCCCTTTTGAATAAAGGCTGCGGTACTCCTGTCATCATCTGCGACCAGAATTTTCATTGCCAGGGGTCTGCGGATTTTGTCATCGGCTTTCTCGTCGGCATTGAATTTGCGAGCTCCCGTTCAGATTTCGATAAAGCCGTTTTCCCAAAGGCGGAAACCACCAAGAAACGCATCGTCATTGTCGCCACGGCGGCAACCGGCGGGCAGTTCAGCAATATGCCGCACATTGCCTCCGCCCACTATCACTTCATCGGGTAACAATGCACTCTGTAAAAGAGTAATGACCCTTCGCACGTGCTTGCACCATTTGGTTTTACCCATCCGCTCCAGACCGTGTTCACCCACGTAGTCCTCAAATGTCCTTTTCTTGCGGTATGGCAGGTGCGCCAACTCCATCGGAGCGATCATGGATTGCGTGACCATTGCACTACCCAGGCCGGTGCCCAGGCCGAGAAAAAGCACTTTGCCGCCCTGGTAGCTTCCGAGCGCCTGCATGGCGGCATCATTTATGATTTTCAGCGGCTTGCCAAAGGCGTTCCCGTAATCGAATTCCACCCAGCCGCCACCCAGGTTCGGCGGATTCACCAATGGCCGGTTGTTCCGGATCGGCCCCGGAATACCGATGGAAACAGCGGCATAATTCCAGTCGGCGGCCAGGGCCAGCACCTGCTCGCACATCTGGCCGGCCGTTAACCCGGGGCCGGATTCGAATTGGCGGCGTTGCCGGTTGACGCTGTCCATCAGTTTTACGTGGCTCCCCCCCACATCGATGCTCAACACCGGAGAGAGCGGGTTGGCGGATGTAACCGGCGCGGCTGAATGGTCGGTATAAACCACGTTTCGATCATGGCCCAGGCGTCCGGCAGGAATGTTGCGGTCATGATGTTGTAAGCGGACAAGCATCGCCGCCTTGTCCGCACCGGTGACGAACCAGAGCAGTTGCCGCGCCCGACGCAGGCAGGGATAGGTCAGCGTCAGCCGCTGGTATCCCTGGTACTGACCGGTTACCGCCAAATCTTTTTTGAGTACGTTGAGTACCGGGTCGCCGGGTATCAGCGAGGCGGTATGGCCGTCGCTGCCAAGACCGAGATGGATGATGTCAAAAACTGGCGATTGCCCGGCAACGCTGACCAACTCGGCGAAGTAATGATCAGCCGCCCTGTCGAGATCATCATTTTCGACCGGCATCGGATGCAGATTCGCAGCCGGAATATCGATATGTTTGAGGAGGTTTTCCTGCAAACCGGTCCAATTACGATCGGCGCTGCCATTGGGTGCGGCGCGCTCATCGACCTGGAAAATATGCACCGACTGCCAGGGAATACGTTGCCGGGAAAGCGCGACCAGCATTCCCGCGGGGCTGTGTCCGCCGCTTAGCGCCAGTAAACACAGGCCACGTGCATCAACTGCGGCCCGCATGGACTCAGCCAGCTCAGAGGCCGCCGACAGGGCGGCTGCCTCAGGGCTTGAGCTGACGCACAGCTTCAGCCGTTGGGAGTTTGCACTCAATGCGGGTTGCGGCTCTTTCAAGACTGAACCCTGCATACCGGACGGATTTTTTGATGGCTGTCACTCATAGCCCGGTATCCCATCTCAACTCTGGCCGTGATATGTCTTCGCAGCATGGATTTTGACCCGCAACGCATAATTCTTTTGTCCTGTTCATGTCGTTTCCTAAACGGGATTGTTCCATCTTGTACCAGGGGCAAGCAGTTGCTCTGCTTGTTTTGGCCCCCAGCCATGGCGTCTGTAAGGGATGACCTGTGGGTGATCATCAAGAACCGGGTTGACCACCGCCCAGGCTGCTTCAACCGCGTCCTCACGTGCGAAAAGGGCGCCCTTGCCGGCCATGGCATCGCCCAATAGCCTTTCGTATGCAGGCTCTTCGCCCGGTTGTTCATCCATCAGGTAGAGTTCACGCTGGTCACCGAGGAACTCCTCACCCGCGCGCTTGACGCGTGCAGCCAATGCGACTGCGGAATTGGGGGAGAGCCGGAAGCGCAGATAATTGGCCGGACCGGTCGTGGGCGCTGAATCGCCGAACAATCGCTGTGGCGGCGGTTTTAATTCCACCATGACCTCGGCCACCGTTGATGCCAGGTATTTGCCGGAACGCAGATACCACGGTACGCCCTCCCAGCGCCAGGAGTCTATGAAAAGCCGCAGCGCGCAGTAGGTTTCCACATCCGATGACTTCGCCACGCCCGGCTCTTTGCGGTAACCCGTGTACTGTCCACGTACCATGTCATCCGGCTTCAGTGGCCGCATACCCATCAGGACTTCAGCAGTCTCATTGTGCACGCCCTCAAAACCCCTGTAGCTCGGTGGCTCCATCGCCAGCAGGGCAACGATCTGAAAAAGGTGGTTCTGGATGACGTCACGCAGACATCCGGCGGTTTCGTAGAATGCGCCGCGCCCCTCCACGCCGAATTTTTCGGACAAGGTAATCTGCACGCTGGCCACGTAATTGCGGTTCCAGATCGGTTCCAGGAATGAATTGGCGAAACGGAAATAAAGGATGTTCATGATCGCCTCTTTGGCGAGGAAGTGATCAATGCGAAAAATCGAGTCTTGCAGGAAAACCGACTGCGCGATGCGATTGAGTTCCCGTGCAGAGGCGAGATCACGGCCAAACGGTTTTTCGACGATGACGCGCGCCCCCCGATTGAGTTCAGTGGCGCCGAGTCCCTTGATGACCGTGCCGAAGAGCGCAGGTGGTATAGCCAGGTAATGGGCGGGATGCCGCGCTTTACCCAACACGTTTTTGAGCGTCCTGAAAGTCTCCGGATCATTGTAGTCGCCATCGACATAGCTAAGCAGCGAGATCAAATGACGCAGGGCCGCAGGATCCTCGATCTTCCCCGATTCCCTGATACTGTCCTCGGCGTGTTTGCATAGTCGCTCCAGGCTCCATCCGGAAAACGCGACGCCTATCAGCGGGACGTTCAGCGTGCCCCGCCGCGCCATCGAATAGAGCGCTGGAAATATTTTCTTGTATGCAAGATCGCCTGTGACACCAAATAATACCAATGCTTCAGAACTTGCCTTACGACCGGAAACTCCGTTCATGTGGGGATATTCCTTTTTTTCTGAGAGGTTAAGCTTTTCCTGGGGTTAAACAGACCCGGACCATCAACCGGGTAAATACATATCGTCAGCCTTTTTCGGCATGACCGCCAAATTCCGCGCGCATCGCGGATAACAGACGGTTGGCAAAATCACTTTCCATGCGCGAACTGAACCGTTCATACAAGGCGGTGCTCAAAACCGGCACCGGAACACCGGCCTCGACCGCGGCCAGCGTAGTCCAGCGACCCTCGCCGGAATCAGACACATTTCCCGAAAACCGGTCCAGTGTCGAATCCTTCAACAGGGAGTGGGCGATCAGATCGAGTAACCAGGAACTGACCACACTGCCACGCCGCCACACTTCGGCGATTTCACCCAGATCAAGATCATATTGAAAGTATTCAGGGTTCCGCAGGGGGCTGGTTTCCGCGTCACTTTCCTGTTTTTGCTGGCCTACATTGGCATGACTGAGCAAATTAAAGCCCTCGGCGAACGCCGCCATCATGCCGTACTCGATGCCATTGTGGACCATTTTGACAAAATGACCTGCCCCGTGCGGGCCACAATGCAGATAACCATGTTCGGCAGTACCCTTCTTCACCCGCTCAGGTGTCGGCGAGACCGATTCGTGAGACGGAGCAAGGCTGGCAAATATCGGGTCCAGTTTTTCGACGATCGCCTTTTCTCCACCGATCATCAGGCAGTAGCCCCGCTCAAGACCGAATACGCCACCGCTGGTGCCTGCGTCAACATAATGAATTAAACGCGGCGCAAGTGCCTTGGCCCGGTGAATGTCGTCACGGTAGTATGAATTACCACCATCGATGATGATGTCTTCAGGGTCGAGATGGCTGACCAATTCGTCAATAAGCCCATCCACCAATGCCGCCGGAACCATCATCCAGATGGCGCGTGGACATTCCAGCGCAGCGACCAGTTGGTCCAGTGAGCGCGCCCCGGTCGCACCCAGCTTTTCAAGCCTCGCAACCGCCTCCGGGTTGACGTCAAACACGACGCAATCGTGGCCATCCTGCAGCAAGCGCTGCACCATGCTGGAGCCCATACGGCCAAGGCCAATCATTCCAATTTGCATAATTACTCGCTCTTCAGAGGCCGGCAGGATTAGCCGGCAAATCTAGTGGGTGTGACAAACTTAGTATAGCTTTGTTCAAAGGATGTCACGTTGTTTGAGCACAATGTCTTCAACCGGGGCATCACCCGGCGCATCGCTTCCTTCGACCAGTGGGGTGTCGAACCAGGCCCGGTGACGACGTTGGTGTTGTTGGCTGTCAACGCTCTCTTATGGTTGGCTGAGCATAAGCGCAATCCCGGGCAATTCGGGGGTTTCGGCAGCCCGCTAAGTGTTCTAGCGCACCGACTGAAAAAGACCAGCCGCTGTATTCTCATCTCAAAGTTCCCACAAGCGTATTGCCTTGCAGGAGACCCATCCACTCCCAACCAGTTCACAGGAGAAAACATCATGAAGACCAAAGCACCCGTCAATGGCGGCAATATTCAACATTCACTTGAGCATGGCGCTGACATAGCCACCGAAGCGGCACATGACGCAATTGATTCGGCAGCCGATGCCACACGTCCCGCGCTTGACCACATGGTCGCCAACGCACATGAAACCGTTGACCGCGTAGGTAATGTTGCTACAAGCGCAGCAGGAGCACTCGGTGTCAAAGGCGATCAGTTAAATGACGGTAGCAAGCGGGTCATTGAGCGTGCCAGCGTTTACGTACGCGAAAACCCGGTTACTTCCCTCGGCATTGCAGTAGCCGCCGGATATGTACTCAGCCGCCTGTTGTCGTCCCGCTAAGATTGCTGCTCAGTGGCTATACCCATTGAAACGGACGACGCCAGGCCGGTAGCGAACACGGTAGTGCTGTTGGGGAAACCAGCCCGTTGGAGGACCTCGATATCCTCCAGCGGGAATGGCGTAAGCTGATCCATGATCAGTTGCAACTCGCGGCACTCGAGGTGCGTCGCGCGTCGTACAGCCTGATGGTCATGATTGCGGCCGCCGTTTGCATCGGCGCGTTGCTGGTGCTGGTATGGATCGGACTCATGGCCGCGACCGGACTAAGCCTGATCGGTATGGGTCTTCACCCGGTATTCGTCCTGTTGACAGTGACAGCATTAACAGCTGTGCCTGTGTTACTGCTGCGGAGCTTCATCGTTCGCCGCTCGCGACATCTGGGCTTTCCAGCCACATTGCGCACCTTGAAGTCATCGCCAGCCGGCACGCACAACACGAAGTCAACATGATTGGACCTGATATGTCGGAACATTCCGGATCACTGACCAGGCAGATCAACGCCCTGGAAATGCAGATCATGACGCGGCACCGAAACGTGCGGACGGTGGTAGCGGGATTCAAACGCAAAATCACCGACTGGATGGTTTCGCCAGTCACGCTACTGGAAGCGTTTGGAATCGGCGTTGCCATAGAGCAGACCAACCACCGTCGAGGCTGGTCAATGGCAAGCATCGTTGGCGCCGCCAGTGCGAGCATCAGACTGTTGCTGTCATTCTCATCCCAGGTGCAGTCAGGCAGCGAAAAAACAACGCAGGAATCCAACCGTGACTTTACCCGGCAGTAACACCCAGCCGGTTGCCGGCGACGACACCGTTCCTGCAACCGCGATCGTCGCTCCTGCCCCTGACGATACGGGCGTGATCGTGCATTCGCCGGTCAGCCTGCGCAGCGCCTCTTTATTGGTCATCGCCGTGCTGGCGAGCCTGACCGCACTGCACCTGGCCCAGGTGGTGTTCGTGCCGCTGGTGGTGGGTGTGATGCTCAGCTACGCGCTGACACCGCTGGTCGATCAAATGGTGCGGGTGCATATCCCGCGTACCCTGGCTGCGGCTTTTTTGTTGCTTGGCATGGTCGGCGGAACCGTTTCGATCGCCTACTCGCTCAGCGACGACGCGGTTTCGCTGATCGAGGCCTTGCCGGAAGTGGCGCAAAAACTGAGTCGTGGCCTCGACGGCAAAAGTAAAAAGGGGCCGGCCGGCGCCATGGAAAAAGTTCAGGAGGCGGCTAGCAAGATTGAGAAGACTGCCGCCGAGGGAAATAGCGCCCCGCAACCGGAACGCGGTGTAGCCAAAGTGCAGATTGAGAAGCCCAAGGTCAATGTAAAGGACTACCTTTTGCCCGGCGCGCTCGGTTTGGCGTCGGCAGTCGCGCATACCACGGTGGTCCTGTTTATCGCGTTTTTTCTGCTGGCGGAAGGTGACAACTTCCGGCGCAAGATGGTGAAACTCGCCGGTCCAACGCTCACCAAGAAAAAACTCACGCTGCGGGCACTCGATGAGATCGACACACAAATTCAACGCTACCTGCTGGTGCAGGTGTTCACCAGCGCGGTCGTGGGTGTCGCCACCTGGCTGTCGTTCCTTTGGATCGGCGTCGAACATGCGGCCGTGTGGGGCGTCGTGACCTTTGTTTTCAACTTTATTCCCTACGTCGGAAGTGTCGTTGCCAGCGGTGCGGCGATGTTGATGGGCTTTGCGCAGTTTGGTTCGTTCGAGATCGCATTTTTGATCGGTGGGGTTGAGTTGCTGATCAATGTCGTCGAAGCTTATATCCTGACACCGTGGCTGACGAGCCGTGCCAGCCGCATGAACCCGGTCGCGGTTTTTGCCGGGGTGCTCGCCTGGGGCTGGCTGTGGGGCATCTGGGGTCTGTTTCTCGGCGTTCCGATCCTGGTGGTGATCAAGGTGGTATGTGACCGCGTCGATGAGTTCAAGTCGGTCGGAGAATTGCTCGGTGAATGAAGCAGCAGAGCCTCATGGAACCTCTGGTACAGCGCTGATCCTGGCCATCAATGGCGGTTCATCGAGCATCAAGTTTTCGCTGTTCGAAGCCGCTGGCTCATTGCGGCGGATTTTGCAGGGGGGGATCGAACGGATCGGGCTACCGCAGGGTACTTTTAAGGTGCAAGGGGTGGACCCTGCAGACAATATTTCACTGCCCGTGACGGTGCCGGATCATACGGTGGCAGTGGACGTGCTGATGGATTGGATCGGGCAACACAGCAGGGGCGCTGAATTAACCGCAGTGGGGCATCGCGTCGTGCATGGGGGGCCGAAGTACAGTGCCCCAAAGCGAATCACGGCGGCCATGATTGAAGAGTTGCAGCGGCTTTATTCGTTGGATTCCGAGCACCTGCAGCAAGAGATTCTGTTGATGAGGGCATTTCATCACCGCTTTCCCGATCTGCCCCAAGTGGCGTGTTTCGACACGGCTTTTCACCAGGCAATGCCGCGCGTGGCCCGGTTGCTACCGATCCCGCGCCGCTACGAGGCGCAAGGGGTGCGGCGCTATGGGTTCCACGGCTTGTCGTATGCGTTTCTGATGGAGGAACTGGCCCGGGCGGCGGGACTGAAAGCGGCGCAAAAGCGGCTGATTCTCGCCCATCTCGGTAATGGTGCCAGTCTTGCTGCAGTGCATGAGGGCAGACCCGTAGATACGAGCATGGGTTTCACCCCGGCCTCCGGGGTGATGATGAGTACGCGTTCCGGTGATCTCGATCCCGGACTGGTTTTATATCTGGCGCAAGCTGAAAAAATGAGTGCGCAACAATTCAGCGAGATGACGCTTTCCCGGTCCGGGCTGTTGGGGATATCCGAAACCAGTTCCGACATGCGTGACCTGCTTGGCTGTGAAACACGGGACGTACGGGCAGCTGAAGCGGTCGCGCTGTTTTGCTACCAGGTCAAGAAATGGATCGGAGCATTTGCGGCGGCCCTGGGTGGACTGGACACGCTGGTGTTCACGGGCGGTATCGGAGAGAACGCACCCGTCATCCGCGACCGGATCTGCGATGGTTTGAGTTTCCTTGGAATCGAACTCGAAGCTACGCGCAATGCCGCCAATGAGCCGGTGATTTCCACCGCGGCTGGCCGGGTTGAGGTCCGCGTCATTCACACGGACGAAGAACAGATGATCGCACGCTCAGTGTGCCGCGTGCTTGAAATTGCACTTTAAGTTTTAACCAAAGTGTGGGTTGGTGCACAGACGGTGCGTTGCAGCAATTATTCTCACCCATGGCGATCGGCCATCCGGACTGGACAGAAAAGGAAGTGCCTGTTTCGATCACGCAAGAGCAGGGGAAGAACGGCCCCACCATTGACACCGACATGCCGGTATCACGGCAGAAAGCAGCAATCTCAAGTTTACGAAAGGCCCTCGTCTCATGGTGCGCTGTTGGTAAAGTGCAATGTCCTTGTGATCGCTAGCGCACAGACGCTCTGGTTCGCGAACCGTACCATCAGCCTTGGACCGTATACCCGCTGCCAGGGTTGTCAATCTTGTGATTTTCCGTTCTTTCGACACCTATGAGCAGCAGATGGAAGCACCCAGTAATTCCGTTCTTTGCGGGCCAGGACGGACAGAAACAATCACAGGATTTCATGCTGAAACAGCTGAGCCTAACCAGGAGTACGATTTAAATGATTCGATTGATCACAATCGTGGCGCTAGCAACATTCTTGCTTGCCGGCTGCAACAAAACCCCTTCCGAAACTTCCAAGGATGTCGCGAAGGCACGCGAGGTGGCAACCCAGGACTCCAATGCCGCCCGTGAGGACGCCAGCAAGACGGAAAACAAGGCGAACGAGAATGTCGCCGACGCACAGGATGTCTATGCCGAGTCCAAGGCTGGCGCCCAGGAGAAACTGTCCGCGGCTGAGTCAAAAGCCATGATTGCCAAGGCAAAAGCGGACTTTGATGTGGCTCTTACAGATGCGGAAGGACGCCACAGCATCGCAATAGAGAAGTGCGGCTCACTCAAAGGTGTTGACAAGACGGCCTGCGTGAGCACTGCCGATGCAAAACTCGCATCTGATCAGGCCGACGCTACCGCCGAACGCGATTCAGCCTTGATGGATGCAGAGCACCACGAGTAGTGGCTGTATCGCTAAGGGCGAACTGACAGAAGAAACACAGTGTGCGGACGATCAGGCCATATCCGAAGCTGATCGTCCCACGCACCCTTCAGGGCAATGCGGCACACCGCTGCGAGGGGCACAGCGCCACGTCATGTGGCGATCACTTGCTTTCAAATAGAGGCTTATAGGCTTGCAGGCGGTCGGTTTCCTTTTTGACCACGGCATAACATTCGCAACTGAGTTTTTCGAGCTTTGGCCGGTCAATCACCGTGATATGTCCGCGCTGATACTCGATAACACCGAGATCCTGCAGCTTGCCAGCGGCTTCGGTCACGCCTTCGCGGCGCACGCCGAGCATGTTGGCGATCAACTCCTGGGTCATGACCAGGTGATTGCTCGGCAGCCGGTCCAGCGACAGCAATAGCCAGCGGCACAGTTGCTGGTCGATCGAATGGTGGCGGTTACAGACGGCCGTCTGGGCCATCTGTGTGATCAGTGCCTGGGTATAACGCAGCATCAGCATGCGCATATCGGCGTAACCATTGAACTCGTTCCGGAGCCGTTGCGACGCCAGCGAGAATGCCGAACCGGCACTCTGAACAATGGCGCGGCTTGGGGTGCTTTCACCGCCCATGAAGACCGCGATACCGATGAGTCCTTCGTTCCCTACCACCGAGATTTCCGCCGATGCGCCGCTTTCCATCACGTACAGCAGTGAAACGATGGCGTTCGTGGGGAAATACACATTGTGCAGTGTGTCACCGGATTCATAGAGCACCTTGCCCAGTGGCAGATCCACCAGCTTCATATGCGGGAACAGACGCTGTTTGGCATCTTCCGGCAAAGCAGCCAGAAGATGATTTTGCAGCAGGTTGGGAACCGTCGGAGTGACCTTGTTCGTGATCGATTCAGGCATGTAATAACTTCATTAGCCCGAGGCTTGCACAATGCTTTTCGGACTCTTTATGTATCTTAGCACACATTGCGATGACGGCCCCGTTTCATGGCCACCTGACGGCTCTGTCGGTGCGATGACGCACAGACAATGGCCCTGTACACCGGTAAGTTGTACGTGCGTATTCACCCTACATGACAGTCAGGAGTATTTTGATGAAAAGCTTGAGTAAATTCCTGGGAATGACCGCATTGACCGGTGCCCTGTTAATGACTGCCGGCTGTGTTGCTTACCCGGACAACCATCGTGGATATCAAAGGGATTATGGTCCACCGCCGCATACGGCGAAGCATGGCTATCGTCAACCGTATAATGGGCATGAAGTCCGTTATGATTCCCACCTGGGTGTTTACCTGGTAGTGGGTATGCCCAATTACTATTACCTGGACAATCAATATTACCGCTATGACAATAATCGCTGGTACTACAGTCAGAATGTAAACAAGGGCTGGCGTGATTATGACGAGCGTAGATTGCCACCCGGCCTGCAGAAAAAGTACGCAAACAAAAACCATGATAGAAAAAACAAAGATCGGGATCACTGATCTTATCTATAGCAGACCTTGGGCGTGGAAAAAAAATACCTCGAGGTGATCGGATGAACCCAATGGCCGCCGCAGGGCGGCTCATTGGCTTGCAAAGACGCAAAGCTTTTGAAGCACTCTCAATAAATCAGATACGTCTCCCCTGGATCAGCCGGACGACAATCATGATGACTGCCAGGACCAGGAGTATGTGAATAAATCCGCCCATGGTGTACGAAGATACCAGCCCAAGGGCCCACAAAATTATCAATACAACTGCAATTGTTCCAAGCATTTTACTATTCCTCTACTACCGCTGAGATCGAATCTCCAGGATCATCAGTATGCGCGTAACCCGCCCCTGACTTCGGTGCGTTAGAGCACATTGCGATTCCGCTGCCAAAACCTGCTCATCACTGGCTTTGCGGTGATGCCGTGAATCAAAATGGAAAGCGTAACCACCACCAGCGTCAGTTGCAGCAACTCGAGGGCCAGGTCTTCAGGAAGTCCGTGCCCGATGGCGTACATCAGGTAATAGAGCGAGCCGATACCGCGGACGCCGAACCATCCAACCAGCCCACGCACCCGCCACGTTGTGCGTGTGCCGATGAGACCAAGCATCACGCTCAGCGGCCGCGCGATGATGAATATGAACAGTGCAAGACCGACGGCGCGCCAGCTCCATGAATCCACGAACAACATGCCGCCGATGAGCAGGATCAAAACGAGTACTGAGAGCCGCTCAAGGTGTTCTTTGAAAATCAGTGAAGCCTCGCTGACGTGTTGTTCGGGCACATCTTCGTCAACACCAAGCCGCACTTCGAACTGCGGCAGCACCGGGGTTTCCGCGGTGGTGCTGGTGAGATTGAGCTCGGTGTGACGCAAGGTCACGGCGGCAAAGAAAACCGCGAGAAAGCCCCATGCATGGAGCCACAGGCTTAAGCCATACACCACGCCTATCAGTCCCAGGCCGAGGAAGTCATTCAACAGGTTGGGGTCCGGCCAATTCTTTCGCAGCCGTGCACTGACATGAGCAAGCCCCCAACCGGCAACGACACCAATGGCGATACCCGTCAGGGTGGCCCACACAACATCGATCAGTATCCAGCGCTGGCCGAATTCGCCGAGATTATGCAAGCCGAGCAAGCCCATACCCAGCATGACAAACGGAAAGGCGCTGCCATCATTCATCCCCGCTTCGCAGGTCAGGGTAAAGCGCAGCCTGTCGCGGTCCTCGGCATGCCGGATCTGTGTATCGGTAGCCAGTACCGGATCGGTTGGGGCAATGATGGCGCCGAGCAGCACTGCTGCTCCGAGCGATAATCCGAGTATGTAATAGGCGTAACCTGCGACCAGGGCGACCGTGGCTGTCATGGTGAAAATGGCGAGAAAAACCGGCGTACGCCAGCGTGCAAATGTGATGGGTACCGGCATCTTTACACCGGCGGAAAACAAGGCGATCAGTACTGCCACTTCTGTCAATATTTCAAACAGGGCCGCCTGTTTGAGCGGATTAAAGTGGAAAAGACCGAAAACGGTCGGTCCCACCACCAGTCCTACAGCCAGGTAAACCATCGCCGGGCTGACCGGCAGGCGTCTGACCATCGGGGTGGCCAGCCCCATGGCCAGCATCAGTCCGCCAACCAGCAGAAACCACCCCGCGTTATTCATCAACATGGGTCACTGCCCGCTATCAGTTCTTCACGAGACCGCCGGTCAGTTAGCTGCGCACCGGTATCCAATGAGACTCAGACGGACCCGGACCAAACGCGCACTGAACTCATGCCCGTGTTACTTGAGACCCTGGCATTCGCTGTCATCCCGGCCCTGCTTTCTGGCCTCGCGCTCGCATTCGGCTTGCGCTTTGCTCTTTGGCTGCGGCTTCTTGCCGGGCTGGTTTTGCTGCGGCTGTTGGGCCGCGGGTTCGTTGGCGGTTTGCTTGTTACTGTTGGCGATATTCTGCTGCTGTTGTGCGGCCTGCCTGTCGCTGTCAACCTTGTTCTGCTGCTGTTGTGCTGCCTGATTGACGCTGTCGGCCTTGCGTTGCTGCTGTTCGGCAGCTTGCTTGTCACTGTCGGCCTTACGCTGCTGCTGTTGTGCAGCCTGCCTGTCGCTGTCGGCCTTACGTTGCTGCTGTTCAGCGGCCTGCCTGTCACTGTCTGCCTTACGCTGCTGCTGCTCGGCGGCCTGCCTGTCACTGTCGGCCTTGTGCTGTTTCAGTTGCGCGGCTTGCTTGTCACTCTCGGCTTTACGCTGTTGCTGTGCGGCGGCTGCCTTGTCGCTGTCAGCCTTACGCTGCTGCTGCTCGGCCTGCTTGTCACTGTCGCTGTCGTCTGCTCGGCGGCCTGCCTGTCGTCTGCTTGTGCTGTTTGTTGCGCGGCTTGCTTGTCACTCTCGGCTTTACGCTGTTGCTGTGCGGCGGCTGCCTTGTCGCTGTCAGCCTTACGCTGTTGCTGCTCGGCGGCCTGCCTGTCGCTGTCAGCCTTGTGCTGTTTCTGTTGCGCGGCTTGCTTGTCACTCTCGGCTTTACGCTGTTGTTGTGCGGCGGCTGCCTTGTCGCTGTCGGCCTTGCGCTGTTGTTGTGCGGCGGCTGCCTTGTCACTGTCAGCCTTGCGCTGTTGCTGCTCGGCGGCCTGCCTGTCGCTGTCGGCCTTTTGCTGCTTCTGTTGCGCAGCCTGCTTGTCATTGTCAGCCTTACGCTGCTGCTGCTCGGCGGCCTGCCTGTCGCTGTCGGCCTTTTGCTGCTTCTGTTGCGCGGCCTGCTTGTCGCTCCCAGCTTTACGCTGTTGCTGTTCGGCGGCCGGCTGTGCATCAGCAACTACGCGTTTCGCTCCTTTCTTGTTTTGATCCGAACGATCCAGTTGCTGCTGCTGAGCGGATTTGTCAACCCGGCGGGATCCGGCAGTTCGTGCATCCACCTGGTTCTTTTGTTTTTCGATTATGCGTACGTTTTTCGCAGTTTTGGCATTTTTGCCGTTTAAGGATTCGACAACGGAAGCCTCCAGGGGGCGTCCGGGATTTTTCTGTAGTAGCTGTTCGCGCTTGGCAAACGACTCAGTCGCGGGCGGCGGCGCACGGTACGCAACGACCTTGCGATCGAACACGTCATGAG
This sequence comes from uncultured Gammaproteobacteria bacterium, assembly GCA_963727635.1. Classification (GTDB taxonomy): domain Bacteria; phylum Pseudomonadota; class Gammaproteobacteria; order Xanthomonadales; family SZUA-36; genus SZUA-36. The sequence continues at coordinate 392,696 of CAVSHP010000021.1, read as the reverse complement.
ACGGTCGTACCTTGGTAGCCTTACCTGCACCGATCACGCTACGCTCCGTGGGTGCAACCGGCGCCACACGCATGACCTCGCCTGTCGTGCCGGCCCTGGCGTCGTATTTCAACCTTGACGATTTCACCGGTTGCGCACTCACGAATACGTCTCTCGGGACTGCCGTTACGGCGTTTGCGACGCTTCGGTTGGTGTAGTTAACCTGGTTGACATTGATCGTCCCACTGGAATAGTTGTTGTAGACGTTGGTGATGGTCGTGTTGTTGATCACCGTGTTGGTCTGGTTCACCCGGTTGAAGTAATCACGGCTGCCATGATAGGACGGCACGTAGACTTCACGCGGACCAAGTGGAAACCAGCCTACAGCTGAAGAGCCGCCACCCAGCGAAAGGGACAGGCTCCAGCCGCTGCCACCGACGAATGCCACCAGGGCTGGCGCATAGACGGGGCGCACATGACGCGGTCCCGGAACCCATCCCCAGCGATTGTGTACGGATACCCAGCGGCCATAATGCGACGGTGCGAATCCCCATGGCGCGTTATCGATCCAGGTCCAGCCCCACGGTTCCTGCCAGACCCAGTGACCATAGCGGTAAGGTGCCCAGCCGGCTTCGACCCGGTTTGGAAACCAGACATGGCCCTGGCCGCTTACACGGCTCCAGCTACCGTACTCGTCCAGGTCGGCATAACCTACCAGGTCATCGTCGATATAGCGCAATGACTCGGAGCGTTCATAACGCATGTCGCGCTGAAGACTGTAGCGGTCCAGTTCGTCCTCGCGCGGCAAGCGGAACATTTCGTAATCGCGCAAGTCGGTGTCGTAGAAACGAACTGTATCGCCTGCGCGCATGCTGAAATTGGAATTATCACCATAGGCCTCGCCAGCACCTTCCCATACCACGATGGTGGTCTCATCGTATTGCGGGTCGACGTCAATGCGATAACGACCGGCGCGGGTGATGGTGAATGCCAGCAGCGGTGTATCCACCTCGATGACCTGGTCTTTATACATACGTCGCACGGTCAGACTGAGCGTGCCTTCAGTCAGCTGCAGCTGCGCATAGCGATCGTCCAGATCGAGAACCTCAACGCCGGTATTCGATGCCAGCCGGATCGCAGAACTGCCCAACTGGAATTCCGCAAGGGCTCCCCGGTCGGTCCACAGCCGATCTCCACGAATCAACGGGCGATTACGCACAACGCCGATCCATTGGTCCTCGCCGGATGGTGAATAACTCACCTGGCCCTGGGTGTCAGTCAGGTAAGCCACGCGCCCCGATGGGTCGGCAAACGCCGGGCTGGCGAAAATTGTGGTGCACAGCGCAAACAGCAGCGCGCCGGTAGCGGCCAGTGAACGGGATATATTTATCATGATGTGATCCTTTTGGTAGGCCTCTTGACGCAAAATCAGGCGTCGGCGAGGCGAGTCCAAACGGTGCGTTAGGCCGGCCCGTTCAAGGCGCCGGCAGTTCGACCGCTTGTATTAGTTAAAGATACATTGATTGGCCTGCCCGCTCTGTGCTCCAGCGTACATTGGAGCAAAAGCGGTCAGAATATGTGCGTTTTTTGCTTAGTGCTGCTTGTCCTGGCCCTTATTACCATTTTTATGACCCTGTTTTTTTCCGTTGTTGCCATGTTTCTTGTTGTAGTCGGTCACGTAGACGTCCTCGTACCAGCTGTCTTCGATGAAATAGACCTGCCGTCCGCAGGCCTGGTACTCGCTGCAGTAGGTTTCCCAATGTTTGACATGATCCGGTTGCACACGCAGGTAAATGGGCTGTTCGACCACCACTACGTGTTCGACGATGACGGGTTCCGCGTAGAGCAGACGCGGTGGCGGGTAATCGCCGATGTCAATTTGACCATAGAACCCGGGTTGTCCCAGGGAGATGGAGATACCGACATCAGCAGCGTATGCGGTGCTTAAGAACAAGACTCGCTAGCGCGACGATCAATAAACGTTTCATGGTTGATCCTTGTGGGTAATGGATGGTTGAAGCCTGTGCCGTGGTGCAGACACATGCGCTGGCAAACAACGTCAAAGCTGAACCCGTAAATGTTCGGCTTCTTTAAGTAATGTTCAGACTAGCATGGCTGAAAACCGGTCACAGTACGCCAACGCACCGACGCCAGCCTGGTGGACGGAGTGCAGAGCTTTGCGGCTGGCGTTCCGTCTTCATTAACAGGAACAGGGTCACCCTTTTTCTCCCTTCGGTGCGCTAGCGAACAGACTTCAACGCAGACAACAGGGTAATTTATTCATTCTGAAATACCTTCAGCCTACAAAAGGATAATCGTGATGAATTCAATGAAAATGATAGCAATCGTAATGCTCGTGGTCGGTGCGCTGGCACTGGCATATGGTGGCTTCAGCTACACCAAGGAAACCCACGATGCCGATGTGGGTCCGATCCATATGTCGTTCGATGAAAAGGAACGCATCAATATCCCGATGTGGGCCGGTGTGGGCCTGGTTGTGCTCGGGGGAGTGTTGCTGGTTGTCAAACGCTAGACGTTTGACTCGCGTATTTTTGAAGTAAGGCTGATTGCATCGGCCTTTTACTCCGGGGATAGGATCAATCCTATCCCTTTTTTTCGTGTAAAAAAAAGGGGCCAGCGTGAACTGGCCCCATCGTTAAAAAAATCTATTTGAGGTTGGGCAAAATGACCTCGACGCGCCGGTTAAGCTGGCGACCCTCACTGCTGGCATTATCGGCGACCGGAAAATCGGGCCCAAGGCCTTTTACATCGATACGGCTGACAGCAACACCCTGCGCCACCAGGTATTGTTCTACTGCCTCTGCCCGTTGCTCGGAAAGGTTCATGTTATACGCATGGTTGCCGATGCTGTCAGTGTGACCTTCAATGATAACCAGCTGGTTTGTGCGTTCCTTCAACACATCCGCCAGCGGTTGCAAGTTGCGTTGTCCACCGGTTTTCAACTCGGACTTATTGAATTCGAACAGGACGTCACCCAGGGTGATGAGCAAACCACGCTCAGTTTGTTTGGCCTCCAGTTCTGACAAACGGCCGCGCATGGACGCCATCTCGGCCCTGGCCGCTTCGGCCTCGATCCGCGCCAGCCTGGCTTTTTCTGCTTCATCCGCTGCTGTCAGACGCGCGTTTTCAGTTTCTGTCCTGGCCACTTCTGCCTCGGTCCGCGCCAGCCTGGCCTTTTCTGTCTCGTCCGCTGCTGCCAGACGCGCATTTTCAGCGTCTGTCCTGGCCGCTTCTGCTGCGGTTTCTGCCGAGTATTGACTGTCCATGGCTAAGGCCTGTGCCAATTGCGCTTCATCGCGTAGCTTTTGAGCATCGGCTGCTTCCTGTAATGCACGTTCGCGTTGCGCCAGGGCCTCGGCTGCGCTTTGCCTGGCCTGTGCTGCCTGCTGACGGGCACGATCGGCTTCCAGGGTCCGTGCTTCCAGGACCAGTCTATCGTGCTCCCTGACCAGGTCTTTGCTGCGATCTTCGGCAAGCCTCGCACGCGCTCTCATTTCTGCCGTCTCGACCAGGCGATCCGCGACGTAAATCCGGTAGGATATTTCCTGCTCAGTCACTCTTTTGGCGGGTTGCGAAGCCAGTTGCACCGCCGCTCTGGCGGTTTTCAGCGCCTCGCCACCGCGGGCAGCCAGTTCCGGATTGCTTTCCAGCGTCTCCAGCTTGTATTGCAGTGCCGTGACTCTCGGATCAACGGTTGGCGCGGTTGCGCAAGCATTCAGAAATAGTGCGCCCAGCAATACCAGGCCGGCCGTTTTGTATGGGATAAATGTGTTCATTCGGGTTTCTCCCTGGCGTTGTAACTCGCTTTTGAGCGTGTCCACAACCGATTGCAGTTCTGCCAGTGCGTACTCGGCTTTGAGTGCCTGGGTTTTGGAATCTGCAACTTCAGCGTCGCGCTGTGATTTCCTTGCGGCGTACTCAGCATCCAGCCATTCCCTGTTATCCATGTTGGATTGGGCGGAATTGAGTAAATCGCGGGCCATTTTAAGTTCTACCGTGGCCATGGAATCGGCTCCGCTGCGTTCCGCGGAACGGATCATGGCCCGGGCTTCGGAGACCGCATTGGTTGCGGCGGCTTTGTCGTCGGCTTTGTTAGCCAGTACTGCAGGTGCAAATGCAAGCAGTAAAAGTAACGTGACGCCTGGCATCAACGTTTTCATATTTTTCTCCAGTGGTGAAATCAATCCAAAATCAGCGTCGGCTACCTGGTTGGGTAACAGGTTTGAGCGCAACGCGAAGAAGTCTCAAGGCAGTGGCCTTATGGGTAGTTAAGAGAACATTCTCAGCGTTTTTAAGCGCTTAAAGATCACTAATTCTGAAGCGCAAAAAAAACGGAGGTTCAAAGTAGCCCTCAATTAACAAGTTATTCGAAAAGTCACTCCGTGTCTGTGCGCTAACGCACAACTCACCTCTTCAGGGCAATGGGTGCTACCGCACGGACGCGATCTGGCACGATGTGGACAATAGAAAAGCCAGCAAAGCGAGCGCGTGTGACCAAGGCGTTTTCAGTTGGCATTGCGCTATACAACGAGACGGGTGTGTGCCGGATGCCGAAGTGTGCGTTCCGGCAGACACCCGAATTCACCCTATCATCACCAGGAAATCGATATGAACAAAGATCAGGTAAAAGGACGCATAAAGGAAGCCAAAGGTAAAACAAAGGAAATCGCCGGCAAGGTCGTTGGCAACAAGGATGTTGAAAACAAAGGCAAGTTGCAGAATGCACGCGGCAAGGTGCAAGCCGCTTATGGCGACCTGAAAGCAGACATCAAAAAAGCAGTATAAAGACGACTAATCGTTCATACGTCAGTCATCCCTGGCGTGCCCGCACAGGCGGGCACGCTCCAAGGGAGTTTTACAGTGCATTGATCACAGTTTCACGTTGCGCAGACCGCAGCGCGTTGCTGATGACCGAAACGGAACTCAGACTCATCGCTGCGCCGGCGATGATCGGGCTGAGCAGCAAGCCGAAGAACGGGTACAGAACACCCGCTGCCACCGGGATTCCCAACGCGTTATAGAGAAACGCGAATACCAGGTTCTGCCGGATATTGCCCATCGTGGCGCGGCTCAGGCGGATGGCCTTGGCGATACCGCGCAGGTCGCCGCTGACCAGTGTAATACCCGCGCTTTGCATGGCAACATCGGTACCGGTGCCCATCGCGATACCGACTTCCGCTTCGCTCAGCGCCGGGGCGTCGTTGATGCCGTCACCGGCCATCGCAACATGCTTGCCCTCAGCGCGCAACTTCTTGATATGGGCGACCTTGCCGGCAGGTTCGATTTCTGCCTCGAGCGCATCAATGCCGAGTTGTTTGGCCACAACGTTTGCGCTACGGCGGTTGTCGCCGGTGAGCATGACCAGTGTTAAACCCAGGCCATGGAGTTCCTTGATGGCCTCGGCGGTGCTGGCTTTAATCGGATCGGCGACCGCGAGAATCCCGGCCGGCTTGCCGTCTATCGCGACAAACATCGCCGTTTTGCCTTCATCCTGGAGTTTCACCGCTGCATCTTCCAGGGTCTCCAGGCCGGTAATCTTTTCGCTGCGCAGGAAATCGGGTTTACCGATCATCACCGCACGATCGGCGACAGTGCCGGCGACACCACCCGCTGTCACTGAGCGAAAGTCCTTTACCGTCTCGAGTTCGATGTCCTGATCTTTGGCCCCCTGCACGATCGCGGCAGCCAGCGGGTGCTCGCTGTTCTGCTCCAGCGAGGCGGCGAGACGCAGGAATTCCTGCGCTTCGAAACCATCGGCAGGCAGCACGTCCACCAATTTCGGTTTACCCTCCGTCAGCGTACCGGTCTTGTCTACAACCAGTGTGGTCACTTTTTCCAGGCTTTCGAGGGCTTCGGCGTTTTTCACCAGTACGCCTTCCTGCGCACCGCGTCCGACACCGACCATGATGGACATGGGCGTGGCCAGGCCGAGGGCACAGGGGCAGGCAATGATCAGGACCGCGACTGCATTGACGATGGCGTGCGCCAGCCTGGGTTCCGGCCCCAGCCACATCCAGGCGATAAAGGTCAGTACCGAAACTGCCAGCACGGCCGGCACGAAAATGCCCGCGACCTTGTCGGCAAGACCTTGTATGGGTGCGCGGCTGCGTTGTGCTTCGGCCACCATGTTCACGATCTGCCCGAGCAGGGTATCGTTGCCGACCCGCTCGGCACGCATGACGAAGCTGCCGGAACCATTGACGGTGCCAGCCGTCACCGTGTCGCCGACCGTCTTTTCCACCGGCAGGGGTTCACCGCTGATCATGGACTCTTCCACGCTGGAGTGACCCTCGAGGACCACGCCATCGACCGGTACCTTGTCACCCGGAACCACGTGCAGCCAGTCGCCCACCTTCACCTGGGAGAGCGGTACTTCGTGATCGCCGTCCGGCGCGACCTGACGTGCTGTCGGCGGCGCCAGGTCGAGCAAGGCCCTGATGGCGCTACCCGTGCGGCTGCGGGCGCGCAACTCCAGCACCTGGCCGAGCAGCACCAGCACCACGATGACCGCGGCGGCCTCAAAATAGATCGCGACCTTGCCCCCGTGCTGCATCGAGGCCGGGAACAGTCCGGGCGTCAGCATGGCCACGCTGCTGAAGACGAAAGCCGCACCTACGCCGATCATGATCAGCGTAAACATATTCAGGTGACGCGACAGCAGCGAACGCCAGCCACGGCGGAAAAACGGCCAGCCCGCCCACCAGACCACCGGCACCGTCAGTGCAAATTGCAGCCAGCGCGAGGCATCACCATTGACCCAGGGCTGTCTTCCCAGCGGCGGCACCAGGTGTGCCATTGCCAGCAGGAAAACCGGCAGCGCGAGGGCAGCACCGACCCAGAAGCGCCGCGTCATGTCCTTAAGCTCCGCATTTTCATCGTCATCCGTGTCCGCACTCGCTCCCATGGGCTCCAGCGCCATGCCGCATTTCGGGCAATCACCGGGATGATCCTGTTGTATCTCGGGGTGCATCGGACAGGTGTAGATGGTTTTACCCGGGTCTGGTGCAACCCATGCCGGATTGCGTTCCAGCGCCATGCCGCATTTCGGACAATCGGCCGGCTTGCCGGACGCCACACCGGGACACATGGGGCAAATGAACTTGGCAGAAGAAGAAGTCAATTCCGCCGCATTCTCTTGCCCCTGATGGGAGGCGTGCGGGTGGGCATGATCATGGGCGCCATCATGGGTCTTATTGCCATGGGTCATACTGCAGCAAGAAGGTTCGTCTATTTTGGCTGAAGGGTTTTGCGCCAGGAATTTCTTGCGGCAGCCCTCACAGCAAAAATAGAATATCTGCCCGTCGCATTCGGCATGCCGCGCCGTCGATTCGTCTACTGTCATGCCGCAAATTGGGTCTTTGCTCATAGTTCTGTGCCTATCGGGTTCTGTCCCTGTAATGGCGATAGCGCCGGATCAATGTGTTGGTCGAACTGTCGTGCTTTAGCGGCGGCTCATCAGCACTCTCGAGTTCGGGTGTTATCCGTTGCGCCAATACTTTGCCCAACTCGACACCCCATTGATCGAATGAATCGATATTCCACAGAATGCCCTGGGTGAAGACGCTGTGCTCATACAGCGCAACCAGCGAACCCAGGGTTTCCGGCGTCAAGCGTTCGGCCAACAACGTATTGCTCGGCCGGTTGCCCTCAAACACACGATGCGGAACGAGCCAGGCCGGTGTACCTTCAGCCCTGACCTGTTCTTCTGTCTTGCCGAAAGCAAGTGCTTCGCTCTGCGCAAACAGATTCGACATGAGCAGATCATGATGGTGGGCGAGGGGATTCAGCGTCTGGCCGAAGCCGATGAAATCGCAGGGCACCAGTCTCGTTCCCTGGTGAATCAGCTGATAAAAAGAGTGCTGGCCGTTGGTGCCGGGTTCACCCCAGTAAATCTGCCCGGTTTGATAATCGACGCGTCTGCCATCGAGTGTGACGTGTTTGCCATTGCTCTCCATCGCCAATTGCTGCAGGTAGGCGGGAAAGCGCTTCAGGTATTGCTCATAGGGCAGCACCGCGATGCTTTCGGCGCCGAGAAAATTGCTGTTCCAGAGCGCCAGCAAACCCATCAGTACCGGTAAATTCTGCGCCAGGGGTGCGCTGCGGAAGTGCTGGTCCATGGCGTGAAAACCGGCCAGCATCGCGCGGAAGTTTTCGGGTCCGATAGCCAGCATGGTCGAAAGGCCGATCGCCGAGTCCATCGAGTAACGCCCGCCGACCCAGTCCCAAAAACCGAACATGTTGGCGGTATCGATACCAAAGCGGAGACCGCGTCGCTATTGGTCGAGACCGCGACAAAGTGCCTGCTCACAGCCTGTTCATCTGCCAGTTTGCGCAGACACCAGCTGCGCGCGGTATGCGCGTTGGTCAGCGTTTCCTGCGTGGTGAATGTCTTCGAGCAGATGACGAACAAGGTCTCTGCGGGCTCGAGATCGCGCACCGCCTCGGCAAAATCAGTGCCGTCCACATTGGAGACAAAGCGCAACGTCAGGTCCCGCTGGCTGTAGTGACGCAGTGCCTCATAGGCCATCACCGGGCCGAGATCGGAACCGCCGATACCGATATTGATGATGTTCCGAATGCGCTTGCCGCTGTACCCCAGCCACTCGCCGCTGCGAACCTTCTGTGCAAATTCGGCCATGCGTTTGAGAACCGCCTGTATGTCGGGTATCACATCGACGCCATCGACCAGCAAGTGCTCACTCGCCGGCATACGCAGCGCGGTGTGCAATACGGCGCGGCGTTCCGTGGTGTTAATTTTCTCACCTGTGAACATCGCCTCGATGCGCTCGCGCAGAGCGCATTCTTCGGCCAGTTTTACCAGCAACCGTAAGGTTTCGTCGCTGACGCGGTTCTTGGAGTAATCCAGGTAAATGCCGGCGCCTTCGGCGTTCAGGCGCTCTCCGCGTTGCGGATCGCCGGCAAAAAGCTGCTTCAGGTGCAGATCACGGATCGTTGCGCAGTGTGCCGCGAGCGCCTGCCATGACAGTCTTTCCGTCAGCGGCGGCAGCGCGGCGGCCGCGTGGGTGTTTTTATTACCGGTGTTATTCATGCTTGATTATTCCTGGGGGAGCGCTAGTCGATTATGCGCGCTCATGTCGCCTGCCTTGTCGGTGAAGTGCTCAAGTGTATGATAAAAATGACTTCATTCGCAGCCAATGATGCCTTGTACCTCATATTGAATTCTTTTTGTTAATTAAAGTTCCGGGCAATTCCTTCGACCATCGCCGGCCAACTTGTGATTTCACCAGGAAGCTCGTCACCGCCCGGCGAAAACGACGGCCGGTTGCAGTTTCCTCGTGCAGTACATCTTGAGTAACGGCGCTTTCTGCCTGTCGAAAAGCGGCTGAATGCACAATCTCCGCCGGGATAAGCATTCTACGCCAACGATACATAACACCGGGTGAAATAAAAACGCAGTTCTGTTCGGTAGCGAACTGAAGGGCATTTTCTCCGCGTGGTATATTTTCATTTGCAAGAACTGTTTAGGCCTTTGGGACTGGCACGTTATATCTTCTCAATTTGCGTCTTCCATTTCGTCCCCGGAAACGCTTTGAAGCTGGAACTGAAGTTCAACCGCTGGTGTAACAATTTGCACCAGCGCTTTTTGTTTGCGAAACAAGCCACTGTTGGCCAGAGTATAGGCCCCGGTTTTTCAACCATGTGAGATGGCGCAAGACCCGTTGGAACAAACCACCCTGGCATCCATTTTCAGTTTCGCTGTCCACTCTGCCGTTTTGCGCCTGAGGTTTTCCAGGTGATGCGCTGACAAATCGCGTATATATTTTTCATCGACCGTGAGCCAGTTGCCACGATTACGCCGCAATTCCGCAATGGCGTCCTCTTCACTGACACCTTCCATGAGCATCCGGAAAGCCGCAATCATGGCGCCGGTCCGGTCCTGTCCATAACGGCAATGAATGTAAACCGGTTTCGGCTGTTGATCGACAATCGCGAGAAAATGAGCGATATGGTCATCGACGATCCCCGGCGTCACCATCTTGAGCGGTTCCCAATCACGCACATGAAAATAGCCCACCACGGTAACACCACCGCCCTGGGGACTCGACTGATCCAGGGCCCGTTCATCATCGTGGATGAGTTCAAGGTTGACGATGGTTCTGACGCCTTGCTCAATCAGCCACGTGGCATCATCCCGGTCGGGCTTGGACCCGCGCCAGAGGACATCCGGCGTTACCACGCAGAATTCCTTGATGGGAGCGTTGAGATGATCCGGGCAAGGATCGGCTGCATTTTGCGCTCGCGTATATGCACAACCATGCAAGGAGAACGCTAGGACCATTAGCATGGTCCGTCCGGTTCGGGCGACTCGAAACGATGCCACACCGACCGGCGGGAACCAGGGTCCTGACACGACAGGACCTGAACGCCTCAGGGACGGTCGTTTGCAACAGGCTGGCGTCTTCAGAGGTTGAAGTTACCGCCAAACAATCCGATCAGTCCAATGACGATCAGATAAATGGCGACGATGAGGTTCAGCATCTTTGGCATCACCAGAATGAGAATTCCGGCGACCAACGACACCAGCGGTGTGAGACCCAGATGAATATTCATGATTTGCGTTTTCCTTGGCTTGCCAGACCGGGTGGGGGGTAGTCAGTGAAAATTTACACCGAAATTACCCCGGCATCCGTGCGCTGCCGCACACTCCGCTATGGCGTCTCGGCTTCCCGCGCCGCGACGACCCGATATCGCGCCAGCACGGCTCTAAGCCAGGGCCCGGTCTCAATCGCTGAGCAGTCGCCGCATCGCACTTCGTACGATTTGCCGCTCAGACTGCTATTCGATGCCGCCTTCTGGATAAAATCTTCAGCCGTTTCGATACCCTTTCGTGCCGATATATAGTCAAATTTGGTACGCATATGTTGTCGTGCCTGCACCGAGTCATGCCAGCTGCCATTGCGATAAAACTCACATCCGGAAATCTCGACATAATTTAGCAGGTAGTTGATTTCTATCTGCGCGGTGGTGAATGGTTGTGCGAACGCCAGCGGCCGGCAGGCAAGTTCCAGGGCAATGCAAAGCAGTACGATCCAGCGGGCTTTCATAGCTCGTCATCCAGCGGCAGCAGTGAGAGAAATTTGACTTTGAATTTCTGCCATTCGCTTCGCGCCGGCTCTTTTTGCAGGTCTATCATTTGATCATCCTCAAGGGTGCGCCAGATCAAATGCTGCCCGTTGCCCGGATTGTCCGGCTGTAATAAAACCTCATAGGCATTGGCCGGCTGCACCATCGCTTCAAATCGCCTCGCCAGTTCCTGCGCGAGTTCGGGGCTGTCGATGATCAGCCCGATCTCGGTATTGAGATGCATCGATCGCTGGTCGAAGTTCATCGAGCCGACAAACACCCTTTCCCGATCGAAAACAAACACTTTCGCATGCAACGAATAGGTGCCGTGACGGGACATTGCTTTCGTCTGGCCGCTGCCATGCGTGTTACCCAGCAAGGCGCGTATCTCGTAAAGTTCCACGCCATCTTCGAGCAATGGCACCCGGTAGCCAATATAGCCCGACTGCGCCAGAACCACCGACGAGGTTTCAAGCGAGTTTGTCAGAATGCGAATACGCACACCCCGCCGACGCAGGTCTTCGAATATTTGCATACCTTCCTCACCGGGTATCAGGTACGGGGTGATCATCAGGAATTCCGACTGAACCGCCAGCGTGGCGTCGGCCACAGGCCGGTGCATGAGCCTGCCGACCATCGAACCATCTTCCACTTTTCGTTTGTCCGGACTATCACTGATGATATGCGCAGGGGCCCAGACCAGCGGCAGGCGGCCCGATATCATTCCGGCGAATGGTTCTCCCGCGGCAACGAGCCCGGCAAAATCAATACCGTCGGCCTGCACTTCCGCTGGCTCTTCAGTTGTCAATTCCCGGTGTTCATGCAAGGCGGCACGTGATGTCTTGCGGGATGACAGAGCCTCGTTGGGGATCGATAGCGCGTTGTTCCAGAACTCGTCAAACGAATCTGACAGCCGCCTGACAATCGCGCCGACGGCAAAAACATCATTGTCGGCATACTGTTCTTCAGAGTCGATCTGAAAGTACTGATCGCCGATATTGCGTCCACCAAACATCGCCACCGCATTGTCGGCAACCATCAGTTTATTGTGCATACGGTAATTGAGCCGTGAGCGGTTCAGCATGTATTCGCTGAACCTGATTACCTGAGAGTGCCCGCGATAGGCAAACGGATTGTATATCCGGATCTCTATTGAAGGGTGGGCGGCAAGCGGGGTAATCTGCTCGTCGCCGGCCAGTGTTTCCCCGTCGTCGATCAGTATGCGTACACGCACGCCGCGGTCAGCCGCGCGTAATGCGGCATCGGTCAGCAGCCGGCCAGTTTCGTCGCCGCGAAAAATGAAATACTGAAGGTCCAGGGTTTGCTCGGCAGCATTGATCATCTGCATGCGGGTCAGGTAGCCGTCAACACCAAACGACAGGAAGCGGAATCCGGAAACGCCGCCGTGTTCACTGATGACCTGTGCAAGTTGCCCGCCAAGCTTCGTAGGTACTGATGCGGCGAGTGCGTTCGACTCGATCCTGGGGTAATCGTGTCCCGGGGGCAGCGAAGAACAGGCACTGATGAAAGCCAAAACCACCAATACGGCTGCGACACGAAATTTTCGGCCATATTTGTCGTAGGGGAAGATGATTGCGGCGTTCCTCATGTGAGCGGGAAGATCAGGCTGAAACCGGAATACTTTGCCTGTCCTTCGAAAAATTGGCGGCGCCGATGAACATGGGGTTAGGAAATCCAGTCAATCGTTGGCGCCCTGCATGTCAAAAAATCGCCGCGTGCCCTTCTGCAAGGTAACGCGGCGATGCATTTCTCACATAACGCTGACGTAAACGCGCTGTGAATATTAAACGATCACCTTAGAATATAAGGGCTGTCGAATTGACGCTTTTAACACCGCGAACGTTTTGCGCGAGTTCGGTTGCCAGTGCCTGTTCGGCGCCGTTGCTGACCGTGCCGCTCAAAGTGACATTTCCGTCCTTGGTGCTTACGGTAATATCGTCATTCTCGACATTGCTTGAGAACATGAAGGTTGATTTCACCTTGGTCGTGATCCAGGTGTCGGCAATGGCTTCTGATGTGTCCTGCTCGGCTGCCTCATCCTTGTCTTTTGCAGCAGGTTTCGCTTTATCCACAACCAGCTGATTGTCGACTGCTACCACACCACGGGTGTTTAGGGCCATGCGGCCGGCGAGTTCCTTGGACGCACCGCTATCGGCGTTGCCAAGCAGTGTCACCTTGCCCATGTGTGTATCCACATCCATTTTCAGACCTTTGGTATTCTTGCTCCACAGCAATTTGGATTTTACCGATGCTGTGATGGTCGCATCATCCACGACTTCACCAAAACTGCGTTCCTCGGAAGACCTTGCCGGTGAAACATAGTCAGCCTGAACCTTGATCTGATTGTCGACGTCGTCAATACCGTTGACACCCAGGGCAATTTGCTTGGCCAAATCCTTGTTTACATCCTCGGTGACGGTGCCTGTAAGTGTGGCTTTGCCGTCAACGACGGATACCTGGAGGTCATTCGCGCGCAGATAGGGGCTCAGGCTATAAGTTGTCCAGATCTGTGATTCCTGGCGTGCGTTCGCGACGTCCTGTGACATCGTGTCAGCGATGGTCGATCCGCTGATCGAAACCATTGCCAGGGTGATGGCGGATGCGAGTATTAATTTACGTGATTTTGTATACATGTTTGTTCATCCATAATAAAGAGAGCTATTACTAGCAAGACGTAGATGGCATCAACTTTCAATCCGACCACGTTAGGCGTCACTCTATCGTGGGCGTCAACACCGTGTCGGTGCGCTGGCGCGCTTAGGCAGAATATTTATATATAATTCAGTTAGATATGGTATTTTTGCTGGCAACGTGCCATTTGCACAGATAACGCGACGTTACAATCCCGATAGCGCCACAGCACAGACCCAGGGCAATGCCTGCGATGATATCTGTGGGGTAATGAACACCCAGATAGATACGTGTATAGGTCATGAGACCTGCCCAGACGAACAGCAGGGCCATCCATTTGTAAATGGAACGGAAGATAAACCAGAAGAACAGCGCCAGGCCAAAAGTATTCGCGGCATGCCCCGACGAAAACCCGTATTGCCCGGCCGTATAGCCGTCCACCAGGTGCAGCAGCCCTGCCATGCCCGGATCGTGACTTGGACGCAGACGCGCAAAGTAGGGTTTGATCAATTCTGACGTAATCTGGTCACAAAGGAGGAGCGTGACAACCACGCCAATCAACAGGAACCAGGCCTGGATCTTGAAATTTTTGAACAGCAGAAAAATCAGAAACAGGTAAAGGGGTGACCAAAAAAGCGTATGCGTCATCAGCAGCATGACGGGGTCCAGCCAGGCCGCATGAAAACCGTTCAATACGATTAAACAGTCTTTATCCCATTGTATGAGATGTTCAAGAAACATCCTGGTCCATAAACTGCAAGCGGCAATGCCAAAATGTCTTCACGAAAGAGCTTGCATACTCGCTCAGATTCATCCCTTCCATTGCCAATCGCGGATCTCCGGCATGTCCCGGCCATTCTTGTTGATGTATTGCCGGTGCTCGATCAGCTTGTCCTTGAGTTGCTGTTTCAGGTAGATGCCCTTGTCACCAGTCTGAGGCAGACGGTCGATGGTGTCCATTACCAGGTGGAAACGGTCCAGGTCATTCAACACCGTCATGTCAAAAGGCGTGGTAATGGTACCCTCTTCCTTGTAGCCACGGACGTGAAAGTTATTGTGGTTGGTGCGGCGGTAGGTCAATCGGTGAATCAGCCAGGGATAGGCATGGAAGGCGAAAATAACCGGCTTGTCGCGGGTGAACAGTTCATCAAAATCCGTGTCGCTCAAGCCATGCGGGTGTTCCGTTGGCGGCTGCAGCTTCATCAGGTCGACGACGTTGACCACGCGGATTTTGAGCTCGGGCAGATGCCCGTGCATGATGGATACGGCTGCGAGCGTCTCCAGCGTGGGTACATCACCACAGCAAACCATGACCACGTCAGGGGTAGCGGCCTGGTCGTTACTGGCCCATTGCCAGATACCGATTCCCTGCGTGCAGTGTTTGACCGCCGCATCCATTGTCAGCCACTGCGGCGCCGGGTGTTTACCCGCGACCACCACGTTGACGTAATGGCGGCTGCGCAGGCAGTGATCCATCACGGACAACAGGCAATTGGCGTCCGGTGGAAAGTAAACCCGCACGACCTCGGCCTTTTTGTTCACCACGTGGTCGATGAAACCGGGATCCTGGTGCGTAAAGCCGTTGTGATCCTGGCGCCACACATGCGAGGCCAGCAGATAGTTCAGCGAGGCGATCTTGCGCCGCCACGGCAGGTGCGCGGTGACCTTCAGCCACTTGGCGTGCTGGTTGAACATCGAGTCGATGATATGGATGAACGCTTCGTAGCAGTTGAACAGACCATGCCGCCCGGTAAGCAGATAGCCCTCCAGCCAACCTTCGCATTGGTGTTCGCTGAGCATTTCCGTCACGCGTCCGGTGGGCGCTAGCCATTCATCACCCGGCACGGTCGCGGCGTCCCATTGGCGTTGCGTCGCTTCAAAGAGCGCTTCCAGTCCGTTGGAAAGTGTCTCATCCGGGCCAAAGACCCGGAAATTCCGCGCCTGGGTATTCAGCTTTATCACATCGCGCAGGAATGGGCCGAGCACGTGCGTATCGCCGATACCTTTCGCACCCGGTTCAGGTACATTGGCCGCGTAGTCGCGAAAATCGGGCATGCGCAGGTCGCGCAGCAGCATGCCGCCGTTGGCGTGGGGATTGGCGCCCATGCGTCTGTTACCCTTAGGCGCCAGTGCCGCCAGTTCCGCTTTCAGCCGGCCCTGTTTATCAAAGAGTTCCTCCGGCCGGTAGCTCTTGAGCCAGTCTTCCAGCAGCTTGAGATGTGCGGGATGAGCCCTGGGGTGGAGCGGCACCTGGTGCGCGCGGAAGGTACCCTCAATTTGCAGACCATCGACGATTTCGGGACCGGTCCAGCCTTTGGGTGAATTGAGTACGATCATCGGCCAGCGCGGACGCGTGGTGTTGCCGTGTACACGGGCGTCCTGCTGAATCTGGTGGATCCGCTCAACCGCGGTATCCAGCGCAGTAGCCATGGCCTCATGCATCTTTTCGGGCTCGTCACCTTCGACGAAGTACGGCTCCCAGCCGTAGCCGTGCAGCAACTGCTCCAATTCCTTGTGTTCGATGCGAGCCAGAATGGTCGGGTTGGCAATCTTGTAGCCATTGAGATGCAGGATTGGCAGCACCGCGCCATCGGTGGCCGCATCGAGGAACTTGTTGGAATGCCAGGCGGTGGCCAACGGCCCGGTTTCCGCTTCACCATCACCGACGACACAGGCAACGACGAGATCCGGGTTGTCGAACACGGCCCCGAATGCATGGCTGAGCGAATAGCCCAACTCGCCGCCCTCGTGGATCGAGCCGGGGCACTCCGGAGAGGCGTGGCTGGGAATACCGCCGGGAAACGAGAACTGCAGAAAGAGCTTTTGCAGTCCGGCTTCGTCCTGGCTGATATTCGGATAGATCTCGCTGTAAGTGCCCTCAAGATAGGTATTTGCCACGACCGCCGGCCCGCCGTGCCCGGGGCCGGAAATGTAGATCATGTCGAGGTCGTATTTGTTGATGACCCGGTTGAGATGCACATAGATGAAGTTCTGCCCGGGGGTCGTGCCCCAGTGTCCCAGCAGCATGTGCTTCACGTCGGCGAGCGTCAGCGGCCGCTTCAGTAAGGGATTGTCAAAGAGAAAAATCTGACCGACCGACAAATAGTTGGCGGCGCGCCAGTAGGCATCCATCCTATGGAGCAGTTCAGGTGAAAGATCCGTTGTCTGCATAATTCAGTCCTCGTTGGATAGCCAGGCTGCCGCGAGCCCGGTGCGCCGTGGCGGTTCCGGCAGCGCCATAATAAGATACTCCGGCCTGAAGATCGTTTTTCTCCCGTCGAGGTAAGCGTCACCAGGTTCCAGTTTATGAAACATATCGGGCCAACGCCGGAAATCGATTTCAATCGATCACGAAGCTGACCCGCATAATGACCCGGTAGCTGAGAATGCTGCCCTTCTCGACAGTGATCTTTTGTTATCACCAATACGATATTATTCGAGGGCATTCCGACACTGGGCTACTCCGGTATGGTGGTCCTGGCCCTGCTGCTGTTACTCGGTGCTGGACTTGTCTGGTTCCGGCGCTTCGCCTGATCTGAGAGGGCTGTAACCGCCATCGTCTGATCGACCCGCAACTGTACCGCTGGCTACAGATTGCACTTCACCGGCTGCCTAACAATCAGCTGGTCCTGACACAAGAGTTGGGCGCCACATAATTTGGCGCTCAACTGCCCGCCGCAATCCAATCAGCCTTCCCGAATTTTAACAATCATACTTCTGTGCCCTGCCGCACAGAGGGCCAAGTCGAAATCACGCACACTGTCAGGATGAAATCATCCAAGTATTCCTTTCTTCCCAATAAGGGCTTGATCTTCGCTGAGGGAGATTGCTGTGTCCAAATCCATTCCAAAACCTGAAAGCAATCAACTGATTGCGGGGTTACCGGAAAAAGAAAGCCGGCGACTGCTGTTACTGTGCGAACCAGTGGAACTGACTTTCGGCAGCATATTATGCGAGGTGCGCACACCCCTGCAATACGCTTATTTTCCCTTGTCAGGTCTGATTTCATTGGTATCAGCCAGCAGTGACCACCAGCCATTGGGCGTGGCCATGATCGGCAATGAGGGAGCCCTGGGGGCGACCCTGGCGCTGGGTATCAATACACCTCGTCTGCGCAGCGTGGTACATGGCGCCGGTACTGGCTTACGCATAACAGCGCCACGGTTGCGCCGGTTGTTGCGTGACAGCCCAGGTCTGAATAAAGCACTCAGGCACTATTCATTTGTTCTGATGGGACAACTGCTGCAGGCTGCAACCTGCAACTCATTCCATGAAGTCGAGATGCGACTGGCTCGCTGGTTGCTGATGACCCACGACCGCACCAAAGCAGATCAAATGCCGCTGACGCACCAGTTTCTCGCCGACACGCTCGGTGTGCAAAGGAGCGCCGTGACCATCGCGGCGGGTAAACTCCAGCGAAAAAAACTCATCGGCTATAGCCGCGGTCAGATCCGTATTCTTTCCCACAAGGGTCTTGAAGCCGCATACCTGCGAATGCTACGCCATGCTGCTCAACGACTACGCCCTGCAATTTGCGGGCAAGCCTGCCCGCTCGAGACCGGCAAGTCAGACCAAAGCTGCGAAGTAAAATAAACCCATAGCTCCGGGTACCGCACGGGACATTCGTTGCGAAGCACTAAATGATCCGGCGAAAGAAATCAAAGTCCAATTACCTACAATCAATTCAGACCACGACCAATGCTTCTCCGCGTCCTGCAACCGACAATCATGACATTGAATCAGACGCCGTTTAATACAGGGCCGGGTCGGAGGTGGATTTGTGGGATTGTCGCTGGTACGCAGTCGCGGCTGCGCAGGAATTGAAGCGCCGCTGATCACGGTGGAGGTCCACCTTTCGGGCGGTCTTCCAAGCATGCATCTTGTGGGGCTCCCCGAAACCGCGGTCAGGGAATCAAAGGACCGGGTCCGCTCCGCGTTGCTCAACTCGGGTTTCAAGTGGCCGGATAGCCGCATCACCATCTCGCTGGCCCCTGCCGAACTGCCCAAGGAAGGCGGCGGTTTCGACCTGCCGATTGCCCTGGGAATACTCGCGGCCTCTGAACAGATACCGTCCAGGGGTCTCGATGAATATGAATTTCTTGGCGAACTTTCACTCAATGGCGAATTACGCTCGGTTCGCGGCGCGTTGCCCGCCGCCGTACGCACCCGTGACGCCAACAGGACATTGATTGTTCCGGCCTGCAATGCAGCGGAGGCAGCACTGGTAAAGGGCGGCGAGAAATATTGCGGCATGACGCTGCTCGAGATCGCAAACTGGATCACGGGTGGTCAACAGTTGCCGGAATGCGAAGCCGGGGAAATGGGTGCGCCACCGATGCTGCCCGACCTGCGTGATGTGATCGGATTGCCCGGACCAAAGCGCGCGCTGGAAGTTGCCGCGGCGGGCGGTCACCATCTGCTGTTGGCAGGTCCTCCCGGAACAGGAAAAACTCTACTGGCATCGAGGTTGCCGGGAATTTTACCGCCGATGACAGAAGCCGAATCCCTTGAGGTCGCGGCCCTCGCTTCGGTCAGCCACGCAGGCCTGGATCATCGCAAGTGGGGCATACGGCCGTTCAGAACACCCCATCATTCCTGTAGCAGTGTCGCGCTTGCAGGCGGCGGGGCGCGTCCCATGCCCGGTGAAATATCACTGGCGCACAACGGCGTATTGTTTCTCGATGAACTGCCCGAGTTTGGCCGGCATACGCTTGAAATTCTTCGCGAACCGATCGAATCGGGTTGCATTGTCATCGCAAGGGCTGCCAGGCGGGCAACCTTTCCTGCCCGCTTTCAGCTGGTTGCGGCAATGAATCCCTGTCCCTGTGGCCTCTCGGGTGACGACAGCGGCCGCTGTATGTGCAGCGGTGAACAGATTCAGCGCTACCGCACCAGGGTCTCGGGCCCGCTGCTCGACCGTATCGATATCCAGGTCGAGGTATTGCGCCCGAAAACCTCGATCCTGAGCACTCCCGCGGGCAATATCGAAACCTCAAAAAAGGTCCGCGAGCGCGTCATCACCGCGCGCTGGATATCAGATGAAGCGCGCCGGCAAAACCAATGCGTTGCTGACCAATGGTGAGCTGAAACAGTTCTGTCATATCGAAGGCGACACACTGCAGTTGCTGGAACAGGCGGCTGAACAACTTTACCTGTCGCCACGTGCCTGCCACCGCATTCTCAAGGTGTCACGTACCATCGCCGACCTTGACCAGGCTGACAATATCCGTTCCAGCCACGTCGCCGAGGCCATCGCGTACAGACGCCTGAATACGGTTCAGAGCTACTTTTAGAACTATCAAAACCTGGTATTGTTGATTGACTACAACCGCTCCGGACAGAGTTGTTTTCCAAGTGACTGGCCTTTCACAAACTGTCGGCCGACCGACGTGGCAAAGGCTCTGAGCATGCTTACCGGTCCGAGTGCAGCAGATATGTGTTGCTCCTGCTTTTTAAGGTAGTCAAGCACAGGGGGGGCTTGCATTCCCAAACGGGTAAGTATCGATGGCATTGTGGAAGGAATGTAACCCCGCTTGTTGTCCTTGATGGCCCTACCCGCCCAGTCCACCAACTCAAGGTAGTCTTTGAGTTTAAATGGAATTCCGCCCTCTGCCTGATCGGCAAAAGGTAGCAGCGGGGTGTCATGCGCATCGACAATGCGTTCCCGGATAGATGTGTACTCCGATTGCTCCGGTGTCTTGGCCATTGCAGCGCGTATCGGATTTAAATCAACGTAGGTCATGCAGGCCAATACCGCTCGCTCATCCAACAACGCCTGGGAGGTGAAACGACCTTCCCAGAATCTGCCAGTGCAGTGGTCCTCGGCATTGGCCATGCGGGCGATAGGTTCATTGATACAGCGCATGAACCAGGAAATATCACACAGGCGCTCACGCCATGTGGTAAATAACTCAGCTACCTGTTCCAACTCCAGAGCTGATAATTCTGTACCGGCCAAATGGCGGTGCATCAATATGGGGCCGGTAAAGATTTGCATCCAGCGTTCTGCGACCTCGCGGTCGGACCACGCCACTGCCTGTTCCTGGTTGATACGGATCACGATGTGGTAGTGGTTGCTCATGACCGCGTAGGCGCACAAATCAACAGCGAATACGGAACAAAGTAGTTTGATACGGTCGACAATCCACTGACGCCGGTGTTCGAAATCAAAACCGGTTCTTGCATCCTTGCCGCACAGGAAGGCGCGTCGGACACACCGCGAGATACAGTGATAGTAGGGTGTGTCATCTAGTGAGACCTGGCGATTTCTGGGTTGTGGCATATGACCAGTTTAGACCGGCAGAGCCAGCGCCAATAGGGCAATGCTGCTTCGCAACTTGTAGGACAAATGATGAAGCGTGGGTGTCTTCTTTCTATTTTGCATATGACCAGTTTAGACCGGCAGAGCCAGCGCCAATAGGGCAATGCTGCTTCGCAACTTGTAGGACAAATGATGAAGCGTGGGTGTCTTCTTTCTATTTTATTGACCAACCCATCTCCCGCCGCTTGGCGAACAAGCGTTGGGGTAAGGTTTCTGGCTGCGGGAATGGGTCATAGCCCAGGAACTGTACGATGGCAGGAATTGACGCAATTGGTGGCTCCGTACGGCCCTTTTCCCAGTTCAATATGGTCCAGGGAACGACCCCGAGCTGGTTGGCCACTTCCTTCTGCGTTAGTTCTGAATCTGCATAGATATTGGCACCTATTGAGGTGCTGACTAATCGCACACGAACTTAGCGCTGTTCGTGGCTGTCCATGTTCTTCCAAACAAACGGGGACATCTCTTCTCTCTACCTTTTCCTGCCATATTCAATTTTAGAGTAGATTTCGAAAGCCCAATCTTTGGTGAATTCATCTGATATTTTTATAATTGCATTTTCGATTCGCGACATAAGAACTGAGTTCTTGGAAATCTCATAATATCCTCTATGATCCATTTGCTCCATTACAAGAAGAACTTCTATTTTATCCATGTCATTGCTGATGTCATTAGGCCTTTCCAACACCGAAAGCAACGCTGGTATCAATGGCTCGCCGGTTTTAGCTATTGTCCTTTCATAGTCGAAATTGTTTGGTAATGTAGATTTGGACCAGGCTAGATAAAGTTCAACTTGTTGTTCAGGCGAACAGGTCGCAATTACGGCGTCTCGGGTGGTCAAATCTAATTGAACAAATTGTTCAGGCTGGCAATTCATCTGTAATATGTCATTCGGCTTTGTTCCCTCCTTTCCTAAGCAGGCCGTCAACAAACCAAGGAAAATTACTGCACCTGACAGTAAAGAATTTACTCTAGTTTTCATATGCTTCTACAACTCGTTTCTGAATCCTAAATGCCTGTCTTTCATACGGTATATTCCTATACGCAACCATAGGTTTATATCCCGATTTAATGTATCTCTCTAACGCTTTGTCGTAGAGCTTAGAATAATTGGGAATTGTTTGAAATTGATAAACGTGAAATGCTTCATGGGCGAGTAATCCCAGTGACACAGATTGCCCACGAGGAATAAACATAGTTGATCCCCTAGCATAAGCTCTAACCTGACTGGAAGGAATTCCGAATCTCTTGGCTATTAAGTTGACTTGTACGTCCGGTGCGTACTCCAGCGTCATTTGTCCCAACGCTTCTATTAACTCAGGGACCACAGAAGAAATTTTTGCTTGAAGAGCATCGGCTAGCTTGTCCCCATTATTAAAACTATTCGCCACTATCGCAATGTCAGAGTTGTCGTCACCGAGATATGGTGCTTCACCATCTGCCCTCGCTGATGCCGCAATTACATAAGCAAACCCCGCACTGAACGCCCCATTGGCAAACTTCCCGCCAGTAATCTCTGAAACAGTACCACCAACGATCATAACAGCTAAAAGTTTACCGGGCGTGACCGGTCCCGGTCCACCGGTTACCGTACCCATTTGATAACCCACACCCGCAGCCAGGAACCCATGCCCAAACTTGCCGCCTTGCAATTCTGCCGAGATTCCACCAACAATAGCAGTGCCTACCAATTTTTGAGTGGCGCCAAGACTCGGGCTATTGGCGATCTCCCCCATTGCGTAACTTGTCGCAGCAGTTATGGCACCTGATTTGAATGCAGAACTGAGACTGCCGGTTGCAACATAGTTAGAATTGGCATTCCACAAAGCAGAACACCAGACTTGGCAACCAGGTACAACGTTTAATACGACACTTACGGCAACATTTAAGAATGGCACACGGTTAAAAAACTTATGTATTGCCCATCCACCAGTCGCTTTCATAAACCCTTCAATGAAGTATCCCGATGGATCGGTATAACTCAGCGGGTTATTAAACACGTAGCTGTAACGATTCAGGCTTTGACTATTCTTTGGCGCCTGCACAACCGGATCGGCCTGCAGCATCCTCCCCAGCTTCGGATCATAAATCCGCCCGTTCATGTGGACGATACCTATCGAATCCACCTGCTCGTGGCCAGTAAAGCCACGCGTGGTGATATCGTTCAACGGCGCATACAGGAAACTGGTTAACGGTGTCTGCCAGTCCGCATCCTGGCGCTGACCAAAGGCACTGAAATGCATGCTTGCGGTGATCGCGCCACTTTCATTCAGAACCGTGTGAATAGAGCCGATATGGTCTTTCAATAAGTATGCAAGCTGCTGCACCCCGGTTGACGGGGTACCAGGTCGCAATCGCCACCCCGCCCAGATAGCGTTTGAAGTAAGTGCTGCCGTTTTCAGTGATACGCTCGGTTGAGCCCAGATACAACGTGGTCTTTTGTAACACCCCGCCCTCGAATCTTCCCGTTGATAACGGCTGTTGCCGACCCCGTAGGCAAATTCAACCCGATCGTTACCCTTGCTCATTTTATCGGGCTTGTCGAATACCGTGTAGGGATCGCGCGACCGTCACCCGATGTCTGGTTGCCGTTGGCATCGTAGCTGTAACTCACCCCGCCAGCGCTGCTGACCGCTTGCGGTTGAGCACCATTGTAGAGATAATGTACCGACATCTGACTTGGTATGTGATATTGCCAGACTCATTATAGCTTAGTGATAGTGTCGTGACCGCTGTGGTGCCGTTGACGACTGAGATCAACCGTTTTGAGCCGGTTCAGCGTATCGTAGCCATAGGTTTCTTTCAGATTTGTGCTATCTGACAGGTCGTGACGCTGCTTGAGGTTACCCAGTACGTCAAACAGGTAATCAACATCCTGGATCTTAAGCCGCGCCATTCCAGGCTTCCAGCAAATCCAAACGGCCACTGGCCGGTTCATAAGTGGCGATAACATCCACACCATTGCCCAACTGCATGGCGGTGACATTGCCACGTGCATCCATGGTCTGGATATCCTGGTAAACCGTGCCTGAGGTACCCTCGCGGGCCTCCTTGATTTTTGAGACGTAACCGTTTGTATAGAAATATCGTAAGCCCGTGATCATCACCCGAGGCGTCGAACTGCTGAAACACGCGACTGTATTGGTCGTATGTAGTCTCTTCTGCGTAGGTGTTGGCACCGTATTGAGGTACTGACGAACTGCACGCGGCCAAAGGCGTCATAGGTAAATGACTTCTTGTGCAATTCTGCACCCGCCTCACCACTGCGATATGTGATCGAACTCGGCTGGCCTTTGCCAGGGCTGATACTGCGATAGGAACTGGTCTCTCTATTTTCGGTGTTGTAAACACTGTCAGTCAAACTGGAGACGGCGCTCAATTCACGACGGTTGGTGACACGGCCCCGTGCATCATACGTAAAATCCACCGCCTGGTTCTTGCTGTCGAGCTGGCGGGTCATTTCTCCCAGGGCGTTGTAGGCATATTGCCAATAACCCTTGTCCGGGTCATTCATGTCCGTTTTACGCCCCGCCTTGTCATAACTCATTGTGACGAACTTGCTATCGGCGCCCGTGACCTTGATGATGTTACCCACTGCGTCATAGGTGTAAGTAACTTTGCCACACAGGTCGTCATAGACTTCATCTGATTCGCCTAGTGCGTTCTTGACTTCCACCCTTTGCTGGCCGATACCGTTTGTAGTCTGCACCACTCTGGTGGATACGGCTGTGCAGGATGTGCTGACATTGCTGTCGTAGTCGATAACTTGATCGTCTCCGGCAGCGCTGTCTACAGACGTGATACGCCCCAACGTGTCATAACCCGTCGTATTCCAATACTGTGTATCACCGCTGAAATACGGCTCAGATACACGTTCTACACGACCGGATGAATCGTAATACTGATCGCTGTAAGCGTAGGCGCCATCCAGCTTCTCGACTGCGGTACGGGTGGCACGACCCAACACATCGAAACACTGGAACTGAGTCGGTTGTCCACCACCCGTTGTGGTTGTCTTGAAAACAGTGCCTGAAGGACAATTGGTGGTGGTAGACGAGTTAACCGTCTTGTTATAGGCACCGGTCCACGAGTTTTGAACTGATGAGCTACCGGTCATGCTCGCGAACGGACGGCCCATGTAGTCAAACGTGTTCGTGGTATACACATTGTCGATATTTTGTACTTGAAGGGCGTTACCAAAAACATCCCAGCTGTTGATTTTCAGTGTGATCTGGTTGAGAGCATTCTCGTTTTGAATCACGAACCTGCCCAGACTGTCATAGGTGACGCGACTCGTGCGGGTAGTCATGTTTTTGCCGGTAACCGATGAACTTTTCCGATTGCCGAAATTATCAAGACCATATGCGGTGACGACTTCCAGGTACGCGTCACCCGGTTCTATTGTTTCCTTATTGAGGATACCGGTGCTGCTGTCGTATTCGAATTTGGATTTTCGCGTGATTGAGCCTGAACGGCTGTGTGTCACATCACTGGTATTAAGACGCCCCAGATACCAATTGGTCAGATCAGCTGCATAATAGGTATTGCTTGTGCTCTGAGTAGCAAACAAGGACTCGTTAGCCTTATAGGTTTTAGTGGTTGAAGATGTGACGTTTCCATAGGTGTCATAGTTGCTGCTGGTGAGCACCTTACCGTCGAAACTGCCGGATAAGGTATAACTGCGTTCCAGCGAATTGGCCATATATGGAAATATTGCTCCCCCGACAGTGGTCTTGGTTGCCCATTCATTGATCGCGTAGCTTAACCGGGTACCACCTGGTGATGATGGGGCCGGCGTAGTGGAACTGACGCTACTCCAAGCCGGGGGCGTACCGGCCGAGGTGTTACTGAGTCGGCTAAATTTTGTACCCGAGGCATTGACTGCTTGCATCGTATCCACCGGCATCCCGATATATGGAAAATCCTGGCGGTAACGGGTATTGGTCCTGATACCGGATTGAGGATCATAGGAGATCACTTCTCCAAAGCCGAGAAAACCACGTCCCCCGCCTTGTATTTTGGCGCCGACGTAGTGGTACTGTACGTTGCTGGTTGCCACCGGGTTGCTAAATATTGGCGCGCTGCCGGTGGCTTTGCTCACAACATAAATTGGAGCGATTAAATCATAAACCACTGCGCCATTGCCCCAGGAAGTAGCCCCGGTAGCATCGCGCATGCGTGTATAAACGGTGGTATCAGTGAGAGGCAGGTAGGTAAGTGTTTTTAACCCACCCAACCCATTTTCAATACTTGTAATGACATTGCTGGCTTCCTCGCCGGAATCTGAAGTGACCGTATTGAAGCCTTTATAAACACCTGAATCCTGGTTGGAAGTTGTAATTTTTCCCTGGCTATTGAAGTTAAAGTAAAGCTGATCCAGTTTGCCATTGCCGGTGATATCAGCAAATATGGAGGCGTCATTTTCAGTGGATTCACCAGTCCCATCTTCCCCAAGGTGTCCGGCGTGCAAACTGGTCGTTGAAACAGTATTGAACAGCCAACCAAAATCATTGTATATAACCTTCCAAACGGCATTCTGGTTCATTACAGCAGAGGGGTAGACAAAATCAGGGAAGCCATCACCGTTCATGTCCTCAAATCGAACCTGTTCATTGGTGTAGGCTGGCAATGCCGATGGTGTAAGCTGAATCGGGTCATTAAAATCATCACCAGTATTCAATTTGAAGAACCATAAATTAGTACCGTTTTTATAACCATTGCTGAAAGCTAAATCAGCCAATCCGTCCGAATTGATATCCACTGGCAACATGTAATCAGACTTGCTGTCATCACCAATTTCATCATTGCAGGCGTTAAAGGCCGTCGTGCAGCCAAGTCCTTTGCCAACGACCTGATAATCAAGGCTGGAGGTGCCCGTTGGGGTAACGACCACCCAATATGAAATCATCCCGTAGGCATAACCCGGTTGTTGCTGAGATTGAGTGGAAGAAGACTCAAGGGGTTCACTTGGAACAATGGGTGAATTCTTAGGGGGACAATTCGAAGTGCAATGGCGGAATTGCCGCCACACCAATCGCAGTATGTCGACAGTGCCATCACCGTTGTAATCAAATACCTTGAAATCAGGGGACAGTTTACTTAAATGTAAATGGCTTTCGGTCAGGCTTTTGGCGTTTCAACGGTCTTCCGGTTTGTGACTCCAAGGTTTCGATAATCTTCTCACTTCCGAGAGGCCTGCCCGTTTTTGCAGAACTGTGGGGATTAAGTAAACTGTCCCCCGATTCCGAGCGGTCAGAGTCACCACCCCGACTCTTCCAAACCCACGCCACAACCCGGAAATCGCCAGGACGCGCTGCAAGACACCCCCTACTGTCATTGCATCTCCCGGTGAAAAGCCGAGACACACATCTTAACACTTGTCTGCCATGAATCAGGTAATTATACTTAATTTCGTATTTCTAATTTAAGTACGATGGGATATGAAAACAGTCACCATTAAAGCCGATGCAGAATTTGACGCGCTACTCAACCGCCTGGCCAGACGAATGAGTACAACCAAGAGCCGTGTGATCAGAGACGCGGTTCGTAACTATCAGCAGCACCTGGACCGTGAGGCACTGCGACAGCAGGTGCGAATCGCCTCGCTCAAAACGCGCAACCAGGCACTTGATGCATCGGCCGATTTCGACGCAGCAAATGCCGATGGCCTGTAAGCGCGGCGGCATTTATCTAGCCAATTTCAATCCATCAAAAGGTACCGAGCCGGGAAAAATCCGACCCTGTATCGTCATGCAGAGTAATCTGCTGAATGAAGCCGGGCATCCGAGCACTACGGTACTCCCGCTGACCACACAATTGATCGAAGACACAGCGCCACTCCGTTATCGGGTCGCAGCGCGCGACGGACTGGAAGCCGATTCTGACATCATGCTGGATCAAGCAAGAACCATTGATAACCGGAGGATTACCAGTGATATGCTGACCATCCTCACCGAGAAGGAAATCAGCGAAGTCGAAGCGTATTGGCGTATTGTTTTAGGCCTGGACTAAGCAGTAGTCGAGGGGTCAGAGTCTTCAACCTGCAAACAGCAGGCGGATGGCGAAAATGATGATGACCACCGTGACCACACCCTGCACCCATTTGTGGCCTTTCAGCACCTGCAGGTGAACACCGGCGAGGCCACCGAGGAAATTACCGGCCGCCAGGGCAAAACCCATGGCCCAGTCGACTTTGCCGTTCCACATATCAGGTGACAGTTTACTTAAGGGATTATCTGATTAATTGAGCATTTATGGGATGGCATATTCACCGGCAACATTCCAGCCCTTCAATTTGTGTACGTTTATCCGATTTGTTGGTCGCTTTTTTGCTTCTGCTCATCGACTTTCGGCCTGAATCTTCAACTTTCAGGCGCAACTTGCCTGCACTTCCCATCGCCTTCGTTTCATCAATGTCTTCTTGGCCATCACCAGGTTGCTCAACGCACAGGCCACAAACAGCCGATGCGCATTCTTATCCAGACCTCGATAACGAACCTTGTTGAAGCCAAATTGCCGTTTGATCACAGCAAATTGATGTTCCACTCTGGCCCGTACCCGCGACTTGTTGCGATTGCGGGCTGCGATCCTGCTTCCGTCAATTGCGATTGCGGCTACCTTTGGCTTGCGTGAAGTCTTTGGCATCAGGGGCTTTCTCAGCCAGTATCTGCTTTTGGCCGGCGTAAGCAGAATCACCCCACACCCGGGTCTCGTTGCCATGCAACAAATCGCCCAGCACTTGCGAGTCATGGACGTTGGCGGCGGTGGCCACCACCGAGTGGATCAGCTTGGTATTGCTGTCCACCCCAATGTGGGCCTTCATGCCGAAATACCACTGATTGCCTTTGCGCGTTTGATGCATCTCCGGATCACGCTGCTTCTTCTTATTCTTGGTCGAGCTGGGTGCGTGGATGATGCTGGCATCGACAATCGTTCCCCGGCTGACTTTCAAGCCGTTCTCCTGGAGGAATTGATTGACCAAATGAAACAGCTGATCACCCAGATTGTGCTGCTCCATCAAATGGCGGAATTTACACACCGTGGTTTCATCCGGTACCGGTTCCCGGCCCAGGTCAATACCGACAAACTGGCGCAAGGCACGCGAATCGTACAGCGCTTCTTCTACCGCCGGATCAGACAGGTTGAACCAATGCTGCAGAAAGTGGATGCGCAACATACGCTCAATGCCGATCGGACGCCGTCCGGCGCCTTCAGGCTGAGGATAAAACGGCTCAATCGCTTGGGTGAGATCTTTCCACGGAATAATCACTTCCATCTCGTCCAGAAACTGTTCCTTGCGGGTCTTCTTGCGAAACTTCTCGAATCCATTGTCAGAAAGAGTCGGCTGGCGCATGGAGAATTTCCTGTTCGTTTGGAGATGTCGCTATTATGAACGATTGGGCGAATTAATATGGCTTTCGGCCAGGCTTTTGGCATTTCAACGGTCTTCCCGTTTGTGACTCCAAAGTTTCGATAAACTTCTCACTTCCGAGAGGTATTGAACCGCGCCGGGTGCTCCAGAGACTTGTTAGCTTGAGTCAAATGACCAACCGCCATGGATTTTATTGAACTGGCGCTCTGGGCTTGCGACCATGCGATCGATTCAAACGCACTGCCATTTCCTTTTGGAGTTCATCAGCGGATAAACTCAGTAACCGGGCCACAAGTACACGGTGTTGCCGGTAATGCATCACCTGTCCGTATTCCCAATTCCCCCAAGTGCATGGATCAACACCAACTGCTTCGGCGGCTTGCTTGATCGACCATCCCATTTCTCGGCGCTTGGCGCACAGGAGTTGAGGGAGTGTTTTGGGCTGCGGAAATGGATCGTAACTCAGGAACTGCACAATGGCCGGTATAGAGGCTATCGGGGGACTTGTGTGGCCCTTTTCCCAATTCAAAATGGTCCAGGGAACGACCCCGAGTTGGTTGGCCACTTCCTTCTGTGTTAGTTCCAAAACAAGACGTTTCCGCCTGACATGATCACCCAGAGTTTCTGGCTCAAAGTCATATGGCTTTTTAATCAACGACTTAAGTGATATGCGGGTAAATATGGCAAAAAGGCAACGCAACCCTGCCCCTGTGGCCTCTCGGGTGACGACAGCGGGCGCTGTATGTGCAGCGGCGAACAGATTCAGCGCTACCGCACCAGGGTCTCCGGCCCGCTGCTCGACCGCATCGATATCCAGGTCGAGGTACTGCGCCCCGAAACTTCAATCCTGAGCTCATCAACTGACGGAATCGAAAGCTCAGCGAGCGTACGTGGACGCGTCATCCAGGCGCGCGATATCCAGTTCGAGCGGGCCGGAAAAACCAATGCACTGATGAGCAACGGTGAGCTGAAACAATTCTGCCACCTCCAAGCCGAAACCCTGCAACTGCTGGAACACGCCGCTGAACAGCTTTACTTATCACCCCGCGCCTGTCACCGCATCCTCAAGGTGTCGCGCACCATTGCGGACCTGGATGGGGTTACCGATATCAATTCCAGGCACGTCGCGGAAGCCATTGCATTCAGACGTTTGAGCACTGGTCAGAACTACATTTGACGCAGATGAACCGAGCAATTTATTCTTTACTTTTGACATTTTGTAAAGACCTTGATATCTTTACCAATCTCCAAATGTAAAGAGATATATGATGCCGAAAGTCAGCGCAAAAAGACAAATCACATTACCGGCCAGCCAATGCGAGGCGTTGGGGATTCGACCGGGCGACGAAGTCGAAATTTTTATCGCGGACGGCCAGTTAACTATCGTTAAGAAGTCCCTGGGTGCCGCCAGGGGTTTGCTGAAAGAGGTTGTACCCAAATCGTCAATGAGTGACGAGGCTTCAAGACAGAGTGGGATGTCTTGATTGCAATAGATACCAATGTGCTGCTGCGTTATCTGCTTGACGACGACCCGGTCCAATCGAAGAAAGCGGAAAAGCTCATCACCGGTAACGATGTGGTGCTGGTTACCGACGTGGTTCTGGTTGAAACCTTGTGGACGCTAAAAGGCGAAAAATACCAATTGGGCAAAACCGACCTGATCGGCGTTGTCCGGGCCCTGTTTGAAGAAACCAGTATTCGATTTGAGGACGGGCAGGCTGTATGGATGGCTTTAAACGACTATCGCAATGCAAAACCACTCCGGGGTAAAGTCGCAGACTTCGCTGACGCACTCATCACAAATAAGGCCAGGTTCATAGCCAGTTCTCTGGGTATTTCGTTTAGCGGGTCCTATACTTTCGACAAGGCTGCCCAGGCCTTACCCGGCGCAAAGTCACCCAGTTGAATTTGCCCGTTGGCAAGCGACAAATGGTAGCGTACTGAATTCCGCTTTCCGGCTTCCCTTAATTCCGTAATCCCCGTCTTCGGCAGCTGCTTTTTGCGTTTCCTATACTCAAAACATGGACGCTTTCAAAGTGGCAGACTGGCGGGTACGCCCGGATCTCAACCTGATCGAACGTGACGGTCTTACCAGGCGCCTGGAACCGCGCCTGATCGATTTGCTCGTGAACTTTGCCACCCATCCCCGCGAAGTGTTCAGTATCGATCGGATCATCCGTGAACTTTGGCATCGACAGTACGTCAGTGACAGTGCGGTGCAGAGCGCCATCTCGGAGTTGCGCAAGTCCCTGGAGGACGACCCGAGACAACCACGTATCATCGAAACCATCCCCAAAAGGGGCTACCGGCTGATCGCGACGACCGACGCGCGGCCCCGTTTGCTCGCCGTGCTGCCATTCATACTCGGCGAGGACTGCGTGGATGCTGACGTCGTAAGACTCGGACTTCTCGACCTTCTGATCAGCGCTTTCGGCCGTGTGCGCGGCCTGCGCGTGGTGGCACGCGAGACGGCGATGCGCCTGGATCGCGAAAACGACCCGGCTGCCGCGATTTCGAAACTCGACGCTGACTGGGTGCTCAGCGGCAGAATCTCCGGTGCAGCGCCAGCGGTGTTCGCATCCCTGGAACTCAGCGAGGGAAGAACGGGTGCGAAAGTCTGGCGTGACCGGCGAATCGTGCACCTTCAACATCTCTCCAGGCAGGCCGGTGAACTGGTGGACGACGTTACTGCGGCCCTCGATACCTCGCACCCGGTGAAGGAAAATCAGCGTGCTGAGCCTCACGCCGAGTCCATGGTCGCCTACCTGAGGGGGCGATACCACTGGTATCGACTCGCGCCGGACCATATCGAGCAGGCAAAACATTATTTCGAAGAAGCATTGCGTATTGATCCCCGGCATGCCGCGGCCCACGCGGGGATGGCGGATGTCTGGGGCGCACAGGCATTCTGGTGCTCGACGCACCCGCGAAAAGTCCGCCACCTGATTCAGTCCTCGGCCCTGGCCGCGGAGCGCTGTGACCCGGACAGCCCCGAGGCACACATGTTGCTTGGCGCCTTCGCGATCTATTTCGAGCACGACTGGGACCAAGCCGAGGCAAGACTTGTACACGCCATCGAACTGAATCCCAGCCTCGCGCACGCACGCTTTCAGTATGCCCTGTTCCTGGCAATGCTTCGTCGTCCCCTGGTACGGGATGAAATCGACCTGGCGATACGCTGCGACCCGCTAAACCCGACGCTTGCCTACCTCAGCGCCCTGTGGAGCGCGTTCGAGGGCGACGACCGGCGGGCCGAAACGGAAATCGACCTGGCATTGGAACTCGCGCCGGGCCATCCGCCCGCCACGCAGCTCCGAGCCGACCTGGCCTGGCGGCGCGGCGCAAGTGACGCCATGTCGCTGGAACGCGCCGCGTGGGTATCACACCCATTGATGAGCAAGCTGTTGGCTTCGGCCGATGATCCGCAAGCCCTGCGCGCGGCGGCAGGTGCGCTGTCCGAAGCCGGCAGGGTGGACTATATTGCGCCCTTGCAAGTTACCCGTCTGTGGGCGCTGGGTGGGCGGCCCGACCGCGCCATCGAGACATTGCGTCAGGCCATCGCGGACGAAGACCTGTTTCAGATCGATCTGCTGCAACTCACGCCGACGTGGGACCCGCTGCGCAGTGACCCTGCTTTTCGCGCGATTCTTGCCTCAATTGGGCTACCCCCGTAAACGTTCCAAAGCTTTTCCAAAGGACTTCGACTGCGGCGTTCACTAGGGTGATATTCCCCAATGATCACCCTAGGAGGTCTCAAAATGAACACATTTGGTCACTACACCCTGGTACTGGTCGCGACACTCATTGCCTCTATCTCATCCGGGCGGGCTGCCATCGCAGGCGAAGTACCGGACGCCGGTAACTGGCCCACGGGAACGTGGTACCTTGCGCTCGACACGGAGGTCTACGGATTGCCGCCGGGTTTTCCACTTTCAGGCATGGCGCAGATACACCGCGACGGCACGATGACGCTAGTCGATGGCGGCGATTTCGGCCAGGCGGATTTTCTGAACACGCGCAATCTGCCCCAATTCGGCAGCTGGCGGCGTAAGGGTTCGGGCGTCATCGAAGCCACGACGCTATACCTGGAGGCCGACGCGGCCAATGGCGAGGTTTTGCGTTGGATTCGGGTGGAGTTCGAATTCTGGCGTGACGGGGCGGGTGTGACCCTGGGCACCGTGAATACATCGATGCTGCCCTGTGCCCCGGCGCTGCCGCCGCCTTCACCCCTGACATGTCCCGATCCGATCGAAAACGCCGATCTTTTCGTCGGTGTTGGAGATCCACCAGACGTTCCGGTAACACTCAAACGTCTGCTGCCGATACACTGATAATCCAAAAAGGGGAATTGAAAAAGGGACCGGTTACATTAATTGATATGTAACTGGTCCCTTTCCTTGTCGCCATATGGCATTCGTTACCATATCCAGTAATCGTAAGTGGTTGAACCGCCATCATCCCAGGTCACATTGGTGATCCGGCCCATGTTGTCGTAGTGGTAATCCGCAACGGTCAGCGTACTCACACTTTGATGGACATCGACAGCTGTGGAAAAGTCAGGACACCCATGAATGGCACTAAACGGTGCTATCATTCCAAGCAGCGCCCTATTCTCATACAGCATCGACCAGTCGGTTCAGCAGTTAAAAGGAGCATCCAGTGAAACACACCTTCATTAAAACAATGATGCGGATATCTATTCTGCTCATCGCATTGCCTGGTTTGGCCATAGCACAATCGACCACCAAGCTACCCGCAGAGATCACTACGCCCGACCGGGTTGAGAGCCGCATCGGCACGCTCGAATACAAGGACGGTGTGCCGACGGTGGAGACCGCAGAACGGGTCCGCGACACGCTGGATTTCACCCGCGCGTTGAATGCGTACAACAACAGTTTCCGCGGCGCGTCTGCCTACGCGCTGGGCAAGGGTTTCCAGAGCATTGGCGCCGAGGACAACAGTTTTGTCATATTCTCCAAGTTGATGGACAGCAGGTCGCTTTTCCTCACCCCTAACACCGATACTGTCTATTGCGTTGGCATCATCAACCTGTCGAAGGGCCCGATGGTGCTCGAGCAACCATCCAACGGACTGGGTACGATCAATGACATGTGGTTTTCGTGGATCATCGACATCGGTCGTCCCGGCCCCGACCGTGGTGAGGGTGGAAAATATCTGATCGTACCGCCGGGTTACGATGGTCCGCTGCCGGAAGTGGTTATTTTATCGCCCACTCGAAAACCAACCGGGTGCTGTATGGGGCCCGCGCGTTCCTTGTCAACAATGATCCCAAGCCTACAGCCGAAAACATCAAGAAGAACCTCAAGCTCTATCCGTACACGCCAGGTGGTTTTGGCACAAGTATCGCCACGGCGCTGAACGGCACAGTCGGACTGGCGCAGAACCCGCCCGTACCTGAAACCAAATTCGTTGAGGGTAGCGGCAAGGCATTCAACACGATTCCGCCCAGCGACTTCGGCTACTTCGAAATGATCAACGAAAACGTACAGCAGGAACCGGCCACCAGCTACGATGTGGAACTCGCCGGGCAATTGGCCGCCATTGGCATCCAGCACGGCAAGCCATTCAAGCCCGATGCACGGATGAAGAAGATTCTCACCGACGCCGCTGCAGTCGGCAGCGCCGCAGGCAGGACGCTGAACTGGCGTTATGCCGTGATTCATCCGGAATGGGCGTACTATCCTGGTTCGATGTGGGGCAGCATGCTGTGGGAGGGTGGTGCGTTTTTTGAGACCCAACCGCCGGCCTTCACCAAGGAGGGTATGTTCAAGCCATATCCCGCCACCGGGGCCAGGACGCTGGATTCGCGCACTGCATTTTATTATGCCTACACACTGGACTCGCCGGGCATGATCATGAATATCCCTGGCGTCGGCTCGCAGTACCTGATGGGCTTCCTGGATTCCGATGGCAATCCCTACGACGGCAGCAAGACCTACAAGGTCACGTTGCCCAAGGGCATTCCCGCCCGCGCATTCTGGTCGCTGATTTTGTACGACAACCAGTCGCGTTCCATGCTGCAGACGCCGCAGCTTTTCCCGCGGGCCGGCAGCCAGGGTTACCCCTCACCGGCAGCAGTAGCCGCCGCCGACGGCTCGACGACGGTATTTATCGGCCCGAAACAGCCCGACGGTGTGAAACGCGGCAACTGGATTCAAACGGATCCGGCAAAGGGCTGGTTTGTCATTTTGCGGCTGTATAGTCCGCTTGAGACGTTCTTCACCAAGGAGTGGCGGCCGAGCGAGATCGAACTGGTTCGTTGAGTCACGGCAACGACCAGCCAACAAATCCATGGACCGGAGTTGATTCGTCTTCAGGCGTCTCATCTCCGGTGTTCCGCCCGTGGAAGGTCAATGGCAAAATTTTTCGCCGGTAGGCCGCCGTGATTCTTGCAGCCACCGTCAGGAGTGATAAGCTGTACTTCCGCACTCAACCCAAAAGAGGAATCAGCGAAACCTTGGCAACAGGTAACCGGCATATTCTCAAGACCCTGATCGTGGATGATGAGTCCCTGGCGCGTCGTGGTCTGGTACATCGTCTCAAAAATATTCCGGACATCGAAATTGTTGGCCAGGCCCAGAACGGTCGTGAAGCACTAAGTCTCATAAAGGAAAAAGCGCCTGACCTGGTGTTCCTGGATATACAGATGCCGGGTATCAACGGTTTCCAGGTTGTGAAACAGCTCGACATCGAAACCATGCCGATCATCCTTTTCCTGACCGCCTATGACGAATACGCGGTACAGGCTTTCGAGGTCAATGCGCTCGACTACATCCTCAAACCCATTGACGAAGACCGCTTAAACCAGGTGCTTGATAAAGTACGCGCCAATTTCAGTCAAAAACGTGCACTCAAGCAAAAGCGTCAGTTGCTGGAACTGGTCAGCCAGATCAGTGGTGAGACGATCAACAGTTTTGCGGAACTTGAAGGCAAGAATATCGCTGGTATGACGCAGAAGGAATCATCACGACTGGCCATCAGGGACGGCGGGAAAACCACCTGGGTAAACCAGGACGACATCGAGTGGATAGACGCCGCCGGTGACTACATGTGCGTCCAGGCGCAGGGCACCACCTACATTATGCGCAAGACCATGAAAGAGCTGGAAACGGAACTGGATGACAGCATCCTGCAGCGCATCCATCGCTCAACCATCATCAATGTCAGGCTGGTGAAAGAGATGGAATCGCATATTAACGGTGAATATTTTCTGACACTCAACTCCGGTCACCGGGTCAAGCTGTCCAGGACCTACAAGGACAAGCTGAAACTTTTCAAATAGTCTGGGCGGCGCTCCATCTCCAGCCTAAGTCAGGGATATCGCGGGGACACCCGGCGCGTCATCGTGCAAGCCGATAAGCAAATTCGTTTTATCCCTTTATTAAAACCGTTTATCGCAGACCGTGACCAGTGACACAACCATCCGTTTACTCCAATGTCCAAACTATCGACCGTGGTGACACGGTTTATTCGTTCACGGTTTATTCGTTAATGAAGTGATTTGTAACCTTTGTAACCTAATGGAGGTTTTAAGCGTCAAAAGTAGTGTACAAGCAAAGCCGGGAAATTTTCTCCCTGATCATCGTCTGACCGACACTCCTGGTCTTGCTTGCAGCCGCTCCCGCTGTTGACCCTCTTTCAGCGTGGAGCGGCTTTTTATTGCCCGGGAAAAGGGGTCTTCTACACCGCTGTCCTGCTTAATCTGAATTTCTCATGCTCAAGTAAAAGTGCCATTCCAGTTTGGCTGGTGAGGACCACAATTGGACTTTGTTTCGATTTCAGCATGGGCGCCAAGGGCATGCAGTACCTTACTTCAGGACTCGCTGTGAACCATCCATGGGCGCTCGATACTCGACTTCCTGTCTCGTACGGTCCTGAAGTAAGGTACTGCATACCCTCGCCGCTGTGCGTAACTTAGGTCAATGGTTCCTGACAGATTTGCACGGCGGTTGCCAGAAGCTGGGGCGGGTGGCCATTACCAGGACCGTACGAGGCAGGAAGCCGAGTCCGAGGCTACAGGGATGTACTTGTGCCGTGTCCTGGTAATGGCCACCCGCCCCAGCTTCTCCCCCAGGGAAATTAAGTGGGACAGCAGCAGCCCTGTTGCAACTATTTCTGCAACCAGTTCTCAAGAATGATCTGCGCGGCCATGGCGTCTTTAAGTGCCGCGTCCTTTCGCCTCATACCACCCCTTGAGCGCGCATCCACGTAGCGTTGCTCTGCACCAAAGGATGTCAATCGTTCGTCTTCGAAAAATACGGGGATTGCAAAACGGCCTTCCAGCTGACGGCCAAATCGCCGGGCGCCCTTTGACATTTCGGTTTCACCGCCATCTTCGGCCAGTGGTAAACCGACGACAAATGCGGCGGGTTTCCATTCGTTGATTATCGTGGTTATCGATTGCCAGTCAGGCCGGTCCGCGTACGCTACAACGTCGAGTACACTGGCTGAACCTGTCACCGTTTGTCCGACGGCAACACCTATTCGCCTCAGACCAAAATCAAACGCGATGATTGTACCCGCCGGCCTTGCAGCCTCATCAGGCATGCCCACCGACCCCATGCAGGTCGCTGATGCTGATACCCAGTTTTCCCAATGCTTTCTCCCACCGCTGAGGCAGGGCCGATTCAAATATGACCGCCTTGTCCGCCGGCACTGACAGCCATGCATTCTGGCGCATTTCAGATTCCAGTTGGCCGTCACCCCAACCGGCATAGCCGAGTGCGACCAGGAACTTTTCGGGGCCATTACCTGCCGCGATGGCGGACAGGATATCACGTGACGTCGTCACCATGATGTCATCGTTGATCTGCACACTGGAGTCAAAACCTGCGACCGGTGTATGCAGCACAAAGCCGTGGTCGGGACTGACCGGACCGCCTTCGAGCACCATCATTGCTGCAACCTTTTCATTCGAACAGGGGATTTTGAGCTGAAACAAAAGCTCACCGAGGGTGAATGCGGATTGACGGTTGATGGTAATCCCGATCGCTCCCTCTTCGTTATGCTGGAACAACAGGGTCACGCTGCGTGCAAAATTGGGGTCGGCCATGGCCGGCATTGCAATTAACATCTGCTGCTGCAAATAGCCGCTGACATCATTTTGCGATTTCGAATTCATATATCGAATATTAGTCCAGATTCCGTTCTTTACAAGCAAGGATTTAAAATCCGGTCGGGCGAAAAATTCCACTACACGAGGTATTACCCAAGTTGCGTGGCCGTATCCGCTTCAATTTCTATGCAGTGATCAGAGCTCCCCTAGTTCATCCCCTTGAAATTACGTGAGAAACGCCAGGTGCGCGTGATATGCAGGACATCGACGGAGGCATTGATGGTGTCGGGCAATGGCGAGTAAGGGCCGGCCAGACGTACGATCCGGGTTGCGGCCTGGTCAAGCTGGGGCTTGCCGGAACTGCGCTGTATATCAATACTCTCCACGCTGCCGTCCAGGTTGATACCGACGGTCATGACCAGATCACCGGTCAACTTCAGACGTCTGATTTCTTCCGGATAATTGAGGTTGCCCACCCTTTCGACCTTGGCAACCCAGGCCTGCATATAGGCCGCGTATTCGTATTCACGGGTATTGGCGGATATCCATTTTCGCCGCGGAAGTTTTGATTGGGATGTCACGGTCGCGCTGTATGCCCGGCTGCAGTTTTGCCATTGACATGCTTTGCTGCATCAGCGCGGCAGTGCTGGGCGAGGTGGTTCCGGTTGCTCGATGCGGGTGATCTGCTGGGTTAATTCGGCGTTGTCATCTTCCACCAGTATCTGCTCGCGGGCCGCGTCCGCTACGCTGGACACCTGTTCCTGCTGATCCAGCGGGTCGTCGCCATCGGCCGGGCCCGGTGAAGCACCGGTGTTTTCCTGTGATGGCTTGCTGGCCTCGGTGGACTCGCCACCACCCTGCTGTGAAGCCTGGGCCAGGAAATCCGCCTCATCCGGCTTTTTCTCGGAGCGCCAGTTCACCAACACCACGTCCAGTGTATCCAGCGGGTGGGTCAGGGGCTTGAAATCAATCGCAAATCCAACCCCCAGCAAAATCACCGCATGCAGTACCAGCGCCATCAAATAGCTGACGGCGATACGGTCATTGCTGGCTTGAATGGCCAACATGGCTACTTCAGCACTGCCTCTACGCCGTCAAAAAGCTGGCCCGGCGATGTTCAACCCGAACTCCTTGTCGAGTTCACGGATACAGGTCGGACTGGTCACATTCACCTCGGAAAGCCAGTCACCAATCACATCCAGACCGGCAAACAGGATGCCGCGCTTTTTCAGTTCGGGCGCCACCTGCGAACAGATCCAGCGGTCCCTGCTCACTCAGCGGAACACCCTTGCTGCTGCCACCCTTGGCCAGGTTACCGCGGAAATCACCCTTGCCTGCAAACCGCGCCAGGGCATAGGGTACCGGTTCACCGTTGACCACCAGTATGCGTTTGTCACCCTGCGAGATTTCATCGATGTATCTCTGTGCCATCACCGGCCTCGAATTATGCCGCGTAATGGTTTCAAGAATGACATTCAGATTCAAATCGGCTATCGCTGACCTGGAAAACGGACTCGCCACCCATGCCATCCAGCGGCTTGACCACGCAATGCCCGTGTTGCGAATACAAACTCCCGGATCAGGGCAGAAAACTGCTGATGATCATCGGCACGCAACATTGCGGAAAATTATTGATAAAAAATTTCTCGTTGGCATCCCGCAGGCTCTGTGGCCGGTTGATGACCAGCGTGCCGGCTTTTTCCGCCAGTTCCAGCATGTAGGTCGTATAGATATAGTCCATGTCAAACGGCGGATCGCGACGCATCAGTACGACATCCAGTTCATCCAGCGCCTTGCTGCCCAGCGGTACCAGGCTGAACCAGTCCGTTTTATTGTCACGTACCTCGAGTTGCTGCATCCGCGCAAACACACGTCCATCCTGAGCAAACAGATCACCCGGTTCCATGTAGTACAGACTGTGACCACGCCGCTGTGCTTCCAGCAGCATCGCGAAGGTTGAATCCTTGTAGGTTTTAATCCCGCTGATGGGGTCCATGACCACGCCGGTTTTCAGATTCTTCGGCTTCACATTTTCATTTTCAGACATACTGATATCCATCCTGAGGGTGTCACATTATCGTGCGCTTGTCTTTCCGATTCCAGCCATGCAAATACACCAATTCACTAAATACCTTGACGCTCAATCATATGAGGGACATTCTTCAAAAACTACGACATGGTGGAAACCTCTCTTTTCTAAGGGTAAACTAAATCAAAGGCACCGAAATGAGGGGGACTGATTTTGGCCTCATTACCGCGCGTAATATTGTGAATGGATTCACTTTAACGCTGCATTACCAGGGAAGATATTATGAGCCAGGAACAACTGAATTCAACTGCGGATGGTAATGAAACCACCGCTGGAGCAAAAAAACTACGCATATTGGTTGTCGATGACAGCGCAACTATTCGCCGTTCGGCAGAAACCATGCTCGCCAATGAAGGCTGCGAAGTCATCACGGCTGAAAATGGCTTTGAAGCCTTGTCCAAAATCACCCGCCACCATCCTGATCTGATATTTGTCGACATCATGATGCCCCGTCTGGACGGTTATCAGACCTGTGCAATCATCAAGAACAACGCCGAATTTCGTGACACTCCCGTCGTCATGCTCACCAGCAAGGATGGATTATTCGACATGGCCCGCGGACGGGTGGTCGGCTCGGATCAGTACCTGACCAAACCATTCACCCGTGACGAGTTGCTGGGTGCGGTCAAGCAGCACACAACGGCCTGATACCAGCATTGAACCGTGATACCACGACAATAAACAAATCACCTCGGGGTCAATGATGAGCAGCGAAAATGCATCTCTTCAGAAACTGCTGGATTATGAACAGCGCAGCCTGGCTTTCGAGCCGGGGCAGATAGACGGTCAGGAGCAAAGTGGTGAGTGGGCCGGGGTTATTTTCCGCATTGGCGACGTCCGTTTGGCCTGCAATGTAAACCAGGTGCATGAGTTTCTGCCCATCCCGACCTTTACACCCGTGCCGGGCACCAAACCGTGGATACTCGGCCTGGCCAACGTGCGCGGCGACCTGCTGACGATTATCGATCTCGCCTGGTTTTTGAACGGAAAAAGGTCAACCGTCTCGATGCGTACCAGGCTGCTCGCTGCAAGCCTGCGGGGCAGGCCGGTCGGCCTGTTGGTGGATGAGGTATTTGGCCAACGTCATTTTGTCAGTGACGAAGGTAAAGTGACCCATTTGCCGAAGAATTCCCCGCTGAAGAGTTTTGTACACATGCAGTACCGGTCCGGCCAGGACGTATGGCAGGAACTGGATCTGGATACCCTGTTTTCGACCACAGAATTCCTCAATGGCGCTGCGGCCTGAGAGTTGCAGGAAAACGTATGAAAAAAACACAACCAGAAGTAAAGAGTCAACGTTCACTGGGGGTCACTCTGGCCATCGCGTTTCTGATTATCTCGCTGATATTCGTAGCCGTCACTTTCTTCCAGCTCGCCATACACGCCCGGCATGAACAGGATTGGATATCACAGGCAACGGAGGTTCAGGTCACTTCGCAACAACTGGCCAAATCGGCCGGTGAAGCCGCGGCAGGCAACCTGGACGCCTTCCTTGAACTGAAAAACTCACGCAACACCATTGCTGCTGCAATGGACACGCTACGCTCGGGTTCCACCGCCAGCAATCTGCTCTCAAAGCCAGCGGCCGTCACCATGCCGATGAAACAACTCAACCTGAGCTGGGACCGCATGAGCACCAATACGGCGAGCATCCTCGATCGCGAAAAATTGATACTGGAGCTTTCCACCGCCAGCAGTGTTATCCAGGATAATATCCCGGAGATCCAGGAACATACCGACGCCACCATCAGGGCGCTGACACAAAGCGGGGCCCCCACCAACCAGGTCGTATTTGCCAGCCGGCAGCTGGTTTTGGCAGACCGGATCCTGCGCCATGTTTCCGAGATACTTCAGGGTGGCAGCAAGGCCGTCAGCGGGGCTGAAAACCTGGCCAGGGACCAGCAATTGTTCGACCAGGTGATTACCGCCCTGTTGCGCGGAAACTCTGGCCTCGGGGTCACCCAGGTGCGCAACGCCGATGCGCTCGTGTCGTTGGGCAAGACCAGGGCACTATTTGAAAAAATAAAGCCGCAATTAACCAGCATTCTGGATTCATCCAGTGACCTGTTTGAAGTGCGTGGCGCCGCAGATGAAATCTTCCTCGGCAGCCGCAGTGTGTTCGATCACGCGGCCGCATTGAAAAAGGCCATCGCGGAATTGCCGCAAACCCGGTTTTGGCCAACACTCACGACTGCCGTTGTAGGGCTTGCGGTGATGGTTGCCATGGTCTGGATCCTGGTGTATTCGTTCCTGACTGCGGAACGCATGAGGGCCACAAGCGCGGCCAGGACCAACAGGAAGAACCAGGATGCCATTCTCAAATTACTGGATGAAATGAGTTCGCTGGCCGATGGTGACCTGACCGTGCAGGCCACGGTCACCGAGGATATCACCGGGGCGATTGCCGACTCGGTTAACTTTGCGATCGAGCAGCTGCGTGAACTGGTCATGAAAATCAAGTACACCGCCCAGGAAGTTGCCGGTTCCGCCATGGCGACACGCGGTTCAACATCCGAACTGGCCAAGGCGGCGGCATCCCAGGCAGAGCAGGTTGGGGCGGCAACAAAAACCGTGCAGAATATGGCGGCGTCCTTCGATACCATGGCGAAGCGCTCCAGCGAGTCCAGTGAGGTGGCCCGTAAATCGGTTGATATCGCCCAGACAGGCGGTAAAAAGGTCCGTGAGACGATCAATGGCATGGATACCATTCGTGAGCAAATCCAGGGAACTTCCAAGCGTATCAAGCGCCTGGGCGAATCCACCCAGGAAATCGGCGACATCGTCGAACTGATCAACGGCTTTGCCGAGCAAACCAATGTACTCGCGCTGAATGCGGCCATCCAGGCAGCATCCGCCGGTGGCGCAGGCAGGGGCTTTGCGGTGGTTGCCGATGAAGTCCAGCAACTGGCGGAAAGCGCCACCAACTCCACGCGCAGGATCGAGTCCCTGGTGCAGACGATCCAGACGGATACCTTCGAGGCGGTCGTATCAATGGAATCGACCATATCAGAGGTCGTCAGCGGGGCGCGCCTGGCAGAGGATGCGGGCACGGCGCTCGAACACATCGAAATGGTATCGAGTGACCTGTCCAAGCTGATCGCCAGCATTTCCGACGAGGCGCACAAACAGTCAGCGAACGCAACCGACATCTCCGAGTTGATGAAACGTGTGCAGGCGCTGTCTATCCAGGC
Source organism: uncultured Gammaproteobacteria bacterium (assembly GCA_963727635.1). Lineage (GTDB taxonomy): Bacteria > Pseudomonadota > Gammaproteobacteria > Xanthomonadales > SZUA-36 > SZUA-36. Next base: position 348,914 of record CAVSHP010000021.1, on the reverse strand, counting down.
ATCGGAGGGCAGCGTCCTGGCCGCAAAATCGGTGGACGAACTGGCCGAACTGGTCATGCGGCTCAGCGATTCGGTCACCGACTTCAAGTTGCCTGAAGAAGACTGAATGTTTACGCCGGCAGCCAAACGGATCATGTCCCCCGCCACATACGTATCGGGGGTGCGCTGATGTTGCTGGAAGGCTCAAACGTAAGCACTGTTTTAACCTGGGTGCGCCCCGATCTGGATAAACACCTGAACCAGATACGTACCCAGATCGAGCACATTGCCAATGCCGCGCATATCGGTGACGCTGTTGAAACCACCGCAGAACACCTGTTGCAACTGAAGTACACCTTCGAGGCGCTGATGCTGAAAGGTGCGACGCTCGTAGCCGAAGAAATGATCACGGTTTGCGATGAACTCAAGCAATTCAACATCCGCGACCGGCGCAAGGCCTATGGCGCGATGATGGATGCCATCGTGGTGGTGCCTTCCTACCTGGACCGTCTGCAGGCCGGTCACCATGACCTGCCGATTTTACTGCTGCCGGTAATCAATGAATTGCGTGCGGCTTACAACGCCAACATCGTCTCCGAAGCCACGTTGTTTGCACCCAGCCTGGATGTGCCGTTGCCTGAACTGGAGATCGGCGCAGGTGAACACAGACCGGCATTCGATGAACCGTTCCCTGAATTCTCCCTGCGTATGCGCCGCCAGTGGGAAAACGCCCTGCTCCGCTGGTTGCAGCAGCAGCAGGAAATCGAGCTATTAGCACCGCTACTCTCTGTTTGTGAAACGCTCTATAACCGCCTGGAAAGACTGGATCTGCGGCGTCTGTGGTGGATCGCGTCCAAGGTAATTGGCGGACTGCTCGATGGTGTTACCGATAATGACATGCATCTGCGACGGCTTTTTGCCCGCTTGCACCTGAACCTCAAAACGCTTTCGGAAGGCGGTGAGACAGCCACCGAAGCCGAATCGGCCAATGCCCTGTCGCAGGCTTTGCTATTTCATATCGCACAGGCCAAATCTGGCAGCGCAGGCGTGGACGAACTCCGCGAGCGTTACCAACTGCAGGAACTGGTGCCCGACCGGGACGTGTTGATCCGGGCCCGCGGCGCGGTTACGGGACGCAATCGCGAATTATATACATCACTTGGCGCCGCGGTTCGGGATGAACTGTCACTGATCAAGGATGCGCTTGATCTCGAGTTACGCACCGGCGAAATAAAGTCGGAAAGCCGCCATCACAGCCACGAGGCCCTGCTCAGGCTGAAAGACACACTGAAAATGATGGGGCTGGGCGATTCGGCCCAATCCATAGACAGACTGATGCCGGCATTTGCCGCCAGCGAAGACCCGGAACTCGATCCAGAGCAACGTTCACGCGAATCTCTGTTGATGAGTTTGGCCGCGGAACTGATGCGGGTTGAGTCGGTACTTGAGGAGCAGATTGCAACTCTCGGTGAACCGTTGCTTGAAGACCAGGAGCCGAGTTTTATCGAGCTGCCGGGTCACGAGATCCGGCGCATCCGCACCCACCTGCTGGGTGAGACCGTGGTCAGCCTTCACCAGGTACAGGACGGCGTACGCCACCATTTTGACGGCGACCTGAAAGCAGATTTCAGTACCCCGATGGAACACATCGCCGGCGCCATGGAACTATTGGGTGAGCCTGAAACTGCAGCCCTGGCGCTCAAATTACGCAACGCACTGGGCAACCTGTTGCGTCATGCCGGGTCGGAGGCGGCCGTGGAACGCGGCAAGCTGGATGCCGTCACCGACGCTGTTGCGGCCTTTGAACTTTACCTGGCAGGCTGTCGCGATCGACAGAGCAACCGGGGACGGTTTTTTGACATCCTCAAAGAGCGTCTCGATCACTTGCCGGTTGGTGAAATGGAAGTGGTTAAAATCGCTCCGGCACCAGCGGCGAAAGAACCGGCCAAGACCCGTCCCGTTGCCGAATCCAGGGGTGCCGCTCTACCGGCAACCCTCGACCCCGAATTACAGGAAGTCTTCCTCGAAGAATACGAGTCCGTCGCCGTGATGTTCAGAAAGCGGATTCCCGAGTGGATGAAACAGCAGGACAACAAGGATCTGGCCACCGAAATCCGCCGTGGTTTCCATACGCTTAAAGGCAGCGGACGCATGGTCGGCGCCTTTGAGGTGGGTGACTTTTCCTGGCATATTGAAGCAATGCTCAACGCCATGCTGGAAGGCAGCATAGAACCCAAAGAAGATGTCATGCGCATCGTCCGTTTAGCCGATGCCCTGTTGCCGGCCATGAAACAACGTCTGCAGCAACAGGACTCGGAATTGGCCTTTGCAGCAATCGAAGCCCTTTCACAACAGGCTGACAGGGTTGCAAAGGGTGAAGAGCCCGACTGGAAAAGCCTGGATGGAATCCTGCCGTTTTCAGTAGCCGGCCTGCTGCCCGCCGGAATCAGCACCTTGCCGCAGACCGAAGCAGAGGCAGGCAGCGAGTCTGACCAGGCGGTTGAACTCACGTTGAATGAACTGGTGCGTAAGGAATTGAAGGCAAAACTTGCCATCCTGGCGGGCCTGATGGAACGCATTTCGAGAGATCGCAACTGCACCGCCAACGACGAGGACATCCGCGCCATTCATACCATTGCCGGAACAACCGCACTCGCTCCATTGGCAAGGGAATCCGATGTCGCCAGGGCGCTGGAGGGTTTTCTCGAAGCACAACGTCAAAGCGCGAAACCATTCAGCGAAACTGCAATGTGGACGGTTGCGACCAGCCTGGCCCTGTTTGAGACCTGCCTCGCAGTACACGAAGGCGACCCGGAAGCAGCACTTGCCGGTGACGAGGAAAACCAGATAGAACAACTGATCGCGTTGACCGTTGAATACGAAGCTCCACAACCGGTACACGACAGACCAAGCGGATGAATTTGAGGCGGATGAATCAGAACCCGAAGCCGATACCGTCGTCGCGGAAGAAGAACCCGATGATGTCGAAGAGCTAGCGGAGCCTGAAGAAGCGCAACAGGCTGATATCGCTCCCGAACCGGCCGATAGTGAAATACTGGGTATCTTCCTCGAAGAGGCCACGGACATACTGGAGCGTTGCGATTCCTTGCTCAACACCTGGCGGGACGACCTGTCCGACCTGGACATCGTGCAGAATCTGCAACGTGAAATACATACGTTCAAGGGCGGCGCGCGCATGGCCAGCATCAGCGCACTGGGCACCCTCAGCCACGCCATGGAGTCATTGCTGGAGCGTATTGCCGGACAGTCGCTGGCCCCGTCCGTATCTGCGATAGAGGTGCTGGAGAAAGGTTGCGACAAGCTCAACGTGTGGACGCAACAGGTGGTCAGGGCGCTATTCCCCAGGAGGGTGACGCGCTCAAACTGTTTAATCTGCAGGTCGAAGCCTTGACCGCATTGCCTTCGCAGGTCGCAGACGCAGTCGAAAAGCCGGCCGAGATTGATAGCGAACCGGAAACACTGCTTGAAATCCCCGATGTCGTGGTGCCGGCCAGCGAACCGGAAGTCAGCGAGGAGCCCACGCAAGGAAGCCGCCGGTTCGCATTGCATATCCGTGTGAATGCAGAACTGCTTGATTCACTGGTCAATTCAGCCGGCGAAATCAGTATTTTCCGCTCACAGCTCGAGCAGCAAGTCGGCCAGATACGCGACAACCTGAAAGAATTTGATGTCACGGTTTCACGTCTGAGGGAACAGTTCCGCAAGCTTGAAATTGAAACCGAGACCCAGATTCGGTCACGTTATCCACAGGCGACACTGGATGGTTCGGAAGAGTTTGATCCACTGGAAATGGACCGTTTCTCATCCATGCAGCAATTGTCCCGCAGTCTTGACAGAATCCGTATCCGACCTGTTGAACCTGCAGGAATTGCTGGACACAGCGGCACGTAAATCCGAAGCCCTGCTGGTGCAGCAATCCCGCGTCAGCAAGAATTACAGGAAGGTTTGATGCAAACCCGCATGGTGCATTTTGGCACCATCGCGCCACGTCTGCGCCGGATCATCCGTACCGCGTCCAGCGAAACCAAAAAGCAGGCGCGTCTGCAACTGCGTATGACCGGCGGCGGCGACCAACTCGACCGCAATGTACTGGAAAGGATAACCGCGCCGCTGGAACACCTGCTGCGCAATTCAATTGCACACGGTATTGAAAAACCGGCTTTGCGGCAAAAACTCAATAAACCGGAAGAAGGACAACTCACCATTACGGTCGCAGCCGAAGCCACCGAGTTCGTTGTGCGAGTTGAAGATGATGGGGCCGGCATCGATCTCAAGGCGATTCACAAGCGCGCCATTGAAAAGGGTTTACTGGACAAGAAATCCACGCCGTCGCCACAGCAACTGCAACAACTCATTCTGCACAGTGGTTTTTCCACCTCCAAGACCGTCACGGGACTTGCCGGACGCGGTGTCGGCATGGATGTGGTCAATAATGAAATCAAGCAGATTGGCGGTTCGCTCGAAATTGATTCAGATGAGGGCAAGGGCTGCCGCTTTACCATTCGCATCCCGTTTACGCTGGCAGTCATGCAGGCCATCAGCGTAATGGCCGGCGAACATCCCTACATGATTCCGGTGGCCAGTGTCGCCGGCGTGGCGCGCATGTTACCCGCCGATTACCAGAAATTGCTTGAAAATGAGAAGCCCGTTTACGAATTTGCCGGCGAGTCTTACGCAATTCTGGATCTGGAACCGCTGCTGGGTGAGCCGACGACACCGTTGGGTGAAGACACCATTTCAATCCTGATGATCCGGTCCGGTGAACAGCGTGCCGCCTTCCGCGTATCGGCGCTGCTCGGGCACAGGGAAATTGTGGTCAAGCCAGTCGGACCGCAAATCAACAGCGTGCCGGGTATTCTCGGCGGCACCATTACCGGTGATGGCCAGGTCGTGATCATTATCGATGCCGGGCCATTGATCAGGCAGGCAGTGCTGACCGGTGCACGACCCGCGCCACCGATTGAGAACATCGACATCCGGCCGCAAAGAACGCTCGCACTGGTCGCGGACGACTCCATTACCATGCGCAAGGTGACCACCCGCGTACTGGAAGCCTATGACTTTGAAGTCATCACTGCCAGGGACGGTGTAGAGGCAACCGAACTGATGCAGGAACGTGTGCCGGACCTGTTGTTGCTGGACATTGAAATGCCGCGCATGGACGGCTACCAGGTCGCCGAACACGTGCGCGCCGACGCCAGGCTGCGCAACGTGCCGATCATCATGATCACCTCAAGAGCGGGTAAAAAACACCGTGACCGCGGCACGCAGGCGGGCGCCAACGCGTATCTTTCCAAGCCTTACAAGGAATCCGAACTGATCGACGAAGTAAAGCAACTGCTGCGCAAAGAGCTGGAAACACATGACTGACAGGGAACTCCGCACCATCCTGGCGCCGCTGAACGAAGGCTACGTAATGCTTCCCAACAGCGTTGTGGGGGAGATATTGAACTTCAATTCACCCGAACCATTCAAACAGGGCCCCAACTGGTTGCTCGGCGAGATAGCCTGGCACGGCTGGCAGGTTCCGGTGATCAATTACGAACGCTTGATCAAGGACAACGGTATCACGACGATCACCTCGAAATCGCGTATCCTGATCGTCAAAACCCTGGGCGAATCAACCCAGGTCAATTACATCGGCCTACTCATTCAGGGTCTGCCCAAGCTCAAGAAAGTCAGCGCAGATACCCTGCAGGAAACACAGACCGAAGACCTGCCGGAAACGGTCTTCAGCAGGGTCACCATTGATGATCTGCAGGCGGTGATACCGGACCTGGGTGATCTCACGCGTATCGTTGAATTGGCTGCCTACGACAGCTAGCAGGTCCTGGCCCTAGTAGTCCCCCGCTTTTGCCTGCAGTACCGCAATGGCTGCGGGACCCGCGGTTTCGGTGCGCAGGACCCTGGGGCCAAGCGACACCGGCATCAATCCTTTTGCGCGGGCGGCATGCATTTCTTCATCCGTAAAGCCACCCTCGGGTCCGACCAGGACGGAGATGGAATCACCCTGCACAGACAGTCCGGAAAGTTTGTTGTCCGCGAGCGGGTCAAGCACCAGCGACAACGACCCGCTGGCCACGTTCAGCCAGTCAGCCAGGGAAAGCGGGGCGTTCACCACTGGCACAAGCGCGCGGCCACTTTGTTCACAAGCCGAAGTGACGACACCTTGCCAGTGTTGCATACGTTTTTCCTGCCTGGCTGCGTCCAGGCGGACTTCAACCCGTTGGCTTATCAGCGGCTGAATACAAAACACACCCAGTTCCGTCGCCTTTTGCAGGACGTAGTCCATCCGCTCGCCGCGGCAGACGGCCTGGACCAGGGTGATTTTCAAAGACGACTCATTGCCGGGGTCGCTGCTGCCGGTGATCCTGGCCAGTACGCGTTGGGAGCGGATTTCTGCAATGACCGCAGGATAGTCGGCGCCGTCACCATTGAACAGGATGATCCGATCGCCCTTCGCCAGTCTTAAAACACGCGTCAGGTAATGACCGGCCGGACCTTCCAGTTCGACACTGTTTTCCGCTCGCAGTGGTTGTGAAGTAAAAATACGTGAAAGACGCATGATTCAGACCTGCTCCCGGGTTGCCAGGTCAATACCCGCCATGGCAACCCTGGCCAGCAACTCAATCTCGTCGGGACAGATGACGTACGGCGGCATGAAATAGATCACGTTTCCGATCGGGCGGAGCAATACCCCTTGCGCCATGGCGTATTGGTATACCCGTATGCCGCGCCGTTCCTTCCAGTCATACTGAAGCATGGGCTCCCGCTGCGCCACCATCTCCATCGCCAGGATCATACCCGTCTGGCGAATATCGCCCACGTGGGCGTGATCTTTGAGCGGCGAGACCGCGTCCAGCATCTGTGCGGCCAGCAGTCGATTGTCAGCCAGTACATCCCGCTGCTCAAACAATTCCAGTGTCGCCAACGCCGCAGCGCAGGCCAGCGCGTTACCGGTGTAGCTGTGCGAGTGCAAAAAGCCCCTCATGGTCGTGTATTCGTCATAAAACGCTTCATAGACGGCATGGCTGGTCAAAACGGCGGACATCGGTAAGTAACCACCCGTCAAACCTTTGGAAACGCACATGAAATCCGGTGATATTCCACCCTGCTCACAGGCAAACATGCTGCCGGTCCTGGCAAAACCCACGGCGATTTCATCGGCGATCAAATGGATACGATATTCATCGCACAATTGCCGCAAACCGGCCAGGTAGGAAGGTGGGTACATGCGCATGCCACCGGCGCACTGCACCAGCGGTTCGATGATGACCGCGCAGATCCGGCCCGCATGTGTTGCAAATATTTTGCGCATATCAGCCAGTTTGCCGGCGGCATGCGCGTCCCATTGTTCACGGGGCAAGGCGAAACAGTCCGGGCTCGGCGCGACCAGTGGCTCCATCAACAAGGGTTCATAGGCCGCCTTGAACAAACCCGCATCGCCGACACCGAGGGCGCCGAGCGTATCGCCGTGATAACTGTTGGACAGGGTCACGAAACGGTCGCGGCCGCTTTCACCGACATTGCGCCAATAGTGAAAGCTCATCTTCAGGGATATTTCGACCGCAGAAGCGCCACTGTCGGCAAAAAACACCCTGTCCAGACCGGCAGGTGTGACCGCAACCAGTTTTTCAGCCAGTCGCACGGCCGGTTCGTGGGTAACGCCCGCGAGGATGACGTGCTCCAGACGCTTGGCCTGTTCACTGACCGCCGCACTGATATGCGGGTTCGCGTGGCCAAACAGGTTGACCCACCAGGAACTGATGGCATCGATATAGCGCTTGCCTTCCATATCTTCCAACCAAACGCCCTTGCCGCTGCTGACCGGCAACAAGGACAGCCATTCATGGTCTTTCATCTGCGTGGTGGGGTGCCACAGCACGGCGAGATCACGCCGTCGGATTGCTTCGTTTTTTCCCAAACCTGTTTTCCTTTCCTAGTGCGCCCGTCACAGTCTGGTATCATGGGCAGTCGCGGCCAGCCATGCAAGCTGCGGCGTATGCCGACCCGGGATTTTATAATTCGACGACCAGCGGATAATCAAATCATTGTCAAAATCACTATGACCGAAGCCCACATGAAAGAATTTCTTGCGGTTGCCTTGCAGGCCGCAAAATCAGCGCGCGAACTGATCCTGTCCTATTACAACGGCGAATTTGACATCGAGATCAAGGCAGACCAGACACCTGTCACGATTGCCGACCGCGGCGCTGAGCAGATCATTCGTAAAACCATCAATCATGCCTTTCCGGCGCACGGCATTTTTGGCGAGGAATACGGTGCTGAAAGCAAGGACACAGAATACCTGTGGCTGATCGATCCCATCGATGGCACCAAGAGCTTCGTGAAACGCTACGGCATGTTCTCGACCCAGATCGCATTGATGCATAGGGGCGAGCTGATACTCGGCGTTTCCTGCGCTCCGGCCATGGATGAGCTGGTCTGGGCGACACGCGGCGGCGGCGCGTTCAATGCCGGAGGGCAATTGCACGTCAGCCAGGTAAACGCCATCAGCGAGGCCAGTATTTCCACCGGCAATATTCAGAGCCTGGCAGCGGGCAAGCGTTGGGCAGCCCTTGGCCGGATTCTCGCAGACACCAACCGCACACGTGGTTATGGTGACTACTATCACTACCATCGCCTGGCGGCCGGTCAACTCGATGCGGTCATAGAATCTGACGTAAACATCCTCGATATCGCCGCGCTTTGCGTGATCGTCACCGAGGCCGGTGGTGTCTTCACGGATCTCGACGGCCGCGTACCCGGTCTGGAAACGCGCTCTGTACTGGCGGCCACCCCGGCCCTCCATGCGGTCCTGGCCGCCGCACTGAACCAGGTCTGAAGCACATGGCGAAACTCCCCAAGATTCGCGCAAGAAGTGAACACGATCCGGGTAAGCTATTCAAAGTCGAAAGGCTCGATCTGGAGTTCAGCAACGGCGAGACACGTATCTATGAACGGCTTCGTTCCCGCGGTTTGGGGGCAGTGATCGTGGTGGCAATGCCTGATGACGAAACCGTGCTGCTGGTCAAAGAATACGCTGCGGGTCTGCACCATTATGAGCTGGGACTGGTCAAGGGACGCCTCGAAGTGGGTGAAACTGTACTGCAAGGCGCCCAGAGAGAACTTCGCGAGGAGATTGGCTTTGGCGCACATGAACTACTCGAGTTGACTGACCTGAGTCTCGCGCCGGGTTACATGACCCATGTAACACACGTGGTGCTGGCACGTAATCTCTACCCCTCGAAACTTGAAGGCGACGAACCTGAGGAACTGGAAGTCATTCCATGGCGTTTGTCAGATCTGTATTCGCTGGTACAAAGACCGGACTGCACCGAAGGGCGTAGTATCGCCGCGCTGTATATCACCCGCGATTACCTGTTGCAGGAAAAATCATGATGTCAGACTCAAGCACCCACAAGGTTTTCGATCAACTGGTAGATATCAGCCGTCGCGCGGGTTTGAAAATACTCGAATGGTACGGCGGTGATATGGGTATCACCCGCAAGTCGGATGACTCGCCGCTGACCAGGGCCGACCTCGCAAGTCATGAGCTGATTAAGGCCGAGCTCTCCGCCCGCTGGCCTGAAATCCCGATTTTGTCGGAAGAGTCCGCGGATATTCCCTGGGAAACCCGCCGGCACTGGCAACAATACTGGCTGGTTGACCCACTCGACGGCACCAAGGAGTTTATCAACCGGAATGGTGAATTTACCGTCAATATCGCCCTTGTCCGCGACCATCAGACGGTCACGGGCGTGGTGCACGTGCCGGTAACGGATACGACTTATTTCGGCACACGCGAGCTTGGCGCCTGGTGCCGGCATGGCAATACGTCGGCAACACAGATCCGCGTCAGGCGGCCTGCCGCACGGCGCCCGGTCATCGTTGGAAGCCGGTCACATGCCAACCCTGAACTCAGCAAGCAGTTGGACAGGCTTGGGGCACATGAACTTACCAGCATGGGAAGTTCCCTGAAATTCTGCCTCATAGCGGAAGGCAGGGCCGATTTCTACCCGCGACTGGGCCCGACCAGTGAATGGGATACGGCCGCAGCGCAAGCGGTGGTCGAGGCCGCTGGCGGACAGGTTGTCAAAATCGATGGTACGGCACTGGAATATAACCGCAAGGAAGCCTATCTGAACCCGCATTTTTTTGTTTTTGGCGATCCCGGGAAAGATTGGCTGAAGGCCTTTCAGGATGCGGAGAACTGACACAGAAACATAAATCTGCTGTCAATATTCATGCCCTTTTACGTGCACCAGCAAAATAACCCCAATTTCATACGAATGTCACATTTGCAGGATATAAAGATGGGTTTACCCTCAAAATCCGGTTTTTTTATGCCAAAAGTCATGTGTCAACTTGACGCAGGCACGTTCAAAGGGTATAAAATGCGCAACCATCCTGTTGGGGCTTGCCAAATAATTATAACGATCGACAAAACCAATAATAGAACACAGGAATATAAGCGGCTTCGGCCGCTTTTTTCTTGCCTGAGGAAAAGCTGATCACTGCATGAAATACCCCGAACTTCCCAGGTGGCAACTGATCGCACTTCCGCTGGTCGGCATCATTGTGGGCATTTTTTATTTTGCTAAATATTACGTGGCCGACGAATTGATCAAGGCCAATCACCGGATAGAGGCCTTGCAGCACGACCTGCAAACGGTGCACGAGCTTCTCGATGAAGAACGCTCCCGTTCAACCGTGGCCGAGCGTGAAGCGGATGTTGTCCGGCGCGCCAATAACCTGTTGCGCGAATCCGAACGCCAGCGTCAGGATGAAATTGCCGGTTTACAGGCTGACCTGGATTTCTACCGTCGCCTCGGCGGCGCCAACGGTTCACAGGCGCCATTGACAGTTCACTACACCGAACTGCAACCGACGCAATCTCCACGGGTATTCAGGGTCATCATCGGTCTCACTCAGAACCTGCGCTGGGCCGCTATCACTTCAGGTCAGGCCCTGCTTACGGTCGACGGCATCAGAGATGGCGCCGCCGCACACCTCAACTACAAACAGTTACTGGCTGAATCCGACAAACCCTTGAGTTTCAAGTTCAAGTACTTCGAAAAACTGGAGCAACTGATCACCCTGCCCGAAGGCTTTGAGCCCACCCGGCTAACCATCGAGCTCAAATCCAGCAGTCTGAAAGCCCCGCTTGAACAGTCAATGGAGTGGGAGAGCCTGGTCAACCAGACGGTAACCGGCCCGCCCGAAGACTAGGTGCCGCTGTCGTTCAGGCGCAATGTGATTGAAATATCCGCCATCAACCTCCATAGTTAGCGCACCAACACACGAATTGAAAACCGAATGCAAAACCAGATACCGACAGACCTCATCAAGTTTACGGATGCCGCCGCCAGGAAAGTGATGGAACTGATCATGGAGGAGCATAATCCGGAGCTTAAATTGCGCGTGTATATCTCCGGGGGCGGTTGTTCCGGCTTTCAGTACGGCTTCACATTTGATGAAGACAGCAGTGACGACGACATCGCCATTACCAGGGAGGGTGTGACGTTGCTTGTCGATCCCTTAAGCTTTCAATACCTGATGGGCGCCGAAGTCGACTACAGCGAAAATTTGCAGGGCGCGCAATTTGTCATCCGTAACCCGAACGCAGCGACCACCTGTGGTTGCGGCTCCTCTTTTTCTGTTTGAGTCTTATGACCACGTCCGGCACGGACCATCTTGCCCGCTCCAGACGTAATCAATTTACTGCCGTTCGCCTGAACCGCGAAGCCGAGCTGCGTGATGATGCGCAGTGGGTCGCAAGGACACTCGTTGAACCGCACACACGCCTGGTGCCACTGTGGCGAAGCCGCAGCCTGCTGGAGCGCACTACCGGGGGCACCGTTGCCATTTACCTGTCTCCTGAACAGCTGGAAGAACCGGCCCGCATCCAGCCACCGACCCTGCTGGGCAATGACGGCAAACGCGAATATTTTGCCGTGTCGGTCACGGACCAACAGAAAGATGACATACTCGTGAAACTGCCCCAGGCGCAGTTTGCCGATCTGAGAAGGGCTTCCATCGACATGGCGGCCAAGCACGCCGGCATACTGGCCTATGCCAAGGCCCTGCACTACTGGCAGCACCGTCACGCGTTTTGCGGCGTGTGCGGAAATCCCAACCTGCTGCGCTCGGCCGGTCACCGCATGGTTTGCAGTAACGAGGAATGTGCGCGCGAAACCTACCCGCGAATCGACCCGGCCATCATCGTGCTGGTTACCAACAAGGACGCCTGCCTGTTGGGCCGCAATGCCAAGTGGCGTTCCAGACATTTTTCCACCCTTGCCGGTTTCGTCGAGCCCGGTGAGAGTCTTGAAGACGCCGTGGTTCGTGAAGTTTATGAAGAAGTCCAACTGCACCTCGAGGATATACGCTACGTCTCATCTCAACCGTGGCCATTTCCGGCCTCCGCGATGTGTGGTTTCTATGCAGAGGCGGTCGACCGGAACGCGGGTGTCAGTGATGAAGTCGAGGAGACCCGGTGGTTCACCGTGGAGTCATTGACGCAGGCAGTCACCAATGATGAAGTCCGTCTTTCACCACCGGTTTCCATCGCCTTCAGGTTGTTGGCCGACTGGTATCGTAACCATGGTGGCGGCAGCCTCGAAAAGCTGGTGCGGCAGCAGCAAGCGGTGAATGTTCCGGTCTCAACCTGTTAGAATGGTCGTGTTAATTCCATGGATTCACTGAGACGTCTGAGCGCGTTTGAAAAGGGCATGGGTCGATGACCATAATCTCCATACTGATTGCATTTACACTTTGCCATTTTGTACGCGAACTGCGCCACTTGCGGCGTTTTGAATGGGTGGGCGCTTTTACAGGCTTCTGTAATGACCGCTGCAAAAATATATCCGGCTGGTCAGGTCCTGTCGGGTTTTTGATCATTATAGGTTTGCCGCTTCTCGCAGTCTTCGCCATCAACAACCTGATGTACTCGGTGCTGGGTCAACTCGGTGAATTTATCTTTGCCATTGCCATACTGGTATACACGTTTGGACCACGCGACCTCGACATCGAGGTACGCAAAGTCTTCCGCGGCGAGAGTGAAGAGCAGCACAAAGCGGCCCTCGAGGCATTGCTGGACGGACCCATTCCCGCGGACAGCGGAAACTGCCAGAACCTCGCCATTGACGCGGTATTCCGTAAAGCCCTGAAACGCTGGTTCGGTATTATTTTCTGGTTCGCGGTGCTCGGCGTTTACGGCGCCCTGCTTTATCGCCTGGCGGTTTGGCTCAGTGGCGATAACGTTGAACTTGATAGCGGAATTAAAGAACTGGTCACCAGCCTGTGCAAAATCCTGGAATGGCCGGTCGCCCAGTTGATGACCCTTTCTCTCGCCATCGCCACCGATTTTGATTCCGTATACCGTGCCTGGAAGCAGTATCACAACGAACGGGGCCATGGCTTGTTTGAGGGCAATAACGAGTTCATGCTGACCAGCGCGCGCACCATCGTCAAAACCGGCCACGCTGAAAATGACGGTTATGCGGATCAGCTAACGGGCCCGATGGCGAGTATCAAGCTGTCGATGGACCTGGTCTGGCGCTCACTCGGTGTGTGGGCCACGGTACTGGCAATCCTGCTGCTGGTAGACGTGATTTCATGACCGGGCTGTTGGCCCGGGTCGGTATTGACCGGGTTCTACATACGCTTGTGCTTGTTTTCGGACTGGCCGCTATTCAAACTTCCAGTGCTGATATCACCTTGATGCAGCCCAGTGGCGAATCCCTTTCCCTGGCCGCACCTGCCGACAGCATCATCACCCTGGCGCCTAACCTGGCCGAACTGGTTTTTGCCGCGGGAGCAGGAGACCGTCTGAAAGCGGTCGTCGAGTACAGCAATTTCCCGGCCGCGGTCGCACGGATTCCACGCGTGGGTGATGCGTTCCGCATTGACCTGGAACGCATTGTTGAACTGGATCCTGACCTCGTGATCGCATGGAAATCGGGCAACCCGCAACCCGCCCTGCAAAAACTGCAGCAAATGGGAATCACAGTCTGGCAAATTGAAATCACGAAGCCGGAAGAGATCGCTGATGCGGTAGAGAGCATTTCCAGGGCCGCCGGCACGGAAACCGAGGGCGAAGCCGAAGCCTTGAATCTGCGCAACCGGCTGGCTGCTCTCAAGCAACAGAATGCCGGCAAGTCCAGGCTGGATTTTTTTTACCAGATCTCAAGCCGTCCGCTCTACACGATCAATGGCCAGCACATCATCAGCCGCAGCCTGGCAATATGCGGCGGTCACAATGTGTTTGCAGACCTGCCGGCACTGGCGCCGCCGATCAGCCGTGAATCGGTTATCAGTGCGAATCCGCAGCTTATGATCGCCCCGGAAATACCGGACCAGCCACCCGCACTGCTCGCCTGGCAGGAGTGGCCCCAGTTAAAGGCCGTTCAAGCCGGGTCCCTGTTTTACCTGCCGGCGGATGAAATTAACCAGGCAACGCCGCGGCTGCTGGACAGCGTTGAATTGGCCTGCAAGTACTTTGATAAGGTGCGCTCGTCAATCAAACGAATGGAGAAATAATCCTGCACGCATGGGATTATGACGGCGCGACCATTTGCATCAACGTACCGGTCAATAGCGCCGCATAGGTACCGAGCGCATAACCCAGTACTGCCAGCAGCACGCCAACCGGTGCCAGCGAAGGGTGGAAGGCTGCAGCGACAACCGGTGCCGAGGCCGCTCCGCCGACGTTGGCCTGGCTACCCACCGCCATGAAAAATACGGGAGCCTTGATCAACTTGGCGACGATCAGCAGCAGGCTTGCATGCACCATCATCCAGATAGCGCCAACAGCGAACATGGCCGGTGTATCGCCAATTGCCGTGACGTCCATTTTCAAACCGATCGTTGCGACCAGGATATAGATAAACACGGATCCAACTTTTGAAGCCCCAACCGCTTCAAACTTTCGTGCGCGGGTAAATGAAAGCAACAGCCCGCAGGTCGTGGCGAGCACCACCAGCCAGAAAAAATGACTGCTGAAATTGGAGTTTTCCATGCCGTCCAAACCCGCTATGGCGGCTGAAAGATAGTCGGCGCCAAAATGGGAAAACCCTACAACACCGAATGCAATCGCCATGATTAACATCAGGTCCGTCAGCTCGGGTTTACGGTCGTGTTTTTCGTGGAATGCTTCGACCGTTTTTTGCAACTCGGTAATTGCACTGGTGTCGGCGCCATTCCAGTTATCGATCTGCGTTGAACGCGCCGCAAAAAACAATAGTGCCGCCATCCAGATATTGGCGACAATGATGTCTATCGTGACCATCACCGAGAACATCTGGTCGCCTACACCATAGATTTCCTTCATCGCCGCCTGGTTGGCGCCTCCCCCGATCCAGCTGCCGGCAATCGTCGTCATACCGCGCCAGACGGCATCCGGCCCATGGCCACCAACGACATCAGGACTAATCCATGACATGATAATTATGGCAATTGGACCACCAATAATGATGCCGACGGTTCCCGTGACAAACATAATCAATGCTTTTGGGCCAAGCGCAATAATTCTTTTAAAATCAATACTTAATGTCAAAAGCACGAGACTGGCGGGCAACAGGTACCTGGATGCAACAAAATAGAGTTTTGAGTTTTCCGCATCGACCAGGCCAAACGAATTTAACAACGATGGCAGGAAATAACACACCAGCAAAGCGGGCAGCCACTTGTAGAAACCTTTCCAGAACGGATTTGAACTTGCCGTGGTATAGAAAACCCCGCCCAGCATCAGGGCCAGAATGCCAAACAGCACTGCATCATTGGTAATCATAGTGTCTGGAATCTCCAAAGGTGGTAAAGATGGGGTTACAGGGCAATCAGCTGCTTAAAATATTGACCCCAGGCCACCGCCATTGAGATGCCACTGATAGAAGTTCAGTACCCACACAAATATCAGCCAGGCGGCCAACGGCATCATCAGGGTGGAAGCCTCCAGTTTAACCGGTCTGAATGTCCTGATGACGATGACCACCACCACAAGCCACAGGCTGATGACGCCCAGCGCCCAGCCGACCCGGTGCAAACCAAAAAACATCCATGACCAGGTGATGTTCAACAGCAACTGCAATCCCCACCAACCCAGGGCAACACGCGCAAGAGCCCGCATGGTGTCCCATACCATCCAGGCGGAAACCGCCATCAGCACGTACAACACTGCCCATACCGAGGCCAACAGCATCGCTGAAGGATTCCAGGAGGGCTTGCTCATGGCGAGATACCAGTCACCACCAACAAACAGTCCAGCCACCGCAGCCGTAACGATTGTAAGAAATAGAAATACTGCGAGAGAAACCAGTCTGTACATAGCCGAGCCATCCTGTTGATCCTGACGCCAATGCTACCTTAAACACACATTTGGCACCAAGATAGTTGGCACCAGGATAGATTGAGTAATTCAAAGCATTGGCAATGCCTATGGAAATGATCACAAAAAACAATTTCACCCAATAGCAAAACAGGTCTATGCTTTATGAGAACCATACCTGTTATCTACATGAAATGGAGAACGTAAACATGTCACTGAAAGGCAGCAAAACCGAACAAAACCTGAAAGACGCATTTGCCGGCGAGTCCCAGGCGAACAGACGTTATCTTTACTTTGCACAAAAGGCCGATATCGAAGGCTACAATGACGTGGCCGCCGTATTCCGTTCAACCGCAGAAGGCGAAACCGGACACGCACACGGCCATCTTGAATACCTTGAAGAGACCGGCGACCCGGCAACCGGTTTACCGATTGGCACCACCGGCAATAACCTCAAGGCGGCCATCGCCGGCGAAACCCACGAATACACCGACATGTATCCGGGTATGGCAAGTTCCGCACGCGAAGAGGGCTTCGATGAAATTGCCGACTGGTTTGAAACACTTGGCAAGGCAGAACGCTCCCACGCCAATCGTTTCCAGAAGGCCCTGGACGATCTGGGATAATCACGACCTGTTAGACAGCCCCAACAGTGTCATTGAACGGGGCGCCTTTGCGCCCCTTTTTTTATTCCTGGTAAGTGATGACAATCGGAGACATCCACGATGAATACTTCACCGCCACGTGAAGGCAGTCTCGAAGCGCCAACACGTCACCCCCTGGACTGGAAGGCGCCGGAATTCTACGCTGAGCCCTTGCTGTTTGAAGAACTGGAGCGGGTCTTTCACATTTGTCACGGTTGCCGGCGTTGTGTTTCCCTGTGTGACGCTTTTCCAACCCTGTTCGACCTCGTCGACGAATCCACGACCATGGAAGTCGATGGCGTGGCGAAAACGGACTATTGGAAGGTGGTGGATGAATGTTATCTCTGTGACCTGTGTTACCAGGTCAAGTGCCCCTACGTGCCGCCACACGAGTGGAACGTCGATTTTCCACACCTGATGCTGCGCGCCAAGGCCCTGCAGTTCAAAAAAGGTGAACGCAAGATAAGCCACAGGCTGATCAGCAATACGGACATGACCGGCAAGATCGCGAGTATTCCGGTCATCAACCAGACCGTGAATGCTGCCAAGAACAGCCCGGCCCTACGCAAAATGGCGTCAAAACTACTGGATGTCCATCCCGCAGGCCCAGTTGCCCGATTTCCACCGGGACACGCTCAAAAAACGACTCAAAAACCATCAACCACAAGCCTCACAGGTCATTGAAGCAGGTCCGACACGCGGACGCGTCACCCTGTTTGCCACCTGTTATTGTAATTACAATGAACCGGGTATCGGTTCCGACCTCGTCGCCGTATTTGAACACAACGGCATACCGGTCAGGCTGACGGAAAAGGAATCCTGTTGTGGCATGCCGAAGCTGGAACAGGGTGATCTCGAGACGGTCGACAAACACCGCCGGAAGAATATCCCGCAGTTGATCAAGCTGATCGATGAGGGCTGGGATATCGTTGCTGCGGTGCCTTCCTGCGTACTGATGTTCAAACAAGAACTGCCGCTGATGTTTCCGGATGACGCAGACGTCCTGAAGGTCAAAAGACATATTTTTGACCCGTTTGAATACCTTTTACACCGGCATAAAGCTGAATTGTTTAAAACAGATTTTCAAAAACCGTTGGGTACCGTGGCCTGGCACGTACCCTGTCACCAGCGTGTACAGAATATCGGCCCCAAGACCAGGGAAGTCCTGTCGTTGATACCAGGCACGGAAATCAACACCATCGAACGATGCTCCGGCCATGATGGAACCTACGGCGTACGCAACAGTACCTGGGCCAAATCCCAGAAAATTGCCAAACCGGTTATCACCCGCGCGCAAAAGATGGAAGCAGATTACCTGGTATCCGACTGCCCCATGGCGGCCACGCAGATTGCCGACGGCCTGGATCTTAAACACGCTGAAACCAACCCCTTGTCCCTTTTGAGAAAAGCCTACGGAATCTGATTATGGCAGCACGATTGAAACGTTCGGACCTGATGAGCCTGGAACAGTATTCGCAACAGCGAAAAGATTTCCGCAGCAAGGTCATCGCACACAAAACAAATCGCCGCGTCGGTATCGGCCCGCACCTCAACCTGTACTTCGAGGACCGTTTGACGATCCAGTACCAGATCCAGGAAATGTTGCGTATCGAAAAGATTTTCGAATCCGCAGGCATCGAGGAGGAACTCGACGCTTACAACCCACTGATCCCGGATGGCCATAACCTGAAAGCAACGGCGATGCTCGAATACCAGGACGTCGACGAGCGCAAACGGCAACTCGCGCTGCTCAAAAATATCGAGGACCTGGTGTGGATCCAGGTCGAGGGTTTTGACCCGGTCTATGCAATCTCCAACGAAGACCTCGAGCGCAGCAATGCCGAGAAGACTTCAGCGGTGCACTTCATGCGCTTTGAACTGGAACCGGACATGATCACCGCCCTGCGCGGGGGTGCGGCGTTGAAGATGGGTTCAAGCCACGAGTCCTATCGCTTCAGCACTGACATCGAACCTCAGATACGCGAAGCGCTTTTGGCTGATCTCGACTGACACATCTCCTCACATTACTTGTCATCTGTACGGTGGGGACACTGGGACTGGTAGTCCTTACCAGGACGCGCTCAAGCACATCCTGTGTCGCTCGGACTCGGCTTCCTGCCTCGTACGGTCCTGGTAAGGACTACCAGCCCCAGCGTCCGTCAAGCGCCGTGCAAATCCGTCAGAAACCATTGGCCGATGATTTTGCACAGCGTCGAGGGTATGCAGTACCTTACTTCAGGACCGTACGAGGCAGGAAGCCGAGTATCGAGCGCCCATGGATGGTTCACAGCGAGTCCTGAAGTAAGGTACTGCATGGCCTTGGCGCCCACACAGATAGCAAGTCAATTTCCAGGATTGGGCAATGTACGGCCATTCACCAATGGGTCCCTACTTGAGAACAGATATTAAAAATGCGAACGATAACTGTGCTGAAGATAGCCATTTTTTGATACTCTAATCATTGCCTTAAAAGCAAGGAAAACACCCACCATGAAACGCCTGATATTCGATGAAGACCATGAAATGTTCCGCGACAGTGTACGTCGTTTTATGCAGTCGGAAATTGAACCCAATGTTGAACAATGGCGCGAAAACGGATGTTGTGATCCGGCCGCTTTTCAAAAGGCAGGCGAGCAGGGTTTGCTGTGCATGTGGGCCGATGAGAAGTATGGCGGCGCGGGCATCGAGGATTTCCGTTTTGAGCAGATCGTCATTGAAGAAACCATCCGTCACGGTGATATCAGCCTGTTCCTGACCTTGCACAGTCGCCTGGTCGGGCCCTACATCGGGGATCTTGGCAGTGAGCAGCTCAAAGCGCGCCTGCTGCCCAAATGTATCAACGGAGAGACCATCCTCGGTATCGCAATGACCGAACCCAATGCCGGCAGCGACCTGGCGGGGATCAAGTCCCGTGCCACCCGGGATGGCGAAGGCTGGATACTGAACGGCTCCAAGACCTATATTTCCAACGGTATCAACGGCGGCGCATTCGTGGTTGCAGCGAGGACGGTGCCGGACAAGCCGCACGGTATCGGTCTGTTTGTGGTGGAAAGCGACATGCCGGGCTTCAGCCGTGGCCGCAACCTGAAAAAAATGGGTCTGAAAGCCCAGGACACGGCTGAGCTGTTTTTCGAAAACGTGCGGGTTCCGGCGGAAAACGTCCTGGGGGACCCCGAAAAAGGGTTTTATAACCTGATGCACCATCTCGCCGAGGAACGCCTGATCAGCGCCTGCCAGGAGGTTGCACACGGACAGGTCGCCTTTGATCTGACCATGGATTACATCCTCGAGCGCAAGGCATTCGGCAAACCCATCGGTGCGTTTCAGAACAGCCGTTTCAAGATGGCGGAGATGCGTACCTCGCTGGATGTTCTGCAGACCTTTATCGACCAGTGCGTACTGTTGCACAACCAGGGTGAATTGAGTGCGGAACTGGCCGCCGAGGCCAAGCTTTTTGCCAGTGAGCTGGAATCAACGGTGATGGACAACTGTGTCCAGTTGCACGGCGGTGCGGGTTACATGAGCGAATACCGGATCTCCCACATGTTCACCGATGCCCGCGTGTCACGTATCTATGCCGGCAGTTCCGAGATCATGAAAGAGATCATCGCGCGCAGTATCGGTCTCGACGAACGCAAACTCACTTCCTGAGACCCTGCCGGCCCGGGCATGGTCAACCCTTGCTGTTTAGCGCGTACGCCTCGACCTCGGCCCAGACGCGCAACAGGTTGCTGCCCATGATCTTGGCGATGTCACTTTCTGAATAACCCCGGCGCAGGAACTCCGCGACCAGGTTGGGATAGTCAGATACATCTTTCAGACCGATCGGCAGGCTGTCGCCGACACCATCGAAATCAGAGCCGATGCCAACGTGATCGACACCCACGAGCTTGATGACGTGGTCAAAATGATCCACGACTTCGGCCAGCGTAGCGTAGGGAAACGGTTGTTTTTCGCGGTAGTCGCTGGCGAATTGTTTGGCTTCAGGCCCTTCCTCTGCAAAGCCGTTTTCCTTCAGCCAGGCTTTCTCCGCTTCATGCATTTCTTTCGAATACTCGTTGGCCTTCGCGGTCAGGAAAGACGAACCCCAGTTGATCTGGATAACCCCGCCACCCTTGGCCAGCGCGATGATCATTTCATCACTCATGTTGCGTTCAAAACCGGGTGTGAAAAAGCGCGCGGATGAATGCGACGCGATCACCGGTACTTTTGTGACCTCCAGGGTCTGCCAGAACGCATCATCCGACACATGGGAAATATCCACCATGATGCCAAGCCGGTTCATCTCGCTGATCACCTCTCTTCCAAACGGGCTCAAGCCGCCCCATGGATGGTTTTGATCGTAGGATGAATCGCAAATCTGGTTACTCAGAGCGTGTGTAAGGGTGATGTAGCGAATGCCGCGGTTGGCGAAGAACTGGACATTTTCAATCTTGTGATCGATGGGCGAGCCGTTCTCCATACCCATGGCCAGACCGATCCGGCCACTTTCCCTGGCCTTTTTTGCGTCGGCCACCGAATAGACCAGCATAAACTTTTCCGGCGCCCGCGCAGCGATCGCTTCGACCGAATCGATCAGCTGGTTGGCCAGTTCAAAACTGCCGCCTTCCTTTTCCATTTCAGCCGGTGTGTAAATGGACATGAACGGCAGATCCAGTCCGCCCTGCACGGCCCGCGGATAATCAAACTGGCCGTCTGGTGCCGAAACCGTAACATCGACCCAGCCTTTGTGCAGACGATAAGGCACGTCGATATGCGTGTCGGTCAGCAGGTATTTGTGGGTGATTTGTGTGGCCTGTTCTTCCATTGTCAGCTGATCCGCAAACACGTTGGTCATTATCAGCGACAGGCTCAAAGTTGTATATACGAGGTACAAGACTGGCATTCTGGTTTTCATTTTTATATTCTCCTGGAAAAGTCCTCTGGCGCGTCCGATCGTTGACGTTCGAGGCAAAAAAATCGGTATGAACTCCGGGCTACAATGGATCAACTGTCCGGCAACAACTCGTAATCGAGCATCCTGTCGCCATCGAACAACCACCGGCCCTGGAATCGTTCACCGCGTAACACCATGGGCAGCCATAAATGGTCGTCTTCCCACATCCGCTCATAGGGAATGCTGTCCAGCGGAAACCAGAGCGGCTTCGCCTCGACCGTTTCGGTCGGTACGCCTGCAAACACCTCGCTGCTGTATACCCACACGAGCAGCGAATACCCATCGACGAACTGGAAGCGATGCTGGCCACAATAGCGGAGATCTGAAACAGTGATCCCCAGCTCTTCGTGGCATTCCCGTACAGCACATGCTTCCGGGCTTTCACCCGGCTCAACCTTGCCACCTGGCCCGTTGACCTTGCCCTTGCCAAAGCCGGTTTTCTTGTCGATCAGCAGTATTTTTTCATCCCTGATGACAAACACCAGCGTCGCGGGATCGCTGGCCTGCCAGTTACTCCAGTCGATATCGGCAAGCTGTTTCACTTTGGCCCGTTGCCAGACTTGTTTTCATCACCCGAAAGACGCTGCCTCGCAGCGCTCATGTGACGTGTAAAAACCGCCTCGTCAGAGCTGGCAACCGCCGTCACGAGTTCGTCCAGCACCTTTCGAAACTGCTCGCTCACTTCCGCAGTATTGACATTTCCCTGCTGGATTTCGTAATAAAGGTGAGGGTTCTCGGATACGACCTGTGTCGCCACTTTCAATTGGGCATTGAAGGTCGAAGAGGAAATCTGTTTCAGCAACGGCACTTTTTCACCGCTTTGGGCCAGGGCACCGGCAAATGCGATATTGACCAGGTGCGACAGTCCCAGTACCCATGCCATCACCTCATCGTGCTCCTCGAGACTCAATTCGACACAATCAGCAGCGGTATGTGCAAACAGCGCACGGGCTTCGGCAATCGCCTGCTGGTTGCCGACATTGACGAACAGGATGTGACGCCCGGAAAGACCGATCTCATTGGGGCCGAACATCGGGTGAACGGAGCACACGCGACAGCCGTTCCTGCGCATCGCATCCAGGCCTTCACGCATCGGGCTCTTCAGTGAGCCGATATCGAACACCAGGCATTCGGGTTTCAATTCCGCCAGGCGCAGCAGTATGTCGTTGCTGGGTCTCAGCGGCACGGCCACTACGATCAGGTCGTAGTCATGCACCCGGGCTTCCCAGTCATCCACCCGGCCAAATGGCGTCTCCCGATCCACCCGGTCGGCGACATCAACACCGTAGCCGACCATGTCCAGGTAGCGGGACATCCATTCACCCATGCGGCCGAGACCGCCGATCACCAGCGCGCGCCGTCCCAGGCCATGGCCGGAATGCACCAGCTTGTGGGTTTCCTGGTTGCTGAGCGAGTGATGGATCAGGGTCTGCAGTATGTCGCGTGCGACCGAACCTGATAGACCGAGGCTTTCCGCACGTGCGACACCGCGTTCAATGACCTCGCGTTCGCGTTCGTAATGACGTAACGGCAGCCCGGTTTTCAGCTTGTGCTCGGCGATCGTCGTCACCACCGCCTGGCGCTCGGCGATCAGGTCGACGATACCGCTGTCTATGTCATCCAGACGGTTGCGCAGTTCGAGTAACTCGGCGGGTGTCAATGGTTGCTTCATTCGACATGGGCTTTGCAAAACTTGAGTTTGCCCACCTGCAGGATGCCAATGAAACCGGTTTGGAGTTGCAGTGAGCGGTCGCTGACCTTCTCACCGTCGATACGCACGCCACCCTGCTTGAATCAGGCGGAAGGCTTCGGAATTGCTTGAAGTCAATCCGCATTGTGTCAGTGCGGCGGCAATACCGATGCCCTGCCCGCCGCTGTCGAGTGTTTTTTCCGGAATGTCATCGGGCATCGCACCACCGCTGAAAACGGGCAATAAAAGTCTCACGGGCGGTGATCGGCTGCCTCACGGTCGTGGAAACGTTCGACGATTTCCTCGCACAGCAGGAACTTGATGTCCCTCGGGTTTGCGCCGTCTGCAGCCTGCTGTTTCAGCGCCGCCAGTTCGTCATTGCCCTTGAAGCTCAGCAGATCAAAATAGCGCCACATCATGTCATCCGAGATCGACATCAGCTTGCCGAACATTTCATCCGGCGCCTCGGTAATGCCCACATAGTTGTGCAGCGACTTGGACATTTTCTGCACGCCGTCGAGACCCTCCAGCAACGGCAGCGTGATGATCACCTGCGGCTCCTGGTCATAGTGCTGCTGCAGGTGCCGTCCGACCAGCAAATTGAATTTCTGGTCCGTGCCGCCCATTTCCACATCGGTTTTCAGCATCACCGAGTCGTAGCCCTGCGCCAGCGGGTAAAGCAGTTCGTGCATGCCGATGGGCTGGCCGCTGCGATAACGGTTCTCGAAATCGTCCCGCTCCAGCATGCGGGCGAGGGTGTATTTTGCCGCGAGCCGGATCATTCCTTCCGAGCCAAGTTCGTTCATCCATTCCGAATTGAAACGGATTTTGGTCTTTTCCCGGTCGAGTACCTTGAACACCTGTGTCGCATAGGTCTCGGCATTTTCCCTGACTTCCTCCCTGGTGAGCGGTTTGCGGGTGACATTTTTACCCGTCGGGTCGCCGATCATGCCGGTGAAATCACCGATCAGGAAGGTCACCTCGTGCCCGAGGTCCTGAAACTGGCGCATTTTATTGATGATCACGGTATGACCAAGATGCAAATCGGGCGCGGTCGGGTCGAATCCAACCTTGATGCGCAGGGTTTTCCCCGATTCCAGTTTTTTTTGCAGGTCTTCGACCTTGATGATTTCTTCTGTACCCCTCGCGATCAGATGCGAGGGCCTGTTTCACATCTGTCATATATCGGTCCGTGTATCTGCCTGTTTTTATGCTATGAAAGTAAAGAAGTGGCATTGTATTGCCTTGTTCAGCCAGCCACTACCCCAAACTTTTTATAATGCACCATGAATACGGTAAATTCACACTCCGAACTTCACCTGTGTGGTATCTTTGGCGCTGCCTGAACGCCTGACTCCAAATGATGGTCTATATGCAGCATGAAAAATAAGAAAATACTTTCCGTGCTGAGCGGAATATGTGCCGCAGTTTCATTTCAGAATTACCCGGACCCGGTTGTTACTGTTTGGCTTGACTCTCATCGCCTTCGGCTTTGCCCTGGGCGGGACTTGAAAGTCGTGAAAAAGCCGTCACGGGCAATATCAAGGTCGATCTTAACCTGCCTGACCGGCTCGAACTCTGCAGCTACCCGCGCCTGACAGCACAACTCACAGACAGCGGATCGGCAGCAACCGCCGAACCCGAACACTGGGAATCCGTTAGCGTCCGCCCCGGACAATCGCTGGATGCTATTTTTCGTCAGCAGGGTTTCGGTGCAGGCACGCTGCACGACATCATGTCCATCAACGCGGAAACCAGGCAACTGAAAAACATTCGCCCGGGTGACCTGTTCGAATTCCAGCGTTATGAGGATGGCTCACTCAAACGCATGCGTTATGCCATCGAAGAAGGCAATTACCTGATCGTCGATTACGACCGGACAACAGGCGTCGGCGAGTCTCGAAGCGCGTGAACTGATGACGGAAATCACCGAAACCAGCGGCACCATCACTTCATCCCTGTTTCTCGCCGGCAAGAAGGCCGGTCTCAGCGATGGCATGGTCATGAAACTGGCGAACCTGTTCGGATGGGATATCGATTTTGTCCTTGATATTCGTGAAGGTGACCGCTTTTACCTGCTCTATGAAAAGGTCTACAGGGATGGCAGCTTCCTGCGTGACGGCGAAATTATCGGTGCCACTTTTATTAACCAGGGGGAAAAGTTCCAGGCATTGCGCTTTGATGTCGACGGACAGGCCCAGTACTTTGCACCGGACGGGCGCAACATGCGCAAAGCGTTCCTGCGTGCACCGCTGAATTTTTCCTATATCAGCTCCAACTTCAATCCAAAGCGTTTTCACCCGATATTGAAACGCATCAAGGCCCACAACGGTATCGATTACAGGGCGCCCAAAGGCACGCCGGTTTACGCCGCGGGTGATGGCAAGGTGATCCGTTCGGACTACAACCAGTTCAATGGCCACCACGTGTTTATCCAGCACGCAAACAACATCGTGACGAAATACCTGCACTTCACCAAGCGAACCGTCAAACAGGGCCAGCGGGTCAAGCAGGGGCAGGTCATCGGCTACGTGGGAGCCACGGGCCTGGCGCAGGCCCCTCACCTGCATTATGAATTCCTGGTCAACGGTGTACACCGCAATCCGCGCACGGTTGCCCTGCCCAAGGCGGACCCCCTGGGCCCAACACAGCTGACCGAATTCAAACTGATGACGGGGCCGATTCTGTCGCAACTGAGCCGGCTTGAGTCCGCATCGATGTATGCCACTACTGCGGCCAATCCGTGACGGATGAACTGATCGTCGGCATACTATCGGGCACCAGCCGTGATGGTGTCGATGCCGTGCTGGTCAATTTCGACCAGGGATCAATGGATATATTGCATGCCCAGTGCACGCCTTACCCGCCGGCGATCCGGCAGACTCTGAAGCAACTGCTCGAAACCGGCTCGCCCCCATCCCCCGGGGTCCGCCAGGCTTCTGGACGAAAACCTCGCTTATTTCTTTGCTCGCGTCGCGCAAAACCTGGTTCGCGAAGCCGGCCTGGAAATGCGTGATATACGGGCCATTGGCTCGCACGGACAAAATGTCTGGCATCAGCCCTGGGGTGAAACACCGGAATCCATCCAACTGGGGAGAGGTGATCTGATCGCCAGGAATACGGGTACCACGGTGATCAACGATTTTCGCAGCGCGGATGTAAAGGCGGGTGGCCAGGGCGCACCACTGGCGCCGCTGTTGCACCACGATCTGTTCCGCAGCGATTCTGAAAACCGCGCGATTCTGAATCTGGGAGGAATAGCCAACCTCACACTGTTACCTGCCGGAGGCGGCGTGTCGGGCTTTGATTGCGGCCCCGGCAATTGCCTGATGGATGGATGGATCAGTCTGCAAATGCAGAAAGATTACGACGACGGTGGCCGCTGGGCGGCAAAAGGCAAAACCGATACCGAATTGTTAAAGCGTATGCTGGCGGACCCTTATTTCAGCCAGTCGCCGCCCAAGAGCACCGGGCTTGAGTATTTCAACATGGTCTGGCTTGAACGGATGTTGGGCCAATCCCAGCTGGCGGCGGTCGATGTGCAAGCCACGCTGGCGGAGTTAAGCGCGCAAGGCATAGCCCGCAGCCTTGCAAAAGCTGCTCAGCCGGACCGGGTGCTGGTGTGCGGCGGCGGCGTACATAATAAATACCTGCTCGCAAGGATTGCTGCGGCCTTGCCCGGCGTTGCAGTTGAATCGACCGCCAGCTACGGTCGCGACCCGGACTGGGTGGAGGGCTTGTTATTCGCCTGGCTGGCACGCGAAAGGTTATATGGACACCCGCAGGACACCACAGCCATCACCGGTGCGAAACACCCCGTATTGCTGGGTGAGATACACGAACCGGCAGTCACTCATATATAATTGAATGGTGTCATTGCTACTCAACATCCTCTGGTTTGTCTTTGGCGGTTTCCTTGTCACGTTCGCCTATGTCTTTGGCGGCGTGGTGTTGTGTATCACTATCATCGGCATTCCGTTCGGAATCCAGTGCTTCAAATTATCCATTTTGGGCCTGGCGCCTTTTGGCCAGGAAATCCGCGAAACTGAACCACCGGGCGGCTGCGTTTCAGTCATCATGAATATCATCTGGATACTTTTTGCGGGTCTGCATCTGGCCATATTGCACCTTATCCTCGCAGCATGTTTTGCCATCACCATCATCGGGCTGCCATTTGCAGTCCAACATCTGAAAATGACCCGGCTTGCCATCCTTCCCTTTGGTTTCCGGGTGGTGGAGATGCGTTAACCACACACACCGTTTTTACCCCTGTTTCAAACTTTTGCCAAACGCCTGAACCTTTTCGGAAAGGCATCAGTTCCCGATTCGCCGGCCCCTGGAACCAAAGGTAAATCAGGTCATTCGACATGCATTAAAATTGCTCGTCCAATGTGCTTAAAAAGGTTTTTATAAACATAAAAATAAATGTTAAATATCAATGTTTTATAAATGAATAAAGATTCATTCATAATTTGGCCGCCCGGCCCGGAATACCAATTCTGATTTACTTGATCTAGATCATTACGAGCACCTTGACCGAGGCGTAGTGTGCGATTGGGTTATAAAAATAACTTGCCGAATTGGCCGACTTCCCGACATGAGCGGGAGAGGTGTTAGTTTGATAGTTTTGGCGTTAGCTGTACCGATATCTGTAATCACTTCTGTAGTCACTCAGACAGCCAAAATCGTTGTATCTGAAAAAACCGTTCCTGCCAGTACACAGAATTTGCCATTTGGAAAAACAGGTTTCACACGGGGGCCGTTTCCAAAAAACTTTCATCAAATTTTTCGAGGTGACACTTGCGCGTCCCGACGGGTCCGCCACCGCGTCACCCATCCCGAACTCCGGGGTCTGCCGGGATGGCAGGCACCACTTTCTCAGCTCTTCGGAGGATTAGTACCATGATTGTCGCTCTAATTGTAGTCACCACGATCATCGCATTTATCGTAGTTGACTTTGTGCTTCGCGTGCTCATGAAAAGGATCACTGAGTCACGTATGAAAAAGGAAAGGGAACACGCACTGGATACCGGTTTGCAGCTGGACGTGAGTGAAGAAGCACCGTCACTAAAGCGCGTTGAACTGAACGATCCAAAGGCCCGGATACTGGCCGTGGATGATGAAGAGATCATCCTCAGCAGTTTTCGAAAAATACTGGTTCTGGCCGGTTACAGTATCGACACGGTGGAAAAGGGTTCCGAGGCATTGGGACTCATTCGAAAAAATGACTACGATTTTGTTTTCACCGATCTGAAGATGCCGGGGATGGACGGGGTTGAATTGACCAAGGCCGTCAAGCATCTGCGTCCCGATATCGATGTCATCGTCATAACCGGTTATGCATCGATAGAAACCGCGGTGGAAACCGTGAAGTTCGGCGCGATGGCGTACGTTGAAAAACCATTCACCGAAGACGAATTGCTCGGGTTCCTGAAGACCGCGCTGATAAAGCGGCAGGACAATCTCGAAAAACAGATGCGCCACAAGGTCCGTCTGATCAAACCCGGCACCCATGAATCCAGCTCCAAGTATGAATTGAATGTCCCGGCGGGGGTTTTTGTCTCTCCTCAGCATGCGTGGGCAAAAATCGAGATGAACGGCATGGTCCGGATCGGACCGGATGACCTGATCAGGAAAATCTTTGACAGGGTTGACCAGGTCGAACTGCCACAGGCAGGACAGGTAATCGAAAAAGGTAAACCGCTATTTTCCATCAAGTATGCCGATTTCAGCCTGGATATTCCTTCGCCCCTGAGTGGAAAAATTACCTTTGTCAATTCAGAGCATACCGAGCACCCCGAGTGGTTGGCGATCAAGCCATTTCAACTGAGCTGGATGTGCGCAATGGAGCCATCAAATCTTGCAGACGAACTGCAGGATCTGAAAATCGGCCGTGATTCGGTCGATTGGTATCAACAGGAAATCAGCAGGTACCAGGTGCTTGCAGAAAAATTCATCGAGGCCACCGCCATGGTGGAATCGAGCGAAACGGAAGAAGGCGAGAAGCGCAAGAACGATGAATACAAACACCTTCTGATGGGCTTTTCGAAGCCTTTTCTGCAAAGCTGATTATTAGAATCAATTCCTGGTTCCGTCACTATTGAACACCCGGTGAGGCAGTTATGCATAAATTTCACGTTTCTATAGCTTGCTTGTTTTTATTTGTCTTTTCTCTCCTGGTTCCAACGCAGGCTGCGGTCGCGGCGCCTGAAATAGTCGGAGCCCCCAGTTGCAAATCCTGTCACAAGGCCAAGACTGGTGACCAATGGACAATCTGGACCGAATCGGCTCACGCCAGGGCTTTCGACATCCTGGCATCGGAAGCATCCGCAAAGATCGCCGCCGACAAGGGTCTTGGTGACCCGCAAAAAGAGCCGGCTTGCCTGAAGTGCCATACCACCCGGGTGTTTCTGGGCGACGGCGTATTGGTCAGCGAGAAAGGCAAATACGCCGACAGCGAAGGTGTGGGCTGTGAATCCTGTCACGGTCCCGGTTCCGACTATAAGCCGGGGAACATCATGAAAGACCCGGTGGCCGCCAGGGCCGCCGGGCTAGAGTCTGACCGGAGTGCCAAAGCGTGTGGCCGCTGTCATAACGCCGAAAGCCCGACCTTCAAAGGTTTTGATTTCGACCAGCGTTGGGCCGAAATCGCCCATCCGATACCGGGAAAGGCAGAAACAAAATCAGGAAGCCCGATAGCCGAAACCAACATGCCGGACAAAGTGACATTCACATCATCCGTCGGCAACGTCCTGTTCCCGCACAAAATGCACGCAGTAGAACTTGAGATCGATTGCTCGCAGTGTCACCACCAGATCCATGCCGGTGAGCTGGACACCCCACACCCGGAATACCTGGACTCATCCTGGATCAAATGCCAGATATGCCACGATCCGAAATCGGATATGAGCAACCAATATTACAAGTGCTCTGATTGCCATCACACCAACCTGGAAAATGTCGCGGATGAAACACTCAGTTCGAAAGTGGTCATTCATAAAAGCTGCTGGAAATGCCATACATCCGGCACCGGCGTCCAGGCCAGCGAAGGCTGCAGCGATTGTCATGTGAAAGAACAGAAATAATGATTTTTTTGAAATTATATGCCCTGAAAAGGTTTCAGACCCAGCAGGGGTTAAGGAGACATCATGGATAGGCGAGGTTTTCTAAAAACGTCAGTGCTCGTTGCCGGGACCACCGTCGCGGGCAAGACACTCAATGCCCAGGAAAAACAGAACCCCGAGGAGTTTGTCGGTATTCTGGTCGACACCACCCGCTGTATTGGTTGCCGGGCGTGTGAAGTTGCCTGTGGGGTCGTACACGATCTGTTTGTCCCGGACGTCCTCAACGACGGGGCGCTCGAGGAGCATCGCAAGACTAGCGAAAAGCAATGGATGATCGTCAATAAATACGAGACCGAAAAAGGCGACGTTTTTGTCAAATCACAATGCATGCACTGTTACCAGGCCGCCTGTTCAACCGCCTGTCCTACGGAGGCCATGAAGCAAACCGAAATAGGGCCGACGATCTGGAGGGGCAACAAGTGTATCGGCTGCCGCTATTGCATGATCTCGTGCCCGTTCAACATGGTGAAGTACGAGTTCAATGATTGGAACCCGAAAGTTCAGAAATGCACCATGTGTTTCGAACGCCTGGAGGAAGGCGAAAAACCCGCCTGCGTTGCAGCCTGCCCTAACGATGCTTTGAGCTTTGGCACGCGGGTGAAAAACCTGGAAATCGCCAGGCACCGTATATACAGCCACCCGGATAAATACGTCCATCATATTTATGGTGAGACCGAAGTCGGAGGTACCGGCTATATCTATCTTTCTGCGGTGCCCTTCGATCAGATTGGATTTCCGACCGATGTCGGAAACACCGCCTATCCGGAATATACCAAAGAATTCCTCTACAGCGTCCCGATGGTCCTGTTTGGCGCGCCGGCTTTTCTGTTGGGGCTGAACGCGCTGGCGTCCAACAACAAACCGCCCGTAGAGGGAGAATTTGAACTTGAAGACAAAGGGGCGAATCATGAATAGAGAAGCCGCTGTTTACGACTCATTTGGAAATTTCTTCAGGTTCCTGATACAGGAAATGAAGCCCCGCGGGCCATGGCTCACACCATTCAATGTCATCTCGATTCCAATCATTATCACCGGGGTGATAATCCTGTATTTCCGCTTCGTCTACGGACTCGGATCGGTGACGAACTACAGCCAGGAAGTTCCCTGGGGCCTGTGGAAGGGTTTGAACGTCGTCACCGGCGTCGCCCTTGCCGGCGGTGCTTACGTGATCACTTTCGTGGTGTATGTGCTTGGGGTAAACAAGTACCACTCGATCGTGCGCATCACCGTATTGAACGGATTCATGGCCTATACATTTTATGCCGGCGCCCTGCTGCTCGACCTGGGCCGTCCGTGGTATGGCTACAATCCCTATATTGGTAACTCGTTTGGATTCAGTTCCATCCTGTTCCTGATCTGCTGGCATTTCCTGATTTACATGATCGCAGCATTTGTCGAGTTTTCCCCCGCTGTCGCGGAGTGGATGCATTGGGAGAAGGCGCGAAAGTTTCTCGCAGGCCTGACCCTCGCTACGGTCATTCTGGGTATCACCCTGTCACTGCTGCATCAATCAGGTCTCGGCGCCTTGTACCTGATGGCCAAAACCAAGATACATCCACTGTGGTACTCGGAGTTCATACCGATCCTGTTCTTTGTCTCCAGTGTCTATGCCGGCCTGGCCATGATCATTATGGAAGGAACCATAGGTCACAAGGTATTTAAAAACCTGCTCCCCCCCGGCAGTGACCGTTCGTTCGACGATATCGTTCTGGGACTGGCAAAAGGTGCGGCCATAACCATGTTTGTCTACTATTTCTTTAAAGCACTGCTTTTTATTCATGAAAAGCAGTGGGCCTTACTCTCCGATGGCTTCGGCTTGTGGTACCTGGTTGAAGTGATCGGATTTGTACTGGTTCCGGCACTGATGTTTGCCTTTGGCTTCAAGCACAAACATTTGAAGATCATCAAGATTGCCGCTGCCATGGCCTTGATAGGCATCGTGCTCAACCGGCTCAACATCTCCATTATCTGTTTCAATTGGTATTCGGATACGCGTTACTTCCCATCCTGGCAGGAATTTATCGTGTCGATGACGGTGATCTGCGTTCAATTCTGGATATTCCGCTGGGTTGTCACACGCATGCCGGTGCTAAACTCGAGTCGCCAGCATCACTAATGCAGGGAAAAGAACATGGATTCAATTACATACGTTAATATTTTTGCAACAAAAGGTCTTGAGTACCTGCTCTTGTTGTGCTTTTGGTTGCTATTCATCTACCTGATTCGTTACCTTTCGCCAGCGCCAAAAAAGCGTAAGAAATCGGACAGGTAATCACCCATACGGGTGACGTATGCTGAATAACAAAATCGGTCTCAAACTGACCTTCGGTGTAGTACTGACGATTCTCATCGCGATCGGCATATTTGCGTTTTTCAATATCCAGTCGGAGAAGAAGAGCCTGTTGACCGAGGTGGAAAGACACGCAAATCAGCTCAGCGAAGCGGTCAAGTCAGACACCGAATACGACATGCTGCACAACGACCGGGACCGGATCCACGAGAGCATCCACCGCATCGGCAACCAGGAGAGCATCGATCGTATCCGGGTATTCAACAAGTCGGGAACGATTATCTATTCGTCCGACCCGGATGAGATCGGCACCATGGTCGACAAGAATGCCGAGAGTTGTTACCGCTGCCATTCGGCGGGCAAGCCCCTCGAACGGCTCGATCAAAAGGAACGCTCGCGGGTTTTCCGTCCCTCTGATAACTCACCGCGTCTGCTCGGCATCATCAACCCGATCTACAACTCCCCAAGCTGCTGGACGGCGGACTGTCATGCACATCCCAGCACCCAGACCGTACTCGGAGTGCTGGACGTCACCATTCCGCTCACGGAAGTGGACAAAAACATCCGCCGCAGCCAGGTGGCGATGGCCGTACTGGCCTTCAGCGCCATACTCATCCTGAGTATTATTGTCGGCTTCATGGTTCGATGGTGGATCGATCGACCCATCCGCGAACTGCTCACGGGTATTAAACATGTGGCCAGTGGCAATCTTGGTTACCGTGTCGCGGTCAAGAGCGAAGATGAGCTGGGGATGCTGGCCAATTCATTCAACAATATGACGGACAGTCTCGCCGATGCCCGTCTGCAATTGTTCCAGTCGGACAAGCTCGCTTCCCTCGGCAGACTGGCAGCGGGCGTGGCACACGAGATCAATAATCCGCTGACTGCCGTTCTCACCAACAGCAGCTACCTGTTGAAACGCTCACTGGGCCAGGCCGAGACCCGTGAAGATCTTCAGGTCATCGTCTCGGAAACCATCCGCTGCCGTGAGATCGTCAAGAGCCTTCTGGATTTCGCCCGCCAGACCGTGCCAAAGAAACGCAAGGCGGACATCAATGAAATCATCAGCCGTGCTGCAAAAGTGATCGAGAATCAACTCGCCTCCCGACAGGTTGATCTGATCATGGAACTGGACCCGACACTGCCCAACGCGACGGTGGACGCCAACCAGATCCAGCAGGTTTTCATCAACCTGATGGTCAACGCCTCGGACGCCATTGGCGAGAACAGGGGCTCCATCAGAATCACCAGCAAGGTGATCAGCCTCAGTCCCGCCGGCATCCTCCAGATCAAACGCGCCCTGTGCCGCAAACGGCATGATCTCGTCGACAGAAAAATCCAGATCGATGGCAAACCCGCCATCAGTATGCGTTACCGCAAAAAGAAACAGACCGGACTCATCCATCTGAACCCGATGTATGGTTCGAACGAGCATGAGTTGAACGGCATGCCCAAATTCGATGCAGAAGTCGAACTCATGTGTCCGGATTGTTCAGCCTCGCTGATCGCCGACGGTGAGCTCTGCCCGGATTGCGGTATGCCGATCTACGCTTTTGAAGTGCCGATGAAAGGACTCGTGCAGGGCTGTCTGAAAGAGGGCTGTGGCTGGCACCGCTGGGAACAGGTCGATTCCTCATGGAATGATGAATACATCGAAGTCCGCGTGACAGACGACGGCTGCGGAATACCTGAGGAGCAGCTGCCAAAACTCTTCGAGCCATTTGCGACGACAAAAGGCCAGAAGGGAACGGGTCTCGGTCTGGCTGTAACATGGGGCATCATCGACAATCACAACGGCACCATCTCGGTTGAAAGTGAGCTTGGCAAGGGTACGTCGTTCATCATCCGGATTCCGGTCGGGCCATGAAACAGATCCAGGACATACTCGTCATCGACGACGAACCGATGGTCACGCGTGTTGTGGTAAAGGTATGCGGCGCCGAAGGCATGACCGCAACGCCGGCCAATCATGCTGCGGAGGCTTTGGCATGCCTGGCTAATGGCGAGTTCCGCCTGATACTCTGCGACATCATGATGCCCGAACTTAATGGCTTCCAGTTTCTGGAGGAACTTTCAAGTCGGGGTATTCATACCCCCGTGATAATGATGACCGGGTATTCGACCGTCGAGAACGCGGTCAAAAGCCTGACCGCGACGGGTGCCGTGGACTACATCCCGAAACCGTTCACCGCCGATGAACTGCTGAC
The DNA here is from genome assembly GCA_963727635.1 of uncultured Gammaproteobacteria bacterium. GTDB lineage: Bacteria > Pseudomonadota > Gammaproteobacteria > Xanthomonadales > SZUA-36 > SZUA-36. The sequence goes on along the minus strand of CAVSHP010000021.1, from coordinate 313,696 downwards.
GGTGATCAGACGCAGTCTGCGCTGCGGCATGTTGCTGAACGAGGCCGAATCGGCCAGCCTGCCCAGAAGCGGTGCCATGGATTTCGTTCCCTGTCCCACCAACTACTACAAGCTGGGGTATGTCAGTTGGGCCGTCATGGAGGACAAGGGAACGGCAAGGATCGGTGTAAGCGATCTGTTCCTGAGGGCGGCGGAAGGTGTCAAGGGGTTCGAATTGTCGCTGCCCGGTGAAGACCTTTTGCAGGGGATCCCCTGTGCGGAAATGACATCACCGGACGGTTCTCTACACAATATCATGTGCCCGTTGAGCGGCAGGATTCTCGAGGTCAATGCCCAGGCCAAATCGACCCCTTCGCTGGTCGATAAAGATCCCTACTTCAGGGGATGGCTGTACCAGATCCTGCCATCGAACCCAGCCAGCGATCTGCAATGGCTGAGTCTTTAAGCGGGGACTGGGTCTACCCCTGCCCCGCTTAACCCGGATAAAGGACGCTGGGGCGGGTAGTTATTACCAGGACGCGCTTATGTTCAGGATGAACGGTATGCCGCGGGCGCAGGGATGCGCTAGAGCGGCCAAGCACATCCCTGTGACGCTCGTACTCGGCATCCTGCCTCGTGCGGTCCTGAAACTACCCCCCCACCCCAGCACCCATCAACCGCCGTGCAAATCTGTTAGAAACCATTGACCTGTGATTTGGCGCAGCGTCGAGGGTGTGCAATGGCTTACTTCAGGACCGTGAGCGACATGGATGTCGCGACCGAGTCCCCATGGATGGGTTCACGACGTGTCCTGAAGTAAGCCATTGCATGGCCTTGGCGCCCACACCGAAGGAGAATCAAAGTCCAAAATTGAGCATGAGCAACTCAGGGACAGCAGTGAACCCGAAATTTTCTGATGACTGTTACGATCTGCGCTCATTCCACGGGGCGACCTTGATCAGCAGCAATAACCCGGGAATCGCCACCACGGTGCACAGGATAAAAAACTGCGTATACCCCACCGCCTCGATGATGAAACCGGTCGAGGCATTGGCGAAGGTCCTCGGTATCGCAATAAAACTGCTGAACAGCGCAAACTGCGTCGCGGTGAAGGCCTTGCTGGTCTCCCGCGCCATATACGCGGTCAGCGCAATGGCACCGAGACCCACGCCAAGGTATTCACCACTGACCACGAAAAACAGACCCAGCGGGTGATGGCCAACCGTGCTCAGCCAGACATAGCCGAGGATGGTGACCATCTGCACGAAGCCGAAGACCCAAAGCGCCCTGTTGATACTCAGCTTCAGCATAATCATTCCGCCCAAAATACCCCCGGCAATGGAGGACCACAATGCGGCAATCTTTGCAATCGAACCGATTTCGGTGCGGCTGAAACCCATGTCCAGGTAAAACGGCGTCGCCAGCGCGGTCGCCATATTGTCGCCGAGCTTGTAAAGAAACATGAACGCCAGGATCGCCAGACCTGCCATGATCCCGTCGCGTGAAAAAAACTCCACGAACGGATCGATGACGGCCTGCTTCAGAGTGGCCGGGGCCAGGGCGTCATCACTGACCTCCCTGATGATAAATGTCGTTGCGATGCCAATACCCATGAACCCTGCCGTGACCCAGTAGACCACCGGCCATGGCACTATATCGGAAAGGATCAATGCCAGTGAACCCGGCACCAGCGAGGACAGGCGGTAGGCGTTGATAAACAGCGACGTACCGGTTCCCAGTTCATCGTCGGCCAGCAGTTCGCGGCGGTAGGCATCAACCACGATATCCTGGCTGGCGCTGAATAGCGAAACGATGAATACCGTAAAAACGATGGGACTGAGCGAAACCGCCGGGTCAAACTGGCCGAGCGCGGCAATTGCAAACAGCAGTCCAAGCTGCGTGATCAATGCCCAACCCCGCCGACGCCCCAGGAAGGGCAACTTGTAGCGGTCCATCAGGGGTGACCAGAGAAACTTCCACGTGTAGGGCAGTGAGACCAGTGCAAACAGCCCTATCGTTGCCAGGTCGACCTCGTGGCTACGCAGCCAGGCCGGCACCAACTGGATCAAGACATAAAGTGGCAGACCGGATGTGAACCCCAGGAAAAGGCAGCTCACCATTTTGCGGTGGAACAATATCTCCTGCCAGCGCCGCGGGCCCGGTTTCACTGCTGCGCTGCTATTTTTCAATTTCGTAGTCGTAATCAATCGTCAACGGGGCGTGATCCGAGAAACGCTCCTCCTTGTAGATGTCCACCGCACGCGCCGCCGCCGCGACCCCGGGCGTGGCGACATGGTAATCGATGCGCCAACCGGTGTTGTTGGCCCAGGCCTGACCGCGGTTGGACCACCAGGTGTACTGCTCATCGCCGGTCTCGACCTGGCGAAAGGCATCGACCATACCCACGTGGCCGAATAACTCATCCATCCAGGCGCGCTCTTCCGGCAGGAAACCCGAATTTTTCTGGTTGCCCCGCCAGTTCTTGATATCGATCTTTTTGTGCGCGATGTTCCAGTCACCACAGATGATGTACTCGCGGCCCTCGTTGGCCATGGTTTTAAGCAACGGTTGCAGATAATCCATGGTCTGGTACTTGACCTGCTGGCGTTCGTCCTTTGATGATCCGGATTGCATATACAGCGAAATCACGCTCAAATTTCCAAAGTCGGCCCTTATCCAGCGGCCTTCCATGATCCATGACATCCCAGCCGATTCCATGGTGCATTTGGTCGGGTTTGTGCCGCGTGTAAATCGCCACACCGCTGTAACCCTGTTTTTGCGCGTCATGAAAATACCTGTGGTAACCCGGCGGTGAAAAAACCGGGTCGTCCAACTGGTGTTCCTGGGCCTTGGTTTCCTGGATACATACCACGTCCGGATGACGCTTTTGCATCCATTCAAAAAAACCCTTGCGGGCTGCGGAGCGGATACCGTTTGTATTGATACTGATGATTCGCATGAGGTGAATTTCTTCTTTTGCAAGCTGCAGGAAAAGCAGCATAACCGCCCTTGCTCAACTTGTCATGACCCTGGCGGATCGCAGCAAGCTGTTGAAGCTTGGGCGAAGCCGCGAGATACTTCCCCGATGCAAAACTATAAACAGCAGTTTTTTAATCTCGCGATGGCCCGGGGCAACCTGAAGTTTGGCCAGTTCACACTGAAATCCGGGCGTATCAGTCCCTATTTTTTCAACGCCGGCGGTTTTGATGACGGTGACAGCCTGCAACTGCTTGCCGAATGCTACGCGCAGGCGATCATTGATTCAGGTGTGGCCTTCGACATGCTGTTCGGCCCGGCCTACAAAGGTATTCCGCTCGCAGCCGGGATCGCCATCATGCTCAATGCCAGCCATCGGAGAAACATTCCCTTTGCCTATAACCGCAAGGAGGCGAAGGACCACGGCGAGGGCGGCACACTGGTCGGGGCCGAACTCAAGGGACGGGTGCTTATCACCGACGATGTGATATCGGCCGGAACATCGGTACGGGAATCCATTGAATGGATACAACAGGCCGGCGCAACCGCCTGCGGTGTGGCAATTGCACTCGACCGGCAGGAACGTGGCCTGGGTGAACAGTCCGCGGCACAGGAAGTTGTCAGTGTGTTTGGCATACCCGTTATTGCGATTGCAGGTCTCGATGACCTGATCGAATACCTTGAAAGACAGTCGGATGCAAATATCGACATTGAAGCCATTCGGCGCTATCGTAATACCTATGGAGTATAACTTGATTAAAAAGCCGTTAACCCGACCAGGGACCACCGCGATACTCGCCGCAGTGGTCCTGGCCCTGACGGTAACCTCGCTGGCGGCGGATACATATCGCTGGAAAGACAAAGATGGTGAGATTCACTACGGTGAATCTGTACCGGCCGAATACGCCGACCAGCCCTATGATGTTCTCAACAACCAGGGGATCGTCATACGACATGTGGTAGACACGACCGCAGCCGTCGACATCGTGGCAGAAGAGAAACCCAAAAAGAAAGAACGGGGGCCCTTGATCTCGGAAGAGGAACGACAGATCCAGTCCGACCGCTTATTGCTCGTACGCTATTCCTCCGAGGAAGATATTCTCAAGGCGCTTGAGCTGGAAGTATCCCAACTGGGTTACGATACAAAGGTAATCAACCAGTCCTACCTAAGCACCGGCGAAGCCATCAGGAGCCAGATCAGCCAGGCAGCCGACCAGCAACGGGCCGGTCAGACGATCAGCGCCGAGCAACAGAAGGAAATTGATCAACTCTATGCGAGGCGCGCCCAGGACAAATATAAGCAATCGGCCATCAAGGAAAGGGAAAAACGGATTCGCGACCGCTACGCGGCAGAACTTGAACGTTACCGTTACCTGACAACCGAAAATGCAGAAGACAATCAGGAACCAACCGACAGGGGTTAGACCTTCCCAGACCCGCAGTCGCGCGCCTCAATCCTGATGTTTACACGCTGCCCTCAATGTAAAACGGTTCATCCGGTCGGCGCCGCGCAGCTTGCGCAGGCCCGCGGACTGGTGCAATGCGGACCATGCGGCAGGACCTTCGCCGCATTGAGCTTCCTGTTTGACGAATGGCCCACCGACGAGACGCACCGTCCGCCGAGCAGTCCGGGCTCAACCCTGCCCATACTCGAACCGGCCGTCAGGCAGGATGGTGATGCCACCGAACCAGCGCCTGACGCCATTGAACCCGATCTCCCATCGAGCAGGACCAACCGCTTTGCCTGGGGTCTTGCGAGCGCGCTACTGGTGCTTGTGACCATCGCCAACATTGCCTGGACCTTCCGCGCACCCTTGCTCGACAACCCGAGAATCAACGCCTGGATCAACCAGTCCGACGGCAAGCAGGCGGAAGGGCATGGATTGCTCAAAGACCCGCAGCAGATACACCTCGTCAGCCGTGACATGCACACGCACCCAACCCGCTCGGGCATCCTGGTGTTGAGTCTTACCTTTGTAAATCTCGGACCGGGCGGCCAGGCATATCCGGAACTGGAAGTGACGCTGACGGACGCGGCCAACCAACCGGTGGCGCAACGCCGGCTTCAGCCTGCCGATTACCTGCGTCCGGGCGCCGATACCAGTGCCGGGCTGGCGGCTGATGTATATCTGCCGGTCTTGCTCGAACTGGGAGACCCGGGCGACCAGGCAGTGGGATTTGAAATCCGCTTTCTTTAGCATTTCCGACCAGGATTGAAACGGACCCGGCCGGACGTTGAGAATGGTCTCTGACCCGAATTCGCGTTAAAAATCCTGACTTGAGCACAATAATTTAGAGTTTCATCGTTCAAATATGTTAGTGTTTACCTAAAGCAACCGTCCTAAAAAAACCAACTATTCGAAGACATCATGAACGCAGATTCATCGCACGCTATTCCGTTAAGACAACACGTACAAATCACCGTGAGCAGGTACCTGCAGGACATGGGCAAGACCGTTCCCGAGAACCTCTACCAGATGCTTTTGGCTGAGATCGAACCACCACTGATCGAAGAAATCCTGAAATGCACCGGCGGCAACCAGTCACGAGCGGCAGAAATGCTTGGTATCACCCGTAATACCTTGCGCACCAAGATGCAGCGGTATTCAATCAGGCCGCCATCGAGCAAAATTTTCCGGCCAAAACGATGATTGGAGCTCTGCCCGGTTTTTGCCGGATGTTCGGCACAATACATTTAGTTGGACACCTACCCAGGACACAGAACCAAACATGTCTTCAACAAAAAAGTATGCACTGATCAGCGTTTCAGATAAAACCGGGCTGTTGGATTTTGCCCGGCAATTAGTGGATCTCGGTTTCACCATACTCAGCACGGGCGGCACCCAGGACGTGCTGAGCAATGCTGAAATCAAGGTTACCGGCGTGAGTGAATATACCGGTTTTGCCGAAATCATGGATGGCCGGGTCAAGACCCTGCACCCGCGAATTCACGGTGGGATTCTCGGCCGGCCTCAGGATGAAGAGGTCATGAAGGCCCAGGATATCCCGCCCATTGACCTGGTCATCGTCAACCTGTATCCATTCGAAGCAGTCACTGCCAGTGAGAACTGCAGCCTGGAAGCCGCCGTTGAAAACATCGATATCGGCGGCCCGGCAATGGTGCGCGCAGCAGCGAAAAACCATACCCGCGTTTCGGTGGTCGTCGACCCCGGCGATTATGCGGATGTTGCCGGCGAGCTAAGCAGAGACGGATCGGTTTCACCCGGCAAACGATTCATGCTGGCGACAAAGGCCTTTGCCCATACCGCCCGTTACGACGGCCTGGTGGCGGCCTACCTCAGCCGCAGAAACGTAGACGGTGAGATGACCCGATACCTGCCTGAATACATCACACCGCAGTTCCATAGCAAGCAGGAACTCCGCTACGGCGAAAACCCGCATCAGGCTGCTGTTTTTTATGTTGACTCCGGCGTCACGCCTAGCGGTATTGCCGCCGCCGAACAACTCCAGGGCAAAGCGCTGTCGTTATAACAACATCAACGACGCCGATGCTGCGCTGGAATGTGTCAGTCAGTTCGACCAGCGGCCGGCCTGTGTCATCGTCAAGCACGCCAACCCCTGTGGCGTTGCTCATGGCAGCAGTAATATCGAGGCCTATCTGAACGCCTTTGCCACCGATCCGGTATCCAGCTTTGGTGGCATCATTGCCTTTAACCAACGGGTGCACGGCGAGACGTCGCCACGGTAATCATGGAAAAGCAGTTTGTCGAAGTCATTATTGCGCCAGATTTCAGCGATGATGCGCTGATGAGCGTTTGCCGAGAAACCGAATGTCCGTTTGCTGCGTTGCAAACTTCAGAAGCAGGTCAGCTCAGGCCTGCACTACCAACGGGTATCGGGCGGCTTGCTGGTACAACAAAAAGACGCCGACCGGGTCAGCAGGGGTGATTGTTCATGTGTCACGATGCGTGAACCCACGGAACGTAATGGATGGATATGCTGTTTGCCTGGAAAGTTGCACGGATGGCCAAGTCGAACGCCATTGTTTATGCTAGCGGGGGCCGTACGCTCGGTGTGGGCGCGGGCCAGATGAGCCGTGTTGATTCAGCCCGGATCGCGCGCTGGAAAGCCGGGGATGCCGGTCATAATCTGACCGGTTCAGTGATGGCGTCTGATGCATTTTTCCCATTCAGGGATGGTATCGATACCGCCGTTGACGCCGGTATCAGGGCGGTGATCCAACCGGGGGGTTCAATGCGGGATGAGGAAGTCATCGCCGCCGCCAACCAACATGATCTGGCGATGGTGTTTACCGGTGTGCGTCATTTCCGGCATTAGCAATCGGTCGCACCTGGATTGATGCACAGCGGACAATCCGGTCCTGGCCAGCTTGACCGGTCTTTTGCACCCGCAGACAGTGATAATCTTCTTTGAAGATTTTATAGCCTGACCTGCAGGGATGATCCCGGCGCTGCCAGGCCGGACCGCTTGGAAAACCGGCAGGACGAGCGGGTACCGTTTCAGCCGTGTGCCGGTCGCGGGGTTCAATAAGCACGGTTTAACAGGATTTTGGGTAGATTTATGAAAGTACTTATTATCGGAAGTGGTGGCCGTGAACATGCCCTGGCGTGGCGAACTGCCCGATCAGAACGGGTTGAAACCGTCTATGTAGCGCCCGGCAACGCGGGAACCGCGCTCGAACAAAAGGTGGAAAACGTGCCATTGGCCAGCGACGACATCGACGCGCTGGTCAGGTTTGCGCAAAAAATGCATATCGATTTGACCATCGTTGGCCCGGAAGCCCCGCTGGTGGCCGGCATCGTTGACCGGTTCAAAGCGGAAGGCCTGGCCTGTTTTGGTCCCAGCGCCGCCGCCGCCCAGCTCGAGGGTTCCAAAGCCTTCGCCAAGGACTTCATGGCGCGCCACGGCATCCCCACCGCCGCATATGGAAATTTCACCGACATCGGCGAGGCGATCGCTTTTATCCATGAGCATGGTGCACCCATTGTCATCAAGGCGGACGGTCTTGCCGCGGGCAAAGGCGTGATTATCGCCAGGACCGTTCATGAAGCAGAAACAGCGGTTAAGGACATGCTGGCGGGGAACGCGTTTGGCGCGGCGGGCCACCGCGTGGTCATCGAGGAGTTTCTCAGCGGCGAAGAAGCCAGTTTCATTGTCATGGCCGACGGCGAACACATACTTCCACTGGCCACCAGCCAGGATCACAAGGCAAGGGATGAAGGTGACCTTGGTCCAAATACCGGCGGTATGGGCGCCTATTCGCCTGCACCGGTCATTGACGACAAGTTGCACAAAACCGCCATGGAAACCGTCATACGGCCAACCATCAGGGGTATGGCCGCGCAAGGCATGCCATTTACGGGTTTTCTATATGCCGGACTGATGATTTCGCCCGACAGGGGAGACCAGGGTCCTCGAGTTCAATGTCCGTTTTGGCGATCCCGAGACCCAACCCATCATGATGCGTCTGCAGTCCGACCTGGCCGAATTGTGCCTTGCGGCCGTCAATGGAACGCTTGACGAGGTGGATGCGAAATGGGATCCACGACCCGCCATCGGTGTGGTCATGGCGGCGGGCGGATATCCTGACAGTTATACAAAAGGACACGTAATCACTGGCCTGGAAGACGCAGACCGGGCAGGCAGCCAGGTTTTTCACGCCGGTACACAATTGAGGGATGGAAATATCGTGACCACCGGCGGACGGGTATTGTGTGTTTGCGCGATGGCCGGCAATGTCGGAGATGCGGCAGCGGTGGCCTATTCCGGCTGCGATAAAATCCACTGGGACGGTGCCTTTTTCAGGCGTGACATCGGCTACCGCGCAATTGCCAGGGAACAACCGTCAAGGGTCAACAGGACCTGAACGAAATGGATGTTTCTCACCTGCTTGATGAACTGAACGAGGCGCAGCGCAAAGCAGTTACGACCGAATCACAACATACGCTGGTGCTCGCCGGCGCCGGCAGTGGTAAAACCCGTGTCCTGATCCATCGCCTGGCCTGGTTGATCCAGGTCGACCATGTCTCACCACTCAGCATCCTGGCCGTAACATTTACCAACAAGGCGGCAGGTGAAATGCGTGAGCGCGCACAAAATCTGTTACAGGTGCCGGTGCGTTCGATGTGGATTGGAACCTTTCATGGTATCGCCCACCGCCTGCTGCGGATGCATTGGCAGGAGGCCGGCCTGCCTGAGAATTTCCAGATCATTGGATTCGGACGACCAGCACCGGATCCTGCGGCGTCTGATCAAAGAAGAAGGTCTGGATGACGCCCAGTGGCCGGCAAGACAGGCCCAGTGGTATATCAACGCCCGCAAGGACGAAGGCCAGCGGCCGGACGCCATCGAACACATGGGTAATCCGGTCACCGCCCAGTGGGTGCGAATTTACGAACTTTACCAGGCCAATTGCGACCGCGCCGGTCTGGTCGATTTTGCCGACCTGCTGCTGCGCGCGCACGAACTCTGGTTGAATCATCCATCATTGCTGGATCATTACCGCAATCGGCTGAGCCACCTGCTGGTGGATGAATTCCAGGATACCAACTCCATCCAGTATGCCTGGATACGTATGCTGGCCGGGGAAAGCGGCAGTGTGCTGGTGGTCGGTGACGATGACCAGTCCATTTACGGCTGGCGTGGCGCGCAGGTGGCGAACGTGCAGCATTTCAGGCGTGACTTTACAGACGTACAGGTCGTCAAGCTGGAACAAAACTACCGCTCCAGCGGCAATATCCTGGAAGCCGCCAATGCCCTGATTGCCAATAATGAAGACCGGATGGGCAAGAAACTCTGGACCGCAGACGACAAGGGCGCGCCCATCACGCTTTATTCCGCCTTCAATGAACAGGATGAAGCCCGCTTTGTCGTTGAACAGATCGAGCAATGGCTGGCCAAAGGCCGCCGCGCCGACGAGGTCGCCATTGTCTACCGCACCACGGCGCAATCCAGGCTGTTCGAGGAATACCTGCTCAAGGCATCCATCGCCTATCGCGTGTATGGCGGACAGCGCTTTTTTGAGCGGGCCGAGATCAAGGATGCGCTCGCCTACCTGCGTCTGATCCAGAATCCCAATGATGATGCCGCCCTGGAACGCGTGATCAACACCCCCACCCGCGGTATTGGCCAGAAAACACTTTCCACGCTGCGTCTGCAGGCGCGCGAAAGCAGTCTGCCGATGTGGCAGGCCGCGCAGGAATGTATCCGGCAAAACCTGCTGCCGGCGCGCGCGCTCGCGGCCCTGCACGGCTTCATGAGCCTGGTTTCCGGGATGCGTGAACGCATGGAAAACTGGACACTGGGCAACCAGGTGCAGGGTCTCATCACCGACAGCCAGCTGGTCGAGCCATTACGAAAAAGAACCCCTTGAGAAGATGGAATCACGGGTCGAAAACCTGCGCGAACTGGTCAATGCAGCAACGGCTTTATCCTGCCCCCGGAAGACGAGGAAGCCGGTATGACCGAACTGCAGTCATTCCTGAGCCATGCATCACTGGAGGCCGGCGAAACGCAGGGTGAAGCCTGGGATGATTGTGTGCAATTGATGACACTGCATTCGGCCAAGGGTCTCGAATTTCCGCTGGTTTTTATCGTCGGCATGGAAGACGGCCTGTTCCCCCACCAGCGCAGTGTCATGGAAGCGGGCGGCCGTCTGGAAGAAGAACGCCGGCTCTGTTACGTGGGTATCACCCGCGCGCGTGAACAGCTTTGTCTGAGTCATGCCGAAGTCAGACGCATGTTCGGTTCTGAAAGCCATTGCCGGCCGTCGCGCTTTCTGAATGAAATCCCGTCGGGACTGATACAGGAAATTCGGCCGCGTATGCAAACCCAGCGACCCTGGGTCGCCCCGGGGCGCCAGCATATCCGAAATCCGCTTCCGACTATCAATCAGGACTGGCCATTCCGTCTCGGGGAAACCGTCAACCACAAGAAATTTGGTACCGGCACAGTCATCAGTTTTGAAGGTTCCGGTGAGCACGCCCGTGTTCAGGTCAACTTTCACCACGCCGGCGCCAAATGGCTGGTGCTGGCCTACGCAAACCTTAGCAGTTCGTGAAAGCGACAGCCGATCGAATATCCAGCTGCTCGTGGGGTACGCTTAAAGGCCTGCACTGGGCGCAGGCCCGGGGCACCGAAGGTTATTGTGTCTGCACGGTTGGCTGGACAATGCCGCATCATTTGTTCCACTGGCGCCCTATCTGGAAGATTTTGACCTGCTGGCGCTTGATTTTGCCGGTCACGGCTTATCCTCGCACCGACCGGAAAACAGCCGCTACTATTTCACCGACTACGTTTTTGACGTCGATGCGGCGTTGCAATGAACTGGGCTGGGAATCATTGTCACCTGATCGGTCACTCGATGGGCGGCGGTATTGCCAGTTGCTTTGCAGCAGCCTCGCCGGAAAAGGTTAATCGGCTGGTCCTGCTGGATTCACTGGGTCTGATAACATTGCCATCAACTCAGGCTGCACATCAGTTACAGCTTTCAATGATGTCGGTGCGTAAAACCCGCAGTTTCCTGAGACCTTATCGAATCGGTTGAAGAGGCCATGCAGGCGCGGCAAAAGAAATCACCTTTGTCCGATGATGCTGCACGCCTGCTTTGTGAGCGCGCATTGGAGTATACCGGCGATTATTACCAGTGGCGCACCGACCCGCGGTCTGAACTGGCGTTCACCGCAATTGCCCGGCAATGCGCAGGCACTGGATTTGCTCGCCGCTATCCATGCGCCAACACTGGTGATAACCTCACCCTCACTATTCGAATACTTTGGCGGGGAAATGGCGCACAGACGGCTTGCTGCCATCGCTGACTGCAGGCATGTCATGAACCCGGGGCATCATCATTTTCACATGGAGCACGCGGCGCAGATGGGTCGACGTATCAGCAGAATTTCTGCACCAACACGATGCAGAGACCAGGGGACCAATCATGCCGACAGTTAACACCCGTATTCCCAACCGCGAACGTTTGATTTTCGCGCTCGATGTGCCAAGTCTCGAAGAAGCCCGGGCGCTGATTTCCAGCTGGGTGATTCGGTTGAGTTTTACAAGCTGGGGCTGGAAGTATTTTTGTCCGGTCACTATTTTGAATTGATGGCGGAACTCAAGGACAAGGGCAAAAAAATATTTGCCGATTTAAAGCTTTTCGATATTCCGGCAACCGTTGCTGCAGCGGTCCGGCAACTGGCGCTTCACGATGTGAATTTCTGCACCGTGCATGGCAACGACAGCATGCTCAAAGCTGCTGCCGACGCCAAGGGCAGTATGCAAATACTTGCAGTAACCGCGCTAACGAGTCTCGATCAGGGTGATCTTGACGACCTCGGTTTCAAATGCGATGCACGTACACTGGTGTTATCACGCGCAAAACGAGCGCTGGCACTGGGCTGTGACGGTGTGGTCTCATCCGGCCTCGAGGTCAGTGCCCTGCGTGAACACGCCGACCCCAGGCTGATTACGGTCTGTCCCGGTATCCGGCCCATTCACAATGATGACGACCAGCAACGCGTTATGACCCCTTTCCAGGCTATTCGCGACGGGGCGGATTACCTCGTCGTCGGCAGACCCATACGCACCGCCAGCGACCCATCCTCAGCCGCAGAGGCGATCCAGTCTGAAATCGCCCGGGCCCTTTTAAATCCTTGAACAATGGCGAAAAACTTTACATTCAACACAATAAAACGTAAAACAACCTTTCCGATTCCAATCGGGGTGTTGACATTTGTTAATGTTTAACATTACGATATGCCCATAACTAATTAATAGATTAATATTTTTTATATTTTACCCGATTAAACGATCCTCTCCGGCTCTGCCGGATTTTCCGGGCGGACCTCGTGTCTAGCCCGGATTTTTTATATCTGTTTACAAATCCAAGCTAGAATAGCGCCCTGGCGAGCAAAACATAAAAGCATGGGCAAGCAAGACACCAAACTGAATCTGACTGACAGCATAAAATTGCATTGGTACCTGCTACTGCGGTCCATCCTCAATTTATGGGTCAAACCCCGCATCAAGGCAGATCCCGATGGAAAAATCGGCGGCGACAGTGAAAAATCCGTTTGCTATGTCATGGATTCATACGCCCTGTCTTCCGTTTTGATCCTGGATCAATACTGCGAGCAGCAGCACCTGGCACGACCGTTGTTACCGCTGGCCGGTATACCTGAAATCCCGCCGCGATCCTATGCCGTACTGAAGCGCCTCAAGGGAATTTTATTTCGCAGAACGGATTCACGCCGGCACTCCAGGATGCTGCAACTGCTGATCGAAAAAAGCTGCGCGCGTCCGGAACTGGATATACAACTGGTGCCGGTGACCATCCTGGTTGGCCAGAGACCGAGCAAGGACAGCGGTCTGACACGTGTCATATTTACCGAGAACTGGGAGATCGGCGGACGGCTTCGCCGACTTTTCAGCACACTGGTCAATGGCCGCAAGACCTTTGTCCAATTCAGCCGTCCGATCTCGTTAAAGGAACTGACGGCCGAGGGTCTGGACGAAAAGGTCGCGGTAAGGAAGATATCCCGCATACTCAGGGTGCATTTCAAACGCGTTAGAACCGCCGCCATCGGCCCGGACCTGTCGCATCGCCGCACCATGGTCGACCAGGTCATCAACTCGCCCACCGTGCGCGCAGCAACCGCTGAAGAAGCACGGCGCTCGGGCGTCCCGCACGAACAGGCCCGCCGCCAGGCGATAAAATACGTACGTGAAATCGCAGCCAATTACTCCTATTCGGCCATCGTCATCGCGGAGATCCTGGTTTCGTGGCTATGGCACAGAATTTACAACGGTATCAAGGTCAACTACTTCGACGGCTTGCATCACCAGGCCCTGGGTCACGAGGTCATCTATGTACCCTGTCACCGCAGCCATCTCGATTACGTGCTGGTTTCGTACCTGGTCCACGAACACGGTTTTATTCCACCGCATATCGCCGCAGGACTCAATCTGAACCTGCCGCTCGTCGGTCCGCTGATGAGGCGTTGCGGCGCGTTCTTTCTGCGCCGCTCCTTCCGCTCGCAAAAACTTTATTCAACCGTTTTCTATGAATACCTCAGCATGATTCAGACCCAGGGTGTCTCGATTGAATATTTTATCGAGGGCACCCGCAGTCGCACCGGCCGGTTATTGCCGCCCAAGGCTGGCATGCTGGCAATGTCGGTAAGAAGCTATCTGAATGCGCCGGTCAGGCCGATCATGTTTCAGCCAGTCTATATCGGCTATGAGCGGTTGGTGGAAGGTGACAGCTACACCACTGAATTGTCAGGAAAGGCCAAACGCTCGGAAAAATTCTCCGATCTCGGCAAAATATTTGGCATCACCCGGCATAATTACGGTGAGGCGCATGTCAGCCTTTGCGAACCCATATTCCTCGACGACCTGCTCAATCAGCAGGACCCGCAATGGCAGGAAACCATACGCAAAAAAGCCAAGCGGCCCGACTGGCTGAACACCGTCATAGAAGACCTTGGCCAGAAAATCATGACCAACATCAATGCCAGCGCCGACGTGAACCCGGTCAACCTGTTGGCGTTGGCTCTATTGGGTACACCCCGGCATGCGATGGGTGAGAAACAACTGGCGAAGCAACTCGACCTTTACAAGACCCTGTTAAGCCGGAAACCTACACCTGAACGTGTAACGGTGACCGAAAAAAGCGCCGTGGAAATCATTTCCTATGGATTTGAAATGAAATTCCTGCAACGCCAGGAACACGTACTTGGCGACATCATATCCCTGCAGTCCGAGCGCGCCGTGGGCCTGACATTCTTCCGTAACAATATTGCGCACCTGATGGCGCTGCCTTCGCTGGTTGCCGTGTGCTTCCTCGAACACCGCCATTTCCAGATCAAGAACCTGCACAAATTCGCAATCATCATACAACCGTTTCTGCAGGCCGGACTTTTCATTCCCTGGGGCCAGCGCCAGATCACCAGGGCGCTGGATGATTCCATTGAACAACTGGTTCAAAACGGCCTGCTGATCCGCAAGGAGGACGGGGAAACATTGTCGCGCGCAAGGGACAATCCCGAGGCTGTCCTGCAACTCAATATCCTTGCACACAGTCTTTTGCAGACCATCCACCGCTACCTGATCACCATTTCGATCCTGGCCCGCTATGGTTCGGGCAAGCTGACCCGGGCGGAACTCGAGAATCTGTGTATCCAGAGGGCCCAGCGTATATCCATGCTGCACGAATTCAATGCGCCGGAATTTTATGACAAGGCACTGTTCAAGGAGTTTATTGCGGAACTGCGCAAGTCCGGTTATCTGTCACCCAACGAGGACAACAACCTGGTATTCGATGAGCGACTTGAAAGGATCAGCAGAGAGGCGAGGTATATTCTCGGCGAAGAAATCCTCCTCGAAATTGACCGCCAGGCACCCGATGCGGAAGCCGTTGAGCCGACCGTCTGACAGTCGATCAAACTAGTGTCCTGTCACGCGTCCATATCCGGTATCAATTTGGATTCCAGCCGGGTAATCCAGTCCTTGAGTTTCAACTTGCGTTTTTTCAGACGCCGCAAATGTAATTGATCCTGCAGCGGGTCCATGGCCATGCGCGCTATCGCCATATCGAGGTCGCGATGCTCTTCTCGCAATTCAAAAAGTAATTGTCGTATTTCTGAAGTATCGTCCGATTTCATGAAATTTCGATCTGATATAGACTTCTGTGTTTCACTATAACACCAAGTGTACTGCATGGTAATTGCCATGCAGTACACTGGGTGCTAAATTTAATCCACACCGGGAGTTGTGATCCATGGATCGACGAAAATTTGTAGCCGCCGCAGGCTTGGCAGGAGCGACAGGACTTTTGAGCGCGTGTGCAAAGCAAACTGGGTCACAGACCGATTGTGGAAGTTCGGATTCAACGGCTAATTTCGAATGGAAAATGGTCACAGCGTGGCCGCGTGATTTTCCCGGCCTGGGCACTGGCGCCAGTCGCCTGGCCGAATCCATCGGCGAACTCAGTAACGGCCGGTTGACGATCAAGGTTTACGGGGGTGGCGAACTGGTGCCGCCATTCGAGGTATTCGACGCGGTACAGCAGGGCACCGCTGAAATGGGCCACAGCGCGACCTATTACTGGAAAGGCAAGGTGCCGGCAGCGCAGTTCTTTGTAGGTATCCCGTTTGGCATGACCGCACAGGAATTCAATAGCTGGATATACTACGGCGGTGGTCTCGAGTTATGGCAGGAAGCTTATGCACCACACGGGCTCATACCTTTTCTTGCCGGCAGTTCGGGTCCGCAGATGGGTGGCTGGTTCAATCGCGAAATCAACAGCATGGCCGACATCGAGGGCCTGAAAATGCGTATTCCCGGTCCCGGTGGTGAAATCCTCAAGCGGGCCGGCGGAACACCGACCAATATACCCGGCGCCGAGCTTTTCACGGCCTTGCAGACCGGCACCATTGATGCAGCCGAATGGGTTGGTCCCTATAACGACCTGGCGTTTGGTCTGTTCAGAGCGGCAAAATACTACTATTACCCGGGCTGGCAGGAGCCCGGCTCCGGGCTTGAATGCATGATCAACCAGGCGGCCTGGGAATCACTGCCGCAGGATCTGCAGTGGATCGTAAAAGTGGCCTGCCAGGCTGCCGTCATGGACAGCCTGTCTGATTTCACCTACAACAATGGCGTAGCTTTGAAGCAACTACTCGATGAACACGGTGTTCAATTGCGCCGTTTCCCCGATGACGTTCTGGACAATTTGAGCACCATCTGTGATGAATACATGCTTGAACTGGCCGCCGAGTCGGAATTGGCGGGGCGGATTTATGCGTCATTCCAGGCCTTCACGGAAATCGTCCGACCATGGACAGCCATATCGGATCACGCGCTGTTAAACCTGCGTCAGGAGTAGCAGAACACCGGGCGGTTTTAACCTGGATAAAGTTTGGCGGGTAACCAGGTTGCCAGTTCCGGCCACAATGACAAAAGACCCAACATCAAAAGCTGGATGGCGATGAACGGGATCACGCCCTTGTAGATCGACGCCGTTGCGATTTCAGGCGGCGCCACGCCACGCAAATAAAACAGCGAAAATCCAAATGGCGGTGTCAGGAACGATGTTTGCAGGTTGATTGCGATCATGACACCCAGCCAGACCGGGTCAATACCCATGGCAAGCAGAACCGGTCCGACGATGGGGACGACCACGTAGGTGATCTCGATAAAATCCAGGATAAAGCCCAAAAGGAACAATACCAGCATGACGATCAGCAAAGCGCCGACCTCACCGCCCGGCAAATTGGTCAGCAGGGACTGAACGTATTCATCACCGTGATATCCGCGGAACACCAGGCTGAACAGCGAAGCGCCGATCAGGATCATAAAAACCATCGCGCTGATCCTGGCCGACTGGTACACAACCGCACGCATGGTTTCCAGCGACAGTTGTTTTTGCTTCAAGGCCAGCAACATGGCGCCGGTCGCACCCACAGCCGCCGCCTCGGTGGGTGTCGCCAGACCCATCAGGATGGAACCGAGCACCGCCACGATCAGCAACAAGGGTCCGGCCAGCAAACTCAAAAGATTGAGCAACGAGACATCCTGGCCGACTTCCTGCTCGACTGCGGGCATGGCTGACGGTTTGAAAAACGCCAGCAGCGCCAGGTAAAGCATGTAAAGCGCCACCAGCACCAGGCCGGGCAAAAGCGCGCCGGCGAAAAGCTCACCGACCGATATGGTCTTTGGGCTGAAATATGCCGATGCGCAATTGCGCCTGCTGATAGGCGTTGGAAAGCACATCCGCGAGCAGTATCAGGACGATGGATGGCGGGATGATCTGGCCAAGCGTTCCGGCCGCGCAAATGGTGCCGGTGGCGATCGGACGGTGCATAGTTGTTCCGCAACATGGTAGGCAGGGAAAGCAAGCCCATGGTGACCACCGTTGCGCCGACGATACCCGTACTCGCCGCCATCAGGGCCCCCACCAGCATCACCGCCAGACCCAGCCCCCCGGGAACCCTGCGCATCAATTGCGCCAGTGCCTGCAGCAACTGGTCGGCCAGTTTTGAACGCTCCAGCATGACACCCATGAAGACAAAAACCGGTACGGCAATCAGTGTTTCATTGCTCATGATGCCGAATATGCGACTGGGAAACGCACTCAGGAACGCCGGATCAAAATTCCCGGTCATGATGCCAATCAGTGCAAAAATCAGCGCAACGCCAGCCAGCGTAAATGCGACCGGAAAACCCGCCAGCAAAGACAGGCCGGCCGCAAGAAACAGGCCAAGGGACATCAGGCCGGACATTTCAGAGACCCCAACACAGTTCAGCCAGGAAAGACAGCAGGGGCTTTATCTGAAGGATTGCAATAGCTTATGAGTTTATGCCTGTAGAAAGCATTTTTTACCTGCGACGGCCACCAGCCAATCTTCCAGACCTCATTTTTATGCACAGCTGAAGACACAAAATAAAAAACATGGGTTTAATGCATTTGTTGAAGTAAACCTGAGCAAAATATGTTGTATCTTATTGTTTTTTATAATATTTCATGGCCGACGCGCCAAAGTCCAGTTGCGGGCAATCTTAGCACGCTCCGAACAAACTTGTCTCTGCAGATTTTACTCACAGAGTTATCCACAGACAGGTAATTGCTGTAGCGCACGGTGGCAATCCGGCCACCGGAACATGAGGGAACATAAGGACAGGCATTTCCTGAGGCTAATAAATCACTTTCAACCGGCACCAATCGTTTTCAGAGTTGACTCAAACGTTTACAATAGCTTCCTTTCGTGTTGTCTTTGCGCAACCGTTCACGGACTTTTCACTTGAAAGAACACATTGAAGAATTATTGATTCAGGCGCTTTTGCACCTGATACGTGATGGCGTACTGAGCGCAGACTGCGAGATCACCCCGCAACTGGAGCGTACCCGCTCGCCCGATCATGGTGAATTCGCCTCCAATGTTGCCATGGTGCTTGCCAAGCGCGCCGGTATGCCGCCACAGGAACTGGCGCAAGCGCATTATCGACAAACTGCCAAACTCACGTCAATTGAATCACGCCGAAGTCGCCGGACCCGGGTTTATCAATTTCCATATGAACCAGGTGGCATTGACCACGGTGGTCAAGGATATCCTGTATCACGGCGACAGTTACGGACATGTGCCAACCGATCCCAAGCGCGAAATAACCGTCGAGTTTGTTTCCGCCAATCCGACCGGACCGCTACATGTCGGCCATGGCCGCGGCGCTGCCTACGGCGCCAGCCTGGCCAGCATCCTGCAGGCTTCCGGTTTCCGGGTACAACGCGAATACTATGTCAATGACAATGGCCGGCAAATGGATATCCTTGCAGTCAGTGTCTGGTTACGCTACCTGGAATTGTGTGGTGAACAATTGCGCTTCCCGGAAAACGGTTACCGGGGTGATTACATCTACGATATTGCCCGCGAAGTGCGTAATGAAGATTGGCGATAAATGGCGTTTCAAGGAACGTGAGGTTTTTGATGGTTTGCCGCCCGATGAACACCATGGAGGCAACCGTGAAATCCCACATAGACGCACTCGTCGATCGGGCCAGTGATATTGCTGGGGAAAGCGGGCTACCGGGTATTTTTTGATACATCGGTTAACAGCATTCTCACCGACATACAAAAAGACCTGTCGGAATTCGGGGTCGATTTTGACCACTGGTTCTCAGAAAAGGAACTTGAAGACAGCGGTGCAATTGAGCGTGCCATCGCGCGTCTCGAGAAAAACGGACACCTGTACATCAAGGATGGGGCAACGTGGTTCCGTGCATCGGAACTCGGTGACGAAAAAGATCGGGTCATCATACGTGAAAACGGCCGCACCACTTACTTTGCATCCGACATCGCGTATTTTTTGAACAAGATGGAGCGCGGCTTTGAAAAGGCACTGTACATTTTCGGTGCCGATCATCACGGCTACATGGCGCGTTTGAGGGCGGCGGCCCTGGGTCTGGGCGAGGATCCTGACCGTCTTGAAATATTACTGGTTCAATTTGCCGTGCTATACCGCGATGGCGATAAGGTCCAGATGTCGACCCGCTCCGGGCAATTCATTACCCTGCGGGAATTGAGAGAAGAAGTCGGCAGCGACGCAGCGCGGTTTTTTTACGTCATGCGCTCGCACGAACAACACCTGGATTTTGACCTTGACCTGGCCAAGTCACGGACCAATGAAAACCCGGTGTACTACATCCAGTACGCACATGCGCGTATTTGCAGCGTCTTCAGAAATCTCGAACAAATGGATGAGACACACAACCTGGCCATTGGGGAAGCTGCCCTCAACCTGTTGACAGAACCAAATGAAATCAGGCTGTTGCGTGCACTGGGCCAATACCCCGAAGTCATCGAATCTGCCGCGCGAATGCGCGCACCGCACCAGCTTGCCCATTACCTGCAGGCGCTGGCGACCGAATTCCATGCCTATTACAACTCGCAGCAGTTCCTGGTTGAAGACGAAAACGTCAGAAACGTGCGACTGAACCTGATTCTGGCCGCGCGTATCGTGCTCGCCAATGGGCTGGCATTGCTTGGAATTTCTGCGCCGGAAGCGATGTAATATGCCGGTTAAACGCAAGTCGAACAGCAACCGCCGCGGGGTAAGAAAAAGCGCTTCAGGCGGAATTCCAGCGTGGTTCTGGTTAATTGGCGGAATCCTCATCGGGCTGGGTGTGGCGGTCCTGTTGATGATCAAGGGCTACCTGCCGGAAATCAGGCAACACCTGCCAACTGTTGACAGCATATCAGCCCAGCCAGGCGAGTCCGCGCCAGCGGGAGAAGAGATTGCCGAACCCAGGAAGCCACGTTACGACTTTTTTACCGTCCTGCCGGAAATGGAAGTCGTTGTACCCGAGCAGGAGCTGAGTCGTAAGGCCGACAAAGCCGATAAGGCTGACCCGTTAACCGACACGCCGGCCAACAGCGCCCCGGACAATTACATTTTGCAAGCCGGTTCCTTCCGCAACGCCTCGGATGCCGATCAACTAAAGGCACAGCTCGCATTGCTCGGCTCGATCGCAACCGTTCAAAAAGTAACGGTTAACGGCCAAACCTGGCACCGGGTGCGTATCGGACCATTCAGGGGCGCCCGCGAAGCCAATGAGATGCGCCGCATGTTATCCGACAACCAGATCGAAACCCTGGTCATGAAGGCCAACCCCTGATCATTTCCTGGCAGCCCGCGCCAGATCGTCTGGCGAGGTTTAACGCGACGTGCGTATTGAGTGTCAGCGTGCGTAAAGGTCCGGTTTGTCACCTACTGCGGCAGACCGGGGCTTGCCGGCATCGGCCTGCCAGTGTTTGAACGCACGCCACAGTGATTCACCTTGCCATGTGCCGGCGCCATTGCCGTTGAAGCCGCTGGCATCGAGTTCTGCAATTGAATTCTGCAAGGACGGATCGCGGCAGCTTGCACCGAAGTCACGCATGCTGCCACGCAGCTCCAGTGGCGCGTAATTCCTGATCCATTGTGCGAGACATTTACGTGCCGTGGAAGCTTCATTTTGCTGGCAGGCCTGCTGAAAATTTTTCAGCACTTCTTTTTCGCCCGGCGTGCTGTACCCATTTTGGGTCACCGGATCGACGCCGGGAGCGCTGCGCCGGAAATAGAAAAACAGGGTCAGCAACCAGAGAACGGCAAACACCGCAGTGCTTGATTTCCACCAGATCGCGTTGCCCGACAACGCAGTATTCGGGCTTGATACCCCCATGGCAGGCACAGACGCAGCAACCGCTCCTGCTGGTGGCACGTTGGCCGAGGTATTCAGCTCGGATGGCAGTACCTTGACCGTGTGCCCCGGCAACATGGCCGTGCGCTGCTCATTTCTGACCGTATCCCACCAGTCCAGCCGGATCGCCGGCAACCTGAGGTCACCGGCCTGTTCCGGGACGATGGCATAGCGAAATTCCTTGTGACCCAAAACCCACTCACCATCATCACGGCTGATACCCTGGGGTTGATCAGGGTAGATACGCGTGTCATCCATTTCCGGCCATACGGGTTCTTCCAGCATGTTTTCTTCGAGTCCCACGGCGTCCACGATCACCGTACGTGTGATCGGTTCGCCGACATGCAGCTTCTCATTGTCTGAAATCTGCTGTGAGATGGTGACACGCCGCGCGGGCAACCAGAAATCACCCGTGTACGACGCCGGCCGTGGACTGATTTCCAGCGTTAGCGGTTCGCTCTCAACCTGGACCCGGCGGCCGCGCACCGTCGGCTGCCACAAGCGGTCCGAGGGTCTTTCGATCAGACGCCCGCTGAGTTGCATCGGCGGAATGGTCAAGCTGCCGGAACGTTCCGGGAATATGGCATAACGTCTTTCCAGCACACGATAGCGTTCGCCATTGCGGTCAGACTGGTAGGGAACTTCATCCAGCAGTCGCACCGAGGCCTGGGTCGGCGACGGCGGATTGATGGCGGCTTCCGTCAGGTTGGCCTGGTAAAAAATCCTGACCGTCAGGCTGACCTGTGAAAGCACGTAGTACGGACCCTCTTCGGGTTGCACGGTCGCCTCGATAAAAACAGGCTCCGCCTCGCCGGGGGCCAAAGCCGGTGCTGCTGTGACTTTTAAAGTCAGCGGATTTGAACTGGCGCCGGGAAACTTCAGGGCAGGTACCAGCAAATCACCCTCATGTTTTGGTTCGAGGGTTATCACGAGACGGACGCTCGCGGTCTGGGTTCCGTTGACAAATGACATCTGCGTTTCGGAGCGCCGGTTCAGGACGTCGAAATCCGTCTGCAGCACCGAGAAATCAGCGTCCAGACTCTGGTTGGTATCAGCGGTTTCCAGGACAAGGGTGACGGTTTCGCCAACGACGGCGCTACTGCGATCCAGTTTGGCTGTGACACCCGCGGCCTGGGCCAGCGAACAAATCAGCAACAGGATGACGCTAAGCGCCAGTTTGCCCGGCTGCCGGCGTGCTTGACTAAAAACCATTTCTATCATTGCTGATTACCATGTCTCGTTTTCATCTGCGGGTGAACCCCGGCGTTCATGCTGATTGCGGAATTTGCGTCTCAACAAGCCACCCGGATCGTCAGGAATACGCCGCAGCCACTGTTCCATGGCCTGTGCATCTTCTTCTGACCAGTTTTGCTGCATTTCGGCTTCTGAGGGCTTGCCGTTCTCATCACCTTCTTTTTGTTCATCGGATTCGTCTTCAGCCTGCTTGCCTTCCTGCTGGTCATCGGAGGACTGCTCGTCGCCCTGCTCGCCGTTTTCAGACTCATCACCCGGCTGATCTTCATCGGACTCATCCTTTGAGTCCTTTTGATCCTGCTGCTCCTGCTGTTCCTTCTGCTGTTTCATCTGCTCTACCAGGTCCCGGTTGAAAGTTGCGTCCTGCATATCCGGATCAAGCGCCAGGGCAGCATCATATTCTGCAATCGCGGCTTCAAATTCACCCAACTGCGCAAGCGAATTTCCATGGTTATAATGGCTGTCGGCCTGGTTCTGCTGTGACCACGACTGGCCGGCGTTAACAAAATCACCGCTCCGGTAGAAAGCCTCACCGGCAATCGCGGGATCCTTTGCCAGCACGGCAGCATCGGCGGCGCGTTCCTGCTGGAGCGCGGCCTGCGCCTGCTGATCCCTGGTCGCCCAAAGATCGTCCCAGAAGCCCGCTTTTGCATCGCTACTGATGAGCAGTCCGGGAACGATCAACATAGGCAGCACAAACAGCAGGCCACGCCGGAAGCCAAGCGCAACCAACGGTAGCAAGACAAGTACCAGCCATGGCCCGGTGTCCTTCCAGCGTTCGCCAAGGGTGTCATCCTTGCGTGCAAATTCGCTTCCCTCGACCGAGGCCCAGGGTGAGTTTGCAGCACTGTTTGTCGTCAATTCCGAATATTTTCCGCCACCGGCCCGGGCGATCGATTGCAGGGCATCGCGCTCAAGGCGGGCGACGACGATATTGCCCTTGCTGTCACTGACGAAACCGTCACCACTGGGAATTGGTGCACCCTGCACGGTGCCGACTGCCAGCACCGACGTGTAAATCCCCTGTTTGGCCAGGTCGGCGGCAACATTGACGGCTGCACCGCTGCCACTATCGGAAATCAGCAGGATTTCACCCCGCGGCATACCGGAACGCTGCAACAGTTCGGCAGCCAGTTTCAAGGCCCGGTCGGGGCGGCTGCCGGATACCGGCATCACGTCCGGGCGTAAAGCCGGCAACATATTCCTGATGGTATTGGTATCGTCGGTCAGAGGCGAGACAACGAATGCATCTCCGGCGTAGGCCACCAGGCCGGTCTGACCTTCGGACGCGGCTTCGAGCATATCGGATAACCTGAAATTCGCCTGCGCCAGGCGGTTGGGTTTCAGATCTTCGGCAAGCATGGACAGGGATAAATCCAGTACCAGGATATGTGCATCGCGGGAACTGAAGGAACTGTCCGGCAGCTTTTGCCAACTCGGTCCGGCCAGTGCGACCGCAGCAATCAGCCACACCAGCCCTGCCAGCCACGGTCCGAAACGCGACGGCCCGGCGGCGGTGTTTCCAACACTCAACCAGCGTAGCAGGTGATCATCACAAACCTTGCTCCAGTCACCGGACGGGCGGCGCAAACGCCGCCAAATCAAGGGCAGGATCACCGCCAGCGGCACCAGTGCCAGCCACATCGGACGTATGAAATGCAGTGACAGTATATCCATCATGTTGTCATCAAACGCAGATTGAACGGACGGATTGAAAACAGGGCGGCCAAAAGCGCCAGCACATAGGCGAGACCCAGGGGCCAGTAAAACAATTCATCAATGGGTCGAATGATTTCGACATCACTCTCAACCGGTTCGAGTTCATCGAGGATTTCATATATCTTTTCCAGACTCTTCGCATCCCGGGCCCTGAAGTAGCGCCCGCCGGTCTGTTCCGCAATTGCCTTCAAGGTATCCTCATCGAGGTCCGCGGAGGGATTAACCACGCGGCTGCCAAAAAAATCCTGCACCATCATTTCATCCGCGCCCACGCCAACGGTATAGACCGTCAGTCCGTCGCGGGCTGCGAAACCGGCTGCCTGCAAGGGCTGCACCTCACCGGACGTATTTGCACCATCGGTCAGCAATACCAGTACACGGTCGGCTGCCGCGTCCTCTCTCAATCGCTTGACCGCCAGTCCAATGGCATCACCGATGGCCGTCTCACGGCCGGCAAGACCGATTTCCGATTCTTCCAGCAAGGTGGCCGTGGTCTCGGTATCAAAGGTCAATGGCGTTTGCAGGTACGCGCGGCTACCGAAAAGTATCAGCCCGACACGATCGCCGTGACGCCTCTGGATGAACTCACCGGCAACTTTTTTAACCACTTTGAGCCTGTTTACGGCAGTCTTGTTCAGGACCATGTCCTGGGTATCCATACTGCCGGAAATATCAACCGCCAGCAGCAAATCCCGCCCGGTCACCGGCAGACTTTCAATTTCACCCACCCACTGCGGACGCGATGCGGCAACGACCAGCAATAACCAGACCAGCGATGCGATTAGCGCCAGCCAGGGCCTGCGCATCCAGCCCTCCTTGCCACCGGCCACTGCCGAAAACCATGGCACACGCAAGGCCTGCAAATCACCCGATGTTGATGCCGGCAACAATAACCGCAACAACCACGGCAGCGGCGCCAACAGCAACAGCCAGGGCCAGGCGATGGTAAAACCGGTCGTCAGGACTTGTTCAGCCATACTGCCTGATCCAGGAACGTGTCAAACCACTTAACAGTTCGGGGTCGAACTGCGGTGCCGGATCATAGGGGCCCAGAGCCAGCACCCTGAGCGACTCCACCGATGGAAATTTTTTCATGTTTTCAATCAGGAAGTCCGTCCACTCATGACCATTGAGCACTGCACACTGGCGCTCGGGGAACGCCCTCAGGGCAACCAATTTGAAAATTCGGTTCAGGGTTGCAAGGTAAGCCTGCGGATCACGCCGGGGATCGATATTTGCGTTCAGGTGGTCAATCCAGGACAGCATCTGCATGCGGCGCCTCCTGACCCGGAGAGATGCGAGCACGCGCAGTAACAACCAGATCAACAATACCAGCATTAAAACAGCCAGTATCCACCACCCGGGCGCCGGCGGCCACCACGGGACCGGCGCCGCAGCGTGAATATCATGTAACTGTGAAAGCAGATCCGGATTCATGTGCCCCTTCCGACCAGCAAACGCAATTCGCGGCCCAGCACTTCCACCGGGTCATCGGTCGTCTTTAAAACCATCCAACCACACTTGTGGCGCTGAAACATACGTTTTGGTACCTCACCATGCTGACTGCTCATCTGATCAAATTTCTGCCGTGACGGTTCCTGATACGTGTCCAGCATCGCGCTGTTTTCACCGTCCGAGATCGGAAATCTTCCTGCGGGGAGAAATTCTTCAGCCGGATCCATGACCTGGCAGCCAATCACATCGTTGTGTTGCCGCAAGCGTGACAGGTGACGGTGACACTGTTCATCCAGGTTGAAAAAATCGCTGATGATCAGCACCAGGCTGCCGGGACGCACGGCGTGCCGGACCCGTTCCAGCGAGACGGAAAGGGGTTTAAAACCCTGCTGGGGTTGATCCGGATCCAACCAGTCCACCAGACCCTGTATGACCCGCATCGCGCCTCTTCGCCCGCCGGTCGGGCGTAGCTCACGGTGATCATCCGAGTTAAACAGGAACGCACCGATACGGTCGCCCCGCCGCACGGAAGCCCAGGCCACCGCTGCTGCCATCTGCCCCGCGGCAACGGATTTGAGCCTCGAGCGGGTGCCAAAATAGAGACTCTGGCTGATATCCACTGCAACCAGCACAGGACGCTCCCTTTCCTCCTGGAATATCTTGGTGTGCGCCCTGCCGGTGCGGGCCGTAACACGCCAGTCCATGTTGCGGATATCGTCACCAGGAAGATAATTGCGCGACTCGACGAAGTCGACGCCACGGCCACGGAAGCGGGACCGGTAAGCGCCTGCCAGCGAAGACGCTGCAGGGCGATGCATGGGCAGACTGAGCGCGTTGCAGCGTGGCTTTAGTGCGATCAACTCGCTGGCACTCAGATGTATGCCATCGCCTGGAATAGCCGTCATGGAACAGGGACCAGGTCCAGCAAGCGGTTGGTCAGTTCGTCCACGCTGACGCCATCCGCCTCCGCCTCATAGGACAGCAGGACACGGTGACGCAGCACCTCGTGAATCACGGCATGGATGTCGTCCGGTGAAACAAAATCGCGGTCATCGAGCCAGGCCCGCGCCCGTGCGCAGCGATCGAGGCCGATGGTGGCCCGCGGACTGGCGCCATAGCTGACCAGGCGGCCGAGGTCCTTGTCCCACTTGCCAGCGTCCCGGGTCGCCAGCACCAGCTGTACGATGTATTCCTGCAAGGCCGGCGCCATGTGCAGGTCCAGTACCTGTCTCTGTGCGGCAAACACCTGCTGCTGGGTCACCAGCACCTTGGGTTGAGGTTTGATACCCAGTTCGTCCCGGGCCTGGTCGCGGGCCAGTTCGAGAATCTCCTGTTCTGATTTTGCATCAGGGTAGCCAATCGATATGTGCATCAGGAAACGGTCCAGCTGCGCCTCCGGCAAGGGGTAGGTGCCCTCCTGCTCAATCGGGTTCTGCGTGGCCATGACCAGGAACAACGGCGGCATCTTGTAGGTAACCCTGCCCACGGTCACCTGGTGTTCACCCATGGCTTCCAGCATCGCCGACTGTACCTTGGCCGGCGCCCGGTTGACTTCGTCGGCAAGGATCATGTTGTGGAAAATCGGTCCCTGCTGGAATTCAAATGTGCCTTCCTGCGGCCGGTATATTTCCGTACCCGTCAGGTCAGCCGGCAACAGGTCAGGGGTAAACTGGATGCGGTGAAAATCACCTTCGATACGCTCCGCCAACACCTTGATGGCCGTGGTCTTGGCCAGGCCGGGCGCCCCTTCTACCAGCAGATGGCCGTTGCAAAGCAGCGCCATGACCAGGCGTTCCATCAGCCGCTCTGGCCGATGATGAGCTTGTTGGCTACCTTGCTGAGTTCCTTGAACGCTGCACGTTCCGGGTGATGAAGTGATTCTGTTTTTACTTGACCTTCGGTAGATTCCATTTGCTAAACCTGCAGTTGCCGCCCCATCGATGGAGCCGAATTTTTTATTGGTGCGATAGAGCGGGTTTTCAACCGCTCATCGTCGCTGATATACATGACTTCACGTCAGTGTCATTGGTCACGAACAAGGTTTGATGACCGCCTTTTTGTTCTCGCAAATTCAATAATCCTGCGGATCGACATCCACCGACCAGCGCACCTTGCGCATTGAGGTGAGTTTTTGCAAGCTCAACATCCATTCATCGAGTTGCCGGTGCAGGGCCGAACGCTCTGTTCGCCTGCACGAGCAAATACCATCGTGTGCGCCCGCTGCGGCGCTCCATCATGGCCGGAAATGGCCCATAGATTAATGCTTCGCCGGCCGGAAAGCATCTTTTCGCCTGCTCCAGGAAACGTCTGACTTCCTCTTTCTGATGTGCATCGGCACGTAACAGGGCCTGGTAACTGAAAGGCGGCAAACAGGCCGCCCGCCGGTCCGCACAAATTTCTCCGGCAAATGCCTCATAACCCGATGTCAGCAAGGTCAGCAAGGACTTGTGTTGTGGGTAATGTGTCTGCAGTATCACTTCGCCGGGCAACTGATCACGTCCTGCACGACCGGCTACCTGCACCATCAATTGCCCCATACGTTCCAGCGCGCGGAAGTCAGCACTGTACAGTGCCTGGTCGAGATTGACGATGACCACCAGGGTCACCTTTGGGAAATGATGGCCCTTGGCCAGCATCTGGGTTCCCACCAGCAAACAGGACCCACCGGCTTTGACCTGTCCGGCAAGCCGCTCGAATTCGCCTTTCCTGCGCACGCTGTCCCGGTCAAAGCGTAACAGGGGCGTGTCCGGAAAAGCCTTGCCCAGATACCTGTTCCAGTTGCTCGGTGCCCTCACCGGCGCCCTGCAGGGCATCGGCTCCGCAAGCCGGACACATGACCGGCACCGGCACGGCGCTGTCGCAGTGGTGACACAAAAGACGCCGGCTGGCCTTGTGCCAGGTCAGATTGGCATCACAACGATGACATGCACCATGCCATCCGCACTCATGGCACAGCAGCACCGGCGCATAGCCGCGCCGGTTGAGAAAAATCAACGCCTGTTCACCCTTCTCCAGGGTCTCACCAATTGCTGCCATGGCCACCGATGAGATACCCGCGGTCATGTTCTGCTGTATCAGGTCCAGTACCCGCCAGCGCGGTTCCGCAGCGCCGGTTGCGCGCTGCCTGAGACGATGCCAGCTATAACGGCCGCTCGCGGCGTTGCTGAATGTTTCCAGCGAAGGCGTTGCGCTACCCAGCACCACCGGTATATCACGTTCAGCCGCACGCTTGACCGCCACATCGCGGCTTGAATAACGAAATCCATCCTGCTGCTTGAACGAGGCATCGTGTTCCTCATCCAGGATGATCATGCGTAAATCCGGCATGGGCAAAAACAACGCGGAGCGGGTGCCGATAACCAGTCGTGCAAGACCGCTTCTGGCCATCGCCCAGGCCTGCAGACGCTGACCTTCACTGAGGCCGGAATGGGTCACCACCGGTTCAAACCCCAGGCGTTCCTCGAATCGTCTGACCAGTTGCGGCGTCAGGCCGATTTCGGGCACCAGCAACAAGGCCTGGCCACCTTTTTCGAGGATCTGCTCCAGCGACTTCAGGTAGACCTCGGTTTTGCCGCTGCCGGTGATACCATCCAGCAAATGGCAGTGAAACCTGCCTTCGCTGGCAACGATGGCGTCCACGGCAAGTCTCTGTTCGTCCATCAATACCGGTCCAGGCGTTGGCATCAGTTCTGCCGCTTGCTGGTTCTCGGATGTTACCCATTGCCGTTCAAGCAACGTGGTCAGGGTTTTACGCCATGTCGGTGTAAATGACCGCAATTGTGATTCCGTGACCGCACCCGGGCCGATCTTTGCGAGCAGACCAAGCTGTGCTTTTATCCGGCCAACGGGCTCCAGCAGGCGATCTCTGCCGGCGGCTGTCAGACGATACTGTAGCGGCAGTGGTGGTATGGATACGCCGACCTTTCTGAGCAAAGGCGGCAAGGCACTGAAAACCACCTCTCCGGGTGCGTGTTTGTAGTAGCGCCAGCACCATTGGAGCAGCTCCAGGACCTCGCTGGTCAAGACTGTTTGTTCACCATCCGGGTAATCAATCACGGTCGCCAGCTTCTCGAGCGGCAGATCACTTCCAGCCGCAAGCCCGACGATCACACCCACCAATTTTCGGCTGCCAAATGGCACCAGTACACGTTGGCCGGCAAATTGCCGCGTACCGTTTTCGATTGGCAGGTAGTCAAAAAGTTGTCTCAGCGGCAGCGGCAAGGCGACCCTTAGTACGGGTTTTGATGAAGCGGATTGCATAGGGGTGGATTCTAGTTAGAATTTATGCATTATTCTATAAACGCGATGCCTCAACACTGGGCAATGTGTTTGACTTCTTCACGCGTTAAACTGTACGGGTATTTTTAAAGGAAGCGCACGGGATGAAAAACTATCAGGTATGGATCATCGTAACTTCATTTATCATCATATTCAGCGTATTCATCGCCCAAAGCGCGTTTGCCTGTGAGACCGGCAAGTCAATGGCCGGCCTCGAAAATGCGACCTATGCCGGTATAGAGGAGCAACCGGTCACCTTGTCACAGGGCCGCTGGGAAGGACCCCCGTATACAGAAGGCGGCGCTTCCCGGCCCACCGTTGGCCTGGTTAAGGACGTCCTTTTCACGGGTGATCTGGATGCGGACGGGGATAAGGAACTGGTCGTGATGTTATGGCAAAGCGCGAGCGGCACCGGTAGCAACATCTATATTGCGGTGATGAAACCTCTCGCCAATGGTTACCAGAACATAGCCACGGCTTTGCTCGGGGACCGTGTCAAACTCAGGGGCGGGAGAATCGATTCCGGCCGAATTATCCTTGACCTCTTACAGGCCGGCGGGGATGACCCGATGTGCTGTCCAACCGAGCTTGCCGAGCGTAGCTGGAGCCTGAAGGATGGTCACCTTGAAGAAAATGAAATGCAGGTGACCGGCAAACTTTCGCTGGCCGTGCTCGAAGGAAGCAACTGGCGGTTGACCCGATTCAATCTCAATCAGCCCGTGCTGGAGGATGCGGAAGTTACACTTGCGTTTGACGCAGACCGTATATCCGGCAAAAGCGCGTGTAATAGCTATTCCGCAGAAATCAGGGATGGCGATCGCCCCGGAGATATCGTTATCGGCCAGGCAGCGAGCACCAGGATGGCTTGTCCGGATCGTTTAATGGAAATTGAAATGCGCTATCTCCAGGCGCTGGCATCGGTTACAGGTTTCAGTTTCCACGCATGCAAGCTGGAATTGAATGGGCAGACGCTTGAAGGCACTCCGTTCTCGATGCTGTTTACCGCAACAGCTAAAGATATGCCGTAGTGTCCGGTCAACACCTGCTGAGAACTTACAGGGCATAAATTCCGGACCGGGCGATCGTAATCAATGAAACTTGCCCTGAAGTTGATTCTAATCATGACAGTGCTGCTGGCAGGCGTCTATGCCGCCACGCCATTGTGGTTGCCTTATATCCTCGCCGGGCAATTGCCGCCCGGCTGGCAACTTGAAGAATTGAACAGTTCGTATCCGGGTCCGGCGGGAATCAATTTCAATTCGATGCGTGTCAAGGGTGAGCTCGGGTTGGCTGCTTTAACACTGACCGCGACAGATCTCCATTTTGAATACCGGAACCTTAAAACGGATATCGACAAAGTAAACCTCGATATCTATTTGCAGTCCAACGGCAGCCATACAAACGATAGCGTCACGCTTGATGACCTGTCGTTCCCTGTCGAAAAATTAACCGGCAAATTACCACAGTTGTCAGTCAATCGAATGGACGTGGCCGTGCATTTCAGCGGGGATGTCCAGACGGGAACCCGTCCGTTGGCCGGGCCCGTTATGCTGGATTTGCAAGCGCTTGAACTTATCCCCGATATCGATGGTGGATTTCACCTTGCGGGCCAACTGAGTTTTGAAGACTCCTTACGCTTGACCGGCAGGATGGAAGTCGACGCGCACCCGGATTTGATCAGTGCCGGCATACGCTTTCCATCCGGCGAAGTTGCACCGTGGCTGGACGCGCAGTTCGAACAGAAGACACAGGAGGCGACAACCACGACGAGTATAGATGTGACGCTCAACGCCGATGCGGCAAACCAGGACTGGCTGGATTCGGTATTTGCGCGCGGCACCCGGCGCACGGTCACCCAGATTGGTGGCAAACTCAATATGAATGCGAATTTTGCAGGCAAGGACCTGCAAAGTATTGAACGCCTTACCCTGATCAGCGAAAACCTTCATTTGCTTTCTGACAAGGCTATGCTAAAACTCGATGCGGACCTGCAGGCAAGCCGGGCAGACAATGCGATTACCGTAAAGCTGGCGGCGCCTGCGAAATTCGAATACCAGGGCGGGGCCGGTTGGCTCGATGAACTGCTCGGCCAGGTGGCGCCGGGCTTGCAACCCGAACCCCATTCAGAAGTGATGGTCACGTCGGAAATTGCGTCTGGCGGCAGCGCCCTAATATTGACCGGCAATGTTCCATCCGCTCGATTTAGCGGTGATATGAACGTCGATCTGAAATCCGCTCAGGAACACCTCACACTGAAGACCACCGGTCTGCAAATTGAAATGGCAGATATAAACAAACCGGATTCGGCTACGGTTGAGGGGCTTGTGGCACTGCATTGGGTGGATGACTCGCCCGTTGCCTACACCTCCGATGAACTTCATTTAACCGCCGGCAAACTTGACATTACCGCAGAAGTGACCTCACGTGGAGGCAAACTGATCAGCACCGGCAGTGGCTCATTGACGCAGGCCAGTTCGGCAAACCCCGTCGTTTCAGCCGAAAAATTGGATTTGACATGGAAGACCCTGGACCTGGACACACTGACCGGCAAGCTGAGCACACGGACACAGGGTTTCAGTACCCGGCTGGACGATCAGACCTGGACGGGTTTTGACCTCGATATGACCTACACCCTGCTCAAACAGAATGACGTCAGCGGCAAAGGCAAACTGATGTTTGCCAGCGGACCCGAACTGCCACTCGAATTTACCGGCAACACCCAGGCAATGCACTGGGACATCAAGCTCGCGCCCGCAACCATCAAGCTGGCGAAGCTGAGAGGCCTGCTGTCACTGGCCCAGGTCAAATTGCCCGCTGCTCTGAAAATGACGGACGGGTATCTCGATCTGCAGGGTGACATCAAGGTTGGTGATGACATCACCGCCAAAATGCTCATCGACGGTCACGACATGGCTGCATCGTTGCACAACAGCAAGATGACTGGCGCCGGCTTCAGTTTGAACTCGGATTATGGCAAAACGATTTCGGCGAGCGGCCCGCTTTCTATCGAGACGTTTGAACTGGCAGCTGGCATCGATGTAAAAAATATCAGGGCCGAACTCAATCTCGAGGACAGCGAACATTTCGAATTGAAAAATCTGCATGCGGAAGTGTTCGATGGCCAGATCGAACTTGCCAGCCTGCGTTATTCGGGCAACGAAATCACAGACACAACAGTCAAGCTCAGCCACGTCAATCTGGAGAAGTTGCTGGCTTACGCCGATATCGATGGATTGCAGGGCAGCGGGTTCCTCGACATTACATTGCCTGTCGGCAGTGATCAAACCGGTATCCATGTCACGAACGGAATTTTCGGTTCTACCGGTGGCGGCCGGCTTGCCTATACGAAGGAAGGTCTCGCCGGCACCAATATCGGCATGAAGGCCCTGGAAAACTTTCAGTTCAAGGATCTTTCGGGCACCCTCAACTACCAATCGGATGGCGCCTACCTGATGGCCGTCCGCCTGGAAGGAAAAAATCCGGACCTGTATGACGGCCATCCGGTCGTATTCAATTTAAAAATCAATGGCTCGCTCCCGGCGCTGTTCGAAGCCTTGTTCATGACCGGCAGCTTTGAAGAATCAATCCTCAAAGAAATCAAAAGCCAGCAGTGAGCCGAAATTTGTTCAGGCAAAATTCAGAGCAAGCTGATACTGTATACACAAATGGAAATCATACCGGTGGTGGCGCAATGAAACAGTTAATGATGTTGATAGCAATAATATCCCTCGGTTCGGCATGCACACCGACCGTCAAGATTGAGGCTCCCGATAAACCGATTGAAATCAATATGAACATCAATATCAAACACGAAATCCTGATCAAGGTTGAAAAGCAGGTCGCAGAGCTGCTTGACGACAACCTGTTCTGATACCCGGAACTCACCGGGGAAACAGCCAGCGGGATAAACACGAGCGAATGAAAGGAAGGAATGCAAACATGATGATGAACTCAAACAAATGGATCAGGCAGTTTTTCGTAACGCTGTTTATCGGCCTGTTGACGCTATCTGTTGCCGCGGGCGACAGTCCGTTGACACAACCGAAGGCAGATGGCCTGATCGGCGAACAGGCTGACGGTTATCTCGGCCTTGTGACACAAAATGCGCCGGCGAATATCAAAAACCTGGTTAATGAAGTTAACGCCAAGCGCAAGGCGGGGTACCAGGAAATCGCCGCCAAACAGGGCACGCCGCTTTCCGAGGTCGAAAAAGTCGGAGGGAAGACCGCCATTGAGAAGACACTGCCCGGCAACTACATACGTGATTTGAATGGCAACTGGATCAAGAAATAGCCAGGCAGCTTGCCACGATCTGAACCGATTAAAAAAGGCAAAGTAACCACCGGCACCGGCGGCAACTCCGCAGACGAAGTGTATTCTGTTAGTTTGAAAGATTACGGGTCACGACGAACGCGCCGCGAATGTCGCCTGCCCGGTAACCCGTAGCCCGATCCATTGGATAGAGTTCCGCCAGCACCTGGCTGACTTCGGGTGAAATTTGTGTCCCATGGCAGAGCAGACAGACATCGCCGGTGGCTATGGCCTTCATGAAGCGAAACTGCTGCCCGCCTTCGATATCCACGGTTTCTGACCACGTGAGGTCGCCGATATTCTTGCCTGCGGCCTTCTGCTGCTCAAAATCTTCGAGAACCGCGGATTGCCAATCATTGGGCAGGTTTGCGGGATTACGGTTTTTCAGACTTACACGACTCAGCAGCAGTCCTTGTTCACTGGCCACCTTCTGCGTGATCGGCATGGCGCTCGTGTTGCAGACCTCGATGGCCGAGACAGGTCCGCCAGCCTGGATTGCACCCTTGAGTTCTGTTTGCAGGGCGCTGGCCAAATGCTGGATCGCGGCTTTGGCCGCAGCTGTTTCCGCTTCCATACTGGCATTGGATTGCTGATCACTACTGCAATCCATGGCCAGCACTACAAGACTCAGAGCGAATAAAACCTGTTTCATATGAGTAACTTTTCAGAGGCTGGTGGGGATGCCGCTGAGCAGAAAAAACTGATCAGCCGGTACATCATGCATAAAGCACCTTACCTGATTTTCGTATAGCAGGGTGGAATTAGGTCTCCACCCGCTGTCAATTGAGGCTTTTCGGTGCGCTATCCTTGCTCAGCAGTGAGAACTGCCTGGCCAGTGCCGGTTCATCGTTGCCGAGTTCAAT
This sequence comes from uncultured Gammaproteobacteria bacterium, assembly GCA_963727635.1. Taxonomy (GTDB): domain Bacteria; phylum Pseudomonadota; class Gammaproteobacteria; order Xanthomonadales; family SZUA-36; genus SZUA-36. Next base: position 278,149 of record CAVSHP010000021.1, on the reverse strand, counting down.
CATGTCACGGACGATACGTGCGGACTCGCGCAGCAACAGGTCTGGCCGGTCATCATCTTTTTTGTCTGCGTCAGTAGCCGCAACGGCGTCTTCATCTACCGCAAGAGACTCTGCTGCAGCGGTCAGGGTGTCAGAATCCTGCAACAACGGGCCATTGTCTTTCTGCGCCGCTTTCCTTGCTGCTCGCTTGGCTTCCTCACTCTCCATTTCCTCGCGACGTGTGCTTTCGAGTAAAGAAATTTCTTTCTTGTCCTTGTTTTTGTTGAACTCCTCTACATCACTGAGTAACCATTTGAATTCCTGATCGGTTGCAATCCTGTCGTGATAACGGAAATCCGTTACCGCCGCGAGGCGATCCAGATCTCCTTCGCGCTTAAAATTAGCGGTCGGAATACTGGTCCAGGGTAAGGCGTTATCTAGTGAACGCTCTCCATAATCCTTCGGGATCACCGGCCGACGGGAAATGGATATCGGGCTCGACACCTCGATTTTGCGTCGAACCTCCATTGACGCGGAAAAACTGTGCCATGGTGATTTTCAGTTGACCCATCTTTCCGGCATCACCCGCGGGGGCATAATCATCGAGGTCCACCAGGTTCTGCACGGTGCCCTTTCCGAATGTCGTTTCTCCAATGATCAGTCCACGGCCATAATCCTGGATCGCGGCGGCAAAAATCTCTGAAGCGGAAGCACTGTAGCGGTTAACGAGGACTGCCATGGGGCCATCCCAGGCCTCGCCTGGATCGGTATCTTCCTCCGTGCTTATCCGGCCACTGGAATTACGTACCTGTACGACCGGACCTTCGTCAATAAACAAACCGGTCAGCGTGGTGGCTTCCAGCAGTGAACCACCACCATTATTGCGCAAGTCAACGATCAAACCCTTGATGTCCTCAGCTTTCATTTCTTCAATCAGCTTTCTGACATCGCGGGTACTGGAACGGTAGTCGGGCAGGTTTTGCGCCCGGCCATTGAAATCAAGGTAAAAAACCGGCAGGTCAATCACGCCGACCTTGACCATTTCGTCGTTTTCATCCGGCACTTCGATGATGCGGCTCTTTGCAGCCTGCTCTTCCAGTTTGACTTCATCACGGACGATTTCGATGGTATCCGGCGGGCCGTCAACGCCAGTGTCCTCATGACGCACTTCAATCCGCACGATGGTGTGCTTGGCGCCACGGATCAGGTCAACGACATCATCCACACGCCAGCCAACGACATCCTGCATTTTGCCGTCCTTGCCCTGGCCAACCGCAAGGACCTTGTCACCGGCCTTCAGATCACCCTGCTTGTCCGCCGGCCCTCCGGGTACGATACTGGCAATACTGGTGTATTCGTTTTCGCGGCCCAGCAGCGCGCCGATGCCTTCCAGGGACAGGCGCATGGAAATCTCGAAATTCTCCGAGCTGCGCGGCGACATGTAAGCCGTATGCGGTTCGATGGATTGCGCAAAAGCATTCATGAAGAACTGGAAGATATCATCCGAGTTCAATTCTGAAATACGGCGTTCCAGGTTTTCGTAACGGTCGTTGAGGGTTTCCACGATGGCTTCGTCGTCCTTGTCGGTCAGACGCAGACGCAGGTAATCGTTCTTGACACGCTCACGCCAGAATTCATTCAGCTCTGCTTCCGACTTTGCCCACTTGGTATCGCTGCGGTCCCAGGTGTAATTCTCATCAATGGTGAAGTCCATCGGCTTTTTGAGCTGTTCGCGGGCGAAGGCGACACGCTCCCTCACGCGTTCAACGTAAACATTGAACATCTCATATGCGGGTGTCGGGTCGGAATGCTGTAATGCGTCATCCAGGTGCAAGCGGTAGGGTTCGAAGCTGTCGATGTCCGAGGCAAGGAAGAAACTGAAATTCGGGTCGAGCAAATCAAGATAGCCGTTAAAGATCTTGACCGACAGTTCATCATCCAGGCGGGTGTCCTTGTAGTGCCAGTTGGCCAGGAATTTGGTCGCCAGGTTACTTCGCAGACGCTGCTCCAGGGTGGGTTTGAACGTCACCTGTTCCGCTGGTTGCGTGACCGCCCAGACCGAGGTGCTGAAAAGTAACACCAATAAGTATCTGATTGCTCTCAAACTCATTTACTCCGACATCAATTTTTTAAAAAGTCACATCTAGTGACCACAAACCCGGCTATGAGTTGCCGGGTTTTTATAATTCAACGAACTATTTAATCACCCCGCAAAGCCATGAAGCAAGGGTCAAAAGATTAGACGAGTCGATCCAGCGACCAATTTCCCCCGCTACAGCGTCCGGTTCAATCAACCAGACCGGATTCCTCAGCCATCAAATCCGCATGGTAGGAAGAGCGCACCAGCGGTCCCGAGGCAACATGCGTGAAACCCATTGTATAACCAAGTTTAGCAAATTTTTCAAATTCTTCCGGCGTCCAGTAGCGCAATACCGGATGGTGGTGGGGGGTTGGCTGCAGATACTGGCCAATCGTGACCATGTCAACGTCGTGTTCCCGCAGGTCCTTCAACACCTGTTCCACCTGCTCCGCTGTCTCTCCAAGACCCAGCATGATCCCCGACTTGGTCGGAATATCCGGATGTTGGGCCTTGAAACGCTTCAGCAAATTCAACGACCATTCGTAATCCGCCCCCGGCCTGACATTCGGGTAAAGGGGTTTGACGGTTTCAAGGTTGTGGTTGAACACGTCCGGTGGTGAGGTTTCAAGGATCTCCAGCGCCCGTTCCATGCGGCCCTTGCCACGAAAATCCGGCACCAGTATTTCCAGCTTGATACCCGGACTCAATTCGCGGATTCGGGTCAGGCACCGGGCAAAATGTTCAGCGCCACCATCCCGCAGGTCATCACGGTCAACGGAGGTGATCACCACGTAGCGTAATCTCATATCACGTATGGTTCGCGCCAGGCTTTCAGGCTCGTTATCATCGGGCGGTTTTGGCCGGCCATGGGCAACATCACAAAATGAGCAGCGGCGCGTGCAAATTTCACCGAGGATCATGAAAGTGGCCGTGCCCTTGTTGAAACACTCATGTATGTTCGGGCAGGTGGCCTCTTCACAAACGGTTACCAGGCGGTTGTCACGCAATCGTGTCTTGAGATTGGCCACCGCGTTGCCGGCGGGCAGACGCACCCGGATCCACGAAGGTTTGCGCAAAACCGGTGCATCCTGATCAAAGCGGGCGGTATTACGCGCGAGTTTGTCGGCACCCAGTTCCTTGACAGGTCGGAAATCCGGCACGGAAGGTGTCCCGGTGCCGGTCTGGACTACGCCAGGATCGCTGGCTCCAGCCGCTGAATTTTCGTTGATCAACTGGATCGGTATCTTGTTTTGATCGGTCACTCGAGTATTCATCCTGTTTTCCGCCCGTCTTCGGGCAGACCGCCTTCGACCAGGCGGAATCGATTATTGTAGCCTAAAACTTCGGCTCAGGCCGCTGATCAGCCGATCTTCCACCTCGGTCATGGAAACCTCTGCAAATGCAGACAGGTTGGTAACCTGCAATCCTTTGTAGCCGCAGGGATTGATTCGCTGGAAAGGTTCCAGGTCCATGTTGACATTGAACGCGAGACCATGAAAGGACTTGCCACGGCGAATCCGTAAACCCAGCGAGGCGATTTTTTCACCATCGACATAGACACCCGGCGCACCCTCAATAAGCTGTGCATCGACACGCGTAACTTTCCAACACATCGATAATGGCCTGTTCAATTGCCGTACACCAGTGCGCGAACACCCAGTTGCAACCTGCTGATATCTATCAGCGGATAGGCAACGATCTGACCTGGCCCGTGATAGGTTACCTGGCCACCGCGGTCCACCTGGATCACGGGTATGTCACCCGGCGCCAACAGGTGTTCCGCCGTCCGGCCTGACCCTGGGTAAATACCGGCGGGTGTTCCACCAGCCACAATTCATCCGCTGTGCTCGCATCACGCCGATCGGTGAACGTCTGCATGGCCCGCCAGACGGGTTCGTAATCCATTAACCCCAGACGCCTGGACGAGCAGATTCTGAAGCTGGACATCAAAGTGCGACCAGCACCTGCTCGCAATCAGTCAGATCCTGGTAAATACGGTCCAGTTGAGCTTTTGACGTGGCTTCGATGGTCACGGTTACTGATAAGTAATTACCCGAACTACTGGGGTTTGCTGTGACCGGTTCACCGGTATAAAGCTCGGCATGGGACAAGATGATCGCAGTTACCAACGGCCTCAAAACCCTCATCGCTGCGGCCCATTGCCTTGATGGGAAACTTGCACGGAAACTCAAGCAGTGTTTCCTGCTGGTCCCCTCCGCCATCGGGTGGATAGATCGATGCCATCAATCATCACCGAATAAACCACCGAACCACATCTCATGCCATCCCAGGTGCGGCCAAAAAAGCCGGCCTCGGGGACGGTTTCCAACGCGATCAGACCACGGTTGGCTATTTCCGCGTCCTCAAGACGGATGGATATCTGTCCGACCTCTTCGCCTTCGGTAATCGGCGCGATCAACTCGGGACGCATTTCAACCTGTGCATCGAGATCATCGTAGCGGCCCCTGCGGAATGGTGACAAACAGTTCGTCCCTGATACCCAGTCTGACCTGGTCTTTTTCACCTTTCCAGACCTTGCCCTGCGCCAGTTCCTGGCCAGCCTTGTACAACTGGATGGTTTCATAGAAACGGAAACCGTAGTTCAGCAGACTCTGGCTTTCGTTGACACGTGATGATTCCGAGCCGGAGCCAAGCACCACGCTCACCAGGCGCATGCCATCGCGTTTGGCCGATGCCACCAGGCAATAACCGGCGGCCTCCGTGTGACCGGTTTTCAGACCGTCAACCGCCGGATCACGCCACAGCAGGTTATTGCGGTTGTGCTGACGTATATCGTTGAAACTGTATTCTTTTTCCGAATACCAGTGGTAATACTCCGGAAACTGCCGAATCAGGGCGATACTGAGGGTCGCCACATCCCGCGCCGTGGTGTAATGATCCTCGTGCGGCAGGCCGGTGGCATTCATGAAATGGCTGTTGGTCATACCCAGTTGCTCGGCATAGTGGTTCATCAAACCGGCAAATGCTTCTTCCGTACCGGCCAGGTGCTCTGCCAGCGCGACACTGGCATCATTGCCCGACTGGATCACCATACCCTTTATCAGTTGTTCAACGGTCACCTCCATGCGCGGCTCGATGAACATACGCGAACCACCGGTGCGCCAGGCTTTTTCACTGACATTGACCTTGTCCGTCCAGCTTGATATTGCCGCTCGCCAACTCCGTGAATACCACGTAGCTCGTCATCACCTTGGTGATGCTGGCCGGTTCAACCCGCATGTCCGGATTGCTTTCCACCAGCACGTCACCACTGTTGAAATCAATCAGGATGTAGCTGTTTGCACTCAGCGTCGGTGCCGCCGGTATTGGCATGCCCTTGGGTCGGCGTCGGTGTGTGGAGCGGTGGACTTTGCGCCATTACCGCACAGCGGCAAGGCGATGGCAATGGCAATTAACAACAGGATTTTTTTCATGATTTAACAATTATTCCGTAAATGATACAGGCAGGGTCTATTCGCAATCAGGATAATACGCCTAACGACTTACTCTATGCGGGCGTTCATAACCCAGTTCAACCACGCGTCGCATGCTGGCTTCAATCTCCCACTCGGTAGCATACGGTCCTATCCATACTTTATACAATCCCTGGCTTTTTTGGACCGAGACAGGTTTGAGTTGTGCGGCCATCATTTTACCTGCCAGGTCATCCGCGGTTTTGCGCTTGCTGAATGCGCCAACCTGCAAAAATGTACCATCAGCCACTTTGACCGCAGCCGGCCTGGATGTATTCGACATCGATGGCACGGACTTCGACACGCGCCGTGCCGGTCTGATCCACACCCAGCTTGATCGCCGCCGCGTAGGACAGGTCAATGATGCGGTCCGTCATGGAACGGACCACGGTCATTGATCTTCACAATCATCTTGCGGCCATTGTCGAGATTGGTGACCTCTGCATAGGTCGGCAAGGGCAGGCTTTTATGCGCTGCCGTGGCCAGGTGCATATCATAGGGTTCACCGCTTGATGTGCGCCGGCCATGAAACTTGCTGCCGTACCACGATGCAATTCCGCGCTCATGATAACCCTTGCTGGTTGGCAGCACTGTATAGGTTTTACCCAGCACGGTGTAGGGACTATGGTTGCCATAACGGGCCAGCGGTTCATTGACGGGCACTGCGTCATGGACATCCGCGGCCGTGATTTTACGGTTTGAAGGACCGTCACCGGGTTCGGTCACCTTTTCCTGCTCTTTTCTACCCGCACAGCCCGCCATCAGCAAAATGCTGCCAGGGCCAGCATGACAAACCAGTCTTTTCATCAGGCTTCGTCCATGCCTTTTTTGATTTCCTGGCTTAACTCGTAAACCGCCATCGCATATCGCGGACTGCGATTATAACGGGTAATGACATAAAAATTCTTGAAGGTCAGCCAATAGGTATTGCGGTCTTCTTCGACCAGTTTCAAAACTGCCGCAGGTAAATCCGGCGGTAAATCACCCGAACTGCTAAAGCCTTTTTCCCGCCACTGGGCCACCGTCAATGTCGGTGTGAAATTTTTCGTCGATATTTCATTGAATGCCGCATCCTCGGATGCAACCGCACGTCTGGCGACCGGTTGACCGGGCTGCCAGCCGTGACGATGCAGGTAGTTGGCCACGCTGCCAACTGCATCGGCGGTTGAACGCCACAGATCACGACTGCCGTCCGCATCAAAATCCACGGCGTATTCACGGTAACTGCTGGGCATAAATTGCCCCATGCCCATCGCACCCGCATAAGAACCGGTGACTTCAGCAGCCGGCAGTCCTTCCTCGGATCGCACAGCTTTATAAACTGCATCAATTCGCTGGAAAAAAAAGCTGAACGGTCAGAGGAAAGCCCCTTGGGGTAATAGAAACCCAATGTCACCAGTGCATCGATGATGCGGTAATTGCCGGTGATGCGGCCATAAAATGTCTCGACGCCGATGATGGAAACGATGATTTCTTCATCCACACCAAACTTTTCGGAAGCCGCTGTTATCAATTCGCGGTTCTCCTCCAGAACTCAACACCCTCGTTGATCCGCTTGTCAGTCAGGAATATCTGCCGGTACTCATACCACGGCTTGCCTTCAGCAGGGCGGCGAGATGGCATCAATAATGGACTGCTTGTATTCAGCCTGCTGCAGCAGTGCGCGCACCTCGTTTTCGGGCAAACCGTATTCCGAGTTCGCGCGTTTTACAAATTCCTCCGTGCCAGGATGTTCCGTGGCCAGCGCGGGTACGCAAAAAAACATCAATAGTATAAATTTTCGCATTAATACGAGGTTTCCAGTTTGAGTTGTAAATGACAGAGTTTACCCGAAAGGGAAATAAAAACCGCAGTGCAAATGCTTTCCACCCATAATAGAGCATCTTATCCATATTCGCAAAACCCGCATTTGCACCAGTCTCGCGGAAACTGGCGAAGCACGGGGGCATCTGGGCGCCGGGCTGGACTGAAATCAATAGCCGTAGCTATTGGTTGAAGGAAGCTCAAGTCCGGGTGCCTCCGGGCAAGCCTGGGCCGTGATACTGGTGCAATATGCGGGTTCATGCTCTTATCCGGGAGATAAACTTCCGGTGGCCGTAAATGGACATCATCATGCCGAAACCCGCCAACAGGGTCACTGCAGAAGTGCCACCATAACTGATCAGCGGCAATGGCACGCCGACCACCGGCAATACACCTGACACCATGCCGCCGTTCACCAGTACGTAAACAAAAGTGTCAGGCTCAATGCGCCTGCCAGCAACCTGGATCCGGTATCGCGTGCAGTACTGGCAATGTACAGACCCCGCGCGATGACCAGCATATAGGTCAGCATCAGCAAAGTGACACCGATCAGACCGAACTCTTCGGATAACACCGCCAGGATGAAATCAGTATGGCGTTCCGGGATAAACTCGAGATGCGACTGGGTACCGTTCAACCATCCCTTACCCGTTAAACCACCTGATCCAACAGCAATTTTTGACTGGATAATATTCCAGCCATGACCCAGCGGGTCGGCTTCCGGATTCAGAAATGTGCGTACACGGTCACGCTGATATTCCTTCATGACCAACCACAAAACCGGGGCAGCAGCAGCAGCCAGGCCCGCAAAACCGAACAAAATCCTCCAGCGCAGACCGGCCAGATAGAGTGTAAACATACCGCTGGCCGCCACCAGCAACGCGGTGCCAAGATCGGGCTGCCGATAGATCAACAGCGTAGGGATCAACAGTATCCGATGGACAGCACAGTTGCCTTCCAGTCCGGCGGCAACACTTTCGGGTGCAAATACCAGGCAACCATCATCGGCACCGCCAGTTTCATCAGTTCGGAAGGCTGAAATCGAAACAGGCCAAAATCCAGCCAACGCTGCGTACCGCGACCCACACCCAACACCAGGTCGCCAACAGCATGGCGACACCCAGCCCGTATAACCAGGGCGTCCAGACCCTCAGTATCCGTGGCGGAACCTGGCTGATTCGCCAACATCGCCATGACACCGAAACCCAGACGTACCGCCTGCCGTTCAACCATGGCCATGTCCTGCCCGGAAGCGCTGTACAAGACAAACAACCCAAAACCCATGATCAACATCAACAAAACCAGCAAAACCGGATCCAGGCGTGGCGCTCCCAGCCATGCCGGCAACCAGCGCCTCATGGTACCTGCTCCCGTACCTGCTCGACTGTCAGTTCCCTTCAGTTCCTGATCCAGCCAGGCATCAATAACCGCCCGCGCAACCGGCGCAGCGATTTTGAACCGCCACCCCGTGTTCAACAACCACCGCGACCGCAATCCTGGGAGCATCCACAGGCGCGAAAGCAATAAACAGCGCATGGTCGCGAAGATGCGCTGCGACACTGTCCGGATTTGCTTTCGGGCCCTGCAAGTTGATACACCTGGGCGGTACCGGTCTTGCCGGCGATACGGAAATGCGCATCAACGGCGACACCCCTGGCAGTGCCATGCGCGCCATTGACCACGCGATCCATGCCTTCCAGGATCGTCTGCCAGTCATTCGGGTCATCCACCGGTATCTGCAATGCAACCGGCGCATTGATGCGTTTTGCCTTTGCAACACCCGCCGGTTTGGCCGCATACAGAAGCCTCGGTGCATAACGCGTACCACCATTGACCAGTGCAGCGACCGCATTGGCCAGTTGCAGCGGCGTAACCACGTTGAAGCCCTGACCGATGCCGGCGATCACCGTCTCACCCGGATACCAGGGCTGATTGAGAACGGCGCGTTTCCATTCGCGCGACGGCAACAGGCCCTTGCCCTCACCCGGCATATCGATACCCGTTACCGAGCCAAAACCAAACTGTGCAAGATAGTCGTGCATCCGGTCGATACCCAGGTTCATGGCCAGCTGGTAGAAATAGGTATTCACCGATTGCTCCAGCGCGGAACGTATATCCACCCAGCCGTGCCCACGTTTTCTTCCAGTCACGATAAGGGCGGTCATAGCCTTCGATATAGAATTTACCGTTTGAAAACACCCGTGGTTGTACGGCGTCACCACACCCAGTTCCAAGCCCGGCCAGCCCGACAAAGGGTTTCAGTGTTGAGCCCGGTTCGTAGCCACCATTTAGCGCGCGGTTGAACATTGGCCGACCCGGGGCATTGAGTATTTCACTGTAGGCTTTCTGACTGATGCCATTTACAAAGGCATTCGGGTCGTAGGCCGGTTTGCTGACCATGGCGATGACGCTGCCATCGGTCGGATCAATGGCAACCACCGAACCCGGGCGGTCACCGAGCGCATCCCAGGCCGCCTGTTGTACGGCAACATCAATGGACAGCACGAGATCTGTGCCGGGGATCGCATCCTGTCGTTCCAACACCTTCAAAACCCGGCCGCGGACATTGGTTTCGACACGTTCAAAACCACTGACGCCGTGCAGTTCCTTTTCCCGGAATTGCTCCACGCCTATTTTGCCGATGATACGCGTGCCACGGTAATTGCCCTCGTCCACGCTGGCAGATATCGTCCTCATCTAGACGGCCGGTGTAGCCGAGCAATATGGGTCAAAAGCTCGCCATATGGATAGTATCTGGACAGGTAGGGAACCACATCCACCCCCTGAAACCGGTGCCGGTTGACCGCAAATCGTGCAACTTCGCGCTTCACTCAAATTGAATTTCAAAGGCACGCTGTCGAAATCCCGGTAATTACGCCGTGCTTTTTGAAACGCCTTCCGGTCGTCTTCATCAGGTCGATAAAGGTGGACAGTTCATCCAGCAATGCTTCCAGGCCCTGTTGTTTACCGGGTACCTTTTCCGGAATGATTTCCAGGCGGTAGGCCGGCAGGTTTTCTGCAATAACCCGGCCCCGGCGGTCATAGATGATGCCGCGGTTGGGCACGATCGGACGCACGGTTACACGGTTATTTTCCGAACGTGTGGAAAACCGTCATAGCGCAAAAACCTGCAACCAGACATACCTGCCGAGCAGTGCCAGGATACACAGGGCATAATAATGAATCCCACCCACGCCCTCTGCTCGAAGAGCCGCTGCTCATCCCGGTCATTCTTGATGGCACGATTGGCCTTATAACTGATCACGTTTTATGGTGACGCGTCATGGCGCGTATCCGGTCGAGCAAAAGAAATAGCCAGGGCCATAAAGCCATGCCTATCAGCGGCGGCAGCCAGTACTTCCAGGTCGGCAGGGGTTCACCCAATAGCGCGGTAATCCAGATCAGGATAATACGGTCATTCACCAGCAGACCCAGCACGCTGAGCGCCTGCTGCCAGGGCGGGAAAAAACGCAAGCGTGAACGGAAGTGCTGAACCAGGAATACCATCACCACCAGGCTCAGCGCATGCAGACCCATCAGGCTGGAGCTGAGGATGTCCAGCACGATTCCTACCAAAAATGCCAGGCCCAGGCTGATCATATCCTGGGTTTCCAGCGACCAGTAAATGACCACCAGCGCGACCCAGTATGGCTGGAATGGCATTAGCACCTCGGGCAAGGGTATCAGTGACAACAGCACCGCCGCCATGATGGTGAGGAAGATCAGGCTGCGGCTTTCGCGGCTGGCCTTCATGGCACGTCCAGCGGAAGCGGTTCGACTTGTGCTTGCGGCTCAATCAGCAAAACCTCCCGGCCCCGGTCGAGCGCGGCATAAGGACGCACATAGACCGTGGCAAACGTCTCGCCATTATCCCGCTCCACACGCTCCACTTCCCCCACCAGGAAACCGGGCGGAAAACGATCACCAAGACCGGACGTCACGATGACATCACCGGGGCTGATATCTGCCTGCAGCGGCACATTGGGCATCAGCAGGTGACTTGTTTCACCGGTCCCGTACGCCACCGTGCGCAGACCGGTCCTGTTGACCTGTACCGGCATCGCGTGGTCCGGGTCGGAAATCAGGCGTACGCTGGAAATATGCCGGTGCACGTCTTCGATTTGGCCGACGATGCCCTTGCCGTCAATGACGGCCTGGCCGACGACCACACCCTCTTCACCACCACGGTCTATCCATACCTTGTGTGAGAAAGGATCGAGCTCCACCTGTATCATTTCCGCAAATTGAAAGTGGTAAAGCCTGCCGCGGGTCGCACCGAGCAGGTCCCGCAGTCTTTGATTTTCCTGCCGCAGGGCCGCTTGTGTCTGTACCAGGCCGGATACCTTGAGTAATTGCTGCAAAAGCTGCTGGTTTTCGGCGATCAGGTCATTGCGTTCACGCGTGTTGCGCTCGAGCGTCTGCAAGGCCTCCGCAGGCAATCCGGCCACTTTGAATACCGGCTCAAAGGCAAGTTCCATCGCGCTGCGTATACGCGGAACGTAATGTCCCAATTGATCCATGAACATCAGCACGATGGCCAGCAGGATGTATATCATCAAGCGGGCTGTGCGTGTGCCTTCCTCGCCGAACCAGCGACCGGGACCTGATGATTCTGTGTGTACCAAGTTCTTATCGTGTACCTGAAAAGTCAGGTGCAGTCACCTGACACGGTATGTCCTTTAATTGCTGGGAGTCCGTCAGATTTTACCGTCGGAGCGGTCATTAACCAACAGACTCTTAGTTCGTGGTGAAAAAATCACCGTGGTTTTCGTCCATCAGCTCAAGTGCGCGTCCGCCGCCCCTGGCGACACAGGTCAGTGGATCATCGGCCACGAATACCGGCAGCCCGGTTTCCTCGGAAATCAGGCGATCCAGGCCTTTCAGCAACGCACCGCCACCGGTCAGCACAATACCGGTTTCCACCACGTCCGCACACAACTCGGGCGGGGTTTGCTCCAACGCCGCCTTGACCGCCTCGAGAATCGTGGCCAGGCTCTCGGTCAGGGCTTCGAGCACCTCGTTGCTGTTGATGGTGATCCGCCGCGGTACACCTTCGGCGAGGTTCCGGCCGGAAACGGATAATTCTTCGGCCTCTTCATCCGGCCAGGCGCGTCCGATCTTGATCTTGATCTGTTCTGCCGTCGACTCACCGATCAGCGTGCCGTAATTGCGTCGCACATAATTGACGATGGCCTCGTCAAACTTGTCCCCGCCGACACGCACCGAGTTGGAATACACCAGGCCGTTGAGTGATATGACCGCCACCTCGGAGGTGCCGCCACCGACATCCAGCACCATCGCGCCACGTGCTTCGTGTACGGGAATACCGGCGCCGATGGCTGCCGCCATCGGTTCTTCCACCAGAAACACCTCACGTGCGCCGGCGCCTTCGGCGGATTCTTTGATGGCTTTGCGCTCCACCTGGGTAGAACTGCAGGGCACACAGACCAGCACACGCGGGCTGGGGCGGAGCCAGCGGGATTCTGAACTTTCTTGATAAAGTGCTGAAGCATCGCTTCGGTCATGTTGAAATCGGCAATCACGCCATCTTTCAGTGGCCGACCGTACGAATATTACCGGGCGTACGGCCCAGCATGCGCTTGGCTTCGGCGCCAACGGCCGCCACCGACTGCGGCCCGCCCGGGCCACGGTCCATACGCACGGCCACCACCGAGGGTTCGTTCAGCACGATGCCCTTGCCACGCACATACACCAGTGTGTTGGCCGTACCTAAATCGATGGACAGATCATTTGAAAAAAGACCACGAAGACTCTTGAAAACCATGTTGTTATATTCCGGGGAAGAATGTCGGGTTAAGACCCGCTAATGTATCAGCCAGCCCACTATTCAGCAAGCAGTTGACCCCCTGACCCCTGCTTTCATCCGGTTTTTAATAATCTTCCAGCCCACAAGCGCAAAATCCGTTAAAATGTCGATTGCGAACAAATACGAAATTCCGAAAATAGGATATCGGATCAAGCAATGTCGGCATTAATTTGTGGTTCCCTCGCCTATGACACCATCATGGTGTTCCCGGAGCAATTCAAGGATCATATCCTCCCGGACAAGGTGCATATGCTGAACGTGGCTTTCCTGGTTCCGAAGATGCGCCGCGAATTCGGCGGGGTCGCCGGCAATATTGCCTACAACCTGAAACTGCTCGGTGGAGACCCCTACCCGATGGCCACGGTCGGTGACGATTTCGGACCCTACCGGCGGCACCTGGAATCGCTGGGCATATCGACTCAATACGTCCGCCACATGGAGGGCGAGTTCACGCCACAGGCCTTCATCACCACCGATATCGATGACAACCAGATCACCGCGTTTCACCCGGGCGCCATGCAAGCACAGCCACCTGAACAAGGTGGCCAGACACCGACGGTATCAAGCTGGGAATCGTCGCGCCGGATGGCAAGCAGGCGATGCTGCAGCACAGCCGGGATTTCGTCAACGCCGGGTATTCCGCATATTTTTGATCCGGGCCAGGCCATGACCCTGTTCAATGGCGACGAACTGAGGACAGTTCATCATCGAGGCCAAATACTCGTCCTCAATGACTACGAATTCCAGCTGATCAAGGAAAAAACCGGGTTGAACAAGGAATGAAATCGCGATCCAGGTGGAAGCATTGATCGTGACCCGCGGCGCGGAAGGCTCGATCACTGATGACGCGATGAGGGCGAAGAAAACATCGAAGCGGTCACACCGGACGACGTCCAGGACCCGACCGGTTGCGGCGACGCCTTCCGGGCCGGCCTGATTTACGGCCTGCTGAACGACCTGGACCTGGTCACCGCCTGCCGGATCGGCTCCGTCATGGGCGCCATCGAAGGTCGCCCAGCAGGGCCCGCAGAACCACAACCCGACCTTCGATGAGATCCAGGACCGGTTTTCGAAGCCTATCGGATACCGGTTTTCAGCTGAATCGCTGAAACGTTATTTGCCAATTCGGGGGTTTACGGTTGACATTCAGGCCGCTAAATGGAGAATTTGCGCCCCGATTGCAATCGGCCGGGCAATTCAACAGTTTCCGGTGATGTAGCTCAGTTGGTTAGAGCGCGGCACTCATAATGCTGAGGTCGGTGGTTCAAGTCCACCCATCACCACCAATAAAATCAAAGGCTTATATAGTCAAAACAAACATTCTTCTCTTAGAGCCGCACAAATTGCGCACGCCAGGCGAAAGTGAACAACCCGTCAGTTCGTCGCCACATTGGGATATTCAATGAATCTTTTGGCATTTGCCGGCCAAGCTACTATGCTTAACAGCAGTAGCGGACACATAGAAGCCAGCCCTTGAACTTTTTTAACGAACTGAAACGCCGTAATGTATTCCGGGTAACCATTGGTTATATCGTTTCCAGCTGGCTTTTGCTGCAGGTTGCGGACCTGGTTCTGGAAAACATCAGCGCACCTCATTGGGTCATCCAAACCTTCATGCTGGTGATTGCTTTGGGTTTTCCGGTGGTGGTGTTTTTCTCCTGGGCATACGAGGTGACACCCGAGGGTATCAAGCGGGAATCCGAGGTGGACCGCAGCCAATCGATTACACACGTGACAGGCCGCAAGCTCGACTATTCAATTCTCGCTATCCTGATCATCACACTGGGTTATTTCGCCTATGACAAGTTTGTTCTCTCCAAAGACCTGGATGCTGCGCTGGCCGTCAACACCACGAAGGCGGAAAGCGAACCGTCAGAGCCACAGACGGCACCCACCCAGCCCGATAAATCAATCGCGGTGCTGCCGTTCGTCAATATGAGTGGTGATCCGGAGCAGGAATATTTTTCTGACGGGATCGCTGAGGAACTGCTCAACCGCCTGGCGCAAATTCCGGATCTCAAGGTAGCGGCGCGCACCTCGGCGTTCCAGTTCAAGGGCAAAAACCTGGATATCGCCGACATCGGCCGCCAGCTCCATGTCGCCCATGTTCTGGAAGGCAGTGTGCGCAAGGGTGGCACAACATTGCGCATCACCGCACAGCTGATCGACAGCCAGACCGGTTTTCACCTGTGGTCTGACACCTACGACCGTGATGCTTCCGACATACTTAAAGTGCAGGATGAAATCGCTGGTGCGATTACCAGCGCGCTGCAATACAAGCTTGGCGCCAGCGCAATCGTCTCGGTGCCGGCGCGCAAGGTGAACCCGGCCGCTTACGATGATTACCTCCAGGGTCGGGCTTTCGTCGCCAGGCGGTGGCTCGAAAACCTCGACAAGGCGATCGCCGCATTCGACCGGGCCATTGCCAAAGATCCGGAATTCAGTGCGGCCTATTCCGGTCGCGCCTTCGCCTACTCGTTGCGACCATTGTGGGGCGCACCGGTCGGCAATACCCTCGCCATTGCCCGCGATTCCGCCGAGCAGGCGCTTTTGCGCGACCCAGGCAATGCCGAAGCGTTCATGGTGCGCGGCATGGTCGCAGCTTATAGCCGCAACGCGACGTCGGCCAGGGCCGACCTGGACTATGCGCAGACATTGGCGCCGGGTAGCGTGGACGTGATCAACATGGACGGCGATTTTCACCTCTTTTTCGGTTCTCTCGGGGAAGGGGAGCGTCTCAAGCGCCTGGCAATGGAACTCGATCCGCTGTCCTTTGTGCATCCGCTTAACATGGCGGACAACCTGTTGGCGCAAGGCCGCTTCAAGGAATCGATCACCATGGCGGAGCAGGCCATCGCTTTGGGGGGCACCACGTATGGCCTCGACCGCGCGATAATTGCATATGCACGTGCCGGTCTTTTCGAGCAGGCCAAAGCCGCGCTGGAACAACAGTGTGCGCTAACCGGGCAAACCGCGAGCAATTGCGAGGGCAACCACGTGTTGATACTTGCCACTTCGGCCAGCGCCAGCAAGCAGAAACACTACTCGATGACCTGGTACGCGACATTCGTGCCGACAAACGTCCGGTTGGAAATTACACTCCTTCTTACCTGGCGTCGCTTTATCTCGAAGTATCCGATATCAACAAGACGACGGAAATGCAAAAATTGGCCCTGGATGAAAACGACTGGTTCCCGACCAACGTCCTGGTCTACGCACCCGGCGGCGCCAAATTACCCGAAGAGATCAGCACCGATCGGGAGTGGCTGGCCGTATGGGCCGATCCGCGTTTTGAGGATGTGATAAACGTGTACCGGCAGAACCTGCTGGCGTGGCGGGCGGGGAGACCTTCATCCGGTTTGCAATAAAGGTAGAAACAGCACTATGCCCATATTGCTGAGGCCGGTGGTTCAAATCCACCGATCACCACTATTCATAAATGTGGGTAAATGCTAAACGACGTGATCGCGTGAAAATGCAAGCGGCTAAACCTAGCCTTCAAATTTAACCGGCACTACCGCATTCGTTTTAATCACCACGGTACCTGCCAGCTTGTCATGCCATCCCTGTTTCCTGCTATCAATCCCTATCCAAAGGAAGCCTAAACCAAGGGGAATAATTGATACCAAATAGGCGAAATAACGTCCAACAGCCTGGCCGGTGCGCATTTTCTTCCCGGTTCTTGCGTCGACAATCTTTAATTTGAGGGCCATCTTTCCGGGCGTGCCCAAAAACCGCAACCAAAACCAGATTGTCGCTGCAATTGGAAGAACCCAGCCCAGAATCACATCCCAGAAGCCGTGGATAAATTGTCCGCCAAACCAGTATGACTCACCGTAGATCAACGAGAGGGGGATTGTGATCACGATAAAAATTATTATTGTGTCGATAAGCGTGGCACCGAGTCTCACCCAGAATCCTGCGTATTCTTGTTCACTCATGGTCTTGGTCCATTATTTGATTAATTTCAATGATCGGGTTCAACTTAAGGATACTGTAAGAAGAACAGAAGGTCGTTATGCATAATACCCGGCCGGGCGAAATCAGCTTTGGTCTTTTTGATATCCCCACTCTTCCACCCATCCATCCAGGGGTTCGAAACTCGCGCCGATCCATTCCCGGTAATGTTTCCATTTACCGATCGAGGAGTTGTAGAGCGGCTGAATCACCTGGGTGGAACTCGGTGTCGAGATATGACGTGATTTTGCCGTTGTTTGATAGTCGAATAATGAATCTTCCCATTCCAGTTCCAGAAAATCAGTTAATGCCCTCACTTCGCTTGCGAAGTTTTCCACGACTTGCTCATAACGGACAAAATGCATTGGTAAAGCACCGGCATCACGCATTTTAACGATGACATTCATCACTTGATCATAATACTTGACCGCCGTATCCAGGTTAAGCAACTGGAACATCGCTGGATTCAAACCAAATCTTTGTTGGTAACTGCTAAAAACACAGTCCCTCGGGTCGCGCAACGCGACAATAATTTTTGCATTTGGGAAAAGTTTATAAATATGTAAAAGAGAGGCGGCATTGAGTGGAAATTTATCAACAATGACAGGCTCCTGCTTTATGTGTGTCTATTTCCCGATTTACATTCCTCCAGTATTTTTGACGTAATTTCTTTAACTCGGAGTCATTGCGCACCAAGCAGTTCACTCAAACCCTTTTGCGTAGATGGAAAGCGGATATGGGCATCGATCAGGTTTTCCTTTTCCTCGATAACAGTAATACGGGGATGGGAGGATAAAATCTGATCAAGCAAGGTGGTCCCGGAGCGTGGAAAACCGATCAAAAATACAGGTGAATCAGTATCTTCGGTTTGATGGCATAAAGTCGAAATTTCGAATCGCTTCGTCAACATGTCTTATAGCCTCCGGTGCATAGGGTGAATCCGTGTTTTGCATTTGAGTGTTAAAAGCCTGCTGCAATGCCTGGTTTGAATTCCGGTAAAATGCAAAAGCGTTTTCATAATTCATCATCATTTCATAGGCATACGCGCACTTTCCACCGGCAACTGCAAAATTTACCGGCGACAACTTTTGCGTTTGAATGAGAGGCAATAGCTGTCCAATCACTGCATCAAACTGTTTTTCTTTAGTCGCAATGTCTGCCAGGGTCAGGCGTGCAATAAAATGGTCAGGATTGATTTCCAGGGCCCTTTGCGCAAATGACTTTGCTTCATCAAGTTGATGTTCCTTTTCCAGAATCGACGACAGCTTTGCCAGTGCATCAACAAACCTCGGTTGCTGTTCAATCACCTCCCGGTAGAGACGCCTGGCCTTGGCGTACTTTTGTTGTGACTCGAATAAACCTGCCAGGTTGTGACGGGCCTGGAAAAAACCCGGGTCTATCTTCAGTGCTTTTATGAAGTACGCTTCGGCTTTAACAGGTTCGTTTGACATTTTTTCGATCAAGCCAAGACTATTTAGCAGGTGCAAGTTCCTGGGCGCGGCTTTTAGGCCCTTTTGGAACAACTGCCGGGCCTGCTTCAATTGAGCCGCGGTCCTTTTCGATTAAACCCATTAAAAGCAGGGCGTCTGGCTGTCGGGGATAAGTTACAAGAATGTCTCGGCATATCTGCTCGGCCTGCTGTTGATAGCCTCGTTGATATAGTTGCAGTGCCTGCTGTATTTTTTGTTGCATCGATTCTTTCCGGTGTGGACTTTTTGCGCGATCTCACCTAGGTCTAAAATACCAATGATCTTTTCTCCGATCGATCATTGGCTCCTTGAGAGAAAAACGAGACGGAAGCCTCCGGTCGTTGTAAAATCTGCACGTCGTTTTGGTTGATGCGCCAGGGTCGCTTTCTCATTGCTGAGAACTCGCGCACAACCAAAACGGCGCCATCAATGACCTTTCCACGTGAAAATTTCCATTCCGGCTGTCTGAATAGGCCTTCATTATTGCAATCGCTCGCACTGTATCAGTCAAGCGGCGGCGGTTTTCGGGCCCGGCTTGCCTGCTCGAACGAATAGGCGAATTGAATCAATTTCGCATCGCTGAATGCACCGCCGATAAAACGAGATTCCGATCGGCAGACCAACCACGTCCCCTGCCGGCACGGTGATGCTCGGGTAACCGGATATTGCGGCCAGCGACGAACTGGATATACCCGATGAAAGATCGCCGTTGATGTGATCGGTCAGCCAGGCCGGGCCCCTCGTTGGGGCAATCAGCGCATCGAGATGATGTTCTTTCAGCGCATGGTTAATTCCGTCTTGTGAAATCCGCTTGCTGGTTGCCAGTGCATCCAGGTATTGCTCGTCGGTCAATGGTCCCTTGCCCTGTGCCTCGATCATGTCCTCCTGGCCGAATATGGGCATCACCGTATCACTGTGTGCATTGTTATATTCGATAATACCGGCGAGGTTCTTGATGGGCGCCCCCGATTTTTCCAGGTATGCGTTCAGATCGGCCTTAAATTCGTAATACAGCACTTCGCTTTGGGCATCGTTCATACCCTCTGTGTCAATCTCGACGGGATCGACGATGTCAGCACCCAGGGCTATTAGGGTCACGATGGTTTGCTCGAGAATATGGTCGACACGCTCGTCGACACCGGCACCGGAGTAGCCGCGATAGACCCCGACCCTGGCGCCCCTGAGGGCATCCTTTGAAAAACTACCGGCAATATCCGGAGCCGGATGCGGAAACACACCTGCGAGCGGATCCGCCGGGTCGGCGCCGGCCATCGCCGCCAACAAAATGGCGGCATCTTTAACCGTCCTGCCCATCGGGCCGGCCGTATCCTGGCTGTGGGCGATCGGGATGATACCGCTCCTGCTGACCAGACCCAGCGTTGGCTTGATACCCACGATCCCGTTCACACTTGACGGGCTCATGATTGAACCGTTGGTTTCAGTGCCAACCGCGACACTGGTCAGGCTGGCTGCAACTGCCACCGCCGGGCCACTGGATGAACCGGCGGGGTTGCGCGCCAGGTCGTATGGGTTCTTTGTCTGGCCGCCGATACTGCTCCAGCCGCTGGATGAATGGTCGGAACGAAAATTGGCCCATTCACTCATGTTGGCCTTGCCGATTATCACCGCGCCGGCCTCGCGCAGCTTGCTGACGACAAACGCATCGGTTGGCGGATGATGTCCTTTCAATGCCAGCGATCCGGCCGTGGTTTCCATGGCATCGGCGGTGTCGATATTCGCTTTCAGGATGACCGGGATACCGTGCATCGGTCCACGTGGACCGGTTTTCTTTCTCTCTGCATCAAGCGCCGCGGCAATCTCGATGGCCTGCGGGTTGATTTCGATGATCGCGTTGAGTGCCGGACCGTTGCGGTCAAGCGCCCCGATCCGGTCCAGGTAATATTGAACCAGTTGCCTGGAACTGAGTTCGCCCGATTGCATGAGTGCCTGCAGTGATTCGATGTCGTATTCCCTGTAATCCGCAATATCCGCATGACCACGCGGTGCAAAAGCGACGAGCAGGAAAACGTTCAGTAACGAGAACGTAATCAATTTGGTGTATTTATTGAAAACCATATTCCGGACCCGGTTTTTGTTCGACAATTCCAATGCGTCGGTTGAGAATGTCAGGTCTGTTGATGCAAATCAACAAGACAAATATCACGCGGGTATATAAAAGCATGGAAATCACAGGACACTTCATGGACACACTGAAACCACACCACGCATTGGCCATTATCGGAACCTGTGTTTGCCTGTTGGCCACGGCCTGCTCAACGAGCGCCGAACATCGCAGTGAAACCTCTGCCGCACAAACCCAGGCTGTAAAACCGCTTGCGCCACGTGCCAAAAACGTGATCCTGTTCATCGGTGACGGCATGGGTGTCAGCTCCGTGACCGCCATCCGCATTCTCGACGGCCAGCAAAAAGGCATGCCAGGTGAGGAAAACGTTTTGTCCTTTGAGCGCTTCCCATACCTTGCACTGTCAAAGACCTACGAGGTCAACCAGCAGGTCGGGGAGTCAGCAGGCACGGCAACTGCAATTCTGACGGGACGCAAGACCAACGCGGGATTTATCGACGTCAGCAAGGAAGCCAGCGCGCGGCAACTGTGCCTCCAGCCATGGGCAAACACCTGCAGTCGGCCCTTGAACTCGCGGAGTCCGCAGGCTTGTCGACCGGTGTTGTCTCGACGACGCGGCTGATCCCACGCCACCCCGGCTGCGACTTTCGCCCATGTCCCCGAACGGGACTGGGAAAGCGACAGGGATCTGAGCGACGAAGCCAGGCGAAACGGCTGCACTGACATCGCCGCGCAACTGATCGACTTCCCATACGGTAATGGCATCGAGGTCGCGCTGGGTGGCGGACGCATCAAGTTCCTGCCCTACGACATCGCTGACCCCGAGGGTGAGGATACCTCTGAAGGCCGCCAGGACAACCGCAACCTGCCGCGGGAATGGGTAGAGAAATATCCAAATTCAGCTTACATCTGGAATCAGCAGCAGTTTGATTCCATTGATCCGGCATCTACCGATCACCTGCTGGGTCTGTTTGAAAGTGATCACATGCAGTACGAGGCCGACCGTGCGGAAGACACCGCAGGTGAACCATCGCTGGCGCAAATGACCCGCCTGGCCATCGCAATCCTCAGCCGTAATCAAAACGGTTATTTCCTGCTCGTCGAGGGCGGGCGTATCGACCACGCGCATCATGACAACAATGCCTACCGGGCGCTGACCGACGGTATCGCCTTTGCCGATGCGGTGGCGGTTGCTGATAAGATGACCGCTCAGGACGATACGCTGATCATCGTTACCGCCGATCACTCCCACACCTTTATCATCAGTGGCTACCCGACGCGCGGAAACCCGATACTGGGCAAGGTGATCGCCAACGATGCTAACGGCAAGCCGGCAGGCAAAGCAAAACTGATGGCCGATGGCAAACCCTACACGACCCTCGGTTACTATGCGGGCCCCGGCGCCGCCTGGGTTGGCGGACCGCGGCCGGACCTGTCGGACATCGATACGGTCAATGACAAGAATTTTATTCAACAGGCCGCGGTTCCGGCCGACAGCGATACCCACGCCGGCGAAGATGTTCCCGTTTACGCGCGCGGACCGGGCGCCGAAAGCTTCCACGGTGTCATCGAACAGAATGAAATTTTTCACGTCATTGATGAAGTGCTCCACCTGACCGTGCGAAAGGCTAACTAGACTCCGAAATCAGAAGACGCCAGGCCGGACAAGACAATCTGCAAAATCGTTTTCCCGCAACATGTCCAGTTCCTTCAAGGTATCCCGGATGACGGGTTGCCAAACGGAACCAGCCGTCAGACGGTTTGCAACCGGCAATAGCAGTGATTTGCCGGCCTGTACGCAACCCAGTTCGCCCAAGACAATGGCAAGGTTGTTGTTCAGGGCCGGGTCCGCGGAGTTAAATGAAAGGCCATCCCAGTTTCAGGTGCGTAGGAACTTGGTAGCCCCGACGGCCGGGTTGATGGAACACGCAGACAAGATCAATATTAAAAAAAAGGCCAACCGCGCAGCAAGAGAGAGGGAGCAGGTTGGAGCTGCGCGGCTGGTCGGGCACAAAGTCAGGTCCGTTTGAATATATCGATGACACCAGTCAATTCGCGTATCAACAAGACGACGAATACGGCGCCAAACTGTGCCAGCAAACTCCCCGTGGCGGGTAATTCGTCAAGCCGGCCATCAAGTTGCGCTAACGCCTGGTGATTCCAGACCACAACAATGAACTCATCACGAGCGTCAGTATGACTTTTCTGTACATGCCTTTACCCTCTATACTTCCGGTAAAATCATCATTCAGGACGACGACTCAACGACCGTGAGATGGCTGTTGACCGACTGTACACCCGAAGTATTTTTGGCAATGTACTCCGCCAGCTGCTTCACGACCTTTGACTCCACCTGGCCAGTCAGCATGACAACATTGTTTTCGGTGTCCACGTTAATATCGGTCCCGGAAATATTGGCGTTTGCCAACAGCTTGGTCTTTACCTTTGCAGTGATGGTTGCATCGGTAACCATTTGACCAAACTTGCGGTCTTCGGCATTGGCATTGTCCGTCTCCGGGTTGAGGTCTTCCTTGACCACCAGTTCATTGTCAACCGAAGTCACACCATCGAGACTCTTGGCAATTTCTTCCGCCAGATTCCTGTCGATATCGGATTTTACGGTGCCTTTCAACTGAACATTGCCGTTTTCGACCACGGTATCGATGTCGAAATTATTCAGACTGGAATTGAACAGATAGGCGGATTCGATCCGCGCATCAAGCCATACATCCTTTAGCTTGCTGTCGTCAGAGCAGTTGACGTTAGCGGTTTCGCTGCTTCCGGCCATGGCCATTGAACTGATTGACAGCAGACCGATGCAACTTGTCAGCAGCAAGGTCTGTGGTAATTTCCTGTTCATGTGTTTCATACTCAATTCTTCACGTTCTGTGTGAGTGGGTTGGCGCGCCCAGCTGGGCGCGCCGTTTCATCTACAACCATTAACAGGCGTTAACAACAGCTTAACCCCTGGCCTGATTGTATTCAGACTCGTTGATGTAGCCATCCATGTTAAGGTCATATTTCTTGAAGTTTTCTGCAAGCCATGTTGCACTGGCTTCAGCCTTGGTTATGACACCATCCTCGTTAACGTCAACTTCCGTGAATTTCGGAATAGCTTTTGAGACAGGGGTCTCCATCTGCTGCTTGCTGGTATCAGCTGCCTGTGTTGATTTGTTTGGCTTTTCCGACTGCTGAGCCTGCACATTGAGTGCAACAGCCAATAAAACGGTCGAGAGACCAAGCAAACCCTTTTCATACGTGTATTTCATAGCAATCTCCGTAAGTATCAAACATTAAGCACGTCACTTCGACGCACATCAGTGAAGATGCAATTGTCATGCCGCCAACACAATTTGTCTTAAATACATATAGTTAAGAATCACATCGAGACTTTGAACCAGCGTAAGCTGTTGCCGGATGGGGACACTATTACGGCCCCGGGAATAAAGAGCATATAATGCAATGCAGGTTTTCGTAGGGTCTTGGCGTTTAAGGATGGTGATATTTGGGTGTCGCCAATTGACGACACCGGGAGAAATCTTGAATGAGAATAATTCGGTCACCCACCCTGGTTGTGCTGATGTTTCTCGGTTTTGCTGCGGTTGTATTGCCACTGGTAGCAGCCATATTTACCGCCATCGCACAGGTCGACCAACTGGCACATCAAAGCCGGGTCGCGCTCATCAACGTGCAGGAAAGAACCACCACGAGCCGCGCGCTGGCGGAGCGGACCAACCTCATGGAACGCAATGCACGCCAGTACCAGGCGTTGAAGGACGACTCCTACAAGGCCATATTTGACATCAACCGGAAGGAATCGCTTCGTCTGCTGGATGAGTTGACCGTTGCCAGTACCGACCCGGCTTTGACGGAAAGCCTTGTATAAAACACATCATGCTGAAATGGTTGTCTCTGACCTGGTTGAAAAGATTGGCACGGTCACCACCCAAGACAAGCTCGACACGGCGCTAACCGAACTGAGAAAAAATGTCGAGAACGTTGTAAGCAATCAAAACATTATATCCAGGGAACTGGCGCGTAAATTGCCGGACAATGCACAAGCACTGCAGCACAGATTGATCCTGCAAGCTGCGCTGGTGATTCCCCTTTCGGGCGCCCTGGCGGTATTGATGTTCATGATTATTTCGCGTCCGCTGAAGCAAATCCGTAACAGCATACGGACGCTTGGCCGTGGCACGCTGGTTGAACAGGTGCGGGTCCGGGGTTTGCGTGACCTGGAAGAACTCGGACAGCGTCTTGAATGGCTGCGCGTGCGCCTGGTTGAATTGGAAACCCAGAAAGCACAATTTCTGCGCAATGTTTCGCACGAACTGAAGACACCATTGACCAACATCCGTGAAGGCGCCGACCTGCTGCTGGAAAATCAGAATGCATCCAGCCAAATGGAGACCGGCCGGATTTTAAAAATCGTTAAAGACAACAGCGTGCGTTTACAACAAATGATAGAGGAATTGTTACGTTACGGAGTCGAAGGCGATCTCACGGCACATGAGGAATCCCAACCAGTTCAGTTTGACAGCCTGGTTCAGGAAGTACTCGGAAAATACGAATTGATACTGGAAGCCCATGACATCGCTTTAAGCTCCACCTTCATAAAAGTACGGGTCAACGGCAACCCGTCACGTCTGAAGATCATTGTAGACAATCTTCTCTCCAATGCGGTCAAGTACACGCCACATGGCGGAAATATCAATGTCCAACTAAGCTTATGTAAGGACGCCATCCTTCTCACGATTCGTGACAGCGGACCTGGAGTGCCAGAGACGTTCCGGCCTCATGTCTTTGAATGGTTTCGAACCGGGCCGCGCCCGTCTCGGGCCGTTGTTTCCGGCACGGGTATAGGATTGGCGATTGCTAGCGAGTATGCGAAGCAGCACGATGGTGTCATCCGCCTGCTTGAATCGGACACCGGTGCCGCCTTTCAATTACAACTGGGAAGGGCTGTCGATGATTAGATTTGGCATCGTGCTGACTGGTGTTATTTTGCTGGGTGCGTGCTGTAGCACGCCGTCAGAACCCGCACCCGGTTGGTTTGGGTATACCAACACGGCGCAACGGTACTCGGAAACACAGTTGCAGGATGCTCAAAAATCCGCATTGCTGCACTACCAGAATAATCCGGATGATGAAAGCCGTATGAAACTGGCCTTGCTTTTGATTCAGGGAAACCCGTCCAGGCAGCAACTGGATCGCTGCCTTGAGTTAACCGAGCAAATCTCAGCAGACGGCATATGGGCAGCACAGCGGAACCTGCTTCGACATGACGTGCAAGACATGATCGATTTGCAAATCACACGTGGCAGGGTTCAGGAGTTAGAGTCCCAACTCGAAACAAGCAAGACCAAACTCGAAGCTGTGGAGGCCCAACTCGAAACAAGCAAGACCAAACTCGAAGCTGTGGAGGCCCAACTGGAAGCAATGAAAGATATCGAAACCCGGATGACCAAAGAAATTGACCCGGATCGCAAAGAGCAAAAATGAGTAAGCAACCCGATGTATTGATGGTCGATGACGATCCTGACCTGCTGGAGTTGCTGAGTGTCAGGTTGCAACGTGCCGGCTATTCCGTGCTTGTCGCATCGGACGCGAAAGCCGCATTGGAGATACTCGCACACCACCAGGTGCGTGCTGTCATTACCGATCTGAAAATGGATCACATGGACGGACTTGAACTACTGGGAGAAATTGCACGTCTTTATCCCGTACTGCCCGTGATCCTGCTTACCGCACACGGCACCATTCCCGATGCCGTGCAGGCAACGCAGCGTGGCGCTTTCGCTTTCCTGTCGAAACCTATCAAGGACCAGGAACTGTTACAGACGCTCGAAGTCGCCGTGGCCTCGAATCCGGTTGATATTATGGCTTCAGCCAGTAGCGGCCGCGGCCAGCAATGGCGTGCTCAAATACTCACCCGCAGTCCGGTGATGGAGCAGTTGTTGAGGGAAGCCGAGTTGGCGGCTAACAGTGGTGCCAGTATCCTCATCGAAGGCGAAAGCGGTACTGGTAAGGAGTTGTTGGCGCGCGCCATTCATGCGGCCAGCGCGCGGGCCGGGAGCGAGTTCGTTACCGTCAATTGCACCGCCATACCCGAGACGCTGTTTGAAAGTGAAGTGTTCGGTCACGCAAAGGGTTCCTTCACCGGCGCCCACCGTGATCACGCCGGTCTATTCAAGCAGGCCGACCGGGGAACGCTGTTCCTCGACGAAGTGGGTGATCTGCCGCTGACGGTCCAGGTCAAGCTGTTGCGCGCCCTGCAGGAACGCAGTATCAGACCGGTCGGGTCCGAGCAAACTTTCGACGTTGATGTCCGTGTGATATCTGCAACCAACCGCAACCTGGAACAGACCGTAGCGGAAAAGCTATTCCGGGAAGACCTTTTTTACCGCCTCAACGTGGTGACGCTCAATCTTCCGCCACTGTCGGACAGACGCGAGGATATACCTTTGCTGGCCAGTCATTTTCTTAAAAAATTCCAGCAGGACGGCTCCGCTACCGGCTTCAGCACTTCCGCGATGGAATGTTTGGTTGGCGCATCCTGGCCTGGAAATATCCGCCAACTTGCAAACGTCATACACCATTGCCTGGTCTTGTGCCGCTCGGATTTGATCCCGGAGAGCCTCGTCCAGCATGCCCTGCGTAACCGCAACCAGGGGTTGGCGCCTTTTTCAGTCGCACGCGACCGGTTTGAAAGCGACTACCTGCGCAGCCTCTTGAAGGCAACCAAGGGAAACGTGTCACAGGCGGCGCGCCTGGCCGAACGGAATCGGTCAGAGTTTTATAAATTGTTGAAGAAACATCAATTGCAGCCAACGGATTTCAGGGATAACGATCACAGCTAATTGCGGCATAATGCCAAAAAAATGACCGGATCAACGTTATTGGCTGTCTCCAATCTCATATGACGGGTATGTTCCACCGATTGACCGGTCAATCGCTGACACGCGATCTCGCAGGCTATTTTCGCGCGTCAACCGGGCCCAGTTCTGGCCAACCCTGCGCATGCGGCAAAACCTCACCCGGAAATGCGCTTCAGTAGTCCGGCAAGTGCCGCTTCAACCCCGGCCAACCGGTATGCCGGTTGCTGAACAAGGCCGACCTGCGGACTAATTGTGTACTCCGACCTTCATTTTGTAGTACAAATACGACCTTCGCTTTTAGGGGATCTGCCCGTAACCGGCACGTTTTCGCAGATTTTTGCGCATTTGACCGTAATGAATGGACGTGTAACCCCAGTTACTTTTCTTGAGTAGCGAACAGAGCCCGGTTATGTTTTAGCGTGTTAAACCATCAATGGAATTGAAGAGGATTCAACGGATGAAAGACTGTGTTTCAAAGACTGTTATCTTAATTACAGCCCTGACCGGATTGGTTATGGGCATCACAGCCCATGCTGCAAATCCCGACCCGGACCGCTACATCGTGTCATTTCTGGATGTAGCCAAAGGCAAGTCAGCACTAAGGTCGGCCGGTGCAAACGTGCTGCGCGATCTTCCCAACCAGGGTGCGGTTGCTGCGCATATACCGGCAAAGGCGCTCAAGGGTCTGCAACGCAACCCCAATATTGAATACATAGAAGTGGATGCAGTGCGCTACCCGATGTCAGAGACGGTACCCTGGGGTATTCCAACCGTGCAGGCGGATATGCTCGATGATTCCAATACCGGCAACACCATGGTCTGTATTATCGATTCGGGTTACTCCAACGGTCATGAAGATCTTCCCGTACTTGATGCCGGTGATATCACTTACAATGCGGGTACAGGAGACCCACTGGCCAGCAGCACACTTTGCCACCACGGTACCCATGTGGCAGGTACCATCGCAGCACTTTCGGGTAATGGCAAAGGCGTTGTCGGCGTCAATCCGCATGGCAATATCAGCTTGCATATCGTCAAGGTCTTCGAAGACGATGCCACGTCCGCCAGCGGTTGCGGCTGGGGCTATTCTTCTGACCTCGTCGGGGCGCTTGATGCCTGCATTTCGGCCGCAGCCGGAAGAAAGGTCATCATCAACATGAGCCTGGGTGGTTCGGTCAAGAGCAGGACGGAAGATCGTGCATTTGGCAATGCTTATAACGCCGGTGTGCTTTCCATCGCCGCAGCGGGCAATGATGGCAATACGCGAAACTCCTATCCCGCATCCTACAATTCAGTCATTTCCGTTGCCGCGGTGGATTCCGCCCTCGCCGTTGCAGACTTTTCGCAGCAAAACAGCCAGGTTGAACTGGCAGCACCGGGTGTCGCCATACGCTCGACGGTTACCATGGGTTTCGGCACCGAGGAAAGCCTGGCGGTCGGAACTTCGGGAATTGAAGCAACTGGAATGGAAGGTTCGGCCCAAACAAGCGCCACCGGGGACTTGTTCCTGTGTAACGCTGTAGATGGCCTTGGCTCTCCAGGGGATTGCGCCGGCGCTGCCGGAAAGGTGTGCCTGATCTCGCGTGGCACTACCTCTTTCGCCGAAAAGGCGGTCGAATGCGAAATCCAGGGCGGTGTAGGACTGGTGATCTTTAATAATTCCGACGCCCTGTTCAGTGGCACATTCGGCGACACCGTCGTGACGATCCCGGGTGTAGGCGTTTCGGGGATAGACGGCGCAATTCTTGAGAACAGGCTTGGCGACTCAGCCACCGTGACAACGACACTGGGTAATTATTCATATTACGACGGTACTTCGATGGCAACACCCCATGTTGCCGGTGCAGCGGCCCTGGTGTGGAGCCAGGATACGAGTTGCAGCAATGCGGAAATACGCACAGCGCTTGATTCAACAACGCTTGACCTGGGATCTGCCGGTCGCGACGCGGCCTACGGTTACGGTCTCGTGCAGGCTTCTGATGCAGCAGCCTTTCTCGGTGACACCTGCGGCGGCGCCGGTGGCGGCGGTGGACGGGGCGGTGGAGGTAGTTGTGACCTGGCCCCCGTGGGCGCCTCCTGCTCAGCTGATTCCGATTGTTGTTCGAACACCTGTAAGGGCAAGCCAGGCAGCAAAGTCTGCAAGTAGTCCTGACAGGGACAGACACGAAAAGGCCCGGCAAATCGCCGGGCCTTTTTTTAACCGATTAACCCGGAGGCAGCGGGCATATAGCCGTTACATGCCGGAAGCAGGACAACAACCCCTCATCTACAGGGGTTCATCAAAGCTTATTCCGGCCCGGCGCCCTTCAAATAGATATCCAGGAACTTTACATAGGCATCAGAGGCGGCAATTCGATTATCACGTTTCCTGAAGCCATGTCCCTCATCCGGAAAAACCAGGTACTCGACGGGCACTTCGTTGGCCTGAACCGCCGCCACCAGTTCGTCACTTTCAACCTGCAGCACACGCGGGTCATTGGCGCCCTGCACCACGAGCAAGGGTCTGACGATATTATTGGCATGGAACAGGGGTGATATGCGATGGTGGCGTTCGGCATCCGTGGCCGGATCACCCATTTCGTCATACAGGGCTTCCTTGAACGATTCCCACCAGGGAGGGATGCTCGCCAGTGTCCTTTCCCAGTTCGTAACACCAAATATGTCGATTCCTGCATCAAACGCTTCAGGCTCAAAGGCCAGCGCGGCGGCTACCATGTAACCTCCATAGGAGCCCCCGATAATACCGACACGGCTGCCATCAACCCAGTCCAGTGATTCCAGGTAGGCCCTGCCGTAAACGATATCCTGTAAATCCCCTTCGCCATGATGTTTGTCATCGAGGTGGTTAAAGGTCTTGCCATAGCCGGAGGACCCACGGTTGTTGGCACCCAGTACCGCGTAACCATGGTTCACCAGGTGCTGCACCATAGCCCGGTAACCGGTGCGTGTCTGGCCACCCGGGCCTCCATGTACCAACACCAGTGCAGGTACCGGATTTTCCGCACTCGCCCCGTGTGGCCGATACAAAATCGAAGGGATTTCGAGACCGTCGAAACTCTTGTAGCGGACCACCTCGCTGCGGACCAGGTAACTTTGATCGATGGCGGGATTCAGGGCCTGTGTCAGTTGGTGGGTATGGCCTGCGGCCAGATCAATAACCTGGATATTGGACGGTGAATCATCTGCGTCCACGATCAAGGCGATATGTGTCTCATCGGCGGAAAACCGTACATTGTTTAAATCACCCGGCGGCAATTCGGGCAACTCGACCTCTTCCCCTGACTGGGTATCCAGCAAGGTGACCTCGGTCCTCGCATCGGCGTTGACACCGTTTACCTGGTAACGACCAGACGGCGAGAAAATGACATAACTGACATCCCAGGGTGCTGCCACCAAAACCGAGCGTTCTCCGCTTTGCAGATCGTATTTCCAGGCCTGGGCAAACTCGCCAAATTCATCGGTCGCGTACACAAGACTGCTGTTATCGCGTGTAAAATCGTAGGTTCCATACTTGATATTCCCCGTATGCGCGGTGATCAGCACGGGTTCCGGATGTTCACTTTGCAGGTCGATAACGAAGATATCCGAGTCTGCGCTGGTACGCGGCTTGTCCAGCGCAATCCAGCGGCCATCATCACTGATCGCACTGATCTGAAACCCCGGATTCTCGAAAACCATTTCGCGGCTGTAGTCCGCAACGGAATAACGGTAAAGATCAAAACTCTTCTGGTCACGCTCGGTGGATGTCAGGTAAAAGCTCTGGCCGTCATCAGCCCAGGCCAGGAACCCGGCCTTGAGTTCGTCACCCGGTGTCAGGTCGCGGGTGCTGCCATCCGTTTCACGAACAAATACATGGTTAAGTTCATTGCCACCACCGTCATAGGTATACAGGATGCGCTTGTCGGCAGGAAACCAACTGACGGCATAGACCGCGTTATCCGTCGAGTGCGTCAGTTGTTCCGGGGCGCCGCCATCCACAGGCAAGGCATAGACATTGAACACGCCGGTTGCATCTGAATACATCAGTATCGTTTTTCCGTCCATTGAAAATGCGTATCCGGCGGATCCAGGCAAGGCGAAACTGGTGGTCTTAAAAAATGCCTCTGCGCTGTATTGAGGTATATCAACCACGGCACTTACCGGCACAGCTTCCGTGGTAGTGACCGACTTTTGTTGTTCACACCCGGCGAGACATACACCAAGAATACATAAAGCAGTAAAAGTGAGTACTTTCTTCATTTGGAATCCTGGTTTTCAGTATCAATGGAGGTGAACTTCGTAGCGACGTCAGCAAAATAAAACGTCTGCCTGGACGAGGTCGCCAGGTGCAGACGGTCATGTTCCGGGTCAGGGATTTTGATCTCCAGTACCCAGTTCAAGCCATCGCTGCCCGTGGCTTGCATATCTACCGGTTGTTCTTCATCGGCGGCATTTTCGACCAGCGCCAGTTTGACGCCATCGAGCGGGTACTCGGACTTGAGCTTCAGCAGCATGCGGCCGTTATCGAGACGCTCAACGGTGAGAGTCAGCTCGAAATCAACATTTTTCATACCGCACATACCGCCGCTGCGACGGCAGTCGGGTTTTTCAACCAGTTTATACGTTTGTCCAACCTCGGCAGGTTGGGGTTTTTCAGCGAACAGGACGCCAAAAGCAAAGTAGCTGGCCAGGCCCAGAAGCGGCGCCATCACCATGGCCACTGTAACGTGTTTATTAGTCCAGAAACTCATTTATTTACCCCGGCCGGTCAAAATACGGAATGCTCCCGGCAAGGATACTGACTTCCTGCACCAATGACATCAAGCCTGAATCAGTTCAGCCGCGTCACCACCACTTTGATACCCGGATCTGTAGGGTCATTGCTGACCTGGAAATTCAGCGACGCCATCAACTCGAGCATCCTGAAGTTATTGGCCAATACCTGGCCTTCCATCACTTCGAGACCCCGGTTGCGGGCGATATCGATCAACTTCTGCATCAGCAGCCGGGCGATACCCTTGCCCTGCCACTTGTCAGACACGACGATCGCGAACTCGCAGGTCTTTTTGTCCGGATTGGTCATGTAGCGGGCAACACCGATCTCTTCCTCACCCTTGCGGCCGGGGTAAATGGCAACCAGGGCCATCTCGTTGTGGTAGTCGATCTGGGTGAAACGGACCAGCATTTCGAGACTGAGTTCATGAATTGAATTCATGAAACGGAAGTACTTGGATTCAGCTGACAGGCTGCGTATAAACTCCTGTTCGATCTCGGCATCCTCCGGCCGGATCGGCCTGATGATGATATCGGTGCCGTCATTCAACTGCTCATCGGTGATGAGATGAATCGGATAGGGATGAATGGCCAGGTGATTGTAGGGATCGGTCGATGGTTTTGGATAATCGACACGGATTCGCGCGTCCACCGCGATGGAGCCGTCTTCATCCGACAGCAAGGGGTTGATGTCCATCTCCCGGATCCATGGCAGTTCGCAGGCCATGTTTGAAACACTGATCAGGACATCGATCAACTGCTCCATGTTGACTGCGGGCATGTGGCGGAATTTGCTGAGCAGCTTGGCCGCCTTGGTGCGGTCGATCAGGTCCCTGGCCAGACGCCGGTTCAACGGCGGTAATGCAACCGCCGAATCGCCCATGACTTCGACGTTGATACCACCGCTGCCAAAACTGATGACCGGACCGAACACGGGATCCCGGACCATACCAATCATCAATTCGCGCGCGTTCGGGTTGCGGTACATCTTTGCAATGGTCACACCTGAAATTGTCGCTTCAGGCACATTTTTCGAAACCTGTTCGATCATTTGCAGGTATGCGCCCCTGACCTCGTGGGCAGAACTGATATTTAACCTGACCCCGCCGGCATCGGACTTGTGTGAAATATCCGGAGACAAAATCTTCATGGCAACCGGGTAACCGATGGTTTCCGCGATCACCAGCGCCGCATTGGCGGACTGGGCGACGCCATTTTCTGCAGCGGGAATCTTGAACGCTTTTAAGATGGCCATCGATTCCGGTTCTGTCAGGATCTTGCGCCGTTCAGTCAATACGCCCTCGATGATCAGACGCGCTCCATCCCTGTCCGCCGACGCCTGGTCACCGGTCAGTCGTGCCGGTGTTTGCAACAACAGGCGCTGGTTTCTCTTATATTTACCGATAAATGAGAAGGCATCTACCGCGTCTTCAAGCATGTTGAAGTCGGGTATGCGGGCCTCGGTAAGCAAATGCCGGGCCTCTTCAACCTGAGTGCCACCCATCCAGCTCGTCAGTATGGGTTTCTTGCACTTTTCCGCAGACTTGATGATCTCCTCTGCGACCAGCGTGGGTTCCGTCATTGCCTGGGGCGTGAGGATGACGATTGCACCATCCACCCCCGGGTCTGCGAGGCAGATGTCAACTGCTTCGCGGTAACGCTCCGGTGGTGCGTCACCGATGATGTCCACCGGGTTGCTATGCGACCATACATCGGGTAACACTTCATTCAGTGCGGCAATCGTGTCGGGGCTCAACTCGCTCAGAGTGATACCCCGGTCGGTTGCGCGGTCGGCTGCCATCACACCGGGGCCACCGCCATTGGTGATGATCACCAGGCGATCGGATGCCACCCGGTAATGCGAGTGCGATAACACCTTGGCCGCGGCGAAAAGCTGCGAAACACTTTGCACCCGCAATACACCTGAACGGGATAGCGCGGTGGAAAAGACCTCGTCACTGCCCACCAGCGCACCGGTATGCGACATGGATGCCTCGGCGCCGGATGCGTGGCGGCCAACTTTCAAGGCGATAACCGGCTTGATACGTGCAGCGGCGCGCAAACTGCTCATAAAGCGGCGCGAATCGGTGATCCCCTCGATGTACAGCAGGATGGCCTTGGTCAGCGGGTCAGAGACCAGGTAGTCAAGATAGTCGCCAAAATCGAGGT
This sequence comes from uncultured Gammaproteobacteria bacterium, assembly GCA_963727635.1. Classification (GTDB taxonomy): domain Bacteria; phylum Pseudomonadota; class Gammaproteobacteria; order Xanthomonadales; family SZUA-36; genus SZUA-36. The sequence continues at coordinate 243,679 of CAVSHP010000021.1, read as the reverse complement.
CGGCGCCAATACCGGTAGAAACGACGGCGGAAAAGCCGATCTTGTTCATTTCGGCCCAGTCAAGAATGGCTGTGCAGATGGCGCCAGATTGTGAAACCAGTGCAATGTTGCCGGACTTTGCGACGTTGTGGCCAAAGGTAATGTTGAGATTGATGTCCGGTCGCATCAGCCCGAGGCAGTTTGGACCCATCATGCGGATACCATGACGCTCGACCAGTTGCGTTACCCGATCTTCCAGCTTGCGGCCCTCTTCACCGGTCTCACGAAAGCCCGCCGACAGTATCAGCATCATCTTGATGCCGTGTTCACCGCAGGCTTCGACAATCGCCGGAATGGTGCTGGCGGGCGTGGCGACTACCGCCAGGTCAACCGCTTCACCGACATCGGCGAGGGTGGCATAGGCCTTTTCCCCCTGGACAGTTTCGTGTTTTGGATTAATGGCGTAAATCCGGCCTTCGTAACCCGCAGAAAGCAGGTTTCTGAACACCACGCCACCAACAGAATTTTCCCTGTCACTGGCGCCGAAAAGTGCGATAGTCTTGGGTGTGAATAACGATGTTAAATAATGTGTGTTCATGGGGACCGACAAATCCTTTTTTTCGTATTTAGCGCCCTGCAATTATACTATGCCGGACGACCCCAAAGTGAGGAGTTTCGACCTTGAGTACCGCATTTATCAGTCACCCTGATTGCCACGACCACGACACCGGCGAAGACCATCCGGAAAACGCCCGGCGCCTGTCCGCTATCGAAGACCGATTGCTCGCCTCGAGGATTTCCGACTTCGTCAAATACCTGGACGCACCCGAGGTCACACGTGAACAGCTTCTGCGTGCACACACGGCCGATTACCTGGCAATGATCGATGCGGTGATGCCACGAACAGGCTACGCGCGTCTCGATCCGGACACGGTAATCAGTCCGGGTACGCTGCAGGCGGCGAAGCGGGCCGCCGGTTCGGTCATCCTGGCGGTTGACAAAATCATGAGTGGTGAGATCAACAACGCATTCTGTAGTGTGCGTCCACCCGGGCACCACGCGGAACGCGACCGGGCGCTGGGGTTTTGTATTTACAGCAATATTGCCATAGGGGTCAAACACGCCCTCGAAGCCCACGGTCTGAAAAGGGTGGCGGTTGTTGATTTCGATGTCCACCAGGGCAACGGTACCGAGGACATCCTGCTTGGCGACGACAGGCTGCTGTACTGTTCAACATTTCAACACCCGTTTTTCCCCTATACGCCTTTACCGGAAAACAGTGAAAAGGTTATTTCCATCCCGCTGGATGCATCAGCTAAAAGCGCCGAATTCCGCGCTGCGGTCAGCGACCACTGGTTACCTGCACTGAAGCGTTTCCAAGCCGAGATGATTTTCGTTTCAGCCGGATTTGACGCACACCGGGATGACGATATGTCCTATGTCAGCCTGACGGATGCCGATTTTCGCTGGGTCATCGAGGAAATCTTTAAAATCGCGGATGAATCTGCCTCCGGACGAATTGTCTCGGCCCTGGAGGGCGGTTACGAAATACACAGCCTGGCACGCTGCGTGGAAACACATATACGTGTGCTGATGGGTTTACAATAGCCATCCAAACGCGATGAAATAAACATTCCCGGCGGATAATGCCGCCTTTCTCAAATCCCCTTTTAAGCCTTTTTGGGCGAATGCACGTCCAAGTTTTGTATGACTTCGTAACTAAATTCGGCAAAGAGACGTCAGTCTATTTAAAGATCAGGGGTGCATACATTGAGAATTGCAGATACTTCCGCGCAGGATGTCGTATTAGAGAAAAAGCCGGTGGGCAGACGAACCTTATGGATCGCTGTCACGGCCCTGGCCCTCATCCTCGCAATTTGGCTGATTTTGCCTGCCGTCCAACGCTGGGCAAGTTCCAGCATTTCCGTTCCCAGGGACCGTTTACGGGTGGCTGCGGTCACCCGTACTGACCTGGTCAGGGATGTCTCGGTCCAGGGCCGTGTTGTAGCCGCTGTGAGCCCGTCACTATTTGCACCCGCCGCGGGTACCATTACGCTTTTGGTGGACGCAGGCGCCACTGTTGAGAAGGATCAGCCGCTGGCAACCATCGACAGCCCCGACCTGCAAAATCAGCTTCAACAGGAACAGGCCACGCTCGACAGACTCAGCGTCGAATACGACCGGCAGAAAATCGAGGCCAAGCAAAAGGCCCTCGACAACCGCAAAAACATCGATTTGACCAATGTCACGCTGATCGCAGCCGAGCGCGAACGCCGGCGCGCCGAGTCGGGTTACAAGATCGATGCAATCTCCCAGATCGATTACGAAAAAACCAAGGATGACCTCGAGACCGCCAAGCTCGCGCATGAACACGCCGTGGCCGATTCCAAGCTGGATGACGAACGCCTGGTTTTCGAACTGAAAACACGGGAATTGCAGGTCGAGCGCCAATCGATGCTGGTGAAGGACCTGTTACGCCAGGTCGACGAACTGAATATGCGCTCGCCGGTCAACGGCATCGTCGGCAACCTGATGGTGGATCAGAAATCCGCCGTCAGCCGCAACCAGGTCGTGATGGCCGTGGTTGACCTGTCGGCCTTCGAGATCGAGGCGCAGGTTCCCGAAAGTTACGCCGATGACCTGGGTCTCGGAATGGCGGCCGAAGTACTGGTCGGCAATCAGAAATACCCGGCAACCCTGGTCTCGGTCTCACCCGAAATCATCCAGAACCAGGTGACCACCCGGATCCGCTTTGCCGAGGGCATGCCACCCGGGTTAAGACAGAACCAGCGGCTGACCACCCGAATCCTGATGGAAGAAAAGAACAATGTGCTGACGCTGCCGCGCGGCCAGTTCCTGGACAGCGGTGGCAGCCGGATTGCCTACGTGCTGGATGAGGACAACGTGGCTCACCGCCGCTCTATCGAGATCGGCGCGCGCAGCCTTGCGGCGGTTGAGGTTATAGACGGTCTGGAAGAAGGAGATCTCGTTGTTATTTCGAGCATCGACCAATTCCGTAGCGCAGATACGGTGCTGGTCACCAATTAAACAGAAAACAAAGGAGTAAACAGATGCTCAGTATGCAGAATATATCCAAGGTTTATCGGGCCGGCATGGTGGAAACACACGCCCTCAGGGAATTTTCACTCGAGGTCGAGGAAGGTGAATTCATTTCGGTCACAGGACCTTCCGGTTCAGGAAAGACCACATTCCTCAATATTGCAGGCCTGCTCGAGAGTTTCAACGCCGGGCGTTATGAACTGGATGGCCGGGATGTTTCCGCCCTCTCCGACAGCGAGTCTTCAAAGGTGCGTAACGAAAAGATCGGCTTCGTGTTCCAGAGTTTCAACCTGATCCCCGATCTCAACCTGTTCGACAATGTCGATGTGCCGTTGCGTTATCGCGGCTTCAATTCGGCTGAGCGCAAACGCCGCATTGAAAAAGTCCTCGAGACGGTCGGCCTGGCTTCGCGTATGAAGCACCTGCCCTCGCAGTTGTCAGGTGGTCAGCAGCAACGCGTTGCCATCGCCCGTGCACTTGCCGGCGAACCCCGGTTTTTACTCGCTGATGAACCAACCGGCAACCTCGACTCGCATATGGCCATGAGTGTCATGGAACTGATTTCCGAGATCAATCGTAACGGCACCACCATCATCATGGTGACCCATGACCCGGCGCTGGCGGAAATGGCCAGCCGTAACGTCCACATACTCGATGGACGGGTCAGCGATGTTGCTCCGGACGTTGTAGTTGCACACGCCGTAAGATCCTGAGGAGCAGCGTATGTTTTCCTATTACCTAAAGCTCGGTTGGCTCAGCATCAAGCGTAACCCGCTGCTTAGCGCATTGATGATCGCTGCAATTGCCGTCGGGATCGGCGCCAGTATGACCATTATCACGGTCAATTACATCATGTCGAGCAATCCGATCCCGCATAAATCAGATCAGTTATTTTACGTGCAACTCGATAGCTGGGATCCCAATGAGCAGGAGGAAGACGGATTCGAAGCACCTGACCAGGTGACCTACCTCGACGCCATGGCCCTGATGAAGGCAGGCAAGGCCTATCGGCAGGTCGCCAGCAACCGCTCCGGCCTCGTACTTGAGCCACAGGGTGAAGATGAAAGGCCATTTTCCGTCGATACGCGCGATACCTGGGCCGATTTCTTCCCGATGTTCGATTTGCCGTTCATCTATGGCAGCGGCTGGGATGATGCCGCCGATCACAATCTTGAACGCGTGGTCGTGCTCAGCAAGGAAATCAACGAACGGGTATTTGGCGGTGAGAACTCAGTCGGCCGCAGCCTGCGTCTTAACGGCATGGACTTCAAAGTCGTCGGTGTGCTGGACGAATACCAGCCGGTACCCAAGTTCTATGACGTCACCAACAGTGCCTTTGGCACAGCAGAGGACATATTCATCCCGTTCAACGTGGCGGTGGAATATGAGTTCCCGCAAAATGGCAATACCAATTGCTGGAAAATGCCTGACGGGGATGGCTTCAAGGCATTTCTGAATTCGGAATGCGTCTGGATACAGTTCTGGGCGGAACTGAGAAACGATACCGAGAAGCAGGACTACATGGCGTTTTTGAATGCCTATGTTGAACAGCAGAAAGCGCTCGGGCGGTTCCCCAGACCGATGAACAACCATCTGAGCAACGTCATGGAATGGATGGAAAACCAGAAAGTCGTCGAGGATGACGCACAGGTCATGCTGGGGCTTTCGCTGTTGTTCCTGGTGGTTTGCCTGCTCAATACGATTGGTCTTTTGCTGGCGAAATTCATGGGTAAATCCACGGATATTTCCCTGCGCAGGGCGCTCGGGGCTTCAAAATCCAGCCTGTTTATCCAGCACATGATCGAATCCGGCCTGATTGGCCTGGGCGGTGGCATCCTGGGTCTCGGTTTGACCTGGCTTGGCCTGCGCGGAATCGAGATGCTGTTTCAGGATATTGTCAAAAACCTGGTCAGTATGGATTGGGTAATGGTCGTGACCGCCATCTGCCTGGCCATCGTATCTGCGCTGCTGGCCGGTCTGTACCCCACCTGGCGGGCGTGTCGTATCGCACCGGCCAGCCAGCTGAAAATTCAATAGGAAGACGGATTATGGAAATTGGACCAATCTGGCGTGCGATGTTACGCAACAAGACCGGCGCAATTCTGATCGCGCTGCAAATGGCCGTCACCATGGCAATCATGGTCAATGCCGTTTCCATCATGCAGGAACGCAGCCGCATGATGGCAAGACCCAGCGGCATTGATGAACACAATATTTTTGCCATTTCGAGCATCGGTTTTGCCGAGGATTTCAACGAACGGGCAACCATCGAAGCAGATCTCGCCGCAATACGTGCCATGCCGGGTGTTGTCGATGCCATTCAGACGAACTCCATGCCTTTGTCGGACGGGGGTTGGTCCATGGGACTCCAGACCGAACCCGGCGAGGAAATCGACGGTACCGGTGTGGCTGTCTATTTCGTCGACGAACACGGCCTGGACACTTTTGGCCTCAAATTGCTGGCGGGAGAAAACTTCAGCGCAACCGACATTGGATGGCGTGAAAGGGGCGATACCCAGTGGCCTGACAAGACCATCATCACCCGTGCAATGGCTGCTTCACTGTATCCCGATGATCCGGATAGCGCCCTCGGCAAAACGGTGTATATCAATGATAACGAACCGATGACCATTACCGGCATCATCGAGCAGATGCAGGCGCCGTGGAATGGCTGGGACGGTGTCGAACGTGTCATGCTGACACCCAGTCACACCCTGTTTAACGGCACCCGCTACATCATCCGCACCGAACCCGGCAAACGTGATGAATTGATGCCACAGGTTGAGAAGTTCCTCGCGGACTCAAACAAGGGTCGTATCGTGCGCTCCATGCGGACCATGGATGAAACACGGGAAAGAAGTTACCGCCAGGACTCCGCAATGATCAAGATACTGACTTTTACCATCACACTGCTGATCGCGATCACCTCGCTGGGTATCGTCGGGCTGGCGAGTTTCAGCGTCAACCGCCGCACCAGGCAGATCGGCACCAGGCGGGCGCTGGGGGCCACCCGGCTTGCAATCATGCGTTATTTCATGACCGAGAACTTCCTGATCAGCCTGGTCGGAGTCCTGATCGGCGCCGCCCTGACCGTTGGCCTGAACATCGTCCTGATCGAGACCTTCAGCCTGACGCGGGTTGCCTGGTACCTGGTACCCGTCGCCATGCTGATGTTACTCGCGGTCGGACAGGCAGCGGTTTTTGGCCCGGCAAGAAGGGCTTCATCGGTGCCGCCGGCGGTCGCAACCAGGACGGTTTAAGTCATAATTTAATGCGCCTGGCCTAAAGACAAGGGCCCCTTTTGGCGACGCATTTTCAGTGTAATTCCGCCAAGGGTGGAAAACCGGGACACTTCTCCTAAACTTAAGGCACGACATTTATAGCAACTTCAGTTAAAATCCGGGGTCCGGCTTGAAGCGATATGCGTGAATCAAAACAGGGAAACTGAATGGACAATGCGGAACTGGTCATTCGCAATATGCAACGTGAGGAACTGGACACGCTGGTTGACTGGGCTGCCGCAGAGGGCTGGAACCCGGGTCTTGCGGATGCGGAAATTTTCTGGGCTACCGATCCCGAGGGTTTTATCGCGGCTGAACTCGATGGCGTGATGGTCGGTGGCGGTTCAATTGTCAGTTATGGCGGACGCTATGGATTCATGGGGTTTTTCATCATCCACCCTGACCACAGGGGCAAAGGCCTGGGCAATACGCTTTGGCATGCGCGTCTGCAACGTCTGATCGGACGACTTCAAAAACCTGCGGTGATCGGCATGGATGGCGTGTTCGACATGCAGGCCTACTACGCGAAAGGCGGTTTCAAGTTTTCGTGTCGCGATCTGCGTTATGAAACCGTCGCACAGACTTTCCCCGTGCCGCGCCGGTATCGAAGAGCTCGCTGATATTGACTTTACGGAGATAGATGCCTACGACCGCGCGCATTTTCCGGCGCCCCGAAGCGAGTTCCTGCGGCGCTGGCTGAAGCAACCCGGTGCGCATGCGCTCGGCTCTGTTCAGGACGGACATCTGGTGCGGATTCGGTGTCATGCGGCCTTGCCGCAAGGGTTATCAAGATCGGCCCGCTGTTTGCAGACAATCCTGGAATTGCCGAGGATCTTTTCCGGGCTTTATCCGCGCGGGCGCCCGGCGAAATCATCTACATCGATGTTCCGGAAAACAACCGGGCGGCCATGCTGCTCGCACAACGCCATGGCATGAAGGAGGTTTTCGGTTGTGCGAAAATGTACTTCGGTCCGAAACCGGTGCTTCGGGAACATGAAATCTTTGCGGTCACAACCTTTGAACTGGGCTGATTGAGAACTCTCCCTAGAGCCCGCGCATCCATTCCTGGCGGAGCCTGACGGAACCCGGTTGTTCCAGCGCAGAACGCACGGTTTGAACAGGCGGGTCTTGTCCTTTCCCAACACCCCCTTCAGAACCAGGTAGTTGGAGGCGTGATCACTTCGGAAAATCGTATTTTCGAGTTCCAGCTTATCCAACAGCCAAAGCATCTCCTGGAATAGCCCCGCCTGGCCGAGCGCTTCGAACTCTCCGCCAAAACCCTGCTGATAGCGTGCCACACCGGTTGGGAAGCTGACCACCAGGGTTGACAGGTACTCCGGTTGCGCCGCGTTCATCAGGAGGGCCGAATTGACCGCGTGCTGCTCGCTGTATTTTTTTCCACCCATGCCGTTGAGAATCATCACCGAACTTTTTGCGCCGGCGGCCTTTGATCTTTTGCAGGGCTGCCAGCGAGGTATCAAAGCTTTCGCCCTTGTTGACCCGTTCGAGCACCAGGTTGTCGCCGGATTCACAACCGACATAAAAAAGACTGAGACCCATCCCGTTCAGCTCAGCGAGTTCTTCAACGGTCTTGTTCTTCAGGTTTCGCGGCAAACAATAGGAAGACACACGCTGAACACCCGGCAGGTACCTTTTGATGGCCTGCATGATCATTTTCAAACGCCGGAATGACAGCGTCATGGCATCGCCATCGGCCAGGAAAATACGCCGGACCGGCATACCCGATTCAACCACTGCCGCGAGTTCCTGTTCGATGTCTTCCTGTGGCTTGAACCGGAACGATTTCTGCGGCTGGGTATACATTTCGCAAAATGTGCAGTTGTTCCAACTACAGCCGATGGTGACCTGCAAAATCAGGCTATGGGCTTCGGATGGTGGCCGGAAAACAGGTTCGACGTAGGGGATATGGATCATGCCTTAAGTATGAGGCCGTCCGCCCGTAATTAAAACGCCACCCTTACTCCACTTAGCTGTCGGAGATGCTCACCACCTGCCCGGCCTGGACACGTTCGCCACCCCGGGTGATGATCCGGTCGCCCTGGTTGACGTTGCCGATGACCTCGACAAACCCGCCGAGCCCGATGCCGGTTTGAACCGAAACCTTTTCCACGGTGTTGTCGCTATTAACCCGCATCACGTAAATATTGTTGCCACGTAAAACCAGTCCATCGCGCGGAATCGCAACCAATTCACGGGGTTCGCTGTTCGGCAACGCTATGCGCACGGGGCTACCGACGATCCATGCAGGATCAAGCGCGGCAATACGTACCTCCAACATACGTGAACGCTGGTCACCGACCGGAATGACATAACTGACCGGGCTCAGGGATTCACGTTTGTTATGTTCAACCGAAACCTGCATCCCTTCACGTAACCAGTCCGCCACCGTGAGCGGCGCCTGTGCGCGGATTTCCCGGTGTTCGGTATCGACCAGACGCGCCACCTGGGCGCCACGGCTGACAAATTCGCCGACCTGCACCACCCGTTCCACGACGATACCGGGGAAGGGCGCGAGCACTTCCGTCTGCTTGATACGGCGTTTGATCTGGGCAATGGCAACCTCGGCCCGCTTGATGTCCTGGCGGGTCATATCCAGCTGTGACTGCGCTTCATCCAGTTGGGTCGCTGCCGCGTTGTTGCTGTCAGCAAGCTTTTGCAGACGCTGCAGGCTGCTGTCGCGGAATTTGAGTTGCGATTTCAGACTGTCCAGTTGAGCCTCGCTGTCGGCCAGTTCCAATTGTAGATCTGCCGCGTCGATTCGGGCGATTGCCTCCCCCTGCTCGATACGTGAACCCACGTCAGCCACCCAGGTGATGCGACCGTCTGTCTCTGCGGCGATACGTGCATCATTCTGGCTGATGACCGTGCCGGATACCCACAGGGTTGCCGAAAAGGTATCGCGTTGAGCCGCCTCGACGATCACCGGCGACGCAGGGGGTTGTTGTCCACCATCCTGTGCCCAGGACACGGCCGGAAACAGACATAAAGCCAGTGCTAATTTCGTGTAACGATTCATTCCAACCTCCTTGATCAGGCCACGGATTCCAGCGTGGTCCTGTGCGCCATCTCCGGCGCAATAATTTCGACCTGCTTTGCCTTGCCGAGACGCAGCATGCAGGGTAATAGCAATAATGTGAAAACCAGGCTGAAGGTCATGCCGCCGACGATCGAGGCCGCCAGGCCGCGATAGATGACACTGCCCTCACCCGGCAGCAGCAACAATGGCAACATGCCAAAGATACTGGTCAAAGTACTCATGAATATCGGCCGCAAGCGGATTCGCAATGCGTTCTCGACGGCCTCGTGCCGATCCATTCCGGCGCGCTCGGCCTGGCGGGTCTGATCCACCAGCAGGATCGCGTTATTGACCACCAGGCCCAGCAGGATGATAAAACCGATCATGGTCAGCAGATCCATCGGCTGGAATGTCACCAGGTTCAGGGCCTGGATGGCGATGACACCGCCGACTCCCGCCAGCGGTATGGTCAGGATTACCAGCGCACTGTCCTTCGGCGAGCGGAATAGCCCTGCCATCAACAGGAACAGGATGAAGATGGCGATGATGAAATTCTGGCCCATGGTTTCAATCGCCTCGCTGAGGCTGTCCGCGCTGCCGCCGTACTGGATGGAGCCGTCTGCGGGCAACACCGCACGCAGACCGGGTTCGACATCCGACTTGATCTGGGCAATGGCGGTTTCCAGTGAAACATTATCCGGCGGGCTCAGGTTGACACTGACCGTGCGTCTGCCGTTAACCCTGCGTACCTGGCCCGGTCCGGTTGCGCGCTCGATGCTGACCAGTTCGCCCAGCGGCACCACTTCACCGCCCGGTGTCATGATCGGAGTCGTCGCCAGTTGTTCCGGGGTCTCCCAGCCAGCCGCCCGCATGATGATATCCATGCGGTTTTCACCGTTGAAATACTCGCCCAGCCACAGACCGTTGCCGAGGGTCCGGATCAGCGATGCGACACCGCGCCGGTCCATACCCACCTCGCTGATACGCGAGTCATCCGGGATCACCCGCAGTTCGGGTTCGGCCAATTCAATACTGGGAAAGGTCTGCACATTGGCGCCGGCGAAGGACTCCTGCAACCGGGTCTGCGCCTCGCCCGCGGCGGCATACAAGTCCGCCTGGTCCGCCGACTGTATGTGCATGGAAATATCCCGGCCACCGCCAAAACCGCCAAACAGGTTGCCCTGCATGGCAAAACCGCTGGAAATCGGGAATATCCACCAGCACTTCGTTGCGGACGATATCCAGCAATTCACCAACCCGGCTCTGATCCAGGGCGCGTGCACCGATGGTGCCACCACCCGGCCAGGTCAGGATGTAGTAATTCTTCAGTGCGGGTTGCTTGACACCATCCATATAGGGTTGCAGACGGGTCACCAGCTTGCTGATGATTTCCTTTTCATTGGTTTCCACGTTGGCACCGGGCGGAAACTGCAGAAAGGCATCGACCGCATCACGCTTGACCGGCGGCAGGTAATCCATCTGCGGGAAAAGCAGCCAGGTAGCGAGCAGCGGCGCGCTAATCAGGCTGACGATCAGGATCACGCGGCGTTTTCCGGTTGAACTCATCCGCATCAATGAATGGGCAAGCCTTGACCAGCCCTGCGACTCGTCCTTGGTCAGTTTCTTCGGTTTCAGCCAGCTGCCGGCAACCGTGGGCAAAATGGTCAGCGCCACCACCAGTGAAATCACCACCGCGATGGAGATGGTCAGGGCGAGATCGGCGAATAGCTGTCCTTCCACATCCTTGAGAAACAAGACCGGCAGGAAAATGGCCACGGTGGTGGCCGTGGACGCCAGCAATGCACCCTTGACCTGGCTGGTGCCGGCCAGCGCAGCGATCGTGGGAATTTCCCCGCGCTCACGCAAGCGCAGGATGTTTTCCGAGACGACGATAGCCGCATCCAGCACCATGCCCACCGCGAATGCCAGCCCTGCCAGCGAGATCACATTGAGGCTGCGCCCGGTCAGGTCGCAGCACGATAAACGTGGACAACAGCGAAATCGGGATGGCCGTGGCAATCAGTATGGTGGCGCGCGTATCCCGCAGGAACAGCCACAGCATACCCACTGCCAGCAACACGCCCAGCAACAGGTTGCTGGTCACCATGTTGACGGCGCGGTTGATAAACACCGAAGCATCGAATGACTGCTGAATACCCAGGCCGGCTTCGGCCAGCGGCCCTTCGCGTAATTCAGCTACGGCCTCCTTGACCCGGGTCAGTGTACCCAGTACATTGGCGCCGTTGGCGCGATCGACCCGCATGCTCATGGCCGGGTTGCCGTTCTGGATCGCGATCTGGGTTTTCTTGCCGCGCGCGACCTGTACGTCGGCGATATCACCGAGCCGGATCGGCCGTCCTTCGCGCCATTCGAGGATCATGTCCTTGAATTGCATCGGGTCGTAACGGCCTTCGAAACGCAGCGTGTACTGGCGCCGGCCAACATCGACAAAACCGCCGGAGACATCGGTGGAACGGCTGGCGCGGGCAGCGACCGATCCCAGTTCGATACCGTATTCCGCCGCCCGGTAAGGGTCGATGGTGATCTGCAATTCTTCAGGCGCACCCGCGTTGATCTCAACACCGGCGACGCCATCGATGGATTCCAGTTTCGGCTTGACCGTATCCATGATGAACTGGCTGTAGTCTTCGATATTGCCCTTGGTCCCGGGTAAAAGCTGGACGAAGAACCAGCTCAATGCCTGGTTGGCGCCGCCACCGCCGCCACCACCCATGTTGACCACCGGCGGATCGGAATCGGCGGGCATCGAGGGCAAACGGTTAAGCCGGCCGATGACCTCCATCAGCGTCGCCTGCATATCGGTGCCCAGCGTGAACTCCATGTTGATCCAGGCGCCGCCGTTGAAGGCATTGGAAGACATCTCCTCCATACCCGGCAAACCCTGCAACACCTCTTCCATCGGGTCGAGAATTTCCGACTCGACCTCCTGTGGCGAGGCTGCGCGCCAGCCCGCAAATACACTGATCTGCGGCAGATCGATATCGGGGAATAGCTGTACCGGAAGTCCCTTGAGGCTGAACAACCCAAACAGGGTGATAATGGCCACTGCGACGGCGACGCCGGCAGGGTTTTTAACGGCTCGTTCAGTGATGCTCATCGGCTTTCGGACACTCCCTCAAATTTTCTCTATTTCAAGATTGGACGCGCAAAAAAGCGCGAACGTTACCAATCCATGATTCTTATTGGGGAGATTAGAGTGTTAACACTTTGTTTGGTTGTGACCAAAGTCATGTATTGCGGCGATATGTTTTGAGGCGGCGGTAAAACGAACCGGCATGGAGAAAAAAGAAAATCAGGAAGCGGAAAACAACGCCGTCAACAGCGTTATCCGCGTGGGTCGTCAGTGGATCCGCTTGAGCAGGAATTTGAACCTGGGGATATCTCTCAACGAATCCAGATCGCTGTCGGTCTCAAGCCAGGCGCGGTCGCCCCAACCCAGGCTGACAGCCTTTTCCAGCAATTCCATTGCGCGCTCGGATTCACCCAGAAGCGCATACGTGCAGGCCACGTTGTACAGCACCATCGGTTCCTCGCGGCCGGCATCATAGGCCCGCTCGGCCCAGTCCATCGCGCGCTTGGAGTCACCCAGAGACGACAGGTTGGCGGCGCCAATATACAACGCCCTTGTGTCATCGGGATTCATATCGAGGTGCTGCTCGATCAACTCGATGGTTCGGTGGCGCGCCCTGGCCGCATCCTCCTTGCGTCCGAGCGCGGTATACGCCAATGCAAGAAAACTGGGGGACTGGTAGTCCGCCGGGCTCATTTCGGACGCCTGCACAAACAGACGCGCGGCCTTTTCGTACTGGCCCTGTGAACTGCAGCTCAAAGCATAAAAGAAATAGGATTCGAACAGTTTCGGGTTTAACAGGCCTGCCGTTTCAAAATGCCGCTCGGCCTCCTGGTATTTTTCATTGATAAACAGGGACAACCCGCGGGAGGCATGCGCCTCGGCGGAATCCGGATCGAGTTCGACGGCGTGTGCGCTTGCTTCAAGCGCCCTTGCAGCATTTTCAGGCGACGCATCGACAAAACGGAACATCTGCGAATAGGTATCCGCCATGCCCGCGTAGGCAATGGCGTAATTCGAATCCAGTTCGATGGCCTTGTGATACATCTGGATGGCGTGCTCGAAATTCCGGGAGGACATGGCGTACATGTATTTCCGGCCCTTCAGGTAGTAATCGTAAGCCTCCGGGTTTGATGTTGCCACGTATTGCAACGCCCGCCGGTCCCTGGGTGTCAGCTTCATCTGCAAGGCGGCGACGATGCTTTGCGCAATATCGTCCTGGATTGCAAAAACGTCCTTCATCTCGCGGTCATAGGTTTCAGACCAGAGGTGGGAATCCGTCGATGTCTCGATCAACTGGCCGGTGATCCGCACCCTGTCACCGGCGCGGCGCACGCTGCCCTCGAGCACCGTGGCAACGTTCAGACGCCGGGCGACTTCCGGTATATCAAAGTCCTTGCCCTTGAAGGCAAACGAAGAGGTCCGTGAGGCCACTCGCAAGGTCGGCAACTTGACCAGCAGGTTGAGAATTTCCTCGGAGATACCGTCGCTGAAGTATTCGTTTTCAGCATCACCGCTCATGTTTACAAATGGCAAAACCGCGATCGACTTCAGGTCAGTGGCTTCTGCCTGCGTTTCGTTGGTACGCGCCGGCTTCGCCGCTTGTTTATCGGTTGGCACGGCACCTGCGGCGTTAGCGGGCGAAGGCAAGTCCGCTGTGCGGTGGATACCGCCGGGACCGATATCAAAAGCCCATGCCAGAATGATGGCGATGATAAAACCCAGCACAACCAGCACGGTGACCAGCGTGACGGTCCACGCGGGCAGGTTCAGATTTGGCAATACCGTGGAGGCGACTTCGATGACAACCCACCCCGCAATCGCGTACAGGACGATGACGCGGGTCACCCTGCGCCGCTTTAATTCCGAGAACAGGCGGCCCAGCCCGGTTTGAGTTGTTGGATCTTCAGTCATTTTGTATTGTCGATCCGCGCCAGCAGATCCTTGAAACGCTCATCTTTGCGCAGTGCATTGAGGTCACTGTCCGTCTCGAGCCATTCCCGGTCTCCCCAGCCCTGGTCGATGGCCTTTGTCAGCAGTTCGATACAGCGGTCATGATCACCCTGCAAGGCGTAAAAACAGGCAACATTGTATAAAACGACAGGTTCATCCTGGTCCTGGCCCAGTGCGCGTTCGGCCAGTTCCTTGCCTTTTTCATTTTCACCGACGAGCACCAGGTTCTGGGCGCCGAAGTACAGGGCCCTTGTGTCATGCGGGTTCATTTCGAGATGCCGCTGTATCGTATCCAGTGCACCCAGCCTGACCCGCATTTCGTCGTGCTTGCGACCCATCGAAGTGTAAGCCTGGGCGAGAAACAACGGTGACTGGTAATCGGAGGGATTGACCTCCATCGCTTTCAGATACATTTTTTCAGCGGTCTCAAAGTCGGCATTTGAGGAACAGGCCAGGCCGTAATAGTAATACGCATCGAACAGATTGGGATTCAGTTCGATCGCCCGCGCAAACTCCGTTTTGGACTGCTCGAATTGCCCGCTGATAAACAGTGACAAGCCACGCGAGGCATGTGCCTCACCCGAGTCCGGATCCAGTACGATGGCTTTCTCACTGGCCTCAACCGATTTCCTGACATTTTTTTGCGTGGCATCGGCATAGCGATATAGATGCGAATAGGCATCGGCGATACCGGCATAGGCCAGCGCGTATTTTGCATCGACGTTGATGGCCTGTTCGAACATGCGAATGGCGTGCTCATAATCCCGGCGTGTCATCGTGTACATGTAGTTGCGGCCACGCAGATAGAAGTCGAAAGCACGCGCATCGGAGGTCGCCACGTACTGGATCGAACGACGTTCCTTGGGTGACAGTGTCACTTCCAGCGCGTTGACAATACTCTGTGCAATATCATCCTGGATGGCGAATACATCCTTCATCTCACGATCATAGGTTTCCGACCACAGGTGCGAGTCGGTTTTGGCCTCGATCAGCTGCGCGGTGATGCGTACCCGGTCACCCGCGCGTCGCACGCTGCCTTCAAGCACGGTGTTGACGCCCAGTTCGGTGGCCACGGTCGGTATGTTCGCTACCTTGCCCTTGAAAATGAACGAGGATGTCCTGGAAGCGACCTTGAGCTGTGGCAGCTTGACCAGCAGATTGAGAATTTCCTCGGCAATGCCATCGCTGAAATATTCGTTCTCGGCATCACCACTCATATTTACAAACGGCAATACGGCGATGGATTTTCGATCACTGGTGTCCGCCGGTGTTTTGTCATGAACGGCCGGTGCCGGCGTCGAAGCTCCAGGCGTTACGGCATCGGATTTATCATTTTCATCACCAATGGCCGGTGTCCGCTGGATGCCGTCGGGTCCGATATCAAAAGCCCAGGCCAACATGATTGCGATCACAAATCCCAGTGCGACCAGCAGGATCACCAGCGTCGTGGTCCAGTCCGGCAGGTTGAGACCGGGCAGCACGGTTGACGTGACTTCGATTACGATCCAGCCGGCAACGGCATACAGAACGATAACCCGGAATACACGGCGGCGGCGCAGTTCTGCAATAAAGTTTGAAATGAGATTCTCCCGTTCAGGCCCGCTTCCCCTGCGTGTAAGCGGTACGCATCTGACACTATATTAAAAGATCGTAAAAAACGCGCGCACTAAGAATAGAATCCCTGTCTGTCAAAGTCCAATCCAATCGACAGGCAATGATCCAGGAACGTTTAGCCGGTCATGGAATTCAGGTCTGGATTGAGTATTTCGCACCCGGCGCACAAGCCAAACTCATCATTTGCCGATCCCTGGCAGTAACGCTTGAGCAATGGTGCGTGACAGGACTACACTTTCCGTATAGTGAGAAATTCAGGATGGAGGACGTTTATGAACATCATCGTCGCTGTTGACCTTTCACCCGCATCCGCCAAAATCATAGAAGCCGCACACGGCGTCGCTGAACTCACCGGGGTCAGTGTTTACGTACTGCATGTTATTGAGTCTGAACCCGATTACGCGTCCTTTGCCGCCACTCCCGAAGCTCAACACGACAAGGTCGCCCTGGATTTCCCGGTCGAGTACAACGCTGTGCAGGCACTGGTGGATAAACTCCAGGATGACGGTCTGGATGCCTCTGCGTTGATGTTGCGCGGCCCCGCCGTGGAGACCACGCTCAAGGAAGCCGACAGGCTGGGGGCGGGCTTGATCGTGGTCGGCACGCACGGGCACGCCGCGGTCTATGATGTCCTGATCGGCAGTTACTCGGCCGGTATCATCCGCAAATCAAAATTGCCTGTACTCGTAGTTCCTGTTCGCGAGACCTGATTTCCGGGACCGTGTTCGTTTACGATTTTTGCCGGTAAACGGCATTTATCGCTATCTTTGCGTGCCTGGTAATTTTCTGTTTGCGGGTATGCGGCAGATCTGCCACCTCCTTTTGTAACCCGCATTTTCGTTTACTGAATCCACGCACACCTTTCGATGCGCCAAATTCAGGCTGTTTACTGATCTCGATACAGCCCAGGCAAATATTCTCCTAAATCTTATTGAGAATCATTCTCATTTGCATTAAGATCGCAATTCCGATTTTTTCAGAGCAAGCAAAGAGGCCAGGACAAATGCGTATCATCAATAAAACGGGGACGATAATAACCACGATCGCGCTGGTGTTTTTACTCAACACACCATCCAGCCAGGCCGATGTGAGCAATGCCGAGTTGCTCGCCAAAATGGAATCCATGCAGCAGCAGATCGACGAACTGAAGCGTCAGCTTGCGCAAACCCAGGAGAAAACCACTGCAAACCGATGCCAGGGTCGAAGCAGTTGCCGAAGTGATGGAGGCGGGTTTACCACAGGTCACCGAAACCAGCAGGACAAAGATTGGCGGATACGGCGAATTGCATTACAACAACCTCAACGCCGACGATCCCTCCAGGGATGTCGAGATGATCGATTTTCATCGTTTCGTGCTTTTTTTCGGTCATGAATTCAATGACAGGACACGTTTTTACTCGGAGGTTGAAGTCGAACACGCCTTTGTCGCAGACTCCGGCGGCGACACGCCCGGTGAAGTGGAAATCGAACAGGCGTACGTTGAATTTGACCTGCGCCAGGATCTTTATGCCAAGGCAGGTCTGTTCCTGGTCCCCGTGGGCATCATCAACGAAACCCATGAACCAACGACCTTTTATGGCGTGGAGCGCAATGATGTCGAGAACATCATTATACCGAGCACCTGGTGGGAAGGCGGTGCCGGACTCAACGGCCGTTTCGGTTCGGGCTGGAACTGGGATCTGGCCTACACATCCGGTCTGAAGATTCCGACCACCGGCCCTGATGCCTTCAGGGTTCGCAGCGGCCGGCAAAATGTCGCCGAGGCAAACGCCAGCGATGGCGCGATCACCGGCCGTTTACGCTACCTCGGAGTTCCCGGTCTGCAGGCCGCGGTAACGGTCCAGTACCAGTTTGATCCGTCCCAGGTCGCAAACGACGGTCTCGACAGCGGCACGCTGGTGGAAGCCCATATCGATTACCAGCGCAACGGTTTCGGTCTGCGTGCGCTCTATGCACGCTGGGATTTCACCGGCTACGCGGTCGAGGCAGCAGGCGCGGAAACCCAGACCGGTTGGTACGTAGAACCCAGCTATCGCCTGAACGACAGCGTCGGCTTTTATACGAGATATGAAAACGTCGATGCGACACGCACCTCGGATCGGTTCAACCAGTGGGAGCTTGGACTGAATTGGTGGCCGGCAAAAAATGTCGTGGTCAAATTTGATTATCGTGATCGCAGTCATGACCTCGATGGTGAGAGCGGCCGTGACTTCACCGGCTTTGACCTGGGACTGGGTTACAGTTTTTAACCATGCCAACCACGCGGCGAACGCTATCTTTTTTACTGCTTATGAGCCTGTCGTTGCCGGCACCGGTTTTCCCCGCCTCGGTCTATGAGACCCAGCCGGAATTCCTCTCCCGTGCATTTTCCGGATCGCCACCCGAGCCCGGCATCCTCTGGCTCAGCGGTGAAAGAAAATCGGCTGTCCGGCAACTGCTGGGTCATGACTACGCCGCCCTGCGTTTAAGATACTGGTGCCGTGACGGACGGTCCGCCTGGATGCTCGATGAGATCGGCAAGGACTTGCCCATCACCGTGGGTATCATCATCGAAAGGAATTACATCAGGAACCTGCGTGTTCTGACCTATCGTGAAAGCCGGGGTGGAGAAGTTATTGCACCCGCCTTTACCGACCAGTTCAATGATGCCGGATTGGAAGACAACAATCATCTCAACGTCAGCATTGATGGTATTTCGGGCGCGACATTATCCGTGCAGGCCCTGACCCGACTGGCAGGCATGGCACTTTTTCTGCACGCCGAGAGCGGTTGCGACGATGGCTCGTAAAAAGCGCCCGGCATCCTCAATGCGCCGCATTCACCGGACACTGGGTGTCTTTGCCGCGATTTTTGTAATATTCATGGTGCTCAGCGGCCTGGCAATCAACCATTCAAACGGGCTTGGTCTTGACCAGCGGCAGGTATCCGGACCGTTTCTGCTTGGCTGGTACGGATTTGCCGGTCCGGAGAACATTAACAGCTTTGTGGTTGGCGATATGCGACTGAGTTTTACCGGCTCGCAGTTATACCTGGATGACCGGTCCGTAGCGACCATCTCTGACGGCGTGGGAGCAGTATCCACCGGTGAACTGTTGATTGCTGCGGGCAGGGACGAATTGCTGTTGCTTGATCTGGATGGATCCCTGATCGAAAGACTGCCCTGGGAGCCCATCGGCATGGCGCCGATTGAGTCACTGGGCCTGGATGAAAATGGCACTGTACTGGTGAAGTCCGCGGGCCGGTTGTGGCTGGCTGACGCGCAATTGCTGAACTGGCAGCGAGCCGGAGATGACATTTCCACACAGCATTGGTCACTTCCAACACCCGTACCTGACGCCCTACTGCAGGCCATCACGCGGCAGTATCGTGGCGATGGGCTGAGCCTGGAGCGAGTGCTGTTGGATCTGCATAGCGGACGCATTTTCGGACCAATCGGTATTCTTGTTTACGACCTGCTGGCTTTGGCATTGGGCTTTCTCGCAATCAGCGGATTTATTCTATGGATGCGGGGCAAGCGCAATGGAAAGCGTAAATAAATTTTCAACAAACGCCTGGTACAAAGGTTAAAATTCACTCTGGAATATACGCCAATATTTGCTGGACAGGTTAACCGTGACCTGAACCCGACCGGGCGCCTGAAAAGGCCTGTTAACACAAGAATATAAAAATGAAATCAAAGCAAAATGGATTGTTAACCGTCCTGCTTATTGGCTTGGCCTGTGGTCGCCCGCGACCTGGTCGGGCTGGCTTCCTGAAATCCTGATCGATCCGCATGACGGACAACTTGACGCAAGCGCCTACCTGGCCAGCGCCAAGGGTTTTCTGCCGGTACCGATCATCATTACCGAACCCGCGGTCGGCTTTGGTCTCGGTCTTGCTGTGGCCTATTTTCATGCGCCAAAGAAACTGGATCCCGAAGTGCACCACGCACAAGGGTCCGCCAAGTATCAGCGTGGGTTTTGGGGCTAAAACTGAAAATGGCACCTACGCGTATGGTGCTGGCCATTTGGGCGTATGGAAAGACGATCATATCCGCTACACCGGCGCACTGGCCAAGATGAATGTCAATATGGCTTTCTATCTTGACGGTCGTAATGACAGACTTCTGGAGCAAGGTATCGAATTTAATCTCGATGGCACACTGCTATTCCAGCAAGGGCAATTCCGCCTGAAAGAATCGAACTGGTGGTTGGGTATTAACTATATATACACCACTGCGGATAACACGTTCGGGCTGGGGGAAATCCTGCCGCCTGATCTGCCCGACCCGCAATTCAGTTTTGACCTGGCCGGGCTCGCAGCCTTTGTTGTATACGACAGTACAAACACGATATTTACACCTTCAAGCGGTATGCTGGCCAAATTTTCATACAGGAATTTCGCTAAAACCTGGGGTAGCGATTTCGACTACGACCATTACAAGGGCAACCTGTTTCACTACACCCCCTTCGGTGACTACTCCAGCCTGGGCCTCAGATTTGTAGGCGAGACCGTAAACGGCGACGTACCTTATTTTTCCTATCCGTTTGTCAGTCTGCGCGGCATCCCGGCCATGCGTTACCAGGGCAAAAGCGTGCTGGTGGCCGAAGCAGAATATTTATGGGGTGTCACCCCACGCTGGTCAATGGTCTTTTTCGGAGGTGCCGGAAAAACAACCTCCATCAAGAAGTTTCGTGGCGAAGGTCAGACCGTTGCTGCAGGCGGTCTTGGATTTCGCTACCGCCTGGCCAGGAAACTCGGTCTGCAGGCGGGTGTCGATATTGCACGGGGCCCGGAAGACACCTCAATTTACCTGACCGTTGGCAGTGCCTGGGCCTTTTAAAATGATTTATGTCACCTTCGAATAAATGTTCAGGTGTATGATTGTGCGATGAAATACGTGTTTCTGGCCATTTTTGTATTGCTTGCGGCGCAGCCTGCGCGGGTTTTGTCGTGCAATATGCATGATTCCCAGCAGACCGCCCATCACGATTCCCACGGCATGAATCACGATCATGGCAAGGGCATGGATTGTTGTGATCATGACCCTTCGGTTCCAGCCGATGGCTGTAATTCAATGTCCCATTGCGGCGCCTGCCCGGCCGGTGTCATGGCCTTCAGTTCTGTCACGATCAATACGCTATTCAAAACAAACTCCCGCTATGTATTCGCCTGATACCGGTGAGCCTTTAAGCAATTTCAATCCTCCACTTTTCAAACCTCCCATCGCCTGAACAGTCGGTGTTCCGCGCCGCCCAGCGGCGCTATTATTCCGATTATTGTATGTAACGCAGGTTAAACCACCTGTGGTGTTGTGGAGAATACGATGTACCAGTCCTTTGCCATTAAGGCATTCCGCCACCTGTGTGCGGTGACGCTGCTGCTTTCGGGTGCAAATAGTAGTTTTTGCCGCCGACCTGACCATCGATGAAGCCGGCCAGCTCGCGATAAAAGACGACTATACGCTTGCAGGCCATCAGCGCCCGCAGCCAGTCCATGTCCGAGCTATCAATCGGCCGCCGGGCAACTGCCCGACCCAAAGCTCAAGCTGGGTTTTGCCAATCTGCCCACCGACACCTTCAACCTGGACCAGGAACCGATGACCCAGGCGGTGATCGGTGTACAGCAAATGTTCCCGCGTGGCCAGACACGTTCACTGAGCAGTGAACGTTTAAATGAATCCGTTGCACGAAACGATGCCGAGGCAGAGGACCGGCAGTATCAAATTCTGCTCGCAGTTCGCGAGGAATACACGCCGCATATATCTGCACCGGGAACGGCAGAATATCCTTGCAACAGTCGATTGGTCGTTTTTACGGACCTGGCGGAAATAACCCGTGACTACTATCGCCAACGGCCGTGCCCATCAGCAGGATGTGGTGCAGGCCCAGCTTGAACTGTCCAAGGTTCAGGAGCGACTTGGCACTCTCAGCAGCAGGAAGAAGCAAGCGCGCGCCAGGCTGGCGGAACGCATCGGCGCCGATGCCTATCGGGAACTCGGACGCCGGTGGCCGCAACTCAGCCAGCTGTCGCCAACCCGCGCAGCAAATCATTGCAGACCTGGCTGAACATCCGCGCTCTGCGTGCCCTGGCAACATGAGATCGCCAAATCACAGACCTCCGAAGAAATCGCACGCCAGGCTTACAAACCCGGCTTTGCGGTAGACCTCGCTTACGGCGGGCGCAGCGGCCAGAACACCGATGGCACCGATCGCAGTGACCTGTTATCGGTGTTTGTGACCATGGATATTCCGCTGTTCACCAAAAACCGCCAGGATCGCGTGCTGGCGGCCAGCATCGCAGATACCTCGGCAACCGAATTTGTCCGCGATGACGTCTATCGATCCATGAAAGCCCGGGTGGAAGAGTATGCTGCAACGCTGGCACGGCAACAGGAACGGCTCGGTCTTTACCAGGAATACCTGTTACCACAAGCGGATTTTAACGCAGAGGCCGCCTTTGAAGACTACCAGGACGCAGTCGGTGATCTGACGACCCTGATGCGCGCCCGGATCGGCGAATACGAACTCAAACTAAGCCATGCGGCCTTGCGCGCCGATGAAATTATCACACGCGCACGTCTACTGTACTTCAGGGAGAATCGTCATGAAGCAGAGACAAAAATTCGTCAGGCCGTTCAAAAATGCCATTGATCGCCACACTGGTCGTCGGTCTCGCCGGTGGTGTCCTGATCAGCAACTACACCATCCTGGGAAAGACCTCGAGTTCTGGGCCATCGCGAAAGCCATGGCGAAACGACAATAACAACGACAGCAATAAAAAAGCCGAAAAGAAGATGCTTTACTGGGTGGCGCCCATGGACCCCGACTTACCGCCGCGACAATCCGGGCAAATCACCGATGGGCATGGACCTGGTTCCGGTCTATGCCGAAGAACAAAAAGAACCTGAAATTCTTTACTGGGTCGCGCCCATGGACCCTGACTTACCGCCGCGACAAACCCGGCAAATCACCGATGGGTATGGACCTGGTTCCGGTCTATGCAGAACAGACAGTCGGACAGTGATGCCGTGCATATCGAGCCCCGCTGTCGAACAAAGCCTGGGTGTGCGCACCAGCAAGGCAGAAAGACGCTCCTTGTCGCGCAAGATAGAAGCAACCGGTTACGTCGGCTTTGATGAAACCCGTGTCAGCCAGATCAATTTGCGCACCGAAGGCTGGATTGAACGCCTGCTGGTCAAAAATGAAGGTGAGCGTGTCACACAAAGGCCAGTTGTTATTTGAGTTTTATTCACCGCAACTGGTAAACGCACAAAAAGAATATGTCCAGGCCAAACGCCGCGAACGACGCGCAAATGGTGGCCGCGACCGAAGAGAAATTGCTGGCGCTGGGTATGGTACAAGGCCGACATTGAGCGTCTGGCGAAAACATTAAAAGTCAAGCAATACCATGCAGGTCCTTGCCCCGCAGGACGGAACCGTTACAAGCCTCAATGTAAGGGAAGGCATTTTTGTCAAACCCGCAACCGAAATCATGAGTCTTGCCGATCTGTCCAGTGTATGGCTGCAGGCCGAGGTTTTTGAATCGCAGGCGGACTGGGTCACACAATCACAATCCGCCGAGGCCCGGCTGAATTATCTGCCGGGTGAAGTCTTCAGCGGCAGGGTCGATTACGTTTACCCGGTGCTTGACCCAAAAACCCGCACACTGCAGGTGCGGCTTCGCTTTGATAACCCGAACGAACGCATGAAACCCAATATGTACGCCAGCGTGACGATATTCGGTAAATCCCATCCCGGAGCCCTGAGTATTCCACGTGAAGCACTGATCCGGGGCCAGGATACCGACCGCGTCGTGGTCGCGCTCGGTGACGGCAAATTCACCGTGCAGGAGGTGATGACCGGAATTGAAAGCGGCGGTTGGCTGGAAATCATCGCCGGGCTTGAGGCGGGTGACGAGGTGGTGACCTCTGCACAATTCCTGATTGATTCAGAAGCCAGCCTGGCCGGCAGTATCCACCGGCTTGATGCCCTGGCTGGAACTGACAGCAGCGACAACCAGCGGGCAATATTTGGCAGTGGTATCGTAGAAGCGGTTAACCCGAAAACCCGGCGTATCCGTATCAGCCACGGCCCCATCGAGGCACTCGGCTGGACCGCCATGACGATGGAATTTGATGTGCTGCCGGGTGCCGATCTGGACGCCATCAGCATCGGCCAGAACATCCACTTTTCACTGACCTATTCCAAGGCGGGTGACTACGTCATCAGCAGTATTCACCAGCCAGAACCGGCCGGTGTGGATGAAACCCGCAACCATGAAGCGGCGGAGAACGGCTCGTGATAGCGGCGATTATCCGCTGGTCGCTGGACAACCGGATACTGGTGTTGCTGATGACCGGCATGCTGGTCGCAGCCGGTATTCAGGCCATTATCACCACACCCATAGATGCGCTGCCCGACCTGTCGGATGTGCAGGTGATCATCAAGACCCACTACCCCGGCCAGGCCCCACAGGTGGTCGAAGACCAGGTGACCTATCCATTGACCACGGCCATGCTGGCGGTACCGGGTGCAACCACGGTCCGCGGTTATTCATTTTTCGGTGACTCGTTTGTCTACATCATCTTCGAGGACGGCACCGACCTCTACTGGGCACGCTCGAGGGTGCTGGAATACCTGAACCAGGTGTCCGGCAGACCTGCCGCCCGATGCCCGACCGGCGTTGGGTCCGGATGCAACCGGTGTCGGCTGGGTCTATGAATATGCGCTGGTTGACCGCACGGGCAGCATGGACATCGCCCAGTTGCGTTCCATGCAGGACTGGTTTCTGAAGTTCGAACTGCAAACCGTTCCGGGGGTTGCAGAAGTCGCCACCATCGGCGGCATGGTGCAGCAATACCAGGTGGTGCTCGACCCGGCCGCACTGCAGGCCTACAACTTCTCCCTGGCGCAGGTGCGCAACGCGATCAAGCGCGGCAACCAGGAAGTCGGCGGCTCGGTCATCGAAATGGGTGAAGCCGAATACATGGTGCGTGCGACCGGTTACCTGACCTCTATCGACGACCTGCAGAAAATACCCCTGGGTATGAATGACAAGGGCACACCGGTCAGACTTGAGGATGTCGCAGATATCCAGTTGGGCCCACAACTCAGACGCGGTATTTCCGAGTTGAATGGCGAGGGTGAAGTTGTCGGTGGCGTTGTGGTCATGCGTTTTGGAGAAAATGCCAGGACCACCATTGCCGGTGTCAAAGCAAGCCTCGCCGAACTGCAGGACAGCCTGCCCGAAGGTGTTGAAGTGGTTGAAACCTATAACCGCTCGGCCCTGATCGACCGCTCAGTTGAGACACTGAAAATGAAGCTGGTCGAGGAGTTCTTGATCGTCGTGCTGGTCTGTATCCTGTTCCTGTTCCATTTCCGCTCATCCCTGGTTGTCATTCTTTCCCTGCCGGTGGGTATCATCATCGCGTTCCTGGTGATGCGATTTCAGGGCTTGAACGCCAATATCATGTCGCTTGGCGGTATCGCGATTGCCATCGGCGCCATGGTCGATGCGGCCATTGTTCTGATCGAAACCGTTCACAAGAAAATGGAGCAGGCTGATTACGACCCGAAAAATCACTGGGCCGCGATCGCCGAGGCGGCCACCGAGGTCGGGCCACCGTTATTTTTCTCCCTGCTGATCATTACCCTGAGCTTCCTGCCGGTATTTACCCTGCAGGCGCAGGAGGGCCGGATGTTCGCCCCGCTGGCCTTCACCAAGACCTATTCGATGGCGGGCGCAGCGCTGTTGTCCATTACGCTGGTTCCCGTGCTGATGGGTTACTTCATTCGCGGCAAAGATCACTCCAGAACACAAAAACCCGCTGAATCGCGCGCTGATCTGGCTCTACCGGCCATTGATCAACGTCGTCACCCACCGTCCCTTGCTGGTGCTGCTGGCCTCCGCCGTGCTGGTCGTCGTGGGTATGTGGCCGGCAACCCGGCTGGGTTCGGAGTTCATGCCCGACCTGAATGAAGGCGACATCATGTATATGCCAACCACTTTCCCGGGCATCTCCATCGGCAAGGCGCAGCAACTGCTGCAACAAACGGACAAACTGATCTACTCGGTACCGGAAGTGAAAACGGTGTTCGGCAAGATCGGCCGGGCCGAGACAGCAACCGATCCCGCCCCGCTGACGATGATCGAAACCGTCATCCAGCTCAAACCGCAAGCCGAGTGGCGGCCGGGTATGACCATCGACAGTATCAAGGAGGAACTGAACCAGCGATTACAACTACCCGGGGTCACCAATGCCTGGGTATGGCCGATCAAAACCCGTATTGACATGCTCGCCACCGGCATCAAGACCCCGGTCGGTATCAAGATTGGCGGCGCGGACCTCGGTGTGATCGAAGGCATCGGCAAGGACATTGAAAAAGTCCTGCTAAGCGTGCCCGGAACCACTTCGGCCTATGCGGAACGGGTCGCTGGCGGACGCTACGTGACCGTCGATATCAACCGCGAAGCGGCATCCCGCTACGGACTCAACATCGACGATGTCCAGGACGTGGTCAAAACCGCCATCGGCGGTATGAATGTCACCGAAACCGTCGAGGGTCTGGAACGCTACCCGGTCAATCTGCGTTACCCGCGCTACATGCGCGATTCCCTCGAACAACTGAAGCTTCTGCCGATCGTCACGCCCGCCGGCCAGCACATTACCCTGCAGGCGGTCGCCGACCTGCGGGTCGAGGACGGGCCACCGATGATCAAGAGTGAGAACGCGCGTCTGAATGGCTGGATTTATGTCGATATCGGCGGGGTAGACCTGGGTACTTATGTCGATGCAGCCCGCAAAGCGGTCGCGGAGCAGGTCGATTTACCGGCGGGCTATTCGATTACCTGGTCCGGTCAATACGAGTACATGGAGCGCGCCAAGGAACACCTGGCGCTGGTGATTCCGATTACGATTCTGACCATCATGCTGCTGTTGTTTCTCAACTTCAGAAACCTGGTCGAGGTGCTGATCATCCTCGGCACCCTGCCAATGGCGTTGACCGGCGGTCTGTGGCTGCTTTACCTGCTGGATTACAACCTGTCGGTCGCCGTCGGTGTCGGCTTTATTGCACTGGCAGGTGTTGCGGTGGAAATCGGCGTGGTCATGCTGGTTTATCTCAAGCAGGCGATGCGCAGCCATCAGCTGGAGGCCGAGCAGGCAGGCCGGGCCATGCAGCGTAAAGATATTGAAAATGCTGTACTCGATGGCGCCCTTATGCGTGTACGTCCGATCATGATGACCGTCGCCGCCATCATCGCCGGCCTTTTGCCGATTATGCTGGGTAGTGGTACCGGCTCCGAAGTCATGCGTCGTATTGCGGCTCCGATGGTGGGCGGCATGGTCAGTGCAACCATACTTACGCTTGCGGTTATCCCTGCCGTATTCCTGGTATGGCAGAACTGGAAATTAAAGAGACTTTAAGTGAACGAATCCGGAGATTGAGCTGGTCGAACGCCTAGTCAACCTACGCACCGGTGAGGAGATAACTGCGTCGGATTTTTGAATTTTTTCAGCTCACATTTTCCGGTAGATATTGCGGAGAAACAGGCAAGGCATTGCAGGGATTAGTGCGTCCTATTTTCTTATATCTTATTGTTTTAATGTTATTTTTAATTGACATGCATCATATTAAATTAACATAATATATGTTAGTATAAAGTAACTCATATTGGATCACGGTTACAGATGATGCTTCTCATACCATACCTACGTATCGACATTTTTATTGGAAGGAACCCGGATCAATCAGATGAAAATTATTAGATTGTTTTCGATCATTGCGCTTGCCATTGGCCTGTCCGTGCCAGGTGCAAATCTATTTGCACATGTACCGGCCGGTTCGGCGGACAATTTTATGGTCACCCGGCACTTTACCGGCGTGTGGAATCAGACCAACCAGGAAAGCCAGGGTCTGACCCTGGAGGTGATCGAACAAGTTGACGGCTCCAGGAGAGCCGTGGCGTATTGGTACACCTATGGCGCTGACAGACAATCGGCCTGGTACCTCGGTATTGGCGACCTGATAGAAAATCGGATCGAGTTTCAACTCTATAATTCCACGGACGTTGGATTCATGCAGGATGCCAAACCCGGTGACGATTCCGTCCAGAGTATCGGGACAATGAACGTGGTTTTTGACAGCTGCGACAGCGGCTCCGTTACTTTCGATACCAATGTTGCAGGAGTCGGCAGTGGTTCTTTCGAAATCAATCGTATAGCCGAAGTCATGAATACCCATTGCACCGGTGGAATATCAGATGATATGCATACCGATACGATGTTTGGTGAACAGCGTCTGGCATTGGCGTCGGCCAGGATGGGCATCACCGGCAGCGGTCACGCCAGTTACGAAGACTATCCGGGCCATATGGAATTTGCAGTTGACACGGAAGGACTGCCAAACGGCGAATATCACCTCTACGTGGGTATGCAGGACCGTGGTGTCTTTAGCGTGCTTGATGGACATGGAAGACTGGAGTTCAGAAGCCCGGGTGAAACCGGAACAATGATGATGACCTTCGACCCACGCGACATGCTGATCGAGATACACGATGACCAGGGTGTCGTACTCTCCTCTTTTGAAGACCGTTTCTTACAGGATGAACACGACTACCACGGAAGCGCGATGCTCAGCACCACTATGGCTGCATGGGCGGTGGTATGGGTGGCGGCATGGGTGGCATGGGTGGCATGCAAGATTGCGTCAATGATGGCGATTACATTGAAATTGCAGCGGATATGATCAATACCGGTGTGCTGATTAACGCGAAAGGCGAGGCCGATTGGCGAATGAATACCGACCGGGTGGAATTCTCGGTTCAAATCGAAGACGTTCCGGCCGGTTCCTATACACTGAAATCAGGCGGCGTTGAAGTGGGAACCATCGAGGCATTTGCAATGCACGATGGCGAAGTGTATGGCCATATCAGGTTCAGGGATCCCGAGATCACAGGTAGCAAGCCACTGGATTTTGAACCCAGGGGTCAGAAGATTGAAGTCTTCCAGGGCGATAGCCTTATCCTCGAAGCTGACTTCCCAGTGGAATAAGCATCTGTTTCCTAAACATAAAGTAGATTTTTATGCGTGATCCCCATCCTTTCCGGGCGCTACCGGAAACGACGGGGTTTGCCATCATAGCCAAAGTTACCCGTCATGAGCGTTGCTGGTACTGGCAGGAATGAAGCTCCCATAAGACAAATTCCGTAACAGCTAAATATCAGGACCTGTGCCATTGGAGCAAAAATTGAATAACACAAATGCTTCAACCCTATTGAAAATCGAAGGCCTGCAATGCGCCTCCTGCCAACAGGAAGTGGCCCGCGACATCGGGGTACATATACCTGCAGGACACTGTTGGCGGTTAGATAAGTCCAAAACTGAAACCCGGGCGCCACTTTCATCCCATCTGCATAGAGAACGCCGGTTCGTTGACCTAAATCATTCCTCTTTTTTGCGATATGTGTTGAACTGACCATGACGCTCTGAGAGATTTGCGTCGCAAGTCCGCTTCACATGATACGCACCATGAGCAATCAGAGCGTCTGTAAATGGAGAAACGGAAATGAACAGAAAGCCCCTTCGATTCATCGTCGCAAGCGTGCTATTGGCAGCCACCGGTACCGCGATCGCCTGTGAATACAAGCAGGGAGAAACGGAATTCCTGGACTACGCAATTTGCCGATACGGTGAGGAGAGCATTGAAGTTGTTACCCTGCCCGAAGACGCCCTCTGGGAACAATGCATCTACTACATCGAGGTGTTCAGACCACCAAAACTGCTGGCAGTGACCCGTACCAAAGCAGGTAAAGAGGTCTGCAGCATCAATGATCGTACGAAGATCGGAAACCCCTGTTACCTGGCAAAACAACAATGCGATGACGCATTGGAGTTCAAATCCAATTGATCAAAAACAGCCTTTGACAGGCATCCAAAAATAGCCGGCCACGGGTAATTAACCCGGACCGGCCATAATCAAATTTCCGGCAAACTCAAAAAAGCCGCTTTATTTTTTCAGGGCATCGCGTATTTCGGTCAATAACTTAACTTCAGCTGAAGGTACAGGTGGCAGCTCAGGTGCCGCCTCTTCCTTTTTCTTTAGTGAGTTCATGGCTTTGACGACCATGAAAATGGCGAACGCGATGATCACGAAATCCAGCAGGGTCTGGATAAACACACCGTAATTGAGCGTGACTGCCGGTGTTTCCCCGACCGCTTCTTTCAGTACAATCACCAGGTCGGTGAAATCGACACCACCCAGCAGAATACCGATCGGCGGCATCAGAACATCGCTCACAAACGATGAAACAATCTTGCCGAAGGCGGCGCCGATGACGATACCCACAGCCATGTCCATAACATTTCCACGCATCGCGAAACTTTTGAATTCCGACATCATGCTCATACTGTCTCTCCCATTTTTTAGATTAAGCAAACCGCTCCGGCACGATGGCGCGGGTGTCGTTATCTTAGCCTACAATGTTTCAGATTTGCACAGGTTGAAAGCCCGTAAAGGTCAGTAATGTTGCATTATCCTCCCGTGAAATATGGCCCTGGCTGAACACCATCCTTGCTAATAGCAGCACTTCTGCTATAGTGCGCCACGTTCTGGCACACTTCGGTCTGTGCCAATATATCCCTTTCTGCACTTTCGCAGTCCGCGGACATCAACAAGGGTCCAGCCCGGACCGACCCATGCGGTGAATAATTCACAGCGATTGGGTAGGGCGATCCCGGAGTATATTCATACATGTTATTTTCAGAACTTGGCCTTTCGGCCGAATTGTTGCGTGCGACAGAAAAACAGGGTTACGCGGATGCAACCCCGATTCAACAGCAGGCTATCCCACTCATTCTTGAAGGCCATGATCTTTTGGCTGGCGCCCAGACCGGCACCGGCAAGACCGCGGGCTTCACACTACCACTGCTGCAAAGGCTGCAAAACGCCGGTCCGCAGGGTCAAAAACGCGGCGTTCGTGCGCTGATCCTCGTACCCACACGCGAACTTGCGGCCCAGGTTGCCGAAAGCGTGCGTGATTACGGACGCTATTTGCCGTTCACCTCAACCGTGATATTTGGCGGGGTCAGTATCAACCCGCAAATTTCGACTTTGCGGCGTGGCGTGGATATCGTCATTGCCACCCCCGGCCGGCTGCTCGATCACATGCAGCGCGGCACCATCCGTCTCGATGGTGTTGAAACGCTGGTGCTCGATGAAGCGGACCGCATGCTCGACATGGGTTTTATCCGGGACATCCGGAAAGTGATCAAGGCCATACCGGCCAAACGCCAGAACCTGTTGTTTTCGGCGACGTTTTCAAAAGAAATCAAACAACTGGCCAGCGAACTGCTGAATGCTCCGATGGAGATCCAGGCGCCAGCGGAAAATGTCGGGGCAGGACAGATTTCACAGGTGGTCCACCCGGTTGACCGCAACCGCAAACGCGAACTGCTGTCACACATGATCGGTACAGGCAACTGGCGGCAGGTGCTGGTTTTCACCCGTACCAAGCACCTTGCAAACCGTCTCAGCCAGCAACTGGAGCAGGACGGTCTTTCCGCCGCCGCAATCCACGGCAACAAGTCGCAGGGGGCGCGCACACGTGCCCTGGCCGACTTCAAGAAGGGTGACATTCGCGTCCTGGTTGCAACCGATATTGCCGCACGCGGACTCGATATTGAAGAGCTTCCACACGTGGTTAACTTCGAATTGCCCAACGTGCCGGAAGACTACGTGCATCGCATCGGCCGCACCGGTCGCGCGGGTCTGGACGGAGAAGCCGTTTCACTGGTCTGTGTCGATGAGAAAAAACTGCTCGCCGATATCGAAAAACTGCTCAGGTGCAACATCGAAAAGATCGTCATCCCGGGTTATGAACCGGATGAAAGCATCGTGGCGGAACCGATCAGAAACGGTGGCAATAAGACGGGCCGCAAACCTCGTCCGAATAACCGCGGACGTAACAGCGCGTCGCAGGGCCGTAACAGCAGGGGTCGCAATACACCGGCTTTGGTCCAACGCGGAAGCAACCAGGGTCAGCGTGCACGCCGCGCGGCATAAGCGATTTAAGCGCCGCTGATATAGCGGGTATAGATTTGAAAAGCCCTGCTCAAACAGGGCTTTTTTATGACCGCCACATGCGTTTCAGTTGATACCGGTCAACGGTTCGAATTTAATCCAGCTTCATGTTTTTTGATCGCTTCAAGAGCAGCGAGCGCCGGGACACCGTAAATATTCAGTAAAGTGTTATATAGGGCACACGTCATAGCCAGCGCCGGCACCCGGCAAACCAGCACGATCACCTCAGTCGAACGCGAAAATATTCTTCCAGTCGTTCTTCATGCTGATAACGATCCAGCCTTGCTTCTTAGCCTCATCGTATAACGCCTGGGTGAACGTTCCAACCTTGGTATCGGGTAGTCCCTGGGCCGGCCCGTAAGCATATTCACGCTTCTCATCGTCATGCAATACGAGCAATGAGAGCCGCGCGCCGCTACCGGCCTTCGTGTACTCCAGCATCTGCTGATCACCGGTCGAATTGCCAAACGCGATATGGGGCTGACGCCCGATCATCAGGTGTATGGCCTCGGGCTTGCCGGCATTGTTGTCGTTCACGAGCAGCTTCGGCTCCTTCGTAAGGAACGGCTTGCCATCCTCGGCATAGCCGTACTTCACGCCGGACGCACTGCCAACGACCTGTTCAAGCGGAATGCCATAAACCGGTTCCGAATACTGGCGCACGAAATCCTGGCCGCCGCCAGTGACGATGTACGTTTTGTAGCCATTGGCACGCAGATACATCAGGACTTCCTGCATCGGCAGGTACGTGAGCTCGGTGTAAGGCTTCTTCCAGCGCGGGTGTTTGGCTGCGGCGAGCCACTTCTGCGCTTCTGCGCTGAATGCATCAACAGACATGCCAGTGAGCGTGGCCATGGCCAGCTTTTCTAGGTCGGGCAGTGTCAGTTTGGCGATGGCCGCCCGATCACCCTTGAGGATTTCCAGTACCGTCGAGTAGGGGGCGACTTTGGCCAGCTCGGGCTTGGCCTTGACCAGTCCCGGCACGCTCTCAAGGATGTACATCACCTGCGAATACATTGGCTGCTCGACCCACAGCGTGCCGTCCTGATCGAAGGTGGCGATGCGCTCTGCCGGCGGCACAAAGCTCGGACTCGTCGGCGTGGTGGTCGCATTCACAAACGTGACAATCGCCTGCTTGGCCGCGCCGTCATTCCACGAAGGCAGCGGATCGGACTGCGCCTGCGCGGCAAATGCAAGCAGTACACCCAGCGCCAGGACCCGCGAGAATCTGGAAATGGACGGGGGTATCAGCATGGTTGTTCTCCTGTTAAACGGAATACAGAGTGGTCGAACAGCATTTCAGACACGCGGCTCAACCGCATTAATCACCTAAAAAAAGGGCGACCTTTTCAGGACGCGCGCTTTATTACTTTACACTAAAAAATACAACACACTAAAGAATACAACTTCCAAGGTGCTCGGCTAATCACCCGCGTGGCTGATGTGCCTCGAATCCTGCATCGCCTTGATTATGTTATCCAGGATGTAGCTCGCCGGAGTCTGCAGCGCTGGGAAATCCTTGTACGTCGAGAGTTCCTTCAGCCACAGCAGCTGCCCGATCGGCAGCAGGTTCCAGTCTCAGATGAACGCGGTGCTCGGGGCGGCCAGCGCCAGCCCGGACAGTGTTGTTGCCAGTGCCAGCACAGTTCCCGCCAGTATTCGTGACAATTTAGCTTTCACCGTATTGAACTCCCTATCTAAAGAGAATTGAGGGGTAATCCGGTGCGTTGGATCAACCAACGTTCATCGCTTTGCTCAGTATTGAATGAGCCCAAGGCATCGGAACATTTGTTCAGGTCAATATAGCAAATACACATCATTCATTCAGATATACAAAAAGCTTAATATTCACAGCCTATGCGCTATGACTGATACCGATACCAGTCTAAAATATCTCCTGAGCGTTGCCGAACACCGTCACTTCGGTCGCGCCGCCGAGCCGCCGGCAATCTCGCAACCTTCCCTGTCGAAAAAAAATCCAGGACACAAAAAAAATCCAGGACACCCACCGCTCTAGCGATACGGGTGTCCTGGATTTCTTGAATGTCTCCCGGAATTTCTCCGGGAGCGGATTACTGAATCCTAATTTCCGGTGGGAATCGGAATATTGACGCCGTCCTTCTCGAGCTGCTCACGGATGTGCATGAAACGGAAATAGGAGCTAAGCGTGATCGGGCCCGCGTAAGCCGCACTCTGCATCGGCCGGGGCGGGTATTTCACATAGGTCTCCATCTTCTTCTTGATCGCCGCGCTGATCGTCACCAGTGTCCAGGTCCGCTCTGTGTAGTTGTTCATGAAGATATCGTAGCGCTCCTGCGGATCCTGCCAGAGATCGAAGACCTGGGGCACTGTGGCGACATACGCCTCCGGACCCTTCCAGCCAAGATTGGTATCCACGGCAAGGCCGCCAGTTGGCTGGCCGTTATCGCCGCGCAGGTTGAACACGGCCTTGTAGTTTCCGACACGTGCGGCGCCCGGCGTCAGCTCATTCTCGGTGAAGTAGAACCACTCGTTCCGATCACTCTTGCCGGTGCCGAACAGGACTGGCGACATGTCGTAGCTATCGAAGATGATGGGCTGCCCCTCGCGGTCCTTTGTCGGCAGCTTCACATCGGCGATGGCGGCGAACGTGGCCATCAGGTCAAGGCCACCCAGGATATCGTGGTTCTTCGTGCCGGCCTTGATCTTGCCGGGCATCCAGGCGATCGCCGGAACCCGGTTGCCACCCTCACGCTCGGTACCCTTGGTGCCGCGGAACGGCGTGTACCCGGCGTCCGGGTAGACGTCCTGCCAGGCGCCATTGTCGGTGGTGTAGAAGACGATCGTGTTCTTGTCGAGACCGAGCTCGCGGACCTTGTCCATGATCCGCCCGATCCGGGAATCCAGCTCCACGACTGAATCCGCGTACTTGCTCTTCGACAGAGACTTGTGGATGTAGTCAGGGTGCGGCATGTTCGGCTGATGCACCTTCATGAAGTTGATGCTCATGAAGAACGGTGTCTTCGACTTCGATGCTTTTTCCAGATAGTCGATGGACGCCTTCTCGACGTAACCGTCGAAGAACGGAATTCCAACGACACCATCCGGGTATTCAGGCGTACTTGTGTCAGGTGTGTCCACATACTGGCCGTTGATCTTGAATTCCTCTACCGGCTTTTCGCCTGCATTACCCGACAAAGCGCCCTTTGTTACCTTCGCGAACATGGCGCGCAGCTCCGGACTCATATCGGGGAACCAAGTCGGATCCGCATAGGTATAGGCGTTGAGGTGGTAGAGGCCGGCGTACTTCATCTCATCGTAGCCCTGCGCGTTCGGTAGCGCATAGTCGGCCTCGCCGAGGTGCCATTTGCCGGTGAAGAAGGTGTTGTAGCCCGCGGTCTTCAGCACCGAGGCCAGCGTCCACTCGGCGGCGGGCAGTCCACCGCCCTGACCCTGAAAGGCCACGGTGGTCATGCCGCTGCGGTTTGGGATACGCCCGGTCTGCATCGCCGCCCGGCCGGGTGTGCAACTCGGCTGAGCGTAGAACGAAAACAGCGTCATCCCCTCACTCGCCATACGGTCGATATTCGGCGTAGGCATGCCGCGACCTTCACCACCGCCGTAGGGGCCGAGATCGCCGTAGCCGGTGTCGTCAGACACGATGAGTATGATATTGGGCTTGTCACTTGCGGCCAGCGCCAGACCGGACAGTGTTGCTGCCAGTGCCAGCGCAGTCCCCGCCAGTAATCGTGTAAATTTAGGTTTCATGTATTGCACTCCGTATCGGAAGAAAAATATTTGTAATCAGCTGAGTTGGATCAATCCCTCTCGATTGTGTGTTCAAGTCTGAGTGAGTCCAAAGCATCACAAAATGATGCAGAATAATGGTAGCAATTACTCGTGATTCATGCCAATATACAAAAAGCTTAAACTTCATAGCCTAGGCACTATGATCGTTACCGATACCCGTCTAAAACATCTCCTGAGCGTTGCCGAACACGGTCATTTCGGTCTTGCCGCCGAGTCGCTGAAAATCTCGCAACCTTCCCTGTCGAAAAGCATTCAGGGGCTGGAGGCAGCCCTGGGCGTCAAACTGCTGGACCGTCATCGCACAGGGGTGGTACTGACCGTTTTTGGCGAACTGGTTCTGGAGCATGGCAAAGTTCTGCTTCACGAACAGCGGGAAATGCAGCGAGAGATCAAACCTGTTAGCCAATCTCGACATCGGCATGGCCCAGGTGAAGCTGGGACCTTACCCCAGTATCATATCCGGCTATGCGGCCGCTGGCCGTCTGCTAGCCAATCACCCCAATATCCGCCTTTCGTTGGATGTTGTGGGTTGGCGCAAAGTCTTTCCTGAGGTGGCGCAGGAGCGAGCCGATTTAGGTATTGGAGAGATGAGTGTCCTGGAGGGTGATCCGCGTTTTGAATCAGAAGCTCTCGTTCCGCACTGTGCTCGCTTTTTCTGCCGCCCGGATCATCCCATTCTTAAAAAGAGCCCCAGGTCGATCGAGGATATGGCCGCGTACCCTTGGGCGGGCACTCGCTTGCCTCCTCGCATTGTCAGCTATTTTCCATCCCGTGATTTTCCCGCTGGCCACATTGACACGATCACCGGTGATTTCGTCCCCGCAATTCACATCAACATTCCATTTAGCCTGGGATCGTTCCTGCCAGGAACCAACGTGCTGGTCATTGCATCGTTGGCGCTACTCGAGTCGGAACTGGCAGCAGGTTCGGCTGTCCCGGTACCGGGCTTTACTTTTCACAGCGCCTACGGTTTTGGTTACCTTAAGACGCGTTCCCTGTCGCCTCTGGCGCTGGCATATATGGCGGAAATTCGTGCGGTAGAGGCGGAGTTCACGCAGCGCGAAGAAAAGCTGGCAGCAATTTATGGTTAGTTTCGCTTAGCAAGAACATCCGGATTTGTAAAAATCACCGGATCAATATCGGGGTTTTGTACGATCTCCTGAACCACGATGGTCTGGACCACGCCCCCTGTATCTCTGTCTTTCTTTTCTGCATGCCAGGAATACACCACACCGCCAACCGCCCTGAAATCACTGTGTATGGTTTCAAAGCGTTGCACCGTGTCATCGACATCCGGATGCAGCGCGACCTCGTCCCGCTCGCGGACAATTTGACCCGTTTCGCTGTCGAGGTAAAAATGATTGACAAGACCGTCCTTGAAGGTGACATCAATTTTTTCATAGTCCCGGCCATCCACCGATTCAGGTCCGGCATACGTCAGATCAAGCCCAATCCCAGGCATTTCGAACAAACCGTAAAGGTTGAAAATAATGCCGTGACGAACTGCTGCTTCCCCCGCCTCGCTCATGTTGGAAACTGCCCCGTCAGCAGACATTTGCCAGCCATGCTTGCCATCATATGCCTCGGTGAAAACCCGCGTGCCGTCGGCCAGGATATCGATGCGCATCTGCCCGTCGCGGGTTGCGACATATTCACCCATCACTTGAAACGTCGGTTCGCTGATCTGAATCCTGGTGCGGATTGCCCGCACCGACGAAACTGCCTCGGCACCACCCCGGGCCACGATATTTTTCCCAATTATCCGGGCCAAGGGGTCCGGTGCCTCACCGGCGCTCAAACAAAACGGCAGCAAAAGCATGAATAACCAGGGCCAGATTAAGCTTTTTGTCATTATCCGTATTCCTTTTTAGTGGGGTGTCAAACCCCTTGTGACTGGTAAAAACAGGTAAACCCTGACAATAAGGACGTCGGAGTCCGCAATTCGGTTTCTACGGATCAATTAAAATCTCGCAGCAAAGCGTTGTGGCCGTGATGAACTGACCGTACGATTCGTGCTTATAGCCCGGTTGAAAGGCTTTTGATATTTATGGTTACCGAGTTGGGGGAATTTACGAAAACAGCTTTATTGCTTATGAGCGGAGCACGGTTTACAGGCGGTGCTATTGGAGCCGGGTGCGAAATAAGGTGGCCCATAGCAACGCGCACCGGCGATGTCCTGAGTGTTGAGAGTAAAGTGCTGGAAGTATCGGTATCGCGATCGCGCAGTGGTCGCGACTGAACTGAGAAGGACTTTCATTGCCGACCTGAAACGCCGCGCTTGGGGTATCCTGATTTTCGGTCAGCATCAACCGTCGTGCTTCAATCAGCGCCCCCGTCACCGTCTTTCTCCTTACTGGAATCTTTCTTGCCGCCCAACAGACTTTTGAGCAAGGCCTTGGCCGGATCGGCTTTTTGCCCGGAGTCGGCGCCCTTATCCGTGCTTGTGGTGTCCTCGTCTTCGCCCAGCAACTTATTGATGAGTTCGTCTTTCTTCTGGTTGATCCTGTCCTTCTGCGATGCGGCCAGGGCCGCAACGATATCCACCCTGATGTCGGGTTCATAGAGGTTGCCGGTCAGCTTGACCGGGATCGGCACGCCCTTCAGCTCGGCAATGTTGTCTCCCGCCAATTCCCCCACCAGCACCGGTTTCAGCACATAATCGATGGTTTCATCGACCAGGTTGAATTCACCTTCACCCGTGGCGCGAAGCAGCGGCGACTGCAGCAACAGGTCATTGCTGCTCAATATGCCGTGGTCAAATACGCCGCTCATTGTCAGCTCGGCAAATTCGGTTGTCTGATCCGCACCGGATTCACCTACCAGTTCCGATTGCTTACCGAGTACGGACTTGACAGCTGCAATGGTGTCCGCGACATCGATACCGACGATCTCCCCATTGAGGATGTTCATGCCAATGTCGCCTGAAAGATTCCGCAAGATGGTCTGCGAGTTGGTCAGATCGGTTTTGATCTGCAGGAAGAAGTCTCCCTTGCCACGCAAACGCGCCGAGCCGGTGAGATCGGTCAGCAATCCTTCGGACTGCACGCCGCTCAGACCGCTATTTGCCGTCAACAGCGGCCGCTTGCCGCTGGCATCGACGGTCATGTCTCCCTCGTATTTGCCGGCGTAGAAGTTGGCGTTGATCGGGGCAAAGCGTACGGATTTGCCATCACTGCTCATCTTCATGCTCACATCCGTCGCCGTCAGGCCGGCAACGACCAATTTCGAGATACTGAAATCACCACCACCAGTGAAACCGCGGAAGCTTTCAACGGACAGGTCCGACTCGCTGCTCCCGGAGCCCGTTGACGCGCCGTTTGCAGCGCCGTTTGCAGTGCCGTTTGCAGTGCCGTTGTCCGGCGGCAGGTAATCGTCGAGATTCAACGTATCCACCTTGAAATTAAAGGCCAGTCTCGGATAATTGAAATTGACCAGCTTCAGATTGCCCTTGAATGTCGACTGGTCAAACGCCACCGTCAGGTTCTGCATATCGGCGCTGTCGGACGACCCGGCGAATCTCATGTCAGCCCGCAGACGCGTCAACGCCTTGGCTTCAGAGGTGACCGGCACCGCCATGCCCATCGCTTTCATCAACGACTTCGGATTGAATTCGGCCACCTTGAGCTGACCGGCAAATTTTGGCTCCGCCGTCAGCGATGACACCGTGAGATCACCTGTTACCGACAGGTCGAACATATGCAAGGCAAAATCAGAGAGGATGGCCTGGTTCTTCGCCAAATCGACGTCTGCGTTCGCACTGACGTTTACGTCAAGCGCCACCGCATCTCCGGCAGCACCCTTCTTGCCTTTGAAATCAAGCTTGAGACCGTTGATCCCGAAGCGTTTTCCGGTCGTCGCAGTCTGCACCAGGCCACCAAACCCGACCTCGCCGGCCAACTGGTTTTTGGGCAGGCTCATGGAAAAACTACCCTGCAGTTTGAATGGCCGGCCAAGCTCGATATTCGAGGCTTTCAAGTCGAACTCCTTCAGCTCCGTGGTTTGATCCACGTCGTCGAAGGTCACCTTCGCGTTGGTGATCTCAATACCCGAGATCGAAAACGTGTTAACACCGGTGCCACTGGCCGATGATGTGCCTGTGTCCCCTGTGCCGGCGCCACCGAGGTTATCCCAGTTATTTTCCCCATCCGCTTTGCGGGTCAGATTGATCGACACGTCACTCATGCTGACTTCGCCGATTTCAACCTTGCGTTTGAGCAATGGCATGAACTTCACCGATATGCCGGCCTCGCCAATGTCGAGCATCGGCTGGTCACCAAAACCATCGGCGTTGCCCAGCGTGACATCGCTGAGTTCCAGGCCGATTGACGGGAACACGCTCCACTTGATGTCTCCACCGATGGTCAGGTCACGGCCGGTCTTTTCTGAAACCGCGGCAGTTATCTCGTCCTTGTAGTTGTTGGGATCGATGATCATGGGCAAAACGATAGTTGCAACGACCAGCAAAACGGCAACGATACCTACAATTGCCAATATCCATTTCAAAAACTTTTTCACAGAATCCGTCCTCGGGTAAACGCGGTAACTTACTGTTCAATTCTAGATGATTAGTACTTGCCAGTTAAATCAAATCATTTACTCTAGCCTCATGTTCATGGATTCTTCACCAGCCGTCATCAAAAAGATACTGACCACCTCACCACCAGTTTTTGACGATGCCGCGGCCACAAAAGTTGCATTGGATACCTATGGAATTGACGGGGTTGTCCGGTCATTGGTCAGTGAGCGTGACCAGAACTTCAAGCTGCGTTCGCGGGACGGTGAACGCTATGTTCTCAAGATCTCCAATCATGCGGAACAGTTCGAGGTCATCGACTTCCAGATCCAGGCCTTGCTGCACATCGCAAAAAAGGACCCTCCTATTCCATTGCCGCGGGTCATTCCCACGCTCGATGGTGCATTGCACGGACGCATCGAGCATGGCGGACGACCGCATTTCGTGCGCTTGTTGAGCTGGCTCGATGGTTCGATATTGCACGAAGCCACAGCCGGCCCGCTACTGGCCGAACGGCTGGGTCGCTTCCTGGCGCGCCTGGGTGTAGCCCTGCAGGGTTTTGATCACCCCGGCGCGGACCTGCCGTTGCTGTGGGACATGAAACGCGCCGCCGACCTGGCGGACTTCATTGGTTATATCGAAGAACCGGGTCTCAGGCGCATGGTTGCCGACACCCTTGACAGGTTCGTAACGGTCGTCAAACCGGTACTCGACACCCTGCGGACCCAGGTGATCCACAACGACATGAACCCCGGTAACGTGCTGATGGATAAAGAACGGCCAAACCGGATCAGCGGGCTCATCGATTTTGGTGACCTGACGAAATCACCCCTGATCATCGATCTCGCGGTAGCCGCCTCCTATCAGCTCAGCCCGGGCGATGACCCGCTGGCGGGCGTGCTGCCGATGATCTCCGGCTATCACGGCGTAGCGCCGCTGCAGCCTGTGGAAATGGAATTGCTGACCGACCTGATTCGCACCCGTTTGATTACCAGCCTGCTGATCGGCTCGTACCGTGCAACGCTGTTCCCGGAAAACCGTGAATACCTGTTGATCAGCCATCAATCCGCAAAAAACTTCCTGCTCAACCTCAACCACCTGCCAGCGGATAAAGCAGCAGGAACGAATATACGCAGCCTGTCTCAGCGCTGCGGTGGAAATCGACATGAACGAACCCGAAAATAAAACAGATTCAGCCCAGCTGCAAAACCTGTTGCAACAGCGTCAACGGGTGATGGGCAAAGCCTATCGCCTGTTTTACGAGCAACCGGTTCACATCGTCTCCGGTGAAGGCGTGTGGCTGTACGATTCAGACGGCAGGAAATACCTGGATGTTTACAACAATGTACCCCACGTCGGTCATTGCCACCCGCGGGTCGTCGATGCGGTCTGCAAACAGGCGCGAACCCTTAACACGCACACCCGCTACCTGCATGAACTGGTTATCGATTACGCCGTGAAGCTCACCGCCAGGTTCCCCGATGGCCTCGATATCGCGATGTTTGCCTGCACCGGCACCGAGGCCAACGAACTGGCACTCAGGCTCGCGCGCGCCAAAACCGGGGCCACCGGCATGATCGTCACGGATAACGCCTACCACGGCAACTCATGGGCCATCGCACAGATCACCACGACCTACGAATCAAGTGAAAAGCGTGCTGAGAATATTGTCACCGTGCCTGCGCCGGACAGCTACCGGGGCCTGTATGCCGGCGATCCCCAGGCCGCTGAAAAATACGCGGCACATCTGCACTCAGCCATCGAAACACTCGACCGGAGGGGACTTCGGCCCGCGGCTTTTATTGTCGATACGATTTTCTCGAACGAAGGCCTGCCCACGGTACCTGAAGGTTACCTGGCAAAAGCGGTTGATATCGTCCGCAAAGCCGGCGGCCTGTTTATCGCCGATGAGGTGCAACCGGGTTTCGGCCGCATGGGCACGCATTTCTGGGGCTTCGAAAAACACGCTGTCAAACCGGATATTGCCACCATGGGTAAACCGATGGGTAATGGCTACCCGATATCGGCCGTGGTTACATCAAGCGCGGATCGTCGACGCCTTCGCACGGCATTCGCATTATTTCAATACTTTTGGCGGCACCCCTGTGGCCTGTGCCGCGGCCCTGGCCGTGCTTGAGGTCATCGAGCAGGAGGGTTTGCAGGCCAACGCGATGCAGACGGGCAATTACCTGTTGGAGGGTCTGCGCGACCTCGCATCTGACATCACCGCTTGATCGGGGATATCAGGGGCAGCGGTCTGTTTATTGGGATTGACCTGGTGCGTGACCACGGGCCAGCCGTAAACCCGCCACCTCTGAAACCGTCCGTGCCGTCAACCTGCTCAGGCAACACGGGGTTCTGATCGGCAGCACCGGCCAGTTTGACAATGTTCTTAAAGTAGGCCACCGCTGGTGTTTCAAAAGAAAATGCAGACCTGTTGCTGCAGAAGTTGAAAACAGTCCTGCGCCAGGTGAGCCGCACAGACGGCGGTGCATCCGGGGATAAATCACCCTGATTCAATCAATACGGGTTTGCTTCAGATGGCCCGCAGGCCTGCAATGCGGATTGGTTAGTGGGAGACTGGCTGACCCATCGAATACTTCCGCGCGACCAGGTTGCGGTAGTCTTCGGTAAATGCCTGTTCAGTTTCCCACGTCTTGCTGTCAAGTTCCTGGTAGGGCAGACGGTACGCCTTGAAACTGAAACGGTCTTCGTCGAAGTAAAGAACACCACGGGTATAGTGATAGAAAGGATCGCAAATTTCTTTGAATGGGGCTGGCTTGTGCATATTGATTTCTCCACGAACAAGCTGAGCAGCTATCGGTTCGGGGGCGTATTCGGATCTTATTTACAGACTTTTATAAATAAACCGGCGAAGAGACGGATGTTCAGCGAACATCCCCTAAGTATACGTCAAGACACGAATTTTTCCTCTAAAATCGCCGGCCGCGGGTATCTGCAGCGATACGGATACATCAACGGTTCTGCACACCGTACGTGCTGAACTTTTCCAGTACCCTGTCCATTTCGCTGTCCGAAAGCACCTCCGGCTCGCCAATTGCCAGGATGCGGCTATAGACGCCGGCCAGGTGTTCGACTTCAATGGCCAGGGCCAGTGCACGTGGCAGGTCGCTTATCGAAGCAGGTCAGGCCATGGTGGGCCATCAGGCAGGCCTTGCGGTCGTGAAGCGCGCTTGACAACAGACCCGGATAGCTCCGGCGTGCCAAACGTCGCATAGTCTGCGCAACGGATATCCCTGCCACCGGCAACCGCCACCATGTAATGAAACGCGGGAATGCCCTTGTTCAGACAGGCTAAAGTCGAGCAGTTGACCGGGTGGGCGTGCAGAACGGCGTTGGCTTCCTCACGGTGCTGGTATATCGCCGCGTGAAAACGCCACTCGCTCGAAGGCTTGCGTTTGCCACGGTGGTGGCCGTTCAGGTCCATACGGACGATGTCCTTCGTCGACAGGGTAGCGTAATCCATACCCGAGGGTGTTATCAGGAAGCCATTCTCCGCTACGGACACTGAGGTTGCCCGAAGTGCCCTGGTTCAACCGCTGGCATTCATGGCAATGGCCGTATCGATCAGCTGTTGGCGCAATTTCTGTGTCATTGGAATAATCCTCGTTGTTCAGGATAAAGACCCAGCAAACCGGCTTCGCTGGCCTGGCAGACACCCCGTTCGGTAAACAGACCCGTCACCAGGCGGGCCGGCGTGACATCAAAGGCGTAATTGCAGGCGGTAACACCATCGGGGGTGATTTGCACGGACCGACCTGGCCGGCCGAGTTCTTGCCGGCTACATGGGTCACCTCAGAGCCATCCCTCTGTTCAATGGGTATGCCGTGGACCCCGTCTTGCATCTGCCAGTCGATGGTCGGTCCCGGCAAGGCCACGTAAAACGGAACATGGTTATCAAACGCCGCCAGTGCTTTCAGGTAAGTGCCGATCTTGTTGCAGACGTCGCCATTGCGGGCCGTGCGGTCGGTACCGGTAATACAGATATCCACCTGGCCGTGCTGCATCAGGTGCCCACCGGCGTTATCGACGATAACATCGTGCGGAATTCCATGCGATTTCAATTCCCAGGCGGTCAGGGCCGCGCCCTGGTTACGCGGACGGGTTTCATCCACCCAGACGTGCACCGGTATGCCATCATCATGCGCCTGGTAGATAACCGACAGCGCGGTGCCCCAGTCTACCGTTGCCAGCCAGCCTGCATTGCAATGGGTCAGGATGTGAAACGTTTTTGATCCGGCGGGCTTGTTGCGCCAGAGATCCCGGATAACGGGCAAGCGCATGACGGCCGATCGCGTGGTTGATTTCAACGTCTTCGGCACAGATTTCGGCAGCCAGCGCATAGGCTTTTGGCACTCGCACCGGCGACGGGCACATCTGACAGTTCACCTTGCATACGCTCCAGCGCCCAGCGCAGATTGACGGCCGTGGGGCGCGTGGCCAGCAGTATTCCGGCCGCCTCTTGCAGATACTCATCGGAGGCATTTTCACGCATCGCCAGGGCCAGACCGTAAGCAGCGGTCGCCCCGATCAACGGTGCGCCCCGGACCCGCATGACACTGATCGCCTCGGCCGCATCCTGCATCGAGACCAGCGTC
Source organism: uncultured Gammaproteobacteria bacterium (assembly GCA_963727635.1). Taxonomy (GTDB): domain Bacteria; phylum Pseudomonadota; class Gammaproteobacteria; order Xanthomonadales; family SZUA-36; genus SZUA-36. The sequence continues at coordinate 198,682 of CAVSHP010000021.1, read as the reverse complement.
CTGACAACGAATTCATGCGGCAACCGGGTCTGGTCGATGATATCCGCCGCCCAGCCATTTTTATTCAGCCAGATCGAGCGATAGGGAGAGCCATTTACTTTCATCGAATACCCATCTGTGGACGAGGGAATAAATCGTAACACCCCGGTCAGCTTATCTCATAGAAATGATACGGCGATTGCCGCGGCACCCGTGATCGAGGAGCCGGGTCGGATTCCAGTCAAATGCCTGGCAATAAAGCCGGCTAAAACCCGGCTTTATTGTTGTCATTTAGCCGCTATTTTTTCGGCAGACAGGCACCGAAAACAATATAGCCGGTATCTTCGGCTGATATGGCCAGCGTCATGCTGCCGGTTTCCGCGGCGATCAGCATACTCCATACATAGGCATCATCGATGCCCTGGATGGTCGTGTGTCCATTGCTTTGTTTTCCAATATGGCTGATGGCTGAAATGCGGGGATTCTGGTGCTGCTTGGTGGTCGTCACCTGTTTTGCCTTGAAATCGACCTCCATGAACACCGGAAAGTTGATCATCCACGGCGCCCCGGTGGTACATTCCTGTTCGCCGGCATTGCATTCAGCGGAGAAAATTGCTGCACAGGTAAGGGGCTTGGAACCGTCGAAATCATCCGCTGCCGATATGAGTGGTAAAGATGAAATCAGCAGAAAACCCGCTGCCATTGAAAAAAATTGTCTTTTCATCATCACACCTCAATCAGTTAACGGTATATCCACGGCCCTGCAGGCACGTGGCATATGCACGGTTAAAATCGTCCTGGGACTGCTGGTACTTGGCAGCCTGCTGCTGGGCCCAGGCATCCTGTTGCGCGTAGGCACTCTCGACCTGTTCGTGGCGACGCACACCGCCAAAAAGCAAACCGGTGCCGGCACCGATGGCGGCGCCCTTTCCGGCATCGCCCGCGATCGCACCAACGATCAGCCCACCCAATGCGCCCCGCAGCGCGCCCTTTGCGGCGCTGCTGGTGGGTTGTTGGGTTTGTGGCGGAGGAGTGAGTTGCAAGGGCTGGGTCGGATCGAAACCGGTCTGCTGTGACCCCCAGGCCATACACGCACCCTCGTCCGATTTTTGCTTTTCAGGGCTCTGACCCTTGGCCGGGTAAACCATTAACTTGGCCGACACCGCGGTTGTAGCCATTGCCAACGCCATGCACGTGGCGATGATGATTTTTCGTCTCATATTGGATTCTCCTGTTGTCATGCCAGAATGGGATTCTGTATAAACCCGGATTATCGGTAACCCGGGGTGCGTATCCTTCGGGTCACGGGTTTTCCGCATCTGCAGAGACGATAACACTCACTTATACTCGCGACAATAGTTCACATTTTCCAATCCGCATGATCGCCTCTGCATGTTCACTTTCAGTTTTGGCGCAATCCCGTTTTCGGCCTGCCCGAAGGTAGCCCGGCAGCGTGTGGATAACGATAAGGTAAGCCGGAACAAGTAAGCCTCAATAGGGAAACCTGGGTTGCTAGTCGAAGTCCCAATAAGGCTTATCACCAAATCGGTCGCTCAGGAAATCTATTAACACCCGGGCGCGTTGCGACAGGTAACGTGTTTGCGGGTACACCGCCCAGGCGTTCAGCTGGGCCGGGGGAAATGCGTCGAGTACCGTTACCAGCTCACCATCCGCGAGTGATTGCCAGGCGATAAATGTCGGCAACAGGACAATGCCGTGGCCGGCCAGGGCCATATCGCGCAGGAAGTCACCATTATTGGCCACCATTCGCGACGAAGTTTGCACCAGATATTCTTGCCCCTTTGCGTCGTTCAATTTCAGCGCGGTGCCTGAACCGATGTTGTATCCGAGCATGTCGTGATGCTTCAGGTCGTCAGGCGTCAGCGGTGTGCCGTGTGTTTCGAGATAGGCCGGACTGGCGCAAAGATTCATGCGGATCGGACAGATACGGCGTGCCTTGAGACTGGAATCCCTGAGCTCGGTGATACGTATGGCAAGGTCCACACCCTGTTCAACAAGATCGACGAGACGGTCAGAAAAGTCGATATTGAAAGTCAAACCGGGATGTGCGCGAACAAAATCATCAATGGCGGCAGACAGGTGGCAAAGACCGAATGACAGGGGCACCGCCAGTCTCAGTTGACCCTGCAGCGAGGTTTCCGCGTTTGAGGTTAATGCGTCCAGCTCGGAAATATCACCAATCAACTTAATCGCGGCCTGGTAATACTCGCGGCCGACACCGCTCAGGCTGATGCGCCGCGTGGTGCGGTTGATCAACTGCACACCCAGCCGGTTTTCGAGTGACGCCAGGCTGCGACTGACACCGGATTTAGCCATGCCCAGCTGATCGGCGGCCTTGCCCACGCCGCCGGCTTCCACGATACGGACGAAAATACGCATGTCCTCAAGCTGGCCCATTCCTATTGTTCCGTTTTTGTGAACGATCATTTGCAATTATTGCTATTTATTATAGTTAAGACAACAGTTAGTATTTTTCCATGTTACTGACACACACTTGGAGAAACGTATGAACACACTGCAATCAATCGCCGCTCCCGTTGGCCGTATCTTTATTTCATTGATTTTTATTTACTCCGGGCTAGGCAAGATATCCGGTTATGCCGGCACCCAGGGTTACATGGAAGCCATGGGTGTACCCGGTGCGCTTTTGCCGCTGGTGATCGCCGTTGAAGTCCTTGGCGGGCTGGCGGTGTTGCTGGGTTGGCATACGCGTGTTGCAGCCTTTTTGCTGGCTGGTTTCTCGCTGTTATCCGCCCTGTTGTTCCATGCCAATGTCAGCGACCACTCGCAAATGATCAATTTTATGAAGAACATTGCCATTGCCGGCGGTTTCCTGATGATCGTCTCCCAGGGTGGCGGCGCATATTCACTCGATAACCGTTTGAAGAACAGGAGTGCCAAGTGAACAGCACACAGCATCAGGTCAGGGAGCTACAGACTACAACCGCGGGTCAGCCGGCTTCAGACGGCGCCGGAGTCAAACTGACACGCATCATCGGCACCCAGGCGCTGAATGTGCTGGACCCTTTCCTGTTGCTCGATGCCTTTGAATCGGATCGTCCGGATGACTACATCGGCGGTTTTCCGAGCCATCCGCACCGCGGGTTCGAAACCGTCACCTACCTGCTGGCAGGCCGTATGCGGCACAAGGACAACGCCGGCAACGAAGGTGTGATCGAGCCGGGCGGTGTACAGTGGATGACCGCGGGCCGGGGTATCGTACATTCGGAAATGCCCGAGCAGGAGGACGGCCTGTTGATGGGCTTCCAGTTGTGGGTCAACCTGCCTGCTTTGGCCAAGATGTCCAGCCCGGGTTACCAGGAGTTCCCGCCTGCCAAAGTCCCGCTCGAGACGCGTGCCAATGGCACCACTATCCGGGTGATTTCCGGCACCACCGACGAGGGCACGCGGGGACCCGTGGAGAACAGTTACGTCAATCCGGTCTACATGGATATCACGCTGCCCGCGGGCCAGAGCTTTGAACAGACCGTCGCCGCCGGCAGCAACACCTTCATCTTTGTCATTGAAGGGGGACTGCTGGTTGGCGGCAACCGGAAACTGCTGGGCCAACGGAACCTTGGGATACTGGGTGCCGGCGATCATGTCGCGGTCATGGCGGAGGAAAGAAAGACCCGCTTCCTGCTGGTATCAGGACAACCGCTGGGTGAACCAATCGCCCGCGGTGGACCGTTTGTCATGAACACCCGGGAAGAACTCCAACAGGCATTTGAAGATTACCAGGGCGGAAGATTCTAGAAACAAAAAAAAGGCGCTGAAACAGCGCCTTAATGAGCTTGCAAACAATTGACCTGCTTACCTCTTAGCCTTCCTGACGGTTATGTCCACGCTCGCCGTGGCGGTCAAGCCGCCATCATCGGTCACGGTCAGTACGGCAATGTAATTTCCGGCTGCGGTATAGGTGTAGGTTGGATTGGCCTCGGTACTGCTGCCTATACCGTCGCCAAAGTCCCAGGCATACGCAACGATCGCGCCATCCGGGTCAGCTGAACCGTCACTGTTAAATGCCACCGGAAGTGGTCTCTTTCCATTGCTCACATCCGATGTGGCGACCGCTACCGGTGGTTGATTCGGGATTTCCGGAGGCAGATCATTGGTCAGTAAAAAGCCATGTGACTGACCATTTAACAAGCCTGTACCGACGATGTCTCCGGCGTCATTGATCGCGCTTGCAGAGACGAATACCCAGCTCGCTTGCAGCAACGAGGTCATTCAGATCGTGCATGCCGCTTGCAGCATCCCAAATAAAGGCATGATAGCCGTTGATGGTCTGCGAAGCGCCGACGATCTGGTTATAATCATTGATATCGTAAGCGCCGCTGCTTGATCCGCTGGCGAGTGTACCCAGGTTGATCACATCCACGCCGTCATAAAGAAACGCGTATGCGGGGTTACCCGAACTGGAAGCGCTGGTGCCGACGACCAGATTCTGGTTATTGATGGCACTGGCAACACCCCCGGTAGGCAGGTAGGTGACATCGGCGCCGCTTTTAATACCACTGTAAGGCGGCGCAATCAGTATTGCCGATGAACCTGCCAAGCCATAACGCCGGCGACTACCGACCGTGTATCCGGCATCGTTGATATCCACCAGGGTATAAATGTCCGCATAAACACCCTGCCGGGAACCACGCGGGTAAACCAGCGCGATATCCATCACGGTCCAGCGCGTTCCCTCAAGCACAGCCGGATTGTAAGGGATGGACGTTGTGCGGTAGGGGTTGTTCCCCGCCTGGCTGCCTGCTACGTTACCCGCTTCGTTGATGCCATAAGCGGTTTGCTCATCCCAGCTTTTCATACTGTTGCCATCGAGTACGAAGGCCCCGGTCAATGTGCTTCCCGCAATCGTGCCGGTATCGTTAATTGCATTTGCCGAAGTGCCGTCCAGATCTTCAAAACCGGACCCCGGTGTCCAGCGGAAGGCAGTATTGGGATACTGATCGGTATTTCGTGTGCCGACCATGACACGGGATGCGTTGATATCCAGTGGAGTCACATTGGCGCCGAGATCGACGACCTGGGATCGGCCGCGACTACCGGACCGGACAAAACGCCAAAAACCAGGGTAAGCGTTAAGGCCGCGCCAAGGCTGCAAATTGCGGGTAATTTTGTGCAAATTCCATTCATGTATGCGTCTCCGTTGAAATGATTTCGAGATTAAAGCCTCACTATAACGGGCAATCTTAAGGCAATATTAAGACGTCATTAACCTGGATTAAATTCCGACGTGCCACGTAAATAGGGCTCGGGTTGGTCCTGGAATGGCAAATATATGCATTTATTTTACTTTTGTATTTTTTGTAGGAATTTCCCGCCAGTATTGTTAACCTTTAACCTCGCACCGGGCGCGGGTACCTTGCTTGTCCCCCAAGCCCGCAATCCGTCATGGATGACCAAACTTAATGTACATGGCGCGTCCGGTGCGAACCATTTAAACTGCCTAAACTATTCCCGGGTGGCCAATACCATGAGTCTTATTTCACATTTACGATGCATCCGCTGCGGTGCGCGTACCCTGCCGACAAGGTCATGAATCTGTGCCCGGTGGATGCCAGCCCGGTCGAAATCGTCATGGATCTGGAACGCCTGGCGGCCGAACAACCGGGGCAATCCTGGTACCGGCCCGAACGCAATGACATGTGGCGCTTCGGCGGCCTGTTGCCGCTGGATATCAATAATCCCGGATGACCAGCCACACATTTTCAATCTGGGTGAAGGCCATACACCGCTGCTCGATTACAACGATCATCCGCTGGCAAGAGAAGCTCGGCTTTACTTTGCTGGTAAAGGATGAAGGCAAGGCGCACGCCGGCTTTGGCGCCAACCCCACCCAGAGTTTCAAGGACCGCGGCATGGCCATGACCATCTCCATGGCGCACAAGGCCGGTATCAAAAAGCTGGCCGTACCAACCCAGGGCAATGCGGGCGACTGCCTGTGCGAATACGCCTACGCCGCGGGCATGCAGGCGGTCGTGGCCATGCCGGACAATACCCCGATGCCGATACTGGGCAGGGTCGCCGCGCTGGCCAGCCATTCGGAAAGATTCAATCTCGAACTGGTCACCGGCACGATCCGCGAAGCCGGCGCCCTGCTGAAGGAAAAGTGGCTGGACAAGGGCTATTTCAGCGTGGCCACCTTCCAGGAACCCGGCTGGCGTATCGATGGTAAAAAGACCCTGGGCCTGGAACTGGCGGAACCCGGAGAAACCGGGGGCGCCTGGAGTCTGCCCGACGTGGTCATTTACCCGACCGGCGGCGGCACCGGCGTACTGGGGATGTGGAAGGCCTGGAATGAACTGGAATCGACTGGGCCTGATCGGCGGGCGCCGGCCAAGAATGATCTGCGTACAAAGTGAAAACACGCAGCCACTGGTCAATGCCTTTACAAGCGGCGCCACCGAGGTCGCGCCGGTTGAAGCCGGTGAGACCCTGGCCTATGGCGTCAACGTTCCAGGGGGTGTCGGCCATTTCAAGGTACTGGAAATCATCCGCGAATCCGGCGGTTCAGCCATTGGCGTCGCCGAGCATGACCTGCATCGTGCACTCAGCGACGTCTGGAAGGACAAAGGCTGGTGGATTTGCCCGGAAGGCGCGGCCTGCCTGGCTGCACTGCCACGACTGCTCGAAGACGGACTGATCAAAGCAGGCGAAAAAGTGGTGGCTTTTAACACCGGTTCACTGGAAAAATACCTTCCCGACTTGCGGCATTTGCTCTAAAGCCCGACAGATGACAGAAATTTCCTCTTCAGCCAGCGTACTTATGCGCCTGATACGCTATGCGGGCGGACACCGCAGGCAGGTCTGGCTGGCGTCGTTGTGTTCGGTAATGAACAAGCTATTCGACGTCATGCCGGAAATCCTGATCGGCATGGCCATCGATGTCGTGGTGCGACAGCGTCAGTCCTTTGTTGCTGACCTTCGGTATTTCACGATCCGTTTCACCAGATGCTTTTCCTCGGTGCCATCACGATCCTGGTCTGGGCTCTCGAGTCCCTGTTCGAATTCCTGTTACTGATCCTGTGGCGCAACCTGTCACAAAGCCTGCAGCACGATCTGAGGATGGATGCCTACGGCCACGTGCAGGATCTGGACATGGCGTGGTTCGAAGACACTTCCACCGGCGGACTGGTGGCGATCCTGAATGACGACGTCAATCAACTGGAACGGTTCCTCGATGGCGGCGCCAATGCCCTGATCCAGGTGGTTACGTCGGTCATCGCCGTCGGCGCGGTGTTTTTCTACGTGTCACCCAAAATCGCCCTGATGGCTTTCACACCCGTGCCGGTCATCCTGCTCGGCGCCTTCTGGTTTCAGCGCCGGGCGCAACCCCTGTACGCCAAGGTGCGCGAGAAAGTCGGCTTGCTCAGCACCCGTCTCGCCAACAACATTTCGGGTATCGCCACCATCAAGAGTTTTACCCGCGAGAAACATGAGCTCGAAAAACTGAACCAGGAGAGCAGGGAATATGTCGCTGCCAACCGCGGCGCCATACGTGTCAGTTCGGCGTTTATCCCGATCATCCGCATGGCCATCCTCGCCGGCTTTGTCGCAACCCTGATCTACGGTGGCAAACTGACACTGGACGGGCAACTGAACGCGGGCGCCTACAGCGTGCTGGTATTCCTGACCCAGCGATTGTTGTGGCCGTTGACACGCCTGGCGGAGACGGTCGACCTGTTCGAACGGGCCATGGCGTCCACCCGCCGTATCCTCAACCTGATCGAAGTTCCGGTGAAAACCCGCAGCGGATCAACGGCGCTGCCGCTCGGGCAGGTCAAGGGTGAACTGAGGTTTGAAAACGTCGACTTTGCCTATTCAAGTGGCGCCGTGGTACTGCGTGAAGTCAACATGGTCATCGCCCCGGGCGAAACCATTGCCGTAGTCGGTCAGACCGGTTCCGGCAAGAGCACGCTGATGAAACTGCTGTTGCGTTTTTATTCACCCACCAGCGGTTGCATCAAACTCGATGGCACCGACCTGAGCCAACTCAGGACCCCCGACCTGCGCAGGGCCTTTGGCCTGGTCAGCCAGGATGTCTTCCTGTTCCACGGCAGTGTCGCCGAAAATATCGCCTATGGCCGCCCGGGTGCGGATCGGGCCGATATAGAAGCCGCGGCCAAAGCGGCAGAGGCGCATGACTTTATTTTGCAGTTGCCCGAGGGCTACGACACCATCGTCGGTGAACGCGGGCAGAAATTGTCCGGTGGTCAAAGACAACGCGTTTCCATCGCCCGCGCGGTGCTGAAAGACCCGCCCGTGCTGATTCTGGATGAGGCGACCTCCGCAGTGGATAACGAAACCGAAGCCGCCATCCAGCGTTCCATGCAGGTCATTACCCAAGGCCGGACGACACTGGTGGTTGCACATCGCCTGTCGACGATCGTTTCAGCCGACCGGATTTATGTACTCGACCAGGGTCGTATCATCGAAACCGGCAACCATGCGGAACTGGTGGCAATTGATGGTTTGTATGCCGGGCTTTGGCGGGTACAGGCAGGCGCCGGAGCGTAGAGCGGACTTCATCTCCGCCCTGAAAATTGCTAATCTTTATCGAGTTGCGTCACCAGGACCTAGTGATGATGACCGCCCGGACCGTGTACGTGGCGGTGGGTGAGTTCCTCTTCGCTGGCGTCACGGATGTCGGTTATCTCAACATCAAAGGTCAGCGATTTGCCGGCAAGCGGGTGGTTTCCATCGACATCGATATTGAAGCGGCCGACTTTCAAAACCGTTACCTGGACCGGACCTTTATTGGTCTGTAAATTTAGCACCTGTCCGGGGGAAAGTTTTCCGATACCTTTAAGACGCTTCAACGAAACCCTCTGGACGTTTGCTTCATTCCTCAGACCATAGGCTTCTTCCGGTTCAACGGTGACGCTGAACTCATCCTTGACCGCGTGTCCTTCCATGGCTTTCTCAAGCCCGGCGATGATGTTGTTCGCCCCGTGCAGGTAGGTCATCGGATCTTTATCACGGGAAGATTCCATCTGCTCACCCGCGGCATTTTTTAACGTGTAATGAAAGGTTACGACCTTGTCTTTTTCAGCAATCATAAGTTTCCCGCTATCGGATCGCGGCTATATTGGCCGCGCAAACCGGCATTATAACCTCCGCCCGCTTTTGCAAACAGTAGCCGCATACTGCTGTCCCGCATAGTTTTTGCCCAAGCCGGTATAAAGGGTGATTTCTGTTTCATCTACACGGGGGGCGCTGGGGTGGGTATCAGAAACCAATGCTGTAAGAAAATCCGCATAGCCGGGGGTGTGCGGCCGGCGCCCACGCAGATAACACAGGGAGGCTAAATTCAGATGAAGTAATGTTGGCAGCTGTGTTTTAATCATTTGTGCGTTATGGTTTATTCATGGATAAAATCCATTACCCCGAAACCATGGATGCGATAACAGGCAAAAGCTATGTGTAAATACCCGTTTATTTCAATACTGACACTTTTTGCCGCCACTGCGATGGCTCAAATGCCTGTTGAAGAAGATGAGGTCACGGTCAATCCGATCGTTGAAAACCCGCTGCAGGTGGAGATCACCGAATGGCCGGTGCCGTGGAAAGACACCCGTCCCCGCGACCCGGATGTCGCCCCCAACGGGGTGATCTGGCTGGTCGGCCAGGGCGGTGACTACGCTGCCCGGTTTGATCCTGCGACAGCGGAGTTCAGACGCAAGGACCTGCCGCCCGGCACCGGTCCGCATAACCTGATTATCGATCGGGATGGGACCTTGTGGATCGCCGGCAACCGGCAGGCGTTTATCGGCCGGATGAATTACACCACCGGTGAATTGACCCGCTTCAACATGCCCGATGATAGCGCCCGCGACCCGCACACGATGGTGTTTTCCGGTAAAGATGAAATCTGGTTCACCATGCAGTGGAGTAATTACGTTGGCCGCCTGAACAAGAAGAGTGGCGAGGTCGACCTGGTTCCCATGCAGACCGAGCAGGCCCGGCCCTACGGTATCAAGATGGATTCAAAGGGACATCCGTGGATTGCCCTTTTGGGCACCAACGCTCTGGCCACCATCGACCCCGCCAGCCTCGAATTGAGTGTGATCTACCTGCCGCGTGAACAGGCGCGTTTGCGCAGGCTTGTCATCACCCCTGACGATGCCGTCTGGTACGCCGATTACGACCAGGGCTATATCGGCCGTTACGAGCCTGCAAGCGGCGAGTTCACCGAGTGGAAAACCCCCGGCGAGCAGTCCGGACCCTATGCCATGGCGGCGGATGCGAATGGCCGGATCTGGTTTGTCGAAACCTGGCCAAACCCCAACCTGCTGGTAGGTTTTGACCCGCTGGCCGGGACCTTCTTCAGCGTGACCCCGATCCCGAGCGGTGCGGGCGCCGTGCGCAACATGGTCTACGACGCGGACCGCAACAGCCTGTGGTTTGGCACCGACACCAATAACCTGGCACAGGCTGTTTTGCCGCCATAAGCCGGGAAGTCCCAAAAAAAACGGCCCGGGTTTGGCAACCCGGGCCGAACTGACTCCACAATCGGGTGTGAAGTCTGCTCTTGGGATAATTGGCTAGTCCAGACGCCTTTTGACCTTGAGCGGCGGTCTCCAGGTCACCGACGCAGACTGGGCAGGCATGCTGATGGTGCGTGTTCCGCCATCAAACGGATCGGCTGACCAGCCGAGGGCGGACCAGTCGATTTGCTTGCTGGCGTGGCAATCCCCACAGTTGGATCCCATACCCAGCGCTTTTTCGGCGGGTGCGATTTCGTGGTTCACGGAAAGCAGCATGGTGGTCGGCTCAAATGAGTAGGTACCACTGAAATCCTGGCCGGTATAAGCCGCGCCGTCCTCCAGTGCGCCCAGCCATTGGTATTTACCCCAGTAGGGGTTCGGCCCGCTCTGCGTTCCAAAGAGGTGGGGAACCAGGATCGTCTTTGTGATCGGGTCAACCGCCTGGTTGCCTTTCATCAGCTTGAATGGATAAATCATGGCTTTCGGATCGGTGTAATCGCCCACGGGTGAACCGAGATCGATCGGAATGGAGGTGTACTTGTCGGTAAATCCGAGCACCGGACGGTTCCACTTTCCGTTTGAATAACGAAGTGTGGGCCGGACGTTGTTGGTCCAGACAAACGAGCCTTTCATCTTGTCATAGGTCGGTCGGCCGGTGGCGGGATCGATCGGTATCGGGTCGATGTTCTGGCCGGCATCCGACCAATACCATTCGGTCTTCGTGGAGATGGCACGTGCGATCGCCGGAATATGGCAGACCTGGCAGGCCAGATTGTCATGCAGTCCCTCGGCGAACAGGGGTTCGATAGAGGTTCCGGCGTGTATCCTGTCGCGGTTGCCGTGACAGTCCTTGCACTCTCTCATTTCACCTTCATTGACCGAATGCAACGACATACCGGCGATGCCGTGATTGACTTCGCCGGTTACCGGATCATGATTCGCGGCATGGCAGGCAACGCAGGTCAGGTTGGCGCCATCGGTACCCATGTGCACGTCATACTCGCGTGTCGTCGCGACCAGGTCGGTAGACAGGTCACCATGCTTGACGTTGTCACCGCCACCCGCATTGGCATGGCAGCCTATGCAGGCCTTGCGTGTCGGTTCCTTGCCAACCCTGATGCTGCGCACCACCAGTTGGAGATCGACACTTGGATCGGGCAGGCCCGCGGTCTTGGCGCCTTTCATATAAGTGCCTGACTGATCGTGGCAGACCAGGCAATCCACGTTGAGCGGATTGTTGAAATCATAGCCTGCATCTCTCCAGCCAAAACCGGCGTGGCACTGTGTGCAACGGGGTTCATTGGATGCATTCGCGATACAGAAATTATTGATCAGGTCGCTCTTGCCGTGCTGCTGTCCTTCAAGACCGACGATGTTTTCAACCGTACCTGACCATTTGAAATGCGCGGTTTTCAACATATCCTGACCTTCACTCTCATGGCACATCAGGCAGGACTGCGTTCCTTCATAGGGTCGCATGCTGAAGAACAGATCGTGGATATCAACCTCGTGGATGGCCGCGTACTCGATGAAGTCGCCGGTGGACACCAGTTCGGTCTTCTCAAATCCGTTGATTTCCCTTGATTTGGCCTGGGTGATGGCCGGAAGTGACATTACAAAAACTACACACAAAATCGTATTGAACAAGGCCGCATGCCATGCGGCCATGGGTTTAGCTTTCATTTAAATCTCCTCGTGTTTGCGACGTCAGTTCAGCACGTCGGGCGCAAGGATACCGAGGGTAAACTTAACCTGAGCTTAAATGAATTTTAAGCTCAGGTTAAGGTTTCATGATGCATTATTCATGATCGCAATCCACAGGATTTGTTCTCCTCGTGTGCAGCTTCCGGCCCTGGCTGGAAAACTGTAAATGGAGTGGGTGCCGTGCCACGCACGGCACCTTTTTTTGTGCGTGTTCAGCTTAAAGCCAGGCGATGGTCTTTGCTGATGGCGGCGATTTTATTTTCACCAACGCCCGCTTCAGCAGCAAATGCTGGCCATTTCTCCACGGCCTCCAACACTTCCTGGATAACCTCTCCGGCCTTTTTCAGGTCATTGGTTTCGGCCACCTTCATCAGATCCTGCCGGGTAAAATGATCGCGTTTGCCGTTGATCGTCATCTGGTGTGTCTGTGTCCATCCTTCGCCGGGCTTATAGGAGTGCGTCATGTCAAAGGCAGGGGCGAGTGACCATCCGCCCTGCTGATCCATCAAATAGGCGATGTTCTTGGTGTGGTCATCCTGGTTACGCGCGATGACGTTAAACACCATGCGCCGGTACTGCTGCAGTTGTTCCTGCCTGGAGAGTTTCATCCTGCGCATGGTCATCAGTGCCTGTTCGTAGCCATAAGCACCCGCCAAATTGAAATCGTAGTGTTGCAGCGCGCACAGCGATTGCATATGCAGCTTTTTACCTGCAACACGATCAAAGCGCCGTGTCATGAAGTGGGCCCGGCCGTTTTCTTCAAGTAAGCGGCTTTCGGACATTTCGATGCCTGCGGCCAGCGCCATTTTGTAGTAGGCGTATTCAATACGGCCGAAATCGGATGTCTGGCCAAATTCAATATCACTGACACCGTCGAATTTTAATATCCAGTGTTCAAAACCTTCAGGCGCATCTGCCTGGCCAGAGAGCACCTCAGCGGTTTTTTCGTTGTAGGCAATGACCGCTTTTGCACGTGCGCCGCCTGCGGATGTGCCGATGCGCAGGATATCGAGCAGGGCCTGCTGGTTACCCTGTGCATCGTCCGTGAACCTGGTATCAAGCGCGTTGCGCCGCTTCATCACATCCTGTATCAATGTGATCATCTCGCCAATTTCGACCCCAACCGGTTGGTCCAGGTGTTGAATCGCGGGTTTGAATTCGAGCGCACCCATCGCCCGCGACCCGGTGTAGCACAATCGCTCAATGATCGAAAAATCATCGGGGCTGCGTCCCTGCCGGGCCAGCCAGGCATTCACAATCGCCTGGCCAAATTTATCCGGCAGGCTGTCGGCCAGCAAACCGGGGAGTTGTTTGAAGGTCTCCCGGTTAAGCCCCGGAAAGCTGTACAGGACATGGCCCCGGCGCGCTTCCTCAAGCGGCATCATCAGCGGCGCGACATCCAGACCGAGTTGCAGAAATGCTGCATCGTATTCGAATACACCAACACCCAGTTCGTCGAGGGCGACCGCACCTACCCTGTTACCCCAGAGCCAGACCTCGGCAACCTCGACCGTCATTATTGTTTGTCCCTGCCGGTTGTGCCCGTTGCCCGCGCCCGTCTGCGGGCGGGTTTTTTATTGGCTTCAGCCAGCCTGATCGGACTGATCGTGACAGGCGGGATAAATTGATCCAGTTGGTCCAGCGCGCCAAGCTCGCGCAAAACGGCGACCAGGGTCGATAACTTGGCTTTACCGGCCTCCAGCGATTTGATGGTGCCAACCGCCAGCAAGCTGCGCGCGGCCAGGTCCTCCTGGGTGATGTTCTTGCGCAGACGTAACTTGCGGATACGGCTGCCCAGTTCCTCGAGGATTGCGGTGTCTGATGCGATGTAATAGTCCATAACAGTCATAATAATATCTATTAATGTTTATTTAACCTAATAATAGATAAATATATGACTAATTTGAAAAATGTCAAGTTATCTATATTTTAATAGATAAATATTACGTCTATAAATCACCAAATATAGCTTCTTTACAGTTAATTTTATGGCTATAAATCTGGTCAGTGCTCTTTTTTCTTTTGAGCTGGTGGAAATTGGTGATTTTGCGATCTTGGCGTGGTTGCATGAGCCCAAATCTTTCATTCGGCCAATCAATTCCGGTTTGCATAAGGGTCTTCTGTGGGCAGACCCGCCATTTGCCAGGCCTCTATTCCGCCACGGTACCAAAGGACTTGTGTATAGCCGAGATTGATCGCGCGCAAGGCCGCGTTATAGGACATCCAGCACTGCGGGCTCTGACAATAGAACAACACGGGTTGTGCCTTGTTGCCGCCGGTAACCTGCTGCAGGAAATTGCCAAATTCGCGCTGGGTCTGATCGTTGAAGTTACCCGGCTGTGACGCAGGTGCCGCGGCCTGCGCGCCCGGCAGGATCGCATTACCGCCGAGCACATCGAAAATCAGGATGCCCTTGGGGTGTTGTTGCAGTGTCGTGTACAGGGCCTCGGTTGTGATCACCAGGCCGCCCGGCACTCGCGTTGGTGTTGGCCCGTGCATGGGGCCCGCGTGAAGTTCTGCAACGGACTGGACGCCAAAATCCTGCTCTTCCATTTGCGTTACCCGGGCAAATCGTGATTGGTCCTGGCCGTAGGGTGGATCCTTTTGGTTGCCCAACGCGGTCCCCTGGTTCTGGCCATAAGGATTATCCTGCTGGTAGCCGCGGTAATTTCCCTGGTTCTGGCCATAGGGTGAATCCTGTTGGTAGCCCTGGTTATTCCCCGGGTTCTGACCATAGGGCTGGTCCTGAGGGTAGCCCTGGTTGTTCCCCTGGTTCTGGCCATAGGGCTGATCCTGTTGGTAGCCCTGGTTATTACCCTGGTTCTGGCCGTATGGTTGATCCTGTTGGTAGCCCTGGTTATTCCCCTGGTTCTGACCATAGGGTGGATCCTGTTGGTAGCCCTGGTTATTCCCCTGGTTCTGGCCATAGGGCTGATCCTGTTGGTAGCCTTGATAACCGCCTTGCTGTCCCTGCACCTGCCCATCGTCGTAGCGGTCCTGCGCCAACACCGGCCGGGCAATGAAAAGCGCGAGGGCGCAGCTGTATATCACGTGTAAGTGCAATCTGTTCATCGGCTTCTCCGCAGTTGCTGACCGTCCATTCCGGTGGCCAGGTTGGGATTGAAAGAAGGGTCGTCCGTCAGCACGTAGGTACCGTCTTGCAGCCGCCAGGCATTCTGGAACGTATTGTCCAGTTCGACCACACCACCGACCGTGTAGGGATCGGAGTACTCGTTCGCGTCGCGGATGCCGCTGATGACATGGTTCTGTCCGAGGTCGTCACTGGCGCTTTTTCGATCCCAGTATTCGCTTTGAATGCGGCGTAACTCCTCACCGGTCCTGGCCGTAATCTCGGTGCGTTCCGACACCCCGCGGGAAACAATGCCGGTCATCTTGGCGTTGTGGTCGGCCATTAATTGTGCATAGGCAGGGTTTGCCTTGATGGAGCGGGCAAAAAGGTCCGCAAACTTCAGGTTCAGAGAACCGGCAGGCGCCTTGATTGCAAAGCCGAGCAACGTGCCGATGGTCACCGCCCGTTGCATCTGGCCACCCATACCACCCTCCATGGCGATGGGGGCAACGATAAAAGACACGTGGATGGATTCACGCATTTCCACGCCGTTCTGCGTGTAGGCAAGCAACGCCTTGCCACCGGCGAATATATTGCGGTTCTGACCCTGGGCTGCGGGCCCGGAGTTCCGGTCGATATAATCCTGCACCACGCGCGTTTCATTTTCAGGCAGGTCCCGATAATCGAGCAAGCGGGCGCCGGGCCGGTGCCGCAGCGCGTAGTCGATCACGAAGCTGCGGGCATCCCTGATCTGCACATTCGGGCATCCGCCACGAGCTTCCGGGGGAATCGGAAAATTGTCCCCGTTCCAGACTTCTTCGGCGAGAATCTCGACCGCCTGCATGCCGTCGGGCGACACCGCTTTCCAACTTGTATGCGGGTTGCGCTCTCCGCACGGTGCTGTGTTCTGTTGCCACACCACACCGCCTGAAGTCGACCAGCCGACCGGCGCCAGTATCGTCGAGGCCACCATTGGCCGGCCAAACCCGCCAGGGTCAACGACGGTTGCCGGGGCCAGACGCATGCTGCCGGGAGGCAATGACCTGTTTGCGCTCGTGTTTTGACTATTTATACCGGTGTTCTGGCCGTTTCCGGACAAGTTGTTCGAGTACGGCTCGTCGGCTTCAGAACATGCGGCCAGGCAGGCCAGAACCAGCACATAAAAGAGCATTTTTATTTTACCCACGTCAGCACTCCACTCTTTGATCCCGTGCAATCGTGACAAGTGCTTGTTGATCCGACAAAGTTATTCATCAAATGGGCTGCCGGGAGCCAATGTGTACCACGTTATTGAGATGCTGAATGCTTTCGAAGTGCCGCCCTCGCCTCGTCCGGCGGTTAACCCAACACCGCCTCGCCATCCAAAACTATATCGGCTCTCACATAAATGGCAGTCGTCTCGATCTGTCACTGCGGCACCTGTATCCGACAACCAATAGGTTGGCACCGGCGACCAAAAAACGGATCCAGAAACCGTCAAGCCAGCTTGCGCCACATTTTTGGCAATGTTACCAGCGACCGATCCGCCCGCGGCTGCCGATACAAAATAGCCTTGGTAGTGTTCCGGTAGTGGCGTGTGAAAGATAGCGGATCCCAACCCATAAATTGTCCCGGTAACGCCACCACCGACCAGGGCAGTGTCACTAAGCGATGACGGGATGGATAAGGAAGGCCCGAAGTACCAGTAATTTGCCCGCTGATGGTTGACCTTGTTGTCAAATTTCAATCTTTCGAACCCACCGGTAAACCCTATCCCCCAGGCATTCAAATCTGCACTTACGCTGCCAAACCAACGAACGAACCGCGCAGTTACATCACCAGCGTCTCTGAACAATATTCGCTTAACCCCAAAACCTCCGGCGACAATCTCCTCCGGGCCATTCAGGTATGCGATATGTCCTATCGAAAAAAGGGCTGAGGCAACGCTCAACGAGACCAGGACGTTTGCGATCGTAAATTCACTCTGGCCGCCAGGATCAAAACGGTTGACTGGATCACCTGCCGTATAGGCATAACGGTTGAAGCTTACAGGCCTCAGCGGGTCGGGAGTGGCTGAATCCATCGTCAAAAACCTGGTGCTAACCGGGTCATACCATCGACTGCGCATAAAAATGAAGCCAGTTGCCTCGTCTGTAATGGCATTGACGAAACCAATTCGGGCCAAAGCGCTCGCTCCTTCAATTACTCGCCCGTAGGCGTCGTATTGGATTCGCGTGGTTATACCGCCGGTCACGACACCAATCACAGAACCGGCATGGTCACGCATGAAGTAACTGCTCTCACCGTTCGAATCAATCGAATGGGTAACAAACATACCATCGTTAAAATAGCGCCGAATCAACTCACCGTTCGCGTTGGTCTCTTCCAAAAGCATTGGCATGGCGGGATTCGAGCGATCCCAGACAAACATGGTTTCTTCGCCATTTTGGCGGCGGGAGCGCAACAGACCGTCCTGGTGGTACTTGTACTCAACAACGAATGCTTCGTCGCCGGTTCGCTCCACTGACATCAGTCGATCCTGCGAATCATAGGTATACGTGTCCCGAACTGACCCCCGATCCGCCGTAACAAGATTGCCATTCGCGTCCCAACCATATTGAGTCGCCCCATCACTGATCAGGCGATCATTTGCGTCATACGCGAACTGCTCGTCAAGTCCGTCCGTCGTCCGGGTGCTTAGATTACCGTTCAGGTCATAGCCGTAGTCAATGGAACGAACGACCACGCCATTCGAGCGCTTTGTTTCATTTGTCAGGCGACCGGCCAGATCGTATTCATATGACGTGATCAGCGAACCCAACCTTTGAATTTCGGAAATTCGACCTTCGTCATCAAATGCGTAGTCCAATTGCTCCAGCAAGCTGGACTGCAGTGAATAGCTGAGGCTAAGTGCGCGACCGGCGCCATCGTAGGTGTGCGCCGCCAAGAAATTCCCCGGTAGCGAAATTGATACCGGTATTCCAAGCTGGTTCCGTGCGAAAGTGCTGGTTTGACCGACGTACGTTGTGGATGACACGCGGGTGGCTATGTCGTAGGTCGACGTTGTTTCTCCATTCGGAGTACTGATCGAATTGGTCCTGCCGGAGATATCATAGCCGTACTGAGTATCACGTCCATCGGTATCTTGCCACCGGGTGATTTTGCCAACTCCATCGAAGGAGATCTGGACATTTTCGTCATCGGATAGCATGGACGTTATGCGGCCTCGCGCGTCGTATCCGAAAGTCTGTGTGAGCCCGTCAGCTGACCGCACCATTGTTTTCGCCAGGTCATCATAGGCAAGGGAAATGATGGTGCCGTCAAATTTCTCCGATTCAATGATTCTGCCGATTTCGTCATAGGTCAGCCTTCTCTGTTGTCCTTGAGGAAGGGTATGCGAAACCATCCGTCCCAAAGCATCATGCTGATACCGAAGAACGCTGCCGTTTGGCAACCAGGTGCGCTTTATAAAACCGAACGAATCGTATTCAAAGTTAAAGTCTGCCCCAGACACGCTTTGTGTTTCCACCAGGAGGCCGCGACTATCGTGAGCATAGCTCCATTGCTCCCCAAAGCTTCCCTGGGTGTGTGTCACCCGGCCGGCATCATCGTACTGAGTTTGGCGGGTTATACCATCGGGACCAGTCAGCTCCGTTACTCTATCCAACTCATCGTACACATATTGAACGTTATAGCCTGAGCTGTCTGTTTGACGAATAATTTTGCCTTCAATGTCATATTCAATGTTTCTCTCACCCGTATCGGGGCGGACCGTCTTTGTACGTCGACCTGCCAGGTCATACGCATGTCGCCGTATATTGCTGGCTTCGTCGGCTTCCTCTTCCAATAAACTGCGGCTATTCCACTGTTTGCTAAAAGTTCCAGTTTCGGGAGACTGCAACTGGATTTTGTTACCGATCGCATCGTACTCGAATGTGATGTTGCTGAAATCATCTGCACCAACAGCGGTTACGCGGCCCTCTGCATCATAGGCGGCAGCAAGGGTCACCGCACCTGCAGAGGACTGACTCGCAACTTGACCAAGCGCATTGCGGGTAGCGTCCCAACTAGTCCCCTGGCTGTTTGTGCTGCCGACCAACTGGTCGTTTCCGTCGAAAGACATCGTCGAAGGCGTATCCTGACCCGGTAGTTTTTCAGAAATCTGATTTTGATTGGCGTCATATGCTAACTGCCATACTGCGACAGACTCACCTGAGTCATTCGTCAGTGTTTGCCTGGTCTCCACGACGTCACCCAGGCCATTTACCTGGTAGTGCTGTATGGCGCCTGATGGATCAGTTTTGCTTATCAAAAAACCGGATGCGTCATATTCGAGCGTAGTTACGTTGCCCAGTGCGTCACTGCTTTGCGTGAGGTTGCCCTTCGAATCGTAAACGGACTCTTGCGAGTTACCGAGCGGGTCCGTTTCCCGAATGAGGTTTCCACGCACATCGTACTCAAACAGCGTTGTCGCACCCGTGGGGTCCGTCAGTCGGGTTGGCAGGTTTCTGCTGTTATATTCCGCGGAGCGTATACCACCCATTGGATCGGCGAAACGAGTTTGATTGCCAAAGGCATCATATTCTGACTGCCATACGTTTCCGGCGGGATCGGTAATACGGGTTTGATTGCCCGCGGAGTCATACTCATAGCTCTTGACGTTCCCCAGCGCGTCGATTTTCCTGATGATATTGCCGGCTTCATCGTAGTTGAGCGTTGTCGGTGCGCCGTTTCGATCAAAAATAGTCTCCTGTTTTCCATCGATGTCGTGGATGTAATTGATTTCCTTACCATCGGCATCAGTAGACTTGATGATTCTCCCATCCGAATCATATTCATTGCGGACCAAAGAAACGCCTTCACCACCTGTCATTTCGATCAGCCCATGATGGCGATCGTACTTGAATGTTGTCGAATTGCCATTGCGATCGGTGTGCAGTGTCAGGTCGCCATTCGCGTCGTATCGGTATCGAAGCCGATTACCAAGCGGATCATCAATCGCGGTAATTCTGCCGGAGTCATCGCGCTCGAAAAGAACGGACTCACCACTAGAGTGAATGATCCCGCTATCGGAAAAAGTTATTGTATTTCCGTTTTGCTCCTCGATGATTTCCACACCATTTTTTGCGCTAATTGTGAATTTGTCTCCATCTTTGGAGGTGTATTTGAAGCGGTCTGGATCGAATACCGATAACGCATCGTCCGTGACAAGTTCCACGACGCCTGGTTGTGCGCCCAGTACTGTCAATGGCGTCTGGTTTACCAACGCCAGGCTGCCACGCGTACCGGGCCGCGGCACGAACTGCACGTTTAGCCGAGAAGGCGGGAATGGCACAAGTGGCGACACCGCCGGCGTCACCAACATGTCAAATGCTTCGATCCTTCCTCCCGGCAACCTGAGGCTGACCAGGTGAAAATCAGTCGGTTGCAGTGAAAAACTGAGGCTATATTTGTCGACTTGCCAGGCGGTTCCCAAAATCCGGTTAGCCCTGATGCGAAGGCCATCTATTCCCAGACGCCAACCCACACCAAAATCACCTTTTCCCTTATCGCGACTATCGTAGGTGCGTGAAACTGTCACTGGAATTCCGGAGACAGGGAGACCAAGATCTTTAAAAGTCAGGGAAAAATTGCCAATTTTCAGTTCTCCGCTGACCTGGACCGTAACTTCATCGACAGTCTGATTGCCACCAGCATCAAACACCGTCAATCGAATCGTATACAGGTCATTGATCAACAGCGTCGGATCAAACTGCCCGAGTACACCACCGGTCACCGGTGTCGTACTCGTCACGATGGGCGTGAAGTCGGCATCCCCAGCGAGCGCATAAGCAAGTTCATACTTCAGGAAATTTCCATCACTGGCTGTACCAATGATATCCACCGGTTCAGTGACCGTGGTGTTGGTTGCCGGCGAAGTGATCTCGGCAAGCGGCGGCACATCGTCGCCCGGCGTGCGGGCGCTGACATTGACCGTGGCGGAACCCACGATGGCATCACGTGTGGCGGTGAAATTGAAAACACCCGGGGTCGGGGAACTGAACACCGGTCCGGCAGACCAGCTGACCACGCCCGTCAGGTTCTGGCTGGTACCGTCCTCGAAAATACCGATAGCCTTCAGGCTGACGGATTGGCTGGTGAGCAAAGTCGAATCCGCTGGCAATAACAAATATTTCGGTTAATACCAGGTTGCCATCGATACCGTCACAATCCTGGTCGATGCCGTCACGCTTCGGGATCGACAGCACCCGGATAAACGGTGTCATCATCGTCGTTACAATCACCCTGGTTCTCGGTGAAACCATCGCTGTCATCGTCGATATCTTCCGGCGCGGGGCCGAGCGACAGGATCAGGTCCACGGCGCCGCCGAATTCGATTACGGAACCGGCGATAGGCGTTTGCTGGGAAACCGCACCTGCCGGGATGGTGGGGTGGTTGGCTTTCTGTTTTTTGCCGGTCACCAGGTTGGCGCTGGTCAGCGTACCCTCGGCGGTCGCTTCGGGCTGACCGACCACGTCGGGTACTTCAACCGGTTCACCGACTTGCAGTATGTAACTCTGCGGTGTGGCAAAGCCGATCGTGTCGGCGGCCAGGATCGTCACCGGATATGCGCCCAGCGTATCCGGCAACCAGCGCACCACGCCGGTCGATGCATCGATGGTCATACCGGCAGGCGCCGAGGTCAGCATGAAACTGACGCTGTCGCCCGGATCGACATCGACAACCCTTGGTGCGTATTCGTACTGGAACCCGACGGTGGTCAGCGTGTCAGGCTGGCTGAGGAACGCCGGTGGTGTACCCGGGGGTTGTATATCGAAAGTAACCGTGGCGATATTGGAATCGAACGCGCCGTCATTGGCCTTGTAAGTAAAGCTGTCGGTGGTGCCGGCCAGCGGGTGCGGCGGCAGTTTGATCAGGTTCCAGCCGTTGAGCCCGGGTTGCAGCCAGTGCGGCACCGGGTTGCTGATGATGTTGCTGTCGTCATCGACCAGCGCCTCCTGGAAAACCCATTGATTGTGCACGGGGGGCGCGGGCGGTAACGGGTTGGCTGCGGTCCCCTGCCATATTCTGGTCTCGTTGATGAGCCCCGTGGTGTTCGAGGAAATGATCTCCGCCTCGCCATCGCCGTCGACATCCGCGATCGTCGTAAATCGCTGCTCAGCCGAATTTGAACCGATCTGTGCGAATTCGAGCTCGGAGCCGTCACGGCCGTCAAAAATGTAAATACCGTCCACGTCTGAGGTTACGGGCAGGTAAACATTCAGGGACACGACGAGATCGAAAGCGCCGTCGCCGTTGGCATCGAATGCGGTCGCGTTGACGCCCTTGAATCGCGTCAGTTCTTCGCCATACTGCGGCAGCCCCTGGTGGCTCCAGAGCAGTGTGCCGTCGTTGTCGTACATCTCGAAGTGCCCGATCGTCCCGGTGCTGCCGAGACCCGCGTACCACGCATACTCGACCTCCTTGTCACCATCAAAATCCGCCACCGTGATCTGGCTTTGCGAGTTGTTTGGAACGGCATTGCGGAATACCAGCGTGCCGTCGTGCTTGAAGAGATAGTGGTACTGGTTATCAATACCGAGTATCTCCGGGTAGGGGTCGGAATCGAAATTTGCGACTGCCGTGTAGAGATGCGTATAAACGCCGCCGCGTCCGGCAACACGGGGAGCGCGAACTCCAGTTCACCAAGGTGGCTGATCACTTCGCTGCCGAAGATGATCTCCATTGTGCCGTCGAGATCGAGGTCGACCACGGCCGGCGGTTTGTTGTCGGTATCGGGCGCGACGATAGTGCCCTTGTACTGCCACAGAATCGTTCCGTCAGCGGAGTTGAACACGGTGACGCCATTTCCGGGCTCCAGGCCCCCGGTGTGCCAGGGCATGATGATTTCCACGCTGCCGTTGGCATCGATATCCGCGAACGTCGGGCCTGCCTGGTTCCAGTCGATCGGAAAACCCACATCCTCGCTGGCACCGTTGCCCGGCCAGGCCAGGGTTCCGTCATGGTTCACCGCGATCAGGTTCTGGTTATGGATGGCCGGTTGGTCAGGGTCGACATTACGCACGCCGATGATTTCCAGGTCGCCATCGCCGTCGATGTCGAGTAGTCCGGGGTGGGTTCTTTGTGCGAAGCCACCGGCGGCCTGTAGTGCGGTGCTTGGCATCGGCTCTGGTGTGCAGTCCGCTGCGTTCAGCACCCAGGGCTCTGCCCAGGCCAGGCTTCTCCAGTACCAGACACCGACCAGTTCCGCCTGTCCATCGTTATCGACGTCACCCACCGCTATGGTGCTGTTGGTCACATACTGGGGCGGCGGTTCGCACTGTATTTCCAACTCTACGGGTCCAATTTCTTCGTTGAGTTCCAGGTTGAAGTCAAACGAACCATCAGCGCGAAAGTCCAGGACGCCCTTGGAGACGTCGGACACAAGCGCTGCGGTCAGCGGATCATCATCGGGATCGCTGTCATTGCCGAGCACGCCTGGCGCCTCGACCGTCAGGGTTTCGCCGATACGTGCCAGGTAGACCTCGTCAACTGCCACGGGTGGCCGGTTGACGTTCAAAACCGTGACGATAAAGCTGCCAAAGGCGGTTGCACCGGCCGAATCCGTGACTTTGACGGCCACGTCGTGCAGGCCGATCTGGGCTTCCGGCGGGGTCCAGGTGATGGCGCCGCTATCCGCATCAATCACCAGACCGGTTGGGGCGTTGACCAGTGCGAAAGTCAGCGTGTCGCCCACATCCGCATCGGTAGCCGTGGCCAGCAGGTCAAGCAGGTTGTCGAATACGATGGTCTGGTCCTGTGGCACCGTCAGCTGTGGGGGCGTATTGACCTCCGCGATGACGGTCTGCTGGATCACCTCGATAGTGAACGATTCGCTATCCAGCAGGCCATCCGCGTCCATCACCGTCGCGGTCACCGCGTTGATACCGAGATCGGCCCCGCTCGGGCTCCAGCTCAGTATACCGGTCGGTGGATTGATCGCCATACCCGCAGGTGCGTTGGAAAGCCCGAACGTCAACACATCGCCGACGTCCGGGTCGGTGGCGAACAGAGGTGTCGTGAATAGCAAGTTGGCCTGGATGACGCGGTTACCCGGCGGGATCAGGTCCGGCGCCCGGTTGGCGACAACCTCAGTCACAGTCACCTGGAATGATTCCGTATCGAACAGGCCATCCGGATCAGTGACGCGTACGGTCACACTATTGGCGCCAAGCTGGCCGGCCACGGGAATCCCAGCTGATCAGGCCACTGGCCGGATCAATACTCATGCCGGCGGGGGACACATCAAGTGAGTAAGTCAGAATATCGCCGACATCCGGGTCGGTGGCAACCGCCGTGATGGCAAAATTCACATCGACCGGGGTGACTTGATCTCCTATGGCGGCCAGCACCGGTGGCTGGTTTTCAGGCGCAGGCTGGGCCACGCAGATGGTATCGCGTACATCGACCATGACATCCTGATTACAGTCCGGGTCGCCGGGTGCATTGGATATTTCCAGTATCTGCGTGACGATCACGGGGATATCCGCGGTATCGACATTGCCGTCGCCATTGGCATCGCCGGGGAAGAGTACGGCACGCACGATGGTTGAACTGAACAAGGTCAGTCCAAGGACAATTGAAAATGTCATACCCCTGGGACCACGCTTGATAAACACATAACCGGCAAGTCCAAGCACAAGGATCATCAGCGCCAGCGTCAGCGCGGTGGTCGCGGGTATCGGGATTGCGTCGCCGTCATCCACTCCACCGGCTGGCAGGATGGTGATACTACCGTCCTGGATGGCGGTAGGCGTTACGGCCAATGCGGTTGACTCGGCCAAAACCGGGTTTTGCAGGATCAGCGGTTCGGTCCCCGGTGCCGCAGCATCGTCAATTTTGAAGGTGATCGTTCGCCAGGCTGCCGCTGTTCAATTTCGCCAGCGTTGCGGTCGTAATCACAACCCGGAGATTTCCGGGCGCTACGAGACGCCATTCAAATACATGATCGACCAGGGCCGACCCGCTGCTTACGTTGGATATGCTGAGTACGTTTGAATTAAAAGTCAGATCATATTGAAGTGCCACGACCGAGCCATCGGCCACGAAGTCAACTGGGATGAAAACTTCCTGTCCTGGCCCGGCCGTGGCGGTCCCCCCTGCAAATCAGGCGCTGCATATGCGACATTTGCCGACAGCAAAGCCGCCAATGCCATTAATGCACCTGAGTGAAAAGAGCAAACGGAACTTTTGCGGCGGGAAATGCAGAAATAAACAACAGAAGCCGGAACCACAAAAGTGAATAGAAACGCAATAACCTCTAAATAGCTCACGATACCTTTCTCCCAGTTGAAGGCCGTTTCCGGCCGCCAGATTCGTGCGCTTATCATTCTCATGATGCACCTGCAAGCCTGCATGACGTTTACGGGACATTGCATTCCGACATGTGACGGGATCGTGTTCTGTGATTATTATTTCTATTATTATCAATAAGATATAACCATTCTCAGCTCGTTAAAGCCAATCAGCTGACAAAAATAGTCTGAGCTGACGGGATGTAAGTGGTTGACACGGTTACCAGTTGCTTTAATTTAACGGTTTAAACAGTCAATCGAAGGGGTTCGAATCAGCTGGCATGAGTCCGCACCAGGAACACACGCGGTATCATTTTTTGGATTGTGTCGTATCCAGCGACCGGCAGGTGCTGCAGCGGAATAATGAGAACATCCAGCTAGGGACCAAGGTTTATTACCTGCTTTTGACATTCCTGCAGAACCCGGGGCGGATACTTACAAAAGACGAGATTATCGACGTCGTCTGGCCGGGTCAGATCGTGACAGATACGGCTTTGACCAAGCAGATCCTGCGTCTGCGCAAAGTGCTGAATGATTCGGACACAGGCCAGGCCATCATCGAAACACACCGGGGGGTCGGCTACCGGTTTAATGTTCCCGTTGATGTCCAACAGGGGAGTGCCGGGGTTGCGCAGACCACTGCGAAATCAAAACCATCAATATGGAGTTATGTTGCGCTGATCCTGGTATTGGCAGTTCTGTTGTATGTTCTCCGCCCGCTATACGAGACCACCGGCAAGATGGCTGACGCTCCATCGGCGTCGCCCTCTCCCGTTGGACTGGCTATCATCCCCGCCGGTAGTAGCCAGGACTGGCTCAACAGGGGCGGGTTGCATTACCTCTCCGAGTTGTTGGGCCGGCATGAACTCATACACGCGATTAATCCCGAGGCTGAGTGGTTTGCAGCAAAGTCACCAGAGCAACTTGCGATTGATTTATCCACGAAAAAGAACATCAGCTACAGCTGTCTTATTGATATTGGCGAATCTGCCTCGGGCTACGTCGTGGATATCAAACTACGCACTAAAAATGAAGTCATTTCGAGCGCAAGCCTGCAGGCGGCCACACTGCCCAAATTGTTTGAAAAAACCGATCAATGGATAAGCTCCAACCTGTCGATTCATGATGATTTTGACAAGGTCAAGGAGGATAACTGGTCAACGGTTGACGCCTACGCGCTGCAAAGCTATTTACAGGGCCTGCTGGAAACCCAGATCGGTGGCAATGAACAGAAAGGCATGGAATATTTTCAGGCAGCCGTCAACAAGGAGAAGAATTTCCTGCCCGCCTGGATCAAACTGGCTGATTCACTCATGGAACTCGGCAACCTGGAAAGGGCGATTTCCATTGCAGATACGCTATTGAGCCATCCTAATGTCCAAAAGAACTCCAGCGCTTCGATAGAACTGCACTACATCAAGGCAATGGCCTATATGAAACTCATGGACGTGGAGCGTGCAAAAGAAAGCATACAGATTTCCGAAGACTCGATATTGAATCTAAGCGATCCCTACCAGAAACTGGCCGGACTGAAATCATTAACTTTGCTGGCCCGACTGCAAAAAGACTGGAAAAAGGCCGAGTCCTACACCCTGGAAAGCCTGGCCATCAGCAATGAATATTATTCTTTACCCGGCCACCTGGCTGACCTGCAGCTTTCTCTCGCAGAAATTTATTACGACGATCTTCAGTATTCGAAAATGCACGAATACCTTGACCTGGCAATTCATAATTATGAAAACATCAACAACAGCAATGGCATGATTGAAAGTTTCAGCCTGCTCAACAGCTACAATTATACCCAGGGTAACTTCGACGCCAGCGTCCGGGTCGCAGCACGCGCCGAGCCTTACCTGGATAGCTGCACCGCCCCACATCAACTCATCACGTATTTACGGGCGACCGGTCAAATGTTGAATTTACGCGGTCATTTTGATCTTTCCGAGCGCTACATCGAGCGTATCCGGCGTATCGCTGAGCAAACCAACAGCAGTTACTACGCGCTGCTGGCGGAAATTCTTAAGCTGCATATGTACTATGTACAAAACAAGTTTGAGCAGGCCCGCAACCGGACCGAGGCAATCAGCGCCATTCTGGACAACGAAACCGTTCTGCCGTCGGCCCGGGCGTTCAGTAATTCATTAAAATTGCTGATTTACGCCAGGTCGGCTGAACCGGAGGTGGCCAACAGGATGATGCGGGACTATGTCGAAAGATATCCCTTGCTCAAGGAACAATATCCGGAGGAACTGGCCAGGGCCGAGGGACACATCGCCGTGCGCATGGGCCGAGTCAATGATGGGTTGAGTATTTTGAAATCCACGGAACAAAGCTATCGCAACAAAACTGAAAATCATGTCGCAAATTATGTCGGCTTCGAAATACTCGAAATCCTGCTTGACCACCCGGAAATGGAGTACCGGGATACCATGGCACGTCTTGAGTCGCACACCGAATATGACTATTTATTTTTTAAGCTAAAGGCACAATTTGCTGCCCGTGATAAAAATTACTTCTCCGCTGCCCTGCTCATGCAGGAAAATAAACTCAGGGCAAATCAATTGTGGAAGCCTGAAGATCAATTGTTGCTGGAGGAATACCAGCGGAAAACAAACGTGAACCCGGCACCCAGTAAATAATCAAGGAACCATAAACCTGATGACGCGAATAATAAAAGTAACAGTACTGCTTGTTTTTTTACTGCTGACGGCTTGCTCCAAGGGGCCAACCCCGGCAGCCAGTACCCCGCTCGACCGCCTCGCCGCGCGGGCACAAAACGTCACCATCATCCGCGACGATTTTGGCGTGCCGCATATATATGCCAAGACAGACGCGGATGCTGTTTTCGGCCTGCTCTATGCCCAGGCCGAGGATGACTTCAACCGTATCGAACGCAACTATGTATGGGCCATCGGCCGGCTTGCCGAGATCGATGGCGAGCAGGCCATTTTCAGCGATCTGCGCGCCCGTCTTTTCATGACCGTTGACGAAGCAAAGGCGGACTACGAAAGCGCGCCCGACTGGCTAAAGGCATTGTGCGATGCCTGGGCTGACGGACTGAATTATTACCTCGACACGCACCCGGATGTGAAACCAAAACTCCTGACGAGATTCGAGCCCTGGATGCCAATGTTTTTCTCCGAAGGGTCCATCGGTGGTGACATCGAGCAAATTCCGCTGGATGGCATCGAGGCATTTTATGGCGAGGGCCGGTCGCTCGAAATCCCGACCAAAGCCATAGCCACCGCCGAGACGCTGGCAGAGCCAGGCGGTTCCAACGGCTTTGCCATCGCCGGCAAGCTGACGCGGTCGGGAAATGCCATGTTATTGATCAATCCACACACCTCGTTCTACTTCCGCCCCGAGGTGCACGTGGTCTCAGAAGAAGGCCTGAACGCTTACGGCGCGGTCACCTGGGGACAGTTTTTTGTCTACCAGGGGTTCAACGAGCACACCGGCTGGATGCACACCTCGACCCATCTTGATTTCATGGATGATTTTGTCGAGGACGTCTCCATGCAGAACGGCCAGCTCAGCTATCGCTATGGTGATGAACAGCGTCCGGTCGAAGTCTCCGAGGTGACACTCAAATACAAGGACGGCGATACCTTGTCCGAACGCACTTTTGAAATGTATCACACCCATCATGGCCCGGTGACCCACATGCTCGACGGCAAGTGGGTGGCGACAGAGATCAACTGGGACCCGGTCAATGCCTTGCGGCAGTCCTATATTCGCACCAAGCAGACCGACTATGACGGTTTCCGCAAGATGATGGATATTCGCACCAACTCATCCAACAATACGGTCTATGCCGACTCAAAGGGTAATATCGCTTACTTCCACGGCAACTTCGTACCCCGGCGCGACCCGCAATTCGATTTTTCACAACCCGTCGATGGCAGCAACCCGGCCACCGACTGGCAAGGAATACACGCCGTGGACGAAACCATTTCGCTGCTGAACCCTGGCAACGGCTGGATACAGAACTGCAATTCGACGCCTTTCACCGCCGCCGCCGAATTCAGCCCCAAACGCGAGGACTACCCGACGTACATGGCGCCCGATGCCGAAACTTTCCGCGCGATCCACGCAGTCAGGGTCCTCACCGGTCAGACCGATATGACACTCGACAAGCTGATCGACATTGCCTACGACCCCTACCTGCCGGGGTTCGAGAAGATGATTCCTGCACTGATAACCGCGTTTGACGAATCGGGTGCGCCTTACGAGGAACTGGCGCCCGCAATCGATGTGCTGCGCGACTGGGATTTAAGGGTGTCGACGGACTCGGTGGCCATGACGCTGGCGCATTTCTACGGCATGCGATTTGAAGAACAGGGCGCCAACCCGAACAATCTCGAGGGTATGGACCTGACCAACTATTTAGCCACGGAATCCACCAATGACGAACGCCTGCAAATATTTGCGGCGACCATCGCGAGACTCGCGGCCGACTTTGGCAGTTGGGACATCCCCTGGGGCTCGGTCAACCGCTTTCAGCGGATCACCGGTGATATCGAACAGCCATTTAATGACGACGCACCCAGCCTGCCGGTCGGTATGGCCTCCGGACGCTGGGGCGCGCTGGCTGCGTTTGGCGCCAAGACCTACAACGGCACGAAACGGATTTACGGCACCAGGGGCAACAGCTTTGTTGCCGTGGTGGAGTTTGGTGACAGGGTAAAAGCCAAGAGCCTGCTCGCCGGCGGTGAAAGCGGCCACCCGGATTCACCCCATTTTTACGACCAGGCGCAGCGCTACGTCGACCGCCAGTTCAAGGATGTCGCCTACTACAAAGAGGACGTATTAAAGCGTGCGACCAGCACGTATCACCCGGGAGAAATCGCGCAATAGGCGAATCGAGGTGTATCGTTACCGTTTAATCCTCAAGCCGCGTTTGTGCTAGCGAGAAGGCTTATAGATGATTTCGGGTTATGTTTGCCTCCGATTTACAGTGGGACGCCGGGGCAGGCGATACCCACCCCAGCTTTAGCCAAACGCTTGTGCATCCCTTAGAAACCAATGTCGTTAAAGCAGCCATATAGTCGGGGGTGTGCGGTACCTCTCTTCAGGACCGTGCGAGACAGGAAGTCGAGCCCGAGACCACACGGACGTGTTCATGGCGTGTCCTGAAGAGAGGTACTGCACGCGGCCGGCGCCCACGCAGATAAGCAGATTACAAAATGGCAAACTTCGACCATACGGAAGCTTCGCCTCACACACCGCAAGAGAGATAAAAATAATTAATCGAACTTCTAACCCTGTTAAAGCTTCATTGTTTCAGCGCGTCGCTCAAGCTCTTCAACGCGAGGTGCAAAACCGCATCATCCAGCTCCAGCAGGTTGTCACCCACGTACCACTCAAAATAACTCTGGTTGGGCAATGCGGCATCGTTGGCGCCGTTGAACAACCAGATCGCGTGCTCGGCGGCGATGTCATCGCGTATCGCGTTGGCTTTTGCAGCGGACACCGGCAGATACAGATGCAGCATGTTGCAGTGCGGTTTTTCGGGGTTGGGGGTCAATAACGGGTACTGCCCGAGGATTTCGTAGAGTTCCGTGGTGCGTTGGAAATACGCCGGAATCGCTGCGAGCCGCTGGTCAAACTGCATGGCGGCGGACACGATATAAGGGGTGTGCCTGAACGTCACTA
The DNA here is from genome assembly GCA_963727635.1 of uncultured Gammaproteobacteria bacterium. Lineage (GTDB taxonomy): Bacteria > Pseudomonadota > Gammaproteobacteria > Xanthomonadales > SZUA-36 > SZUA-36. The sequence goes on along the minus strand of CAVSHP010000021.1, from coordinate 167,440 downwards.
CGCCCTGCCGCTGCATATCCACCCTGGCGCGTTGGATAAATTCTTCACTGCCGAGCAGCATCGCACCGGCAAGTGCACCGATACCCTTGTAGAAGGATACGTAGACGGAATCAAAACCCCGGCAAACTTCAGCCAGTGATTTGCCAAAGCCCGTGGCTGCTTCCCACAGGCGGGCGCCATCCATGTGCAGGTGAACGTTATTCTGTTTGGCCCATGCTTTGATTGCTTCGAGTTCTTCCCAGGCCGGCAGCTGTCCACCGATTTCGCGCAATGGCAGTTCATAGATGACCGCCGCCACCGGGTCGGGATAGTTTTGCAGTGCTTCCAGGTTTAATGGACGATAGGCGGAGCCTACCCGGAACAACTTGAACCAATCGTAAAGTTGGGCATTGTGATTCTCGTGTAGCAGCAGATGCGAAGTGGGATGGGTCAGTACACGGCTGTTGCCTTTACTATCACATGCCAACCTCAGGGCCACAACCTGTGAAGCCACGCCGGTGAGACAGAATTTCGCTGCCGCAAAACCGAGCAACCCGGAAACCCTGGCCTCAAACGCCTGCACCAGCTCGCCGTTGCCATAGCGGTCATGCGCCACCTCGTTGTTCCGGCACCAGTCGGCCATGGCCTGAAAGTCATCGGCGGGTGTGTGTGAAGTAAAGCAACGGTGGTGGGTTAAGAAATACTTACAACTCTTTTCCAGGCTCATGGTTTTTCCCTGTTTTCAAATCCGTTTACGCGCTCGTGACCGGCCATTGTCAGCACCTTTTTGACTGTTTGAACCAAGCGCGGAAACATGAAATATTCGCCATATAAATCATTCAAAATTATGCCAACAATTCTATCAGGATAGCGTCTTCATTTAATCGTCCATTTTGACTTGATCGCAGGGGACTTTAGGCGTAAGTTGCGGGCCTGATCTAAACCCCCGGAGATTGCCGTGAACATTCGAACCGTACCCGCCATTATATTTTCCCTGCTGCTGTTGGCAGCCTGTAAACCCGCAGAAAACCAGTCAGCCGAAACCCGCTCAGAACCCGTTGCGCCGGCTGAACAGCCCATCACGGTAACCAGTCCCGAGGACATGATGGAAGCGGAAGGACTGCTGCAGCATATCGCCACGCTGTCGTCGGATGAGTTCGGCGGCCGCGCACCGATGTCGGAAGGGGAACGGCTGACACTCGACTACCTGGAAACACAATTCAAGGCGATGGATCTCAAGCCGATGTTCGGCGACAGCTACCGGCAACCGGTGCCGCTGGTTTCCATCGAAGCCACCGGCGATCTGACACTGGACATATCCAACCCCGATGCCGGAACGGTGCATGCCTATGCCAACGGACCGGAATCAGTTGTCTGGACCACCCGCGTGGTCGATGAGACCGGGCTGGAGAACAGCGAACTGGTCTGGGCGGGTTACGGCATCGTCGCACCGGAATACGGTTGGAACGATTACGCAGGTCTGGACGTAACCGGCAAGACCGTTATCGTACTGGTCAATGATCCCGGTTATGCAACCCAGAACCCGGATTTATTCAATGGCAATGCCATGACCTACTATGGCCGCTGGACCTACAAGTACGAGGAAGCCGCACGCCAGGGCGCTGCCGGTCTGCTGATCGTTCACGAAACCGGCGCCGCGGCCTATGGCTGGAATGTCATCGAGGACGGCAGACAGGGTCCGCAATTTCATCTCGCGTCTGAAAACAACAACATGGACCAGGTGAAGGTCGAGGGCTGGCTGCAGCATGCGGTCGCCGAGGAAATCCTGGCCAGCGCCGGTCAGGACCTCGCGGCCCTGGAAGCGCAGGCGGCCAAGGCTTCGGTCACGCCCATCCCGCTGGGTCTCAACGCCAACGTCTCCATCCACAACAACATTACCTTCGCCGAGTCCTACAACGTCGGCGCCGTGCTTCCGGGCACTGACCTTGCCGATGAATTATTTATTTACATGGCTCACTGGGACCACCTCGGTACCGCGCCACACGAGGAAGGTGAAGAAGGCGATTTCATCTATAACGGCGCCCTGGACAATGCCAGTGGCACGGCAGGTTTACTGGAAGAGGCCGAAGCCTGGGCCAATACCCCCGAGGCGCCACGCAGAACGGTTGGCTTCCTGGCGGTCACCGGGGAGGAGTCCGGTTTGCTGGGCTCGCAGGCATATGCGGATAAACCGCAGTACCCGATGAACAAGACCGTCGGCGGCATCAACATGGACGTGCTCAATTTTACCGGCAAGATGAGTGACATTGTGGTCGTGGGTTACGGCGCTTCGCAGATGGAGGATATCCTGGTGGACGTGGCAAAGAAACAAGGCCGCACCATTACCCCGGAGGCCAACCCGGAAAAAGGCTCATATTACCGCTCAGATCATTTCAACTTTGCCAAGAACGGTGTGCCGATCCTGTACGCGAGCGGTGGCACGGTTGATCGCGTACGCGGCGCCGAGTACGTCAAACAACGCAAAGCCGAGTTCATCGCCAAACACTATCATGCACCGTCGGATGAAATGCAGGACGACTGGGACCTCGACGCTGCACTTGAAGACCTGCGTCTTTATTACGAGATCGGCCACCGCCTGGCCTTCAGCGATGAGTGGCCCCAGTGGCGCGAGGGCAACGAGTTCCGCGCCATACGCGAAGCTTCGTTGTCCCACAAACGCGAAGACTAAATCGCAGGTCGGCCGGAAACCGCTAATTACTCGGTAACTGTGATGGTAATTTTTTTCGACATCACCGGCGGATCAAACGGGACATGGGAATAATTGCCCAGGATTAACTGCAGGGTGTGCTGACCGGGCGGCAGGCTGAGGGTGGTTTCAGTCTGTCCGCCCCCAAAGTGAAGAATCTGGTCGGATTTTGGCAGCGGCGCATCCATCGGCGGCAGCTTATCCACATCGATCAACAAGTGATGGTGACCGGTATTCGGCATGTCGACACCAGCCGGCGCCACACCCATGCCCTTCAAACCGAAACGCACCTCAAAGGTCCCGCTCACGGTGTCGCCGTCATGCGGTGAAATAAAATATACCTCGGCATCGGCAAACGCGGCCGGGGTGAACAACAGAGTTAAGACAAGCAGGACAGACAGTTTCATTTTGACGCTCCCGGTTCGTTGATCGGACAATGGCAGATGTGAATCTGAGTTCCCAATGCTACCGAAGTTCCAGTGGAACTCAAGCCGGTGCCAAAATGATAACCTCGGGCAAACGCCGGCCCCAGTCACATCATGCCGGTGCAAACCCTCGCTGTCCTGGTCAAAACCGCCGTGTTACGAAAGCCTCGATACTGCGTGCAGGCTGCCGATAATACTGGCTTTCGCCCAGTTCGCTTTCGGACACCGGCGGGCGTTCGTCACCCAGGTTGTAGCCGGTCAGGGTGAAATCCCACTCCGCCACCCGGTAGCCAATACTGGCATCCCAGGTGTTGTAGCTGTCCGCCACCACGGTGTTGCGCTTGTTCATAAAGCGGTCGCCGATGTAATTCCAGATGACCGAAGCATGAAAGCCCTGTTGTTGATCGTAGATCAGACCCAGTGCGGCCAAGTTTTCCGGGGACATCTCCAGCCGGTTTCCGTCAAGCTGCGTCAAGGTGTCGCCGAACAATTGCTCGTAGTCGCCGAAGCGCGCGTCGTGCCAGGCATAGTTGCCCACCAGCAACAGGTCTTCAGTCATACGGTAGCGCGCCTCCAGTTCGGCGCCTTTGAAGTGCTCTTTGCCGGCGTTGGTCAGTCCCGGCCGGCCATTGACGGGCTGGGTCACAACCAGGTTGTCAAAACGCATATCGAACAGGCTGAGATCGAAATCGAGACGACCGCCAGCGAGTTGGCTCTTGAGTCCTATTTCATAGCTCACCGCGGTCTCCGGTTGCAGGATTTCGCTTTCCGCTTCCGGGCCGAAATCAATTGCCGCCGGCTTGTAGGTGTTACGGTAATTGGCGTACAGGGAGACGAAGTTGGAGCCGTCCTGCCATGCTCTCCAACTCAGACCAAGCATGCCGCCCGGACGTGTCTTGGTGAGCCGGTCGGCACCTTCGGTAACCATTCCATCCGCGGTCGTTTCCCGGGTCCGCCGCGATTCTGCCGTTTGATTCAGACGCAAACCGGCAAGCAACTCCCAATCCGGCGCCAGCTGCGTGTTCATCTGGATGTAAACCCCGTAGAAATTGCGTCTGTCATTGAGCACGATCGATTCCTCGATCGGCCGGGAACTGCTGGGCGGTGCACCCGTGCCGTCGGCCGGCACGTAGTAATCGAAGTTGTCACTGGTCTGCTCGCCCTTGCCATAAAGATAGTCGATGCCATAGATTATGTTCGTCTTCTCGCCAATCCGCTGCAGCAGATGCGAATCGAAGTAGACGCCATCGGTGTCGCGGTCCTGGGAGAACCCCGCCGCATTCAGTGAGCTACCATCGTCGACGTACTCCTCGTCGAGGAAACCACGCACGATATCGTTGCTGGTGTGGGTCAGGGACAGGGTGGTCGACCAGTCCAGAGCACCCAGTTTTTGCTCGTAAATGCCAGCGAATTGGTAGAGATCCTGGTCAAGGCGCGCGTCGGAGGGATTGTAGTTGGCATCAAGCGGCAAGTCCGGCGCCAGTACCGGGCCCTCGCGCAGGTGCGGACTGTTGGGGTCCTGTCTGAGCACGATTGCATTGAAATCCAACTGTAACTTTCCCGGGCCGAGATCCATTGCACCACGGTAAAGAAGGTGGCCACGATCCACGCCGGCCTCGTCGTCAGCGAAACCACGCGTCTCGCCTTCCACCGACAGTGAGTGGACGTAATTTTCGCCCGCTGGTAAGTCCATTGCGGCGGCCACAGTCCAGGTGTCAAAGCTGCCATAGGACAGGCGCACCTGCTTGTCAGCATCACCCGCCGCCCTGTGTATGATGTGAATGACGCCGACGAAGGAGGTGGCGCCATACATCACCGGCGCCGAACCACGTAGCACTTCGATGCGGTCCACGTTGGTCAGCATGATCGTCGACAGTTCCGGGTTGAAGGCGCCACCCCATGGCACCCCATCCACCACCAACAGAAAGGCGTCAAATTCACGTAATCCCCACATCCCGGGTACCGAAGCTGCGGGCCCGCCGTCGCCCCCCGGCGCGATATCGACACCGGCGACCAGCGACAAGGCAGTGCGCAGGTCCCATGCACCGATCGCTTCAAGTTCGGCCCCCGTCACCACGCTGATCAGCGCCGGCAGCGTTTCTATCGGCAACGGAATGCGGGTGGCCGTAACCTGGACCGTCTCCAGTTCGAGCGGATTTTCAGTTTCGACGTCGGCCATGGCCGTGAAGGAAAAGAGCGCCAGGAAAAAAATTGCGCCACGAAGCAAGCCAGGTTGCGTCCGACCGGAAATCAATGATTGCATATTTTTGAAATCCCTTATGTTTGTGTAGATTAACCAGAGCAACTGGTCAAACAAGCGTTGGCTTAAAGTTATACTTCTTTTACCAAATCTGTCGCAGAAGCCCCGTTGCGACACGATTAACACAAGGCCGGAAATTTAACTGTAATTTCACCAGATTGTCCAGTGCCAATTAAAGCCTGAGGTTCGTTTTCCGGACAAGATTTTAATCAATCACGGTCAACTTTAGAAAATCAACAAAATCCCTTGTATCAATCTGTTTGTAAAACAGAATTTCCGCGACTCAGCACGCCCTGGTGAAATATTGTGGTCAGCCTTTGATCAGGTATGTTCCTGTTCCGCGATCCAGCGGTGCACTTCGTTTTTCAGTATTTCCAGGGGTACCGAACCCAACGCCAGGATGAAATCGTGGAAATCACGCAAATCAAAGTCCGCGCCGAGACGGTTCTCGGCCTCGTCACGCAGTTGCCAGATTGTGTATTCACCCAGTTTGTAGCTCAACGCCTGACCTGGCCAGGAAATATACCGGTCGATTTCGGTGGTGATCTCGTGGATTGACAACGCGGTGTTAGCAGCCAGGTAATCCTGCGCCTGCTCCCTGGTCCAGCCCTTGGTATGTATCCCGGTATCGATCACCAGCCTGCAGGCCCGCCACATCTCGTAGGTCAGGCGGCCAAAGTTCTGGTAGGGCGTTTCGTAGATATTCATTTCGACTCCGAGCTTTTCAGCGTACAGCGCCCAGCCTTCGCCAAAGGCGGAAATATAATCATTACGTCTGAAATCCGGTTGTTCACCCTGCTCCATGGCCAGGGCGATCTGCAGATGATGCCCGGGTACGGCTTCGTGCAATGTCAGTGAGGGCAGCGTATATAAAGGCCGGCTTTCCAGAGCGTAGGTATTGACCCAGTAATATCCCCCTTCGCGGGCATCCAGCGGCGAACCCACGTATCGTCCACCCGTGTAAAAAGGCGCAATACTGTCCGGCACCGGCGCAACACCATAAGGCTGGCGCGGCAACCTGCCGAACATCATGGGCAAACGGCCGTCGATTTTTTTGGCGAAATAGGAAGCCTCAGCAAGTAATTCGTGCGGGGTCTTTGCATAGAACTGCGGATCCGTACGTAAAAACTGGATAAAGGCGGCCAGGTCACCGTCAAATTTCAAGTCCTTGATGATCGCCTCCATCTCCGCGCGAATCCGGGCGACCTCGGACAGGCCAAGCTGATGAATTTCCTCGGCGGTCATGTCCACGGTGGCATATTCGTAAATTTGTTCGTCGTAAAAACGCTTGCCGTCCGGCAGGCTCGATGCACCCAGCGTGGTGCGCGCCTTGACGAAATACTCGTTCTCAAAAAACTCGAGCAGGCGTTCATAGGCCGGCACCACACCTTGCATGACTGCGATACGGGCCTCGGCAATCAGCATCTCTTTTTCGTCGTCGCTGATGCTTTTCCCCATGTTCAGGAACGGTTTGAAGAAAGCGCTCTGTTGCGGGTCTTCCACCAGTTGTTTCCTGATCGGCACTTCCCGCCCGGCGAGGATGACACGTGGCTGGGTCATACCGGTTTCCAGACCTTCACGCATCAGCGCAATGTATTCATCCATCACATCCGGCAGGGCATTGAGACGCGACAGGTAATCGCGATAGTCGCTGATGGACACGATATCGGTATCTTCACCCCAGCGGTTCCAGGACAGGTAAAAGCCCCAGTCGCTGTTGAACGGGATCAGGTAGGCCCTGGTTTCATAATTTGCGAGGAACTGGTGGATCTGCCGTTCGAAAATCTGGTAGTTGATACATTCCGCATGCTCCAGTTTGTCACATGAGATCGCGGCAAGCTCAAACTTGACCTGTTTCCAGTATTCGTAACGCCTGAGCTGGTCCTTTTCACTGACGTGCGTTATCTGGCCGGCCTTTTCCTTGTTTCCGTTTTCCCGTGCCAGGTACGGAAACTCGTTGATCCGGAATTCCCATTCCCTTTTAAGCAGGGCCTGAAAAACCTCGCTGTCTTCGCCCGCAAATGCATTGATGGACAATAAAATTATCAACAGCGGTATAAACTTTTTCATGTTCTAAGTCCTTGCTTGTAAGCTGTTTTATTCTCTATTCAGAAATCCATGGAAGCCGGCCTGGCATCTTCCGCATGCGAAAAACGCTCCCCTGGTCAGACGCAGCCGGCATGAGTTTATCACGGCTCATAACGGACAAACCGCTCGTCACGATCATCGTTTATTCACAAGCCAACTGGCGAATGGCCATCGCGCACTCTGGAAACCACAAGCGACTCACTTCGTTATCAGTTCTCTGCGTAGACTTGAACGCACGGCGGCTGGACGTCATCGAAACACCAGGCAATCGTCCACGCCAGCTGTACGCCACAGGCCAAATGTGACTGACCGAAGCAAAAGAGGTAGTATCGTAGTCGGCAAACAATCATGGAAACCAAAGATATCGGAGGATTCTTTGTTATATGTCGCGCTATTTAGCATACATGGTCTGATCCGGCCAAATGATCTGGAACTCGGTCGAGACGCGGATACGGGGGGCCAAACGCGTTATGTCGTAGAGCTGGCAAATGCCCTGGCTGAACTGCCCACGATAGCAAAAGTTGAATTATTTACCCGCCTGGTCGATGACCCCTCGGTAGACTCAAATTATAAATTAACCCAGGAACCCCTCGCCCATCCCAACGCCTCGATTATCAGGCTTCCTGCCGGACCGCCGGAATACCTTGCCAAGGAAGAACTCTGGGAATACCTGGACGAATACGCCGACCATGCCCTGGATTGGTTTAACCAGCAGGACAGGCCGCCGGATCTGCTCCACTCACACTATGCCGATGCGGGCTATGTTGTTTCCCGCCTGGCCAATCAAACGGGTATTCCCATGGTCCACACCGGTCATTCACTCGGCCGCGATAAGCTCAAGCGTCTGACTTCCGCCGGTCTTACACGGGCGGACATCGAAAGTCGCTATAAAATAACCCAGCGCATTGAAGCAGAAGAACTCGCGCTGGCAAATGCTGACCTGGTAATTACCAGCACCACCAACGAACGCGAGGACCAATACGAGCTTTACGATTATTATAATCCTGCGGTCATGCGCGTCATTCCACCCGGGGTCGATCTCAATTTATTCACAACCACCCCCGACCGTTCCAGGCAGTCGAACCCCGGTAGCAGTGACAGCCTGACAATCGCCGAGGACCTCAAGCGCAAAATTACAAAATCCCTGGTTCGCCCTGATAAACCGATGATCCTGGCGCTCGCGAGGGCGGACCAGCGGAAAAACAGCCGTAGTTTGGTGATTGCTTTTGGCAAAAACAAAGCCCTGAGAGAACGGGCCAACCTGGTGCTGATCCTGGGCAATCGCGACGACATTAGCGATCTCAACGATGGCGCCCGGGATGTCCTGACCGAAATACTCGTGCTGATCGACAAATACGACCTTTTTGGGCAGGTCAGTCTACCCAAGCATCACGGCACTGACGAAGTACCGGAAATATACCGCCTGGCAGCCAGCAGCAAAGGGGTTTTTGTTAACCCTGCCCTTACGGAACCATTCGGGCTTACCCTGCTTGAAGCCGCGGCAAGTGGTTTGCCTATCGTCGCGACCAGTAATGGGGGGCCCGTAGATATCATTAAAAATTGTCATAACGGCTTACTCGTAGACCCGCTTGACACCGATGAAATAGGCGACGCTTTGCTGACGCTGATCAGCGATCCGGATAAATGGCAGAAGTATAGCGCTGCGGGTTTAACCGGGGTAAAGGCCTTCTACTCCTGGAGCGCGCACGCCAATGCCTACGCCAGGGCAATCGATAATTTGGCGCGTAAGAACAAGCTGATAGATATCGCGGCATTACCAGACCGAAAAATCTACAAGAGTTTCTCGGGTGCGATTTTTACCGGTTTTGACCAAAACCTTGCCGGAGATGAAGACAGCCTTCTCGAGTTTGTGAATTTTATCAAAGCGCATCGCAAACACCTGGGGATTGGCATTGCCACGGGCCGTACCCGCGATTCCATACTTGAGGCGATCAAGAGAAACAACATCCCAAGCCCGGATTTCCTGATTGCGGGCCTGGGTTCAGAAATCTATTACACAAAGGATATTATTCTCGACCGCCAATGGATGAAACACATCGACCATTTATGGTCCCCGTCATCGATATGGCCACTTTTGGAAGACCTGCCGGGTATACGACTGCAAGAGAATGAGCACCAAAGCCGTTTTAAACTTTCCTACTACTACGATAGCCGCAAAGCCCCGTCCATGGACGAAATCAACGCCTATCTAAGGCAAAGTGACCAGGCCGTAAACACGACCCTTTCACTGGGGCAATACCTGGATATAACACCTTTACGGGCGAGCAAGGGGAATGCGTTGCGCTACGTGGCACAGAAATGGGAAATCCCGTTTGAAAATATTCTGGTCGCTGGTGGTTCCGGCGCCGATGAGGACATGATGCGAGGTGCTTCGCTGGCGGTCATCGTCAAGAACCGTCACCGGGAAGAGCTCAAGGACGTTCCGGAAGGGCAAAAAATCTATTTTTCTGAGCAAGCGTTTAGCGCCGGTATACTCGAAGCCATTGAACACTATGATTTTTTGAATCACATTAAAGATGCGTCGGGTTAAGTATATTTTCTTTAGCGCAAACGCGCTGCAGCAGGTTTCCGGGTAATGACAAAATACCTGATCTGTACGGATCTCGACAGAACGCTTATCCCGAATGGTTTTGCGCAATCTGACGTCGATAACGGACATTATGCTGGCGGCATATTGCAAGGAATCCAACTTTTTCCCCAGCGCTTTACAGCATATAAACTCGAGGAGCCAGTAGTGTGAAAGCGATAATATTTGGCGAAGTCTTATATGACGTTTTTCCGGATGATCATGCGGTTCCGGGCGGCGCCCCGTTTAACGTGGCGTGGCATTTAAACGCTTTTGATCTCCCCGTGAAATTTGTATCACGCGTCGGCAATGACACCAACGGTCAAAAATTACGCGAATTGATGATATCCGCGGGCATGCCGGTTGACAGTTTACAGACAGATTCAACCAGGCCCACCGGTCACGTCAATGTCAGCCTCGGTAAAGGTCAACCAAGCTATGTCATTGCCGATGGCGTCGCCTACGATGCCATAGAACCGGCTGTCGTGAATCAACCCTGCGATATTTTGTACCACGGGACCCTCGCACTGCGCAGCCATCAATCGGCCAGCGCCCTGGAACAGCTGCGTGGACATGCCAAACGCGTATTTATGGACGCAAATCTTCGCGATCCCTTTTGGAGCAGGAATACCGCGCTCGAGTTGGCCAGCAAAAGCGATTGGCTAAAAGTCAACGCTGACGAATTTTCCATTCTCACCGAAACACCCTATACCGAAGAGACGTCTTTGGCACTGGTCAGCGAATTAAACCTGGAAGGCTTGCTCGTTACTTCAGGCGAACGAGGCGCTTGTGTCTATACCCGGGAGAGTTACCAGTCCGCAAGTGTCGTCCCCAGGCCAGTTGAAAGCATCCGTGACACTGTTGGTGCCGGCGATGCTTTCAGCGCCATATTTATTTTTGGACTGATACATAACTGGCCTATGCAGGCCATCCTGGCGCGTGCCCAGGCTTTCGCCTCAAGTATTATTTCGATTTCCGGCGCAATCAGCACTGACCCTGAATTCTACGCTCCTTTCAAACAAGCCTGGCAAACCGAAAATTTAGTCCATGACCCGGACTGATCAAGCGCTTGATTATTTCTTCAAAAACAATAAGCACGTAGGGCCGCTTTACCATGTATGAACAACGCTCACATTCAGTTCTCAATCATATTCTGGAAACGCTGGACCCGGAACTGGTGCAACGCGACTTGCGTTATTTCCTGATCCGCCTGGGCGCAAATTTTTATGCCATCCATAAATTGTTTGAACGTTTATACGGACACAGGACGGATTTTCATGAGCAACTCCACCGTCTTGTGGAAAAAATGGCCCGTAGTTATGTGGCGAGGCCCAGGAAATTACGCATCGACGACCGCGCACGCGAGGATGACTACGACTGGTTTCTGTCACAGGACCTCGTTGGCATGGCCCTTTACACCAATGGTTTTGCCAGCGATCTTTCTGACTTGCAGGGCAAGTTGGACTATTTTGATGAGCTCGGCATTAACCTGATCCATTTAATGCCGATCCTGCGCTGTCCGCGGGGCGCGAGCGATGGGGGATACGCCGTCAGCAACTATCGCGAGATTGATCCGCGCATGGGGAATATCTCCGACCTGAATCGGCTGGTTTCGGAACTGCGGGAGCGCAAAGTCCTTCTCGTCCTGGACGTTGTCGTCAACCATACTTCGAACGAACACGAGTGGGCGCAAAAAGCGCAGGCCGGTGATAAAAAATACCAGGATTTTTACTACATGTTTGACGACCGCCGCGTCCCCGATATGTTTGAGCAAAGCCTGCCCGAAATATTCCCTGAAACATCCCCGGGTAATTTCACCTGGGATGAGGCCTCGCAAAAATGGGTGATGACGGTATTCAACAGTTTCCAATGGGATCTGAATTACACGAACCCCACGGTTTTTACCGAAATGCTCGATATTATTCTGTTCTGGGCCAACCACGGTGCAGATATCGTGCGTCTCGATGCCGTTGCATTTTTGTGGAAAAAAATTGGCACGGTCTCGCAAAACCTGGACGAAGCACATCTGATTCTGCAGTTAATGAAAGATTGCTGCCAGGTGGTTGCGCCCGGACTGCTGTTCATTGCCGAAGCCATCGTCGCGCCAAACGAGGTCATAAAATACTTCGGCGAAGATGCGGTGGTCGCCAAGGAATGTGAAATTGCCTACAACGCCACGACCATGGCCCTGCTCTGGGATGCGATGGCCACGAAAAATGCAAATTTATTACGCCAGGGTCTGCGCAGCCTGCCCGCCAAGCTGGAGGGCGCCACCTGGCTGAACTACGTGCGTTGTCATGATGATATCGGTTTTGGTTTTGATGACAATGACATCGCAATTGCCGGCTACAACCCGCCGAGATCATCGCCGTTTTCTGTATGACTACTTTATTGGCAATCACCCCGAGTCAGACGCACGTGGCATCCCGTTTGCGGAAAACCTGAAAACCGGCGATGCGAGAATTTCCGGCTCATTGGCCTCCCTCGTCGGCCTTGAAGAAGCAATCGAGCGTGCCGACCCGCAACTCATACAATCCGCCATTGACCGAATCCTCCTGCTACACGGAATCATCATGGGCTTTGGTGGCATACCCTTGCTCTATTACGGCGATGAATTGGGTGTAACCAATGATTTCAGCTATTTAAAGAACCTCGATAAACAAGCTGACAATCGCTGGGTCCATCGACCGATGATAAACTGGCAAAAAGCGGAGTTACGTCATACACCGGGTACCATCGAGAACATGATTTTTTCGGGAATTGCCCACCTGATCGAAATTCGAAAATCACTACCTGCGCTGGCGGATTTTAATAATCGCGCCTTGTTGGAATTGAGCAATCCAACGCTTTTTGGCTATTCCAGGTATAACGTCAAAAACATAAATGAACGCGTTGTCGTCATTGCGAACTTCAGCGCCAGTCAGCAAATGCTGCCGCTTGACGAATTAGACGAATACATCGACACGGACCGGGAGCAGATCATCAATGTCATCACCGGTGAGCAAGGGGCAAGATTCCGGGATCAGCTTATTCTGAAACCCTATGAACTCGTCTATTTGACCCATCAGTAAACAGCCACCGGCAAACAGCTTGAATGCGTCTGGATATCTCAATCGTCAGTGTCAATCCGCCAGCCAATGGATTCATTGGCAGAATGAAGACCCGACGAGCGAATTATTCCCTGTTCAGGTAACCAGGAAGCCCTGCCAGTACGGGTCGTCTTGCGGGTCTACGGTGATGGTGTTGTCACCGTAAATCCGTGCCCAGCCTTCGATGGATGGAATGATGGCGGGGTAGTCGCCGACCCGTGCCAGGTCTTCGACACGACCGGTAAACTGGCTGCCGATATAACTCTCGTGCACGAAACGGTCACCCTTTGCCAACTTGCCCCGCGCCACCAGTTGAGCCATGCGTGCCGACGTGCCGGTGCCACAGGGCGAACGGTCGATGGCCTGGTCGCCGTAGAAAACCGCATTGCGGGCGTCTGAGTCCGGCTGTCTTGGCCTGCCGGTCCATTGCAGGTGTGAGAGCCTGCAGATACGCGGGTCTTCCGGGTGTATGAAACTGTATGTCTCGTTCAGGCGTTCACGCAGCAGCGGGCTGATACGCAGGATGTCGCCGGCGCTCAGATCTTCGAGGTCAGGATAATGGGTTTGCGGGTCAACGATGGCGTAAAAATTCCCCCCGTAAGCCACGTCCACCTTGAGCGTTCCGCCCAGTTCCGGGCAGTCCACGCTCAGGTCTTTTGCGTGCAGGTAGGAGGGCACGTTGACCAGCTTGACCGTCTTGACCTTGCCGCCTTCCTGGGTATAGGTGGCGACGACCCTGCCGGCAGGGGTTTCCAGGTGCATTTCACCCGCTTTGCGCGGTGTCACCAGGCCCTTTTCGATGGCGATGGTGACGGTGCCGATGGTGCCGTGACCACACATGGCCAGGCAACCGGAGGTCTCGATATACAGGACGCCGATGTCACAATCATCGCGTTCGCTGGGATACAGCATGCTGCCGGACATCATCGCGTGGCCGCGCGGTTCAAACATCAACGCCGTGCGCATCCAGTCGAACTCGCGCATGAAATGCTCGCGCTTGTCCAGCATGGTCTTGCCTTCGAGCCGCGGCGCGCCGCTGGTGACAACCCGCACCGGGTTGCCGCAGGTATGCGCGTCGATGCATTGGAAAGTTGTCGCAGGTGGTGTTTTCATGGCTTTACAAACCTGTCAAAACGAATATGCCGAAATATCCACGGATCGGGCTTACTGCCGGTCATCATGTCAGCAATGATACGCCCGGTCGTCGGGCCCTGGGTAATGCCATAGTGGCCGTGGCCAAACGCATAAAACACGTTCTTATGCCGCGGTGAAACCGAAATTACCGGCAAGGAATCCGGCATCGCCGGGCGTTGCCCCATCCACTCGGTCACCTCATCGGTTTTGAGACCGTCGAGATAGTGACCGGCCAGTTCGAGCAGAACTTTAGCGCGTCTGTAATCGGGCTTTGCATCCAAAGCGGCAAATTCGGCCGTACCGGCCACCCGCAAACCACCCTCAAGCGGTGTCATGACAAAGTGCCGCGTCAGCGACATGACCGGGTGCTTGAGCTCGATAGCGGGCTTGCCGATCTGGCTGTGATAGCCGCGTTCTGCAATCAATGGAACCGTGTAATCCAGTTGTTCCGCCAGTGCATTGGACCAGGCGCCCGCGGCAACCACGATTTGATCCGCCTCGAGCGTCTCTCCAGATTCCGTTTTCAAGCTGATACCCGACTCACTTGCATTCACCGCGTTCACACGATCCTGAATCCAGCGGCCGCCATTACGCATGCAATCTTCCGCGATACGCGCGGTAGCCTTTGCAGGGTCGACCAGGTGATGCCAGTCGGACACCATCAGCGCCACGCCATTTTCCAGCTTCAATTCCGGCACCAGGGATTTCAGATCGGCCGAGCTGAGACGCTGATGTTCAAAACCCAGGCGTCTGTTCAGGTCAAACTGCCACTGATCGTCCTGGTATTCCTTTTCCGTGTCGTACAGGTGGATGGCGCCGGGGGATTGTTTAAGTTGACCTGCACCTACCGCGGCCAGAATGTCATCCCAGTCCGCCAGCACCGTGTGCATCAACAAGGCTTGCGCAGCCGCTATTTCTTCGACTTTCTGCATGTTGCAGACACGCCAGAATTTCCAAAACCACGGTATCAGACCCGGGAAGTCCTTCGGCCGCAAGGTCACCGGTCCCAGCGGGTCCATCAACCAGCCCGGTACTTTTTTGATAATTCCGGGTACCGAGAGCGGCACCAAACCCGAGGTCGCGATACAGGATGCATTACCGTAGCTACAGGAATCACCCGGTAATTCGGGGTCGATCAGGGTCACTTGCCGGCCCTTGCGTTGCAGGTGCCAGGCGCAACTGGCGCCGACAATGCCGGCGCCGATAACTACACTATGCTTTTTCATTTCAGTTCAGCACATCCAGTCCATTGACCAGTTCTTCCAGGGTCGCAATGATCTCATCCAACGCCCTTATCGCACCAGCGGCATCCCGCTCCGCCACAGCACGCGCAAGACCGCCGTGAAGCTGGGCGGCACGCGGCAGATTCAAACGATCGCGGTGCAGGAACCACAAACGCCTGCACTGGCTGTGCATGGCGGTTAACGCCCTGACCAGGTATTGGTTATTGCTCGCCGCTTCCAGCAACTCGTTCAAGTAGTGATCAAGACGAAAAAAGACCTCAAGGTCACTGTCAGCGGCTTCAATTTGCGCAGCCAGTAACTGCAATGCCTGGCGCTGGTCGAGACTTGCCCGTTCTGCAGCCTTGACCACCAGTAACCGCTCCATCACCCGCCGGGCCTCGATAATCTGGCCCAGGTCAGAACGCCGCAAGGGGGTGACCATCAGACCCTTGCGTGGCAAAACCTGTAACAAGCCATCGTTTGACAACCTCTGGATGGCTTCCCTCACGGGCGTACGGCCGATGCCAGCCATGTCCGCCAGGTCTTTTTCGGCGATCAGCTCACCCGGCGCAATCTTGAGCGTAACCAGCCTTTCTTCAAGCAAACGGTAAGCCTGCTCAGCCAGGCTGCCATTGTCGGGTGACGGTTTGAGGACGGCGTTCATAACACCGGCCGGTGTGCCAGCGCTTGCTCCAGTATCTGCCGGACCCGCTGGGCCTCCGGTTCGCTCAGGGCCAGCCTGGGAGAACGCACACGTGCCGATCCAATACCCATCAATTCCTCGACGAGCTTGATCTGCTGGACAAACTTCGGTCCGATATCCAGACCCAGCAGGGGCAGGAACCATTCATAAATCTGCCTCGCCTCGGCCCACTTGCCGGCACGTGCCAAATCGTAAATACGCACTGTTTCCCGCGGAAAGGCCACCACAAGTCCTGCCACCCAACCGTCCGCGCCCAGTGTGAAACTTTCGAATGCGAGATCGTCAACACCGCAAAAAATGGCATAACGGTCACCGCTCCTGCGTCTGATTTCGGGAATCCGGCGGGTGTTGGCCGAAGACTCCTTGATGGCCACGAATTTTGGATTTGAAGCCAGTGTTTCGAAATCGGCGGGGCTCAGGTCGGTGCCATAGGCTACCGGGTTGTTGTACAGCATGATCGGCACATCGGATGCGTCGGCGACCTCCTCCAGGTAGTTCATGGTTTCGCGCTGGTCACTGGGGTAGCGCATGGGTGGCAACAACATGAAACCATCGATACCCATGGCCTCTGCCTGGGCTGCGTAAAACAGCGCCTGGCGGGTATCGGATTCGGCGATACAGGACAACAACGGAACCCGGCCGTCGACCTGCTTGATGAAAAACTCGGTCAGCTGGAGTTTTTCATCCATGTCCAGCGTTGAGTTTTCACCCAATGAGCCAAGAATGATCACACCGTGCACGCCAGCTTCCAGCTGAAATTCCAGGTGCCTGGCCATTGCATCGAGGTCCACGCTCAAATCGGTCTTGAACTTGGTTGTTACTGCAGGGAACACGCCTTTCCATCTATTTGTATTCATAAGTTTTTTCTTTTTCCTTATTAATATATTTCTGATATATCAGTATAATTATACTGCCAGGACATTTAGTTTTACAAGAATTATCAGTACCTGACATTGCAACAGGCCGGCTTATTGATATCATTGCTGATATCTCCGCGGAATGTCATTTTTCGATGAATTCAACTGCTCCTTATCCCGTAAAGTCCGACTGAGCACCAGGCGCCGCAAAAGCCCATGATTTTTCCTTCACCACTCATTGGCATTCTCGGCGGTATGGGACCCCAGGCGGGTTTGGACCTGGCGGAAAAACTCATCAACCTGACACGCACATCCGGTGACCAGGACCACATACCATTCATCCTGTTCTCGCTGCCGGAAATGGTTTCGGACCGGACGGGCTTCCTGCTCGGCCGGCATGCAACAAACCCCGCACATGCGATAGCGGAACAGTTCGGGAAAATGTCTTCACTGGGTTGCTCGATAGCCGTGATGGCATGCAACACGGCACATGCCGGCCCCATATTCGATGTTGCACTGGGATTGCTGCGGGAAAAGGGCATCGAACTCAGAATCCTGCACATGGTTCGGGAAGCGGTCGCCTATATTCAAAGTACCCTCCCCGAAATCCGGCGGGTTGGAATCCTTGGAACACACGGCACCTACGAGACCGGTCTGTACGATCAGGCGCTCAAGGATGCGGGTCTGGAGGCCATACTGCCCGATACCGATATTCGGGAGAAAATACATACCGCGATCTATTCACCCGTTTTTGGCATCAAGGTAAGTTCCGGCATCGTATCCAACGAGGCTTCCGGCCGTATTCGTACGGCTATTCGCCACCTGCTTGATCTCGGCGCCGAGGCCGTCATACTCGGTTGCACGGAATTGCCACTGGCAATCAAAGAGGATCAAATTGACGGAATACGGATGCTGGATCCCGCCATGATTCTTGCAGAAAAACTGATTCGCGAGACCTATCCGGACAAGCTTGCCCTGCCGGAATGAGTTGAGACAGCGGCATATTTCGGAGCAAAAAAAACCGGCATGAATTCTGCCGGTTTTTTCAAAAACTTAAACGGTTACTTTTTGCGAATCTTGACAGCACCATTGACCGTGTCGATATTGAGCCTGGCGCTGCCTTGTCCAATCTTTGCGTTTAAATCGCTGCCGACAAAACCCCTGTCGGACTCAAGACCGAAATCACCGGCATTGATGCCACCGTTAAGCGTATCAGCACTGATCTCTGCATCAGCATCCGCCGGCAGGATAATCGTGACACGCCCATTGACCGTTTCGATCTTTACACGCTGTTGCCCGCCAAGCATGACAAAGCCGGCATCGATACTGCCATTGACCGTCGAAAGATCGACATCGCCCTGCAGGTCACCGATATCGAGATCACCGTTGACCGATTCGGCAACGACCTTGCCGGATACACCGCTGATGTTGACGTTTCCATTGACCGTCTCAACTGAATCAAGCCGCGTACCCGCCGGTACGATAACTTCATAATTCACCGAGCCGCTATCGTCGCCATGGTGGAACCAGTGGTCAGAATCGCCAAGATCTGTTTCCACCACAATTTCATCGGGGGAATGCTTGATCTTGATTTCAATTTTGTCGAGGCCCTTCTGGTTGTCGGCCTTCTTGGTGGCAATGATCTCAACATTGTCACCCTTGCCCCCGGTAACGACCATTGATCCATTCACGTTGGAAATACTGAAACGGCCACCATCGTTCAGTTTGAAGGAAAACGTTTGTTCTTCAGTCACGCTCGCAAAAAGACTGCCGGTAGCCAGCAATGCGGTGACCAGGGTGAGTGTCCTCAGTTTCATGATGTGCATCCTCTGATTTGTCTATAGTAATGTATATAGTCTGTTTGATGTTCAAACATCCAAACAGGTTTAAAGATTTTTACCAATTTGGCATAAAGTATATTTTCCAGCGGGTGAAAACAGGAATAAGCGCCAATGATTCAGCGTAAACACAAGGCAAAATTACACATACGACCCATTGAAAAGGATGACAATGCCGTAGTCGCAGATATCATCCGCCTGGTGATGACGGAGTTCGAGGCCGTGGGCTGTGGCTATTCGATCGGTGATGCCGAGGTTGACGATATGCACGGCGCCTATTCATCAGGACGGTCGGCTTTTTACGTGGTGGAACTCGATGGCCGGATTTTGGGCTGTGGTGGATTTGCACCCCTGACTGACGCCGATGAGGATACCTGCGAGTTGCGCAAGATGTATTTCAAATCCGAACTACGGGGCCTTGGCGTCGGTACACAATTGTTGGAACTATGTCTCGAAGATGCCGCCAGGGCGGGTTACCGGAACTGTTACCTTGAAACCATGGACAGCATGGAACAGGCGCGGCGCCTGTACGGCAGACATGGATTCAAATACCTGGAGCAGCCCATGGGAAACACCGGCCACACCAGTTGCGGAACCTGGATGGTCAGGGAACTGTAGGGCTGCGCGGGGTCGCGCCCCGGGAACCAGGGCACCCCGCCAGGGTGTTACCCCCCATTCACGTTTACGTTTGAATCACTGCGCCGGAAACAGCGCCATGGGCCTGGTTTCACCCATCATCTGCTGCCGTACCAGCGGAATTGGCGGACCACCGTAACTCAGGAATGTATCGTGAAACTCGCGCCAGGCGGCCTTGCCGCCACGGGTGGCCGTCCAGTCATCACGCAGACGCTTGATCATCAGCTTGCCCATCGTGTAGTTCAGATAGGCAGGATCATAGGTGCCGCGTGCGGCCTGCTGTATGGCCGTACCCTCGCTCTGAAACGCCTCATCCATGAAAAACTTTTTTGAATCTTCAACCGACCATCCCTGTGTATGCAGACCGATCGACGACAGGAATCGCGCATCACGCAACAGCGCGTTGCTGATCTGGCCAATGCGGGTTTCCGGGTCGCCATCGCGCAAACCGGCCTCGATCATCATCTCTTCGGTGTAATGCGCCCAACCCTCGGCAAAGGCATAGCCGACAAACACGCGGCCATAGAAAAACGGTGCGCGGTTGGCGTGCAGGAAGTTCAAAAAGTGGCCGGGCCAGACTTCATGCACCGAGGTGAACAAGAGGTCAGCCTCACCGGCGATGTAATCAGCCTGCACATCTTCGGGCCAGGCCGGGTTGGGTGGAGAAATATAATAGACGGACGGCTGGTTCTTTTCCCAGGCTCCCGGAATATTGATATAGGCGAAATTGGAACGGGCGTAGGGTGGCGCCTCTGCGACCTTTGCCTCCTCGGTGCCGGGGATGCTGACCAGGTCCTGCTCGACGATGAACTTGCGTATTTCCTGCAATTGCTCACGTGCGCTCTGAACCGAATCTTCCGTGGGTTTGTTGGCCGACATCCTGGCAATACATTCCTGCACGCTGCGACCGGGCGTATATTCGGCACAGGCTTCCTTCAGGTTCTGCAGATTGCGTACCATATCGGCCCGGCCGATGGCTTCGAGTTCATCGAGCGGTGTATCGACACGCTCGGTATCCCACAACATTTGCCGGTAAAGATCCGGACCCATGGCAAAGTCTTCGGTCGCTTTTGGCAAATTGGATTTCAACCAGTCGGTGATACCCTGCATGGCATCGATGGCCGTTATGTTTGCTGCGCGGAATTCCCGCTGCAGATCCTCGTCTGTCAACCGCCGCCCATACGGCGGGAACATCATCGCGAAAATATTCCGCATAACCGCCAAAACCATCGATACCCAGTTGCAGCCAGGTGCGTGGCATCGGCATGGCGAGGTTTTCCCGGATCTGGTCGATCGCCTTCGGTACGTTTTTCAAATACAGGGTAAATGCACGCATTCGCTGCTCGAGCGGCGCGTAATCCAGGGCGATATAGGGACTGGGATCCAGCGAGTCACTCATCCAGCCAAAATAATATTCGGGACTGCGGAATGGAAGACGCGCCTTTTCCATCCAGAAAAGGTCCTGGTCGACCCGGGAAACCAGATATTCACGCTGGTACAGTTGCTCTGGCAGTCAATCTGGTCATCGGCAAAAGCCATGGCCTCGTCACGCTCCGTGATGTAAACGCGCTATTTCTTTTTCAATACCCGCGCGGCTCCAGTCCGGAAGCTGGCCGTCATATTCATGGCGTCCCTGGAACACCGCCCATTGGGGGTGATTACTGATATGTGCCTCGATTTGCCGGGTTACAAATTCTTCCCAGCTTTCGGGTGAAGCGATTTCCACCGTTGGTGCTGGCCACTGCCTGGGGCTCTTCAGCCCTGTTGCAGGCGTTCAGGATAAGCAGGCTGAAGCAGATCAGCGCAAACAGGATTCGCGTAAGAAATTGGCTCATATGGGGATTCCGAAATTGACAAAGGCGGTAATCTTAACAGGTGAGGATCTTAAAAGTGGAAACAAAAAACGTCGGCGGATGACCGACCGCTATGTCGCGGGTAGCCGGGCAAAGTTCATGGGCAAAACTGCCCATTAGTCCCAATCGTCGTCCAGGTGTTCGATAAATGCCTCGCTGTCGCTGTGAAGATCGAACTTGTGGATGAGATCATCGACCTTCAGCCACATGGCGTCATTCATTTCCTCACCCGTCAAGTTTGAAATGATGTTGATCAGCACAGCTTTCTCCTGCTTATCAAATTCACCATCAACAAGGCGATATCAACGATCTGCTCCAGTACTTCAACGCTCATCATGCCATCCCGGGCGAAGGCATCGAAGGCATGTTGTTTCATTTGTAACCAATCGGATTTACTGACCATTTCAGTACACCCTTAGTTTATTTCTATATTTATAGCAGATATTTATAACAGATTTTTAGAGCAAAATTACCAATGCATTTCTCTACCCTTTGAGTTCAGCCGGCCAAATCAAAAAAAAGCCCCGGTCATTGCCGGGGCTTTTGGCAACATCACTGACGGATTTATTTCACACCGTGCATCAGTTTGTTGATCAGCGGGCGCCAGTACCAGGTATGCCACGCCGACAACAGTCCGATCCAGAACAACTGCATGTAAACACCCGAGTACTGGTCGATGGTCGCGGCAACGTCACTTCACCATGACCGCCACTTGGTGCCGCCGGAAGCAATGCGCCGCGATGATACCGGCCACATACTGGGCCATGGCGATGGACAGGAACCAGCCGCCCATGGCGAGTCCGACTTCCTTTTCATCCGCCAGTTTGGTCACCATGCTCAGGCCGATCGGTGACAGGCACAGCTCACCCGTGGTGTGCAGCAGGTAGGTCAGCGCCAGGAAAATCCACGGCACCAGGCCGGCAGCGTTCTGCATATTGCCGATTGCAAAGACCAGCAGGTAAAAACCCAATGCAACCTGGATCAGACCCAGCGCAAATTTGCGCGGAATGGACGGGTTGATGTTCATCTGGTCCAGCTTTGGCCATAACATGGCAAATACCGGCGCAAAAATCAGGATGTACAGTGGATTAAGTGACTGGAAAATACCAAAACCGCCGGCCTGCCAGGTTTCCATGGTGCCGTACATCGGTGTCACAAACTCGCGGGCAAAGAAGTTCAGCGAACTGCCGGCCTGCTCAAACAGAGCCCAGAAACAGGCGTTGGCGGCAAACAGGATGATCATGGCGATGTATCGGTGCAGCTGAACCTTGTTTTTCGACTTGATACCCGGCAACGATAAAATAAGTGATCAGACCGAGCATGATGGCGATCAGCAGATAGCCCAGAATGGTGCTTTCCGACAACAGGAAGTAGACGATCCCGGCCAATACCATGGCGCCCGCGCCCACTGCAAAAAACCGTCCCCAGCCGTCCTTGCCTTTTTCCGGCAAGCCGATGTGTCCCAGCGATTTCTTGGCAACTTCAAGGAACAGGGTGGACAGGATCATGCCGATGCCGGCGGCAAAGAAACCCCATTTAATACCCCAGGTCGCGCCGATCCAGGACGCGGTGATAATCGGCGCGATCATGGCGCCCAGGTTGATGCCCATGTAGAAAATGGTGAAACCCGAATCACGGCGTACATCACCCGGCGCATAGAGTTTGCCGATCATGGTCGAAATATTCGGTTTGAACAGACCGTTACCGGCAACGATCAGCGACAGGCCGACCAGAAACCAGGTCAGGTCTTCAATCAGCAATACCATCAGACCGGAAGCCATGATGATGGCGCCCAGCAAAATGGATCGCTGGTAGCCCAGGACGTGGTCAGCGATATAACCGCCGGCAATACCGGTGGCGTATACCAGCGCGGTATAGCCGCCGTAAACCAGGCTGGCTTCGGCATTGGCCCCGGCACCAAGATGTGCAAAAAAAGTGGTGGCAACATAAACCGCCAGTACCGCCCGCATGCCGTAGTAGGCAAAGCGTTCCCACATCTCGATATTGAATAACTGCCATAAGGCCATGGGATGGCCCAGGAAATTCTTCGGGGGTAATCCCGTTTGCAGTGTGTTAACACCATCTGTCTGATTGGTCACGTTTGCAGCTCCAATTTTGTTTTATGTAATTGTTTTTGTACTACCACGCAAGTTGCCGTGCATAAAAGAACGGCAAGCATACCATTGCCGGTGCTTCAATCGCATATTCCGCGATGCACCTTTACAACGGTGTCCGCTTGCATGCGATAATCAGTCATAACAATTTAAATCGACAAGGCAAGAAAATGGACCAAAAGCATGCGCAGCAATTTATCGACGAATTATGGATGGACTCCATCGTCCCCGAACTGATCGAATACATCAAAATTCCAAATAAGTCCCCGCATTTCGATGCCGGCTGGGTTGAGCATGGCTACATGGAAGACGCCGTCCAGCATATTTTTAACTGGTGCAAGGCACAGGATGTCAACGGCATGAGCCTTGAAATCGTCCGGCTCGAAGGCCGCACCCCACTGATATTCATGGAGATCCCAGCGCAAGGTGATGACGCATGCCGATGACACCATCCTGATGTATGGCCACCTGGACAAACAGCCGGAAATGACCGGCTGGGCCGATGGGCCTCGGGCCCGTGGATACCGGTGATCAAGGACGACAAACTCTACGGCCGTGGCGGTGCTGATGACGGATATGCCGCCTTCAGCTCGCTGACCGCCATCATGGCAGTGCAGAAAGCAGGGTCTGCCACATGCACGCATCGTGGTCATCATCGAGGCCTGCGAAGAATCCGGCAGCTATGACCTGCCGTTTTATATCGACCACCTGCAAGACAGCGATCGGCAACCCTTCGCTGGTGGTCTGCCTGGATTCCGGCGCCGGCAATTACGAACAGCTATGGCTGACGGTTTCCCTGCGCGGCATGGCCGCCGGCACACTGCGGGCCGATGTGCTGGAAGAGGGCGTGCATTCCGGCTATGCCTCGGGTGTCGTACCTTCGAGTTTCCGCATCCTGCGGCAACTGGTCAGCAGGCTGGAAGACGAAAAAACCGGGAAGGTCCTGCCGGACTATCTGTATGCGACAATCCCCGAACAACGTATGCAACAAACCCAGGCCATGGCGGAAGCCCTGGGCGACAGTATCTGGCAGGCCTACCCTTTCGCCGACGGGGTTGAACCCGATGGCGGAGAACAACGTGGAACGCATTCTGAACCGCACCTGGCGCCCGGCTCTGTCGTACACCGGTATCGGCGGCATGCCGGAACTGCGAGTCCGCCGGCAATGTCCTGCGACCCTACACGGCTTTGAAACTTTCGATGCGCATGCCGGCGACCGTGGATGGCGAAAAGGCAAGCCACGATCATGAAGGACACCCTGGAGGCCGACCCGCCCGGCAATGCCAAGATCAGCTTCGAAGCTCGACCACGCGGCTTCCGGCTGGAATGCACCGGAAATCGCACCGTGGCTGCACGATTCGCTGGAAAAGGGCTTCGCAGGGGAGCTATGGGCAGGGTGTCATGTACATGGGTGAAGGCGGCACGATTCCGTTCATGGCCATGCTGGGTGAGTTTTTTCCCGAGGCCCAGTTCATGATCACCGGTGTGCTGGGGCCGAAATCCAACGCGCATGGACCGAATGAGTTTTTACACATTCCCTTTGCACGCAAGCTGACAACCTGCGTGGCGCAGGTCATCGTCGATCACTGCATACGCAAAGCGTAGTCAAGACAACTAAAAGGGGGCAGAGACCCTTATCTGTACCCCCTTTTAGTTGCCGATTCTTAGAGGGCTCTGACCCACTGATGTCCCACCTGATCTGAATTTCTATGCTCAAGTAAAGGCCCCATTTTGGTTTGCCTGGCGGTAACCACAATTGGACTATTGTTTCGATTTCTGTGTGGGCGCCGAGGCCATGCAGTACCTTACTTCAGGACTCGCTGTGAACCATCCATGGGCGCTCGATACTCGACTTCCTGTCTCGTACGGTCCTGAAGTAAGGTACTGCATACCCTCGGCTAAGCAAGTAGTCGTAGGTCAATGGTTTCTGACAGATTTGCACGGCGGTTGACGGACGCTGGGGTGGGTAGTTGATTCCAGGACCGTACGAGGCAGGAAGCCGAGTATCGAGGCCCCAGGGAAGGCTTGCGCCGAGTCCTGGAATCAACTACCCGCCCGGCCCAGATCAAGTGGGAAAGCAGTGCCACCGAGTACCGAGCACCCCAGGGATGGGTTCATGGCGTGTCCTGGTAATAGCTTCCCGCCCCAGCGTCCCACGCAAATCAGGTCGGACAGCAGTGGCTCTGACGCCTTTTACTCAGGTCTCGGGCGTGTCCATGTCCGCCTTCAGAACGCGTTCGAGTTCTTCGAGGTTCTCGCGGATACGTAAACCGTATTCATGGTCATCCCCCCATACATCTGCGAGTTTGCGCATGCCTTCGGTATCATGCTTGTCGAAGCTGTCCACCATGTGTTTTGCGCGGTTTTCAGCGTGCCCCAGGAGTTTTAACGCCGCTTCGCCCATCGCCAGCGCCGAACCAAACGTTTCCCGGGCGACAAAATCCGCACCCGCGTTGATGAGTTCATAAGCGTGGGTGCGATCGTACGCCCGGGCGAGGATCTTGAGTCCCGGAAACTGGTTGCGGGCGATCTGGATCATGCTGACCGCCTTGTTGCGATCATCGATGGCGATGACCAGCAAACGGGCGTGTTGTGCGCCGGCTGAGCGCAACAACTCGCCGTTGGCGGCGTCGCCGTAAAACACCTTGTTGCCAAAGCGCTCGGTGAGCTCGATCTGGCCTGCGTCGTGATCCAGCAAGGTCGATTCAAACCCGCTGGCCTTGAGGAGACGTGAAACAACCTGGCCGAAGCGGCCGAAACCGGCAACGATCACGGGGTTATCGGCATTTTCAATCACATCGTCCTCACGCTTCCCGCAGGTATCGATCAGCCGCGGCTGGATGACTTTTTCAAAGAGGATGACGGTAAGCGGCGTCAGCACCATGGAGAGCACGACCACCACGATCAACTGGTTGGCGACGTCGAGGTTCAGCGCGTGACTTTGCAGCGCAAACGAAACCAACAGGAAGGCGAATTCGCCGCCCTGGGCGAGGGTAATGCTGAACATCAGGTTGTCTGCAATCTGCAGTTTGAAAATGCGCCCCAATACCATCAGCACCAGGAACTTGACCAGCATCAGCCCCAGTACCAGTCCGGTAATCAGGAACGGCTCGGTGAGGATCAGGCGCAAATCGATACTTGCGCCCACGGATATGAAGAACAGGCCGAGCAAAAGGCCTTTGAACGGCTCGATACTGATCTCGAGTTCATGCCTGAACTCGCTTTCCGCCATGACCACGCCGGCCAGGAAAGTGCCCAGGGCTGGTGACAGACCGACGGCATCCATTGCCAGTGTCACCCCGATAATCAGCAGCAGTGCCGTTGCGATAAAAATCTCACTGCTGCGGGTTTTCGCGATGTAGCGGAAAACCGGCCGGGTAAAAAATCTTCCCGCCAGCACGATGCCGACCACGGCGCCGAGGATCAGCAAGGTGTTCAACCATCCCGGCCGGACCGGTTCTGACGCAGCCGATGCCTGTTGTAGCAAAAGACCGTCCTCCATGAACTCCGGCAGGACCAGGAATGGAATGACCGCCAGCATGAATATGACCGCGATGTCCTGGAACAGCAACACCGCGAAACCACTCTTGCCGGCGACGGTTTTCAGCCAGCCTTTCTCGTCCAGTGTTTGCAGGACAATGGCCGTCGATGACATCGACAGCACCAGGCCGATTACCAAAGCCGTTTGCCATTCAAAACCTGCATATGCACATAAAATACCGATGGTGAGCGCAGTGACGATGACCTGCAGGCCACCCATGCCGATGATCGGTACACGCATGCGCCACAAGACGGAAGGCTGTAGCTCCAGACCCACGAGGAATAGCATCAGCACCACGCCGAACTCGGCGAAGTGCATGACGTCCTGGCCTTCGTGACCGACCAGCGACAACAGGTTAGGGCCTATGATTACCCCGGCCAGCAGGTATCCGAGCGCGGAGCCAAGCCCGAGACGCTTGGCGATCGGAACGGCTATGACAGCAGCTGCGAGATATACAAAAGCCTGCACAAAATAGCTGTCTGCCATCAGGTTCTCCCCCCACCCGGGATTAAATACTCATTGCAATGATAGCAGTACGTTTTCCGGTCATCACCTGGCGCAGTTATGCGACTGTCTGCAGGGGTGATTGTCATCTCCCCGCTCAATCTGGAATGTCGCGTGTGAGATTTTGAACATTTTTTCAAGCTGTTTTGCGAGATGATACAAAAACTCATCATCCTGCGGCGGTTCCGACATCAGCAGGTGTGCGGTTAATGCCGTTTCTGTCGTGCTGATGGGCCAGATATGCAGATCGTGCAGGCCTTCGACACCCGGTTGGGCCGAGAGCCACTCACGGACTTCGTTCGGGTCCATACCACGCGGCACCGCATCGATGGCCAGGTTCAGCGAATCGCGCAACAGGCCCCAGGTCGACCAGAAAATCACCAGCGCGATTAACAGGCTGCTCAAAGGATCGAACCATTTCAGACCAAATTTCCAGATCACGAATCCCGACACGACCACACCGAGTGAAACCAGTGCATCGGCCGCCATGTGCAAATACGCACCGCGAATATTGAGGTCGTGGTCCTTGCCGGAGGCAAATAGCCAGGCCGTAATGGAATTGATCACTACGCCGATACCGGCCACGGTCATGATGGTCTGGCCGACCGGCTCCGATGGGGTTAAAAAGCGGTTGACCGCTTCCCAACTGATAAGCGCCACCGCCGCCAGCAATAGCAGGCCGCTAAACATGGAAGCGAGGATAGTGGCGCGGGAGTAACCATAGGTACGCCGCAGCGAAGGTTGCTTTCCGGCCAGGTAATTCGCCCCCCAGGCCAGCAACAACCCCATTACGTCACTCACATTGTGACCGGCGTCGGTAATCAGGGCCAGTGAATCCGCCAGAAACCCGTAGAAGACCTCGATCACCACGAAAACGATGTTCAGCGCCACCCCCACAGCAAAGGCCCGGTTATAGTCCGGTGCCGCGTGATGATGATGGTGGTGATGGGTTTCCAGTTCAGTTCCCGTATTTCTGAATTCTATGCCGCGCTCTGCAAGCCATGATAAAACGTGAATACCCCGATCACGATAAAACCGGCCCCCGCAATCATTGACAACATTCTGGCATTGATTACCTGCGACAACAATGCACCGGCAGCGACACCGATCGCGCTGGCCAAAGTCAGGGCCAGGGCGGAGCCGAGAAAGATGGTCCATTTGCCGGCATCTTTATCCGCGGCAAAAAGCAATGTTACGAGCTGGGTTTTGTCAGCCATTTCAGCTACAAATATGGCTCCGAATACGGTTGCAAATAACTTCCATTCCATAATTTTTTCCTTTTCACCAACGATTGAATGATATGCGTCAAAAACACTGCAAATGTTACTTGAACTGACTACTCCATGGTTGGATACTGCATACCTCAAACGTGAAAAAGCAATACGGAA
Source organism: uncultured Gammaproteobacteria bacterium (assembly GCA_963727635.1). Classification (GTDB taxonomy): domain Bacteria; phylum Pseudomonadota; class Gammaproteobacteria; order Xanthomonadales; family SZUA-36; genus SZUA-36. Next base: position 138,514 of record CAVSHP010000021.1, on the reverse strand, counting down.
ACAATCAAAATGGGTACAAAGTATAAAATCTGGTTTAACGGTGAAATGCGCAATTTTGAAGACTGCACGGTGCATGTCCTGAGTCATGCATTACATTACGGTTCCTCGGTCTTCGAAGGCATACGCGCCTATAAAACCCCGCAGGGAACTGCCTTTTTCCGTCTTGACGATCACCTGAAACGATTGTTTTATTCAGCCTCCATTTACAGGATTCCGATACGTTACAGTTTCGAGGAAATACGTGAGGCCTGTTTTGAAGCGGTCAGAAGCAGCGGACTGGAAAGCGCCTACATAAGACCACTTGTCGCCCGCGGCGCCTGTGGACTGGGCGTTATTCCCAAGGATATCAATGTTGTCGATATATCCATCATGGTGGATTCCTGGGGCGCTTACCTCGGCGAAGAGGGTCTGAAAAACGGTATCCGCGCCTGTATCACCTCCTGGCAGCGTCTTGCACCCAATACCATCCCGACCGGCGCCAAGGCCGGTGGCAATTACCTGTCGAGCCAGTTGATCGGCTTTGAAGCCAAGGATCGCGGTTTTGAAGAAGGCATCGCACTGGGTCACGACGGCCTGCTCAGCGAGGGCGCCGGGGAAAACCTGTTTATAGTCAAAAATGGAAGATTGTTGACCCCGCCAACTTCGGCCTCGATTCTTGGTGGAATAACCCGTGAGACGGTGTTCACCCTGGCCGCCGATCTCGGTTTGCAGGTGACTGAACAAACCCTGTCACGCGAACAACTCTACGGTGCCGACGAAGCCTTTTTCACGGGTACGGCAGTAGAGGTGACACCGATACGCCAGGTCGATCACATCACCATCGGCAACGGCGGCTGCGGGCCGTTGACAAAACGTATCCAGTCAACATTTTTCGGCCTCTTCAACGGCGAAACGGAAGACCGGCACAACTGGTTGAGTCATCTCTGAAAAGGTGACAAAAATTGACTGACAATAATTGTCAGTTGTTAAACAGTTATCGTCAGACCGTATCCGTCAAGGATCCTCAAACAAGGTCCATTTACATGGTATCTTGTTGTATAACATACTTTTTTTCATCTCATCCTGTAGTTGGCACACTATTTGCTTTATTAAGGGGGAAGATCAGTGTTTGGGAACATAGGTCTTCTTCCAGACCATAGAATTATGGACAAGGAAGTTTGTCACCACCTGTGACGTAGCTGTGCCAACGACAGCTCACTGAAGCGTTGTGCCAACGACAACGACAGACGGCGTCAGACCCAAGGATATGGGTCGTACAGGAAGTTTAAAGCTTGGGGGACAAGCAAGGGAGATCAAGCTGCCGGTAGGGGACTGGCAAAATGATCTAAATAAGGGGAATGTGGGTATCTGGGCTAAAACCACCGATGACCCACTTAAAAAAAGACCCGTATTTATACGGGTCTTTTTTTGTCCGCAAAAACTGCAAAATTCAAAATGGGATCAGGGTGAACCCCTCCGATTGCAGACGCACGTGTGCCGTCATTGCTGACAGCGCCAGGCTGACTGCCGGGTTCAGATCATCAACACCAATCCCGCCGTTTGCCGCGGTTTGTCCGCACAGGTAAATCTTTACACCGGCAGCCTGTAACGCAGCCAGCATTGCCGTATTCGGGTTGGGCTCATTGAATCGGGCCTGGTAGGCCTCATCCTTCAACAGGTCCCTGGACGCGGAGCCGTGCACCACGATCGCCAATTCGATATTTTTGGGTGCAATCCCGTTTCTCGCCTGCATGTTCAGAAAACGCGCGGCGGATTCAATATGCCGGTTCAGTTCACCGTTGAATTCCTCTGTCGCGGAGACATCCATCGATACCTTGTAGTGTTGATCCTTCTCAAGGTTCCAGGCCCCGGCGGGGACATCGTAGACCGCCCCAAAAGCCTCGATGACCGGTCCGGTCCGGGGCTCGGCGGCAAGCAGCTGGCCTGCCAGGAACGGCATGACCACTCCTGCAAGCAGTGTTCTCAATCGCATTGGAATCTCCTGTGAAATACAGTTTCTAAAAACCACTCTGGAGGGTGGAAATACGCAAAGCCCTCAGGAGCCGACATAGTCGGTAATGATGTACCCGCCCGATTTCTGGTCGAGTTCAAGCGTGACCATTTTCTGTTCTTTCATCTGCTCCAGCAGTTCGCTGAACGAACGGAAGCCGTGATAACGCTCATTGAAGCCTGGTTTGCGGCGCTTCAACGTCTGCTTGACCATGGACCCCCAGACCTTCTCCTCGGGATCGCGTTCGCTGAACAGATCATCCAGGGTCTCAAGTACCCATTCGAATGCCTGTTCCGCGCGCTTCTGACCACCCTTGGCCGGGGTAACTGCGACCTCTTCTGCGTTTTCCTTTTTACCGTTGACTTTCTTTTTGACAGGCTTGCGGCGTTCGGACTGGCGAACGATGTCATCGTAATAGATAAACTCGTCACAATTGGCGATCAACAGGTTGGAGGTCGACTCCTTAACCCCGACACCGATGACAATTTTATTGTTTTCGCGAAGCTTTGAAACCAGCGGTGAAAAATCGGAATCACCCGATATGATGACGAAAGTATCGACATGCGACTTCGTGTAGCACAGGTCCAGCGCATCGACCACCATGCGGATATCCGCCGAATTTTTGCCGGACTGGCGCAGGTGCGGAATTTCGATCAGCTCAAATGAAGCCTCGTGCATGTCCGCCTTGAAGTCCTTGTAACGCTCCCAGTCACAATAGGCTTTTTTGACCACGATATTGCCCTTGACGAGCAATCTCTCCAGTATTTCCTTGATATCAAACCGTGCGTATTTTGCATCACGTACACCGAGCGCGACGTTTTCAAAATCGCAATACACTGCCAGATTCGTAGTCTTGTTGGTCATGGAGGGGATACCTTGGCTTGGACACTCTATTCTACTGCCAAACGGGACCACCCAAAAGGTCGAATATAGAACAGGCCGGATTTTAGCCAATTCATCCTGAACTGACCCCGGCGAGTGTCCGGCGGTAAATAATGCTGCGGGAATGGCTCTGCAAGCCGCGCTTTTCCATCCTGTAGGGCGTATCCTATGCGTGATAATCCGGATCCCTGGTAGCGTACAAATGCAGCAGCCTGACGACATCCTCACACCGTACTACCGTCTGGACCCCGAGGAACTGATCAGGTTGGTCGAGTCGACCGGACTGTTATGCGACGGTCGCCTGCTGGCGCTTAACAGTTATGAAAACCGCGTATACCAGGTGGGGATCGAGGCTTCGACGCCGCTCATAATAAAAGTTTACAGACCCGGCCGCTGGAGCAAAGAGCAGATTCTCGAAGAGCACGCTTTCGCACTCGAGATTGCGGATGCAGAAATACCGCTGATCCCACCACTTGAGATCAACGGGCAAACCCTGCACGAACATAATGGCTTCCGGTTCGCGCTGTTCAAACGGCATGGCGGACATGCGCCGGAACTGGATCAAAAAAGTACACGGGTCTGGCTGGGCCGTTTTCTCGGCCGTATACACTCCGTGGGCGCCGAGAAGCCCTTCATTTCGCGGCCTGAACTCACGGTCCAGAACTTTGGTTACGAATCGGTCAAGGCATTGATCGATGGCAACTGGCTGCCGCCACACCTCGAAACCGCGTTCTCCAGCCTGGCCGACGACCTGCTGATTTCAATCGAGGCCTCATTCAAACGAGCCGGCAAGTTCAGCAGGATACGCCTGCACGGTGATTGCCACCCCGGCAACATCCTGTGGCGGGATGGTCCGTTGTTTGTCGATCTCGATGACTGCCGCAGCGGTCCCGCCGTGCAGGATCTGTGGATGCTGTTATCCGGCGATAGCTATGAAATGGCAGAGCAGATGAAAGACGTGCTGGAGGGTTATACGCAGTTTTACCATTTTAACCGGCGTGAACTTAACCTGATCGAAGCCCTGCGCACGCTGCGCATGCTTCACCACGCCGCCTGGCTGGCGAAACGCTGGCAGGATCCGGCCTTCCCCATCGCATTCCCGTGGTTCGGCGCACCGCGCTACTGGGAAGACCTGATCCTGGGTCTGCGTGAGCAATTGGGCCGGATGCAGGAAGAACCCCTGCAAATACCCATGTAACCAGAAGCGGGGTCAGGTTCTATTGCTGTCCCACTTAATTTAAATTCACTATACTCAAATGAGGACCCCGTTAAGGATCACCTGGTACTGACCACGGATGGAAATTGAGTCGATATCTGTATGGGCGCCGAGGGGAAGTAGTGTCCTGTTTCAGGACACATCGTTAACCCATCCATGGGGATTCGGGCTCGACTCCTGTCTCGCACGGTCCTGAAACAGGACACTACTCCCCCTCGGCTACGTGGCAAATCATCGGTCAATGGATTCTGATGGATGTGCACGGCGGTCAGTAGAAGCTGGGGTGGGCGGTTATTACCAGGACCGTACGAGGCAGGAGCCGAGTATCGAGCCCCCCAGGGATGGGTTCATGGGCGTGTCCTGGTAAGAACCACCCACCCCAGCTTCCCCCCACCTGACAGATTAAGTGGGACAGCAGTGGCTCAGTTTCATTTTTCCGTTAAAAAGCAACTCGACGCGAGAGCAATTATGTTTATGAAGTCAACTATTTTTGTAGCGTGTTTTCTTTGCATATTTTCGTTCGCAAACGCCGACGGGACCGCCGTCCAGAAAACCGATTACCCCGCAGTCGCCGCAGCGATCAACAAGACCCTGCATACCTGGCTCTACGATCCGGCCGAGCTTGATACGCCCGCTTACCGGCAGGTCGAGGCTCAAGTCGATGCCCTGGCTTTAAGCGCAACTTCCGATGAAGCATTTATCGATGGCTTCCGGGAAATCTGGCAAGACGGCCCGTTTTCGCATGTTGAATTCAGGAAGTCGCAACAAACGGCAGCCAACCTGGCAAACTATCTCGACACCCTGCGTGTCGGTGGCGGAGGCGCGCAACTGACGTGGATGGATAATGTCGCGATACTCACGGTGAATACCATGATGGGTCTGGATACGATTGAGGAAATCGACGCCGCCTATGTCGAGATCGCCAGCCACGATACCGGTGCGCTGATAATCGATCTTCGCGAGAATGTCGGCGGCGCCTTCGCCGTGCGTCCACTGGTCGCGCATTTGCTGAGTGCGCCATATGCTGCCGGTGCCTTCGTTTCCCGGAAATGGAACGCCATTCACCACGGACCGCCAAGCCCGGCCGAGATGCAGACCGTTGCACCCTGGGAGGGATGGTCGATAACCGCCTTTTGGGCCGACGTCCAGGAAAATGCCCTGACCGGCCTCAGTTTTACACCGGCTGAACCCGTTTTCACCGGACCGGTTTACGTCCTGACGAGCAAACGCACCGCGAGCGCCGCCGAACTGGCAACCGATGCGCTGAGTGGCTCGGGACGGGCGCTGGTCATCGGTGAAAACACCGCCGGCGAGATGCTTTCACAAAAGATGTTCGACATCCCCGGCGGCTTTCACCTGAGCCTGCCCATTGCGGATTACTACTCGGTAAAAAACGGCCGGATCGAGGGTACCGGGATCAAACCCGACATCAAGACGGATGCCGCGGACGCCTTGAACACGGCGCTGCAACAACTGGAAACCCCCATCAACTGATTCGAGGGAAACCGCCCCCGGATGGCAAAGACCGGCCCTGGCTTCAAGGTTCAGATTTACCGGGTGCATCTCCAAATCCAAACCAGATCAGCTTCTGTGCTGCTTTCAAACGTAACATGCCGGGAGATGGCCGTGGCTTAGCTGCGCATACTTCGTTCGCGGAAAAATGAGGTGCAGTTAATTATAGTTATCTGTTAACCTGTCCTGGAAACTGCGTTCTAATTAAAAATAAATTTCTCAATAAACTGGGGAGTGCAAGAAAAAATGAAACTTAAAGCCATTGTTTTTATCGCGGCGATGAGCCTGGCAAACATTGTTCAAGCCGCGGTAGTCGAGTATAGCGACCGTGCCTCTTTCGAAGCTGCGCTGCAATCTTCAACGCTTCTGGAGTTCGAAGGACTGACGGATGCCAACTTAAGCTTGGGTGTGAGCGTCGATTTCGGCGATCTGAACGTTGCAAACTCCGGCTCCGTATGGGCGACTGACATCAATGGAAGTTTTGGTGCTCCCTCCGGCCAGATCGGTGATCAAAATGATCAGATCACCCTGTACACCCTTCAACCTGGCTACAACGCGCTGGGAATGGACATGGGCCTATTGTTTGGCGCCGGCCAAATCAACCTTACCCTTCGTGATGAATTTGGAACCATCGTAGCCAGTGGCGTACGCTCGGTTGCGGATAACAACGACCTGGGCCTCGCCGGTTCAACTTTCTATGGCTGGATATCTGATTCCGCTGATCTGGGCAGTCTGCAACTCGATCCCCCCGATTTTCCGACGGTCGACAACGTAATTTTTGGTAACAGCGTCGTTGCAGCAGCAAGCTCAGCGCCAATACCTGCTTCGTCGCAATGGTCCTTGATGTTGCTGGCTGCATTGCTTCTGAGCCTGGGGTGGCTGGTAATACGCAAGCGTAAGACTGTCTGAAAGCTGTCAGAAATCTTTGCCGCCGCCGGGGCGCATGGTGGCGGCAAAAACATGATCGTCGGACCAGGTTTGAAACTGCATCCGCGGCTGACAAATTGATGCGACTTTCAGTAATGCGGCGGGGTTTCATCCTGCGGCACGGAGCCTGCGGCAGTCTCGCCGATTTCCTTCAAACGTTCTGAAATCCGCCCGAACTGATGTTTCAATTCGAGGAGTTCAAAATCCTGCTTGGCAACCGTGGCGTTGAGACTCTCGATCAGTTCGTCCTGAAAAGCTACCTGGCTTTCCAGCTCATCGATACGCCTGGCCAGGGTTTCAAACGTCTGGCTCACTCACTTTCTTCCGGTTCTTCCGGCATTTTTTCGGGTGGCTCCCACAATTCGACACGGTTGCCGTCCGGATCGATGATCCAGCCAAACCGGCCGAAATCGTGTTCCTCTTTTTCCGGAATGACCTTGCCGCCCGCTGCACGGACGTTGGCCAGCGCGGCATCCAGGTCATCGACCACCAGGTTGATCATGAACGACTGGCGGGGGTCACCAAAGTATTGGGTGTCCGAGGCAAATATGCTCCACACCGTAAAAGCGTTGACCGGCATGGATTCAGGCGCAAAACTTGTGCCGTGTGTCGCACCCCAGTTTTCAATCTCCAGCCCGAGCGTATCGCGGTACCAACCGGCCAACCGGGTCGGATCGGGCGAACGGAAAAACACTCCGCCGACACCCAGTGCTTTGCCTTTCACTTCATCGGTCATGCGTCATTTCTCCTGGTCAAATCACCTTGCTACAAATCCGATCATACAACATCGGGACCCCATCGAACCTTATTCGGCAAACACGTGTTCCATCGTCAGACGAAAGTGCGCCCAGGAGCTTTCATCCGCCAACGGGTTATAAGCCAGCGGCAATCCGTATTTTTCGCCGTTGGCGGTCGCCTGCGGATTGCTGAATCCGTGCAGGGCTCCGGGTAGCTGGATGAAATCATAATGTCCGCCGGTTTTTTGCATGACCGATTTAAAGCCCTTTATCTGTTCCTCACTGACCAGGGTGTCCGCCTCACCGTTATACACCATGATCCGGCAATCGAAGCGCCCCGGGCCATCGACCGCAGCCAGGCCAACGGCGCCATGGAATGAACCGGTTAGCAGCAATGGCGCTCCCATCCGGGCCATGTGGGTAACCACGCCGCCGCCAAAACAATAACCGATGGCGCCGGTGCGCGCGGCGTCGACCGTGGCATGCGTCTTCAGTACCTCAAGGGCCGCCAGGAAGCGCTTGCGGGTGCCCTCCATATCTGCAATACGGGCGTTCATCAGGCTCGCCGCCTCCTCGCGGTCGGCCGCGGTGCGGCCCCATCCATACAGATCCAGCGCCATGCCGGTATAACCGGCCTCCGCCAGCATATGTGCGCGCCGTTTTGCGTATTCATTGCGTCCCCACCACTCGTGTACGACCAGCACTCCGGGTCTTGGCCCGGGCATATCGGCATCCCAGGCGATGTAAGCCTTCATTTCAACACCGTCTGCCGGGTAGGTAATTTCCTCTGTGTGAATATCCGTCATGAATACCGCTCCTGTTGTGCGAAAATCTCCGCCGTTGTTACTAAACCCATTATAGTTCGACAAGCTCATGTATCAGCAAGACATGCCGGCCGGTTGCCTTTTCCAGGCTCAGACCCCACTTGGTAATTTTGCCAACACAGGAAAAGATTATGAGTCAGATGGATAACATCCCCGAAATCAAAATGGACCCCGCTTCGTTCACCCGTGAAGAAGTCTACACTGACGGCCGTATTGGTTCGATCCGCAAACTGATACCGGTGACGCTTGACGGTGAAGCCGATACCAGCCGGTCGGTTCAATACATCGGCTCCACCCAGATCATGACCCCGGGCGGCGCATTGCCCCTGTCTTTCGAAATTGAAAGCGACACGCTGGCAGGCGCGGTTGCCGGGTTCGGCGAAGCAGCCAAAGAAGCGGTGGAAAGGACCATGGAAGAACTGAAGGAAATGCAACGTCAACAGGCATCTTCCATCGTGGTGCCGGGCAGGGACAACAGCAAGATCCAGATGCCCTGATTTGCGCCGGTCGCTGTGTGCGGCCCAGGGGCATTTCAATTAGAATGTTACCGGTATGCTCTGGAATACCGGTGACATGATGCTCAATTCTCTCAAACCGTCCGGCCTGCGCCGGATTCTATTCGCTGGACTGATGTCCATCCCGCTTTCCTGCCTTGCGCAGGATGACCTGATCTGGAACGCGCTGGACCCGGAAAATACCGTCTACCTGGAGATGCAGGATGGCACCGTGGTCATCCAGCTGAACCCGGTTTTCGCGCCGAAAACGGTCGAACATTTCAAGCAACTCATCGCGGACCGGTTCTACATGGGTACGAGTTTTTACCGGGTCATCGATGGCTTTGTCGCCCAGGCCGGTGATGAAAGCGACATCGACGGCAGCCAGACTGCCAAACCACTGAAAGCCGAATTCGAAATTGACTGGCCGCTTAAACCCAAAGATGAGGAAGAGGCAAAAAACTGGACGCCGATGTCATGGACAGCGGTACAAAGCAACGACCTGTTCGCCGCCTACACCGGTTTTATCGACGGCTTTCCTGCTGCACGTGATGACGACCAGGCCGGCAAGGTCTGGCTGACCCATTGTCCCGGCACCGTCGCCATGGCGCGCAATGACGACCCCGACAGCGGTTCAACCGATTTCTATATCGTCATCGGCCAGGCCCCGCGTTACCTCGACCGCAACCTGACGGTATTCGGCCGCGTGGTGTGGGGCATGGATGTCGTGCAACGCATCAAGCGCGGCCCGGCACTCAAGAACGGCATCATAGAAGAGGACCTCGAGCGCAGCTGGATCAAGCGTATGCGCCTGGCGTCCTCGCTCGAAAAGGCACAGCGCCTGGATATCTACGTGGCCGATACCAACAGCCCGGGCTTCATAAAAATGCTCGATGACCGCCGCGACCGCAACCAGAAATTTTTCTATCACAAACCACCCGCGGTGCTGGATGTCTGCCAGGTTCCCATTCCTGCGCGTCTGGAAAAATCCGACGTACCACGCTGACACGGCGTCTCTGCGGTCTCACTTTATCTGGTGGGGGGGACGCTGGGGTGGGTAGTTATTACCAGGACTCGCTCAAGCACATCCTTGTGTCGCTCGATACTCGGCTTCCTGCCTCGTACGGTCCTGGTAATAACTACCCACCCCAGCGTCCGTCAACCGCCGTGCAAATCTGTTAGAAACCATTGACCTACGACTACGTACAGCGGCGAGGGTATGCAGTACCTTGCTTCAGGACCGTACGAGACAGGAAGTCGAGTATCGAGCGCCCATGGATGGTTCACAGCGAGTCCTGAAGCAAGGTACTGCATGGCCTTGGCGCCCACGCTGAAATCGAAACAAGGTCCAAGTGTGGTCCACACCAAGCAAACTGGTTTGGAGCCTTTACTTTACTTGAGCATAGGGAATTTCGATCAAGTGGGACAGCAATGAAGCGGCACCGATTGGCGATAAGCCTGAGTGCGTATGTGTTGTGCGGGATCAGCCCGTTGCTTTTGCGCCATCGCGCACTCAGTTGTTGCCTTCGGTGACGATCTGGTACATGACGTTCAACAGCTTGATGGCGTCCGTGCTCGCCATGTAGGTCATCTTGCTGAAATCCACCAGCGTGTCACCGTAGCCGGTCAGCGAGGCCTCGGTTCCGAAGGTGTTGCGCACCAGTACAATGGCTTCCTTTTTCACGGTCTGTTTGCTGTTCCAGTAGTCCTTCATCGCAGACATCACACGCTCAGGCGACATGGCCAGACGGAAGACAAACGGTTCTGTTTTCAAACTGACGATGGTGCCTATCTGACGCCGGTTATGCACCAGGGTTACATAGCGGGGTCCGGCCCGGTGGTACCTGATCTCGGTGCCCTGATACCAGATCGACTTCTTGAAGACATTTTCGAGGAATGTATTAACCAGCGGACTGGCATCGACATTGTTTTCAATTATCCTGCGTACGATCCATTCACGTGGCCGCTCGCGGGATTGCGTATTGGTCATTTTGGCCAGTTCCATGACATTCAGAACCGGTTGCAATTCCTTGCTGTCGATCTGTCCATCGCCATTGACGTCCAACAGGCTGAAAAGCGTGTCAAGAAAGGCTGAAATGGCGTTTTTGACCAATTCCCTGTCGGGCGACCGTTCGAACAGGCTGTTCACCTCGGGCAAGCTGTCAAGAAAATCCCAACTCTGCAGACTGGTGACCGAGCCAACCGAGGGATCTCGTATAAAGTACTGAAACAGTTCCGGCCAGGCGATCTGCATGCTCACCAGCGCAAACAGGATTTTGCATTCCGCGTCCGTGGTTTCACGCCCGGAATTGTGGCGGTGAATACGCTCAAGCAGGTTCATGTAGTTGACCACACGCTTGATACCACGCGGATTGCGCCCGACTGTGAAACGGGTGATATCGAGAAAATACTGCCGGCTCTCAGGGTCACCGCAGTCCTTGTCCACACTGGGCAGACCGGCCTTTTTCAGGAGGTCGCTGATGTATTCATCCAGTTGGTAGGATGTGGTTGGCACGACAAAGGGCAATTGGATAATCTTGTCGAAAAATGCCTTGCCGCTGGCCATCTGCAAATCCCGGCCAAGCTTTTCCAGCATGCCGCGCTGCACCACTTCGTAATCCAGGGTCATGACAAAGACACAACCGGGCACGTCGATAAAATTCTTGATGGCCTCGAGCAGTTCCAGCGCCATAGCCGGGCGGATACGGTCCAGGTCGTCGACAAAAATGACCAGGCGGCGGCCGTCACCGCTTTGCGCCCAGAGTGAAACAAGCTTTTCAAATTCAGATCTGAATGACAGCATATAGCCGGAAATATCAATATACGAATTTCCGCTTTTGGGTGTACCGGTCCGGCCCTGTTTGAGTTCCCGGATCTCGTGCATGACCGTAAGGAGCTTGTGGTTGGCGGACTCGAGGCGTAATTTTACCTCCGCCGCGTCGATGCCGGGCTCCTGTTCCAGCACCTGCCCGAGTTCCTGGGCCAGCGCATATAAACAGGCCACGGCCACGTTGCCATCCTGGTCAAATTGCGCGTAGGGCCAGCTATCCAGGCTGATGGATCTGCACAGGCTGGCATCCAGCAAACCGGACTGCCGGCTTTGCTTGCTGCCGCGCAGCATGTTCAGCAGGCTGGTGCGCCCGATACCCCATTCACCCTGGATACCGATGCTTATCGGCGTTTCACACTCGTGTATGAAGTCGCGCATCGCTTCCGCGTAAGGGAGCAGGTTCAATGTATCGGCTTTACGTGCTTCATCCCCCTGTTCAAGGCTGGAAGTAAACCTGAGGGGTGTTTCACGTAACGTGACGTCGTTCATTATTCGATCCCTTTAACGTGTCGTGTCTCAGACATAGTTTAACCCGATTGTGTCATTTTGCAGACCTGGCGAAATCCCCTGCACAAATACCAGCGCGCAACTGACCCAGATCGTTAACCCGTGAGCGGTGCGGTTGGCCCTGTGTGGCCATCACCGAATTGAAGTTTTGCCAGCCTGGCATACAACTCGCTGCTTTGCATCAGCTCATCGTGGTTGCCGATGGCAACGATGCGACCCTGGTCCAGCACCACGATGCGGTCCACTTTTTTGACGGTCGACAGACGGTGCGCAATGACCAGCGTGGTACGGTTCTGCATAAGGCCCTCGAGGGCCATCTGCACCAGGCGCTCACTTTCCGCGTCCAGCGAACTGGTCGCCTCATCCAGCAACAGGATGGGCGGGTCTTTCAGAATCGCCCGCGCAATCGCGATACGCTGGCGCTGGCCACCTGACAAACGCGTACCGCGTTCACCGAGAAACGTGTCGTAACCATCCGGCAGGGCGGTTATGAATTCATCCGCGGCCGCCGCGACGGCGGCCTGCTCGACTTCGAAATTGCTGGCGCCTGGCCGCCCATAACGTATGTTTTCACGGGCGCTGTCACCAAAAAGGACCGTTTCCTGTGGCACCAGCGCGATCTGCTGTCTCAACGCCGTGGGTGACAATCGCGCGATGTTGATACCGTCAATTTCGACGTCACCGGCCTGCGGATCATAAAACCGTAACAACATCTGGAAACTGGTGCTTTTGCCACCCCCCGATGGACCGACGAAAGCCACCGTCTCGCCCGCCTTGATCTCCAGGGAAAAGTCTTCCAGGGCTGCCGTATCAGGTCTTGATGGATAGTGAAACCTGAGATTCCGGAATGCGATCGAACCCTTGACCCGCGCGGGCAACGATACGGGGTTGTCGGGTGTGCGGATGACCGGTTGCGCAACCAGCAATTCCGAGAGACGCTCCATGGCCCCGGCCCCACGCTGGACCTCACCCCAGACTTCACTCAGACCGGCAGCTGATGAGCCAACAAACAACGAGTACATCAAAAACTGCGCCAGTTCGCCGCCGCTCATCGTACCGGCCAGCACCGCCCTTGATCCAGACCACAAGATGATCGTGATGGCGCCAAACACCAGGGTGATGCCCAATGCTGTCAGGAATGCACGGGTGCGTACCCGTCGCACGGCGGCCTTGAAACTTTCCGCCACCGCCTGGCTGTAACGCTCGCTCTGCAGGGGTTCGAGGGTAAAGGCCTGCACCGTCTGAATGGCATTGAGGGTCTCGTCCGCCAGGCCGCTGGTATCCGCGACGCGGTCCTGGGTGACCCGTGACTGGCTCCTTATACGCCGCCCGACGATGATCATTGGCAATATCACCACGGGAACACCCAGCATGATATAGATGGTCAATTGCACACTGGTCAAAGCCAGCATGACGAGACCGCCCAACAGGTTGACCGTGGCGCGCAGGGCGATGGAAAGACTGACGCCTGAAACACTTTGCACCAGCGTCGTATCGGCGGTTAAACGTGACAAAACCTCACCGGTGCGCGTGGTTTCGAAGAAAGTCGGGTCCATACGGATAACCCGGTCATAAACCTGGGTACGTATATCGGCTACCACCCGTTCGCCCAGCCAGGAAACGAGATAATAGCGAAGTGCTGCAAAACCACCAAAGACCGCCGCCGCTGCAAAGAACCAGCCGAAATAGCGGTTGATCGTGCCCACATCGTTGGTGGCGAAACCATTGTCTACCAGGTAGCGCAGGGCCACCGGCAGCGCCAGCATGGCGGCGGAGGCCACCAGCAATGAAATCAGACCGGAAATCAGCACGCCACGGTACGCGAGGATAAATGGAACCAGCGCGCTTAAAGGTTTGAGTGAACTGCCCTTGGGACGCTCGGTGGTAATTTTCTCAGCCATCTGAAGCAGATGGGGCTAATCGGGCCAAATTAAAGGTGAAACGCGCTAAAGCTGACCTATTGTCTTGTCACGCATGATGAATTTTTGAATCTTGCCGGTGACCGTCATCGGAAACTCATCCACGATGATGATGTATTTTGGCACCTTGTAATGGGCAATCTGCTCACTGCAAAAAGCGCGGATCTCCTCTGCATCGGCAGTTTCGCCGTCCTGCAATTTGACCCAGGCCGCAACGGCCTCACCATACTTTTCGTCCGGCACGCCAAAAACCGCCGCCTGCTGGATTTTCGGATGCTGGTACAAATATTCCTCGATCTCGCGCGGATAAATGTTTTCGCCGCCGCGGATGATCATGTCCTTGACCCGGCCGACGATGTCGCAATAACCATCCGCATCGATCACCGCCAGGTCACCGGTGTGCATCCAGCCTGCCTGGTCGATGTCCTCTTTTGTCTTTTCCTCGTCACCCCAGTAGCCGAGCATGACACTGTAACCGCGGGTACAGAGTTCTCCCGAGGTGCCACGCGGCACCACCCGGCCATGCTCGTCGATGATCTTGACCTGCACGTGCGGATGAATCCGCCCGACGGTTGCAACCCGCTTTTCCAGCGGGTCGTCGGTGGCGCTCTGAAAACTGACCGGGCTGGTTTCGGTCATGCCATAGCAAATCGTCACTTCCGTCATGTTCATCTTGCTGATGACCTTGCGCATGACCTCGATCGGACAGGGTGCGCCGGCCATGATGCCGGTGCGCAGGTGGCTGAAATCAAAACCTGCAAAATCCGCATGCTCCAGTTCGGCGATAAACATCGTTGGCACGCCGTGCAGGCCGGTGCAGCGTTCTTCGCTCACCGCCTCAAGCACCGCGCCTGGTTCAAAACCCTCGGAGGGAAAGATCATCGCCGCACCGTGGGTCACGCAGGCGAGCACCCCCAGCACCATGCCGAAGCAATGGTAAAGCGGCACCGGAATGCAGAGGCGGTCGCGGTGGGTCAGTTGCATGGCTTCGCCGACGAAAAAGCCGTTGTTCAAAACATTGAAATGCGTCAGCGTCGCGCCTTTTGGCAGACCGGTGGTGCCACTGGTGAACTGTATATTGATCGCGTCATCCGGCTGGCTCGTACGTGCGCGTTCGGCCAATTGCGCAGTCGCATCGGCCGGCGCCATGGCGGCGATGTCAGCAAAGCGGAACATGCCCGCAACCGGTTCATCGCTGATCACGATCAGCGAGCGGAGCGCAGGCAGTGCCGGAAGGTTCAACTGCCCTGCGTGGGAGGTGCTTATGGCGGGTGCTATGTCCCGCAACATCCCGACGTAAAAGCTGCTCTTGAACTCGCGGGCCAGGATTAACGCCTTGCAGGCTACCTTGTTGAGCGTGTAAGTGAGCTCGGCCTTGCGGTAGGCCGGGTTGATATTGACCAGGATCAGGCCGGCCCTGGCGGTGGCAAACTGCGTAATAATCCATTCGATGTTATTCGGTGACCAGATTCCGACCCGGTCACCTGGCTGTAAGTCCAGCGCCAGCAGACCGGCGGCAAAGGCGTCGATCGCGGCACCCAACTCCCGGTAGGACCAGCGGATGTGCTGGTGGCGGACAACGATGGCTTCCTTGTCACCCCATTGTTCAACTGCCCGGTCAATGGCGTCGCCAATCGTCTGGTACAGGAGCGGTTTGTCACTGGTTCCGCATACATAACTCATGCTTGATTTCATGCCTGGATTTCCCTTGCTATGCTTGCGAGGACTTCATCGGATGCACCCCAGTCCCGCAGAACCTCATAAAGATCAGACCGTACGGCTCCGGCCGCACTGCCGATTTCAGACACCGTGCGCGAGAAACGTGGCGCCGGGGCCGGCTGGGTAACGCCTTCCACGCTCAGGTAAGCCCGACGTTCAACATTGTGTGGATGGCCGGCGACCTCGGACAGGTGCAAAATTGGCGTACAGCAGGTTTGGGTACCTTCGAGATGCTCGCACCACTCGTCCCGCGTGCGGGTTGCAAACACCGCCTGTATACGCTGCCTGACATATGGCCACTGCGACTGGTCGTGCTGGCAGGCCGGATCAATGTCGTCGAGACCGAGCACGTCGAGCAGGTTGCGGTAGAAGCGGTGTTCAATCGGTCCGACGGCCATATGCAAACCATCACGGGTGCGATAGGCCGTATAAAAAGGTGCGCCGCCGTCGAGGATATTACTGCCGCGTTCATCCTTCCATGCGCCTGCTGCCTTGAAACCCCAGATCGAGGCCATCTGCGAAGCGGCGCCATCGACCATGGCAGCATCGATCACCTGCCCGCGGCCCGATTTTGCAGCCTCCAGCATGGCCGACAACAGGCCGATGACGAGATAGGCGCCACCGCCACCCATGTCGCCGACCAGGTTCAGTGGATAAACCGGATCCCCGTCCTTCTCGCCAATCGCCCCGTAAACGCCCGCCAGGCCGATGAAGTTTGCATCGTGACCGGCGGTTTCGGCCAGCGGACCCTGCTGACCCCAACCGGTCATGCGGCCATAGACGAGTTTTGGATTGCGCTCCATGCACGCGTCCGGACCCAGACCCAGGCGCTCCATCACGCCCGGGCGGAAGCCTTCGAAAATCGCATCCGCGCCGGCGCACAGGTCCAGTACCAGCTGCGCACCCTGTGGTGTTTTAAGATCCACAACGACCGAAGGCCGGCTCCGGTTCATGATATTGAAACGGGCATGTGCCGCAAAAATCGGCTCTTCATTGCGCGGGCGTTCGATACGCACCACGCTGGCGCCCATGTCGGCCAATAGCATGCCGGCGAACTGACCGGGTCCGATACCGGCAATTTCTATGATTTTGTAACCTTTCAATGGACCCATGGAGCGCAGATATCCTGGTAAAAATGCGGGTGTCAATCGACCCGGGCAGTCAAATTCCAGCAACATATTTAAGCGGAATGGGAAGCCGTTACCCTCAATGAGTGGTACGATTCCGAATCGTGTATATTTTACCTTTTTAACCTGTTTGAAGCTTGCAATATGAAACCTTTACGATCAGATACGACCACCAGTGGTAACCGGGCAGCGGCTTCCCGTTCGCTGTGGCGTGCCACCGGCATGCAAAGCGGCGACTTTGGCAAACCCATTATCGCCATCGCCAATTCCTTTACACAATTCGTGCCGGGACACGTACACCTGCAGAACGTCGGCAGCCTGGTTGCCAGCGAAATCGCCAAGGCGGGTGGCGTATCAAAGGAATTCAACACCATCGCCGTCGATGACGGTATCGCGATGGGCCACGACGGCATGTTGTATTCATTGCCCAGCCGCGACCTGATCGCCGACAGTGTGGAATACATGGTCAATGCCCATTGTGCCGACGCGCTGGTATGTATATCCAACTGCGACAAGATCACACCCGGTATGCTCAATGCCGCCCTGCGTCTGAATATTCCGACGGTGTTTGTCTCCGGCGGACCGATGGAGGCAGGCCGCATGGAAAACGGCGGCAAACCGGTTCTGCGGGTCGATCTCACCGATGCCTTCTCGGGCGCGGTGAACATGGACGCCTATCCGGGCAATAGCCTCGAGGATGTCGAAGACAGCGCCTGCCCGACCTGCGGCAGTTGTTCCGGCATGTTCACGGCCAATTCGATGAACTGCCTGACCGAGGCGCTGGGTCTTTCACTGCCCGGTAACGGTTCGCTGCTGGCCACCCACCGCGACCGCGGTGCGCTGTTCCTGGAAGCGGGACGCCTGATCGTCGAACTGGCCAATCGCTACTACCGTGAGGACGACGACAGCGTACTGCCGAGATCCATTGCCAGTTTTGCAGCCTTCAGCAACGCGATGGCGGTCGACATTGCCATGGGTGGTTCCACCAACACCATATTGCATCTGCTCGCCGCCGCCCAGGAAGCCGAGGTCGACTTCAAAATGTCGCATATCGACGCCATGTCGAGACGCATCCCGCACCTGTGCAAGGTTTCGCCTTCGACCCATGATTACTTCATGGAGGACGTGCACCGCGCCGGTGGCATGATGTCGGTCATGGGTGAGCTGGAAAAAGGCGGTCTGCTCAATACCGGGGTGCCGATGGTGCACAGCGCCAGTCTCGCTGATGCCCTGGCCAAATGGGATATCGGCCGGAGCAAGGAAAACGATGCGGCGCGTCTGTATAGCGCCGCACCCGGTGGTATTCGCACCACCAAACCGTTCTCCCAGGACAATCACTGGGAGCCCGATCTCGACCGCAAAGGCGGCTGTATCCGTGACCTGGAACACGCTTACAATTCAGAAGGCGGTCTCGCCGTGCTCTACGGCAACCTCGCCGAAAAGGGCTGTATTGTCAAAACCGCCGCAGTTGCCCGCAGCATGTACCGCTACAGCGGGCAGGCGCGGGTATTCGAGGAAATGGAAGTCGCCAACGAGGCGATACTCGCCGATGAGATCAAGCCCGGCGATATCGTCATCATCCGCTATGAAGGTCCGCGTGGCGGACCCGGTATGCAGGAAATGCTCGGGCCCACCATGGCCATCAAGTCCAAGGGGCTCGGGGAAACCTGCGCACTGATTACGGACGGACGCTTTTCCGGTGCGACCGGCGGACTCTCGATCGGTCACGTTTCGCCCGAAGCCGCCAGCGGCGGTCTGATCGCGCTGGTCGAGGAAGGCGATACCATCAGCATCGACATCCCGGCGCGCAGTATCAACCTTGAAGTCGCGCCGGATGAACTGGCCGCACGGCGTTTAAAGCTTGAAGCCAGTGGTTACCGGCCGGCGGCGCCACGGCGGAGGCGGGTCAGCCAGGCCCTGCGCGCCTATGCCGTGTTCGCCAGCAGCGCCGACCAGGGTGGCGTGCGCGATTTGAGCAAGGCGCCCGTGTAACAGCACCGGTTTACAACGACAAGCGAAAAGGATGAGCGTCCATGTCCAGTCTCGATAAAGTTTTCAATATTGAAGACTTGCGGAAAATAGCCAGGAGGAAACTGCCCAAGCCGCTGTTCAATTACATCGACGGCGGGGCCGACGACGAAACCAATGTGCTGGGCAATGCAAAGGCGTTTGACAGCGTCAGGCTGGTGCCCGAATACCTGGTCGATATGGCTAAAATCGATACCACCACGAAGGTACTGGGCCGCGAGATTTCAATGCCGCTATTCCTCGCACCCACCGGCATGACCCGCCTGTTTCATCACGATGG
Source organism: uncultured Gammaproteobacteria bacterium (assembly GCA_963727635.1). GTDB lineage: Bacteria > Pseudomonadota > Gammaproteobacteria > Xanthomonadales > SZUA-36 > SZUA-36. The sequence goes on along the minus strand of CAVSHP010000021.1, from coordinate 119,522 downwards.
TGAAACCGCGGTATCAAAAGCGGCGGCGGCGGCCGGCACCTATTATTGCCTGTCCACCGTCGGCTCGACCAGCATCGAGGACGTGGCCGGCGCCTGTAACGGGCCGAAGTGTTTCCAGATTTACGTCATGAAGGACCGCAGCCTGACACGCGAGTTTATCCAGCGTTGCAAGGACGCGAACTATGACGCGCTGACACTGACCGTGGACATCCCGGTGGCGGGTAACCGTGAACGTGAACTACGTTATGGTTTCAGCATGCCGCCGAAGCTCAATCTCGCCGGTATCATCGGTTTCGCCGCCAGGCCGGGCTGGGTCTACCGTGCCCTGACCCACCCGAAAGCCATACTTGCCAACGTCGCGCACAAGATTCCCGAGGGCAGTTCGCAAAACACCTCGTTGATCGAATACATCGCCAGCCAGTTTGACCCGTCGGTTACCTGGAAAGACCTCGAGTGGATGATTGCCGAATGGGGCGGTCCGTTTGCCATCAAGGGTATTCTGTCACCCGCCGACGCCCGCAAGGCAGTCGATCGCGGCGTCACCGCCATCATGGTTTCAAACCATGGCGGCCGTCAACTGGATGGCACCCTGTCAGCCTTTGATGCGCTCGGCCCGATCCTTGACGAGGTCGGTGGTGAGTGCGAAGTCATCTGTGACGGCGGTATCCGCAGGGGCACGCACGTGCTCAAAGCGCTGGCCCGCGGCGCCACCGCCTGTTCGATGGGCAGACCTTACCTGTACGGCCTTGCAGCCGGCGGCCAGGCCGGTGTCAACAAGGCGGTGGAACTGCTGCGCGCCGAGATCGTAAGGGGTATGGGACTGATCGGCTGCAGGAATATCGACGAGATCGGCCGGAAACATATCGTTTAACGCCGGCCCCGGGCGGGCAAATCCTCCCGCCATCATTACTTTTCGTAATTACCCGTCCTGGGCATTCAACAACGCCCTGATCTCTTTCAGTTTCTCCCTGACCACGGCAGCATTTGCGCTACCCATGCGCACCAGCACCTTCTGCCCCGCCGTCATGGCCTCCAGTTGCGGATCTTCAAACAGGTAAACGGCCTCGGGTTTGACCAGGTAAACAGGACCCGCCGGATCCGGTGCTGCCAACAGGTTATCGATCACTGCAACGAGGCGGTCGTTGAATGCTCCCTCGCCGCCGTTTTCCTCCCAGGCCTGCTCGAACAGCGGATAATAATGACGATAGGTTGATACCAGCGCGTCGCTATCCATATCCCGCAGCAGCGCGACATAGCCATCGTAGCGGGCAAAATTCTCCGGGCTCAAAACCAGGTCATCGCCCTCGGTATCGACGATGAATTTGTCTCCTGCGGGTCTCACCGGGTTGATGTGAACAGGCACCTGGCGGGAGGTCAGGCTGTCGATTGACGCCACCACCCTGCTGATGAGTTGGTCATCGACCAGGTAATCCGCCAGGCGGGCACTACCGGCGATATCCGCCAGGGCCTGGGTAATATCGGTATCGCTTTCAGCCAGCGCCGGCAGTGGTTCCGGCGGTACCTCGGGCTCGATTTCAGGTTCGCTGTAAACCGTGGTGTTTGCCGGCGCCGGCAGTGGCTGTTCAGTTGCCGGCTGAACCGGGGCGACTTGAGGTGGCGGCAGTTCATGGATCACTTCAGGCGGCTTTGTCAGCGACCACCAGGCGGCGCCGCCGAAGAAGAGGATGAGCACTACGACAGGAACTGCTTTTTTCATGATGATGCCCCGGTACGTTGTTTAATATTATATCTAAATATAAGACCGTGACTCACTATTAGCAGTTCAACTGATCCTGGTCAAATGGAATCCTTGAACGATTCTTCAGGTCTGGTATATTGCATCCCCCCTGAAAACATATATTTACACCCCGGAAGCACTGATGATGTCGATAGCCAAGCCTAGTAAATTTGTAAAAACTACCCGTAACCTGCTCGCCACGTTTGCCGTGTCCGCCCTGCTGGCGATCCCGGTCACAACGCTGGCGGACACCGCGTTGATTGAGACGCCGCTTGGTGACATTCAGATTGAATTGTTAACGGATGATGCGCCCAGGACGGTCGCCAATTTCCTCAACTATGTGCAAAATTACAAGTACTACAGGTCCTTCATGCACCGCAGTGTACCCGGGTTCGTGATCCAGGGCGGCGGATTTACCTTCAATGGCGTAAATCCACCGGGCATCATCCCGTTTGCCCCGGTTGATAACGAATTCAAGATATCCAATACACGCGGCACCGTGGCCATGGCCAAGATCGACGGAAACCCTGACAGCGCCACCAGCCAGTGGTTTATCAACCTCGCCGACAACTCGGCATTGCTCGACAATCAAAACGGCGGATTTACCGTTTTTGGCAGGGTAACCGAGCGGCATGGCCGTGGCGGACGCCATCAGCCAGTTACAGGTCATCGACGCTCGCCGGTCCTTTTGCTGAATTGCCCGTTATCAACTATGTCTCGGGAAAATACATAACCGAAGCAAACCTCGTGATGACCGACGTCAGCGCGGATGCCGCACCACCGGATTCGACCTTCGTGATGAATGCCGGTCTGAATGACGGCTGGTATAACCCGGTCACCAGCGGCCAGGGATTTTTTATCACCGTATTTCCCAATCTCGGCGTGGTCAACCTGGCCTGGTTCACCTATGACACGGAACTGCCCGCAGACGAGTCAGCCGCCAACCTCGGTTCACCCGGCCATCGCTGGCTGACCGCCGTTGGTCCGATCAATGGTAATACGGCCGTGTTGGACATCGAGTTTGCATCAGGCGGTCTTTTCGACGCCGCATCCACGATCACGCGCACCGATGGCGGCACGATCACGCTGACTTTTGCGGATTGCAGCACGGGTATGGTTGAATACGACATCCCGTCAATCAACCGGCAAGGCACGGTGCCCATACAACGCGTAGCCAACGACAACGTCGCTCTTTGTGAAACATTGAGCGCCCAGTAAAACCCGGTATAAAAGCACGCAGAATACCCCGCGAAAGCGGGGGTACTATAATTCAATACCGCAATAGGTCCTGCAAACCCCCACTGTCGTGGGGAAAATTCAGGGTTTAAGGAACTAGGGTTTAACGAACTTCAGGGTGAAACGGTCGGTATTGCCGGTAACCGTTTTGCGTCCCACCTCGTAGCGTAATTCGTCATCGGGACGGTAATGCAGATCAGAATAACCTGCAAACCTGAAGCCGGCCGATTCAATTTCATAAATGGCCATGACCGGGTCAACCCTGCGAACATTCTCGGGATTATCCCCTTCCATGTGGCGGCGGGTATGATCGACCACGCCGTAAACACCACCCGATTTCAAGGCGTCAAATGCGGCCTTGTCCATGGCTGCGCGGCCTTCCGCGTCAAAATTATGGTAGTTGCGAAATGTCAGCACCATGTCCACACCGGTAATGCCGAAACCGTTGGTTTCAACGGTATACAGACGCGCACCATCCTTTTTGAACACTTTTGAATCGGCTGCAAGAATCTGTGCATCTTCAAAACCCGGCAGGGTGAGCACCGAATTGGCAATCGTGCCGGTTCCGAGCGCTGCGTAATATTCGCCATTTTCCGCCACAACGGGTACCAGCAGCTTGGTGTACCAGCCACCGCCCGGCAGTAGTTCGATGATTTTCATGTTGTCACGCAGACCAAAAAATTCCAGGGTCTGGATCGGCTTGCGATTGGCGTCACGGTCTTTTTCAGCATCGGTCCTGATATCCGATGCCATCGCGGCTTTCAGCTTGGCCTCGGTGGCATCAAAACTATCGGCATATGCCAGGCCGGCGGAAACGATCAATAAAGCACTGAGTAAATATTTCATCGGAATTTCCTGTTATCCATCTGCAATCATTCGGACGGTCATAATAAAGGAATACGCGCGACGATGTTATACACGGGGGATGGGGGCATTAATGGCCGTGCCTAACGGCGTTCCAGTTCCGCGATCCGATCCAGCAAATCCAGCGCCAGCGCAGCGCCTGCCAGGTTGACACCCAGGTCACGCTGCAGGTGAATGACCGTCCTCACCCGTCTCAGGCTGACCACGCTGAACTGCCAGTGTTCGACATCCCCGCCGCGCGGTTCAAGTATGCCTTCCGACACCAGCGTGGTGATGGTTTGGGTTTCAACGGTGCAACTGCGGCACAGTTCGGCCAGGCTGATCAGATCACTTTCTTCGAGGACTTCGCCAAAAAGCACCTGTCCCTGATTGCTATCATTGCTCATGATCAGGCCACCTCCATCGCTGCACGCGGGTCAAACTTGATCTCCTCCCGCATACGTTGGTAGAGCTCTCTTGATTTGTCGTCATCGGCGGGTGGCAAGGCAATCTGCAACACGACGTAAAGGTCACCGGGAGTTTTTGCAGGAATACCCCGTCCTTTCAACCTCAATTTTTTACCGGCCTTTGAATTCGCGGGGATCTTCAGGTCGATTGCACCGGATGGTGTCGGCACCTTGACGCTGTCGCCCAGGGCCGCCTCCCACGGGGCTACCGGCAGTTCGAGGTAAACATCAGCGCCTTCAACGCGGTAAAAACGATGCGGGTTAAATTCAATTTCCAGGTACAGATCCCCTGCCTTGCCGCTGCCATGCCCCTTGGCGCCCTGACCGCTCAGACGGATCTGCTGACCCTGGCGGACACCCTTGGGAATGTTGACTTTCAATGTCCGGTTCCGGCTGACCACGTGCCCGTCACCCGTCACTTCCGGCATCTGCAATGAAATTGAGCGGGACGCGCCATGGTAGCTGTCTTCGAGATCGATGAGAATTTTGGCGTGATGGTCTTCACCCTGCATTTGGAACCCCCGGCTACTGCCACGCGGGCTCCTGGCCTGCCCGAACAGCGACTCAAAAAAATCACTGAAATCCTGTTCGCGGCCTGCGCCTCTCGGTGACCCGTGAAACTCAAAACCGGAGCCCCAGTCAGGTGGCGGTTGAAAACCCTGTTGGGAATTCCAGTTTGAACCCAGCTGATCATAGGCAATGCGCTTTTCCGGATCCTTCAGAACCTCGTAGGCCTCGCCGAGGTCCTTGAATTTCTTTTCAGCATCGGCTTCCTTGCTGACATCCGGATGGTACTTGCGGGCGAGCTTGCGGTAAGCCCGCTTGATCTCATCCTGGGTGGCCTTGCGGCCGATGCCCAAAACAGCGTAATAGTCTTTGTATTCCATAAACGACCACTCTTAAATGGATTGACAACACCCCCGCCACGAATAATCGGCTTAAAACAGGCACTCCAATAACATCCTTCACACAGGATGTTGGGGTGAAGCCGCGCCGGGTCAATGGTCGGGAGGAAGGCAATACCGCCGATCGAACCGGGAGGTCTATCTACTCGATTTTTTCCTTCGGCGTATAGGTTTCGGCTTCCGCCCTGGTCAGTTGCTCAACACGCAGCGTCCAGCTTGCAAGACTGGAATCGACCTGCAAAACATAACGGCCGCTTTCATTGAACAACCTCACACCATTATCAACATACTTGGTCATGGCGATTTTGCCCAGGTACTCACCCGCCGGGGTGAGCAGGTTGATCTCCACCGCCATCTGGCCGGGGTAGTCGCCATTGGTGCGCCAATCGACGATCCAGGGTGCTTCCACCTCGAATTCCGCCGTAGTTTTGCTTTCAGAGCCTTTGAATTCCCGGATCAATTCCTTGCTGCTTGCGCTGCCTGCAAAACAGCACAGTGTCACCACGACCATCAATTTATATAAGAACCTGTTCATATGATTCTCCTGATTAAACCACACCTGCACGTATGGAGACCTGAAAAAGCAGACGCGGCACAAATATTATAGTGAATATTCAGGTCTATTATCCTCGCAAACTGATCTGGAAGCTGTCCTGCCCACCCACCCGCAAAGCGGCGTCATTTCAATTGGCTATTGGAAGACGGACTTACTACAATTGCCAGGTCTGTAAAAACGCGAACCAGGGCCAGTAGCGGAGTCCCGCTGCGGCGACTTTATACCATCAACCGGGACCAATCGAACAATAGAGGGCATGACAGACCAGAACATACTATTTACCCTGCTGTTTTTCGTCTTTGTGTTCCTCATCTGGGGACGTTGGCGTTACGATCTCGTGGCATTTTCAGCGCTGCTGATTGCCGCAGCCAGCGGTGTCATACCTTCCAACGAGATCTTCTCGGGATTTGGACACCCCGCGGTGGTGGTGGTTGCACTGGTGCTGATCGTCAGTCGCGGCCTGTCAAACTCCGGCGCCATCGAACTACTGTCAAGATACCTCATTAAAGGATCCCGCAAGCTCGCTGCACATATCAGTATCATGGCCGGTTTCGCCGCCATCCTGTCTGCAGTCATGAATAACGTGGCGGCACTGGCCTTGCTGATGCCGCTCGATATCCAGGCGGCGGTAAAAGCAAAGCGCAGCCCCGCACTGAGTCTCATGCCACTGTCATTTGCCTCGATCCTGGGCGGAATGATCACGCTGATCGGCACACCACCCAATATCGTGATCGCCGCATACCGGGGCCGTGTGCTGGGTGAACCCTATGCCATGTTCGATTTCGCACCGGTCGGCCTGGCTGTCGCCATCGTGGGAGTGGCCTACGTTGCGTTGATCGGCTGGCGGTTGATACCGGTTGACGCGCGGCCAGCACGACACACCCAATGAACTGAGCCAGTTGGGAGACTATCTCGCCGAGGTAAAAGTACCTGAAAAGTCGTCGGTCATAGGCAAGCAGGTAAGGGATCTGGACGATGTAACCGGAGAACACGATGTCGAAATCATTGGTCTCATAAGACGGGGCGAGCGCCAACCGGGTATGGCGCGCCGTGTCGAGATACGCAAAAACGACATCCTGATTGTAAAAGCGGCGCCGGAAGGCATCGAAGCCATCGTTGGCGCCCTTGGACTCGCATACGTCAGGAAAAGTACCACCGAGGGCGGCATTTTTAATTCCGATGATGCCTCGTTGCTGGAAGTCGTGGTTCCACAGGGGGCACGTATTGAAGGCCGTTCGGCTCGTTCCTTGCGCCTGATGTATCACCACGGTGTGACACTGCTCGGCGTCTCACGGCAGGGCAAACGCTTCAGCAAACGTGTACGGGAACTTGAAATACAGGCGGGTGATATTCTGCTATTGCTTGGAAACAACGAGAAACTGGATGAAATTGCCACCTGGCTGGGCTGTCTGCCGCTGGCGGAAAGAGGCCTGCAGATCACGCAACGCAAAAAGGCCGGTCTGGCGGTACTGATTTTTGCAACGGCCGTTTTGCTCGCCAGTTTCGGTGTGCTGTATCTGCCGGTCGCCCTCGGTTTCGCCGTGGTATTGATGGTCCTGACCGGAATCATGCCCCTGCGGCAACTCTTTCAGTCTATCGAATGGCCGGTGATCGTGCTGCTGGGATCCATGATCCCCATCGGGGTCGCGCTGGAATCCAGCGGCGGGACCGGTATGATCGCATCCGCGATCGTTAATGCGTCCTCGAACATTTCTCCGGCCATGGTGCTGGTCATCCTGATGGTGGTGACGATGACGCTTTCGGACGTGATGAACAATGTCGCCACCGCCGTGATCATGGCGCCCATTGCGGTCAATATTGCCAACAGCCTGGGGGTTGCTCCGGACCCTTTCCTGATGTCTGTCGCAGTCGCTTCGAGTTGCGCGTTCCTGACACCTATCGGCCACAAGAACAATACCCTTATCCTGGGTCCGGGCGGTTATCGCTTCGGCGATTACTGGCGCATGGGACTGCCATTGGAAATTCTCGTCATCGTTATCGGCGCGCCGGTTATCCTGTGGGTCTGGCCGCTGTAGAAAGGCTTTCATCTGGGCCGGAGCAGTGATTCGAAAATTTATGGGGGGGCGCTCGGGCGGGTAGTTATTACCGGGACTCGCTAGTCACATCCATGTGGCGCGATACTCGGCTTCCTGCCTCGTACGGTCCTGGTAATAACTACCCGCCCCAGCGCCCGGCAACCGCCGTGCAAATCTGTCAGGAACCGACGACCTATGATTACGCACAGCGGCGAGGGTGTGCAGTACCTTACTTCAGGACCGTTCGAGGCAGGAAGCCGAGGATCGAGCGCCCATGGATGGTTCACAGCGTGTCCTGAAGTAAGGTACTGCATGGCCTCGGCGCCCCTGACGAAACTGATGGAAAACGTTGCGATCAAACATAACACTTAAACTCGCAGCTTTAATTTACCGTCTCAGCAACGTCCACCAGCGGGCGATATTCAGCAGGCTGGCAAGCGAGGCTGAGACGTAGGTGAGTGCTGCCGCGGTGAGCAGGCGTCTGGCGTGTGGCAGGTCGACCGGTTTGAGGATACCGCCATGTTCCAGCATGGGTAAGGCGCGCTTGAAACTGGCGTCCCATTCGGTCGGCAGGGTCACCAGGTGCACCAGGGTAGTGGTCAGCAGACTCATCAGACCACCGAGGATCATCAACAGGCTTAACGATGGCACGCGTGTGAGCATGCCGACGAAAGGTGCGGCCATCAGGATACCTGCGCCCAGGCGTTCCACCGGACGCGTCATCGTGATCAGCCGGTTGCGGATTTTCAATGGTGCGAAGCCAACCTTGTCCTGGAGTGCGTGTCCGACTTCATGCGCGGCCACGGTCACGGCGGTCAGTGAACGTCCGTTGAGTTTTTCAGGCGTGAGCCGTACGACTTTTTCCAGCGGGTCGTAGTGATCGCCTGCAGAGGTTTCTTCCACTTTCACATTTTTCAGATCGAGGCGATCCAACAGGTACCTGGCCAGTTCGCCGCCGGTACCCTCGTAACGGTCAGCCGGAGTGCTGTAACGGGACATGACCTTGCGCACCCACCAGCCGGGGCCAAGAATCAGTGCAATGATGAAAACCAGCGGCAGCAACAGATGCATACCTGCATCATAACCTCAGACGTGGCAGATTTTTACTATTCCGGGAAGTTGCTGACGATTTCTGCAAACCTGGGGTGATTGCGGATATTATCCAGGTCCGAATCGTGATCCAGCCACTCGCGGCTGATGTTACCCACCTTGATCAGGCAGTGTTCGAGACAGTCCAGGGAATGCTTGATATCCCCCGCCAGCGAATAGAAACAGGCACCGTTGTACTGGATGATGGAATCCATCGGAGCGTTTTTCAGCGAGGTCCACATCCAGGTGGTCGCTTCTTCCCCCTTGCCCAGCCGCAACAACGCGAAAGCACCCATATTGAGCGCACGGTTGTCATTCGGATCGATATCGAGCCTCGCCCTGACGCGTTCGATGCCTTCGCGCGTGACTTCGAGCGCCTTGTCTTTCCGCCCGAGGCTGGTATACAACTGGGCCTGTAACAACACGCTTTGGTAATCTTCGGAACGGACCCTCGAGGCCCGGTCAAACAGTTTCAGCGCCCTCTCAAGATCACCTTCGTGCACCTTGGCGCGAGCGTAAAAGTACCAGGCCCTGAAGTTTTTCGGATCGAGTTCGATGGCCAGCTCAAATTCGCCCTCGGCCTTGTTGTAATTCTGGTCCATGCAGGAGGCGATACCCGCCGAAACATGCGACTCCGCCAGTTCGGGGGCGAGCTTCAACGCCTGTTTGCTGGTGCGTTTTGCTTCCGCCAGGTTTACATCGGTGGCATTGAAATACATGTAGGAATAACCGTAGGTGTAAGCCAGTGTAGCCCAGGCACGTCCAAAATCAGGCGCAATATCAATCACCTGTTTGAATAGCTGCCGTGCATAGACATTGTCCTGGGTGGTATGCCTGGCAAAACAGCACAGACCACGCAAAAACAGCTCATAGACCTTCAGGTCAACACGTTGCCGGGGTACGCGGGCGGTATCGGGTTTTGTCACGTTCATTGCTTTCAATACTGAGTTCTCAATCTCTTCCTCGAGATCAAAAATGTCCTTGAGCGGGCGGTCATACTGGCGTGACCAGCGCAGGCTTCCATCCTCGGTATTGATCAACTGCACGCTGACATGCAGCTTGTCAGGCGTTTTTTTAACCGACCCCTTGAGCACCGACTGCACTTTGAGCTTGCTGGCCACTTCCCTGAAATCCGGCTTCTTGCTGCCGAGCAGAAACGAGGCCGCCCGTGAGGCCACCCGCAGGTTTGGAACCTTGCGCAGGGCATCGTGAACCTCTTCCGCGAAACCCTCGCAAAAATACACCTGGTCCTGATCTTCGCTCAGATCCTCGAAGGGCAGAACAGCGACAGACGGCGCATCGGCATCGTAGACCTCGATCCGGGTGGTGGTTTCGATATGACCTGTAGAGTCCTTGCGGATACCGTCCGGGGTAATTTCATACATCCAGCCAAGCACCAGGGCGACGGGGAATCCAAGAAAGACGACCGTCAGCAGGAGGGAAATAACAAAGGGTGGTACGTCAATTGATTCGAAGACTACCGTGGCGGCGAGAATGACCAGCAAACCGGCAAGCAGATACACCAACGCAACCCTTACAACCTTGCGTTTTTTAAGTTGGCTCCAAAGTTCCTGAGTTTGTAATTTATTCATCGCCGTTACCAGAATACTACGATACACAAAAACCATGGGCGATGGTACAAGAGAGGCAGTAAATTATTAAAAAAACACGCTAAAAGTCGAAAATTATTTTATTTTTTCCTTTCATTTCGCTAACGCAAAAGCGATCGGCCGGTTTATACAATCAACGACCCGTCAAAAGCCCGGCCGGGTTGACAACAGACGATGCAATGGGTGCGCGGACCGGCCCTTTTGCGTAAAATGGAAGTCTTAATTTAAAACCGGGGAATAAATAAGATGCTGCGTACCAAACTGCTTTTCACGATGCTTTTCCTCACCGCGCTCAACCTGCCCTTAAACACCCTCGCCAACGATCATCCACTGGCCGGAATTCCATTGAGAAGTATCGGACCGGCGCTGACATCCGGGCGGGTTTCCGACTTTGCATTTCAAGCCGGTCAGCCACAGAGTTTCTTTGTATCCATGGCCAGCGGAGGTTTGTGGAAAACTGAAAACAACGGCATTACCTGGACGCCGCTTTTTGAGCACGAAAATTCATTTGCCATCGGGGTCGTGGAAATCGACCCTTCCAATCCGAATGTCATCTGGGTGGGCAGTGGCGAGAACAACGCCCAACGCAGCGTGGGTTACGGCGACGGTGTTTACAAGTCCGTCGATGGCGGCAAGACCTGGAAAAACATGGGTCTGAAGGATTCCGGGCATATTTCGATGATCCGCTTTCACCCGGGTGACAGCAATACCGTCTACGTCGCAGCCCAGGGTCCGCTCTGGAGTCCGGGTGGAGACCGTGGCCTGTACCGCACTTCGGATGGCGGCAAGACCTGGAAGCGTATCCTCGACATCGATGAAAATACCGGCGTCAATGAATTTGTCATCGACCCGTCCAACCCCGACGTGATCGTGGCCTCGAGCTACCAGCGCCGGCGTCACGTCTGGACGTTGATCAACGGCGGTCCGGGCAGCGCCATCCACAAGACCACCGACGGTGGTATCAGCTGGCAAAAGCTTGCCGGCGGACTGCCTGCGGGTGACCTCGGCCGCATCGGTCTGGCGGCGGCGCCCTCCTCGCCGAATATGCTCTACGCGATCATCGAGGCGGATGACAAGGACAAGGGCGTATATCGCAGCACCGACTTTGGCGAAAGCTGGGAAAAACGCTCTGACCACATCACCAGCAGTCCGCAGTACTACAACGAGTTATATGTCGATCCGCAAAACCCTGAACGTGTCTATTCGGTGGATACCTTTACACAGGTGTCCGGGGACGGCGGCAAGACCTGGAGCAAGGTCTCGTTCAAGAACCGCCACGTAGATGACCATGCCCTGTGGATCGATCCGGCCAATACAGACCACCTGTATATCGGTGGTGACGGTGGCGTCTATGAAAGCTGGGACCGCGGCGTGTTGTGGCGCCACGTGCGCAACCTGCCGGCGACCCAGTTCTACCGTGCCACACCGGACAATGACACACCCTTCTACAACGTCTGCGGCGGCACCCAGGACAACTTCAGCCTGTGCGGGCCAAGCCGCAATACCTACACCGACGGCATCACCAACGCCGGACTGGTCCATTGCCCAGTTTGGAGATGGCTTCAAGGCGCAGATCGATCCGACCGATGCCAATATCATTTATGCCCAGGCCCAGTACGGTTCACTGGGCCGTTTTGACCGCATCACCGGCGAACGCCTGCACATCACGCCGAAGCCGGGCGCCGATGAGAATAACTACAACTGGAACTGGAATGCGCCGCTGATCATTTCCCCGCATGACAGCAACAGGCTGTATTTCGGCGCCGAACGCCTGTTCCGCTCCGATGATCGCGGTGAAAGCTGGGTCGCTGTCAGCGGTGACCTGAGCCGCCAGATCGACCGTAACAAGCTGGAAGGTGATGGGACGTGTCTGGAGCGTGGACGCGATCGCCAAGAATACCTCCACCTCGATCTACGGCGCCCTGATTGCGATCGACTGAAAGCCCGCTGGTCGAAGGCCTGATCTACGCCGGCACCGATGATGGCCTGATCCATGTCACCAGTGACGGCGGCAAAAACTGGAGCACGGTCGATTCATTCAAGGACGTGCCCGACATGTCCCTGGTCGAGGACATCATCGCCTCGTTCCACAACGCCGATGTTGCCTATGCGGTGATCGACAACCACAAACGCGGCGATTACAAACCCTATGTTCTGAAAACCGACAACCGTGGCAAGAGCTGGGTTTTGATCAGCAACAACCTGCCGGAGCGCGGCACCGCGCACACCATCATCGAGGACCATGTCGATCCGAACCTGTTGTTCGTCGGCACCGAATTCGGACTGTTTTTCAGCAATGACGGCGGCAAAAACTGGAACAGGATGACCTCGCTGCCCACCATCGCAGTCCGTGACCTGGAAATCCAGCGCCGCGAGGGCGACCTGGTGGTCGGCACCTTTGGCCGCGGTATCTACATCCTCGACGATTATTCACCGCTGCGCACCAGCGGCAGTGAGCTGAAAAAGCCCGTCCTGTTCAATGTTCGTGACGCCTGGCTTTATGTCCCCGACAGCCGCCGTGGCTGGGGCGGCAAAGGCGACTGGGGTGTGGGCCGTTACGCGGCCGACAACCCGCCGTATGGCGCTGTTTTCGCCTATTACCTTCCCGAGGACCTGCAGTCGCTGAAAGACAAGCGCCGCAAGGCCGAGCAGGAACGTGAGAAGGAAGGCGAGGATAATCCTTATCCGAGTTGGGACCAGTTGCGGCGCGAAGACCGCGAAGAAGCACCCTCGGTGACGCTGACCGTGCGTGATGCATCAGGCAATGTCATGCAGACGTATCGATGCCCCCGCCGGCAAGGGTTTTCACCGCGTTGCCTGGAACATGCGTTATCCGGCGCCCGATCCGGTCGAACTCAAGCCGAAAACCGACTTTTACCCCTGGGAGAGCCCGCCCCAGGGACCGATGGCATTGCCGGGCCAATACACCGTGACGCTGTCGCAACGCGTGGAAGGAGAACTGGTGGATCTTTCCTCGGCAAGGTCTTTCGCGCTGAAACCGATGTTCGAGGGCGGCCTGGTCACAAGTGACCGCAAGGCGCTGCTCGACTTTGAAATGCAGTCCAATGATTTGTACCGCGCCGTCATGGGTGCCAACGAGGCAAGGGGCGAAATCCAGGACCGTATAGACCACCTGCTGAAAGCCGCGGTCGAAACACCGTCATCCAGCGAGGGACAGGAACAGGCCCTGCGCGCCCTGAATGCACGTATGCAGGACCTGAAAGTCAGGTTCGACGGCGACAGCACCATTTCCAGCCGCGCAGGAACCGATACCGATGTCCCTGACCAGTCGCATCAGCAATATCGTCGGCGGTCACTGGGACAGCGAGTCGGCGGTGACGGATAATTACCGCGACTCCTACCGGATTGCAGATCAGCAACTCCGCCAGGCATTGCTTGAACTGCATGCCGTGGCTGATGATCTCGCCGAAGTGGAAGCGGCACTGCAGGCTGAAGGCGCACCATGGACACCGGGCCGCATACCCGAATGGCCGTGAGGTAGCGCTAGATAACAAACCGGTCATTCCCTGCGCCGGTTTACACGCTCATGAACTCCCCGCAAAGGCGGGGAGTTTCCCAGTCGTGCGCCGAGGCGCAAAAAAGTCTTGTTGATCAGCTTACGGAATATTCAGGACCATTCCAGGCATGCCAGGAGGATTGTTTTAACGTCGAAAAGTCTGAGCGGGTAATCTTGAAAAGAGCTGGTGGCAAGGTCTGTTCCACCAGCTCTTTTTTATACCAGGATTCAGGTGGTTGGCCTGACATATCACAAGCGTGAAACAGAAGGGCCAGCCAGATGGAATATTCAGCGTATATTTTTTTCAAACCATACACTATGCTTTAACAGGGTTTGAAGCACCCAGGGAAGGGGCAGTGGAGGAGAGTTTACCGGCCCCCAATAATTAAAATTCAGAATTCAGCAGGTAAATAAAATGCAGACAATTTTCAAAACGCTGGTTTTTACAGCCGCTTTAACCATTCCGTTTACCGTCATGGCGCAAAGCGATAACGCTCAAAGCCATGCCAACGGCAACGCCAAATTCCTGCGTTGCGGCACACCTGAGCCCAGTGAGCTTGATGCGTTATTGCGCGAGCAGCACTTTTTGTCCCTGTTATCAGCCCGCGGCAACGGCAAGGGCAAACCGCCGGGTGGTGGTGGTGGCGGTGGTGGCGGCGGATCTGATCCGACACCCACTACGATCAATGTCTATTTCCACGTGATCAGAAGTAACTCCGGGGCGGGAAATCTGAGTGCCGGGGCTATTAATTCACAGATAAGCGTACTGAATGCTGCCTATGCGAACACGGAATTTTCATTCAAGCTGGTCGCTACCGATTACACCAATAACGACAGCTGGTATACATCGAGCGGCGGCAGTTCAGAAACGGCGATGAAATCTGCCCTGCGACAGGGCACCGCCGCAGATCTCAACATCTATGCCAACAACATGGGCGGGAGTCTGCTCGGTTGGGCGACCTTCCCGTCCAGCTATGCATCAAGCCCTTCCATGGACGGCGTGGTGATCCTGAACGCCTCGCTGCCAGGCGGCAGTGCTGCGCCTTACAACGAAGGCGACACCGCTACACACGAAGTGGGCCATTGGCTGGGTCTGTATCACACCTTCCAGGGCGGTTGTTCCGGCAGTGGTGATTTCATTTCAGACACAGCGGCTGAACGCTCCGCTGCATATGGCTGTCCTTCAGGCAGAGATTCCTGCACTTCACGTAAGACACCGGGGCTCGATCCGATCGAAAACTTCATGGATTACACCGACGACTCCTGCATGTTCGAATTCACTCCGAACCAGGCTACGCGTACCTGGGAGCAGTGGGTAGCCTATCGCCAAGGCAAATGAAACCAACTGTACATCGATCCAGGACTGAAAAGGGGCGCGTATTTGCGCCCCTTTTTGTCAGCGTACTATGAATCTCTTCCATCCGAATGCCATCTGCAAGCTACGCGCGGTCTTTACCGTGCTGCTGGCGGGTATGTTCCTGTCATGCACCACCCTGGCCCGGGACAACGGTGGCCGTCGCGGGGGGCGCCTTGCGCCGCCGTCCGCCATTTCCTGTGACCGCAACCAGCTGACTTCCTGGACCGGCGAGGTCAGCGGTTACCGCCGCGAGGAAACATTTACCTGGCTTCAGATCAGCACCGACGAGCAAACCGTCGAACAGACCACCGTCAGCCATGACGACGCGGCGGATGCCTCCGCGCGTTACCTGTTGTGGGGTGAACCGTTCACGCAGGCGGACTGGAAAGCGATCGAAACCTCACCGGGCAAACTCATCAACGGCATGCGTGCGACAGCCTGGATCTGTTCAGACGGCAAGACACCACCGGTGATTGACTGGCAGCCCCGCCGTGACTGACCTATTCGTAACGCAAAGCGTCAATCGGGTTCAACTGCGCCGCCTTGGCGGCCGGGACGATGCCAAAAATAATACCGACTGCAGCACAGAAACCGAAGCTCAGCATCACCGCCCATAACGGCACGTGAGCCGCGGGAAAGCCCGGCAACAAGGCTGCGACCAGTGCGCCCAGGCCATAACCGATGGCCACACCCAGCAGACCGCCAATCATGGTCAATGCCAGCGCCTCGATCAAAAACTGCAACAGGATGTCCTGACGTGTCGCACCCAGGGCCTTGAGAATGCCGATTTCCCGGGTTCTTTCGGTCACCGACACCAGCATGATATTCATGATGCCGATACCACCGACCAGTAGCGAAATACCGACGATACCGGCCGATACGGCGGTCACCATGTTGATAACCGTATTAAATGATTCGGTCAGTTGCTCGGCGGTCTGCACCCTGAAGTCGTCCGGCTCGCCCGGCTTGAGTCCGTGCGCCTGGCGCAAAACACGGCGGATCCGATCCTTGACCTCCTCCTGGCGGTTCATGTCATCGACCAGCAACTGGATCTGTATGTCGAGATCACGCGAGGCGCCCATGATGCGCTTGGCCGTGCCGTATGGCAGCAGGACAAAATTATCCTGCGAAAAACCGAACAGCTCGCCACGCTTTTCCATAACGCCAATGATCTTGCACCACTCGTTACCGACCCGGAAATACTTGCCAATCGGGTCGCCGGGTATCTCCAGGTCCTCGATCACATCGACACCGACCGCGCACACCAGACGCCGCCGCTCGTCGTCGTCCGCGGTGAAGAAACGGCCCTGCTGGGGATAAACACTGTTGACGTCCAGGTAGCTGGGGCCGATGCCGATCACGCGTGAATAGGAAAGCTGTGAACGGTAGCTGATCGCGCCCTGCGAACCTGTCTGGGTAAACAGCACCGGGGTAATTTCAGAAATCCCCTCTATGCGTTTCGAGATCAGCTGCATGTCGCTGTCACGCAACTTGGCCAGTCGACCCTGCAGCTGTTTTTTGAAGGGTGTGTAGGAGCGGATGGTCAACGAATTGCCGCCGAGACCCGCAAACTGTGCATTGATGGTGTAGGACAGCCCCTGCACGATCGAGACCACCGCGATCACCGAGGTCACACCGATGATGATGCCCAGCGACGTCAGCAGCGAACGGAAACCGTGGGCGCGGATCGATTCCAGTGCGGAGCGGAAGCTTTCGAACAGCGCGAACATCAGGCTGCCACCACCGGGTTGCGCTCGTCCGACTCGACCTTGCCGTCGGTCAGACGTATGACCCGTTCACAATGCGCGGCGATATCGGGCTCATGTGTGACCATGATGATGGTCTGCCCCTGTTGGTGCAGTTGGTCGATCAGGGCCATGATCTCCTGGCTGGTCTTGCTGTCGAGGTTGCCGGTCGGTTCATCGGCCAGCAATATGGCCGGATTGCCGATCAGTGCACGGGCGATCGCGACCCGCTGCCGTTGGCCGCCCGACATCTGGTTGGGACGGGATTCGAGCCGGTCGCCGAGACCGACGTGACCCAGCGCCTCGGTGGCCAGGCGTTTGCGCTCGTTACGCGCAATTCCGCGGTAGACCAACGGCTGCATCACGTTCTTCAGCGCCGAGGCGCGTGACAGCAGGTTAAAACTCTGGAAGATAAAGCCGATTTCACGGTTGCGGGCCTTTGCCAGTTGCGCCTCGCTCATGTCACCGACGTCGGTGCCGTTGAGCAGGTAGTCACCTTTTGACAGCCCGGTCCAGGCAGCCGATGATGTTCATCATCGTCGACTTGCCCGAACCCGAGGCGCCGACGATCGCGACGTATTCATTGCGCATGATATCCAGGCTGACGCCATCCAGCGCATTGAGCACCTGGTCACCCATCTCGTAGGTCCGGTAGACATCCCGTAACCGGATAACCGGTTCCGTTGTGTCACCTGCCTGCATCAATCGATTTCCACGGTTACTGAGTTGTCACCCTCTTTCTTTTTGTCCGGTTCTTTTACCTCGACCGGATCGCCGTCAGCGAGATTGCGCAAAACCCTGAAAGGACCGGTTATGACCGTTTCACCCTCCTCGAGACCGGCGGTGATCTCCTGGTCACTGTCACTGGAAATACCCACCTTGACGTCCTTGCGCACGGCCTTGCCGTCTTCCATTACGAACACGTAGGTCTTTTCCTGTTTATCCTTCTGCGTGTCTTCCGCGTCGATATCCTCGTCGTAAAGCACGGCCGACACCGGCACCGCCAACGTCTCGGCGCTGCTCTGGGTATAGATATCGGCGCGCACACTCATACCGGGGCGGATGACCAGGACATCCTGCTCATCCAGCAGGATTTTCACCAGGAAGGACAAACTGGCCTGGCCCTGGGTCTGGCGGGCGACCGATGCAATCGACTGAACGCTGCCGGACAACGGCGTGTCGGGATAGGCCGCCGCGAATATGTCGGCTTTCTGGCCCACGCGTAACCTGAGCGATATCGGCCTCGTCGACCTGCACTTCGGTAAGCGACTCCGAAGGATCGGCAATCACCATCATGGTCGAACCGGGGATGTTGGTGGTGCCCGCTATTACGGTTTCACCCTCCTTGACATCGATCTGGATCACGACCCCGTCGATGGGTGATCTGATACTTGTCTTGCTGAGCAATTCCTCGGCCTGGTTCAGTGCTGCGCGGGCCTGCATCAGGGATTCCTGCAGTGAACGAAGATCGACCTTCGCCAGCGACAGTTCACTTTCGATGGCCTGGTAACTGTCCTCGTCCACCAGTTTCTTGGCGAACATGGTCTTCTGCCGCTCAAAACGGTCCGACAATGTCTTGAGCAACAAACGCTGCCGTTCGATCGCGATCTCCTGAATACGCACCCGCGCCTCGGCCTGTTCCACCTGGGCCTGGTAGGTCTTGGGGTCAAGGGTAATGACCAGGTCACCCTTCTTGACCCGGTCCGCTTCCTCGACGTGTAGTTTGATCACCTGGCCGATGACCTCGGAGCGCAACTGCACCTGTTCGCGAAAGGCCAGTGTGCCGGAAGCCAGGATTGAACTCCTGATCAGCTTGAGTTCGACCTTTTGCACTTCCACCTTTTCGGCATCGGTGCCGCGGGTGAGCTTGGAAATAAAGGGCAGGCCAACCAGCAGTGCTGCCAGCACGGCAAATATCAGGATTTTTTTCATGCAAAAACTACCGTGTAGCCATGACCGCCCATACAGCGAATATCAGCACCCAGGGGAGCGCCGCGATGACGGCAGATTTGAGCAGTTCGGCACCGGTCCAGCGCGCATAACCGATGCTCATCAGGACCCAGGTCCAGATATTGATCAGGGTCAGTGAACTGGCCCAGGTAAACAATGGATCACCCGGACTCGCGTGGATGAACAGCGAGTTCAATGACAGGGGTTGCAGGCTGTGCATTGCCAACTGGTTGGTATCCGCCATGAACATCATGATGAAGCCTGAAATGCTGCCGAATACGCCGACAAAAGACGTCCAGACGCTGAAGGAAAACCACTTGCCGAAACCGATCTCGGCGCCGGTGATGAGCTTGTTGGCGAGATGCAGATAGGATGCCTGGATGGTGTAAATGAAGAACGTAATGATCACGATTGCAATCACGGTCGTCCAGGTGCTGCGCTCGGGGTTCATGACCTGGCGGATCACGTCGGCGCTTTCGGCGCGGTTGTCGGGCGGCACCTGGCGTATGGTTTCGTCTATCAGCCAAGGGAAATCCACCCAGCTGTAGTAGTAAATAAACATACCGCAGGCGAGTGCGATGGTGATCACCAGCGGCCAGCCCAGCCAGTAGGTATGCGTCTTGATTTCATCCAGTGCTTTACCTGGTGCGGCAACAATATCCACCAGCGCATTGAGTACCGTGTAGGAATTACCCGTCATTTAATTTTCTCCCTTTTGACTGCAGTCGAACAGGGTTGCATGAATCAAACTGCTGATTGGTGAGCAGTCTGGGCGCAGCGGCAACCACAGCTTGCCTATAGCGGTTGCCAATCCAGGATTGTGCCTGTTTCGCCATCCTTGCAAACCCATGCAGTTACACCCATGCCTTCCATTAGAACGCCCGGCTCCACTTCTATCCTGGCCCAGTCATCGTCGGTGAAGGGCTGACCCTGATAAAGGAAATATGGAGCCTTGCTATCGGTGTCGACGTAGTCAATTTTTACCGTCTCAAACGCACCCGATTGGGTCTGGACAGTAATGGTTATGGATCCGTCGCCTCTCTCGTAGCTGGTAACCGGACCATTGAAAGAATCCAGGTATCTGCCGTCACAGGTAACTGACGGGGGCGGGGCGAAGCGCCCGGGATGGTCAGGCAGCTGTTCCGTCGTTTGCTGGGCCATGGCCGGCAACGCCAGCATAAAAACCAGCGCCAGCGAGAGTGGTTTGAAAATTAAGGTTGATTCATTTTTCACGGCATTATTCCCTAGTGTATAAAATAAAGGTACGGGTTCACGCGTATATCATGAGGCTTTTTAAGATGAGAATACTGAATTATCGGTGGTCTTGATGGTGTCTTTCAAGCTCGACCAATCGAGTTTTAAGCTGCCTGGATCAGGTGGCCGACAAAAAGCATGATCATCACTGTGCTGATGACATAGGTTGTCTGGCGAATATGGATTGAGAATGAACCTTGCCAACCTGAAAGCGGCAGCGCCTGAATCTCCGCGCGCAGGCAACAGCGTCCGGAAACAAAATACAGACCACTTAAATCTTGATAGTCGATCAGCGTTCAAACCCGCGTCACAGCGTTGCTCTGGCTTTCTCCAGGGTGTTATAATGTCGCGCTAAATAGCGACAAGCCGGATTACCGCTTTCTGCTACTATTTTTGACACTGGCTTCCCCGGACGGGAAGTAAAACTGAGAGCGGACTGTTATCCATGTCAAGCGGCACCGAACATATCACAACCAGCGAACTGACCACCGGCGAATACATCGGGCACCATCTGCAGAATCTGACCTTTGGTCAGCATCCGGATGGCACCTGGGGTCTGGCCCATTCCGCCGCAGAAGCGCAGGCGATGGGCTTCTGGGCTTTCAATGTTGACACGATGTTCTGGGCGATTGTCCTCGGCCTCGCGTTTTACGCTGTTGTTCAGAAATGTCGCGAAAAAGGCCAATTCCGGTGTCCCCACCCGTTTCCAGGCGGCCATCGAAATCATTGTCGAGTTTGTCGATACCAGTGTGCGTGAATCCTTTCACGGCACCAGCAAATTTATCGCGCCACTGGCGCTGACCCTGTTCGTGTGGATCTTCTTCATGAACTTCATGGACCTGATTCCCGGTGGACTGGCTGCCCTGGGTGGCCAAGGAATCAGGCATTCACTATCAGAAAGTGGTTCCCACCACCGACGTCAACGCCACCATGAGCATGTCGCTGACCGTATTCGTCCTGATTCTGTACTTCAGCATCAAGGTCAAGGGTGTTGGCGGTTTCATCGCTGAACTGACCGGCCAGCCGTTTGCTTCCAACAGCTGCGCTGGCAAAGCCATGTTCTTCATACCCAACCTGCTGCTGGAAACCGTAGCCCTGCTGGCCAAGCCGGTATCACTCGGTCTTGCGACTGTTCGGCAACATGTACGCGGGTGAATTGATCTTTATCCTGATCGCGGTGGTGTTCACCGCCGGCTCCGGGTTCGTGGCCGCCGGCCTCAGCTCGGTATTTGGCGAGCATATCCCGGGCTGGTTCTGGGTTTCGGCCACTGTCAGTATTTTCGCCACCCTGTGGCTGAACATGAAAGGCAAGCTGGACACCAAAAAGACACTTTGGATACTGATGGTTGAGATGCTGCTGGTTGGCGGCCTGGCGTTTTTGGGCGGCCAGTTGATGCATTTCATCTGGGCCGCGTTCCACCTGATTATCGTAACCTTGCAGGCATTTATTTTCATGATGCTGACCATCGTTTACCTGAGCATGGCGCACGAACATCATTAAAGTGTTCTTTGTTTGATTTTTTAACTTTTATTTTTATTTTTTTATTTTTTTATTAGGCAATCAATCTCTTGGAAAGGGAGTTATAGATGGAAACTGTAATTGGTATGACCGCAATCGCCGTAGCGCTGCTTATCGGTCTGGGCGCTCTGGGTGTTGGTATCGGTGTGGGTATTCTGGGCGGTCGCCTGTTGGAAGGTTCTGCACGTCAGCCTGAATTGGCTCCGATGCTGCAGGGTAAATTCTTCCTGGCCATCGGCCTGCTGGACGCGGTCGCGATGATCGGTGTGGGTATTGCGCTGTTCTTCACGTTCGCAAACCCGTTTGTCGGTCAGCTGCAAAACGCCCTCGGCGGATAATCAGCGCGATCTATGAGCCTGCCCGGAAAGCCGGGCAGATAAACTGAACCATCTGAACGAGGTAAGGCATGAATATCAATGCCACTTTAATTTTGCAGTCAATCGCGATGATGATTTTCGTGTGGTTCTGCATGAAATTCCTCTGGCCGCCTCTGCTCAAAGCCATGGACGATCGCCGCGAAAGGTTGCCGATGGGCTGGCTGCATCTGATCTTGCCGAAAAAGAGCTTGAAGCTGCAAAGCTGACGGCCGGCGAGCAGATTCTCGAAGCACGCAACAAAGCGGGTGAGATCGTAGACCAGGCCAACCAGCGTCATTGCCAGATACTGGACCAGGCTAAAGAAGACGCCACCAGTGAGCGTCAGCGCCAGGTGGCTGCGGCTGAGGCCGAAATCGCTCTGGCTGCCAACCAGGCGCGCGAAGAATTGCGTGCTTCGGTCGCCAGCCTGGCAGTTTTGGGTGCTTCCAAAATACTGGAAAAAGAAGTGGATGCACAAACGCATCGCGATCTTCTCGACAAGCTGATCGCCGAGATCTGACCATGAGCAATGTGACCACACTGGCCCGCCCATACGCCAAGGCAGCGTTCGAACTGGCCGTAGCGGAAAACGCCACCGGTCCATGGAACGATATGCTCGACCTGGCGAGTGCCGCGGTGACGGAAAAGTCATTGGCAGACCTGCTGGAAAGCCCGCATGCGAGCAACAGCCAGATCGTGCAGATTCTTACGGACACGGCAGGCGAAGCCTTCAACGCCAGGTTCAATGATTTTCTGGCCGTTCTGGCTGAAAACAAACGTCTGTCACTGTTGCCCGAAATCGCGATCCTGTACCAGGTCCTGCGCGAAGAGGCCGACAAGTTGCTTCGCGTCAGGGTCGTTTCAGCGTTTGCGCTCGATGAAGACCAGGCCGCACGCTTGAAGAAAGCGCTGGCCAGAAGGTTTGATCGTGAAATCCTGCTGGAGCCCGAGATTGACAGTAGCGTGATTGGCGGGGCCGTGATTTATGCCGGAGGCCAGGTGATTGACGGCTCGCTCAGAGACAGACTGACCCAACTTTCGAACAGCCTTTCTAACTGAATTTATAGACACAAAACGGCCGCTGCAAATACAGCGGGCCCATAGGAAAAAGAAGATGCAGACGACATTGAATCCATCTGAAATCAGCGAGTTGATTAAAAAACGTGTTGAAGAGCTGAATATTTCAGCTGAAACTCGTAATGAAGGCACGGTGGTCAGTGTTTCCGATGGTATCGCCCGTCTGCATGGCCTGGAAGACGCCATGCAGGGTGAAATGATCGAGTTCCCCAGCAACACCTTTGGACTGGCGCTCAACCTCGAGCGGGATTCAGTCGGTACGGTTATCCTGGGCGACTACGAGCACATCACCGAAGGCGACACGGTCAAATGCACCGGGCGTATTCTCGAAGTACCTCATGGCCGTGGCCTGTTGGGCCGCGTGGTCGACGCACTGGGTAACCCGATCGACGGCAAGGGCGCGATCGATAACGATGGTTATGCGCCGATCGAAAAAGTCGCACCGGGCGTCATCTGGCGTAAATCGGTTGCCCAGCCGGTCCAGACCGGTCTGAAATCGATCGACTCCATGGTGCCGATCGGCCGCGGCCAGCGTGAATTGATCATTGGCGACCGCCAGATCGGTAAATCCGCCATCGCCATCGACACCATCATCAACCAGGTCAAGTCCGGCATTAAATGTGTCTATGTCGCCATCGGTCAGAAGCAATCTACCGTTGCCAACGTGGTCGCCAAGCTCGAAGAGCACGGCGCCATGGCACACACCATCGTGGTCAACGCTTCGGCTTCCGAATCGGCGGCCATGCAGTACATCGCACCGTATTCCGGTTGCACCATGGGTGAATACTTCCGCGACCGCGGTGAAGACGCCCTGATCATTTATGACGATTTGACCAAGCAGGCCTGGGCCTATCGCCAGGTATCCCTGCTGTTGCGCCGTCCGCCGGGCCGTGAAGCTTATCCCGGTGACGTGTTCTACCTGCATTCACGCCTGCTGGAACGCGCCGCGCGGGTCAACGTGGACTACGTGGAAAAATTCACCGAGGGCAAGGTGAAAGGCAAGACCGGTTCACTGACCGCACTGCCGATCATCGAGACCCAGGCCGGTGACGTATCCGCGTTCGTTCCGACCAACGTTATCTCGATTACCGACGGCCAGATCTTCCTCGAGACCGACATGTTCAACGCCGGCATACGTCCTGCTGTACACGCCGGTCTGTCCGTTTCCCGCGTGGGTGGCGCTGCACAGACCAAGGTTATCAAGAAGCTGGGTGGCGGTATTCGTCTGGCCCTGTCCCAGTACCGCGAACTGGCGGCTTTTGCCCAGTTTGCCTCTGATCTGGATGACGCGACCCGTAAACAGCTGGATCGTGGTCAGCGTGTAACCGAGTTGATGAAGCAGTCGCAGTACAGCCCGATGTCGGTTGGCAACATGGCGATCTCCCTGTTCTCCGCCGATCGCGGTTACCTCGATGATGTTGCACTGCTCAAGATCGGCGCGTTCGAGGCCGCATTGCTGGAGTACATGGCGAGCGCGCATTCCGATCTCGTCGCGATTCTGGATGAAGGCGACTGGAACGATGAGATCGAGACGAAACTGGTCGCCGCCCTGAAAGATTTCAAGGCAACCGGTTCCTGGTAACCGGCCCCGTAAAAACACAGGAGCAAGCCAGATATGGCAGGCGGAAAGGAAATTACAGGCAAGATTCAGAGCATTGGCAACACCATGAAGGTGACCGCCGCTCTGGAAACAGTTTCTGCCAGTAAAATTAAGAAGTCACAGGCGATGATGAGCGCCACGCGTCCCTACGTGCGTATGATGCGCCGCATCAGCGGACATCTCGCCAAGGCCAACCCGGAAATCCGTCACCCGTTTACCGTTGAATATGCAACGGTGGAAAGAGTCGGTTATATCATCGTCTCCACGGATCGTGGGCTTTGCGGTGGTCTTAACAACAACCTGTTCAGAAAGACCCTCAGGGATATGTCAGAGTGGCAGGGTAAGGGCGCTGAAGTCAGCATTGTCACCCTCGGTAAGAAAGCAGCAGCATTTTTCAAGAACGTCAATGTCGAAATCATGGGGTCTGTCAGCGGACTGGGTGAATCACCCAAGATTGAAGACCTGATCGGAGCGGTCCGGATCATGGTGGAAGCCTACCGTGATAATGTCATACAACGTCTTTATATCGTTGCCAATCTGTTCGTCAACACGATGACGCAGGACCCGGCGATCGTGCAAATGTTGCCGTTACCACCCACCGATGATACCGAGTTGGGTGAAATTTGGGATTACATCTACGAACCCGACGCCAAAACATTACTGGATGAGGTTTCCGTACGTTATATCGAGGGCATGATTTACCAGGCCGTTCTGGAAAACCTGGCCTCGGAACATGCCGCCCGCATGCTGGCGATGAAGAACGCCACGGATAATGCAGGCGATCTGATCGACGAGTTGAAACTGGCCTATAACAAGGCGCGCCAGGCAGCCATCACGCAGGAGATCTCAGAGATCGTCGGCGGCGCTGCAGCGGTTTAGTGACCCGGGCATATTTTTATACAAGACATTATTTATTTGTGAATTAAGCGGGACCAAAGGTTTATACAATCCCACTGAATTCACATCTCACCAAAAGAGTGGAGCGAGTTTTATGAGTTCTGGATCAATTGTTCAGGTAATCGGCGCCGTAGTTGACGTGGAGTTTCCACGCGATTCCATGCCCCGGATTTTCAACGCATTGACCGTCGACAACACTGACATCACGCTGGAAGTTCAGCAGCAACTGGGTGACGGCGTGGTGCGTACCATTGCACTTGGTACCACCGATGGATTGAAACGTGGTATTTCGGTAACCGACACGGGTGATGCCATCAAGGTACCCGTTGGTGAGAAGACCCTGGGTCGTGTAATGGACGTGCTGGGACGGCCGATTGACGAAGCCGGACCGATCGGTGAAGAAAAGCGCATGCCGATTCACCGCAAGCCGCCTTCATACGAAGACCAGGCCGGCGGTAACGACATTTTGGAGACCGGCATCAAGGTTATCGACCTGATCATGCCGATCGCCAAGGGTGGCAAGGTTGGTCTGTTCGGCGGTGCCGGTGTGGGTAAAACGGTAACCCTGATGGAACTGATCCGTAATATTGCTATCGAGCACTCCGGTTTCTCGGTGTTTGCCGGTGTCGGTGAGCGTACCCGTGAAGGTAATGACTTCTATCACGAGATGAAGGACGCCGATGTACTCGGTAAGGTATCACTCGTATATGGCCAGATGAACGAGCCACCGGGTAACCGTCTGCGTGTTGCGCTGACCGGTCTGACCATGGCCGAGGAATTCCGTGACCAGGGTAATGACGTATTGATGTTCATCGACAACATCTACCGCTACACCCTGGCGGGAACGGAAGTATCCGCGCTGCTGGGCCGTATGCCTTCAGCGGTGGGCTACCAGCCTACACTGGCCCTGGAAATGGGTCTGTTGCAGGAACGCATCACCACCACCAAGACCGGATCAATCACTTCCTTCCAGGCGGTATACGTGCCAGCCGATGATTTGACCGATCCGTCACCGGCAACCACCTTTGCGCATCTTGACGCAACCCTGGTACTCAGCCGTTCTGTTGCAGAACAGGGTATTTACCCGGCTGTGGATCCGCTTGACTCAACATCACGTCTGCTGGATCCGAACCTGATTGGTCATGAGCACTATGACGTGGCCCGTTCCGTACAGGGTGTGTTACAGCGTTATAAAGAGCTCAAGGATATCATCGCAATTCTGGGTATGGACGAACTGTCTGAAGAAGACAAGGCCGTCGTATCACGTGCGCGCAAAGTTCAGCGCTTCCTGTCGCAGCCTTTCTTCGTTGCTGAAACCTTCACCGGTTCTCCAGGTAAGTACGTAACCCTTAAAGACACCATCCGCGCGTTCAAGGGTATTGTTGCCGGTGAGTACGACCACCTGCCCGAGCAGGCGTTCTACATGGTCGGCGGTATCGAAGAAGCCGTGGCCAAGGGTGCCGCAATGGCCAAGAAAGAGGCTGCCTGAGCAGTCTCTTTGTAAGCATTTTCTTTTTATGGGGCCGGAATTATGACCAAGACCGTACAATGTGACATCGTAAGCGCCCACGAGGCAATATTCTCGGGTGAGGCGGCAATGGTCTTTGCGTCCGGTATTGCCGGTGAACTGGGTATTGCCCCGCGTCACGCGCCGCTGATCACCCAACTCAAGGCGGGCCCGGTACGCGTGCAAAAGGCCAATGGCGAGGAAGAATTTTTCTTTGTCAGCGGCGGCATACTCGAAGTACAGCCCCACATGGTCACCGTCCTGACGGATACGGCCATGCGCGGCGATGACCTCGACGAAGCCGCAGCCAGGGCCGCCAAGGCGGAAGCCGAAAGACAACTGGCCGACCGCAGCGGTGAGATGGATATCGCAGAAGCCCAGGCCCAGTTGATGCAGGCCGTCGCGCAACTCGCGGCGTTAGAGCAACTGCGCAAGAAACTGAAGCGCTAATTGTCAATTCCAACTCTGTTCTAGACATTTTGGCGGCTTCGTTACAGGCCGTGCGCTCAACAGGGCGGGTGGAATTCACCGCCCAGCCTTATCCGGCCCTGCGGGCTACCCTCAGCCAGGATTCCGCCTGATCGGGACCGCGCTGGCGGTAAATCCTTTACCACCAGCGCTCGATTTTCATCCATGCCCAAATATATAAGATGGGCGCCCCGGGCGAAATCCCGTCTTCGGCGGATAAATGGGCAGTGAATTCCACCCGGCCTGCTGAGCTCTTCAGCTGAAAGCTGTGCACCCTGGTTCAGACCCGGCAGATGGTTGCTGGCTGGGCGAACTTTGAAGCGCCGAGTAGCCGGACGGATTAGGGGCGATCGGGCGGGATGCCCGATCGAGGCCGACCAATACAGGATGTATTGTGAGGCCGGTCCCGTTAAGATCCGGCTGGCTGCGAGGGCAGTCCCGGATCCTGATCCGGGACCGCTGGCAGGAGAGCACAGGCAACAACCGTCTGCCGGGTCCCCGCAAGCCTGTCAGATTGTGAGTTTCCCGGCGCTATCTGGACTTGGTGTTTACAGCGTGGCTGGAATTCCCAACTGAACCTTCCGATCCGATCCAATTACGGGTTAAGCGCTGATACGTTTTGCCAGGTCGATGATATCCCGGTCGCAATAGGTGCAGACGTAGCGGTGCCCCTCGTCGGGACCCAGTCTGAATTCGGTGGTGATGGGTTCGTTCTGGTTCGAGATGCAATTCGGGTTCGAACAGGTCAGGATGCCCCTGACGACCTTTGGCGCCTCGGCATTGAATTTCTTCACCACTTTGCCGCCGACGATGATATTGATCGTCGCCTGCGGGTGAAACCAGCGCCACCAGGTTGGCCTCCTCCGCGGACAGCTCCACATCTTCAATCTTGAGAATGTCTTTTGTACCGCCTTTCTTTGAATGGCTGTTGACCAGGATGCTCATGGTCTTGTCGTTTGACAGACCGAGCACCCTGAGTACGTCAAAGGCGCGGGACGGCAGGATGTGGTCGATCACCGTGCCGTGATCGATCCGTTCGACTTTCATGTATTTATCCGACATTTCAGACGCCTCCTATGACCATCGACAGCAATGCCATTCTGACCGGCACACCGTTGGCCGCCTGGACGAAATACTTGGCCTGCGGCATGGCGTCAACCTCGGGGGTGATCTCGTTGATCCTCGGCAATGGATGCATGACGATCATGTGCTCGGGTCCCTGCGATACAAGTTGCGGGTCGATCATGTATTTGCCCGCGACCTTCTGGTATTCAACGGGATCCGGAAAACGCTCTTTCTGTATCCGCGTGACGTAGAGGATATCGGTTTTCGCGATGACTTCTTCCGGCGTATGGCAGGCGATTCCAAACTGGCCGGAGTCTTCGAGGTGCTCGATCACCTCGGCTGGCATTTCCAGGCCCTCGGGTGACACCAGGTTGATGGTATTACCGAACTTGGACAAGGCGAATGCCAGCGAATGCACGGTCCTGCCGTAACGAAGGTCACCGACCAGGCTGATGTTCAGGCCTTTCAGCCGGCCCATGTGCTGCCTGATGGTGAATAAGTCCAGCAGTGTCTGCGTCGGATGCTGACCGGCGCCGTCACCCGCATTGATGATCGGCACATCGGAAAATTCCGTGGCGAGCTTGGCCGCACCCTCACGCGGGTGGCGCAGGACGATGGCATCGGCATATCCGCTGACCATTCTGATGGTATCGGCGAGGGTCTCGCCCTTGACCACAGAAGTCGCCTCGGTACCGGCAAAACCCACCACCCCGCCGCCGAGACGGTTCATGGCCGTTTCGAAGGAGAGCCGGGTGCGCGTCGAGGGTTCAAAGAAAATACTACCCAGAACCTTGCCCTTGAGACAGTCGTTGACCGCCTTACCCCGGGCAACGTCAAGCATACCTTCGGCCCGGTCAAGAACGTCAATAATTGCATCGACCGTGAGGTCGTGAACCGAGATCACATGACGCATGATAGCTCCCCGATATTGGTTACGAACGCGTGTATTTTAAACCATTTAGGAATGGCTGATGTAGCGGAAACTTCAGTCCGGGTGCGTCTCATTTTGATGATCGAAAGACTATACATCTTGCACCTTCCCGCCTTAGGGTAAGAATCTTCAATCGGCATAAACAATCCCGTCGATATGGTTTGAAACCAGCGTCCCCGCCCGGCCTTTCATGATATCCACCAGGTCCGCAAGCTGACCAATGACGCTCCTTTGTCCGGTTTTGCCGGCAAATTCGCAGGCGCCGCGGATTTTCGGACCCATGGAACCATCGGCAAAATCCAGTTGCTCCAGGGCAGCCGGATTTGCAGCCCTGATCGCGCGTTGGCGAGGGGTTCCAAAATCAGTATAAACATTGGCCACGTCGGTCAGCATCACGAACATTTCAGCATCCAGTTCCATGGACAGCAGGGCGCTGGCCAGATCCTTGTCGATAACGGCTTCCACACCGTAGAGCTTCTGTTCATCGTCATAGGCCGTTGGGATGCCCCCGCCGCCCGCGCAGATCACCACCACACCGTTGTCCACCAGCAGGCGGATCGCACTGATTTCTATGATCCGCTGTGGCAGCGGTGACGGCACAACCCTGCGAAAGTGCTCTCCGTCAGGCGCCATGGACCAGCCTTTCTCGCTACGCAGCCTGTCGGCTTCGTGGCGGTCATAGATCGGCCCCACCGGCTTGGTCGGATTTTGAAATGCCGGGTCCGCGGGATCGACCAGGACCTGGGTCAGTACCGTGACGATGTGGTCTTCGAGCGGAATGATGTTGCCCAGTTCCTGTTCAATCATGTAGCCGATCATACCGACGGTTTCCGCACCGAGGACATCAAGCGGGTAGGGATCGACGGCGGAATAGGCGGCTTCCATCAACGCCAACAGACCCACCTGCGGCCCATTACCGTGCGCGATGACCAGTTCGTGGTGCCGGTGAATTTCAGCCAGTTGCCTGACGGCGACACGGATGTTTTCACGCTGGTTTTCGGCGTTCAGTGCCTGGCCGCGCCGCAATAACGCGTTGCCGCCCAGCGCCACGACCACCCTCATCGGTCACCCCTCGCCCTTTCGCTCATTGGCTGCCCAGCGTTGCCACCAGCAGCGCCTTGATCGAGTGCACGCGGTTCTCGGCCTGCTCGAACTGGATTCCGGCGTCCGATTCGAACACTTCCTCGGTGACCTCCATGGCGTCCAGACCGAATTTTTCGAAAATCTGCCGGCCAAGTTCGGTCTCCAGGTTGTGGAACGCGGGCAGACAGTGCATGAAACGCACCCTCGGATTACCGCTGGCGGCCATCAGCCTGGCATTGACCTGGTAGGGTTTGAGCAAACGGATGCGTTGCTCCCAGGTTTCGGCTGGTTCACCCATGGAAACCCAGACATCGGTGTGGATGAACTGCACGCCCTTGACCGCCTCAAACGGGTCCTCGGTCAGGGTCAGTTTTCCCTTGTTTTTCTTTTCCAGCCGACGCGCCTCTTCCAGCAGTTCCGCGCCCGGCCACAATTCCCTGGGGGAGGCAATCCGCACATCCATGCCCATCAGGCAACCGGCGATCATCAGCGAGTGACCCATGTTGGAGCGGCCGTCACCGACATAGGCGTACTTGAAGTCGTGCCAGGGCTGCGGCATGAATTCACGCATGGTCATCAGGTCCGCGCACATCTGCGTCGGGTGAAATTCGTCGGTCAGGCCATTGAACACCGGCACGCCGGCATAATCCGACAGTTCCTGCACGATTCTCTGCCCGGCACCGCGGTATTCGATGGCATCGTACATGCGACCCAGCACGCGGGCGGTATCTTTAACCGACTCCTTTTTGCCGATGTGTGAGCCACTCGGATCGAGATAGGTGACATTGGCGCCCTGGTCGTGGGCGGCCACCTCGAACGCACAACGCGTCCGGGTCGAAGCCTTTTCAAATATCAGCGCAATATTCTTGCCACGCAAGCGTTGCACCTCGGTACCCGCATACTTGGCGCGTTTCAGCTCCCAGGCCAGGTCGAGGATGTAGGTGAGATCGCGTTTCGAAAAATCCAGCAACTTGAGAAAGCTTCGATTCTTGAGATTGAATGACATGGTGGTTTTCCTCCAGGAACGGGTCGACCTGAACAGTTTCTCGCAAATTTTCGGGGAACCGGTCCTGCGTGATGAATGACACCAAGTACAATAAACTTCGCTGAAAAACTTTTACTGACCTACATCAGGATTTCATGCGAATCTATGCAGAATGCGGCCCGGTAATTGGAAATGAAGCGGAATCGGCAGACCATTACAGAATCACCCCAGGCGGAACGGTACGCATGACGGCTTGCCGCCATTTCACCTGGCCCCTGCTTGTCTTCTGTATTACCTGTGCGCTGATCGCGGTCCCGGCAGTGGCACTGGCTACACCAGGAGACGAGATTGCCGCGGGTGACCGGGCCTGGGCGCAACGCGCCGAAGGACACCGTGGTTCCCGCGCTGCTGCTGAACCCATCCAGGCTGCCATCGACGCCTATGCCCGCGCCCTGGATGCAGACCCGGAAAATCTCGACGCGCGCTGGAAATTGCTGCGTGCGTTTCACTTCAAGGGCGAATTCGTTCTTGATGAAGGGGACGAACGCCTGGAACTGTTCCGGCAAGGGCGGGAACTTGCCAAAACGGGCGTTTTACAGATCCAACGTGATTTTGGCTTGAGCAAAAGCCTGTTCAAGATGGAACCCGCTGCGGTTTTTGACGCTACCGGTGACCGGGGAGCGGTCGCCGAGTTTTACTTCTGGGCTTCGGCCAACTGGGGTCTGTGGGCGCAATACAGCAACAGGCTGATAGCTGCACTCACGGGTGTGGTCAGCAAGATCCGTCAATTTGCCGAGGTCATGGTGCTGATGGATGATCGCGTCGAGAATGGCGGTGCGCACCGCTTGCTGGGTCATTTTAATGCGGTGGTGCCAAAGATCCCGATTTTCATGGGCTGGGTCGACCGGGACCTCGCCATCAGCGAACTGCGGCTGTCCCTGCAGGTCGCACCGGACAGCCTGCTGAGCAAAATCTATCTCGCTGAAGCACTGCTGAAATTCCAGCCCGGAGGCAGGCAGGAAGCACTCGGACTCCTGCGCGACATCGTCAGGAGCCAACCCGATCCGGAGCGCCTGGTTGAAGACACCCGTGTAATCGAGGATGCCGGGGTGTTGCTCAAATCAGAAACAGGTTAAGGGCACTTCTGTCCATGTAATCTGAATTTCTCATGCTCAAGTGAAAGCCCCATTCCAGTTCGCCTGGTGGTAGTCACAATTGAACTTTGTTTCGATTTCAGTGTGGGCGCCAAGGGTGTGCAGTACCTTACTTCAGGACTCGCTGTGAACCATCCATGGGCGCTCGATACTCGACTTCCTGTCTCGTACGGTCCTGAAGTAAGGTACTGCACACCCTCGCCGCTGTGCGTAATCATCGGTCAATGGTTTCTGACAGATTTGCACGGCGGTTGCCAGACACTGGGGCGGGTAGTTATTGCCAGGACCGTACGAGGCAGGAAGCCGAGTCCGAGCGACACATGGATGTGACTAGCGAGTCCTGGTAATAACTACCCGCCCCAGTGTCCCCACCTCAGTACCGCCCGCAGATTAAGTGGTACAGCAGCGGGGTCAGCGTTATTATTTCTTTTTGCTAAAATATCAATTATGATGTTTAATATATTGATATTCAGGCTTTAGAACCCCTCAATCAGGTTTAAAACATGATCACCGGAGCTCAATTAAAAGCGGCGCGCGCCTTGCTGGGGATCAATCAGCGCCAACTTGCGGACATCTCGGGCCTGTCGGTTCCCACCATTCAGCGCATGGAAGCCAGCGACGACGTTGTCAGGGGTAACGTGGATTCCCTGATGAAGGTGGTCGAGGCACTTGAAAACGCCGGTGTCGAAGTCATCAGAATCGACGCTGTCAGCGGTGCGGGCGGCCGCGGGGTGCGGTTAAAGACGTGAGGAATACTTTGGCCATCAACCTTCCCGGCGAATTTTTGAAGTCGCCGTTCCCCGACTGCTGAGCAGCCATGACCGCCCTGCTGTTGTTATTTGGATGCCTCGGCGTATTGCTGGCGCTGATGCCGGTCGCCATTTTGTGCCGGCGTTATTCATTTGCGTCACAACTGGTATACCTTACGAGTTTAATTGCCAGCACCACGGCGCTCGCGGCGGTGCTGATACAGCTTTTAAGTAATCCCCAGGCAACCGAAGTCTTCCAGTTACCGCTCGGTCTGCCGTGGCTTGGCGCCCATTTCCGGCTGGATTCCCTGGCGGCATTTTTCCTCGTGGTCGTCAATCTTGGCGGCGCCACCGCCAGCCTGTACGGTATGGGTTATGGCCGGCATGAAGAGTCGCCGGAACGCATTCTGCCGTTTTTTGTCATGTTTCTCTTGGGTATGAACCTGGTGGTGCTGGCCGACGATGCTTTTACCTTTCTGCTCAGCTGGGAGTTCATGTCACTGACGTCCTGGGCGTTGGTTTTATCGCACCACCGGCAAAGCGGCAACCTGGGCGCCGGTTACGTTTACCTGCTGATGGCCGGGTTCGGCACCCTTTCATTGTTGCTGGCGTTCGGCCTGATGGCGGGTCCGGAAGGTGGCTTTGGCTTTGCCATGATGCGCTCGCATGAATTTTCGCCGGGTCTGGCCGGCGCCGTACTGGGTCTCGCCCTGCTGGGCGCAGGCTCCAAGGCGGGTATCGTGCCTTTGCACGTCTGGCTGCCACTCGCCCACCCCGCCGCACCCAGTCACGTCTCGGCCCTGATGAGTGGTGTCATGACCAAGGTCGCGGTCTATGGCTTTATCCGCATCGCCTTTGATCTGCTCGGTCCGCCGGCATGGTGGTGGAGCGCGGTGGTGCTGGTCATCGGTGGCCTGACCGCCGTGATAGGTGTGCTGTATGCACTTATGCAACACGACCTGAAACGCCTGCTGGCCTATCACACGGTGGAAAATATCGGTATTATTTTTATCGGCCTCGGTCTTGCGCTGGGTTTCGAGGCCAACGGCCTGACGGCGCTCGCCGCGCTGGCGATGACCGCGGCCCTGTTCCACGTCCTGAATCACTCCCTGTTCAAGAGCCTGTTGTTTTTTGGCGCCGGCGCGGTTTTGACCGCTACCGGCGAACGGGACATGGAGCATCTCGGCGGCCTGATCCACCGCATGCCGCTCACGGCCTTTGCCTTCCTGGTCGGTTCCGTGGCGATATCCGCACTACCGCCGCTAAATGGTTTTGTTTCCGAATGGCTCACCTTTCAGGCCATCCTGGTCAGCACCGAGCTGCCGCAATGGAGCCTGAGATTGCTGATCCCGGCCGTTGGCGCTTTGCTCGCTTTGTCCGCTGCGCTGGCGGCCGCGTGTTTTGCCAAGGCCTACGGAATTACCTTCCTGGGCCGGGCGCGGTCAGAGAGCGCGCGTGCGGCAAACGAGGTGGACCGCATGTCGCTCGCTGCGATGGGAATTCTCGTCCTGCTGTGCCTGTTGGCGGGTATATTCCCCGGCCAGGTGATCGACGCGCTTGCACCGCTGACGCGTTTGCTGGTCGATGGCAGCATGCCGGTGCAATCGGGTGAGGCGTGGCTGACCATCGTGCCCATCAGGCAGTCGCTGAGTTCCTACAACGGCCTGCTGGTGATGTTGTTCATCGTCACCTCGGCTTCGCTTTCGGCCTTTGTCATCCACCGCATTGCGTCACGCAAAACCCGCCGCGCACCGGCCTGGGACTGCGGTTACCCCGATGCGTCGACCAACACCCAGTACACGGCAGGCAGTTTTGCCCAACCCATCCGGCGCGTATTCGGCTCGAGCCTGTTCCAGGTTCGTGAAGAGATTACCATCCCGCCCCAGGGCAGCACCAGGCCGGCCCGTATGAAGCTGCAGATGCGTGACCTGATCTGGGAAAAAATCTTTGCGCCGATTGAAGGCATGGTGGCCGCCACCGCCACGCGGCTTAATCAGACCCAGTTTCTGACAATCAGGAAGTACCTCACGCTGGTGCTCGTATCGCTGGTATTCCTGCTGATGGTCGTGGCGCTATGGCGATGATGTACGCGCTCTTCATCCAGGGTTTGCAAATGCTGGCGGTACTGCTGATGGCGCCCCTGCTGACCGGCCTGGTGCGCAGGTTCAAGGCGCGCCTGCTGCGCCGCCGCGGCGCATCGATTTTCCAGCCGTACCGGGACCTGCTGCGACTGGTGCGCAAGGAAGTGGTGCTGGCGGACAACGCCTCCTGGCTGTTCCGGGCCGCCCCTTACCTGATCTTTGCCGTGACCTGGGTGGCGGCCTCGCTGGTCCCGACTTTTGCCACCGGCCTGATCTTCAGCTGGGCCGCCGACCTGATCGTGATCGTTGCGCTGCTGGGCAGTGCGCGGTTTTTCCTGGTCCTGGCGGGTCTGGATGTCGGCACCAGCTTTGGTGGTCTCGGCTCGAGCCGGGAGGTCATGATCGCCTCGCTGGCGGAACCCGCCCTGATCATGGTGGTATTCACCGTCGCCATGATTGCGGGTTCGACACAGTTATCGACAGTATCCACCTTCATGTTATCGCCTGAGGTCGGGCTCAGGGTTTCACTCGGCCTGGCGCTGGTGGCGTTGATCATCGTCGCCATCGCAGAGAATTCACGCATACCGGTGGATAACCCGTCGACCCACCTCGAACTGACGATGGTGCACGAGGCCATGATTCTCGAATATTCCGGCCGTCACCTGGCCGTGCTGGAGACGGCGGCGTCGCTTAACCTGCTCTTATACGTCTCGTTGATATCCAGTATTTTCTTCCCCTGGGGTCTTGCCGATGCCGATGCCGCGCCGCTGGACCTGCTCACGGGTTTTGTTTTCTATGTCGGCAAACTGCTGGTGAGCGGTTGTCTGCTGGCCATGTTTGAAACCTCCATCGCCAAGATGCGCGTGTTCCGGGTGCCGCAATTTATCGGCACGGCTTTGATGATGGCCCTGCTGGCCGTGCTACTGATGTTTGTGACAAGAAGCCTATGATCGCCGAAACATTCAGCTATGACGTTGCACATATGTTCGCCGGCGGCATGCTGCTGGTCAGTTTCATGCTGTTGTACCAGGACCGCATGTACGGTCTGCTGAATACATTTGCACTGCACGCCTTCGTTTTGTCGCTGTCGGTTGCCTGGGAAGCCTATGTCAACCATTCGCCCCACCTGTATATCACCGCCGCGATCGCGCTGGGTCTGAAGGCTATTATCATTCCCACCGCGCTGCACCGCATCGTTCAGCGTCTCGGCATCCACCGGACGGTTGAGACGACCGTTGGCATCGGCACGACCATGCTGGTCGGGATCGGCCTGGTGGCCCTGTCGATGGCATTGATGCTGCCGGTGACCGATGCCGTCGACCCGCTGGCCCGGCAGGATCTCGCCTTCTCCCTGTCCATCCTGTTGCTGGGGCTGTTGATGATGGTCACAAGGCGCAACGCGGTCGGCCAGGTGGTCGGCCTGATGTCGATCGAAAACGGTCTCATCCTCGCCGCGGCAGGCGCCAAGGGCATGCCGCTGGTGGTGGAGATCAGCGTGGCGTTCTCGGTGCTGATCGCCTTCATGGTCATCGGTATTTTCCTGTTCCGCATACGTGAACGCTTCGATACGGTCGATGTGCATGTGCTCGACAGTTTCCGTGGTGAACGGAAATGAACCTGCTGCCTTTTAACAGCCTGATTGCAGTGCTGGTGCTGCCGCTGATTGCGGCGGTCGGCCTCGCCGCGCTGCCGGGTTATAAAATCACCTCGAGACTGAACGTCCTTGCGTGTTTCCTGACGCTGGTGTTTGCGGTGTCAATGGTGCTCGAGCGGCCTGCAGCGGGGGTACTGCTGTTCGTCGATGACCTGAGCATCGTGTTTGTCATCCTCAACACCCTGGTCGGGTTCACCACCAGTATTTTCAGCGCCAGCTATATCGCCCACGAACTGGATACCGGCAAGCTGAACAGCACCTATGTCAGGTTTTACCACGCCACTTACCAGATCATGATGTTTGCCATGAACCTGGCGCTGGTATCCAACAATGTCGGCCTGATGTGGGTGGCGGTCGAAATTGCAACCCTGACCACGGTGTTGATGGTCGGAATCTACCGGACACCCGAGGCGCTCGAGGCGGCCTGGAAATATTTCATACTGGGGAGCGTGGGTATCGCCCTGGCGCTGTTCGGCACCATTCTGTTCTACGTCGCGGCAGTACCCGTCATCGGCCAGGGTCTGGATGCCATGACCTGGACCATCCTGATCGAACACGTGAGTGCCGTCGATCCGGCGCTGATCAATATTGCGTTTGTCTTCCTGCTGCTGGGATATGGCACGAAGGTCGGCCTGGTGCCGGTGCACGCCTGGCTTCCCGATGCCCACGCCGAAGGCCCGACACCCATATCCGCCGTGTTGTCCGGTTTACTGCTGAACGTCGCCCTGTACGCCATATTGCGTTTCAAGTTGTTGATGGTCGCCAATGGAGCGGCCATTGCGCCGGGGCCCATGATGATCGCGATGGGTCTGACCTCGTTGATATTTGCGGCCTTCATGCTCTACCCGCGGCGGGACATCAAGCGGCTGTTTGCCTATTCCTCGATTGAACACATGGGCATCATTACCTTTGCCTTCGGTCTCGGCGGACCACTGGCCAATTTCGCCGGGCTGTTGCACATGACGATGCACAGCCTGACAAAATCAGCCATTTTCTTTTCGGTCGGCCAGATTGCGCAGGTGAAGAAGTCGCAGAATATTGACGACATCCGCGGTCTGACCGTCAGTCACCCGGTACTCGGCTGGGGTCTTGTGCTGGGTGTGGTCGCCATCGCCGGCTTGCCGCCGATGGGTGTGTTCATGAGCGAGTTCCTGGTCGTGACCTCGACATTTGCCAACAGCCCCTGGCTGGCCCTGCCACTGACTTTCGGATTATTGCTTGCACTGGGCGCCCTGCTGGGCAAAATGGGCAAGATGGCCTTTGGCAAGCCGACCGGTGGACTGGGTCCGGTGGAAGCTTCGTATTTTCCGATGATCCTGCACCTGTCGCTGGTGCTGATGGCCGGGCTTTATATCCCGAAACCCATCGTGGAGTGGTTTCAACATGTCGCGGCAATGCTGGGATAGACGGCGACAATGTCAATGACCGAATCACTCAACACACTCCTGGCCAGCGGTACAAAAGTGGACCGGCAGCGGCCGTGGCCGCGCACTGATCGTCAACGCCGGAACCTGGGCACTGGCTGCCCGGCAACTGGTGGAAGGTTCGCTGTCGATGCTGGGTCTGTGGGCCGATGCCAGCGCCGTGCACCTGGCGCTATGCAACGCGGAAGGCAGCACAGTCGGCGTACTTTCATTGCCCTGTCCCGACGGCCGGTTCCCATCCATCGGCCAGTATCATTCTCCCGCCATCAGGCTGGAACGCGCCATCGAAGACCTGTTTGGTTTCAGGGCCGAAGGTTTGACCGATACACGGCCCTGGCTCGACCATGGCCGCTGGGGTGTGCAGTATCCCCTGGGCGCCGCTGAAGCCTGCGCCGCAGATGGTATCGCCTACGAATTCCTGGCGGCCGAAGGTGAAAGTCTGCACCAGATACCCGTCGGACCCGTACACGCGGGGATTATCGAACCGGGTCACTTCAGATTTACGGCCAATGGCGAACTGGTGGTGCGTCTGGAAGAACGTCTGGGCTACACCCACAAAGGTGTCGAGAAGTTGCTGGCCGGATCCGATCTGGATACGGCTGCCCGACTCGCAGGCCGTGTCTGCGGAGACAGCACCGTCGCTTATGCCTGGACCTTCGCACGCGCGGTTGAGGCGGCACTGGGGCTCAGCGTACCGGACCGTGCACTGTGGCTGCGCGCGCTGATGGCGGAACTGGAGCGTCTTGCCAATCACCTCGGTGACGTCGGCGCCATCTGCAATGATGCGGCATTCACGTTGATGCATGCCCAATGCGGGGTGTTGCGTGAACAGGTCCTGCGCACCAGCGACAAGGTTTTTGGCCACCGGTTGATGATGGACCGGGTCGTGCCGGGTGGCGTCAGTATCGATATCGATGACGGCGGCGTGCAGGATGTCAGCGAACTGATCAGGCTCATACGTGACCAGTTGCCGGGTCTGCTCGAGTTGTATGACAACACGACCTCGCTGGAGGACCGCACCGTCAGCACCGGTATCGTCGGCAGTGCCCTGGTGCAGCAATTTGCATGTGGTGGTTTTATCGGCCGCGCTTCGGGGCGGAATTTTGACACACGCAAAAACCTGCCATATGCACCTTATGAAAAGTTGGTATTCGACGTGCCGGTGCGCACCAAGGGTGACGTGAATTCACGCGTCTGGGTGCGTTTTGATGAGATCGTCCAGTCGCTCGGCCTGCTTGAGCAGATCCTCGGGCAATTGCCTGCTGACTTGACCATCCGCTGTGAAATTGATATTCATGATGACGCTGGAGAAGGCCTTGCCCTAGGGGAAGGCTTTCGCGGCGATATCCTGGTATGGGTGGACATCGACGGGCTGGGCCGGATCAGGCGCTGCCACCTGCGAGATCCTTCATGGTTTCAATGGCCGCTGCTGGAAGTTGCAATCATGGACAATATCGTCGCCGACTTCCCACTCTGCAACAAGTCGTTCAACTGTTCCTATTCCGGCCACGACCTGTAGGTATTTCAATGCGCAAGACACTGTTTAAAAACCTGCTAAGCCGCACCGTCAGCGAGCCGCCGCCGTTGCCCGACGCAGCCGAGGTCAGCGCATTGGCAAAGCAGTTGGAGCGTCTCTCAAAAGCACGCCTGGGGCGCAGCCTCGCCATCCGCCAGGTCGATGCCGGTTCATGCAATGCCTGTGAACTGGAGATCAATGCGCTGAACAATCCGGTCTATGCGCTCGATCGCTTCGGCATCAATTTTGTTGCATCACCCAGGCATGCCGATGTGCTGCTGGCGACGGGGCCGATGACAAAGTCAATGCGTGTGGCGCTGGAGCGAACCTACCAGGCGATGCCCGCACCAAAATGGGTGGTAACCGCAGGCGTCTGTGCCCTGAACGGCGGGCTGTTCGCACAAAGTTACGCCTGCGTGGAAGGCGGCGTTGCAGCGGTCATACCGGTCGACCTGCACATTGCAGGCTGCCCGCCCAGCCCCACCGAACTGCTGCGGGGGCTTCTGACCCTGTTGACTGCAACGTTGGAAAAATAACGTATGCATAAAAACAAGATAGAAATCAGTCTCCCCCGTTTGTCGATCCTGGCCCTGATAATTGGTGTCGCCACGGGTTACGGCGCGGTCGCTTTCCGCGGTCTGATCGGTCTGATCCATAACGTCGCCTTCCTTGGAAAATGGTCCGTGATTTATGACGCGAACGTATTCACGGAGCCCAGTCCGCTGGGGGCATTTATCATCCTGGTGCCGGTGGCCGGTGCGGTGATCGTGACATTCCTGGTGAAAAATTTTGCACCCGAAGCCCGTGGACACGGCGTGCCGGAGGTCATGAATGCCGTCTACCACCATGGCGGACAAATCCGGCCGGTCGTGGTCATCGTCAAGTCCCTGGCTTCGGCCATATCCATTGGTACCGGCGCCGCCGTGGGCCGCGAAGGTCCGATCGTGCAGATCGGTTCAGCGATAGCCTCCACCATTGGCGGTTGGAGCCGGCTTGTACCCTGGCAACGCATCACGCTGGTTGCGGCGGGCGCCGGTGG
Source organism: uncultured Gammaproteobacteria bacterium (assembly GCA_963727635.1). Classification (GTDB taxonomy): domain Bacteria; phylum Pseudomonadota; class Gammaproteobacteria; order Xanthomonadales; family SZUA-36; genus SZUA-36. Next base: position 78,114 of record CAVSHP010000021.1, on the reverse strand, counting down.
TGGTATCGCCGCCACCTTCAACACGCCGCTGGGCGCCGTGCTGTTCTCGGTGGAGCTGATGATGCCCGAAGTCAGCGTGCGCACCTTCATGCCCGTGGCCATCGCCACCGGCACTGCGACTTTCATCGGCAAAATGTATTTGGGCGACCAGCCCGCGTTTCTGCTGCCGGTCACCTTGCACGGCCTGGATCCCTCGCTGCTGTCACTTGCGGCGTTCACCGTGCTGGGCGCGTTCACCGGCGTGGCTGCCGCACTTTACGTCCACAGCGTTTACTGGATGGAGGACCGCTTTGAAGGCCTGGTAAAAAATGAGTACCTGCGTCACATGCTGGGTATGGCCATCCTCGGAACGCTGTTCTACAGCCTGCTGCTGACCCTTGGTCATTACCATGTCGAAGGCGTGGGTTATTCCACCATCCAGGCCATCATGGACAGCAAACTGGCGGTCGGGGCAATTTTATTGTTGCTGTTTGCGGCCAAACTTTTTGCCACTTCGATCACCCTGGGTTCGGGCGCTTCGGGCGGTGTCTTCTCCCCCGCCTTATTCCTTGGCGCCACGCTGGGTGGTGCGTTTGGGGCTTTTTACGGTGTCTGGTTCCCATCCGAGGCCAGCGTCATTCCGAGTTTTGCGATGGTGGGTATGGCCGCCATGGTGGCCAGCAGCACCGGCGCCGCGATGACCGCCATCGTGATGATTTTCGAGATGACCCGTGATTACGACATCGTCTTGCCCATGATCCTGGCCGTGGCCATGGCCCAGGGCGTACGCCGGACCATCATGGTGGACAATATTTACACACTGAAGCTGACACGCCGGGGCATCCACATTCCAACGACGTTGCATTCACACATGTTCCTGGTCAAACGTGCCAGGAATATCATGAACCAGGTGCTTTCAGTTTATCCGGCAGATATGACCCTGGCCGAGTTCAACGATGCAACCAGCGCACAACCCCAGTCAGCCCGGCACGTGGTGATAACCCACGGCCAGCGGATAACCGGTCTGGTTTCTGTCGACGAGGCACAACGCCTCGCGGGCAAAGCAGGCTCCTCGGAACTGATGCTTGATGACCTGTCCGATCACAATTTCATCATTGCGCGTGAAAAGGACGTCATGTTTGACGTGATAAGACGGATGTCGCGCAGGGGCAACAAGCTGGCCCTGGTGGTCAAGGAACAACACCGCATCCCGCGGGCAAGTGACCTTCTCGGTTACATCACCAATGACGATATCGCGGAATCGGTTGCCGAGAGCCTGGCGTTTCGCCCAAAACCAGGAAATTGAACGGCCAATCCTGCATGGTCATCGGCCATGCCGTGACCCGGGGTTGATGGATATGGCCTGCTGCCGGACTCAATAGAAGACATAAGCCATGGAAGCGGCAAACAGCAGCAGCAACCACGCCGCTGCCGCGAGGCTGTAACGGTTATGTCCGAGCACCAGGGCATAAACGGCCTTGACCAGGTTATTACTGCCCGTGGCCGTGACGATGGCGGTAATGATTTGCGCCTCACTGATGTGGTACGTCCCTCCCAGCAGGGAAAGAATGAAGGGGTCGATATCCGTCAGGCCGACGACGAATGACAGGATTTGTAAACCCTCGTTTCCATAGCGGCTGATGACCACGGAACTGACCGCGGCAAACACGACGAATAAAATCGAGAAAATCAACGCCGTCTTGAATTCCAGCGGATGACTGAGCGGCAGATTGTCCACCTTGACCCTGACGGCCACCGGCATTCGCCCGGCCAGCCATGCCGCCACCAGCGAGGCGGCCATGAAGACGAGAAACGGCCCTGGTCAACTGCAGCGCGGCATCGAAATGTCCGATGAACAGCAGCAGTAGCAAAAGACGCAGGTACATCATCGCGGTCGCCAGGATGATCGCCTGGGTAACCTGTGGTGTGGGCGCCATTTCCTTTGCCCTGCGGCCGAGGACGATGGTGGTCGCGGTGCTCGAATACAGCCCGCCCAGCAAACCTGTCAGCAACAGCCCCTTTTCCTTGAAAACATAGGTCTGCGCCAGGTAGCTGACATAGGAAAGACCGGAAACCACCAGCAGCGCCACCCAGACCTGGTAATAGGTGACCGTGACCAGCGGTGAGATCTGGCTGTCCGGCAGCAGGGGTAAAACCACGCCGGCCATGATCAGGAACTTGGCGAAAGTGAACATCTCCGCTTCGTGGAACGCGTCGGAGAATCGGCGGATACCGGGTTTTGCACTCAACATCAATAAAACCGTCACCACCACCAGGATCGTGAACCAGTCAGGAGATCGAATCACCACCGCTGCGATGATATAGGTCAGCAGGCCAACCACCGGGCTTAACAGGGAATACACCCCCTCACTGGCCCGCTTGTGATAATAGATCGCCAAAAATGCGACCAAACCCAGCATGCCAATAAGCCAGGCCCGGAGATGATCATCGACCAGGTAAAGCACAAACCCGAGGACGCCGATCAGGGTAAACGTGCGTGTGGTGCCGAAACCAAGATCCTGGTGATTCGCGCGGCGGTAACTGTGCAGTTCCAGGCCGACAATGAAACTCAGGGCAATGGTGATGACGAACTGCTTCAGCAGAGGCGGAAAAATCGCAAGATTGAACAACTCACCCATGTCAGTCACTTCCCTGCGCAAGAAAGCGGAATGTCATGGCGTCCATTCTACGCCTATCGCGGCTTGGTCAGCCATCATCGATAAGCTGAACCTGGACAGGCTTAGTGCTCGGCGAGCAACTCTTTCAGTGGCCGTTCGTAGTAGGCCACCATATCTTTTGGGGCAAGTTCCCGCACCCGCAGCAGGCTGTGTTCAGCCGCCGCAATTTCGCCGGACAAATACTGTGTCCTGGCCAATGCAAAGTGCAGTTTATAATCGTCATCCTTCTTTTTGATTGCCGCTTGCAGCAGGTCGATAGACTCCTGGTAACGCTTGTTTTCGAGCGCCTCGTCACTCAGCTTCAACAGGTAGTAGGGGTTACTACGCCGATACCGTTCAACCCGCGCCTGGATTTCCTCCGCGAGGTCGATTTTTCCCTGCTCGATGTAAACCTCGTAGAGGTTGCTCATCGCCGAATGTTCGGCCGGGTCGATTTTGAGGGCCTGGTTAAAGGCAAACACCGCATCATCGAGTTGATTGTTGCGGCCATAGAGTACACCGAGGTTGACCCACGGGTCGGTCGCCGTTGCATCACTTTCAATGGCGCGGCGCATATAGGCATAGGCTGTTGGCAAATCGTTTACCAGCAACGACTCAACGGCAATATTGTTCAGGTAGAGGGCCTTGGCGTAGCTGTCGTTGATGATTCTGCGACGTTCGGTCGGATGGAATTTGAGACCACTGACATCGACAACCCAGGTCATGTGCGGGTTCTCGATCACAACATTGACATGGTTGAAAAGTAACACCGTATCATCTTCATAATCGGACCACTCCGGACGGATGGACACCTCCTGGTAGCGCGCATCCAGACCGGCCGCGCGGGCCAGCGAGATCATCATGTTGGCAAAGGCGATACAGTTTCCGCCACGCGCTTTGAAGGCCTCCGCAGCGGTCAGCGTGCGACTCACATCGTACTGAAAATTCAAAATACCGGAACTGGTAACAGCCAGGGTCAGCAACTCCAGGCGGGTTTGCGGGTTCTGGTATTTGTAAGCGTAATGTTTGAGGAATTCTTCCATCTCGGGAGAAAGCTTCAGCACATCGACGTCGTCGACCTGTACCTCCGGTCCTGCGTGCAGCAAGGGAGGTGGTGTAACCTGTCTTGTCTGCAGTGTGCTACATGCACCGAGCGTCAAAACCCCGGCCAGCAGCAGCCATTTGAGACCAGCTGATAAAGGATGCATGACAATGTCATTTATTCGCTTCATTTCAAATACTTACGCTCTATCTCCTAGACCTCGAAAATGCCCTTGTAGTTCCTCTATGCATGGCAGACAGGTCTTAATCCGTCAAACACCGGCCTGCTTGTAATATTTTCATAAAACAATCTCAGCTTTTGAGAAATCTATTAGTATGATAGGCCCATGACAAACGCACGCGGCGCCAATTTGACGCAAATATCAGTTCATTCGGCTCAAACACTCGAACACGAGGAACTTTTCACACGGCTCATGGCCGGTCAAATGCTGGTCACCGGCAACAGCCGGCTGGCACGCGTATCTAAACACAGGTACAACCAGTGGCGCGCCGCGCGGGGCGACCGCCAATGGCAAAGCCCCGTGATCATTTCCTGGAACGCCTGGATGGACAGGCTCTGGGAAATAGCCAGCCTGCGGGGCTGCCCCGGAACAGGACGCGCCGTCCCCGGCCCACGGCAGCTGCTCAGCCTGTGGGAGAGCACCCTGAAAAACGCAACGCTTGCGCATTCCCTGCTGCGCCCGGAATCGCTTGCCGGCCAGTTACGTGAAACCCGCAAGCTGGTCGTGGAATGGCAGCTCGATCTGAAAGACCCGTCGTGGTTCAGCGGCGAAAACGAAAACCACGCCGCCTTTTACCAGTGGAACAGGGCCTTTGAAAAACGTTGCGATAGTGGCCACTGGATCAGTCCGGAAGACCGCCTGGCGCCACTTTGCGATGCGCTGAAAGACGGCCTGTTAGCCGCTTCGGAAACCATTAACCTGCTGGGTTTTGACGAATTCACGCCGGCCCGTGCAGGTTTGCTGTCGGCGCTGCTTGAAAACGGCAACACGCTTTGCCGGGTGAAGATAGCGCCACGGCAGGACAAAGCCGTGCTGTGGAAATACAGGGACAGCAAGCACGAACTTCAGCAGATGGCGCGCTGGGTGCGTTACTGGTATGAGGCGGAACCGTCGTCTGCGATCGGTATCGTGGTGCCCGAACTACAGAACAGACGGGCGGAAGTTGACCGTCAGCTGGAAGAAATTCTTTGTCCCGGTTATGACCGGTCCGACGGTTACGCAAAACCATGGAATATCTCCATGGGTATACCGCTGGCCAGGGTGCCGATGATCGAAACTGCTTTTGACATACTGAAATTACTGGACAGACGTATCGACATCCAGGCGATCGGCCGTGTGCTCAGGTCACCCTGGCTGCGAGGTGCGTATAACGAAAGAAACCAGCGGGCGCTGCTGGAAAAATGCCTGCGCGACAACTACCCGCGCCAGGTGAAACTGAGCGAATTGATCTGGCGCGCCGAAGAGATCAGAACCTGGGACCGCAACGGTGAGGCACTACCTCCCGAACAGCAGACGCCGCAGGTCTGGAACTGCCCGCAGTTGAGCGCCGTGCTCGCGGTCCTGAAGCGGTTTGAAAACGAATCCAGGGGTAAACGCCCGGCCTCTGAATGGGCCGAGACCTTTGACCGTTTGCTGATGAGTCTCGGCTGGCCACTGGAGGAGGAACTCCCGCCGTCAACAACTGAAGAGCAGGGGTATGACTGGCAGGCGTTACAGGACTGGCGCGACGCCTTGCGGGAACTGGCCTCGCTGGATGCCACCGACCCCGGTCTCGAACGCGGCGTGGCGATCGGCCAATTGAAACAGATTTGCCGGGACAAAATTTTCCAGCCACGTTCACCGGAAGTGCCGATCCAGGTCCTGGGTGTGTACGAAGTCAACGGCCTGCGTTTTGACCACCTGTGGGTGCTTGGCCTGCATAACGGCAACTGGCCGGCCAGCGCCAGGCCCAACCCGTTTATCCCCAGCCGGCTGCAGCGTGCGGCCGGTATACCGAACTCAAGCCCGCAGCGTGAGCTCGATGTCGCACGCACGATTACACGGCGTCTGCTGGAAACCGCGCCGGATTGCGTTTTCAGCTACCCGGGCCAGCTTGATGGCGAGGACGTGATAGCGAGTCCGCTGCTCGGCACCGATGGCATCGAAACACACAACGAACCACCCGCCTGGCAGGGTCAGACATGGCGCAGCGTGGTGTCCATGGCGGAGAAACCGCAGACCGGACCGCTGCAATCTCCCGGCCGGATTGTTTACCCGACCGCGCGTGGCGGCAGTTCGATACTCAAACACCAGGCCCTGTGCCCGTTCCGCGCCTTTGCCAGCAACCGCCTGGGTGCCGACGGCCTGGAAACACCGGTCGATGGCATCAGCGCGACCCTGCACGGCAGCATGGTCCATCGTGTGCTGGAATTATTCTGGCAGGAAACCCGCTCACAGGCTGCATTATTGGCGCTTGATGAAGCAACACTCAGCGAAAGACTCCGCAGGCACGTCGATTTTGTCACCGATGACGATCGTGGCCTGAGGCAACGCCCCGCTTTCCGCCAGGTTGAAGCAGATCGCATCCAGCGTCATGTCATGGCTTACCTGGCGCTCGAAAAGCAGCGCGAGGCCTTCGAGGTGATCGCTTTTGAAAAACAGTTACAAACCGAAATCAACGGCCAGACCATCAAGCTGGTGATCGACCGCATCGACCGGGTTTTACCCGATGAGGAAATCATCATCGATTACAAGACTGGCGTTGAGGACCCGAAGAAGTGGTTTGGTGAACGGCCTGAAAACCCGCAGTTGCCACTTTACGCCATCACGGCTGATAAAACCCCGGCCGCCGTGGCGTTTGGCATCATCCGTGACGACGGCTGTCTTTACCGGGGTGTGGTCAGGCGTGAAGGCCTGTTACCCGACCTGCCACCGAAAGAGAACAACAGCACCCGCTACCTGGTGGAAGCCGGCCGCGATTTGCCGGATACGATCACGCAGTGGCGGCAGGTGCTGGAAGCTCTGATGACCGGTTTCCAGGCCGGTGAAACATCTGTCGATCCGAAACACGGACTGAAAACATGCAGCAGCACTTATTGCGAACTGCAGTCGCTGTGCCGGGTTGGCGAGCTTGAACAGCAGCGCAAAGCCGGCCGTGAAGACAGGCAGCAGGAGCCGCCAGCATGAACCGGCCCGCCGACTGGCAAAGAGAGGGAGCTGGGGCGGGACCTCGAACATTCCTACATCGTGCAGGCGCCCGCGGGCTCCGGTAAAACCGAACTGCTGACACAGCGCCTGCTGGCCTTGCTGGCACGGGTTGAAAACCCGGAGGAAGTGGTCGCGATCACCTTCACCCGCAAGGCGGCGGCCGAGATGGCCCACCGCCTGGTCAGCCGTTTACAGGCAGCGGCCGGGCAACACCCGGGAATGAATGGAAATGAGGAACTGGCGCCACACGAACGGGTCAGCCGCGAACTGGCGCTGGCGGTGCTGGAAAACGATGCCGCGCGGGGCTGGAACCTGCTCGAGCAGCCCAGCCGTCTGCGTATCCGCACCATAGACAGCCTCTGCAGCGAACTTGCCCGGCAATTGCCGGTGCTCTCGGGGCTTGGCGGCGGCCAGCAAATCGCAGAGGATGCCAACGCCCTGTATCGCAAGGCTGCCGCGCGCACGATGGTCGTGATCGAGGAAGGCAATGACCCATTAAATGCCGATATCAGCCGCGTTCTTAACCGCTATGACAACCAGTACGACAAGCTCGTCGAGTTGTTGACCGGGATGCTGGCAAGCCGCGAGCAATGGATGACGCACCTGTTGGATGCGCGCAGGGGTGAAGGCTTCGACCGCCAGGGTATGGAAGCGGCGTTGCGTTACCTGGTCGAGACGCAGCTTGAGGCGGCACGCGCAGTGACGCCCGATGGGCTGCTGCGTGACCTGCCCCGATTTTACCAGTACGCCATCGGCAACGGCGCCGATAACTCGGAGGCGCTTGAAGCACTGTTGATCGCCTGTGGTGGCGCCGATTGTGATTTTCTCGACCTGCCGACCCACGCAGACAGTCTCGGCCACTGGAAGACCATGATCAGCAGCCTGTACACACTCGCGGGCGAAATGCGCAAGGGTGCACCCAATGCCAGTGGCGGTTTTCCGGCGCCTTCAAACGCAAGCGCCGAAGACAGGCCACGCTTCGCGGCCTTCAAGGACGACTTCAAGCGTTTGCTCGATACACATCGTGATAACGAGGCCCTGCGCAGCAGTTACACCATCGTCAGCGGCTTGCCCAGGCCCGGCTATGAAGACGAGGCCTGGGAATCGCTCGAATCACTGATGCGGATCATGTTGCGGGCCGCCGAAAACTGGAAGCTGGTGATGGCCGAGAACGGTGAGGTCGATTATTCCGAAATCGCGCATCGCGCCATCGAATCACTGGGCTTTGAAGGCGCACCCACCGACCTGGCGCTGCGCATGGACTATCGCATCCAGCACCTGCTGGTGGATGAATTCCAGGACACCTCGTTCAGCCAGATCCGGCTGCTGCAACAGCTCACCACCGGCTGGAGCGACGGTGACGGACGCACGCTGTTCCTGGTGGGCGATCCGATGCAGTCGATCTACCGTTTTCGCAAAGCGGAAGTAAGTCTGTTTATCGAAGCCTGGCAGGGCCGCTTGTTTGACCATATCCTGCTGAGGCCGCTACAGCTCACCGTCAACTTCCGTTCCGGCAAGCCCATCGTGGACTGGGTCAACCAGGTCATGCCAAGGGTCATGCCGGCAAAAAGCGACCCGGTCATGGGTGCCGTCAGCTACAGCGAAGCGAGTACCAAACCGGACGTTTCCACGCGTGGCGGTGTCGAAATCCAGATACTGCCCGAACGCGATGACGAGGAGGAGGCCCGCCGTGTTGTCGAAATTATCCGCCACGCCGATGCAGACGAGAACATCGCCATCCTGGTGCGTGCACGCAGCCACGTCAGCACCATCCTAGCGGCGCTCGACAAGCTGAAATCCGGGCAGGACCGTTTTCGTTACCAGGCGATTAAATTTACACCGCTGGCGGAAACGGCCCTGATCCAGGACCTCGTGTCCCTGACGCTGGCGCTGATTCAGCCCGCCGACCGGCTCGCCTGGCTGGCCACCCTGCGCGCACCGTATACCGGTCTCGACCTGGCCGACCTCGATGCGCTGGTGGCGGGTGAGGCCGGCAATATTATTTCCGACGCGATCAGCGCCGCCTGTCTCGGATCAGTAAACGATCTTTCCGACAGCGGTTTACGCAGACTGCAACGGTTTGGACCGGTGCTTATGCGGGCCGTCGACCGGCGTGGCCGGCAATCGGTCAGGTCGCTGGTTGAATCTGCCTGGATCGATCTTGGCGGACCGGCCTGCGTCGAAAATACCAGTGAACTGGATGACGCGGCCACCTATTTTGACCTGCTCGATACCCTTGAGAATGAAAACCTGCCAATCGACCGTGACACGCTCGATCCGCGGCTCAAGGAGCTTTACGCCGAACCGGATGCGCTGGCGGATGGCAAGTTGCAGGTCCTGACCATCTACTCCGCCAAGGGTCTGCAATTTGATACGGTCATTTTGCCCGGTCTCAACCGCGGTACCGGCGGGGACGACGCAAAACTGCTGCATTGGTTCGAACTGACCGATCAAGACGCGATCGTGATGTCGCCGATGCGCAATAACACGGAAAAGGAACTGCAGAAGAAGTCGGGTGACCTGATCCAGTTCATTTCGACCGTTGAGCGACAGCGCCAGGTTCTGGAGGATGGCCGCCTGCTGTATGTCGCCACCACCCGTGCCGTGCGTAATCTGTACCTGTTAGCCGCCGTCAAGCCGACGGCCAAAGGTGAAATCAAGGCTACTTCGAAAACCCTTCTGGGCAGTTTGTGGCCTGCCATTGAACAACAACAGGTGCCCCTGGTCGCGACGGCGGCAGAAGCCCTGGCGAGCCACCGGGGAACAAGTGGAGGATGAGGAGCAGGATATGGACCTGGCCGGCATCGGCCTGCCACAGCTATACCGGCGGCTTGCTGACGACTGGCGGCTTCCGGACGTTCCTGAAGCGGTGCAAACAGCCAAATCGGCAAAGGCGGAAATCTCGACCCCGATCGAATTCAGCTGGGCCGGCGAAGACGCGCGCCTGACGGGTAACCTGGTCCACCGCCTGTTGCAATTGCTCGGTGATGAGGGTCAGGAAGCCTGGTCAGCAGGTGGCGGCATGGCAAAGCACATCAACTGGTGCCGGCGTGTACTCGGTGCTGAGGGTGTGCAAAAGTCGAGGGCCGACTCGATCATGGAGCGTGTGACCCGCGCCATTGAAAATTGCCTGGCCTCGGAAAAGGGCCGCTGGATACTCGCGGAGCACGAGGATGCGCACTGTGAATACGCGATCACCGCCATCCTCGACGGGGAGCGGCCCCTCGGCATGGTGTTGGACCGGACCTTTGTCGAAAACGGCACCCGCTGGATCATCGATTACAAGACGTCCAGCCATGCCGGCGGCGACCTCGAAGGTTTTCTCGAAAACGAAGCTGGGCGGTACCAGACCCAGCTGCAGCGTTACAAGGATGCGCTGGCGCTGACGGAAACCCGACCGATCAAAACGGCGCTCTACTTCCCGCTGCTTGACCGGCTCAAAGTGGTATTTGAGCCAGACCCGCTCGATTCTGAGTAACGTATTGGGCTAACGGGCAAATTCTGAATGAATGAAAGCCAGCGCTATTGGCCGCGGCCAATAGCGCCGGGTTTGATGTTGAATGCCGGCCGCCGTTGCCAGCGGCAAATGGCTGACATCACTGGAGTTAAATATTGAGCCTGTAAGCAAAACCTTACAGCTTGTCTATACTTAATAGTACCTGTCCCTGTTGTTTGACCTTGCAGGGAAGCGATTTTAGTTTTAGTTACCGGACAGGCGTTAATCTATACAGTGTGTGCTTGTTGGTAGCAGGACTGCAGTTTGATCAAGTTCAGCGAATCCTAAACCCGGCAAGCTTTGTGCAGAGTTGATCTGTGCGCAATTACGGGGGGGGCAAACCTGTAAACACCAGTGGTTTAATTTGCAAGTCAAGTGTTTTGGCTTGTATGAGATGTGTTTCAGGAGCACCAAGTGGAGATGCGCAAGATATATCGTCATAGACGTTTTATTTCTTTTCTCAATGAACTAAAAGAACGCAAAGTACTGCGTGTCGCGGTCGCATATTTTGTCGTGACCTGGATTGTCATCCAGGTTGGTGACTCCACCTTTGAAGCCTTGAATCTACCCGACTGGTCGGGAGCGCTCTTGGTCGTTTTCATCATGCTTGGATTCCCTTTTGCGCTGCTTTTGGCGTGGGCATATGAACTCACCCCCGATGGAATTGTTAAAGACTTCGATGGTAATGCAGGCCAGCGTGCGATTTCCAAAGGCGCAGGGTATGGGCGTGCCGGGGAAGACCGTGAAGATCCAACACCATCGATCGCAGTCTTGCAGTTTCTGGACATGAGTCCTGAACAGGATCAAACCTATTTTTGTGAGGGCATCGCAGAAGAAATTTTATGTGCCCTGAACGAGGTTGAGGGTTTAAACGTTGCGTCCCGGCTCGCGTCATTTCAGTTTGGCAGCAAGAGTGCCGACATCCTCGAAATTGGCAGAAAGCTGAATGTATCAGTGGTGTTGGAAGGAAGTGTCCGCAAGGCGGATGACCAGATTCGCATAACCATTCAATTGATTAATGCCCAGTCTGGCTACCATTTCTGGGCAGGACAGTACAACCATGATTTGAAGGATATTTTTGACATCCAGGAACAGATGGCCCAGGCGGTTGTGAGTGCGATGCGTCTGTCTATAGGGGAAAACAAGCTGACGCGACGGCCGATGACACAGAGCACGGAGGCTTACGATTTATACCTGAAAGCCAGGAGTTATTTCACCCGCCCTGACAAACACAGCATTTTGATTGCACAGCAGTTCTACCAACGTGCTGTCGAGATCGATCCGGATTTTGGGCGTGCATGGGCAAAGCTTGCCTCAACTTATGTCTATGAATATTTGTGTATTAACCCAAACGGTAACGCCAGGTCAGAAGCCAGGCGTATCAGCAATATTGCCCTCAGTGTTGCACCCGATATTGCAGAATCCTACATAACCAGTGGTATGGTCTACACAATTTGCCAGGATTTTAAACAAGCAGAGCTGGAATTTGAAAAAGCCATCAGCCTCTATCCCGATTCATTCACTGCCTGGTTTACATGGGCGCGTACCAAGACTTATCAGGGCGATGCGCGCAGGGCGGTTGAGCTATACCAGAAAGCATCTGAAATCAGGCCACATGACTATCAAAGCGTCCTGATGCAGGCGCGGTTTTTGAATGAGTTGGGCGAAACCGACTCTGCAAGGCAAAAAGCAAAGGAAGGATTGCTCAGGGCAGAGGCATTCCTGGAATTAAAGCCGGATGAGTATCGTGCCTTGAGTATGGGAGCATTCGCGCTGCACTTTCTTGGCAGACTTGCCGAGGCGAAGACATGGATGGAGACTTCGGTGGAAAATTCTCCGCGTAATTCAATTTTGACCTATAACGCAGCCAGTTTTTACGCAATGACCGGTGACATCGATAAATCATTGTACTACCTGGCACAAGCAGCCGAATCCGGTTGTCTCAATCTTGCCTGGCTGGCACAGGACACAGATTTCAAGCTGATGCGGGATGAGCCAAGATTCAATGAACTGCTTGACCAGATTAAAGGTAATTGTTCCTGTGGCTGTAGCAATCCTGTTTGTTTATAAAATATTTCAGCGCCATATCAAGCCAGTTGGAATGAATTGACTACGACCAATGGACTTTCCGGCCATTGGTCGCAATACTTCAGACCCCGTACCTGAAGCGCCGCCTCGATGCCGGTGAGGAATAGCTGTTGCGTCCCTCATCGACCGGCTGGCGCTGGGCGGAAATGAATGCACACAGGTGAATAATCCGCTGCCGCGCAAACAACGCGCCGCCGGCGATGTCCGGGGTCGAGTCAAAACGTAGATCTTGACCCTCACCCACGGCGCCGTGCGTGGAATATCCGGACCCTGACAACAGGGCGATCAACTCGGCCGGCGAGCCCGGACCACCCGCCTGGTGGCCGCGGTAGCCCGGGTCGATGGCGTCGAGTGCATAGCTGCGGATGATCTTGGGTATCAGCAACTGGCAGGTAAGCGCCGTGTCGAAGAGCTCGAGACCGGTCACCCGGCCCTTGATCGAAAACACCGCGCCGACCTGTCCATCCACACATTTCAGTTTTGCGACATACTGCGCCAGTTTTACTTCGTGGTCCTGGTATACCTGCTCAACGGCTGAGGTGGGTGACCGACTGTGCATACTCGACATTTTTTCCGAAATATCCGACCAGACTTCGCCCTGGTCAGAGCGGGCCTCGCGGCAAAACGAAAGGTTCTCCGTCACACGCGCCGCCTTTTTCGCCCGGCTCATCGAGAACTGCGCCCTGGGGGCCGAGGCAAAATCGTCCCGCGTATGCTGCCAGCGTCCGGATTCGACGCAGGAGACCGGTATCACCGTGTCCTTGCCGGCCGGCGCCAGAACCGTGATGTTGAGGATGCGGTTCTGCTTGGCGCCCACCAGTTCCTCGCCATCGAGCAGGAACACCGCCTGGCCGCCATGGTTACTGAACAACAGGTTTGGCACCGAACCACCGGCGGAAACCTCGACCACCCTGGCGGTGTGCTGCGCCAGCGCCTCATCCAGCGTGAGGTAATCCTTGTTCAAGGTTCCTTCACGAATCAGCGGGTGCGCCGCCAGGCCTTCGTATGTCATCACATCGCCGACCCGCAGGCCGGATAAAGTTTCTGCTACCACATGCATTTCATTCTCCTCAGAACCTTGTCGAAGCAACGATGACGTTCGACAAAACTGACTGGCAAATTAACCCTGGTTGGGCTAGGCTAGACTCACTACAACCCAATGTTTTCGGGACATTGGACTATATTCGACAAAACTTACTGTCTAAATATATATTCGACAGTATATTTTGTCAATCATGGATATGCATATGAATGAAGATCACAGCTACACACTGGCCGAACTGGCCAAAGAAACCGGTCTGACCGAACGCACGGTGCGTTATTACATCGAGCAGGTATTGCCGCCGCACCACAAGCAGGGCCGCGGCAAGCTGGCGCGCTATGGCGCCGACACGCTGAACTGTATCCGCTTCATTTTGCTGGTTGGAGAGCGCTACGGTTTCAAACCCGGCCAGGCAAAGGGCGTGCTGGCGGGTATCGGGCAGGGCACCGTCGACCGCGTGGTGCGGGGTGAGGAGGAACTGGCGGTAATGACCGTGCCGCTCGACGCACCGGCCATGAAACCCGCACGTGCAGAACAACTGCTGCGCTCCAGCACGCGCATGGAAAAATACCAGCTGATGAAGGAGCGCAGTCCGAAAGCCGACCGTTCACCGCAGTTATCGAAAGATTTGCGTATAGAAGAGACAATGTCCAGGTTGGAGTCCAGAACGCTATTCGAACCATCCGCCGGATACTCAACAGCGGAAAACAACGATCCCTGGCAGACGATTTTTAGCCGCGGGCCGGTGCGCATCCAGTTCCGTGGTCAGCTTGTGCCGAACTCACACCAGCGGGAGCAAATCGAAGCCGCCGCGCGGCTTATCGAACTGGCGATGAAGTGACTGCATGACTCACCACCGCCGTAAATACCTTTCATGTACTAAACTAGGATAGACAGGACAGTCACATACCGGTTTCCGGCTCAGGGAGGTTTGGCATGAAGCGATTTGTAATTTGTCTCGATGGAACCTGGAACAACGCGTCAAAGGAAAATGAGCGCGACGATGGCTCAAAGGTCTTCCGTCCGACCAATGTTTTGAAAATGGCGCGGGCGACGGAGAAATTCGACAGTAACGGCAACCTGCAAATCACCTATTACGACGAGGGCGTCGGGGCGATGAACCGCGCACCGAATTTCCGCACAAAGATGGTCCGGTTCTTTGACAACAAGCTCGGTGGCGGCTGGGGCGCGGGTTTCGAGGTCAACATCGAGGAAGCCTACACGTTCCTGGCGAACAATTACGACCATGATGACGAGGTCTTTATATTCGGCTTCAGCCGCGGCGCGTCACAGGCCCGCAGTCTCTGCAAGCTGATCGAATGGGCAGGCGGTTTTCCCGTCAAGAACGATGTCTATTACGTCCCCAGGATCGTCACCGCCTATCTCGAAGCAAAGGGCCAGGGTAGCGTGAAAACGCTTATTGATACACTCAACGGGCGCCGTCTGGCGCGAAACGACCAGCCGCTTGAACCGTTTTTGGTTCCAAAGATGACCTTCCTGGGTGTCTGGGATACGGTCCTGGCCCTCGGTTCGAGGATCGAGGCTCGCGAGGGTTCATGCGACGAATCCTTGCGATTTCACACACCCTCAACGCCACCACGTATGCTCAGGAGCATACGCCACGCGCTGGCGATCGACGAGAGACGGCATGACTTTCAACCTGAAATTTTCGACGGACCCGGTGAGTGCAGGGACTTCGAACAGCGTTGGTTTGCGGGTGTCCATTCCAATGTTGGCGGGGGTTTGATGGACGACAGCCTGGCAAATTGTGCGCTGCTCTGGATGTGTGAAGAAGCCGGGGCGAAAGGACTGGCGATGAACCCCGATTACCTGAAATTCTTCAGGTGCTATGCGGCGGGCAAAGCCTCCGGGAAGACGATTTTCTACAAGGCCGGCGATGCCCTGATGCGGCCGATCCGGGGTTTTCACGGCATACGGCAGCTGACATCGGCGCCGGGCTCGACATTGGACAAGTCCGTCTTAAAGAGGTTGAATGCAAATCCGGCCGAGCACAAGAATCTTGCCGGACCCTATCGCCCGGAAAACCTGTTGGCCTACCTGGCGGCAAACCCGGGTTATGATCACGAACTGAACAGCGACCTGCTGGCGACCGTCACGCAAATGCGCAAGTGAGGAAATTCTGAAAACATCAGTCATCCGCTTGATGTTTTGAGGCCCGGACATCAACTGCCAACCTCCACGGACAGACCGGTTGGAAAGTACGCCTCGTAGCCCCTTGCCTTCTGGTCTGCCGTATCCGCCCAGCGTTCGGTACGTCCGCTGCGATAGTTGAAATACAATTGCGGTTTGCCCCTGGCCTGGTGCTTGTCCAGGACCAGTTCGATGGTCCGGTCATGCGGATGGCCAAAGATCTTGCCGGAGGTCGAAAAAAGATAACGGCGGCATTTGATCAGGGCCAGCAATTCTTCCGAAATATTTGCAACACTGCCGTGATGGGCCAGCTTGAATAACTCCAGGTCCAGGGTTTCGGGCGCCGCTCCGGCAACGCTGCCTTGACCTGCCAGCCAGCGTTCCAGGCTGGCGGCCATGACCGGTGCATAGGCATCCCCGCACAGCAGGTAGCGTTTGCCGTCCCACTCGGCGAGCACGGCAATGCTGCTACCATTGGCCGGGGCACTATCGCTGCCGAACGCGGCTTGCGATTCACCCAGCACATCGGTAAACCCATCAAATGAACTGGCCTCGTCGAACTCGCTCTCGTCGGATTCCTCCACACCGCCCAACACGTCGGGCGCTGCCAGGTCGGTCCTTTCAGCAAGCTTTTGCAACGCCTCCTGCACATTGCCGGATTCAAACCCGGCCTCTTCCATGACCTTGTCCCATTCATCTTTGAGGGTAAACAACTGATCGAGTCCCGGGGAAACGATGGTCAGTTTGAGACCACTGAAATCCTTGCAGGGCAGATCACCGCTGACCGGCACCATCACCGCCTTGCCAGCGAAACTTGTGTTCCACACCGGCCTGCCGGCTGATTGCTCAAATTGCCTTATTAACGCACCGAGATATTCACCCTGTTCCGGGCCCAGCTGGTCATTGGCCGGGTCCGGCAGGCCATCCAATTGCGGTTGGCCGTTGAACCAGATTTCGCCAATGTCCAGGCCGAGCTTCTCATCCTGCAACAGGCGGATACATCCCTCGATATGGTCGGCATCCACGTGGGTGATGATCAGGAGTTCGAGACGGCGGTGGCCCGGTGGCAGGCTCAGAATCCGGTTACGCAAGTTGTCGTAACAATAGCGCATGCCGCCATCAATGAGAATATTGCGGACATCGCCGGCATTGCCGTAGGTGATCCACAACGAGTCGCCATGCGCGGCGGGTAACATTTCAATGCGGAACATCGCTTTCTCCGGTTACTGTTTCTCCAAGTTTCCAATCTGTATCACCAAACGACACCAGCGCCAGCGACATCAGGTAGCCGGCGGAAAACATCCTGCGTCGTACATCGCGCATGATCCTGCCGAACGACCCCTTCGATTGGCTGGACGCCAGCAACTGCCTGACAAACTCATTGGCGACCGGCGCGGCGTGCTGGCCGAGCACACTCGACTGTGTGGCCACCACCACCGATGCCCTGTTGGCGAGAAAATCACGCGCAAAGGTGTGGTATGGCAGGAGATCGGCCTGGGCCGTCTCGCAGCCCAGCAATAAAACGACCGGTCCGGGTTCACCGGTATTGGCGGTGACGTAGTCCTCGTTGAGAAGTCCGGCGTAGAGCCTGTCGCCCTGGGTCTGGCCGGTGCTGCCGATCTCGAGAAAGTCGGTATGTCCCTGGCTGGCTTTACCGTGGTGTGGCAACAGGATAAGCAATTTGGGTGATTTCTCCCCGATTTCCGATTCCCACTCGTGCCAGTCCGTCGCCTGCTTGTTACGGTCCGGGTAGGTTTCATCAAGCATCGACTTGATCGAAGCCACATCCAATCCGTTCACATTGGGTGCGGCTGCCAGTATGGCCTGCCGGGTCAGCGCGATTCCGGGACTCGCCGCCGATGGTGCAGTGAAAGCGCCTGCGGAATCGGCGCTGGCCGCGCCACGCGGCCTGGGTTGCCGTTCGATGATCTTGCTCAGCGACCAGAAACCCATCGGGCAGAGCGTGTCAGATTTTTTAAGCGGCCTGTTTGAGCAAGTACATTGACCGGTGGCGAAAACTGCATTCCAGTCTTTGGCATCGCGAAAGCCTTCGCATATCGTGGCCCCGTCATTTGGATAACCCCTGTCATAGACATACTCGATCGGCACAATATCAGTTTCGTCGAGGTTGACGAACTGTATGGTTTCGGAAATCCGCTCAAGGGCGCCTTCCTGTTTCAGGGTATCGTAGAGGTTGTTGCCCCACCCTGGCCATTTCCCGCAGTAACTGCATGGCCTCCTCGTCGTGATCCTCGACCCAGGAGGTGCCCTTGTTATCCGCGGAGTGGCGTACCAGACCCTTGGTGGCGTTGAAGAGTTTCCTATTGATATTCTCGACAATCCCGCCTGAACCCTGCAGGCTGACCTCGGTTTTTTCGGCGCCACGCGGGCCAAATACGATGTACTTGTCGTCCTTTTTTACCATGGCCATTTCAAAGTTGCCGCCGGCGGTATCTTCGGGCAATGCCCTGATCAATGACTCGACTTTGAGCGCGATGCCAGTAGTTGTAGCATCCGGTTCAGCAAACGTCAGCCCGTTGAGCTTCAGGTACTGGAACACCCTGCCCTTGTGCTGCAGCCACAACTCGGCGCTGACAAACATGGCGTCCTGTTCCACGTCCACAGAAAATACCGCCGGTTTGCTGGGCTTTGCACGATCCACCGGCAACGTGACACCGCGTGTCTGCACCTTCGAGTCGTACACCAGCGTGATGAAAATTTCCATGCTGCCGGACTGCAGTTCCTGTTCATCCGGCACGGGTTCGTTGATAGCCGCATCGGCCTTGATGCCGTGTTTTGATTCCCGTCCGATCCACAGACGCACATCGTGTCGGGCGCCTTTCTTGAAACCCTGGCTGACCGGCAACAGGGCGCCGTCGTCATCGGCGAAAACCTGTGTCTGCAGGCTCCGTTCGGGCAGGGTTTCCGCTGCAATGGCAGGCTCGGATACCGGAGCAGGTATGGCGGCGGGCGACGGCGGTGACTTCGGCCAGTCCGGCATGTCGGGCAATGCATCATCGGCCCCGTCGTCAATACCCGGGCCAATACCACGCGAGGCGGGAAACTCAGGCCCAACATCTTCGGCGCCCGTATCATCTGCGCCTGGCGGTTCCGCCATCGCAAGGGGCGGCGCTCCACCCCAGCCATCCACTATTCCGTCGAGAAACACGTCCAATGAGGCGAGGTCGGTTTCATCGTTTAACAGACTCTCGAGACGGCTGTCACACGGCAGCGCCCGGACAAGCTCTAAAAACACCGACGCGGCGGGATCAGCCGCCAGAAGCGCCCGCACGTGGCCGGTCCAGAAGGCATCGTCAGATTGCAGTGATGCCATGAACTGCTCAGTGGCAGCCTGATCCAGCAGACCTGCGATGCGGCTTGCCGCCGCCGCAGCGCTCCAATCAAGGCCGAAGTATATCGCGGGCGCACTGACCAGCAGTTGTATCATCCACTGGTGCTGCTGCGCCGGCACCAAGGGCAGGAAATAGGCGAGCAGGTTGCGCTGATTCTGGGTGTTGTCGGCTTCCAGCTGGTTACGTACAAACACCATCAGATCCCCTGCGGTGCGGGGCGGATCCGGTTCGCTGAAAACCCACTTTACCTTTTCGCGCAACATGTACTCGGGACTTTCAAGCCCCACTCGAATCTTGCTTACCGCATCGCTTCCGACGAGCGTTTCAGCACGCTGCCCGGCTTCCCCTCCAAACCTGACCAGTGCAATCGGTAAATGGGGAAGTGATTCACACACATCCGCGAGCAGCGTGTCGTCCAGGACCATGTGTCTCGAGGCGATCACCTGGGAAGTCGCATCGGCCAGGGCAGGCCAACTGCAAGGCGCCCAGCGACGTGACAGGATTTCGGCCAGGTACGCTGCATACCCAAGGCGTTCAGGTGCAATGCGGGTGGCGATCCGGGGTAACAACAGGGGTTCAGGCGCGCGCTCACGCTGATAACCCTGTTCACCGTTCAACAGTTGTTCAAGTTTGTTGCTGACCATCGCCTAAAATCCTGTTTCGCCGACGTGATAGATAAATTTTACAAATTCCCCTCTTTCAAGTTTAGCATCTGAAATTTAATTGGCGCCCGCGGAGCAGACCTGAGTCGGGGTCAACGCTGCTTAAAGCGCGTGGGATTGGATCGCCGAAAAGTTAAAACGGTTTCGGGGTACTACTGTTCCACTTGATCTGGGGGGTGGGGAAGCTGGGGCGGGTGGTTATTACCAGGACACGGCACAAGTACATCCCTGTAGCCTCGGACTCGGCTTCCTGCCTCGTACGGTCCTGGTAATAACCACCCACCCCAGCTTCTACTGACCGCCGTGCACATCCCATTGAAACCATTGACCCATGATTTACCACTGAGCCGAGGGGGGGTAGTGTCTTGATTCAGGACCGTGCGAGACAGGAGTCGAGCCCGAATCCCCATGGATGGGTTCACGATGTGTCCTGAAACTAGACACTACCCCCCCTCGGCGCCCACGCAGATTAGGCATCAATGTCCAATTGTGATCGACACCAGCCAGTCCGAAACGGGGACTTTACTTGAGCATAAGGAATCTGGTTTAAGCGGGACAGCAGTGGTTGCGGGGTAAATATATCTTTACCGGGGCGCCGTTCAATCGTTTTACAGCATGGGCAACAAGCCGGTAATTTCAGCGGGAATCCTGCAGGGACGACCGCTGGCTTCGTTGACGCACACCCAGTCGGTTTCTCCCCGGGCCAGCAAAACGTCGTCGCTCGTGCGCAGGAACCGGTAACGCCGCAAAGAGCGTACACGCCGGAAATTTACCACCCAGGTCAGGACGGTTACATCCTCGCCGGCAAATAACGGCGACAAATATTCGATGTTATGCGAGCGCACCACCCAGGTCGCCGCGGCTTTTTGCATCGCAGCGGCGCCGCCAACCGCGTTGAAATGCAGCGTCGCTACGTCCTGCATCCACTGGATATAAACAACATTGTTGACGTGTCCGTTCTGATCCACCGCGCTTGACGGCACGGTGAAGTGGTGGCGGTACGCCTGGTTTGAATGTGCGTCGGTTGGTTCCATGGGCGGGTTTATTCAACAGGCGCTGGCGTTATCGCAGGGGCTTCTCACCATTGTGCGGAAATATAATCGATCAGCATTTTGCGTTCTGCGCGACTGACCTGGTGGGCTTCCCCCAGTTGCGGCAGTGCGGGCCAACCGGGATCCGCGATGCTCAAACCACAGGCGCTGCACGGTTCGGCATAACGCGGAATGACGTGGAAATGGACATTCGGGTCCACCATCATCAGCATCATGTAATTGATCTTGTCATAGCTGAAGGCGGCTTTGAGGGCACGCTCGATATCCTTGATAACCGCACCCATCTCAAAAAAGGCTTCTCTCGAGAGCGCTGAAAATTCGGTCACGTCGGCTTTCGCACACAGGATCAGCGATCCAAGCGTAGCCTGTGCTTCACGCAGCAACACGAGCCAGTGGTCGTATTCGCGGATAATGGTATCGGGGTAGCCAAATCGTACCGCGGTCTGGTTTGTCATGATCTTTCTTCTCTGGCGTGGAATACAGGATGATGGTACTGGAGAAAATACGGAAAGATAAGTATATCCAGAAAAATCACTCGGGGACCTGCCAGTTAAGCAGGTCCCTGAGTACGGTTACGGTTTTCTATCTCTTTACAAGACGTTTAGCACCAACAAACATTAACAGCCCGGTTAACAGCACCAATACCCATAATGGCGCGAATGGAATGGGCGCAGAAGACGGCACTACAGGACTACTATCCCCGCAAGTCTCCGTCCACGGCGCCGGGTCAGTCCAGTTAGCAGGATCCATTTGCACGCCACCTGCTACGTCACCAAAACTCTGGGAAGAGCCAGAATAATTCGAGTATAAGACGTTGTTACCGTTATTCATGAACCAGTGAATGGGCTGCGTTAGCGTGATGCCTGAAGTTGAGTAGCTACCCGGATCAACTGGTTCGACAACTAAAGAGGTAAAATTGCTGCTAAGTACACCAGCTCCGTCAGTGGTGATACTGCCACTGGAAGAAAGACTACCTTGCAATGTCAGATCGTGCGCAAAATATGCGTCTTGCGCATCATTCAATAAAAATCCTGCACAGGTAAGATCAGCAGAATTCCATGTTTGCGACAACGCGCTTTGAGAGCCGTTGTCAAAAACAAGTATGGCAACATACGCTTCTGCATTGTTGGCGCCCGGGAGGTTACTATCCGATATGATTCCGTTATATGAGATGAAATATGGGTCTGCAATACTTAGCGATGAAACACACATCAAGCAAACAAAAAGTGAAACGGATGAAATGGCTTTACTGAACGGGGTATTTTTCATGAGCCTGGATCCTTGTTAATGGTTATGCCAATCCCTTGTTGATGGATATTTATTTTTATTCGACTTAATTAGAATACTATTAATAATCAAATCAGTACAACAGATCGTAGACAAAAATCCACTAAATATTGCAAGTGATCTGCTTGCGGCGATTTGCCACCCGGCACTGGCCCGGCATCCGAAGCGCGCCTTAAACCCCTTTGACGGGCCATCAGACCAACAACAAATAATTGAATACCAGTTGACAGAAATGTACTAACTGTGGGGTGACGGGCAGGCGCATGGCAGTGACCTGATGACCCGCGCTTGCGATTAAAAAAGTCTACAATTGGGAGCTTGAGAGTTTCGCCCCGGAGTCATGCAGTGCGTCATTTTGGTGAAATTGAAGGTTGGAAGGCAGGTACCGAGTTCGCCAACCGGGCGGAGCTGTCGGCCTCGGGTATCCACAGACCCACGCAGGCCGGTATCAGCGGCTCGAGCACGGAGGGCGCGGACTCGATCGTCGTCTCGGGTGGTTACGAGGACGACGAGGATTACGGCGATTACCTGATCTACGGTGGCCAGGCCGGTTTTGATCCCAACACCAGGCAGCAGAATGAAGACGCGGAACTGAGCCGCGGCAACCTGGCGCTGGTCGTCAGTTACAACAAGGGCTTGCCGGTGCGCGTGACCAGGGGCCTGGGTTCAAAGCAACATACCTACCGTTATGACGGGCTCTACCTGGTCGAGCGCTGGTGGGTGGACCGTGGCAGGTCCGGTTTTAAGATCTACCGTTTTGCACTCAGGAAAATCGATGACAAACCCATCTCGACACCTGCGGGTGAGCTGCCACTGCCGGCGCGCAATCTGGAACCCGACAGGGTCAGGTCATATACGACCCACATCGTCCGCGACACACTGGCCTCCGAAGCGGTAAAGGAAGCGCACCACCACGTTTGCCAGGCGTGCTCAACACGCATCGAACGACCCGGCGGCGCCTACGCGCAGGCAGCTTATATCCGCCCACTCGGGCGTCCGCATAATGGACCGGACACGGCCGATAATATCCTCTGCCTGTGTCCCAACTGTTATGTGCTGTTCGATGGCTGGGCCTTTGCGATCGAGGATGACGGCACCCTAATCGGCGCACTGAGCGGCTGCCTCAACGAGGTGGAAGCGCACAAGGTCAACAGGGAACACCTCGGCTATCACCGGCTATTGTATTGGGAGGCCAACAGTTGAGCTGCGGGAATAACACCCGTAGCCGCCAATGCCTTCACATCCTGACAGCGTGGCAATGGTGCTATGCCTGACAACGGAGGTCTAAACTGGAAAACCTGGCGTTGGGAAACCATCGGTTCCTACGCCCTCCTCGGTGTCGTGCTGATTGCCGCAGCACTCTATCTCGGCCAGGAATTCGCAGAGAATGTGACAGCATTCGAGAACTGGCTGGCCGGCCAGGGGCCCTGGGTGTTGATCATGGCCTTGGCGCTGTATGCCCTCTGTGCCGCTATTTTTATACCCGATACCCTGCTTGGCCTGGTAGCAGGCGCTTCGTTTGGTTTTACCTGGGGCTTGATCATCGCCGTGCTGGGCAGTCTGATTGCGGCAACCGTGGAGTACCTGCTTTCACGGCACCTGCTCAAGCCGATGATCGACAGACACCTGGCCAGCAAACCCGATATGCAGGCGATTCAAAAAGCTGTGAAAACGCAGGAATTCAAATTGCAGTTCCTGATCCGCCTGACGCCCCTTAACCGTGCCTTGACGAGCTACGTCCTTGGGGCCTCCGGGGTAAGGTTTTCAGGGTTCATCGCGGCCGCGGCAGGTTTTCTGCCCCACCTCTTGCTGGAAGTCTACTCCGGCTATGCGAGCAAGCACCTGGTCATGGTATCGACACAAACACGGGGCGTGGTCGTGTTTCACGACGTGCTGCTGGTGGTCGGATTACTGGTGACGATGGTCGTCATATACCTGGTCTCAAGAATCGCAAAAAGGGCTGTCGAGAGCGCGGTGGAAAACCTGTCAAAGGAATGAAGCCAACATCTATGCCTGTGCACGAAAGCCGTGATCACGGGCGAATACGATGGCCTGGCTGCGACTGCTGACACCTAGTTTTTCGAAGATATGTGTCAACTGGTTACGCACCGTCTTTTCACTGATAAACAGGACGCGGCCGATCTCCACATTGGTTAATCCGCTAACGAGTTGGCCGAGAATTTCCCGCTCCCGATTGGAAAGATTCTTGAAAATATCGTCTTCGGCTTTTGAGCGGACACCGGTAAAATCCAGCACCGCTTCACAGAAGCGCTGCCAGGCCGGTTCGTGCTCCAGCATGATGTGGTTGGCTGAATCCAGTTGTACGAACTGGGCGCCGGAGATACCCGCCGCCAGTCGCTGACCCTGGCTAATGGGTGAAATCCTGTCACCGATGGCATGGGCGACAAGGGTTGGCACCTGCAACGATGGCAACAGGTGACTTACATCCGCTTCACCCCGGCTGACCAGTAAACGCGCGGCCATCTTCGGGCTGACACTGCGGGCGCATAACTCGTCGAACCAGCGTAGCTGCTCCTCGCTGCCCCCGGGTAAAAATTTCTTGGTCAACAGCCGCCGGTAAGTCGGATCCGGCCGGCCCCAGCCCAATTCAGTAAGCTCGACCATGGCCCTGCTTCGCGAACTAGTCCGGGTTGTGGTGCCTGGTCCAGCCATGCACATATCCGCCATATAAAATCAGGTGGGAAAGCCGTTCCGGATACCTGGCGGCATACTCGACACAGGCACAAGCGCCCTGTGAAATACCCATCAATACGAATGGCTGTTGCGGTTGTACGACATTGATCACATCCTCGAGATCATCGATCCAGTGCTCTTCCGAAACGCTGTCAACATCTCTCTGCGTCAGGCCGCAACCCCGCTCATCGTAGCGGGTAAGTGAAAAATGCTCACTGAGAAATTGTACCCAGTGACGCAATACCGGGCTCTCCCAGTCGTATTCCAGGTGAGTGATCCAGTTGGATGCCTTGACCATTGAAGGACCTGTCCCGGATGAAGCCCAGGCCAGCCGGACCTGGTCCCTGGTCGTCAGGTATCTGATGGTCTGTTGCATCGCCATGATGTATCTAGTGTAGTAAATCGGGACATTTTTCACATCCGAAACGAACAGATGAGCCAACGCCGGGACATTGTTCCCATATGCCAGGTTCACCGCTGGACCGACCATATCTCCACACCCACAAGCAAGGAGATAATCATGCAAGCTGTACAACAAACCATTAAAACCACACAACCGAACAACACTCAGGATTGGAACCAGGAGCGCTATGCACGTTGCATAGAGGCGTCCAGGCGTATTCGTTGGGACATCGATAAAGACGTGTTCCGCGGCCGGGATTTCGACTACAGCCAGAAATTCCTGCCCGATGGCCTGTCACTGGTCAATAAACTGGATTTCCTCAACTACGGCGAACAGCGCTTCCTGAGCCAGGTCCAGGGTCGCACTTATGCCAACATTTTTGGCCTGGTGGAACGGTTCATCAATGCCAAGGTGCTGGAAGTCAGCCAGAAACATGTCCTCGGTGACCAGGTGGCGCTTGAAGCACTGATTCGTTTCAGTGACGAAGAACTCAAGCATCAGGAAATGTTCCGCCGCATTGAAAAGATGTGCGCCGAGGGCATGCCCGATGGCTATAGCCAGGTCGTTGACCCCGATGACGTGGCCCGCGTGGTACTGGGCAAGTCAACCTGGTCCGTGCTCGGTCTGACCTGTCACATCGAATTGTTCACGCAGTTGCATTACAAGCAAAGCATCCAGCCCTGCGAAGGTCTTTCCGAACTCTACAAAGATGTATTTTTTTACCACTGGAGAGAGGAGTCGCAGCACGCCATCCTCGATGAACTGGAATGGAGACGTGAGGATGCGCTGATGACTGTCGCGGAGCGCGACAAGGCCGTGGATGACCTGATCGACCTGGTTGTCGCCGTCGATGGAATCCTGATCACCCAGGCCGAAGCGGATACCGAGTATTTCATTCAATGCGCCAACCGGCCATTCAGCAACATGGAAAAACGCCTGATTAGACTCGGAATCCTGAAGGCCTACCGCTGGCAGTACATTGTCTCGGGCGTCCAGGATCCACGCTTCACCGGCATCCTGGCCGACCTGACCACAGACGCGCAGATAGGCCGGATCACGAGCGCGTTGGCAGCGTTGATGTAAACCCGAAATTTTAAGGAGAAAGAAATGAACACTCAATCAATTCACTGGGAAGAATGCTTCAACCCGTCAAGCGCCGAACCGCGGCATCCGGCACACACCCTGAGGGGATACCTGGCACCGGTCGTAAGGGGGCTCGTCGCTTTCGCAACGGGCCTCGCCTTGCTGACCGTCACCATATGGACTGTCAGCGACCCCGGACTGGCCATTTATATGCGTGCGTTTACCTGGTCTGCGGGCTTTGTGTTCCTCGCGGTTGCGATCGACACGCAACGTCCAACGACCGCGATCGCGGTACTCGTCACCGGTATCACCATCCTGCTGATCGCGGTATTGAGCACTCACACGGGGGCCGGCATCACGGTCGTGAGCAGCCTGCTGATATCGGCCTGGCTGACGGTTGCCATTTACAGGCAATGACCAAAGCCATTCGCCGCAGAGCTGTCCTCCCGAGGTGCCGGGGTTGTTACTCCCGGCGCCTCGGGCTGGACCGCTGATGATCTGAATACCCCCGCCCGGTATTCGCGATACAAACCATCTCCGCCCATATGCTATTTCAGATTGGTTTCAAACAGCTTGAAAATCCTGCGGTATTCATCCAGCCAGCTGTCGGCGTGGATGAATCCATGCGGGTCGAGCGGATAGATGGCGATCTCGAAGTCCTGTTTATGCAATTCGATCAGGCGCTGCACCAACATCACGGTGTCCTGGAAAAACACATTGTCATCCTGCATGCCACTGGCAAGCAACATCGGGTCTTCAAGACCGCTGGCAAACTCGATCGGCGAACTCTGCCGGTAGGCTTCGGGGTCGATGTCCGGGGTGTTGAGGATATCGGAGGTGTAACCGTGGTTGTAATGCGCCCAGTCGGTGACCGAACGCAGGGCGGCACCGGCCTTGAATACACCCGGCGCGCGGAACATCGCCATGCAGGTCATGAAGCCGCCATAGGAGCCGCCGTAAATACCGATACGCCCGCGGTCGACGCCGTAATGCCCGACGATATAGTCCACGCCGTCGAGGAAGTCCTCCAGTTCCGGGTGCCCCATCTGCCGGTAGATCGCGGCACGCCAGTCACGCCCGTAACCCTCGGACGCGCGGTAGTCCATGTCGATGACAATATAACCATGTTGCGTCAGCAGGTTGTGGAACATACCCTCACGAAAGTAGTACGGCCAGCCCATGTCCGAGTTTTGCGTGTAACCGGCGCCGTGGACAAACATCACGGCGGGGTACTTTTTGGACGGGTCGTGATCCTTTGGCAGGTAGATCTTCGACCAGATTGGAGCATCGCTGTGCGAAGAGGGAATCGGTACGATCTCCGGCGTCATCCACGGGATGGACTTGAAGGTCTCGCTCATCGTGTCCGTCAGTTGCCGTGGCGCCGCCCCTGCTTGATTGTCCATGACATACAACTCGTCGTGGCGGTTGATCTCGGAATGCGTGATCAGCAGGCGTGATCCGTCCGGTGAAACCGCCACTGAATTGATGCCGCCCATGCTGGTCATCTGTTCGATGTCACCGGAAGCGACATTCACCCGGTAGATTTCATAAATACCCGGATGTTTAACATTGGCCTCGTAGTAGATGTACTTGCCTGTCGGGCTTAAGGCGGGGTTCTTTACGACGTATTTGCCCGCGACCAGCGCCTTGGCGTGTTTCTGATCGACGGCCTTTGTATAAATACCCAGGTAGCCGTGGTCCTCGGACAAAAACCACAGCGTGCGGTTGTCGCGCAGCCAGCCGTGTTCGATGTGATAGGGATTGACCCAGGCCTTGTCGCTGAGACGATGCTGGCTGACCACCTTGTGCTGGTCAAAATCGACACTCGCGATCCAGCGGTCCTTGTTGTCGACCGCGCGGACGTAGAGCATCGGCTGTTGGCCATCGGCCGACCATTGCATGTCCCAGATCTGCACACTGCGGGTTTCCGGCGCCTCCAGGCGTTTTTCCGCCGCGGCGCGGTCTTCACCCTCGGCGACAAAAATCTCGATCGAGCTCTTGCGCAATTCCTTTAGCGGATCGTCAGTGATCCCCGGCAGGCCACCCAGGTCCAGTTCAAATTTTTCGCCGCTGTCAAGATCGATCAGCCAGACCGCCTGCGGGGCGGGGCTGTCGCGTCCGACCAGTGTCCTGACGCTTTCGGTTTCGACGTAACCGCTTTCGGTAACGTAGTTGGGCATGCTGCCTTTTTTGCCCTCATCGTCCTGTTTTTCTTGGGTAACGACCAGCAGCCAACGGCCCGTGGGCGACAGTGACTGGCCTTCCGATTGCAGTTTGTCACCCATGTAGACGGGCGCTGCCGGCAGGCCGCTGTCGAGCCCATACAGTGACTTATCGCGTTTTTTGGCTTCCTCCCGGTCTTTTTTTGCTTTCTGCAGCGTGGTGAAAAGACGTTGCTGGTGTGACTTCAGGACATCGAAATCTTCCTTTTGATCCGGATCCTTACTGAAGCGGATATCGGTCACCTGCTCGGTCAGGCCGCTGGCCGGATCGTGCACAAACATTTGCCCGTCGCGCTCGAAGGCGACACGGCGTCCGTCGCTCATGAACATGGGAGCCGATTCCATCTCGGCGGTGCGTGTCAGCTGTCGTGTACCTGAGCCGTCCACCAGGTAGATATCGCCCTTGTAGACATACGCGTGCCGGTCGCCGGCCACGTTGTAGGTGATCGAGGATTGAAAACGCTTCGACCACTCCGATTCCGCGACCTGGCTGGTCGAGCCATCGTCACTATCCACCGCAAACAGGTCACGCAGTTCCGAACCCTGGCGTTTTTGCCGGAAATAGACGGTCCTGTTGTCCGCACCCCAGTAACTGTTTTCGGGTGCGTTCCCCAGCCAGTCGGTATCCGCCATGATCTGCTCGAGCGTGAGCACCGGCATGTCCTGCTGCGCAAGGACTGCGAATGGCAAAATGGAGATTACAAGCGTGAGGCTGAGTGTGTTGATTGCTTTACGTACAAGATTCATGTTGTGTCCGGAAGGTGTTTCAGCGAACACGCAGTATAGTGACCGTTCTTGCTTTCAGGCAAGGTGTCAGCGGTGTTGCAAGCGTTAAACACCATTGCAAACGGCATGGCTTAGCCGCCGTTGGCGATTTCGAAACCGGCGAGCCCGGCAGCGTCGATGCTTGTCCTGATATCAGCGATCGCCTCAGCGCTATACGGGACCGGCGGATACTGCCCCCATACCGGCGCCGGCCACGCCCGGTCCGATTTAAACCGCACGACGTGGTGAAGATGCAATTGCGGCACCAGGTTACCGATCGCCGCAACATTGAGCTTGTCACCCTCGAAGCTTTGCAGCAGAAATTCTGACAGCTGGCAGGACTCATCCAGCAACTGTATCCGGTCTGCTGCTGCGAGCTCAAATATCTCGCTTACATCATCACGGTCGGGTACGAGGATAAACCAGGGATAGCTGGCATCGTTCATCAACAGCAAGTGGCACAGGGCGAAGCGGCCGAGGCGGATGCAGTCAGCCGCCAGGCGTGGATGCAGTTCGGTCATGGGTGACTCTCCAGGTGTTTAGCCGGTGGCCAAAGATCGGCAGAAATTAAACCCCTGATGTGTCACCCGGGCCGAATTTACCGTACTCAAATGACCGCCATTAACACGTAAACCGCCATGGCCATGACGATCAGCGAGCCGATCGTATAAAATGTTGCGCGCACCTCGTGGGTCTGCTTGGTCGCATAGGCCAGCGTGTGTAATAGCCTCGCGACGACAAAGCCATACAGCAGGCTGTTCGCCAGCACCAGCGAAGGGCCGGCAGCGACAAATATCAATCCGCAGGCCAGGAACGCCGGTATATTTTCCAGGTCGTTGCGGTGCATGCGCCGCGAGCGGTCGACGTAATCGTTGACTTCGAGTTGTTCGGGATTCGGTTTTTTGTTGATCAGGCCCGGCTGCAGGTCCTCGGGGTTCACCAAGCCTGCGTTTATTTTGAGCATCCTGTAAACCGTCATCCAGCCCTGCGCCATGATTTTCAGAACCATGATGGCGGCGGTGATCATGTAGGTGATAAACACGGGGTTGTCTGTCGAGAGCAGCATTTTCTTTTTTTCCTTTTCCAGTATCCGGACGTGGATCCGGATTTGTTTTATTACTCCGAGTATATGCAATGTGCGGGGAGGTTGCTGACTGCATGTAAGTGGTAATAGTAGTCGTGCCCCATTGCTGCCCACCCTATCTGAATTTCCATTGTTCAAGTAATGACTCCATACGGTTTGACTGGTGGTGACTACCATTGGAAATTGATTCGATATCTGTGTGGGCGCCAAGGCCATGCAGTACCTTACTTCAGGACACTACAAGCCGCATATGTGGCCTCAGTGAGGCTTCGCGTCGCACATCCCTGTGCTCTATCGCGAAGTACCGTTCATCCTGAACATAACGGTCCTGAAACAGGACACTACACCCCCTCGCCGCTGTGCGTAATCATAGGTCACTGGTTCCTGACAGACTGGCACGGCGGTTGCCAGACGCTGGGGTGGGTGGTTATTACCAGGACCGTCCGAGGCAGGAAGCCGAGGATCGAGCGCCACAAGGATGTGCTTGAGCGTGTCCTGGTAATAACTACCCGCCCCAGTGTCCCCACCAGTTCAAGTGGAACAGCGGTAGTCGTTCCCCCTAACCCAAGCCTGATGCGACGATGGCGGGTAATTCGGCAAGACTGACGATCTCCCAATCGGGTGGTGCGGGAATGTGTTCGGCGGCCTGGCCAAAACGGTTGCACCAGGCGACACGCAGGCCAAACGCCCTGGCCGAATACGCATCCCAGCCGTTGGATGAGACAAAACAGATTTCGCCCTGTGCGACTCCCAACCGGTCGACCGCCAGTTGATAGACCGCGGGGTGTGGTTTGAACACACCGGCGTCCTCAACCGACAGCACGGCATCGAGCAGCGGCGTGATACCGGCGTTGTCCACCGCCGCGGAAAGCATTTTGGGTGAGCCGTTTGAAAGGATGGCGAGTTGCAAACCGGCGGCCTTGAGCTGCGTCAGTGTTGCGCTGACCTCGGGATAGGCATTGAGATGCAGATAGAGGTCCATCAACCGCTCACGCAATGCCGGATCCGCGAGCTTCAGACTCGCCATCGCAAAGTCGAGCGCCTCACCGGTGACCTGCCAGAAGTCGGCATGACGGCCACCCAGGCTGCGCAGCCAGGTGTATTGTAACTGCTTGCCCCGCCATAGCTCGGCCAGGGGTTGCCAGACTTCGCCAAGCGCTGCGCTTTCATGCTCCGCGGCGCTGTTGACATCGAACAGTGTGCCGTAAGCATCGAATACGCAGGCGCGGATGCCGGTTGCCTGATTGACTTGCATTTTCTCACCTCTCCCGTGTCTGTGTCGGCCCCGGCGTGTCTTTCAATCGACCACCGGGTAACAGGGTTCGCCCCAGACCCGCTGGTAATCATTCATCATCAGGTGAATGACGATCGGCACCACCTGCCCCATGATTTCAGCGCCCTGGGATAGCTGCTGGCGATTGACGTGGCTGTTCCAGGTGGCGCCGCCGTGCAATAGCTGGTTTCGCAGCGTATACAGGCGGTCAAACATGACCACCATGACCTTGAGGGTGTCCATTTTGCCGAGCGCACGGCGCGCGGCCGTCTTGCTTCGCGTGAACGCCGACTGCCATGCCTCTTCGCGCAGCAGACCATTGTGGTAATCCCAGAAGGGCTGGAAAACATACTGGTTGTCGATCATCAGGCGGATTGCGCCGGAAAACCGGTTCCAGACCAGTTCGTACAGCAGATTTTCTGAATCCGTTGCGATCAGGCGGCCGAGGAAACCCTGGAACAGGGTCCGCTCCGACGCGTTCTGGCGGTCGGGAACCTGGTTTGCATAGGCTGCGTTGAATGCGACCCAGAGGAAAATAAACTGTGCGTCGTGATCCTGTGTTTCCTGTTCGGCCCGCTTAAGCCAGCTGAGCGCACGATGGACACGCAGTGACAACGAGTGGGGAAACTGCTCACGTACTTCGCGATGGCGGGCTTTCAGGCCCTGGTAGTCGAGGCGAACTTCTGCGGCCGGTTCTCTTGGTGCCTGGTTCATGGGTCAATCATACTTCAATCCTGCCGGATTGAAGATGATCTTGAACACGTGAGGCTGGAAACAGCAGCGGGTTTACTTCCCGAGCAGCACGGCCAGCGCCTCGAGCAAGCGTGCAACATGATCCCGGGTGGAGACATCGGTTAATTGACCGCTGTCATCGAATACCGATGCGGCGCCACCCACCATGACCGCCGGTTTGCCCAGCACATTGGCATTCAGGGCCAGCAGGGACTGGCGCAGGTGGTTTTGCGCACGGACCGTGCCAAAACGACCGGTGGACGCGCCCATGATCGCGACCGGCTTGCCGTTGAATGGCTGGTCGGGTGGTCTCGATACCCAGTCGATTGCGTTTTTCAGGACCCCCGGAACCGAAAAGTTATATTCCGGCGTCGCGATCAGAACGGCATCCGCGGCTGCAATCTGCGAACGCAGCAGGGCGGCCGGCGGCGGGTAACCCAGCTCGCGGACGTCCTCGTTGTACAGCGGCAGGTCAATCGAGGCAGCCCGGATCAGCATGCCTTGCGGCGCGAGTTCCATGGCCGCCCTGAGCAGCATGGTGTTATACGATTTGGCTCTTAAACTTCCGGATATGCCTAATACTTCGATCACAATATGGACTCCTTTGGCCATTCGGGCCGGGGTGATGCGCCTGAATCAATCGGCGGCATACAGATTCTACACCGACTTTGACCGGCACTTTACCCGGAACCTGACTGGCAAGTCAGGTTTACACAGCGGATAAAATTTCATCTTTTGTTTATGTAGCCGGTAAATCCTTGTACTGGTAAAGTGCACATCTGGAAGTTTTAAAGGAAATCCCGATATGCACAAAAGCCAACTCGCCGGTTTTATCATCGATTGCCACACAGACGATATTGATGAGGCTGCAAAATTCTGGTCTCAGGCGCTGGGACTGAAGTCGGAGCTGGATCCGGATTCCGATGAATCCAGGTATCGGCGACTGGTAACCGGGCCAGGGGATATGGTCATGGAAGTGCAAAAGGTCGATCACGACAGCCGTGTTCACCTCGACATTGAAACCGATGATATCGAGGCGGAAGTGACGCGCCTCGAAAGCCTGGGCGCCAACCGTATCAAGAACTTCCCCCGCTGGGTTGTCATGGAAGCGCCTACCGGCCAGCGCTTTTGCGTGGTCAATCCACAACGCGCGAATTTTGAAGAAACGGCCAATAACTGGGTAGATCAGACCTGAGACGCCGGCCGAACGAATCCTGACCAGTCAGGGCGGCCAGCCTTGTTGCCGGATCGCTGAGCCATGTGCGCGACCGTGGTCGACAGCACGTCATAAAAACCAATAATCTGAAGCGGGGAGCTTGAACATGCGATTTTTTCTTTACCTTTTGGCGCTCGCCGGCGCCGCCAACGCGTTCGGCATCGAAACCGGCGACTACCGTTATACCTTTATGACCATCGGTGAAAAGTCCGGAGCCCAGGTCGTCAGTTACGACGACGCAGGCCATGTGGCTATATCGTTCGAATTCAACGACCGTGGCCGCGGCCCGCAAACCACCACCAGTCTCGAGCTCAACGCCGACGGTATCCCGGTCAAGATCGATATCAGTGGCAATAACTATCAAAAAGGCGAAGTCAGCGAACACTTTGCCATCAACGGCGAAATGGCCGAGTGGAATTCCAAAATTGAAAACGGCAGTACCCGCTACGACGGGCGCGCCTTTTTCATGCCAAACAATGCCGCGCCGGAGCTGATGGCGATCCTTGCACGCGCCCTGCTTGCCTCCGACTCCGCCTCACTGCCGCTGCTGCCGTCGGGAACCGCGTCGATCTCGGCGCTGGCAAAACGCACGCTCATTAACCACGGTGTCGGGACCAACATAACGCTATACGGGATCAAGGGACTCGACAGCAGTCCCAGCTATGTCTGGCTGGATGACGAGGGACGCTTTTTCGGTGTCGATTATGGCTGGTTTGGCATCACGCCGGAGGGCTTCGAGCAGCAGGAAGGCGTAATGAAAGAAGCGCAATCTACCGCTACCGATGAATTTTTTCAGACTCTGACAAAAGACAACACCCGGCTCATCGAAGGCAGCCTGGTGATTCGCGGCGCCCGCATCTATGACAGCCTGAAGGGTGAACTGACGGAACCGGCGACCGTTTTCACCTGGAAAGGCAAGATTTCTGCGATTTACTTCGACGATGTCAAAATACCGGACGACGCCACCGTCATCGAGGCGCAGGGCAAGACCCTGATGCCATCGTTGTGGGATATGCACGCGCATGTCAGCGTGGAATCGTATTTCAACTACCTCGCAGCCGGGGTGACCAATGTCCGTGACATGGCCAACGACCCCGATGTCATCTACAAGCTGGGTGATGATGTTGCCTCGGGCCTGATCGCGGGGCCTGATGTCTACGCGCTGGGCTTCATCGACAAGCGCGGTGAATTCTCTGCGCCCACCGGGCGACTGATCGACACCGAAGCCGAAGCTTTTCCGCTGGTCGACTATTACGCCCAGCACGGATTTCACGGCATCAAGCTGTACAGCTCGATTGAACCGGCCTGGGTCAAGCCGATCGCCAGCTACGCGCACGAAAGGAGCATGGTGGTCATGGGTCACGTACCCGCCTTCATGAATGCGCGCCAGGCGATCGACGCCGGCTTCAACGAAATAACCCACATCAACATGGTTTTGCTTAATTTCCTGGGTGGAGAGAAGCTGGACACACGCACACCGACACGCTTCAGGGTGCCGGGTGAAAAGGCCGGTGATCTGGACCTGGCCTCCAGCGAGGTAAGGGAATTCATCGACCTGATGAAACGCAAGGGAATCGCGGTCGACCCCACCTTGAGCATATTCATCGACATGTTTCTGAATGAGCCGGGCGAGGTGTCACCAATCTTTCGTGATATTGCCGATCACCTGCCTGCCAACGTCCGGCGTGCATCGGTGGCCGCAGCCGGGTACAACGCAGGCCAGGAGGCCGCCTACGCCCGTTCAGCGAAAAAGGCCATGGAGATGGTCAAACTGCTACACGAAAGCGGTATCCAGATTCTGCCGGGAACCGATAATTCGCTACCCGGGTTCACCCTCATACGTGAACTGCGCTACTACGTCGAAGCCGGTATCCCGGCGGGGGAAGTTCTCAAGCTCGCCACCATTGAATCGGCCCGCCACCTGAACCAGCAGGAACGGCTCGGCTCCATTACGGTCGGCAAAGACGCACAAATGTTCATCGTTGACGGCGATCCGCTGGCGGACATCGCAAACCTTTACCGTGTCGACCAGGTAATCAAGGGTCAACGGCTCTATTTTGCGCCGGAGCTGCTTGAAGCACAGGGGTTTGTGCCTTTTACCGACTAACCGAAGACAAGCAAGTAAACAGGTGAAGACAGCTGCCGGTCATCGGTTGCGGGTGTCTGTAATGCTTTCTCACTTTATCTGGGGGGGTGGGGACACTGGGGTGGGTAGCTATTCCCAGGACACGCCCATGAACCCATCCCTGGGGGGCTCGATACTCGGCTTCCTGCCTCGTACGGTCCTGGTAATAACTACCCACCCCAGCGTCTGGCAACCGCCGTGCCAATCTGTCAGGAACCATTGACCTATGATTACGCACAGCGGCGAGGGTATGCAGTACCTTACTTCAGGACCGTTATGTTCAGGATGAACGGTACTTCGCGATAGAGCACATGGATGTGCGACGCGAAGCCTCACTGAGGCCACATATGCGGCTTGTAGTGTCCTGAAGTAAGGTACTGCATGGCCTCGGCGCCCACGCTGAAATCGAAACAATGTCCAATTGTGGTCAGCACCAGGCAATCTGAAATATGGCTTTCATTCGTTTGAGCATGGAGAATCAGGTTTAAGTGCGACAGCAATGGCGCGTCTGCATTTTTTGAATACCTCAAAAGCGGTCAGTGCAATGCCAACTTATTGAATAATGGATATGAAAGTATTATTTTTATAGGCGTATATTCCACCGAAAACCGAATTCCGGTTTTCAACCATCGAAACGATGAAGGTGAATCAAATGTCAATTGGCACGGCAGCTACAAAATCAGCGGTCATGTTGACCTGTAAGTGGTTAAGCAATCACTCTGTTAATTTCGATCTTAAATCTCCGTTTCCAGGCTTTTTCGCCGCTTTCCTGTTCGCGTTGGGCGTGCTGGTTGCAGGCCCCGCGTGGGCGGTGCATAAAATTGGCAATATCGAGCTGGATGGCAATACCGTCAATGACGGCGCGGCTCTCGCCGGTATTGATGACTGGGACGATATTTACAACGCCACCGGCCACGCCCTGCGTTCTGCCTTTATCGTCGACTCTGCCGTGGCTGACAAGACGGTATTTGACGGCGGCGTGAAGGATACCCAATCGCTTGATAAGTGGACCTGCAAGACCGCCGGTGTGCAGGACAAGAGCAACATATTGCACGCCTACGGCGCCACCTACAGCAGTGCTGGTGATCTGTTTTTTTACGGTGGTGCGGACCGCGAGGGTAACCTCGGCGATTCAAACATGGGTGTGTGGCTGTTTCAGGGCCCGGTGAGCTGTGTCTCCAATGGCGCCTCAACACCGTTTATCGGTACACACATCGATGGCGACCTGTTACTGGTGGCCGAATTCGATAACGGCGGCCGCGTGGAAAAAGTCGTGGTATACCGCTGGTCGGACCCCGATCGCATCCCCCAAAGCGGCGATGAGTGTCTCGGCGGTGACAAGGGTGATTGTTCCGACCCCGGCGTGCCGGCTTTCGTCGGCCAAAACTGCAATGACGCCTTGCCGGGTGACAAGGTCTGCGGACGGACCAACCCGGTGTCGAGTATCAATGCGGCCTGGCGTCCCAATATCGCGAAGCAGTCTTTTTATGAAACGGGTATCAACCTCACGGCCTCGATCCAGGGTGTCGGATGTTTTGCCAATGCGATCATCGAAACCCGTTCTTCTACTTCATTGACGGCCCAGTTGAAGGATTTCGTGTCCCTCGATTTGTCGACCTGTGGGACCCTGACCGTGGAGAAAGAGACCATCGGTGGTAATTCCAGTTTTGGTTTTACCATCGACCCGGCAGCGGGCGTCCCCGGCTCTTTCAACCTGACCGGCGGTGAAAGCCGGTATTTTGCGAACGTCGAAGCCGACACCTACACGATTACAGAAAACAATATGCCGGCGGGACCGGCAGCGCCCAATGGCTGGAACCTGACGGATGTGACCTGCACGGGCGGGACGCCGGGTGCGCCAAACTACACAAATGGAGGTCACGGTGGTGGTGATATCGATGTTGCGATCGGTCTCAGCAATGACGTGGTGTGTACCTTCACCAATGCCTTCACGGCACCGCCGGGTTCAATCACGCTACAGAAAATTTGCGACAGCAGCAGCCCTGAAACCCAGACGTTTGACTTCGTCCTCGGCGGTTTTGGCGGCAGCAGCACCGCGGCGTGTGCCGATGGCGCGGAAACACTCGGTTGCGGTCAGTCGATTAGCTGCCAGGGTCTGGCAGCGGGCAGTTACACCATTGATGAGGCGGCGCCTGCGGGTTGGGCGCTGACGGATGTGAGTTGTATCGGTAATGCCACCTGCGGCGCCGATCTGGCGCACCAGGTGTCGGTCAGCCTGGGCGTTGCTGACAATGCCGTGGCCACATTTACCAATACGCGGAATGCCAGTATCGAAATCTGCAAGAGCACGGTGCCGCTGACCTGCCGGCGGCGAGTTTGATTTCAGTGGCGACCTGGGTGTGTTTACGCTGACCGCTGGCGTATGTTCGACGCCCTTCGAGGTCACGCCCGATACGGCCTATAACGTGGCAGAGGCCATCGAGGCCGATTTCACGCTCAGCGATATCAACTGCTCGGGTTCCAACTGGCTGGCTGATGCGGCGGGCACCCGTGCCGTGGCCATTACCCCGGAACCGGGCGAAGCGGTGATCTGTACATTTACCAACTACGAAAACCCGGCCCACATCCAGGTATGCAAGAACACGGTAACGACATCCGGCGATAATCCCGCCTTCGGGTTTGAACTAACCGGACCGGACAACGACTTGCCGGTCAGCACTTCGCTGTCCAACGGCAACTGCGATTTTGGTCCGGGTGATGTCAACGAAGTCATGCTGGCCGCCGGTGGCGGCTATGCAATCAGCGAAGACCCGGCGGACGGATGGGATACGCAGGTCGCCTGCGTGGGCTCGGCCGGTCCTGAAGACCCGGCGAACATCAACCTGTCACCGGATGAGACGGTGATCTGCACCTACACCAATACGCAACGCGGCCATGTCATCGTGCAAAAGCAGACCAATCCTGCCGGTGTTTTGCAGACATTCAGCTTTAGCGGCGACGCCGCCGGCGTTATTGCCGATGGCGAAACAATCGATGTTGAAGTCGCCGCCGGCCAGTATGTTTCAACCGAGGCCGCGACAAACAACTGGAACCTGGACAGTATCATCTGTGACGACGGCGACAGTTCCGGTAACGGTTCCACCGCCACTTTCAACGTGCAGGCGGGCGAGAGCGTGACCTGTACCTTCACCAATTCTTACATCGGTGTGGCCAATGGTTTCATCATCGTGCGCAAGCAGACCGACCCGGAGGACGACTCGCAGGTGTTCGCCTTCAGCGGTGACCTGAACGGTGATATTGCCGACAAGGGCACGCTCGCCGCCGAGGTCGCCCCCGGCCAGTACACCTCGACCGAGCAGGCGTTGGCAGGCTGGGACCTCGACAGCATCAGCTGTGACGACGAAGACAGTTCCGGCGACGGCGCGACGGCCACTTTCAACGTGGCGGCCGGCGAGGCCGTGACCTGTACCTTCATTAACTCGAAACGGGGTCACATCATCGTGCAGAAGCAGACCGTTCCGGCCGGTGTTTTGGAAACCTTCAACTTCAGCGGCGATGCCGCCGGCGATATTACCGACGGTGAAAGCATCGATGTTGAAGTCGTCGCCGGCCAGTACACCTCGACCGAATCGCCGGCAGGCAGCTGGAACCTCGACAGCATCAGCTGTGATGACGACGACAGTACCGGTAACGGTTCCACCGCGACCTTCAACGTGCAGGCGGGCGAAACCGTGACCTGTACCTTCACCAACACCTTCGTCAGCGAGGGAAATGGTTACATCATCGTACGCAAGGAGACCGACCCGGAGGACGACCCGGCGTTGTTCAGCTTCAGCGGTGACCTGGCCGGCGCTATAGGCGGCCATGGCACACTCGCCGCCGAGGTAGCCTCCGGTCAGTACACTTCGACCGAGGCGGCGCAAGCGGGTTGGGATCTGGACAGCATCAGCTGTGACGACGACGACAGCTCCGGCAACGGTGCGACGGCCACTTTCAACGTGGCGGCCGGCGAGTCCGTGACCTGCACTTTCAGTAACTCGAAACGCGGTCACATGATCGTAAGCAAGGCGACCAATCCCCCGGGCGACCCCGCGCTGTTCAACTTCACCGGCGACGCTACGGGTGATATCTCCGATAGCGGTATGATCGATGTTGAAGTCGTAGCCGGCCGGTACACCACGACAGAGACCGCGGCAAGCGGCTGGGACCTGGAAGACATCAGCTGTGATGACAACAATAGTTACGGCACCGCACAGACAGCGGTTTTCAACATTGAAGCCGGCGAGACCGTGACCTGCCAGTTCAACAACGTCAAGCGCGCAGGTCTGACCATCGTCAAACAGACGGCGGGCAACGATGCAACCTTCTGCTTCAACCTGTCCCCGGCCGATGTCGATGGCTATTTCTGCATCACCACCTCCGGCGGTACGGGTGAAACCACCTTGACCGACCTGGCGCCCGGCAGTTACAGCGTTGTTGAACAGGCACAATCCGAATACTGGATGGCGATCAGTAACAACTGTTCGGACGGCAGCACTGCCGGAGACATCGTGCTGGGGCCGGGTGACGAATTGACCTGTACCTTTGTCAACTACCAGTTCCTGCCGATACCATCGACCAATGCCTGGGCCCTGATCCTGTTGACCCTGGCGTTACTTGCAGGCGGCTGGTATTTTCGCCCGCTACGCCCGTACAGACATGATCGATAAAAAATTGATAGGCAAAAAGGCCCGGTTCGTACCGGGCCTGGAGAAACGCGGCAGGTGAACCGGGGGGCCTTCCCGCTGTCGGTTAATAAAGCACGGTAACATTGATCTTGACACAAAAACATCATCCAGACCCGGCAGCACCCCAAAAGACAGGCTATCGCGGCCTGCCAAAAGAAATCTGGGCGCTTGGCTTTGTCTCCATGTTCATGGATGTCTCATCCGAGCTCGTCCACAGCCTGCTGCCCGTTTTCATGGCCACCGTGCTTGGTACATCGATGCTCACCATCGGCATCATCGAAGGCATGGCC
Source organism: uncultured Gammaproteobacteria bacterium (assembly GCA_963727635.1). Classification (GTDB taxonomy): domain Bacteria; phylum Pseudomonadota; class Gammaproteobacteria; order Xanthomonadales; family SZUA-36; genus SZUA-36. The sequence goes on along the minus strand of CAVSHP010000021.1, from coordinate 37,522 downwards.
GAGGGTGTCGCGGCGATCACCAAGATATTTTCGGGCGCGATCAGCGACTACTTTGGCAAGCGCAAATTGCTTGCCGTGATCGGCTATTTGCTTGGCGCCATTACCAAGCCGATCTTTCCACTTGCAACCACCATCGGCTGGGTGTTTGGCGCGCGCTTCGTCGACCGCATCGGCAAGGGCATCCGCGGTGCACCGCGTGATGCACTGGTTGCCGATATCGCACCCATAAAGCTGCGTGGTGCGGCCTACGGTCTGCGCCAGGCGCTGGATTCGGTCGGTGCTTTTATCGGACCGTTGCTGGCGGTCATCTTCATGCTCTGGTTTGCCAGATAACATCAAGGCTGTTTTGTGGGTGGCCGTCGTACCGGCGTTCATTGCCGTGTTTCTTTTGGTTTTTGCAGTGCGCGAACCCGGCTCAAAGAAACATGTCAGCGCATCAAAAAACCGGCTGTCATTGCATGACAGCAGACGTCTGCCGCCGCGTTTCTGGCTGGTGGTCGCGCTTGGTGCGGTCTTTACCCTCGCCCGGTTCAGCGAGGCATTCCTGATTTTGCGTGCACAGGATGTCGGGCTTGCGATTGCCTACGTACCAATAATCATGGTCGTGATGAATATTTTTTACTCGGTGTTTGCCTATCCGGCGGGCAAGGCGGCCGACCGGCTTTCGGCGCGCAAGCTGCTGGTATCCGGTCTTGCCTTGCTCATCGTCGCCGATGTCGTGCTGGCAATGGCGGTGTCACCCTGGATGACATTCCTCGGCGCAGCTTTCTGGGGTCTGCACATGGCGTTGACGCAGGGCTTATTGGCAAAACTGGTCGCCGACACCGCACCCGCCGATCTTCGCGGTACCGCCTTCGGGATGTTTAATTTTGTCACCGGTGTCTCGATATTCTTAGCGAGCGTGATTGCAGGGGCGTTGTGGACCGCATTTGGCGCCCCGGCCACTTTTTTTGCCGGCGCAGTGTTCGCAATGCTTGCCGCCGCGGGCTTGCTGCTCTACCGTCCCGGTAACCGTAGTATTTAAAAGCCGACAGGTCTGTCAGCCGGTGTTGGCAAACTGGAGCCCGTCATGCCCGATAAGCGTAACGATTTTTTGATCCGGCCGGTCGAAGACCGCGACCTGGAAGACCTGGTGACGCTGGAAGAAGCCAGTTTTGCCGGTGACCGGCTCAGCCGCCGCCGTTTTCAGCACTGGATCAAGGCCAGCAATCGCGTGTTGCTGGTGGTGGAAAAAGACCAAAAGGTGCTGGCGTATGGACTGGTCTTGCTGCACAAGGGCACACGCCTGGCGCGTTTGTATTCAATTGCGGTATCGAATGATGCACGTGGCCAGGGTATAGGCAAGGCGCTGCTGCTGGCGCTTGAGCAGGCGGCCTCGGAGAAGGGCCGTTTTGCGATGCGTCTGGAAGTGGCCAAGGCCAATGAAAGCGCGATCGGGCTGTACGAGAACATGGGCTATCGTTCCTTTGGCGAATACCACGATTACTACACCGATCACGGCGACGCCCTGCGTATGCAAAAACGTATTCGCCGCATTGACCCGGGACAGATCCTGCACCCGGTGCCGTGGATCCGGCAGTCAACCGAGTTTACCTGCGGCCCCGCATCGCTGTTGATGGCCATGGCCAGCCTGGATAAAAGCATCAGGCCCAGCCAGGCCCTGGAACTCGATATCTGGCGCGAGGCGACCACCATATTCATGACCTCCGGCCATGGCGGAACCCATCCGCTGGGCCTGGCACTGGCGGCGAAAAAACGCGGCTTCGACGTCAGCGTCTATATCAGCACGGACAAACCCCTGTTCCTCGAAGGCGTGCGCACCGAAAAGAAAAAGGAAATCATGCGCACCGTCGAGCAGCAGTTCCGTGTCCGGGCCAAACAGGAAAAGATCAAGGTTGTCATAACCGACCTGACACAAAAACAGATCACCCAGGCACTCGAACGGCAACATGCCGTGATCATATTGATCAGCACCTACCTGATGGATGGCTGCAAAGCGCCCCATTGGGTCACGGTCACGGGTATGGACGAGGAGTGCATTTACGTACACGATCCCGATGTGAACGAAAGACTGCAGGACGCGCTGGACTGCCAGCACATACCCGTTGCCAGGGAGCATTTTGCCAGGATGTCGACGTTTGGAAACGACCGCCTGCGCACCGCGATCATCCTGAAAAAACCAGCTGAGGTAAAATAAGGACATGCTAAATACTTTAATCGTTGTGGATGACGACACACTGCTGTCCAGTGCGGAGTTCGCCGCCATCAGCTTTGAGCAATATCTTTCGGATTACCCGAAGAAGGACGAAAGAAAAACCCGTGTCATCAACCTGTGCGATACAGCGATCTACCTGAGCCGCGGCTATTACTGTTCACTGCTGGCGGAAGCGCGTCAGCACAAGGTCTTGCCCAGTGTTAACACCATCAACGACTTGCGTGATACCAGCGATGTCACCGCTTTTGATTTTGGTCTCACCGCTTCCATCGTCGATAGCGAGGACATCGCCGTAGGTCAAAAGATCGACCTGGCCGTGTATTTTGGCTGGACGGAGAACGAAGCATGGAAAAAGATCGCCCGCATCGTTTTTGACCGCTACCCTTCACCGATCCTGATGGTGGAATTGAGCCGCGACCGCGATGGCGTCCAGCTCGAGATCAGGAATGCCTGCTTCAGCCAGCTGGATGCAGCGCAACGTGAAATATTCCTGACCCGGCTGGAAAACTTCACGCAAAAGATCTGGCGGCAGCCTGCTCAACGCAAGTACCGCTGGGAAATGGCGATCCTGGTCGACCCGCAGGAGCCAAACCCGCCCAGCGACAAGGAGGCCATCAACCGCTTTATCAAGGCCGCCGCGAAGGTCGGCATCAACGCCGAAACCATCACCGCCAGCAGGAAGTCACAGATCCTGCAGTACGATGCCCTGTTCATCCGCGAAACGACGGCCATCAATCACCCCACCTACCGCCTCGCGCGCAAGGCCGAACAGGAAGACATCGTCGTCATCGATGATTCGACCTCGATTCTGCGCTGTTGCAACAAGGTCTTCCTGCACGACGCCTTTTCCTACAACAACGTACCTTCGCCGAAGACCGTGGTCATGGCAGGCTTCAGTGACAGGCAGATGGAGGAGGTGGAGATAGCGCTGGGTTATCCGATGGTGCTGAAGATGCCGGAGGGATCATTCTCCCTGGGTGTTTTCAAGGTGGCAAACCGCCAGGAGTTGAAAACCAGGCTGGCCGAATTGTTTGCCGACTCGGCCCTGGTGCTGGCGCAGGAGTTCCTCTACACGGAGTTCGACTGGCGCATCGGCGTGTTGAACAACCGGGCCATCTACGCCTGCAAGTACCACATGGCCAAGGACCACTGGCAGATTTACAACCACGGCTCCAAACGGCATCTCACCGGCGGCTGGGAAACCCTGCCGACCTTTGAAGCGCCCAAGGCGGTGCTGGATGCCGCATTGAGAGCCTGCAGCATCATCGGCAAGAGTCTCTACGGGGTGGATATCAAGCAAAAGGACGACCAGGTGTATGTCATCGAGGTCAACGACAATCCGAACATCGATCACGATGTCGAAGACCGCTACCTGGGCAATGAACTGTACATGCAGATCATGCAGGAATTCGCCAACCGCCTGGAGCAGCGCGGCCGCTAAGCATCCCCGGCCACAGCCGATACCGGTACGGGGCCGGATTTTTTGTTGGCTTTAGTCGGACGCTGCCACGCTGAATGGCATCACGAAACCCGCCGCCCGGGGGCCCGGCATCTCGGCGATGAAGGCGTAGTCACCGGGTTCCAGGTTGACCGTGAAATAGCCATGGGACCCGGCGGGCAGGTCGTTGATGCCACCGAGGAAGGATACCGGGGCAGGATCCTGCAAACCCTCCTTGCTGCGCCAGTCCATCCAGCCATCCGCCATGGAGATGCTCTGCCCGTCGTCGACCCGCATCAGGTGCACGTCGTTGCCGACGAAAGAGGGCAGTGCCTGCTGCTCCAGGTAATCCACACGGATGGTATTCCAACCCGGCCGGACCGCGCCGTCGATGATTTCATAACCGGAATTGGTGATCGCCAGCGTCACGTTGGATTCGGGTTCCGGCGCGTTGTTTCGCGCATCTGTCACCTTGAGGTCGGCCATCATTCCGATCTTGCCTTCCCCGGGGCTGGTGGAATGGAATACGCCATCCGATTTGACGTAGCACTCCAGGATATAGTGCCCCGGAACGAGATAGACGGTGGTCTGACCGGATAACCCCGGCGATAGCAAACCCGGTCCGCCATTGCGGGCCAGGTCACCGATCCACGCAGGGAACTTGGCGAAGGCCGCGTTGACCGCCTCCTCGTCACCTGCGTTCATGCCGTCCATGGCGTCCTGGAAAGGCTGCATCACCGTGTCGCTCATGATTTTGGCGGTAATGCCTTCGGGCGGCGCGTCGATCATCGCGAAGTGGATCATGCTGGAGGCGTTGACGAATTTGAATGTGGTCCAACCCGACGGGATTTCCTTTGGCGCCTCGAAGGTTTTGCCTACGGCGCGGATTTCCACTACCTGGGGCTGTGGTTTTGTCGTCGTGGTAATCTCCTGCTTCACGGGGGCGGCTTCCTGTGCCGCCTGCTGTTCCTTGTTACAGGCCGTAAGCAGGAGGATGCTGACCGTTAAAAATGTGAGTACAGGTAACCTGATCATGTTTTGCTCCTTGTTCTTGTTCTCTATATGAATTTATGTCGGCAGGATAATTAAGTGATAGCAGATCATGAGCCGCACCGCCACTCGCGAACCGGTCAAGGAACCCTCGTAAATACTGATGATTACGAGGTATTAACGGGACTCCCCGGCACTTCAGCCTGAAACCACCAGCCCCTTGCTTCCCAATTGCAGGAACTGTTCGACCAGCGTGCTCAATTCGGAAAAATGGTTAATCACGGCATCCGGTTTGTGCGGATGGCGCACGGTCCCGGGAAAAATCTTGTCGATCCAGTTCTGGCCCCAGCCGGCGCCGTTGTAAAAGATGGCCGTGACCCTGGCCTCTTTCGCGGCGATCACGTCAGTGGTGCTGTCGCCGACATACCAGCAGGCAGTGTCGGCTTTTACACCCAGGTTCTGCATGGCCATGATCAGCAGGTCCGGCCAGGGTTTGCGGTGTGCGACATCATCACCGCAGACCATGGTATCGAACAGCGGCCGCCAGTTTTCACCAGCGACATTGGCAACCTCGTGCTCCATGTATTCACGTTTGCGGTTGGATATCAGGCCAAGCCTGATGTTGGCTTGCCGGAACCGGGCCAATAATTCCGGGATTCCCTGTTCCAGCGGGTCCACCCTGCCCACGTGTTTTCGGTAGCAGTTGTCGAACTCCTGGTGGGCGATGCGCTTGGCCTCGTGATCCGGCCCGAACAGGACCTCGAAGATATCGGTGCGGGATACCTTGCGCTCCGATTTTATCTTGGGGTGCAGCCGTGCATTTTCGCGAACGTATTTCACCAGCTTGGCGTCTTCCACGGTGCGGCTGTCCTCGGCCGGCACCAGCCGTTCGATCAGTCCCAGTTCAACCAGCTTTGGCAATACGTCATCGACCGCGTGATACATCGCATCACGGGTATCCACCAGCGTTGCATGCCAGTCAAAGAGCAGCGTCGCCGGCCGGGCGCGGGGGAGTTTCAGGATGCTCATGTGGAAATCTGGAAAGTCATTTTCGTACCAAGGATACCCGACATCCGGCGGGTGACAAACCTGTTTATTGGAATTTGATCTGCGCGTGGGTAAATGGCAGTTAAAATCGTTGCGGTACGAGTGAGACCTTACCAAAATTGGGGCCGGATATACTGCTGTCCCGCTTAATCTGCGGGCGGAAGGGGACGCTGGGGTGGGTAGTTATTACCAGGACTCGCTTATGTTCAGGATGAACGGTATGCCGCGGGCGCAGGGATGCGCAAGAGCGGCCAAGCACATCCTTGTGACGCTCGATCCTCGGCTTCCTGCCTCGTACGGTCCTGGTAATAACTACCCACCCCAGCGTCCGGCAACCGCCGTGCAAATCTGTCAGGAACCATTGACGTATGTTTACGCACAGCGGCGAGGGTGTGCAGTACCTTACTTCAGGACCGTACGAGGCAGGAAGCCGAGTATCGAGCGCCCATGGATGGTTCACAGCGTGTCCTGAAGTAAGGTACTGCATGGCCTTGGCGCCCATGATGAAATCGAATCAATGTCCAATCGTGGACCGCACCTATCAAGCTGGTGTAGGGCTTTTACTTGAGCATGGGAAATTCACATTAGGTGGGCCAGCAATGGGCCGGATAATTCTCTGAATCAGAACTTTCCGGCCCTATTTGAGCTGCTTTTATTCGCTACTTCGTGGTCTTGGTGATATTGATATTGCCGTTCAGGGTCTTGAGCTTGATCACCGTGCCGCCACCGTTGATCCTGGCAACGATCACGCTTTCCAGCTTCACCTCGACGCCGTGACGGCCGTCCTCACGACTCATCACGGGTTTGGACGGCTGCACGTCGACTTCAAAGTCGGAGACGATCTCACCCTCGGCGCTGTCGATATGCAGCTCCGCACCCGTTTTCGCCGGCAGACCGATATTCAGGTTGCCGTTGACCGAGCTGAACGACATGGCCTCATCACTGGAAATACTGTTAAAACTGACGTCGATATCCTGGTTGACCGACTCGGCGATCACCGAGCCATCGATATTGGTCGCCGTGATCGGGCCGTTGACGTTCTCCAGCACCAGTTTGCCGCTGATATTGCTGACGATGATCACGCCATCGTTGACCGTGCTCAGCTCGAGGCTGGTGTTGTGTGGCACACGCGCCACGATGTTGACCTTGTTGGCCCGCCAGTCGGTATCAACGCTGATGTGGTTGTCCTTCTCCTCCACCTCGACCGAGTAGGCGCCGGATGTCAGCTGCTGGGTGCCGGACGGCGTAATGATTTTACGCGAACCGTCGACGACCGAAACCTCGAATGTAGCATCCTGACGGTCCTCACCAATGACTTCGATACGCGCTGAAATGATCGAGATTTCCAGTTCGGCCGGCTCGCCGGGACGCGACAACGGGATGTCGATCACCTGCGGCTGGTTTTGCGCCATGGCCAGGTTGGCCGAGAAAGCCAGCAGCAAAGCCAGGCCGGGTTGAAACAGGTTGGTTTTCATAGATAGCTCCTTCAGTTGATCTTTTGAATTCGGATGTCGCCATTCATAGACGAAATGGTGAATTTGGGTCCGCCGGCGCCGATGCGGACGCCGGCGGGTTGTGCAATACGGTACTGGTGACGGCCGTCCGTCTCGATGTGCTCCACCGTCGCCGGCAGGGCCAGGGCGTCGACCGGCAACTGGGTCAGCATGCGGCCGTTGAACAGATCCATCGCTACATCAAACCCGCTGTCATCCGGCAGGTTCAGCGTGATGTCACCGTTGATGGTGTCGATTTTGCAGTTCTCGACCGGCGCGGCGGCAAAATCGAGACTGACCTCGCCGTTGACACTGTTCATCACTGCACAGTTACGCAATCCGGTGACCGCAATCGGGCCGTTGACATTGGCGGCGCTGACATTGCCGGCGATACCGGCGATGTCGATGTGGCCATCGTTCACGGTGCTGACATCGAGTTGCGTGTTGGCCGGCACGACCACGTCAAAGCGGTAATCCACCCGGCAGCCGCGGCAGTTGTCATGGCCGTGCCAGTCGCGGTCGCGATTGCCGACGTAGAGAGCCACGCCGTTGTCATCCGCCTCGGTGCCCAGCCTCAGGGTTTGCAGTGAACGCTCGAAGCGCTGCTGGTCCGGCGCCGAACGCCGTTCCTGGATACTGACCACGATCTCGCCGGTCTTACCGGGCCGCACATTGACATCACCCCAGATGTTTTCGATCTCAAGTGTTGGTTGCTTTGCCGTGACCGGGTAGGTTTCGGTCCAGCTCCTGCTTTCCTCTACCCGTCCGTTGGCAAACGCCGTGTTGACCAACAACAGCAGCAGTCCGGTGCAACCGATTAATTTGTTCATACTGATCCACCCCCGAGGGCCTTCCTGACGTGCCGCACCAGGTCCGGGTACAAGCGGCCCTCATCGGCGAGATGCCGCAGCTGGCTGAGTTGCTGTTGATTGCCATTGCGCAGCACCATGTCGATCAACGCCAGTTGCACGATCGGCGCTTCGGCGTGTTCCAGCAGACTCATCAGTTCGTCACCGACCGTGGCGGAGTGCAGTTGCGAACCGAGCGCGTCGATGGCGGCGGAACGCACGGACAGGGAACTGTCCTCGCTGGCGCGGACCAGCAGGGCCTGGGCGATGACCTCATCGTGCTGCACCAGCGCGCTGGCGTCGTGGACGCCGAGCAGACGTTTGCCCGGTGCATCATCCTGCAGACGGTCGAGCACCAGTTCGCGGTTGAGCAGGGCGATATTTTGTTCCATCGCCGCCAGCCGGGTGGAATCAGATTCATCGCTAACGGTAGCGATGCGCGCAACCGCAAACCCCACCAGCAAACAGGCCGCTGCCGTGACCCAGCCGGCGTTGTTGCTGAAACCCAGCCAGTTGCGGATACGTCCGGGCCAGCTGCGCGAATCGGCCTTTTCCAGTTCATCATAGAACGACCGGCGCAGGCTGGCCGGCGGTTCGGCACGTGGCAGGTCGCCGAGCGCCTGCCAAAGCTTTTCTTCGGCGGGGTCGCTGCTTGCAAAGGGCAGGGATGGGTTTTTTCGGTCAGACATCAAACGGATCTCCATTCAATTCGGCATAGGCAACATTCAGTTGCTGCATGGCCCTGTGCATACGCACACGCGCGGTGCCGGTTTTACAACCCAGCGCCTGCGCGAGTTCTTCAAACGTGGCGAACTCGAAACGACCCAGCCAGATCACTTCCTGGAAGTGCCCCGGCAACCTGGACAGGGCCTTCTGCAGCAGGTTGATCTTCTGCGCGCCGGCAGCGGCGTGCTCGGCCGACTGGTGGTCGACCAGCATTGACTGGGTGTGTTCGTCCAGCGGCGCCATTTGCGCGTGGCGCTTGTTTTTACGCAAATAGCCCAGCGTGGCATTGCGGGCAATATTGAACAGCCAGGCCTTGAAAGTGCCGTCGTGGCGAAACGTGTGCGCTTTCCTGAGCACGTTGATAAATACTTCCTGTACCACGTCCTCGGCGCTTTCCGGGTTGCGGGTCATCTGCAGGCAGAACTGGTAAACGCCCCTGTGGTGACGCTCGAACAGGGTGCCAAGACATGACGAATCGCCATTGGCCACCCATTCGATCAATTGTTCATCAGAGACTGCTTGCATGGTTGTTCCCGCTTAACTACCTGTAAAGATTCGCCGGATGTTGAAACGTTACATGAAAATGGGGAAAGTGGGTAAATAGGCTGCCGGCGTGCTGAAAATGCACCGGGGAGAAAGACTATTGTCCTGCTTGATCTGCTGGGAAGAAACTGGGCGTGGCTCGTTATTGGAGACCAGGGGACACGCCTATCGTACCCGATCCCGTGGGGGGCTCGATACGGTCGGCTTTCCTGCCTCGTACTGTCCTGGATAAGTATGCCACCCACGGACCCAAGAGCTGTCAAGCTCATCCTTGTCGTCGCTCGATCCATCGGCTTCCATTCGACCGGTCCTGGTAATTACCACCCATCCCAACTTCGTAACAGACCGTGCAAATCTGTCAGAAACCATTGACCTATGATTACGCACAGCGCCGAGGGTGTGCAGTACCTTGCTTCAGGACCGTCCGAGACAGGAAGTCGAGGTATCGAGCGCCCATGGATGGTTCACAGCGTGTCCTGAAGCAAGGTACTGCATGGCCTTGGCGCCCACACAGAAATCGAGAACAAAGTTCAATTGTGACCACCACCAAGCGAACTGGAACGGGGCTTTTGCCGGGCATTGGAAATTCAGATTAGGCGGGGCAGCAGTGGGATGGATTCAATTAAATGAAAAATGTACCTGAACCCCTTTTCTATTGCCGAACATGACTTTTCCCACTATGCGCAGCCGCGTCGCCGGGATAATTTACGCACACATTTTCAGGAACCTAGCCAATCATGAACACAATAAGCAAATTCACAACGGCCATCCTGCTGAGCCTGGTGTTCACCGCCGCCTACGCCCAGGACTGGGTGAAGGAAAGCGATGAACATACCATGGTGGTATTGAAGGCGCAGTCACAATTCCAACCCGAAGGCGCCTCCGGCCTGGGCTTAACCGAATTCGACGATGACATCATGGACCTCGGTCCCGACCTGTACGCACGTACGGTCGCGGTGGACCAGGGTCTGGTGCAACAGACGCAGGAGTGGCTGCGCACCACCGAGAACCCCAAGGTGATCCAGGACCTGCACATCATGCAACAGTCGCTGGAAGACGGTATTGTTTCGGCCACCCTGGCGCACGATGACCTGCTGCCGTATTACAACCTGTCGCAGAACCTGTATTTTGGCTTCCGCGCCCTGCTCGACCCGCGCACCGAGGCCAGCCGTTATCCGGCTGCCCTTACCCGCCTGGCCAAGTACACCGGCACGGCGGATGGTTACACCCCGATCACCGAGTTGGCCAAACAACGCACCATGGAGCGTTTTGCCGAACCGGGATTACTCGGGCCGTACAAGGGCGAGCTCGAGCGTGACCTCGAAAACGTGCAGCGTTACGCCGATGGCCTGCGGGATTTGTTCGAAAAATCCGGCCTGGAAGGCTACCAGGAAGACCTCGATATATTGCTGGCGCAACTGGATGAATATGCCAATTGGCTGAAAGTCGAAATGATGCCACGTGCGCGTGAAGACCACCGTCTGCCGGAGGAAATCTATGCCGACAACCTGAAGAACTACGGTGTGCGCGAAGACCCCGAAGACCTGATCCGCGATGCGCAGTTCGGCTTCCAGGAGATCAAGTCGCAGATGCGCTCGATTGCACGCCAGATTGCCGAAAAGCGCGGCTGGAAAAACGGCGATCTGATGTACGTCATGGCGGAACTCAAGAAGGACCAGATTCCGCAGGACAAGATCCTCGAAGTGTACAAGTCACGGCTGGCGACCATCGAGGACATCATCCGCGAGCACGACATCATTACCCTGCCCAACCGCGCCGCCTCGATACGGCTGGCGACCGAGGCGGAATCGGCGAGTATCCCGGCGCCCTTCATGAGCCCGCCGCAACTGGTCGGCAATACCGGTCAATACGGCGAATTCGTACTGGTGCAGAAAAACCCGGCACTGGAAGGCGACGACAGCCAGATGGATGACTGGAGCCACTACTCCATCACCTGGGCGCTGACCGTGCACGAGGCGCGGCCCGGGCACGAATTGCAATTTGCCTCGCTGGTCGAAAACGGCACCTCGCTGGCCCGCTCCACCTATGCATTCAACAGCGCCAACGTCGAGGGCTGGGGCCTGTATTCGGAGGCGATCATGATGGAATACCTGCCTCTGGAGGGCCAGTTGTTCACGCTGTTCGCCAGGCTGCAAAGGGCCGGGCGCATGTTCATGGACCCGATGGTCAACCTCGGTCTGTTGACACCCGAAGAGGCGATCGATTTCATGGTCAACCAGATTGGTCTTTCCAAGGCGATGGCCAAATCGGAGGCCGACCGCTACGCCTTCCTGATACCCGGACAGGCGACCGCCTACTACTACGGTTACCGTAACCTCGAGCGCCTGCGCACCGAGGTGGAGATGGCGCTGGGCGACAAATTCAACCAGCGCAAATACCACGACTTTCTGCTCAAGCAGGGCCTGCTGCCACCCGATCTGCTGAGACAGGCCGTGTTGGAGGAGTTTGTGCCGGCGCAGTGAACAAAAATATGGGCCGGATACAATTAAATGAAATTGTATCCGGCCCATTATTGTTACCCGGTCTTTGCAACAGCCCCGGCATTAACCATCAATTCTTCCAAACCGGTGCTGGTCAGTCAGGGGCACACACCCGTCGGCGCCGGCCATCGTCGATGCCATCGCCATCGCTGTCAAGTGCCAGAGTAATTAACGCTGGCACTTGACTCTGACCCCGTATTCTCTGAAACAAATTGTCGGCATATTTGCCTGATGTCCCCCGAAATGGCACGATACGCCGGAAGTTAACCTGCCGCCCTCCTGTGAAAGGTCGCGCCATGCCATCTGCCATAATTTACGCACTGATAAGCCTTGTGTTCGCCGGGGTAATTGATGTTGTATATAAGCGCTATGCGGCAAAGGATCGCTCACGCGGCGCCTATGTCTTTGGCATCGGACTGATCTGGTTCATGTTGCAGTTGCCCACCGCATTTGCCAGCGGCATCGAGTTTCCTTTTGCCGTCGTGACGGTGGTTTGCGGGTTGAGCGCAGGATTGTTCCTGACGGCATCCAACCTGCTGTTGCTTGAAAGTCTGACGCATATGGACGCCAGTCTCGGCTCCACCATCTATCGGCTCAATACCGTGGGTGTCGTGGTATTGGCATTATTGTTCCTCGATGAATCACTGGGTATTTACAAAGGCCTGGGCATTGCGGCAGGCATCCTGGCGGTTCTTCTGCTTTATCGGCGCGATGGTCATAGCCAAACCACGCAGCGGACATTTTTGCTGTATTTCTCTCTTGCGGTGTTGGCTTCCCTTTTTCGGGCTCTTTACGGCGTAACCTCCAAGGCCGGCCTGCTCAATGGAGCGGACCTTCAACCGATGCTGATTATCGCTGCACTCAGCTGGGTTGTAGGTGGTGCAGGCTACGCAATCTTTCGTGAAGGACGTCTGCGCATGACCCGCAACAAGGCGATCTACTCGCTTGCTTCCGGCGTATTGGTCTTTCTGATCGTCAATTCTCTCCTTCTCGCCATCGAACATGGTCAGGCCAGCACGGTTATACCCATCGCCAATATGAGTTTTATCCTCGCTCTGCTCTTGTCGAGAGCGCTTGGAATGGAACGATTCACCCCGCGAAAGTTTGCCGCAGTTGCGGCAGCCGTCTGCTCAATCATATTGCTGTCTATCGCTTAGGTTCTCTCAATATTTACACCATTTATGATGCCCGCGGTTACGCCCACCCCGTAGCCGTCACTCCGGCTGATTACTGGGCACCTGCCAATCGACCCGCCAATTGACGCAGCAGCTTTGCGCCATCACCTTTCCAGGCGGCCCCGTGCATGCAGGCGAGGATCTGTGGAGAGGTCCCGGCGAGTTTTTCAGCAAGTGGGGACACCAGTTTGGTGTGGGAGTAATAGTCCAGTGCAGCACGCATACTTTCACTGGGCTCGAGAATATCGCTGGTCGTCAGCGGCTCATGCTCGTGTCCACCCTGGGTGAAGAGGTCACCGCAAAACAGCGTTTTTGTCGTGGTCTCAAACAAATGGCCACACTCCCACCCATGGGGTAAATGGGGTGTATCGATCCAACGTATATTATGTGATCCCAGCGAGAGTTCTTCGCCGTCAGACAAAGCCCGTGCGGGGCGTACTGCGATGTCATCTATGCTGACCATCTTGGCGATTTTGCTACACAATGGCTCCGCTTTGGGTGCGGCTTGCAGAAAGTCATTGAGCGAGCCGCATTCGTCAGCCTCGTAATGGGAAAATGCTATGTAACGCAATGAATTGACGGGAATGACAGAATTGATGGCTTCGCTAACAAGGGGGAACATTTTGCGTGGCCCCGTGTGGTAGAGCAGGGGTGAGTCATCCACTACCAGGTACTGGTTGAAGGTAAACCCGCCGGGTATCGCCTGTGGGGGCACCGGCGTGCTAATACGGTAAATGCCGTTGGAGATCTCATCAATTCTTGTGCCGCTTTGCTGGTTCGTCTGCATGATTTCTGGTTCTCCATGTGGTTGATGTTTTGCGTGATCTATTGGTGACCGGCGAAAACCTGGTGAAAGGCATGGAGAGTCTTCGCGCTGTTGGGCACCGAGCCACGCATATCCAAACATGACCTCATGTAAACGGCAGAGTTCAGACACGCTCTGTTCAAGGCGTCTGGTATTGTCTTTGATTCTGCCCGGGTCTTGCAGATCCGGCGTTTCCATGCGGTTTTCGCTGTCAGCGTGCTTGTGTACCAGGTCTCCTGGGCGTTTCGATTTTATGACGTGATGTAAAAAACGACGTGTACCGAAGAACCAGCGCTGGAAGGCGCCAGGGTCAGGTGTCAGACAAATGACTCTGACACCACCCTTGCTCTGCTAAAAGGCATCATCTTTTGTATATTTATGAGCGAGCAGTTTTAATTGCTGCTATCGAGCGAAAAGATGAATACGCCGGAGCAAAATGCATCCCTGCCGGAGACCAGTGCCGATGTGCGGATGGTCTGGTTACTGGTTATCCTTTTTCTCTTTATCCGTTTCTTCCTTGGCTTTTTCTTTCTTCGCTTCTTCTTGCTTGTCTACAACCGGGAATTCTCCCATTTCCTCTAGCGTGACACTCGAGTTGATGGCATTTGTCGCCTTACGTTCGTCATTGATCTCAATCAAGTGCTCCAGTACATCCGGATCAATGCGATTGTAGACTTCTGCTTTCGACGCCATGTATGAAGACCCATAAGCAGCTGAGGTCGCCAATGTTGGGCCGCCTGCAATTTGGCCGGTTCCATCTAAATTGGGGTTAGCAACGGTGCTCGTTACCGAGTTCATCAAGGCGGCGGCATTGTCGGCAACACTTCCGCCAAACTCACGGTAGCTTCCACTCAGACTGGTGATCGTCCAGTCATTGATTTCCGGCTTCAAGGTGTCTGCCTTTGTCAACATGGTCCGTTCGTAGCCCTCCAGGTACTCCAGCAGGTGCGCAGTCAGATCCGCATTGAAATTGGGGAAATACGCCCGGTCGCGGTCGTACAGACTCGATACCTCGAAAACATCCGGATCATTGTCCTTGCTATACGTGCCGCGATTGGAGTTGATGAATTCGATCGCATTGTTTTTCAGCGCACGCCAGACATCCTTACCCGTGTAGGCCGTCTTGCGGATATTCGGGCCGCCGATATTCCCCTGGTACAGACCGTATATGATCAACGGGTTGTTGTCGTAATTGTTTTTCAGGATGGTGAACTGGATATCATCCAGGCTCAGTGGCACCCCGGCCACCGTGAGGAGTTTTTCGGACAGGATGGACTTTTTCCCCTCCAGGTATTTTTTCAGATTGCTTTTCGGGTATATATCCACCAACTCATTCAGCACGGTGACGTTGTAGAGGTTCAGCCAGTAAGCCAGTTGTTCATCACGGGAGAAATATTGAAGCGGCGCTTCTGTCGGTAGTTGTTCAAGGCTGTCCCTGATATTGGCCAACAACTGTCTGCCAGCTTCATTCTCGGCGAATGTTTCGAAGTAAAAGCGGTTGGCTTCATTCGCAGTCGTTCTTTTTATTTTCGACTTCATCATGGTGCCGAGTTTGGCCTGGGTCGGTTCGGCCTTCTCGCGGGTCGAGCGACCTACGTCGACCACCACCGTTTTGAGCAAGGCGGTCAGGTCGTCGTACCTGATGACGTAATTTGAAACGTCATCAAAACCACGGAAAGGTTCGGGTACGGCAGATTCAGCCGAAGCCACCTGGCTGATCGCCAGCAAGCCAACGATGAATACTCTGGAACAATTAATCAATTTCATGGCAAATATCTACCTCACTGGTGATCCTTTTTCTCTTCGGGTTTTTCTTTCTTGTCCACAACCGGGAATTCTCCCATCTCCTCTAGCGTGACACTCGAGTTGATGGCATTTGTCGCCTTGCGTTGGTCGTTAATCTCAATCAAGTGCTCCAGAATATCCGGATCAAGGCGATTGTAGACTTCTGCTTTCGACGCCATGTATGAAGATCCATAACCAACTGAGGCCGCCAAAAATGCGCCATTTTCACCTTTATTACCGCTAACAACGGTGCTCTGTACCGAGTTCATCAGGGCGGCGGCATTGTCGGCAACACTTCCGCCAAACTCACGGTAGCTTCCACTCAGACTGGTGATCGTCCAGTCATTGATTTCCGGCTTCAAGGTGTCTGCCTTTGTCAACATGGTCCGTTCGTAGCCCTCCAGGTACTCCAGCAGGTGCGCAGTCAGATCCGCATTGAAATTGGGGAAATACGCCCGGTCGCGGTCGTACAGACTCGATACCTCGAAAACATCCGGATCATTGTCCTTGCTATACGTGCCGCGATTGGAGTTGATGAATTCGATCGCATTGTTTTTCAGCGCACGCCAGACATCCTTACCCGTGTAGGCCGTCTTGCGGATATTCGGGCCGCCGATATTCCCCTGGTACAGACCGTATATGATCAACGGGTTGTTGTCGTAATTGTTTTTCAGGATGGTGAACTGGATATCATCCAGGCTCAGTGGCACCCCGGCCACCGTGAGGAGTTTTTTGGATAAGTAGGATTTTTTCCCTTCCAGGTATTTTTTCAGATTGCTTTTCGGGTATATATCCACCAACTCATTCAGCACGGTGACGTTGTAGAGGTTCAGCCAGTAAGCCAGTTGTTCATCACGGGAGAAATATTGAAGCGGCGCTTCTGTCGGTAGTTGTTCAAGGCTGTCCCTGATATTGATCAACAACTGTCTGCCAGCTTCATTCTCCGCGAATGTTTCGAAGTAAAAGCGGTTGGCTTCATTCGCAGTCGTTCTTTTTATTTTCGACTTCATCATGGTGCCGAGTTTGGCCTGGGTCGGTTCGGCCTTCTCGCGGGTCGAGCGACCTACGTCGACCACCACCGTTTTGAGCAAGGCGGTCAGGTCGTCGTACTTGATGACGTAGTTTGAAGTGTCATCAAAACCACGGAAAGGTTCGGGCACGGCGGAATCTGCCGAAGCCACCTGGCTGATCGCCAACAAGCCGACGATGAATACTTTGGAACAATTAATCATTTTCATGGCAAATTCCTACGTTAAGATAAAGTCGCCGGTAGATTTAATGGCAATGCGCGGTGCGCAACATATTCCAGCATATTGTTCGCATTCAGACACAATGCCTGGTTACTCCTTGTCCTTGTCCTTGTCCTTGTTTTTTTTTATCTTCGGTTTTTTCTTTCTTGTCTATTACCGGGAATTCTCCCATCTCCTCTAGCGTGACACTCGAGTTGATGGCATTTGTCGCCTTGCGTTGGTCGTTGATCTCAATCAAGTGCTCCAGAATATCCGGATCAAGGCGATTGTAGACTTCTGCTTTTGTCGCCATGTATGAAGACCCATAACCAACTGTGGCCCCCAGTGTTGTTCCGGAAAACGCAGGTGCATTGGGGTCAGGATTGGTGCTCTGTACCGAGTTCATCAGGGCGGCGGCATTGTCGGCAACACTTCCGCCAAACTCACGGTAGCTTCCACTCAGACTGGTGATCGTCCAGTCATTGATTTCCGGCTTCAAGGTGTCTGCCTTTGTCAACATGGTCCGTTCGTAGCCCTCCAGGTACTCCAGCAGATGCGCAGTCAGATCCGCATTGAAATTGGGGAAATACGCCCGGTCGCGGTCGTACAGACTCGATACCTCGAAAACATCCGGATCATTGTCCTTGCTATACGTGCCGCGATTGGAGTTGATGAATTCGATCGCATTGTTTTTCAGCGCACGCCAGACATCCTTACCCGTGTAGGCCGTCTTGCGGATATTCGGGCCGCCGATATTCCCCTGGTACAGACCGTATATGATCAACGGGTTGTTGTCGTAATTGTTTTTCAGGATGGTGAACTGGATATCATCCAGGCTCAGTGGCACCCCGGCCACCGTGAGGAGTTTTTTGGATAAGTAGGATTTTTTCCCTTCCAGGTATTTTTTCAGATTGCTTTTCGGGTATATATCCACCAACTCATTCAGCACGGTGACGTTGTAGAGGTTCAGCCAGTAAGCCAGTTGTTCATCACGGGAGAAATATTGAAGCGGCGCTTCTGTCGGTAGTTGTTCAAGGCTGTCCCTGATATTGATCAACAACTGTCTGCCAGCTTCATTCTCGGCGAATGTTTCGAAGTAAAAGCGGTTGGCTTCATTCGCAGTCGTTCTTTTTATTTTCGACTTCATCATGGTGCCGAGTTTGGCCTGGGTCGGTTCGGCCTTCTCGCGGGTCGAGCGACCTACGTCGACCACCACCGTTTTGAGCAAGGCGGTCAGGTCGTCGTACTTGATGACGTAGTTTGAAGTGTCATCAAAACCACGGAAAGGTTCGGGCACGGCGGAATCTGCCGAAGCCACCTGGCTGATCGCCAGCAAGCCAACGATGAATACTTTGGAACAATTAATCATTTTCATAGCAAATACCAATTTTAATATGAAGTCTCCGGAATACTTCATGATAATACGATGGTCTACCGGATAATCTGGATAACCTGAATAACTTACGTCGCAATGTGCCATCTGAACTAAAAAACCCGGCCAAAATGCACGTAAATTACTGATTTAAGTATACCAAATTAAAGATTGTTTTCCGAACCAACTAAGATTTTTGTTTAGGCGAAATAGTGGCCGGGTTGTGATATTTGCGGGCAGGGCCGCCTGCCGGGGTCTTACTCAGGAACAGGCATACTGGACCATAAACCGCGCCATCGAAAGGATGGTTGAGCAAAACCAGGATCAGAAATACAGCTACGATCGCGCTGCGCTGATCGAAATGCTGGATGCCGCCCTCGCGAAGCAGTCAGGGGCGAGCCAGCAATAGCGGACGCCAAAATTCAGAGTATGACAAATGAATCCGGACTCTTGGTTGCGGAAACGATCCAGCCCACGCCGTCGACCTGTGCCATGGGCGGTCCCTGTTTTAGCCACTCCGTCAGCCTGTCCAGCGCACCCGGGTCACCGCAAGCCAGGACCTGCACCGAGCCATCCGCCATGTTTTTCGCGTAGCCGGTAATGCTTAAGGGTTGTGCCGCACGGCGTGTCGACTCCCGGAACAAAACGCCCTGCACCCGGCCCTCGATGCGAAACAGCCTGCACTCCCTGGCCTGCATTTCTTCTTCTTTTTTGTAAAAAGTTGTCTTTGCCTGTTTTTCAGTTTTCATTTGTCAAACCTCGATCACATTCTATTCTAGCAGTTGAATGGGATAACGGCATTGAAGGCGATGACCATCTGGTCAGCCTGGCAGCGCTTTGAGTAGGGCAGCGAATGCAGCATCGAAGTGGTGCATTAATAGCGGTGTCAGCGTCAGTGAGAAAAAAGGGGCCGGATACAATTAGATAAAAAATGTTTCCGGCCTCTTTTTTGCTTCCGGGACTAGTGAATCACAACACCTTCGGCGATATTACATTCCACCGCGCCTTCGATATCATCCGCCCTGTCCGGACGCGCATCGGTGAGGTTGTGAATGTATTCCTTGTACTGGTACAGGCTGCCTTTTTCCAATGCAAGTATAAGCATGTTTTCAGTGACGATTTCATAAAGCGCCCTGATACCCAATGCCGAAAGCGGCGCACCGGCCTGGACGAGTTCCCTCATGTCCATATGCATGGTCGCCATAACCGCGTCATCGGTGCCAACTTCCCAACTCACATTGTTCTGGTCATCTCCTTCGAAGGTAACAACCAGTCGGTTTACAAATTTGGGATTTTCGTTACTCATGAGATTTCTCCTCTTTAGTACTTCGGGCGAAATGCCCCGGCGTACAATCTGGATATCAAATGCCGGACCGGATTTGTCATTGTGACGGGGTCGGTCAACCCAATTTTTTTATGCCGTGCCAAACTGAAACAATCGCGTCGCACATCCATGTGCTCTATCGCGATATACCGTTCATCCTGAACATAATCCTGAACATAAAAAACCCGCTCAGCTGGTGCTAAAGCGGGTTCAGAATCTGCCACGCTTTAGCTGTATTTTTAGAGCGCCCGCAAGCTGAAAATCAAATCGGCGCTGAAGTGCATATTGTACCAAAAGCAGCATGGAATTTATGGAGGCCTTTCAAAAATATTTTCCAATCCAGGGATGGTTTTTGAGCTCTCTTGCCACGGCATCGGTAAACACCGGCGCTTGCGGCACCGGCATACGTCCCGCGACCGGACCACGGGGACCCAGCGGCGAAAATGGCGGCAGGTCATCCGGCTTCAGCGAGACCGCGGCCCTTTTGAAACTGCCGGCATTTCTCTTTCAACAACAGGTACAGATCCGGGTCTTCATCGCGGACGATGTGCGACAGCACGTACATGGCCGTCCACTTTGAAAGCCCCTGGCCCTGGCATTCCAGGCACGCCTTCTGAGCGGTCTTGCATACCCTGCCATCGCGTTCGTAGAGCATCTGCCAAAGCCAGTGACAAAACAGTTTTGATTTTTCGGGGTTGGCTTTCAGGTAGGCGCGGGTGGGGAAGTATTCAAACGCGGCCTTGCTGGCCAGCGCTTCATAGGACTCGCGCCAACACTCGGTTACCGGAATTTCACGTTGTTCTGTCAAGCCTGGAACTCCTGCACGCCTGACAGTTGGACGCTCAGGCCAGGGCCGTTAGTGCCATCAATAAAAGTTTATTCATTTCCCCACCCCTGTCTTCTAATAGTCACCTCGACCGGCAAATCCGGTTCGAGTGTGATGGCCGGATTCCCCCTCGAATATACGCCGAGGGGGAATCGACCGCTACAGCTTGTCCGTCTTGCTGGATGTCATGATGCAGGAGCTTGTTCTCAAAGCATGAGAAAAATATAGATTTTCTTGTTTAAACTGCGTCAAACGGTCTTTTGAAGCTCTTCGCGAAGAATTCGCCGGAGGGTTTTGCTATCCACCGGCTTGCTTGCGCCGGCCAGATACTCCCGCAATGCATCATTGATGAGTGTCTGGTAACCGCGGTTCGACGCTTCAGCCCTTGTCCGGAAGGCATCGATTACATCATCATCCAGGTGAATGGTGATGCGGGTCTTACCCCGGGTCTTGATCACTGCACCCCGTTTACCCTGGCTAAAATCGTATTCCTTTTTCATATATTTTCTGCTCAGTCTTGCTTGCTTTTCGTGCGAAAATTATCCGGATAACGCTGTCCCGATATGTATAGGCAACCACAACCAATCGTGCCGTTGAGTCAAGCCCGATAACGATGAATCTGGCCTCACCCTCAGATTCCCTGTCCTCTCTGTTTTTATGGTATGCATATTATATGCATACGTCAAGGTGTGATCTCATTAACCTAATTTGCAGCAGGTAAAAATGAATCAATAGTGGGTTTCCGATCTTATCCTTGTAAGACTTTCAGCCAGGAGGCCGACGAAAAAAAGGGCCGGATACACTGCTGTCCCACTTAATCTACCGGGGGGGAAGCTGGTGTGGGTGGTTATTACCAGGACACGGCACAAGTACATCCCTGTAGCCTCGGACTCGGCTTCCTGCCTCGTACGGTCCTGGTAATAACCACCCACACCAGCTTCTACTGACCGCCGTGCAAATCCTGCAGAAACCATTGGTCTAAGGTTACCCCCGTAGCCGAGGGTGTGCAGTACCTTACTTCAGGACCGTTATGTTCAGGATGAACGGTACTTCGCGATAGCACATGGATGTGCGACGCGAAGCCTCACTGAGGCCACATATGCGACATGTAGTGTCCTGAAGTAAGGTACTGCATGGCCTTGGCGCCCACACTGAAATCGAAACAATGTCCAAAGGTGATCACAATCAGGCAATCTGGAATGGGGCTTTTACTTGCGCATAGGAAATTCAGATTAAGTGGGACAGCAGTGGGCCGGATATATTTAGATGTATCCGGCCTTTTTTGGTCAAATTGTTTCGCCGGAATTTGATAAGTTGATACTATCTTCCTAAGCGATGGTCTGCTCACATCCGGGCAACGTAAAGAGGTTGGAAATGCATCTGTTGGAGAACCCGGTCAGGTCAGAAGTACTGTTGGCAAAAACGCTGGATATCAAGCACCGTTTCTATGCGTCATCGGCCGAGCCACTCACGCACAAGGAGCTTATCGCAGCCGCTGAACGCAGCGGCGATCATGCGCTTATCGAGGCTTTTCATGATCATTCACTGGGTTATGCCGAATCAGGCGGCAGCCTGGACCTGCGGCGGGAGATCGCCCGGTTGTATGGCGCCAATATCAGCGCCGACAACATCGTGGTTTTCCCCGGGGCGCAAACCGGCATGACACTGACGGCGCAGGCGCTGCTGCATGGCGGCGATCACACGATTGTCGTAACGCCCAGTTACCAGTCTATTGAAGACGGCGCGAGGCTGGCCGGCAGCGAGATCACGCGGGTAGCATTAATGCCCGATGATGGCTGGGAACTGGATTTGAAGGCGGTAGCAGCAGCCATCAAAGCCAATACCAGATATATCGCATTCAATGATCCGCACAACCCGTCGGGTGCATTGATGAGCCTTGCGACCAAGCAGGCGTTAATCGCCCTGGCCGAGACGCATGACCTGCTGATATTTTCCGACGAAGTCTACCGGCTATTGGAACTGGACCCCGCTGAACGCACAGCTTCGATGGCGGAATTGTCAAGAAAGCCATTGCGCTGGGCACCCTGTCGAAACCCTGGGGCGCCGGCGGCACGGGCATCGGCTGGGTGGTGTGCCAGGACAGGGTGATATGCGATAAATTACGCAAAGCACAGCATATTTACGCGGTTTGCTTTTCCCGCGCGGGTGAGATCCAGGCGATGATGGCGATACGCTCAAGGGCCGAGATCATCACCCGGAACATGCAGATTATCCGGCATAACCTTGGTCTTCTCGACCGGTATTTTGCTGCCAACGCAGACCTGTTCGAATGGGTGCGGCCCAAAGCCGGCGCTACCGGTTTTGTAAAATTCAAAGGCCCGCTAACGGCAAATGAACTGGCCGCCCGCTTATTGGAGCGTGGCATCCTGGTATTTCCGCCTTCTATTTTTGATTGTGAAGAGGTGCTTGGCCAGTATTTCCGTATCGGCTTCAGCCGTACCACCATGCCGGCTGCCCTGCAGGAATTTAAACTGTTCATCGATGAACAACGCGCCAAGTGGGGTCTGAAATGAAGATACTCCAGGCAGAGGCCGAACTGAGAAATCTTTTCAGCGCGGCCGAACAAGCCGCCTATCTTGGTGATGCATGGGACGCATTCCGGGCAGTGACATGACCACGGATGAGGCGCGCATGCGCTTTGAAACTCCGGCACGCGGCGATCTTGTTATCAAAGGTGGTTACAAGGCGGGCGAAAAGAATTTCGTCATAAAAATTACAACGGAATTTCAGCCGGCTTGCCAGTGGCGCGCCCATCAAACGCAAGCTGACCCTGGTAGGAGATGCACACACCGGCGTGATTACCGCCATGCTGCCGGAAGGCAATGCCAAAGATCATGACGGGGAGGCAAGTTTGCTTATCCCTCAACTTGACTGGACAGAGATACAGAACTGTCTGCGGGCAAGCGGCGATGAAAATGTCTGGCAATTACAAAAAGAGGGCTTTAAAGCGTTTAGCGCCGGCGATGTGACGATTCCCAGGGTGATCTACCTGGCGTTTAACGGCCGGGGTGATCTGCATCTGAAGGGCGCGCACAAAAAAGGCGGGGATATCTACGTCTTTAAAATTGCCACCGGATTTCCAGGCAATCGTGAGCGCGGCCTGTTACCGACACAGGGCTTGATGATGGCATTTGACGCCAGCACGGGAGCACCCCTCATCGTGCTCAGGGACGAAGGCCATTTGACCGACCTGAGGACGGCTATCGCCGGCCGGAATGCCGCCGAGGTGTTAATGCCAGCCGATGATCTTACCGGCATTGGTGTACTGGGAACCGGGGTACAGGCGCGGCTGCAAATTGGCCTGTTGAAAAATCTCTACCCGCACTGCCGCAAGCTGACAGTGTGGGGGCATACACCTGCCAACACCGCCAACTACGCCAGAGAAATGACTGAAAACGGCTGGCAGCTTAGCGTGGTTGCAACGCCAAAACAGGTGGCAGACGCTGCAAACCTGATCATAACAACCACCCCGTCCGAAGTTGCGTTACTGGACGCAGATGATATCGGCACGGCAAATACGTTGATTATCGCGATCGGCGCTGACATGCCGGGCAAGATAGAGCTTTCACCGGCACTCTTGAAAAAAGCCGATAGCGTGCTGATCGATTCTATCGAGCAAGGCAAAGATCACGGCAATGCCGCCGGCGCCATCAAGGATAAGGTGATTGCAGAATCTGATTTGCAGGAGTTTGGCGACTTCCTCAACAACGGTCTGAAGCATCCTGAAACGGCCAACAAGCTGAGACTGTTTTTGTCTTCGGGGATCGGTGTCCAGGACCTGCAAATCGTACAGGCGGTGATTGCGGGTTCACGGCTATCGGCTGCCGGCACGTTAGCACCCGGATTTGCTGACCAACCCCCAAGAGAGCTGAACATGCCGCTAGACGAAATCCCGGGTTTTGCTAAACCATCCATGGCCAAACTCGTTATGGAGCTTTACGGCATTGAAGGCGAAATATCGCCCTTGGTTTCGTATGAAGACCAGAATGCGCTGATCAAAACCCCGGGGGCGAAATATGTCCTGAAGATCGCCAATAAAAAGTGGCCCCGGGCGTTCGTGCAAGCGCAAACTGACGTCCTTGAATATTTGAAAATTAACGCACCCGGGCTAACATTTCCCGAGGTTGTCAAAACCCTGGAAGGCAACACCATTACCCATGTAAATGGCTTTGCGGTAAGACTGCTCACCTGGCTCGAAGGGGATTTGCTCACCAACACACCGAGGACAGCGGAGCTCTACCAGGATGTTGGCCGGTTTTTGGGGCAATTCTCAAAAGCCATGCAGGACTATCCGCCTGACGCGGTGGAAGGTTCCGACCCAGTGTGGAAGCTTGATAACGTTTTAGCCTGCAAGGCGTATCTCCACGATGTCGCCGATAAAGATCTACGCGACCAGTTTGAGCGACTAT
The DNA here is from genome assembly GCA_963727635.1 of uncultured Gammaproteobacteria bacterium. GTDB lineage: Bacteria > Pseudomonadota > Gammaproteobacteria > Xanthomonadales > SZUA-36 > SZUA-36. The sequence continues at coordinate 12,775 of CAVSHP010000021.1, read as the reverse complement.
ATGCGTATTACGAAAAAAATATTTTGCCCGGACTACCCCGCTTGCGCAAAGCCGTCATTCACAGTGACGCCAACGAGCAGAATTTCCTCATCGACCCATTGGAGCCCACGAAAATATCCGGGCTGATCGATTTTGGCGAAATGCAATATGCCAGCCAGATAAATGATCTTGCCATCACACTTGCCTATGGGCTGATGGGGGAAAATGACGTCGCCATGGCATCCGCGAAAATCATAGAAGGCTACGACCGCGAATTTAAGATAGAGCCGCAGGAACGTGAGATTCTCTTTTACCTGATGGCGATGCGCCTGGTCACAACCATTACGATGTCGTGTCACAATGCGAAGCTGCAACCTGATAACAAGTATCTGCTGGTTACGCAAAAACCGGCCCGGGTACTGCTCAGGCAACTGGAAGAAGGGAAATACATACTGACATGACCTATCAAGAACCCTGGTCTAAAAAACATAAAAAAGTAACCGGCGGCACGCCGTTTAACCTGTCCAATTCTTTTGCGGAGCCGCTCAGTCACCAGGAGCTTGTCCAGCTATCGATAGAAAGAGGCGATCTTGATATCGTCGCGGATTTTAACAGGCATTCACTCGTTTATACGCCCAATGGCGGCAGCCTGGATCTTCGCGAAGAGATCGCCAGGTTCTACGGCGACGATATCACTGCAGAAAATATCGTTGTTTTTGCAGGCGGACAGGCGGCGCTGCAGACGGCCGCCATAGCGCTGCTGGACAGCGACAGTCACTCCATCGTTTTTACCCCGGGTTACCAGTCCGTCCTGCAGGCGCCGGTGCACGCGGGCAGCCAGGTAACCAGGGTTCCGCTGCGTCCGGAAGACAATTGGCAGATAGACCCCAAAGCCGTTGAAGCAGCGCATACAAACCAATACCAGGTATATGGTCATCAATGAGCCCTATAACCCGGCCGGCACATTGATGAGCCGCCAATTGCAGCAGCAGTTAAAGGATATCGCTGAGAAAAACGGTATGTACCTGTTATCGGATGAGGCTTATCGCCTGCTGGAACATGATGCAAAAGACCGGCTTGTGCCAATGGCTGATCTCTACGCTAAAGGCTTAAGTGCCTGCACACTCTCCAAGCCCTGGGGTGGCTGTGGCGTCACCATAGGCTGGCTGGCCCTGCAGGACCTGGAGCTCAGGCAAAAGATCATCGATGTTCAATATTTTGGAACCGCCTGCCCCAGCCGCGCCAGTGAAATCCAGGCGATCATGACCTTACGCGCGAGTGACATTATTCTTGAGAAAAGAATAAACATCATCCGGCGTAATCTTGCTTTGCTGGATAAATTCTTCGCCAGACTACAGTGATTTATTTGAATGGGTTCGCCCGAATGCAGGCGCCATCGCCTTTGTGAAATTCAAAGGACCGCTAAAGTCCGATGAACTTGGCGAGCAGCTGGCAAAAGCGGGAATTTCAATAAAACCCGCCTATGTATTTACCGGTGATTACACAACGCACCAGGAATACTTCCGGATTGGTTATGGCGAAGAGATTATGCCAAGGGCACTAACGGCCCTGATTAATTTTGTGGAAGATAACAAACAGGCGTGGGGGATACGCTCAAGTTGAAATGACTCTGACCCCGGCTTTCACCCTGGCACTTGACTCTGACCCCGGCTTTCCGCTGGAAAATACTGAACATCAGACAGTGTTTCAAAATCTGCATCCTGAGTCCACACTACCGCACTGAACTTGCTGGCCGTTGCGTAAATGATGCTATCAGCCAGGGGTAGCTTGTATTTCAAACCGAAGACGGCTGCGTCTATAGCCAGGGCACTGTCAAGCGCCACCACTTTTCCCTGTTGCATATGTGCAAGTACCTGCAACGCGGCATCTTCACCCCTTTGGCGCATTATGCATTTGAATACCTCTGTAAGCGTGATGCTGGGAATCAGCAGCTTCTCGATGTTCTCTATGGGCGTGGCAAATTTCCCGGCGTTTTTGTCGCCTGCAAAATAGGATAGCCACGCAGAAGAATCAACAACATTCACAACCTGTCCGTCTCTCTTTTAACGCTTGTATCTATCCCCTGCAAGAAGCCTCTCAGCTCTTTCATCGGCTTGATGGGTATTAACTCGATGCGATTGCCGTAAGTTAGCATTTGTATTTTCTGGCCACAAACGATGCCCATTGACTCCCTTATTCCCTTGGGTATAACTACTTGATATTTAGGCGAAACTGTGACCGCTGTCATAACAAATCCTTATCGTTCAAGCTTTCGTATTACGATATGTGTATCGATAAGACTTGTCAAGCTACGTCGTGGGACTGCCGGGGTCAGAGTAATTTATTCTGTCCCTTTACTCTGACCCCTTCCTTTCAAGCAACTTCCAACAAAGCCATCGGATTTTTATGCGCAATCAGGAGCAATGTCCGCGCAGCTCCGGAAGGTAAGCGACGCCCTTGCTCCCAATCCTGGAGTGTTCGAACGGATACCCCTAGCAAAGTGGCAAAACGCGATTGCGATAATCCGGTCTTGCGGCGCACCTCTGCAACTGCAGGCACATTCACTACCCGTCCTGCTTTACCCTGCTTGAGTTCACGGATTCCGTTCAGGATTTCGGTGCCGATGTCTCTTTCTTCAATCATTTTCGATTTCCTCGCGGATTTGCCTCAACACATGCCCCGGGATTGAATCAGTCACGTTCTTTGGATAGATCGTAAGCATCCAAAAGATGTTCTGAGGGCGGCGCACAAAGTAAATGACACGGTATCCTGTTTCAATGAAACTGAACATCACAATTATACGGCATTGCCGTATATTTTCAAAAGAAGGATTTTCATTGAAATGAATATGCGCTTATCAATTACCGATGAATATCGGCATTAGCGTCTTAACTTGTAGGTAATTTCAATCGCGATTTGTGGGGATCAACAAAAGGGGCCGGATACATTTTTCATTTAAATGTATCCGGCCCCTTTTTTACTAACATCCCCGATAATCAGATGCGTGAGTGGGGGGCCACAGCGCCAAGCTTCACCCCAAAGCATCCAATAACCGCCTCACGGTTTCAAATCGGGGTTGTGCACCCGGCCTGAGTGTCTTGTACAAACTCTCTCTTCCAAGCCCTGCTTTCGCGGCAATCGTTGCTATGCCACGCGCTTTGGCAACATCACGTACCGCCGTCAAAAATGCGTCTGGATCCGGGTCTTCCAAAGCTGCCGTCAAGTACTCAGCAATAACTTCTTCACTGTCCAGATAGTCACTGGCCTCAAAAGGCGCCAGAACCGGTTTTTTTATACTGCCCATGAATCACTTTCCTTTTAGCAAACGAGCCATATCCCTGGCCCTGATGATATCCCGATCTTGACCACCCTTAGTGCCACCGCAAAGAAGCAGATAAACCACATCACCGACTTGCGTAAAGTACACACGATAACCCGGACCAGAGTGAATTCTCATTTCCAGAACACCGGCACCGACTGATTTGCAGTCACCAAAATTGCCGCGCTCAGCAGAACGAATTCTGGTAATAATTCGCGCTTTGGCGCGAGCGTCCTTGAGTCTTGAAAGCCACGTATCAAAAACATCTGTGCGAACTATGGTGTTCATAATACGCAAGTATCCTATTGGATACAATAAGGCAAACCCTGGGAAATCACTCTCATAAAGCAAATATGTGCGAAGCACTGACCAATGAAAATTGGCAGATACCTGTTTACGCTGTAGGAATTTTCACGTGAAGAAGATATTTGGTGGTCAGAGTCAAACTAAAAAGGGGCCGGATACATTTTTCGATTAAATGTATCCTGCCCAGGTACCATTTACTCAAATGGCTCAATTAGTGAACCGGGCCGAGGTCGTCATGCCTGGCCAGCCATTGCTCCGCAGCATCGTTGAAGGCAACGCCGCAGACTTCCGCATGCCGCTCGAAATACCTTCTCCAGATGTAATTGTTGGCCCTGTCCAGCGCGAGGTCGAGGAGTCCCGTGGCCAGCAGGTCACGAAGTACCCGGATGCCCAGCGCTGAAAGCGGCGCCCCGGCTCTGGCAAGGTCTTCGTAGCTGGAGCCAAGTGTGTTATCTACCGCGTTATCGGTGCTGATTTCCCAGTTGAGTAAGTTGTTCTCATGGCACTAAAACCTTACAACCAACTCATGGATTGTGGCTTGAAAAGTCACACTCCCCGAACCCCGTCCCTGCTTTGGAAATTCCGGGTTCAATTCCCGAAAAAACGATGTTTTAAAATGCGATAACGGTCGCACTTCTTGCTCCTTCCGGAGAATGATTCAGGACTGTGGGTCGCGAAACCAAGGAGATGATAAATGACTGTCTTTAGCTCTGGTAAAAGCGCAGCGCGCTATGCGTATTTTGACGACGAATGGCGGACGAAAATTTTTCAGTGCCCTGACTGCGGTTGGAGTGGTTCTTATGAAGAAATGGCTGGACCTAATCTATTCAACGGGTTGTTTGATTGCGCTTGTATGAATTGCGACAAAATGCTTTTGATCGTCGCTTACCCAACCAGGCAACAGACCATCGAAGCCGCGGCACTGGGTAATAAAGAAGCTCAAAGAGAACTGGCCTTGAGGGAAGCGGTTTAGGGTCAGGTTTTTGCTCAGCGTCATCGGGATCGGTCAGGCTTGTGCAAATCTTTTTGTGGCAGATTGACTTTACCTTCAGAAATGAGACTCTTCAGAGCATGGTTTACAGCTTTCGCTGTGGGGAAGTATTTAGCAACTTCAGGTTCCAGAAGAACAAGATTTGTCCCTTTCTCGAAGCGCTCAGCGTACTTGCCTCGTACACCCTTACTAAAATCGTACTCTTTTTTCATGGCTTACTTTGCTCGTATTGGTTGCGTTCCCGTCTTGTTGCCCGTCGTACACTGATGATTCTGATTCTATCACCTCTCTCGGTGTGCGATACCACCAACAAGTTACCTGACGAACTCTGCCCGAGGAGAAGAAACCGATATTCTCCTTTTGAATGTTCATCGGCGATTGTGCAAGAAAGTTTATCTGCAAATGCAGTGGCACCCTCACGAAAAGAAACTCCATGTTTTTTTATATTTTGCCGAGATTTTGATGGATCCCATTCGAAATCAAGAGACATACCCCGCCCTTAGTGACAATGCATATATTCCAGTCAGAGGAATTTCCAACTAAGCACAGACTTGTTATGCGCTAAGTAAATATGCTTGAAGCACTCTCGGATAAATATCGACAATTGCTTTTTAGCTTGCAGGTCATTCCGGTCGCAATTAATTGCGGAGTAGAACGGTGCGGTGTGAAATCAAAGCGAAAACCATTTCCATCGCAAGCCCAGCTTCATCCTTATCATGCTCATCAGTGTGCCAGTTTTGCGCTGGCAATGCGGTTCAGGCTTACCCCGGACTCCGCGGCTTGCGTCGCCAGCTGGCGATGAACTTCAGGCGGAACCCGGACCATAAACTTGCCACTGTATTTTCGGGTGGCGATTGGCATGGGTACAGCTTCGTCATTCCTGACCATATCTTCAGCACAGTCCCTAACCACCGAGCGAATACCCTTCAAGGCTTCTTCCGGACCCGCTGCCAGCCAGCTGAGCTTCGGAAACTCCGCGCACAAGCCAACAAACTCTTCATCTTCCTCGGACCATGTTACGCGATATGTATATTTGTCAATTTCAGCGATCATCTGTCCACCTTCAGCCTTCGTAATGCCTGTAAAACTTGTCGGACCTGATATGGCTTGGCCTTGCCATTTTTGTTCTGAATATTTACCCGGGGGTCGCCAGGCCATGGCGTCTTAAAGACGCAATGACTGCTGCTTACCTGGCGCGGTTTTCCGAAGTAATGCTCACATATTTTCCTTAGGTCGGTGAAGCGGACCCCTCTAGGGTTTGCTTTCATCCTTCGCAGGATTTTTGTCAGATCACTCACAGAAAATAGTATCATTATTGATACTTCTGTCAAGTTGATAGATGAAGTTCGAAGACGAAGCGCTCACCCACCCAATATGTGTCAACGGCCTATCGGTGAATATCACGCTGCGCCGATTATCTTGTAGGTGATTTGAGCCAGGACGTGTGAAGAAAAAAGTAGCGTATTCAGCAGCAGTGCGAGGTGCCAGCCTGAATCGGCGGGCACTTGACCGAACCATATGAGCAATAAACGCAGCAGTCACCCTTAAGTGGCTTCAAGAGAACTCCGCAATGGGTGTACTCGTAATACCACTGGCAATAATCAGTTGGCATTGAGGTAGCACTGGACAGGGCGACTGTCAGGCAACTTCCAGCAAGGCCATCGGGTTTTTATACGCAATCAGGAGCAATGTCCGCGCAGCTCCGGAAGGTAAGCGACGCCCCTGCTCCCAGTCCTGTAGTGTTCGAACGGATACCCCTAGCAACGTGGCAAACCGCGACTGTGATAATCCGGTCTTGCGGCGCACCTCTGCAACTGCGGGTGCCGGAAAAATCGACGAACCTCATGGCTTTACCACACCCAGATCGTTGCAGATCTTACGACACAAAATATCACTTATTTCTGAATGACGTGGAATCGCCGCTCTGGCGCCTGTTTCCGGATTTCCCCACCAGGAATGACTACCACCTTCACGGACAAGTTCGCAGCCATGCGCGCGCAAATGCGCTAGGAGTTTGCGTCTCTTCACACAGAGATATGAACCTCTTCAAATGTGCTACCAGCCGCGCTCAGGGCATCAAGCCGGTTCATTTGAAGTGCTTCCTGCAGCGCAGACTGGAGATTGTTCAGTAACTCGGCCCGCGTTGTCCCCTGGGAATTCACACCACCGATTTCTTCTATCCATCCGATCCAGAAATCGCCATCTCTTTGGATTACTGCTGTGTATTTATTCATGTTAATCATGATACTACTATTATGTGAATTTCACTCAGCAACGAATACCACCGATTGCTTTTTGACTTGTAGGTGATTTCTGAATCAAAGCGAGAGCATGGACAGAACAGCGCCCGAATCACATTTTGTCTAAGTCTCAATCATAATCCGCAGGCGTCTCAGCCACCGCCCGCAGCCCACCCATGGCGTCACGCCAGCTCCCATCCAACATCCGGTAGTCACCTTTTCTCAACCAGGTATGCGCCCTGGATTTCTCCCCCTGTTCGTAGGCCCAGACAGCAACGAAACGTGAGCGCATTTCATCATGCACCAGGCGGTTGGCGTCAAAGGCGTCCTCAAGCATGGGGGCCGCGTCCAGGTTGCACTCCCGCCAGCGCGCCAGGTGCTCGGGATGCGCCAACAGGTCACGTTTATCGTTGTTACAGCTGGCATGGGAAAAGACAAAATTGTGACCAAGGTCAACCGGGTATCGCGACCAGGGGATGAAGTGATCGGCATTGCCTTCACCGTGAACCGGCTTGCCGCAATAAAAACACCTGCCCGACTGGTAGTCACGCATGACGACCCGGTAAGCATCCAGGTTTCTGCGTTCCGACCCGAACAGGAATTCAGCCAGGTCACCCCTCTCGCCAAGCAGCTTGCGGTTGCTCGCAATGCGTCTGACCTGGGTTAACCAGCCACCCTGAATCAGGTTGGTGACAAGACCATGAAAGGAACGAAAAGCAGCATGCACACCCGGCCGTAACTGAATACAGCCGTCTTCAAGCTGCCCCTGCCGGTAGATAAAATCATCAACACCTCTGCCAATCACCTGCAATTTCCACAACGGCATGGTTTTGATCAACGTGACGACGCGCCGCACCAACCGCCTCCACTGCAGCACATCGCGCCTGGCCAGGTAAATAGAACCGGAATACTGTTCGCGCATATCGACGATTGCATTAATGACCGCCGCCTGCCGACCCGTGTTTTGTTTGAGGATACCCGCCCGATCCAGGCCCGGCGTATACGGTACAGCCTGGCGCCAGTAGTACTCGATGAACTTTTCCGCGATTTCGCCTATGGCGAGCTTCAGCCCCTCGTCAAGGCCAGGACTCAATGCATGATGCTCTACGCTCAAATCAGCCAGGGCCTGTAACAATGCAAATTTGTAGGTGGCTACGAACTCGCCTTCGGAAAGCAGGCGCTGGATTTTGCGCAGGAACTCGAGGTCGGTGGTGGCGCTCATTTTGGATTCTTCCAATAGGCGGCTCTGGCAGGAATGATACTGCGAATCACAACCGCATATTCACTCAACTGAAGGCGGTCTGTACCTTGGATTATTCCAAAAGTCATAATAGGCATCCGCGTCAGGGTCAAGAATTTTTGAACCAGGCCGAACAGACCGCGCCACTGATTCAATATGCGCAGCAATTCTCTCGGCTTCACCCGGGCCTAATTTTTCAACAACCATTTCCTTTCTTAGCACATTGCGCTCTTTTGGATTAATCACCCAAACATCAGATTTACCGGTACGTTCGATAAACCAGCCAGGCATTGCAACAACCGGTGTTACAACAGCATCAATGCCGAGTTTGTTTTTTATATTCCTGTGGAGGTATTTGGCATGCCGTCGCGCCTGCTCCAATGCATCAGAGTCTTTCTTATGAGGAAATACCAGGGACTTACCATCGTATGTAACTTTCCATTCTGCGCGATTAGTAGTTGCAGATGCTGGCTTACTTACCGCTTTTGTTTCAAATGCAAATACGCCACCACGGGCAATCACGATGTGATCAATGTTTCCGTATTTATAAGGGAGGTCATGAAATACCCATGCACCATCTCTCATTAACATCATCAGTTCTTGCCCGGTTGCCCGTTCTCCCTCAAAACCCAAGCGCACATTGACGGCTTCACCGAATATCCTGGTAAGTTTTTTTATTTGATAAATAAAAAAAACGGCAAATATCACTAGCACAACAATATTTACCAAGACTGGAAAACCTTTAACGATGTATACAGTTATCACCCCTACAAAAACCATCGAATAAAAGGATTCCATCATGTCTTCATGTAGTTCGCGATGGCGAGTTCGAAGTGTCTCTCCCGGTTCCCTGAGAAAATCATCAGTGAACGGTGAGTAATGTCCACGGGATTTGATTTTCCTGACAATCAGATAAAGAACAATCACCATAATGACCATTGGAATCAGCGGTAACAGCATTGAGTTAAACATTCATCTGCCCTTTTTCTCTTTTATTGGTCGTGGGTGTCCCGACTTTTATCTTCCTAAAATTCTGGCGGTATAACAAAGAGCATGATCGTAAGCTGTGGTAGCTGTGTATCAATCAATCTATAACGGTAATGCATTAAAGGCCATTTTCGCTTAGAGCTGGTGAGTGCAGCAGCGAACTCAACGGAAGTAGCAATAAATCTGTCTACTTCATCACTAGGTACTGTTTCCGAACAGCCTAGATTCCCCAAGTCCTTTTTCTCCTTGCCGTTTTGCCCTGGATTATTTGAGGCGACATCACACACTTCGCATCGCACTTTTACATCATTGTTCTGATCAACAAGCACAATGTCATTACCATCTTCAAAGTCACTAGTAGATGGGTGGCACTCTCTTACAGTTAAATTGGGATATTTCACAGCGAGCCACTCCAGCGCTTCCATAGTGCGTTCGGTGGTGGCTAGGATATTGATTAATTCAACAAACTTTTCTGAGGGCTTCCCAATAATTTCCGGACCACCCTCAAGGTCAATGAGCATCCGCTTGGCAGCCAGTCCCCAGTAGTTAGGATTTGTCCCAATTGCGTTCTGACCCTTGATAGCTTGGGACGCGATGAATGAATGGGCTTCTTTAAGTTTTGCCAACGCGTCTTGAGTTGATTGGTTTTTTATTGTTTCAATTATGTGCACCACTCAACCTCCTATATCATTTGTGGATGTCCATTCTCTTACCTTCCTTGTCCTCAGGGTAATGCCGCTAGGTGACGGCAAGTCCGACGTTTTCCACAAGCGTTCACCAACGTGAAGTTGTCATACAAACTTGCCAAGTTTGATGCGGTTCACCCTGAATTGACTTCTGCGCTTTAAAGGACGCATGGAAGTTGAAGCATTTTTCATAACCACGCCAGGATCATAAACAATGTCACGTCTGGCTATAGCGGTCAGTAACTTCGTAACACCCGTGCCTTCACCCAATCGTACTATTGATGAAAACCGATACTGCATCTCCGGATGTCGGCGCATCACGGCGGGTACATAAGCCGCTTTAGCGTGCTTTCGCTTCCAATGTTCAACAATATTTGAATAACTCCAAATAGCAGCTTCTTCACCCGCGTCATCTACGAGAGTCAGGCCTTTGCTTGGATCTGTGATTTGCATTTGATCTGTATCAAATCCGGGCATCATCATAGTTAGGCCGGTTCGGGGATGTCGCAAACCAGCCTTATGCTCTCCACAGAAATTCCGTCTGTCACGCCCTCTTATATCAGGGTATCCGTACCGAAGCACAAACTCCTCAACGCCGGCAGTTTTGTATATTCCTCCCGTAGGTTCGGGTGTCATCAGCGTAATTCGACCGCCCGTACCCGTTCAAAACTATTCACTCTGAACTGCTTAATTTCCCACCCAAGAAAATCAGGCTCTGAAATTCCATTTGGTGTAACGCCTAGCTCAGCTTCAAGTGTAAATCCACCGCCGTTTGTTGCTCGGTACGCGATCGCCGTTCCATCCGAGATCAGTCTTTTAGAATTTATCCACTGTTTTGAACTAATTCTGCAAAGTTCACGCAATAACCCGGTTTTAGAATCACCGTGACCTGGTTGATAGCCAAGAGGCAGTTCATCGAATACGCCAATATGTGTGTAGTCCCCTATATTGCCAAGTTGCCGGGCGACCTCCGAGCTCTCATCAGCAAGATATCCAAGCAATTTGTTATCTGAACTGACACCCAGGAACAAGACCCTTCCTGGCTCCCTTCCGCGCTTGTAGGGGTCCATTAATTCACTAGGAGCCCCGATACAACCGCGAAGAAACCCCGAAAATCGAACCTCCGGGTACTGCGGGTAATAAATCAACTTTGCATACGGTGCCTTTCGCGGCACGCCATCGTCCGTGAGCCAATAAAAATCCGAGTAAACCGGAACTTCACGGCGGACTTTTGGGTTTATCCGAGTTTGTGGCCGTTGCCGTGACTGTACCTGTCGGCAAAAAACCAACTGACGTCAGATCGGGTCCAAAATAAGGCTGGTTCTTGCTGTTGTCATTTGGTGCAAGTCGCTTCACAAGCAACCGTGTAACTCCTTGGTCACTCATCACACGTTGCAGTGCTTGCAGGTCAAGCGACAAATCAGGTTCCTTTCGTAAGTATGTTTATTCCTTTAGCCATGCTCAGCATAACCGCTTCACTTAAGTTTCTCACCATTTGAGAAGTTATCGAGTGATCATTGTAAAATGGTATTTGCAAAGCTTGGGTCATTTGTGCGAACTTTCACGATATAAATGACCCAGCGTAACTTGGTGAAGCAATGACTGAATTAAGACCCGTTTCTGATGTTCTTCAAGAAGTTTTCTCTATTTGGAATGTTCGCCAAATATCAGAGAGAATCGATATTGGGATGGATCGGCTTAATTTACTGAAAAAGGTCGGTAACGAATTTGAATTGGCTGAGCAGATACGACATTCTGACTACCTCAAGCTGCTGGGGTTAATACCTGTCTACGAAGCAAAAGAGGATAAATTTCGGTTCATTGATCTATTCGCAGGAATTGGGGGAATTCGTAAAGGTTTTGAATCAGCTGGGGGAAAATGCGTTTTTCTTTCCGAATGGAATGAGTACTCACAAAAAACGTATAAAGCCAATTTCCCGGGGCTCCCCGGAACATATATTCAATTCTGATATTAAGGAGATCTCACTCGACCGAGAGGAGTCCCTCCTAACCAAGTGGCGAACCATATTCGCAATTCCATTCCTCAACACGATATTTTATTGGCGGGATTTCCTTGCCAGCCTTTTTCAATCGCAGGGGTATCGAAGAAAAATGCGCTAGGGAGACTTCACGGCTTTGAGTGTGAAGATCAAGGTCAGTTGTTTTTTGACATTGTCCGGATTTTAAAAGCTCACCATCCCTCAGTTATTGTTTTAGAAAATGTTAAGAACCTTAAAAGCCATGACAAGGGAATTACATTCACGGTTATAAAAAAAGAACTGGTTGAAGCTGGGTATTGGATCTCGAATCTGGATGATGACAAGCCGGACCCAAAGATAGTTGACGGGAAGAACTTTTTACCCCAACACAGAGAAAGAGTAATTCTCGTTGGTTTTCGTAAGGATCTTGCTGAAAAATTTGGTATTCCTGCACGCTTTAATTTAAAGAATATAGTTGCTCATTTTCCAAGTAAAAGACCGATGCTTAAAGACATTCTGGATCGTAATTGTGATGTTGATCCGAAATACACACTGACTCCTAAATTATGGCAATACCTTGTTGATTACGCCGCCAAGCACAAGGCAAAAGGTAACGGCTTTGGATATGGTGTATTAAACGAGATAGCGCCCAGGATGCCCGAACCCTTTCTGCCAGATACTATAAAGATGGTTCTGAAATTCTGATTGACCAAGAAGACATGAGTAATGACCCCGTGAGGGGCGGCCGACCAAGGAGACTTACGCCACAGGAATGTGCACGCCTTATGGGGTTTTATAAGGCTGGGGAGCAGCCTTTTGAAATCCCGGTATCGGATACGCAAGCTTATAAACAGTTCGGAAATTCCGGTATTGTTCCCGTATTTGAGGCCATCGCTAATGATGATTTTACCTTTTGTCGAAGAAATTAAGGCCGTCACTGAAAAGAGAAAAGTGGCCTGAAGTGTCATGGTTGATGTGCATACCTCTAGTCAGCGCAGCCGCAACATGGCCGCAATAAAGGGAAAAAACACTAAACCCGAACTGATAA